>NZ_APJI01000012.1 GCF_000497575.1 Afipia sp. OHSU_II-C1
GCATTGCAGGGACTGCTGTCGACCGCGCGAAAAGGCAGCAATGAACTGACTTACATCATGACCACGATCGGCGTCGCGATCGCGCTGCAAGGCCTCGCCCATCAGATATGGGGAACAGACTACAAGACGTATGCGCTGTATCCGCAAGGTGCGATCAAGGTGTTCGGTGCGAGTGTCAACTACGCAACGATCACCGTTCTGGTCATGACCGCCCTTGTCTGCGTCGCGTTATGGGTCTTCCTGTTCCGCTCCATGATAGGGAAGGCCATGCGCGCATGCGCCAATGACAGCCGCGCGGCCCGGACGGTCGGCATCCGTCCGCGGCGCATGGTGTTGATGGCCTATTTGGCAAGCGCCGCCATCGGCGGTCTCGCCGGAATGCTGATCACACCCTCGCAGATGATGTCTTACGACAACGGCGTCCTTCTCGCTATCAAGGGCTTTACGGCCGCAATTGTCGGCGGATTGGCCAATCCGTTCGGTGCCGTGATCGGCGGGCTCGTCCTGGGTTTGCTGGAAGGGCTGGGCGTCGGCCTGATATCGTCGGACTTGCAGAATGCATACGCGTTCCTCACGCTTCTGGTGATCCTTCTCGTCCGGCCGCAGGGCCTGTTCGGCCGCGCCGAGCCGGGATCGGCCCGATGACTGAGCGATCCTTTATGCCAGCTACATGGATAAGGCAGGGGCCGATGCTGGGCATCCTTGCTTCATTCGCGATCATTCCGCTTGTTTCGCAGGATCCTTATGTCCTGGGCGTGTGGACGTTCCTGCTTCTCAACATCCTTGTGGTTGTGGGACTGGACCTTCTGCTTGGATATGCCGGACAGCTTTCCCTCGGCCATGGCATTTTTGTCGCGATCGGAGCCTATGCGTCCGGCCTGCTCACGACCAAGGCTGGTTTTTCCGGCTGGACGGCGATGCCCGTCGGTATGCTTGCCGCAGCTCTCTTGGCCGCGATCGTCGCGGTACCGACGCTTCGCCTGCGCGGTTATTATCTGGCGATGGCGACGCTGGGTTTCCCGGTGATGTTCGATGCGGCCATTCGCGTGACGTCGCAATGGAGCGGCGGTTCCTCAGGGATCATCTCGATTCCGCGGCTCAAGATGGGCGGTTACATCCTGCGCGATCCCTTGGTGTATTACTATCTCGTGCTTGGTGTTGTCGCCGTCGTACTTCTGGTTGTGTGGAATCTCGCCAATTCGCGTCTTGGCCTGAAGCTGCGTGCGATCCATGCCGATGAAACGGCGGCTTCCGCGCGCGGGATCAATGTCACCTCGCTCAAGGTCGTGGTATTCGTCGCGAGCGCGACTATAGCAGCGCTGAGTGGGAGCCTGTACGTTCACAACGTCCAGTTTGTTGCGCCCGATACGTTCGGTCTCAACTACTCCCTGACATTGGTCATTATGCTGGTCGTGGGCGGAATGGGACGCATCTGGGGCGGCATCCTGGGTGTCGTTCTGTTGGGCTGGATGCCCGAGCTATTGCGTGAAGCCGCGACATGGCAGCCAGTGATCTTTGGATCGATATTGGCTATCATCATGCTGTTCGCACCCAGCGGACTGGCCGGATTTGTGCGCAGACGCTCGTTCTTCTTGCCCGAGGAAGCGCCGGTCGGGCCGCCATCGATATCGAGCGACAAACCGGTTCTGGCGGTCAGGGATATCGGCAAGGCATTTGGCGGTGTGCAAGCGGTCAAGGGATTGAGTTTTGACGTGCGCGCGGGTGAGATCAAATCGATTATCGGACCGAACGGGGCAGGGAAATCGACTGCGCTTGCGCTGATCTCGGGTGCAATCGCCGCGGACAGCGGCACGATCAAACTCGGCGGACAGCCTGTCGAGCAGACACCAGCCTATCACCGCGCGCGTCTCGGTCTTGGGCGCACGTTCCAGCATGCCCGATTGATCCCGACGCTGACGGTCTACGAGAACATGGTGCTGGGGGCTTCGGTGCTCGGTGGCCGGTGTGAAGCTGAGGCAAGCAGGATCCTGCACCAGCTCGATCTGGTGCACGTCGCGCACGCGTTTCCTGGAGAAACAAACCAGTACGAACGCAAGCTGATCGAAATCGGCACGGCGCTGGCGGCAAGCCCGACTCTTCTGTTGCTGGATGAGCCTGGGGCGGGTCTGTCGTCTACGGAAATTGAACAACTCGCTTCCTTGCTGCGCGAGCAGAAGGAGAAAGGCTGCGCCGTCGTTCTGGTCGATCACATCATGAGCCTCGTCATTCCGCTTTCCGATAGCATTCTGGTGCTGAACAGCGGCAGTCCGATCATCGATGGAGCGCCGGCAAAGGTGATCGCTGATGCCGATGTCCGGCGCGCTTACCTCGGCGAGAGGAGCGACATTCATGCTTGAAGTGCGGGAGCTTCAGGTCCGCTACGGGACAATCCTCGCGGTGGAACATCTCGATCTTCACGTCAGTGCGGGCGAGATCGTCGTTCTGATCGGCGCGAACGGCGCGGGGAAATCCAGCGCGGTCAATGCGATCACCGGGCTTGTTCAGCAGGCAAAGGGCGACATCAGGTTTGCCGGGGAGGATGTTTGCCGATTGGATGCGGCGGAGCGAGTCCGGCGCGGCCTTGCGCTCGTGATCGAAGGGCGTGGCATTTTCTCCGAAATGACCGTTCGCGAGAACATCGAGCTTGGTGCCTTTTCCAAGCCTGAGCTGCGCGGGTCATCGTTACAGTCAGCGATCGACCGCGTTGTCGCGATGTTCCCGCGGCTCGGTGATCGGTTTGGTCAGATCGCCGGAACCTTAAGCGGCGGCGAACAGCAGATGCTGGCGATCGGGCGGGCATTGATGAGTTCACCCCGTCTGCTCGTTTTGGACGAGCCATCCCTCGGACTGGCGCCGCGCATTGTCGATGAGATCGCGGAGCGTTTGGTTCAGTTGGCGCAGAAATCCGGTGTTACGGTATTGATCGCCGAACAGAACGCGGCGCTCGGGCTTAATATCTCTGACCGGGCTTACGTGCTCCAGCGCGGGCGGGTGGTACTTGAAGGATCGGCATCCGAACTGCGAGCTAATACTGATCTGATGCGGGTATATCTTGAGGGCTAACTAAGCACCGGTCGCAAGGCCTGGTATGGAGCAAAAATTCCCAAATATGACAGCATCTTAGCGGAGACTGGTTAGATCGGGAATGCGTGAGTTCGATTCCTCTCGCTCCAGCCATCCAGTCAGGATTTCGGAGAATTTCCTTCTTTAGTAAGAGAAAGGCCCGCCAACAGCGGGCTTTTTTAGCGCGTAGAGTCTCTGTAGAGACCGGAATCGAACCATCACCTTCCGAAATTGGCCACCATTCTCCAGCCAACCATTGAAGAATTCCCATTTTCGGGAGACTCGCGTCAGAGACCGGAGAACAAAACCACTGCGTGGGAGGCAGGCAGTCTGCCTTAGCCGCCTTTGGCGGAAAACTCGCCCGTTTAGTCAATCAGCCGACGGATCGGTTCGAGCGACTGTGCTTCTCATGTTTCAAAAATCTTTTCATCAATCCGATTGCGATGGTCATTTCGTCGCAAATCTTTTGAACGTTGCTGTCTGCAACGACGTGATCTTTATCAGCTAATGCTAACATCGTTTCAAAGACACATTCAGAGTGACAGGCCAACAATAGCAAGTGCTCGCCTCGAGGGCCGCATTGCCCGTTTAGCCAATTTTTGACAGTGCGCTCACCAGCGCCCGTCCAACGCTGAATAATTTTATTAGCACTTGGATTTTGACCCAACTCGCTTCTCAGAGCGTCACGAATTGCTTTCGCATAGACGACCTTCGGAGTGTTGTCGCCACTACCGTTGCGAAAGATTCTGCCTCTCTTCGGCAACATTTTTCCGTCCTTTCCGAGCTAGGCTTAGACAGGCGTGCAGAATGGACCTTCGAACAGACTTCTTTCCACGCTCAGAACAGAGGCCTGACAATTATCGATAAGTTCGGTGGTTCAGGAATTGCACTGTAGAGGAAACGAAGTTGAGTTCGTCACCAGAGGAAAAATTATCAGAAGGTCTAGTGCGTGCGGCTGAGTATGTTCGCATGTCCACGGAGCATCAAAAATACTCAACTGAAAACCAATCAGACGCAATTCGACAGTATGCGCTGCAACGAGGACTTGAAATTGTTCGCACGTATGCCGATGCAGGGCGGAGCGGTCTAAATATTGACGGTCGTTCGGGGCTGCAGCGTCTTCTTTCAGATATTGAAAATGGCGCTGCCGATTTTGCGGTCGTCGTCGTTTACGACATTAGCCGATGGGGACGATTTCAAGATTCAGATGAGGCTGCATCATACGAATACCGCTGCCGCGCACAGGGAGTACGTGTTGCTTATTGCGCGGAGCAATTTGAGAATGACGGCAGCATTGGTTCCGACGTTCAAAAGGTAGTCAAGCGTCGCATGGCCGCTGAGTATAGCCGTGAACTCTCAGTCAAGGTCTTCGCTGGGCAGAGGCGGCTTATTCAGCTGGGATTCCGGCAAGGCGGTCCGCCTGGCTTTGGTCTGAGGCGCCACTTAGTTGACGAAAACGGTGGATCAAAGGGCGAGCTTCTAACTAAGCAGCATAAGAGCATACAGACAGATCGCGTCGTCCTTGTCCCCGGTCCCTCTAATGAAACCGAATTAGTTCGCGAAATCTATCGGCGGTTCGTGCACGATCAGCTATCTGAATCAGTGATAGCAGGGGACTTTAACCGGCGAGGGATCTCCACTGATGCCAACCGTCCGTGGACCCGGGGAACCATTCACCAGATTCTCATCAATGAGAAATACATCGGCAACAATGTTTGGAATCGCGGCTCGTTTAAGCTCAAGCAACGGCGTGTGAGAAATAGTCCCGATCTATGGATCCGGGCGGATTCCGTATTCGAGCCGATTGTTGAACGATCTCTGTTTGATGCTGCACAGCAGATTATACAAGCCAGATCGCGGCGAATGACCGATGATGAAATGTTAAGATCATTAAGTGATCTGTTGGTCCGTCGGGGCGATCTTTCCGGTCTCATTATCGACGAGGCCGAAGGCTGTCCGTCTAGCAGCGCTTATCAAAGTAGATTCGGAAATCTTCTCCGAGCGTATCAGCTCGTTGGGTACACCCCTAATAGGGACTATCGATATATCGAAGTTAATCGAGCGCTGCGACGATTGTTTCCCAATGTTGTCTCGGATGTAATTCGGGGAATTGAGAATGCTGGTGGTTATGTAATTCGCGATGCCGCGACCGAGCTGCTGCAGATAAACAACGAATTTTCTGTCTCCATTGTCATAGCGCGTTGTCGTGAAACTGCTGCGGGTGCGATGCGTTGGCGAATCCGGCTCGATCGGGGCTTGTTACCAGATGTTACCATTGCGGTTCGAATGGATCGAGCAAATATCGCTGCGTTCGACTATTTGATCCTGCCGACTCTGGATATGAGCGAGCGAGTCCTGCGTGTGCAGGAATACAACGGCATATCGCTCGATGCCTATCTCTTCGATTCATTAGATCGCTTGTTTGAGATGGCCGAGCGGATTTCGGTGAAGGAGGCTGCGTAATGGTTGAAAGTATCCCAGCAAAAATTCAACTAATAGCGATCTCTAAAATATCGGTAATCAATCCACGAATTCGCAACAAGAAGAGCTTTCGCGAATTAGTTGAGAACATCGCGGCACTAGGTTTGAAAAAACCAATCACAGTTACCCGTCGTGAGGAACGCGAAGGAAAGATTTACGACCTTGTCTGTGGTCAAGGCCGGCTAGAGGCATTTATTGAATTGGGAGAAGCGGAAATTCCTGCGCTCCTCACTGAGGCAAGCGTAGAAGACTGCATGATCAAAAGTCTGGTTGAGAACTGCGCACGCCGCCATCACCAAGCGATTGACCTTCTTCATGATATCGGAGGTATGCGTACCAGGGGTTATAGTGATTCCGAGATTGCCAAGAAAACCGGCCTGTCATTCGAATACGTTCGCGGTGTTGGTCGACTTCTTGCTCAAGGGGAGCAACGTCTTTTGCGCGCCGTGGAATCTGGACATATTCCTGTAAGCGTTGCTGTCGAGATAGCTGAAGCAGATGACGTCGGCGTGCAAGAAGCTCTTCAGCAGGCTTATGAAAAGAATCTTCTTCGCGGTCGAAAGCTCATGATTGTCAAACGGCTTGTTGAAAACAGGCGTCGCCGGGGTCGCAGATTTGACGCCGAGCCCAAAAAGGGCGGGCAAAAGCTTTCAACCCGCTCGCTCGTCAGGGTCTATCGCGAAGATACTGATCGAAAACGGCTTCTTATCCGTAAGGCGGACGCTACGCGCAATCGTCTGATTTTCATTGCACATGCAATGCGCGAGTTATTTGGCGACGAGAAATTCATATCGCTTCTAAAGGCCGAAAAGCTAGATTCGATGCCAAAGAAACTCTTGAGTCGCATGGAACGAGGAGATGTGGCTTGATGTCCAGAAAGCTTGAAAAACGACCGGTGGCGGTGGCGTTCGAGCGAGAGAGCGTTGTTATTGAGATTAGCGCGATTCAACCACTCCGTCTGGTTAGTGAGGCTGTCAAGAAAACTCCAAAGTATTCGCAGATTCAGTCATCCATCCGCGAGATCGGAATCGTTGAGCCTGCTGTTGTAGCGCGCGACAGGAGTGAGAAAGGCAAGTATCTGCTGCTTGATGGACACCTAAGACTATCGGTTCTTCAGGAACAGGGATGGACAGAAGTTACGTGCATCATTGCGACAGATGATGAGGCTTTTACCTACAATAAAAGGGTCAGCCGAATTGCGATCATTCAAGAACGCAACATGATACTCGCAGCGATCAAGCGCGGAGTGCCGGAAGAGCGGATTGCTAAAGTTCTGAACGTGAATGTTGCTCATGTCCGTCTAAAGAAGCGTCTCCTGGAAGGAATATGTGCCGAGACGGTGGAGATGCTCAAAGACAAACATGTCCCTATCTCGACATTTGCAGAACTCAAAAAGATGCTTCCGATGCGCCAAATCGAAGCGGCGCAGTTGATGGTGGCAATGAACAAGTATTCGATCACATATGCAAAATCGTTGGTAGGAGCCACGCCGCAGGCTTTGCTGGTTGATGCAGCTAAGCCCAAACACATCGAAGGATTAACTGAAGATCAGGTGGCACTGATGGAGCAGGAATCCGCAAATCTTGACCGGGAATTTCGGCTCGTGGAGCAGTCATACGGAACTGACCATCTCGATTTGGTGGTAGCAACTGGCTATTTGAATAGATTAATCGAAAACGCCCGTGTGGTGCGATACCTCGCCCAGAGCTTTCCGGAACTGCTCGCAGAGTTTCAGAAAATCTCCGATTCCAATCGGTCTGCGGCTTAAGTAGCTCACCGTGTTGCGAAGCGATATTGTTTTCGCAGAACAGGCGACGAGTTGCAGGGGTAAATTGCTTAGGCGCTCGCTGTAGGGTCTCCACCTCAGCGCAATTTGATCACTGCCGAATATTTCGATGGCAGAATTTCTCGACTGATATGGTCCGCAAGGATCAATCCTCGAGCTGTTTTTCGAACTTGGCCAAGAGCGACGTAGCCAGCCCCGATCCCTCCAGATGCAGCCCAATCTCGTCGAGGGGATTATCGGGTGAACCCGATTGAGAGCCCCAATTCATCGTACTCACCACGGCATGATCGTTGCCCCACAAGAGGAATTTCGCGTGAACTTGCGGATCCTCCACGGCAATCAGATCAACGACCCCATTTAGTCGGTCGCGATGGGCCTTGACGTGCCGCCGCTTAATGGGTCCCGACGAACGCGAATAATAAACACGGACGTCGCCGAGGCGGCGGCCCGCGATTTCGGCCGGGTTGAACAGCCCGGGCACCATGGTGGCTCCCACCCTATTGCTGCAGCAGACGAACCGTTCATCGGCCTCGTGCGCGACCCGCCGGAGCAATCGCTCATGGTCGTCGGCTTGAAGGATCGTCATCCGTACCGGGATACTCTGGCCGGTCTCGGTCTTGAGTGACAAGGAGCTTCGGGTGCGCCTCAAGTCCGACGCCATGAACTGAAGCGTTTCAACCGAACGACTGGCGCTGGAAAGAGGCGAGATAATCGAACGCAGAAGGTCCAAGCCGGCCGCAGCCGCGTGATTTTCGGTGAGCTCGGCAGACAGCTCAACGGCTGAAAAAGGGGACGACAGCCAGTTGGAGGAGCCGAGCACGACCACAGCACCTCCTCGGCCATCATCTGCGGCAAGACACTTCACATGACTTCGAACCGAGTCGCGCTGCGCAAGCACGAGGCCACGCGCGCGCCGTACCGAGGAGAGCCGGACATTCAGCTCCTGCATCGCAATGGCATTTCTTCTCTCGGTGTCCAGCGCCGTGCCATAGAACAGATGGCAGCGCACGCCACGCAGGCATGCCCGTTCGAGCGCCGCGCGGACACGTTCGTGGCGATCCGTGTATTTGCCGTCGTGCGGCGTGATAAAGGTCGACAGGACAAAGACATCTTCTTCGGCCTGATCGACGATGTGTTCGAAGCGTTCCAGGTGTTGGTCGCCGCCAACAATCAATTGGTCGTCCGACATCATGGTATCGATGGTCGGTGACCGGCTTTGCCGAGGGTCGCTGGCCTCGGGAAGAATGCCGGTCTTGATCGTTGCCTGAAGGGCTCCGATCAGGTCCTGACTGGCTCCCTCGGGGAGCAAACCGTTCTTGACGTCGTTGAGATCGATGGCAAGGTATTTTCTTTCGAGGACCGAATTGATCGTCTGCACACCGCGCAGCCATTCGCCGGGGCGCAGCATGCCGGCCACGAACTGGGTGACCCGCGCGGCCATTGTGTCATCGGTCTCATCAGGTCCCGGTGGGAAGTTGACCTTGTGATCTGTGTGGACAAATCGATTGAGTGGGGCGGTTTCGACGTCGCGGTTGCGAAAGACGGAATGTCCGACTTTCTCCAGCACGAGACTGATGTGAATCTCGCGATCTTCGGTTCGCTCTGGCAAAGCGCCTCCGAGCCGGATGAAGTCGCGACCGACACTGCTTGTTGCCAGCTGGGGAACGGGTGACAGGCGAAGCTCGACCAGGCCAAATTGCATCAACCGCGCGATGGTCGAGCCAGCGACTTGGACAGGAATTCTGAGCGATTTGGCAACACCCTCAATCGTATCCGGCGCGCGATCGAGCGCCAGCAAGATCATTTCCTCGATCGGGCTCCATCCCCAGGTGCGCTGCACGATGGCGCGCGCACGATAGTGCCAGGCCGGAAGGTAGATTTTCACGCGGGGAATCTCCCATTCTCATCGACCGTGATGATGGAAGCTCCCTTGACCTTGACGACGGGCGCGTCTTTCCTGACCAGATCGTATTCAGTTTTCGCGAGCGTCGTGAGCTCCTTCAGCATCCTGCGAAGGAACTCGAGCTCATCTTTGTTGCCGTCGGGATCTATTCCCTCGACCACGTCGCGAATGAAGTGTTGGCTGGTCGCAAGAACCAGCTTTTGCTTGGCGCGGCTGAGCAGCACATTCATGCGTTGTGAACTCTTGACGAATCCCAACGCACGCGATCCCACCATGACATTGTTACGCGTGAGACTGGCGATGACGACGTCGGCCTCGCCGCCCTGGAAGCTGTCGCTCGTAAAGATAAACTCTCCGTTGCTGCGCGGACTGGCGAAGCCGAACAAGGTCTTGTCTTTCCTGACCTGTTGATGAAGCAAACGCTTGAGCCATTTGACCTGTGCTGCATAAGGCGAAAGGATCACCAGCGTTGGTCGGCTACCGTCCTTGCCGACAACCGGCCGCAAGCCTTTCAAAGCCGCGATCAAAGCGTGCGCCTCGAATTCGTTGCGATATGAGCGTTCCACTTTCACCTCGAAATTCCGCTTTTTGGTCAAGCTGAGCGGCGGAAAATCGAGAAGAACGATCGGCGCCGCGAGGTGTGGAGCGGCCGACGTAACGGTCAGCGCGCGACGCTTGGCGCGATCGGAGGGAACGAGGTTCTTCTTGTAAAATGTGTTTGAAACGAGATCCCCGATAGCGGGGTGCATGCGGCTCTGTTCCAGGAGGGTGTTGACAATCGTGCTCGACCGCCCTGTGTCCTTCTCTCGTTGTTCTTCGCGCTCCGCGATCGATCGGAATGGCTCTTCAAGCCGAGCTGCCGTCGCGAGCACTTCCTTCTGCAAAAGCGCATTCGACTTGATGGTATCAAGGGCTTCGTAGATTTCCGGCGGAAGATCGGAGATGGTTTCAAGCTGCTGTTTCGCGCCTCGCAGCAGCTCTTCCGCGCGTTCGGCATCATAGAACTTCTGCCGTTGGGCTGCATCGAAAGGAGAAAGCTGATTGTGATCTCCAACCATGATTCGCCTGTTGCCCAGCAGCAACGCGCCGATCAGTTCCGCGCCATTGGCGCGAGCGGCTTCCTCGACGATGACCCAGTCGAATTGATCGCCGTCCGCAATCATTTCTTCGATGATGTGCGACGACGTCGTCGCAAGCGTGACATCAGATGAACGCAGCAACAGATTATCGGTGTCGCGAAACACCCTTTCCGCGATGGCCGCTTCCGACGCATCGGGTTGCAGCGACTGCTTGATTTGGTAGCGTTGATTGACCATCGTGCCCTCAGCGGCATGGCCCGCGGCCGAAACCGACTGGAGCAGGCCAATCGAGCTCGCGCGCAGCGGACTCACTTCATCGGTCAATCGCGTGCGCTCGACACGAACGACGATCGTCGTGCCGCCCGCAAGCGTCTTTTTGAGTTCGTCCTCCATCTGAATCAAGGTCTCGTGGTTTTGCGCCGAGACTAGCAGGCGGGCATCCGGTGTTTTTTCCAGAATACTCCTGACGAGATGCGAGATCAGGAAGGTCTTGCCGACGCCGGGAGGGCCGACAACGACGTTGATCGACTTGCCGGCCACAATGGCGTCCCATGCTGTCTTTTTCGACGCATCCATATCCTGGGGCGGCGTTTTGCCCGGAGCTGCAATATCGCGCAGCACATCGTCCAACGCGATCTGTGCCGGATCGTCGATTGCTCTCAAGAGTTCAATATTGGTCCGGGCCGCCACGATATTCTGAAGGCGACGGCGAATAGCGCGTTCGAATCCGCTATCGCGACGAGGGCGAAGATACAGGGTCTGTCCCGGCACCACCGCTTCGTTGGTCGCGAATGTGAAAGCCAGGCGGCCATCGACAATGCCGCCCGTTCCCTCATAACTGAGCTCGGGGAGCCGTTCGCGATCGCCGGCGAGCGCATCAAGGCGCGAAAGGGTCCAATTCGGCTTGCCGTCGTCGTACTTCAGTTCGCGGCCTAACGCGTCGTACGCTGGACGCAGTCCCATCATTTTGCGCCGGATGTCCCGCGCGTCATCCTCACGGGATGCGATCCAGGCCAAATCGGTGTCTCCGTCCGACGGCGGGTGAAGCACCTCGACGGGATAGATCCGAAACTGTTCACGTAGCCAGGTGAACGCTTCGAGGAGAATCAGGGCGTACCAGGTTGGAACATCGTCGGCTCGTTGTGCCGCGCGACTACCGCCGCTGGTGTCGATCCACGGCTTGGCACCCGGTCCGAGCTTGCGCACCCGTTCTTCAGCGCCTTTTCGGGTTCGCGCCAGATGGAGCCTGTGAGAAACCTCGGTGGCATCGTAAATATAGTCGTCAGGCCGCCTTTTGTTAGCATTTTCGATCATGCCGACACAATCATCGACGACTTTCACCCCATAGGCGGCAAGATCGGTGACGACACGTACATAGGCCTGATCTACAACAACGGTCCGTACCGACGGTCCGCTCAGATCTTCGTCGACAAACCGAAGAACTGCGTCCCGGTCATCTGCCTGGACGGTGCCGGACGTGAGTGCGGGAAGATCGCTTTGGATAACTTGAGCCGAAGGATAGAGAACGAGCTCGCCTTCGGCGCTTGACCCTGACCGGTCAAGATCAGCCACGACCTCGGCCAGCTCGCTCAGGACAATGTTGCCGTCGAAAAGCTGGTAGTGCGGCGGATTGGCAAGGCGATTGAGCATGCGCCGTTCGATCGACAGTAGAGAGGGGCCGCCACCATCCTCGGTAACGCCAAGGATACGCGATGCAGCCTGGCCAAGATCGCTCCAGTCCCGCCGGAACGAAACGGTGCCGGACGGCCGTAAAAGATGTCCGGCACCGCCCATATCACCATCGGCGAGGTGCACGCATGCTTCGTAACCGCCGAGACGAAAATCTTCCTTGTCGTCATTATGCGAGAAGATTGCGTGTTCGCTGACGGCGCCATGCACGATGCCCGCATCATGACAAAGTGCGAGTCCTTCGGCGACGCGCACGATATTGCGCCAAAACGCCTTGCGGCCGGTCGGCGTAAGCAGGCGGCTTTCCCGAGCGCGGACCCTATGCGATGACCCACAAATGGGACTGCCGGGATCGACCATCAGGATACCGATCTCATCCTGGTCCTCGACGATTTCAATGATCTCGACCAGGAGCTGGCGTGCACGCCGCGATGAGAGAACGCGGCGCACCCGCCTGAGCCCGTGCGTGATGAGCCGCTTCAGATCTTCGTCGAGCGCCGTTCCGGTCTTCTTGAAGAGGCGCAGAAGATAGTGCTCGCCATCCGCAATACCCGTGGCAAAGCGAAGTTGTGAATGCCAGCCCTCGCTCCCGCCGACAAACCCGGTATCGGCAAAGCTGAACCGTGCATCGAGTGTCGACTTGCCATGCGTGGGAGCCCGCGCCATAGAGCCGTAATCCATTTCAGCGGCAACGCTAATGATTCGAATCCGAAAGCACCAATATAAGCTTGTTCGGGGAACTCGGCCTTGAAAAGAGGTTTTTTCCTATCTTTGGCGTATGAACGCCGATTATATCAATTGGGGGGTTAAACGCCCACTGCCAACCCTTAGGCTCGGTACCATGTGGGGTGCGACAAGTTCTTGCTCGCTGCTGCAGTACAGAACCTGAGGAAATTGGCCAAACTGCTTAGCATCTGCACGGCCTCTTATTGTATAGCTCGCCGGAGCCGTCTCATCGCTGAGTTCACCTATCCACTGAAGGTCTATAGTTGGCCTACTTTGTAGTCGACTCAATGCGGACCTTCACATTCCATAACATCGGATGTGCGAATCCGATCTGTAGTAGCAAAGCTAAAATGTCAGCACTGAGCAAAGTTCAGATGTCAGTTTCCTGTCCTTTTTGGGACGTTGGAGGCTGTCGTTTCGATGAGCGTGGTGTTGATGAGCAAGCGCGAACTGAACCGTCTTGATGTTTTGGCGCGGCTGGACGGCGGGAAGCTGACGGTTGCTGCTGCTGCCGGCGTGATGAACGTCACGCTGCGGCAGGCGTACCGACTGCTGGGCAGATATCGTGATGGCGGTGCGCCGGCGATAGCTGATCAACGCCGCGGCCGCCCCTCAAATAATCGGCTTCCGGACGCGGTCCGCGATCATGCGGTCGACCTGGTTCGGAAGTTCTACCCGGACTTTGGACCGACCCTCGCCGCCGAGAAGCTGGCCGAGCGTCATGACCTCGAAGTCTCGCGAGAGACGCTGCGCAACTGGATGCGGCGCGCCGGGATTTGGACATCAAGGGCTGAGCGGCTTCGATTCAAGCAACCTAGGTATCGCCGCGAGCATGTCGGCGAACTGGTCCAAATCGATGGTTCTGACCATCGCTGGTTTGAAGATCGTGCGCCCGCCTGCACGCTGCTGGTGTTCGTCGACGATGCGACCAGTCGCCTGATGGAACTGCGCTTTGTCGCTTCAGAGAGCACGTTTGCATATTTCGCGGCGGTGAAGGCCTATCTCGGTCGTTACGGCAAGCCGGTTGCTTTCTACTCCGACAAGCATTCGATCTTCCGGGTGTCGAACGAGAGCGCGGTTAGCGGCGATGGAATGACTCAGTTCGGACGGGCCTTATCTGAACTGAACATCGAGATTCTCTGTGCCAATACCAGCCAGGCAAAGGGCCGGGTCGAGCGCGCGCATTCGACATTGCAGGATCGCCTGGTGAAGGAGTTGCGGCTCGCCGGCATCAGCACGTTAGACGAGGCTAACGCCTTCCTGCCCGGCTTCATCGCTCACTATAACGGCCGGTTCGGCAAGCCGCCCGCCCGCGACAAGGATCTACATCGCGTGATCGATCTCCGCCAAGATCTCGATCAGATTCTCTGTTAGCGGGAACAGCGAACGGTCTCGCATCAGCTGGTCGTGAACTACAACCAGATGAAGCTGACGCTCAAGGCCGAGGGCCTGGCGACTCGTCTGCGCGGCAAGACGGTCGAGATCTACGACTATCCCGATGGGCGATTGGAGGTTCGCTGGAAAGGCAGATCGTTGCCTTACGCGGCCTTCGACAAGCTGCAGCGGGTCAGCCACGCCGCGATCGTGGAGAACAAGCGGCTCGGCGAGGTTCTGGCCTGGATCAAGGAACAGCAGGACAATCAGCCCCGGTACAGCCGCCTCCCTGAAGGGCCACGCCGCTCGGATCAGAAGGCCGGGTTGATGAAAGTTCGGGCCGACCGCATCAAAGCCGCAAAATTGGTCCCGAAATCAGCCAGTAAAAGACGGCGCCGCTCCGATATGATGGTCTGCGCGGCGCCGTTTCCCGTCCCCTGACAGTCCGCCATTTGGGACATTTCTACTTTGCACAAATCGTGACATCTCAACTTTGTTGCAACACGATCAGAACCCCAGCGCACGACACTGCCCGGACCAGGTCAGGGGCAGGGTCTTTGGAATCCGCGCCAGCGTGAGTGCCGGCGGTTGCTCGCCGGTCAGAATGGCCTCCGTAATGGAAGGTGCCAGGAACGCATAGCGCAGCTCTTGCCGCACGACTTTCGGATGGAGTTTTGCCGACGCTGACAGCGCCTCGATGTTGTCGAACTTGCCTAACTGTAGATCGCGCAACCACGCGTGAGCCCGAACGATCGCCTGCAACAACTTTGGATCTGGCTGATCGGTGTTGGTGGATGAGGGCGCGGGTGCGGAAGTGTTCTTCACCGGGGCTTGCCATGGGATTTCGATGGTTTCTGTATTGTCTGGCAGTAGTCGGATCGTGATTGTCTTGGGGTAAACGATAACGTCAGCAACGGAATCCACGACATGACTTCTGAGCTGATCGTTGGGAGTCTGCGGGTCGAATGCGAGGTGCTCCCTGATCGCGTTGATGACAAAGCCTTCGATGAGTTGCGCCGGAATGCGAGCGACCGAACCCGCTTGAGCCTTCCTGCCGCGCATAAGGGCGCGTGAAATATAGAACCGGTAACGAATGCCGTTCTTCACCGTAAAACTCGGGCTCATATAATTGCCGCGATCATCGCGAAGTTTGCCAGCGAGAAGGGCTCCGCTGGCCGATTGCCGGGTTTGGGTGGTCACGCGGTTCTCGGCGAGCAGGGTCTGCACCTGATCGAAGATTTTCGGATCGAGAATTGGCTTATGCTCGGCGGGATACCATTTTCCGCCATGATGGACCTCGCCCAAGTACACGCGGTTCTTCAAAACATGGGCGAGGGGACCATAGGTGAAGGGGATACCGCCTCGATATTTCGGCACCTTGGTATCACGCCGCTTGGTGACGATGCCGCGGCGATCAAGGTCCTGAACCAGCGCACTGAAAGACTTCAGGGCGATATACTGTTTGAAGATAGTGCGAACGGTTTCGGCTTCCTTGGGGTTGATGACGAGCTTTTTGTCCTTGGCCATATAGCCGAGTGGAACAGTGCCTCCAGTCCATTTGCCCTTGCGGCGGGAGGCGGCGACTTTGTCGCGGACGCGCTCGGACGCCAACTCCCGCTCGAACTGTGCGAAGGACAGCAGCACATTCAGCGTCAGTCGTCCCATCGATGAGGTGGTGTTGAACTGCTGGGTCACCGCGACAAAGGAAATCGATTTGCGGTCGAAGGTCTCGACCAGCTTGGCGAAGTCGGCGAGGGATCGGGTCAGGCGGTCAATCTTGTAGACCACGATCACGTCGATCAGGCCGGCTTCGATATCGGCCAGAAGTTGCTTAAGGGCGGGACGGTCGAGGTTGCCACCGGAGAAAGCCGGATCGTCATAAGGCTGAGGCAGGATGCGCCAGCCCTGTGACGCCTGACTCTTTATATAAGCCTCACAGGCTTCGCGTTGGGCATCAAGAGAATTGAATTCTAGCTCAAGTCCATGCTCGGTGGATTTGCGTGTGTAGATGGCGCAGCGAACTGGTTTGATATTATGTGCGGCCATTGCGGCCTCCCTTTGCGCGCTTTTTTGCCTCGACCTCTTTGTTCGTTGTCCGCAGTCCAAAGAACTTTGGTCCATTCCAGCGCGTGCCCGTGATCCGGTTCGCGATTTCCGAGAGGCTGGTGAAGACCTCGCTTTGGTAGCTAAAACCCTTGGCTAGCACTGTGACCCTATGGGTCTGTTCGTTCCAAACCCTCACCAGTTCGGAGCCGGGTTTGATCCGCTGCGGCACTTCAAGGCGGCCTGTCTTTCCGGAAGCTATCGATCGTATGAACTGACCGAGCTGCTTTTTGGACTCGCCGGACAAACTACCGTAAGCTTTTTCTTGAATCCGCTGGGCAATGCTCCGCCGCAACAAGTCCGGCCCGAATGCTTGAGGCGGTTCGGACCGTGACAATTCGCGGTACCGGGCCCGCAAAGCGGCGATCGGCATCGAGCCGAGCTTATTCAGCTCGGTCTCTACATCCGGATCAATAGATCGTCCGTTTACGGTGGTGCGGGCGTCCATTACTTCGACGCCGTGGCTTTGCCGATCCGATAGCGTCGTTCACCATCAACCTTGTCGGAAACCAGATCAAGCTCGAGTTTCTTACGGATTACTCCCGCCAGAAAGCCGCGCACCGAATGCTGCTGCCAGCCGGTCGCCTCCACGATGTCGGCAATGGTCGCGCCACCCGGCGCACGAAGCATCCCAAGCACTGTAGTCAGTTTTGAAGACTCTCGGATCGGTTGCGGGACTAGGGCTTGGGAAGAAAAACGTTTCGATGCTGCTGAACGTGAGGTTTCGCGGTTGGATGATTTTAATGGTTTTACGACGTTGCGCGCGCTTGTCTGTTTTGCCCGTGGCGAACGAGCTTCTTTTGCAACCTTGGAAGGCGAGCGCGCGGCCACGGCTGACTTACGCTTTGCGCCGGGTCTGGTGTCCTTGAGTTTCTGGGTGTTCATGTGGCTCCTTCGGGATAAGCGCAACATCTGCGTTGCACTGACCCAACCCGCCGACCGCAGAGCGGGGCGGGCAGGAGATGACCAGGGAGGGCAGGTGCTATGCGGTTTCGGCGAGCAGACTGTGCTTGATCGCAAGAGCCGCCCTGAACAGATCCTGTGCCTCGTGCGCTAAGCCCTCGAAGTCCATCAGGATCTGAACTGAACGACTTACATTGCCGGCACGGGCGCAGATTTCGGCAGCTTGTGCGATGCTATGGGCTTCTTCCAACTTGGCTCGGACTTCCGATACAAGCGCTGCGACGACGTGATTTTCTGGGTTATCGGTCATGTAAGGCTCCCTTATGCACCTCCACACATGCTCCGTTTTCGCCTGAAGTCGAGTAGATCGTGAGCAATCTTGTGGCTTTGTTGGCGCGATGCTGAGCATCTTGTGATGCTACAGGATCTGCAAGTACGAGCAGATATACAGGGCAGGTCGGATTCGCCGGTTGTGGCCCAATGCCAGGTTGATCTTCGACTAATTATAGTATAAAAACTATATTCAAATGAGCGATGACGATACGCCGGTCGAATGGGTTGGATCTTCCAAGGGGGATCTGTCCGCCTTTCCAAGGAAGGTAAAGGAGACCATGGGTTTTGCGTTGCGTACGGCTCAGAAGGGCGGCAAGCACATCGATGTAAAGCCGCTAAAAGGTTTCGGCGGAGCAGGGGTTCTCGAAATCATTGAAGACTTCGATGGCAACACCTACCGGGGCGTCTACACCGTTAAGATGAAAGGTGTGATCTATGTTCTGCACGCGTTTCAGAAGAAATCGAAAAGCGGCATCAAGACGCCAGAATTCGAGATCAAGAAAATCCAGCAGCGTCTAAAAATGGCGGAGCAGGCTTATGCGAGTAGAAAAAAAGAAGACGACGAAAAGCAGAGCAAAGGTCGTAAAAAGCAGCGGTAATGTTTTTGCCGATATTGGGCTGCCAAACGCTGAAGCTCATTCGGTCAAGGCCGACCTTGTGATTGCGATCGGTGACATTATTCGCGCCAAGGGCCTGACCCAAGCCCAGGCAGCCGCTCGTCTAGGTCTCGCACAGCCTGATGTCTCAAAGCTCCTGAGGGGACAGTTCAGCGGATATACTTATGATCGGCTGTTTTCTTATTTGAACGCTTTAGGTGAGAAGATACGCATCGAGGTATCGGAAGCCAAAAGCAAAAAAGAGGCGCGTCTGGAACTAGAGCTTGCCTGAAAATTTTGATTCACCGGGTATCGGAGC
The DNA here is from genome assembly GCF_000497575.1 of Afipia sp. OHSU_II-C1. Classification (GTDB taxonomy): domain Bacteria; phylum Pseudomonadota; class Alphaproteobacteria; order Rhizobiales; family Xanthobacteraceae; genus Afipia. The sequence continues at coordinate 18,356 of NZ_APJI01000012.1, forward strand.
GTCGAAGTTAATTTTTCAATTAAGGTATAAAAATACCCTAAAAACTTTTGATCATTGTCCCGGCGCTGTATGTAGACCTAGTGTGAAGTGGCCTAGACGACTTCTGTCTTTAGTTTCTTTCTTAAGACAAAACACGGCATTGCGATCGACGGCGACCGAGGTCTGGGCAAGCTTTTCTGGCCAGAGTCTGAGGATCAGGCTTTCACGCCGCCGGTTTCACTCCCCAACAGCCCCACCTGTTCCGGAACACCCGACTTTGCAAACGCTCCGGGAGCAGGCGCTATCTGATAGATACGTGGTCATGGCCCCCTGATGCAGCTCACTCTCTCGGGCAGCACAGGCGGACAACTACAAGTACGTGCATCTATAGCTGTATGTGCGTCGTTTGCCGGTGCTCCAATACCTTGGAGTCCCTCAATGGCCCAAAAACTCAACATCAAGATCGTCCCGCTCCCCCGCATCCAAGTTGCCACTTCGCGCTTGCGTCGTAACAACATCGCAGCGGTGCATGCGGCGGTTCACCTGATCCGTAAATATGGTCAGCCGCATCCGCTGATTGTCGGTCCGGATTACCGCCTTCTTTCAGATACGGTTGCGTATCTTGCGCTGATGGCCGCGCGCTACGACCTCGTGAAGGTGTTTCAGGTTACGGATACCTCTCCCACAGTTGTTCGTGCTGTGGGCCGCCTGCTTGTTTGCGCCGAGGTCATCAACCGCGAAGCGGAAGGCTTCAATGCGGCGCTGGCATCTTTGCTGGCATCTCTCGACCGCACCGAAGAGCTTGATGTTCCGGACTTTGTTCGCGAACTGCTGCCGGTCATGATTACCGGTACCGGTGAGCTGCCGGATCGCGGTTCGCCGTCCAAGGCTTCGGACGCAGACGACCGTACTCCACTGAAAATTTAATGGGGTATGGTATGAGCAATAAGAACTCACTCGAGATTATTTATCTCAAAGCGACGGCTATCAAGCCGTCGCCCCACGCCGCGCGTCAGCATAGCGCCGCGCAGCGTCGTAAACTGAAAAACATCCTGCGGCAGTTCGGCCAAGTTGTGCCGCTGCCGCTGGACGCGACGACAGGCGCGCTGATCGATGGTCATGCCGTGTTCGACGCACTTGTCGAGCTCGGTCATGACGAAATTGCCGTGGTGCAGTTGGACCGCTCCGAGGCGGAAGTCCGCGCCCTGCGTCTTGCCCTGAACCGGGTTGCCCAGGACGCTGTCTGGGACGATGCAAAGCTGAAGGGCGAATTCGAGTACCTGATCAGCGTTGGTTTCGACCTTGATCTCAGCGGCTTTGACGCGTTGGAGATCGATATGGCCTTGTCGATCGATGTGCCGACCGCCAATACCGTTGAGGAGGAACCGCTCGATGATCTTGTGCCGGAGGCTGGACCATTGGCCGCAAAGCCTGGCGACGTCTTCCGCCTCGGCCATCACCTGATCGGTTGCGGCGATGCCCGCGACGTAGCTTTTATCCGCGATCTTGTAGGTGCCAAAACAGTCGTCTGCGTGTTCACCGACCCGCCTTACAACGTGAAGATCGATGGCTTTGTGTCTGGTCTCGGCAAGACGCGCCATCGCGAATTTTCGATGGGCGTTGGCGAAATGTCGCGCGAACAGTTCGTCGCCTTCCTGTCCGCGACGGTGGCGGCGATCAAACCTGTCCTTGCTGATGGCGCTATTCTTTATCTCTGCATGGACTGGCGTCATGGCAGTGAACTGTGCGAGGCCGCGACCCAGAACGGCCTGGAGCAAAAGAACCTTTGCGTCTGGGTCAAATCCAATGCGGGCATGGGAAGCTTCTACCGCAGCCAGCACGAGCTGATCTACGTGTTCAAGCATGGTGAAGCGCCGCATCAAAATAATTTCGGCCTCGGCGCCGGCGGCCGTACCCGTTCGAACGTCTGGCAGTACCGTGGCGTCAACGCCTTCGGCAAGGACCGCATGGATCTTCTGGGTACTCATCCCACGGTGAAGCCGGTTGCTATGATCGCCGATGCCCTGCGCGACGTGACACGGCGCGGCGAAATCGTTCTCGACGTCTTTCTGGGGTCGGGTTCGACGTTGATTGCTGCGGAAGAAACCGGCCGCGTCTGCATCGGCATTGAGATCGATCCGGGCTATGTCGATGCCGCCATCCGCCGTTGGCAGAAGCGCACCGGCAAGGATGCCGTTCACGCTGTCAGCGGTGAACCCTTCGACGCGCTCTATGAGCGCGCCGTATCAGATGCTGCCTGCGACGCCACATCGACCGATAATGCGGCTTTGGAAGCATCGCCTAACAATACCGCCGACGGCGGCATGGTTAGCGCGAATTCGGTCGGCATCGTTTTGACCTCGATGGAGGCGGACGATGTCTAAGGCAGAAGAAGAAAAGGTCGGATACCGCAAGCCGCCGGCCAAGACCCGCTTCAAGCCGGGGCAGTCCGGTAATCCGAACGGGCGCCCGAAAGGCAGCGTCAATTTGAAGACCGATCTGCGCAGCGAACTTTCCGAAAAAATCCAGATTCGGGAAGGCGAGCGCAGCCTCAAGGTCTCCAAACAGCGCGCCATGTTGAAGGCGCTCGTTGCGAAAGCACTGAAGGGCGACTCCCGCGCCGCCAACGTCGTTCTGACGCTGGTTGGCAAGCTGTTCGAGCCTGAAGCGGTGGCAGAAGAGGTGCCTGCACTGACAGCCGACGACGAAGCAATTCTCGCGCGCTTTCTCGCCCGCCGTCTGGCCGAATAATAGACGTGGAATATCCAGCCGGTGCCGATCGGCGCCGGCCCTATTTCGTAAGAGCAGTACCATGCCTTCTGATCTTCAAATCTACCGCGCGGTGATGCGGAACGACCTTCAGGCGTTTCTGGAGGGGGCGTTTCCGGTCGTCGATGGTCGCTGGGCGCTTGAAATCGCGCCCTACCTTGAGTACCTGGTCAGCGAGCTGACCGGCATCAGCGAGAGTCGGGAAAGCCGCCTCATTATCAATCTGCCGCCGCGTCACCTGAAGTCCGTGCTGACGTCTATTGTATTTGTTGCCTGGCTTCTCGGCCGCAATCCGAAGCTGCGCATTGCGGTGATTTCTCACAGCCAGGCACTGGCCCTGGATCTGGCGTCAAAAACGTTCCAACTCGTCGGTTCGGATTTCTACCGTAAAGTTTTCCCCGGGTTCCGCCTGCGCGACAACGGCCGCAAGGTTATGGACTTTGTGACCGAAGACGGAGGCGGTCGCTATGCGGCCTCGTTCGAGACTGGCGTTACCGGCCGAGGGTTCGACATTATCATCATCGACGATCCGATCTCGGCTCACCACGCCAAATCGGAAAAAGAACGCACCAACATCAACGAGAGTTTCAAGAACATGATCTCGTCACGTCTGGACGATCCGGTCAATGGCGCCATGATCGTGGTTGGTCAACGCATGCACGAAGATGACCTGTCCGGTAACCTGTTGCAGAAGGGTGGCTGGAAGCACGTCTGTCTGCCCTTAGTGGCCGAGGAAGAAGCATCGTATGCGATCGGCGATTCAAGCTGGCATCGAAAGGTCGGGGATGCCCTGCTGTCGAATCAGTGGCCGGCTGAGGTCATCCAGCGCAAGCGGGAAGAGGTTGGTGCATCGATCTTCGCCGCCCAGTATCAGCAGAATCCGTCAGCTGCGCTGGGTGAACTGATCCGGCCGGACCAGATCAAGTATTTTGATGACCGGCCGCCCGACGCGCGACGGATTGTTCTGAGTTGGGACACGGCGGTCAAAACCGGATCGGACAACAGCTACACAGTGTGTCTGGTGATCGCCAGCGATAGCCGGCGTCACTATGTCATCGACGTGCTTCGCGCCCGTTTGGATCCGGTCCAGATGCGCGATGCCGCACTGAGCCTGATCAACACCTACAAGCCCTCAAAAATCCTGATCGAGGACGCGAGTTCCGGAGGCGGCCTTGCCAGTATGCTGTCTGAACGAAGCTATCATGCCGAACTGCGCCCGACCGGTGGCCGCGGTAAGGAAGAGCGGCTTGAAAGCCAGCTTCATATGTTTGCGCAGCATCGGGTACTGATCAAAAGGAACGAATCCTGGACGGTTGAGCTTGAGAGCGAATTGCTGCGTTTCCCGTTTGGCAAGCACAACGATCAGGTCGATGCTCTGACGCAGTATCTGGCTTGGGTCGCTGAGAGTCCGATGGTCAAGCCTGTGGTGGTGGGCGTTGGCGGCAAGGACGCGCGTATCGAGCGGGCGCTTTCCAGAAGCCCACGACCCCTGGCAAAAGGCGACAATCCGCTCCGTCCACGCGGCAAACCCATGCGCTGGCGGTAGTGGCGATCAGAGGAATGTCGCGGGGCGGTTCAATGCGTGCGTTGGGCCCCCCGTTGGTTATCAGAACGGCAGCATCGGTGCTTCGAGATAGATCTGCTTCTTCTCGGCATCGGCGAAGGACATGTTGAAGTACACCGGTTTGCGTCCAAGGTTCGTGAAGACGTCTGCGACACAAACCCGGTGACGGACCTCATTATTTTCGTCGAGCAGGTCTTTCCCGACGACGGACATGTCGCCGATCTTGAGCAGCTTTAGGCCGAGCGCCGCTTGCGGTGCATTCTTGAAAGCGTCCTGCAGCATGTCGCGGGTGGTGTTGCTGTTGCATTCAGGGATGCTGCTGGGGCCACCATATCCGATTGTCGCTAGCCGCAGCGTGACGATGACGACTCCGAAGATGGCCGCGAAGGCAATACCGGTCATAAGGTTCGATTTTGAAAACGACATTGTCATGAGTGATTTCCTTTGTGAAATTTCGAAACGATCAGGTGATGGGCATGCGGCATCGTTCGCCGCCGCTTCTGAAGGGCGCGCGTCGGGGCTCCGTCGGGTAAGGGGCTATTTCTTCAGGGTGATGTGGGCCGATGACAGGGGCGCGGCATTCAGGAGTGCCGTCAGCCGCTGCGTCTGTTTGTGCTGGTCAAGGAATGTGATCTCGAAGGTGGTGATGAAGTCGCTGTCAAACATCGGGTCGTAACGATCGATCACAGCGGCATGTCGCGCATCCAGTCGGTCGAGCGAAAATGCGGTCGGTGTCGTCGAGAGGGGCTGCTCAGATGCGGAGCCAATCCCGTCAGCAGCCGCGGGCATCGAGAACTTCGATGTCACGCCGATCGTTCTGACAGCGATATCGTAAATAGGTGCGTCGGTCCCATTGCACAGATAAACCGGCATGATGCGCAGGCTTCGGAAGTCCGGAAAGTACAGGGCTAGATCCGGCGGCGCCTTCTCTGGTGTCAGGGTGACATAGCCGCGCTCACGTGAGGGCTCTGGCGCAAACGCCACCGGAATGCTGGAAATCCGCGGAGAAAATTCTAGTCCGCTGCCGATGGCTTCTGTACGGGCAATCAGCAGCGTGGCGCTGGACTGTTTGCAGTCCTCCATCGCTTGCCGCAATTGCGGGCGAGAGAAGCCGTCAGTTTCCGGCTCGACATATTCGGCCTGAACTATGGCCTGACGGCCTTCGATCCAGGTTTTAACGGCTTCACGTTGTTCTTGCAGTGCAATATTGGAGTAGGTCGGTTCGCTCGGCCGGATACGGTAATAGGCAATAACCTTCATGCAGAATCCCAATTAAAGGCACGGACAGCCCGTGCCCTCTAGATTCAAGTGAGGCCCCGAGGAATTGCGGGGTTTTGCAAAGAAAGCCCGAGTGTCTCCCGAAAGCCGCATTTTGAGGCCGGACATCGCAAGATCAGAAGAAGTCCCGGGCGGATCGGGTATTGCCGATCGCCCGAATCTTGAGGGATGGCTGGTGATCTCGCAGACGCTTGGCGTCCCGTTCCCAGCGCCCGTCGCGTTGATCGCCATCGAAGCCGAATACAATGAGCCGGGGATCAGGGTCTATCTTGGCTTGGACCTGGCCTGAGGCGATGGCGGCGATCAGGGAGGTGAGCTCGAGCGGAAGCCTGCTGCCCGGAAGAGCGGCGCGAGCCGCAGCCCGCATGGCTTGAACACGGACCAGCGTCTGGCAAACGGCGACATAGCGCTGTCGCAATGCTTCTTCATGTCGCCTGAGCGTTGCCTGGTACCGAACAATCTGAGCCAGAACGGCAGGCTCACCCTTGGCCCTCAGGGCAGGATTGCTGAAATGCTTTGCCTCATGGAAAACGATGAACGGCGTGCCATCACGATTTTCGACGGTCACGACGTCCAGACGGTCTTGGGACCGGTCAACTGGCGAGGCGTCTGTCGAAGGGACATCAGTGTCCGGCAGACTTTCATCAACTGAAGAACTTGCCCGCAGCAGCGACAGTTCGACGTCGATGACCTTTGAGCTGCCCATGATCAAGGGATGCAACCCGCTTTTTTCCGCGCCGGCCAGATCGGTGGCTGAGCGGATCATGTCCGATAATGTCGATGGACCGGCGTATTGGGACCAACCGATATCGGAAGGTTCAAAGCGTCCGTCTTCATGAAGCTGGGCCAGTACCTGCTGTTGGCGGATTAGGTATTTGGTGTGGGTCCATGGAAGGATCCGTCCATCGCCGCCGTCGTCGATCCGGAAGATCGAGGCGCCACGATGATAGACGTTGAGTGAGTTCGCTCGCACCGCGATGAACACATCGTCCCGCAGAAGGACATCGCGCCACCATGACGGTTTTTGAGCAAGAGCGTCGAGTGCATCGAGGAAGGCCTTACTCACGCCGTGGCCAGATGACGTCTGTTGGATGGTCATGTTGGAACGTCCCACCATTCGCCATCATTCTTGAGGTTGACGGCTTGGAAGTGCGCCGGAAACTGCTCCGGCTCGTAGGTATGGATCGGCACGAGCATCTTTGGCTGGATAGCCTCGGCCAATCGCTTCAGATCGGGAATGCTGGCATGGCCGGATGTATGGGCGTGATCGAGGGGGATTCCTCGTGTCTTAAGTTCGGCAAGGAGGGCAAGGCCGCGCTCCTGTTTGAGATAACCGTCCCATTGCGACCAGATGGCGCGTGCACCGGAGAGGCAATTGGCATGATCGAGGTCGCGCAGCATTGCCGGTCGGAAGAGCATCGCTGCCCGAGGCGCCAGATCCTCAAGTCGCTCCACAAAAATACGATTGGTCTTGTGAGGATCAAGCAAGTCAAAGCGGCCGCTGCGCTTGATCTGGATGCGCTGATACTGGGGGACGTACACCGCGACATTCTGCCAATCCGACTGGGGAATGTTAGCATTCTCTGTCGCGCGAAGAACCTCGGCGGCATAGAGGTCGATGATCAGCATCCTGCCGCTACGCTTACAGGCCCGATACAGGCTGACCATGCGATCGATGTTTTGCGCCGAGGCTGCGACCAGCGCCAGACCGTCTGTTGCCTGAAACAGGTCAACCAGGCGCTGCTCGACGTCTGTCTCGGTCGGAAAGACGTGGTCGGGGCTCAGGCGACCAAAGCTCGACCCTTCCATCAGCATTACGTCGATGGATCGTGGAGGGTCGGCCACAAGGCGTTCGAACAGTGCCGCTTTGCGGCCATGAGCCCTGATATCGCCGGAATAGAACAGGCGTTGGCCGTCGGCTTCCACTTCAAGGGCGTAAGTATCATATGCGGAATGATCCACCAGATGCGGCGTCACCCGAAACGGGCCGAATTCCAGCGGAGTGCCGCTTGTAAACTCGATCGGCTTCGTCGGCACATACGGTTTGGGCACGAACGGGGCGGCAGCCTTCAGAATGCGGTGTGTTGCTGCGCCTAGCGCGACCGGCAGCTCAGGTCCGGCGAGATGAGCCAGCCCCCAATGATCGACGTGACCATGGGACAGGACCAGAGCCAGTAAATCCCCGCCGCCCGCGAGTCTATCGATCGATGGATGGAGGCTGATCTCGTCCGTATCGCCATCAAGCGGCAGCCCCAGATCCAGTAGAATCCGGCCCCCGACGGCGGCCAACTCGATACAGGTCCCGCCGATCTCCTTCGTCCCACGATGAATACGGATGCGCACAACTGCCCCAAATCAATAATAGGGACATTATAGTGCGTGTTTTAATGGGCCGCCAAGTCGTTTGTTTCGCTTATGAAAGCGACAGCGCTTGTGGCCTGGAATGTCCGAAAACTGCGGGTGAAGCGCGGCCTGTCGCAGGAAGCGCTGGCGGTAGATGCTGGTGTGGACAGGTCGTACGTCGGACGAATCGAGCGTGGGGTCGAGAATCCGACCGTCGAAACTTTAGAGAGATTGGCAGTGGCGTTGGATATCCCCGTCGCGGAGCTTTTGGCCATCCCAAAAGCAAACGAAAAGCCTCCAGCTACGCTTCGGAAAGGTCGCAAGAAGCGTTAGCTGTGCAACGACGAGCTTCGATCGCCGTGGAACATTGTACACGTTCGCTCAGCGCGCGCTGTCGCGCCTATCAGCCTCGTGGGAAAATTTCTCAGTAAGATCGTGCAGTATTTTTCTTTAGCGTCTACATTCCAAATGAGCAGTTATGGAACGACCGTTTCCGGAATCCAGTCAGAGTTGATGATAGCGGGCAGGTAAGGTTCATTCGAGATTACGACAGGCATACACGGCAGATTGAGCTCGATGTTCACGGCGCGGTCGGCGTCGCAGATTACAAACTTAGATCAATAGTTCGAATCTCTTCGGGCGCATATACGCTATGGCGCTCCATAGATGCCCCTCTGCATTCTAACGTGCTCTAAGCTACGATCGCAAATTCTCTCGCTCTCGGCAATCGCATCGTTTCGCGGTCTCGATAATCAGAACGTAGGATTCCGTCACGCAACCTGAACGGTCTGAACACCAGCTTTTCGCAAGAGGTCATAAAGGGTTGCGATTTTAGTGCGCGTACCGCGACGACCGCAATAGGTAAAGATTACGCGCTGCTTTGCGCGGGTGAAAGCAACGAAGAATCCGGCTGTCGCCTCGATCTGATCGCCAGCGAAACTCCACCAGGCGCCGTCGTCCAACCCCACGAAGATGACGGTATGATATTCGAGGCCCTTGCTCTTATGGATTGTCATCAGCGGGATCGAGTGAACGCCTTCATAGGCATCGAGAGCTGACGACCAATCAATACCACCGGCCGACGACGCCAGTAGATGCACAGCGGCGGCATCAAGCACCTTGTCGAGCCAGCCGCCCTGGCCATAAGCGGGATGAACCGCGATCAGCCGTTCTCGGTCGATGAACGCCAGAATGTCGTCCACGATGGATCGCGCCACCGCCTTCGATTTTGGTGGGTTGGGATGGGCACCACTGAGTTTGATCGCGTAAGCGTCCAGTTCGCGGGCAAGTTTGGCCTGAGCAGCCTCGTCATCAGGCGCAACGCCGTGGAGCGCGGCCAGCGCTTCCTGACAGTCCGTCCAGTATCGGCCGGCCCGCTTGGTCATCGCGAGGCGCAGAATGGCGACGACCATTTCCGATGCTTCTTCCGCCAGCAGTTCCTGCAGCATGACCGTGCCGACGGCCCCGGCCTCGTTACGTAGGGGAATGCCGGCAGCCGCGAAGGCCGGTTCGAGGACAGCCGCATAGTCCGCGGCCTTCTGGCGGACGAGCAGAACGAAATCACGCGGGCCGAGCTGGTGGGTCTTCATTTCTGCCGCGACGAAAGCCGCCAAGCGATCCGCCTCGACCTCCGGGGTCGAGAAATCCCAGATCGCGCAACTGTCTCCAGCGATCGTGCCCACCGTTTTCGATACCGGCGCCACGGCGCGGGCATCCAAAGCCTGCGCAAGAACATGCTGGATACGCACCAGCTTGGGCGACGAGCGATAGTTGTTGTAGAGTGGCGTCCGTTTCCCGCCGAAGTCGGCGTCGAACGCGGTGAAGGGATCGTCCATCGCCATCGCCCAGCGCATGATCTGCTGTTTGTTGTCGCCAACGGCCGTAATCACCGTGTCGGTGCCGAGGAAGATAGTGCGGACCAGATCATATTGGATCTGCGTCGTATCTTGGAACTCATCCATGAACAGGTGGGAATAGGTTAGTCGGAGCGCGTCGCGCGCCATCGGATTGACCCGCAACAGGAGTTCGGTGAGCCGCCCGATCATCGGGAACGACAGGACGCTCTTCTTACCGTCGTGAAGCGACATTTGCCAGAAGCGATCCGCCGCCCATTGGGCCGGGCTCGGATTTGACCAGCCGACCAACGAAAGCGGTGACCCCACCAGATGACGGCGCTCGAAAGCCTTCACCGCTATCGCCTGGAGGTCGGTATAGGTGCCAACCGATGCCGGAGGCGTGCCGACCTGCTGATACAGGAAGTCGCGGTAATCCCGATCATTGGGGAAGATGATTTCGTAGTCAGGCCGCGGCCGCCAGCGGGCGGGCAGCGCCTGACAAAAGCGATCGATCAATCCCTTTGCAAAGGCGTCGAACGTCATGGAGTCAAAGCGTCCGGCATGATTGCGATGGCAGCGCTGACGGACCCGCGCAGCGAGGTTCGTCGCGGCGTCGCGTTTGAAGCTTATGGCGAGAATACGCCTCGGTGCAGGTGCCGTGCCCGTCTGGAGGAGATAGGCAGCGCGTTGCGCGAGCAATTCCGTCTTGCCTGCACCAGGGCCGGCAATGACGGATCGGTTGTCTGCCGAGCGGACGACCTTCAACGCATTCGCTTCGAGCGCGTCCACGCCCACCGGCTTCCAATCATCCGGGCGAACCCGTCGTGACAACACCGCCATGGCTAGTCCCGCCGCAACGACTTGGCGATGTGCTTGAGAACCTCGGCCAGCACGGCCGGCATATTCTCGGCCAAGTCCTTTTTCTTGATGTGCGTCAGAGCCGCGAGGTGCGTTGCCGGTTTGCTGTTGGTGAGAAAGTGATAGCGATAGGCAGGGAGAAGCGCCGGATAGTCCTTGAACGGGCCGGTGAAGAGCGTGAGCCCCGGTCCGGCTGTCCCGAGAACCACTTCCGCCGCCTTGTCAGCCGCCATCTTCGGACCGCCACCCTTGGGGATGATTGCCTTGTAAGCATCGGGAAAGGCTTCGAGCATCGCGAGGTCAAGATCGAGTGGCGCTGAGAAGTAGACGCCATACGGCTTTAGGCAATCGACCCAGCCTTGCAGAATTTTACGATCCTCCGGGTCTTGCCAAGTGTGCATCGCTGTAAACCTTTCATCGGACAACACACCACCATCGATTTTCAGGAGTTTGGCTTTTGGCACGCCGAATTCGATGAGATTCTCTATCGCCGTCTTCACCCTGCCAAAGCCGCCACCGTCCCGACCCAAATCGAGATCCAAGAGCGTCGCGTGCGGAATACCGAGATGTTTCAGTAACCGCCAGAAATGCTGCACATGCCTCCCGCCCAAGGGCACGATGGCGACGAAGGCAGGATCGATCAGGAGGTTCAGCGCCTCGGCTAAGGGCGGTAAGACGATTCGTTCCGAATCGCCTTCAACGAGCAGGACAAACCGGGCGAAATAGAGTTCAGGATAGGCGAGCATGGCGCCACGGACGAACTTGGCGGCCTCGTCAACGCCAGGCGGGATCTTGATCTTCTTGACCGTCGAGACGCGTGTCGTCGGATCGCAGCGGCAGTAGCGGACCTCACGCGGGTTGACGCGGCTCAGCACGGCCGGCGAATGACTGGTGACGATGGCCTGCGCACCGCCGGCATCTGTCAGCGAGCGGACCTGACGGATGATCCGCGCGAGGAAGTAAGGAGAGAGATGGTTTTCAGGCTCTTCCAACGCAAAGAGCGTGAGCGCGGGAATCCGCAGAGTGTCGTCGCGGAAACCCTCGACGGTGCCAGCGACAATCTCGCGCTCCAGATCAAAAACCGCCGCAGCCAGCGCGAAATAGAAGAGCGATTGCTGCCCGTCGCTCAGAGCGTCGAGGCCACGCTCCTGCCCGTCCGGTCCCTGCTCGAAGATGACAGCGATCTTGTTGACGATGTCCTCGAACCGGCGGCTGACCAGGCTGAGCCTGGGTTTCGTATCGACAACATCGTCGTGAAGGCCTGACCAGCGCGCCTGTAAGGCTTTGCCGATCGCGGCAATCGCCGACTCGCCCTCAAACGCGGTGGTTAGGTTCTGGGTGGCTTCCTGAACCGCCTCCTCGGTTTCAGACGACCATTCGATAGCACGAAGCAGGCGGGCGGCGAGCGCGCCGGTCGTTGCCCGAATCTGGACAGCCGCATCGCGGCTGGCGGGCGTGTAGTAGAGCTGGATCAGGCCGCGATCCGCCGCCGAGACCGGATGACATTTGTCCTCGGCCGGATCATCATCGAGCGTGTCGACCCAGAAAAGCTCCTGCGAAACCTCGCCCTCGACCGTCCCGTCATCTTCCCATCGTGCTTCGAGCCGCAGACGGCAGACCGGCGATTTCCCCTCCCGTTCGATCTGCATGTGCCGGAACGAGGGCGCGATCGTCTCCGGCGTTGCAGTGCCATCGGCCAGTTCGGGCAATCCGATCAGCACGTCGATGAACAAATCCTTGGGTTCGCGACCGTCCGGATCGTCGGCTACGCCAAGGTGAAAATCCGAACGCTGAACGGTGCGCTGCGCGCGGGATACACCAAACAACTTCGACAGCGCGTGCAGGAGCGCGGTCTTGCCCGCAGCGTTCGGGCCGACGACGGCCGTGATCTCCGATGAAATAGGCACCGTGATCGGATCAGGGCCGAAACAGCGGAAGCCGGACAAGGTGACGGATTCAATACGCATAGGCTTCCTTCTGTCAGGTCGCAGTGAGGACGAAGTGGCAGCATGGTTCTGAGGTTGCAACGAGACTCAGTGAAGATGCACCGTATTTCATATATATGCAACAAAATCATTTGACTCGCACCAATGCGAAGTTTATATGCATCATACGATGCTGATGGCGCATCAGGCAGTGAGTGGAGCGCATGGAGCACTTTTCAATTATTCAAGCGCTATGTCGGGCAGCGATGGGCGAACCAACGCCAGCGCTGCGCAAGCAAATCGAGCGGCTTAAGGATGCCCTCGCCAAGGATGGCGAGGAAAAGCAAGCGGCCTCGCTCGCTGGGATTCTTGCAACGGCAGAGCGCCTCAAGGAAATGGCTCCCAGCCGAATTGAACGTTCTCGCGCTGGCCTGTCCGGCGAGACGTTGGGCCGCAACACACCGGTTCCTGTCGACCGTGAAACGGCCGCTGCCTTGGCGGAGATCATCTTTCCATCGGAAGTCGAGGGAGCGCCCCCGCTCTTCAATTCGACCGTGACGCAGGCAGTCGGGACGATCGTTGATGAATGGACGGACTTCGAGGCACTCGCCACCGTCGATATCATGCCTTCAAAGACTTGTTTGATCTACGGAGCGCCCGGTACAGGTAAAACACGGCTAGCCCTCTGGATTGCCCGCAGATTGGAGCTTCCTGTGGTTCTCGTGAAGCTAGATGGGCTCGTTTCCTCATTTCTTGGAACGACCGCTCGTAATATTGGCAATCTTTTCGCATTCGCTAATCGTTATCGCTGCGTCCTTCTACTCGACGAGTTCGACGCAATCGCAAAGGTACGTGATGATCCGCAAGAGGTCGGCGAGATCAAGCGTGTCGTGAATGCTCTTCTCCAGAATCTCGATGTTCGGCAGAACATTGGATTGACGATCGGCATCACCAATCATTCGAAGCTGCTTGATCCCGCGGTCTGGCGCCGTTTCGAGGTTCAGCTTGAGATCCCCAAGCCCGATTTTGAGGTGCGGAAGGCGATCGCCGCCATGTTTATGCCGCCGGTGAAGGCGCCGGACAGCCATCTACGTCTTATTGCTTGGTTCACCGAAGGTTCCACTGGAGCGGAGATCGAGTCGCTGGTGCGGACATACAAAAAGGCCACCACGGTTCGCGAGGATGATCGACGGGGATTGCTGGATACACTCCGCCAATTTGCGACGCTCAACGCGGCCCGCATTCAGAGTGAACGCCGAACGTTATTGTTCGACGATCCCGCAAACCTGTTTCGGGCCATGCGTGACGACCCCATTCTCGCATTTTCAATGGCCGACATCGGCGAAATCGCGGGGCGGGACAAATCGACCGTAAGTCGCCAGCTTGGTCGACAGGCGAGTAAAGCCGATGGGGGTGTGAATAATGGCTAGTCCGATCCAGATTGTCCTCAATCCGGACAATTATGAGGAAGCCCGAGAGGCAGGCGGCGGCGGCGGACGTAAAGATTTCTTCGCTCACCGGGATCGAGAATTTGGCGCGCACAAGGCAGCCCTGATCGAGCAGATCGACACCATTTCCGGGGTTCTTTCCGCGCAAGCGCAGGGACCGATCGGCTACATCAAGGTCATTCTTAAACGGGATGCCTGGGCGAAGAGCCATCGACCCGTTGGAGCACTCTTTCGCAGTGATCGGGTGCCCGTAATCGGGGGTGGAGATCTCGGCGTGATGATTGTCGAAGGCCGGCCATCGGCGTTGGCGCAGGTGAAAGCCGAAATTACTAAAGCCGAAACGCAGACCAGGATGCGTTACGACGAGAAAAAGGGAAAAGAGGTGCCGAACCCCTCGGCGCAAAAGAGCGAGACGGGAGCGATCGACCGGATCGAACTCTATGGCGCTTCAGACAAACGCAACTTTTCGGTCGAGGAGGCTGTCGTTTGGCTGGCCAATCCCATGACGGGAAGCGGGTATCAAGTCGAGTTATTCGACGTTCTGCCACCGCGTGCCGAATGGGATCGCCTCGACCCCGCTCACAGGCGTCTGGTCGAGTCCTTCGTCGCCGGCTTCAACACCCTTGAACAAAGTTTGTCAGTCGAGCGTCTGCCAACCTGGCGGCAGCGCCTCCCGATGCTTTCCGTGCGCCTGGACCAAGCGGGAGATGGTGCCATCCTGCGACTGACGAGCGTGTCATCGAAGGAACGCCGCGAGCCTGCGCCATTCGACCCGAACGTTCAGCATCACAGCCGGTTGCTGGCTTTCCTGGACAAGCATCCCTTAGTCCGACGGGTCGAGTTACCTGGCATCGTGGTGCGTTCTGCTCGCCCGACAACGCCGGGGCGCGTTCGACCAGCTCAGGCGGTCATGCCCGTTCGCGATAGTGGCAGGACCCATCCGAGACTCGGCATCATCGATGGCGGCATAAGCCAGGCTTTGGCCGACTGGGTTATCGATCGATGGGACGTTTTGGCCGACGAAGACATGGATCTATCCCATGGCACGTTCATCGGCGGACTCGCCGTCGCGGGGGCCGGTATTAATGGCGCGGAGAACTGCCCGGAGCCCGACGGGGCTGAACTGGTTGACGTGGCCGTCTTCCCAAATGAGCAGAAAGCCGGGGCTTTTGCCTCTTACTATTCGGGCGGCCTCCCGCAATTCTTCGACGAGATGGATGCGGCTGTCGCCGATGCGCGGGCACGACATGGCGTGCGTGTCTTTAATATGAGTCTGAACATCCTTCAACCCGCGGCAGCAGATCGCTACAGCCCACATGCGATCCGACTCGACCAGATTGCTGAAGAAAACAACGCGGTCGTGTTCATTTCCGCCGGAAACATTCAGCCGCAAGACCTTCGCCCGGAGTGGCCGGCTGATGCAGCGGCGGCCCTTTCCAACCTTGCGCTTGCAAGAAACGATGGGCTCCTGACACCAGCAGAAAGCGCGAGAAATGTTGCCGTCGCGGCATTAAATCCGTTGGGGCACAGCGGTTGCTTACCATTTGCCCCAGCCCGCTTCAGCCGTCGGGGACCTGGACTTCGGTCAGGAGGAAAGCCCGACCTTGCCCATATCGGAGGCGCGGGTACCCAGCATGCGACGCTGGGACATGGCCTTTTCTCCATCCTTCCAGATGGAACAGTGATCGATGGTTGCGGCACCAGCTATGCCTCGCCTTTGGTCGCCAAGACGGCAGCAGTCCTCGACCATGCCATCGAGGGCGAAGTCTCTCGTGAAACGCTCATCGGTTTGCTGGTCCACCACGCAGAGATTCCAGAACCACTGCGCCCGAAAATGCTGGCGCCAGTGGCGCGGCACCTTGTCGGTTTCGGGATGCCGCCGTCTGCTGAACGTATTCTGGAGACAGGCGATCATTCTATCACCCTGGTGTTCGCCTCGCGTATCCAGCATGGCCAGCAGATCAATTTCCGCTTCCCGTGGCCAGCGTCCTTGGTCGGGCCTGGCGGAAAATGCCGAGGACGGGCCAAGCTCACGCTCGTATCCACGCCGCCTCTGGATGCGCGGTTCGGTTCCGAGTTCGTCCGCGTCAACGTGAATGCCATCCTGCAGCAGGAGCAGGAGGAGGGCAAATGGAAGGGTCGGCTCGAACCGCTTTATCTTCCATCTTCACGAGAATCGCCGGCGGTCGAGGCAGAGCTAATCGAACATGACCTGAAATGGAGTCCAGTGAAGGTCCATGCCAAGACCTTTCCGCAGGGAGTTGGTCCTTCGTCGAACTGGCGACTATTTGTCGAGTATCTCACCCGCGCTGGAGAGGTGATGCCAGAGGGGGGTGTTCCCTTCACGGCAATTCTAACTATTAGCGATCCGGAGGCGGAAAAGCCCGTCTTCAATGACATGCGCCAAAGTCTACAGGCGATTGGCACGCAAATAGCTGACATTCGGACTGCCACGCGCATTACGCCGCGCGTGTAAGATAAGATTTCGCCGACCCCCCTTAGTGGAGTTTTGCAGATTTGGAGGAATAGTGACGACCGTTTATCTGGGACCAAACGATCCTATCCCGTCAGAGCGACATGTGGCCGTGGTCATCCATCGAGACCACGTTGGGGTAGAAAAAGGATACTTCTACGACAGCGCCGAGAAAGACTTCGGCGGGTCAGGGCCATTCGACTGGCGTATGGCAGAAGCAATCGGGCGGGCCGAGCGCTTTGCGGCAGAACGCCAAATTCAGATCGTCGCTGTCCGCGCCAGAAGGGATTGAGAACTGGCCATGCCCTCTCGCCTTGTTCAACGTATTCGGGACATCATGCACATCATTGTCCCGAAAGGGGTGTAGCGATCATGTCTGAGGACATTGGATACTTAGTGAATTACCTGCCCGATAGGCTCTACACGCATCCGGGCAAGGCCGGAACTTACGCGACTATCGCTGGTGAAGGCGAAGAAGTGATCGGCGAGTTCGATGTAACCACGCGATGCAAGTTCGCAGTGTCCGCCTTTTGAGTTCAGGACAAGAGCGACTTTTGGCGGAATTCGAACAGCGCATGAGCACCGACGCGCCGGAGAAGGATTGGCAAGCTTTCTTCGAGGCGAACCAATGGATATTTGGGCATGGCCTCAACTACGTCTCGCTAGATCGGGCATCGGACACTTTGACGGCGCGGACCACCGGCAACGAATTCGACCGCAGCGGCAAAACCGCCGACGCGCTTATGCGGACCCGTGCCGAAGTCAATCAGTTCGTCTTCGTTGAAACCAAGAAGGACACGACGGATCCTCTTCGCCGTGGCGATCCCTACCGTCCCGGATGTTGGGGCGTATCCGCCGAAGTGTCGAATGCAGTTACGCAGGTGCAAAAGACCACCTTCGAGTTCGCCCGAAAGCCCTTCCGCGTCACTCTGAAAGATAGCCGGGGCACGGATACCGGCGAGACGGCGTATTCCATCGAACCCCGGAGCTTTCTCATCGTCGGGAACACGGCTGAACTACAGGGCAATGACGACAAGATCGAGTGCTTCGAACTCTACCGCCGCAACGTCCGCGCGCCCGAAATCCTAACCTTTGATAACTTCTCTATCGCGCCCGGTTTATCCTACAAAACATCAGCCGCGGCGCAGCCATCGCAGCTTGATGCAATCGAGGTTGCGGAGGCTGGCGATGTCCGGAAGAACGCGCGCGAGGTTATGATGATACCGCATCTTCGCACCTGACATCGAACCGATGAGGTGTTCTAGCTGAGGCTATTTGCCCATCCATTTTCACCCAAATACGTTGAGCAAGTGATCGTAGTAGGATCTGCCGTTCTCTAGCTGTATCGGGCCAACTCGGCCATGGCTGGATGCGTGTACATTCCAGATTCGCGTAATGATGGGTTATGGAACGTTACACGTCAAAGCGGGGACGCAGCAAGGATGATTTTCGCCTCGCGATACGGTACCGGTAGGAATGTTGAACTTCCGCCATATATTTTTCATACGTTTCTGACGATAAATCAATTCAGATACCGCAGTCATCATTTCCTGAATCAAGAATTGACAGCGGCTTCAGTGGCGCCACATGGATTGAAGCAGGCAGGCCGTGCTGCAACCTCTCATGCTTACTCGCAAGAACTTGCGTTTCGGGAAGAGTCAATCAGTCAGTATATTAAAATGCAATGAGCAAACGGATTTCGGGCGGTTATGCTGTAGGATAGCAACTCAACAATTAGCCTTTCCCTGCTCTGAATGATGCGAAAAGTTCAGAAACACATTGCGCGCCGAGCCCCATCAGGTCGAAGTCTTGGCCGTAACGCAACCAGTCCGTCCACAGGCCGCGTATCATTGACTCAAAAACGCGTGCAGCAATCTGCGGCGTCCATTTCGGACTAAGCGAACCGTTCTCGCGCGCCATCGTAAAGATGCGGATGAAGCTGTTCCGCAGCGCAGCGTCTGCATCTTGCTGACGCTTCAAGGCGTCAGCCATTTCGCCGACGTACTCACATCGGACAAGAAGGATTGCATAGACCCGCATCAACCGCGCGTCGGTCGTAATCATCTTTATGCAGTCCAGTGAAATTTGCTCGAGAAATCCCAGCGGATCAGGATGACCTTCTGCGGCAGTTCGGTTCACCATGTCTTCCTGTGGCAAGCGCACTCGCTCGTGGAGAGCTTTGAACAAAGCGACCTTGTCAGAGAAGTGCCAATAGATCGCGCCTCGCGTGACACCTGCTTCCTCAGCGATCTCTTCCAGGGAAGTCTGCATAACGCCGCGAATGAAAAAGAGCTGCTCGGCAGCGTCTAGGATTTTTTCGCGTGTCTGCTCAGCCTCTGCCTTGGTCCGTCGAGCCATTCTATCTCACCTCTTTACATACCTTCATGTATGTATATATAATTTATTGCAAGTAGCTAATTACTCGCTAAAACTTCGTAGGTCATTGATGGCAAACATTTTTCTCCTCCCGCTTGGACTTTTGATAGCACTCACCGCCGCTGGTTGCGATAACCGCGCGGCCCCCCCGGCGCCGCGTCCACCGAGTGTTAGCGTTTCAGAAATCAAGGCAGGAGCGGTTCCGCTACGGTTCCAATATGCCGGGCGGATTGCTGCTTTCCGTGAGGTGGAAGTACGGGCACGTGTGTCGGGCATTCTCCAGGAGAAGTCGTTTGTCGAGGGAGCGACGGTCAAGGCGGGCGATATCTTGTTTCGGATTGATCCGGCATCTTATGAAGCAGAGTTGGCGCGCGCCAAGGCGCAGCTTCAAGAGACGAGGGCGCAGATTTCGCGCACGCAACGCGATGCGGAACGCGCCACGACGTTGCTTCAGCGACAGTTCGGAACCGAGAAAGCGCGCGACGATGCCGTGTCTGCGTATGAATTGGCGCAGGCCAGCGTAGCCGGCGCAGAGGCGCTGGTGAAAACGGCCGAAATCAATCTCGGCTACACGACGATTGCGGCTCCCATCGGGGGCGTCATCAGCCTTCGCGTTCTGCCCGAAGGCAGCCTTGTCGGCACCGGCGCCGACAACAGCCTTCTGACACGCATCAGCCAACTCGATCCCGTGTACGTGTACTTTTCATTCACGGACACGGAAGCGACCGAAATCCGCCGGCTCATCGATACCGGCGAAGCCAAGAGACCCGCGGACGGCAGGCTGAAAGTGAAGATCAGCTTCGGAGACGGAAAAAATTACGACCGCGAAGGATACGTTGACTTCACGGACAGCAATCTCGATTTGCAGACCGGCACAGTTCGTGCGCGCGCAGTGATGCCAAATCCGGAAAGCAAGTTACGTCCCGGTCAATTTGTTCGTGTTTCCGTTGAAGGCATCACGCGACATGAAACGGTCGTTATTCCGCAGGCTGCGGTTATGCAGGGGCCGCAAGGTCAATTCGTTTACGCCATTGATGCGGAAAACAAGGCTTCCGTCCGTCCGGTTACGATCGGTCGTGAAGTTGAAGGGGGATGGATCGTCGAAAAGGGCCTCAAGGCGGGCGATCGCATCATCAGGGAAGGCGTTATCAAGGTCAAACCAGGAGCCCTCGTTACTGTCGCGACATCCGGTGACGATGGAAAAACAAAGGCCGCCCAACGATGAAAGCAAATCCGTTCATCGATCGTCCGGTTTTCGCGGCTGTTATCGCCATTATGTTTGTGCTCGCCGGCCTGGTCGCCATGCGCGTCCTTCCGGTTGAGCAGTACCCGCAGATCGTCCCGCCCCAAGTCGTGGTGCAGGCGACATATCCGGGCGCGAGCGCCGAAACCGTCGCCCAAACCGTGGCAGCGCCGCTGGAGCAGCAGATCAATGGCGTCGAAAACATGCTCTACATGCAGTCCACGAACTCCAGTTCGGGGACCATGCGTCTCACGGTGACTTTCCAGATCGGGACAAATCCGGATCAGGCGACGATCAACGTCAATAACCGGGTGCAACGCGCTGTATCGACATTGCCGGCCGAGGTGACGCGGCAGGGTCTGATCGTCAACAAGCAGTCAAGTTCGATCCTGGCGTTGATCACGATGTCGGCCAGCGACGCACGTTACGATTCGATCTATCTCAGCAACTACGCACTTCTGAATGTGATCGACGAGTTGAAACGCATTCCAGGCGTAGGCGACGCATCATTGTTCGGTGCCAAGAACTATTCGATGCGTGTGTGGCTGCGGCCGGACAAGCTTGCCCAATACGATCTGACGCCCGGTGATGTTGCAACCGCCATCCGCGAGCAGAACGCGCAATTTGCCGCTGGCCGTTTCGGCCAGGAACCCTCGCAGAACGATCTCGCCTTTACATACTCGGTCAACACGGAAGGGCGCTTGCCCGACGCCAAGGCATTCGAAGACGTGATCATACGGGCAGATGCGAACGCGGCGACCTTGCGGCTCAAGGATATTGCCAGGGTGGAACTGGGTGCCCAGGATTATTCGTTCATCGCTACGCTCAATGGCTCGCCCACTGTGCCGATCGGCGTCTATCTGCAACCTGGCGCGAATGCGCTCGGAACGCTCGACGCGATCAAAGCTCGCATGGCGGAACTTAAGACAAACTTTCCGCAGGGTGTCGGCTACTCGATTCCTTACGATACGACGCTTTTCGTCAGAGTCTCGATCGAGGAAGTTGTCAAAACCTTTATCGAGGCCATGATTCTCGTCGTCATTGTCGTATTCATCTTCCTTCAGAATTGGCGAGCGACCCTCATTCCAGTCCTGGCTGTGCCTGTCTCTATCTTGGGTACGTTCGCGGGAATGTATGTGCTCGGATTCTCGATCAATCTACTGACGTTATTCGGCCTGGTGCTTGCAATCGGCATTGTCGTGGATGATGCGATTGTCGTGCTCGAGAATGTCGAGCGCATCATGACGACGGAGAAACTGCCGCCGCGGGAAGCGGCCATCAAGGCGATGCAGGAAGTCACAGGACCGGTCGTTGCCATCGTGCTCGTGTTGTGCGCGGTGTTTATCCCGGTCGCATTCATGGGTGGCCTTGCGGGCGAAATGTACCGGCAGTTTGCGGTGACCATTGCGGTTTCCGTGACGATCTCCGGCATCGTGGCACTCACCCTGAGCCCCGCTCTTTGCGCGTTGATCTTGAAGCCAGGACACCATGAGCCGGCGGCGCCCTTCCGCTGGTTCAACCGGCTCTTCGACCGGATTACCGAAGGCTATACATCTGGCGTCCGCTTTCTTCTGCGACGTGCCGTGCTCGGGCTTGGATTGTGCGCTCTTTTGATCGCGGTCACCGGTTTCCTGTTCGTGCGGATTCCGGGTGCGCTTGTTCCCGATGAAGATCAGGGCAGCGTTTTCACCGTCGCGCTGCTGCCTCCTGCCGCGTCACTAACGCGGACCCAGAATGTCATGAGCGCCGTGAACAAAAGCATCATGGAACGGACCTCCGTCAGCGATGTGATCAGTTTTTCCGGTTTCGATCTGCTCGCGGGTGTTCAGAAGCCCAGCGCAGGCGTATCCTTTGTTCAGTTGAAGGACTGGAAAGAACGGCACGACGCGTCGCTGTCAGCCGCTGAACTGGCGAAGTCGTTCTTTTCGCTCAATGGCCCCGTCAAGGATGCGATGGTGCTTGCTTTTACACCGCCGCCGATCATGGGAATGAGCAACACCGGCGGGTTTGAAGCATTCGTGCAGGATCGCGGTGGAGCGGGCCCGCAACCTTTGATCGACGCGACGCAAAAGCTTGTCGAGGCAGCTTCGAAACGGCCGGAGTTGGCGGGCGTGCAGACCACGTTTGTCAGCAATGTGCCTCAGTACAAGATTCATCTCGACCGGGAGAAGGCCAAAGCGCTCGGCGTGCCGATTGCCTCGCTCTTCGAGACCATGCAGAGTACGTTTGGCAGTCTCTACGTCAATGATTTCACGCTTTTCGGGCGGAATTATCAGGTCAATCTGCAATCGGAAGCCAATTTCCGCGAGCGACCTGAGGATCTTAAGCAGGTCTTTGTGAAGTCGACGTCGGGCAGCATGATTCCGATAGATACATTGCTGCGTGTTGACCGGATCATTGGGCCCGATCAGGTCGATCGCTTCAATGCATTTGCCTCCGCCAAGGTAATCGGTGGCCCGGCGCCTGGGTATTCGTCGGGACAAGCGATCAAGGCGATGCAGGAGGTGGCGCGTGACACGTTGCCTGCGGGCTACCAGATCGCATGGACGGGATCCGCTTATCAGGAAATCGCAACCGGAGGAACCGGTAGTCAGGCGCTGATTTTCGGTCTCATCATGGTATTCCTGATCCTCGCCGCACAGTATGAGCGTTGGTCGCTTCCGTTCGCGGTCGTGCTGGCCGTTCCCTTTGCATTGTTCGGTGCGCTGGTTGCTATCTGGCTGCGCGGATTGAACAACGATGTTTATTTCCAGATTGGTCTGGTGACGTTGATCGGGCTCGCCTCCAAGAATGCGATTCTTATCGTCGAGTTTGCGGTGTTGAAACGTCAGGAGGGGCTCAGCGCAATGGAGGCTGCAGCCGAAGCGGCGAAGCTGCGCTTCCGTCCGATCATCATGACGTCGCTTGCCTTCATCCTTGGTTGCGTTCCGCTCGCGATTTCGAGTGGCGCAGGCGCCGCCAGTCGTCATTCGATCGGCACCGGTGTGATCGGCGGCATGCTTGCTGCGACGTTCATCGCCATGTTTTTCATTCCGCTGTTCTATCGGCTGGTTTCAAGGAGGGATGGGGCGAAATCCGGAACCGAAGCGTTGGAACATGGAAAGATGAGCAAGCAGGAGATTTGAATCGCCACGAACGCTGCTTGAGTTTCATCTGGTACGCGACCGCTGCTACCAAAATAGATTCTGTGAGGCTTGAGCGATTTTACTGGAGGTCAAATTGGCACGTGCTGTTGATGCCCGGTCGTTGCAAAGCTTGCCTCTCAGGGGGAAGGCCGTTCTGGAAGGGAAAGCCGTTCAGGCAACATCATGTGTTGCATCCAAATCCAGCGTCGGCAAGAAAATGTCGGCGGATCTGCGTCGCGAACAAATCGTAAGAGTTCTTCTGTCGTTGATTTCCAAGCGCAGCCCCGGCGAGATCAGCACGCAATTGATTGCCGATACTGCCGGCGTATCGCAGGCGACGATTTTCAAGCACTTCTCGACCAAGGCGGATTTATGGGCCGCGACTGCCCTTTGGCTTGGAACCGAACTCGACAAGATTTGGATCCGGTCTCACGCCAAAGTCGCTCCCAACGAGGCTTTACACGTGCTGGAAGAGATATTCCTGGGGGCGATTGAGTTTTTTTGCCGTTATCCTGCGGTTGTCAGGATCATGATGTCGGACAGCCTGCGTCACGAGTTTTCCGATGTGCAGAAAATTTCGCAGATGCTGCATCAACGTTACGAGCAAGAGATTCTCTTGTTGTTGAGGCTGGCCATTAAGTCGAAAGCGGTCGATGACAAGCTTGATCATCGTGCAGCAGTTACCCTGTTCTTCTGCTGCATCCGTGGCCTCGGCTTTCAAATTGCAACCTCCAATCGCAGTTCGAATTTTCGCAAAGAGGCCAGCAATGTCCTTCAGCTTTATCTAAACGCGATTGGGGGGAGATCGTGATAGGTAGGTCGAGCCAAAAAACAAGGTTCGCCTCGATCATCCCGTGAAAGTTATGTCTGCCTCGTCTCCTGCTGGCAGATATCTCCAGTTAAAGGCGAATCATTTGGCTTATTTCGCTTTTGGAGGAACTACGCACAATTTCGAAGGTCTTGCCTCGCTCGCAGATCCGAATATTCCGGCTAAATGCATACACCCGACAAGGAAGTCTGTGAACTGAGCTGAAGACATTTCTCCCGACGCTGCAACGAACTCCCGGTGCTTGATCTTTGCCGCGATTCTGCACAGAACTAATATGCACAAGTTGTAAAGAGGGTCGGCGAAAACCATCGCAGCGCGATGGCGGCCCATTATCGCGCGGACACCGACCTTTCTCCGCACAGAAGCCGATGTTGATTGAGATGCCAAGGATCACATCCGCGAGCCGGGCTAGAGTTTACCATCGCTAATGGATTGGCCGCTCATCAGCGATAATCCTACCGTCTTTCGGCAAGGTACCGCGCTCGACGAATTTCACTGTACCACGCAGTTTTGTTTGTTCCTGAAGGCTCGCTTCGAGTTCGAGTTCTGAAAGGTTGGAAGTCGAGCGCTCTACCAAGAGCGTCATTTCGTCTGTCTCTTGCTTGCGACTGACGACGAGCCGCATCTTTCCGGCACCCGGATGCCTTCGAGCAAGGGCAGCCAGCTGATCTGGTCGTACGAACATTCCCTTTACCTTAGTCGCTTGGTCCGCACGGCCCAACCACCCTTTGATCCGATGGTTGGTGTGTCCGGAGGCCGACGGTCCGTGCAGGAAAGCGCTGAGGTCTCCGAGCGCCACGCGGAGCAACGGGTATTCTGCGTCGAGGCTGGTTATGACGACTTCTCCAATCTCGCCCTGCTCGGTGACAGGTTTCCCGGTCTGAAGAGAAATGATTTCAACAATCAGGTTCTCATTGACTGTCAAGCCATCGCGAGCATGCGTCTCAAAAGCGATGATACCGAACTCAGCGGCGGCGTAAGCTTGGAAAGCTTCAATACCTGCAGCGGAAAACTCCGCTTGAAGGGAAGGGGGAAAGGCCGCACCTGTTACGACGGCCTTTCGGATCGAGAAGCTTCCCTGTTCTCTTTCCTCACTGGCGTCACGTAAGAGCTTTAGAAAATCAGGTGTCCCACAATATGCGATGGGACGGAGGGAACTGATAGTATCGAGCTGCTGGTCCTTATTCGCTGGTCCGGCGGGTATCACAATGCATCTGAGAGCTCGTGCCGCTGAATCGATTGCGAATCCACCAGGTGTAAGATGATAGCTTAGAGTGTTCAGAACCAGGTCGCCGGCACGAAAACCGGCTGCATGCAACGCGCGTGCACCGCCCCACGCGTCAGGCATATCTTTCTCGGGTTCAAAGATCGGTCCTGGGGATGCAAAAAACCTGCTGAACGATAAGCTATTTCCTAGCAGATTTCCTCCGAATGGCCGTACTGCGTTCTGCAGCATTGGCAGGTCTGCCTTCCGAAGTATCGGTAATTGGGCGAGGTCCGTTCGAGTCTTTACATTTTTGGCGTCAGTTGTTTCCAGCCGACCGCCGTAAAGCGGAGATCGAGCCGCTTGCTCGACAACGGCGGGCAAACGGCCAAAAATATCCAGCTCTCGGCGTGTAATATCAGCTGTCTCTTGATCGTCGTAGTGTACGCTTGTTTGCATTTTCGTCCTACTCAATGTCGCGTATGCTGTGTCGGATTAATTCGCCCTGTATATCGGCTTATCTATTTGATTTCTGGCGTCTCCGTTCACCGCTACCTGATCAGCGCACCCCAGACTTCCTTTTAGTCGTCGTAGGCTTGTCCTCTTTGCGCGGCGCCCAAATACTGATGTCTCTTTCCGTTATACCCGCTGCCTCGTCGCTGAGCAGATATGCTACCGCTCCGGGGTAATCACCTCTCAATGCAAACTGCTCCAGTGCGTAGGGGAGTGTTGGGTGAGCACTAGTAGATAATTCGAAGGGGGAATGACCTCCGAAGCTCACGGTGAGGCAATTGAAAGCAATGTCAGAAACGAAGAGTTCCTTAATCGTGCTGTTGGTGAAGGAGGAAATCGCACTTCTACAAGCGGTATGAACCATATGATCGGGAGAGCTCGCATCGGCCACCGATACATTCACGATGCGTCCGGCCTCCCTTCGGACAAGCCGTTGTACGATGACGTGATGCATATTGAGTGGACCGTAGACGTTGTTTCTAACGACACTGTTCCAAGCTTCACGTCCAGCTTCGGTGTCTTGCGACGGTTGGCTCCAACTCATTAGGTTCACCAATCGCGCGCATGGGCCCGCTTCCTTCTCGAACTGATCAATGGCGCGGGTTATTTGGGCACGATCATGAACCTCAACCTGCAATACCCAAGCATGACGCGACAGATCCCACGCGCAGATCCGTGCTGTCTCTTCGGCCGCACCAAAGTCAGCGTCAATTATCCCAACTCTGTATCCTTCGGCGCAAAGGCGCGTCGCTATAACGCGACCAATGCCCCCTCCGCCGCTGGTCACTATCACAGGCTTGCTTGATGCTTGAGGCATGAACATAGCTCCCGATTCAAGTGTTGGCACGCTTTACATTTAACATACTGGTTGTATAGTAATTGAAATACGTAGTATTTCAAGGCGACGATTATGGTGCATGTGCGAGAGAAATCGTCAGCGTGATACCTCTACGGTGAAGTCCTCAAATTAAGGTGGTTGATTACGTATCAACCCACCTGAGATGCAATGATGGATAAGTCGACACCTAAGGTGAATGCGCTAGTTGATGAGAGCGTCGGGATCATTGAGATATCGCGGCCCGAAGTTTTCAACGCGTTATCCCCTGACATATTTGATGCCATTTCCAAGGCGCTGCACGAATTCGAAAGTTCGAGCTCGATCAGCTCTATTCTTGTTCGCTCACAAGGCAAGAATTTCTGCACTGGCGCTGATCTGACTGTTGTTCGCACTTCACTGGCAAGCCGTGAGCGGATCGAGAAATTTCTCAGGTCGGGTCATGATGTTTTGGTGGAGCTTGAGCGATCGGCTCTTCCGGTTGTTGTCGCGGTGCAGGGGCTCGCGCTGGCCGGCGGAATGGAGCTGCTTCTTGCCGGGGATATCGTGTTTGCAGGACGCAGTGCTCGTTTCGGCGACCAGCATGGGCAGTTTGGCCTCATTCCAGGTTGGGGAGGCAGCCAGCGTTTGTCCCGAATAGTCGGCTTGCGACGCTCTCTTGATATGTTTCTTGGGGTTCGCTGGATTGACGCAGAGACCGCTTTGCAGTGGGGACTCGTGAACTACATCGTCGATGATGCTGATCTCAATGGCTGCGCGCTCGCTTACTGCAAGAAGCTAGCGTCACGTAGCCGCGATGGCATGTCGGCGATGAAGCATCTCGCTCGCGAGGGTATAGATGGGGACCTATCCGCAGGACTTGAGCTTGAGATTGATCGCGCGGCATCTGTTTTACTTGGCCGGGACGTCATCGAGGGGCTTTCAGCTTTTGAGCAACGTCGATCTCCCCAATTTTCTAAACGTTGAATGAGCGAACTATCAAGGTGATCCTTTAGAAGAAGAGTCCGAAAAGGGCCGTATTCGAGGAAGCGAAATGAAGGTTTTAAAAAGCCAATGGTATGGCGCGTGTTGTGTGCTCATGGGATGCGACCATGTACAGTGAAGTACGACACGATGAGTCATTCGACAACAAGCCGTGTGTGTTATCATGCTCGGTTGGTCCTTCGACGTCTGCATCTTGGCCGGGACAGCCGTCCGTCATCGAGCCGCGGATCGGGGCGCAAGTGTTGGTCGGAGAGGGCATTTCGCTCACCTTTGGAGGCGTGAAGGCACTTCGGAACGTTTCGTTTGACGTCAGGAAGGGAGAACTATTCTCCATCATCGGACCGAACGGTGCCGGCAAAACATCACTGTTGAACTGTGTATCCGGCCGCTACAAGCCATCGCAGGGCGAGCTGCGGTTCGAAGGTGTATCACTGACCTCG
The DNA here is from genome assembly GCF_000497575.1 of Afipia sp. OHSU_II-C1. GTDB lineage: Bacteria > Pseudomonadota > Alphaproteobacteria > Rhizobiales > Xanthobacteraceae > Afipia. Next base: position 46,377 of record NZ_APJI01000012.1, read on the forward strand.
CTCGGAGCCTCTCGCCGCGCACAGTCAGGGATTGCGCGCACGTTTCAAAACCTGGCGCTGTTTTCACATATGACGGTGCTCGACAATATTCTGGTCGGCCGTCACCACCTGATGCGGTCCAACTTCCTAACCGAGGGTTTGTACTGGCTCACCGGTGCGGCGAAGGAAGAAGCGGCGCATCGCCGGCGAGTGGAAGAGCTTATAGAATTTCTTGAGATCGAACACGTTCGTCACGCGATGGCCGGGTCGCTGTCCTACGGATTGCGGAAACGCGTCGAGCTGGCACGGGCCATGGCGATCGAACCGCGCTTGCTCCTACTTGATGAGCCAATGGCTGGAATGAATCTCGAAGAGAAGGAAGACATCGCGCGGTTCGTTGTAGAACTTAGTCGCGAGCGAGGAACGACAATCATCATGATCGAGCACGATATGGGTGTCGTTATGGACATTTCCGATCGAGTGTTGGTCCTAAATTACGGAGAGGTCATCGCGCAGGGTACTCCAGCAGATGTGCTCACTAATTCTACAGTAAGGCAGGCTTATCTTGGCGCAGAATCGATCTAATCCCCGAGCAGTTCGCTTTGCTGGCGGATTGCCCGATCAATATGCAACATTGCCGCGCTTGTTGGCAAAGAATGCCGATGACTGGCCCGACGCCGTCGCTATACGGGAAAAAAAGCTAGGCATCTGGCACGAGCATACCTGGTCACAGGCCCTTTCGATCGCGAGGACGATTGCGCTCGGATTAACGTCGCTTGGGATCAACCGTGGAGACGTTGTCGGCCTTGTCGGACAAAATCGCCCGCTTTGGTGGTTATCGGAAATAGCGATTCATAGCGTCGGCGGATTAAGTCTGGGCATCTACAAAGACTCTCTTGTTGAGGAGGTCGGCTATCTGGCGGGCTTTTCCGGAATGCGCGTCGTCGTCGTTGAAGATGAAGAACAAGCCGACAAATTTGTAGAGTTGGGGGGCAGACTACCGAAGCTCGAGCACATCGTGGTTTGCGACCTCCGGGGGATGGGCAAGTACAAAGATCCCCGACTCGTCTCGATGGATCGGCTGATGGCGGCGGGAGAGCAAGCGCACACGGAGGATCCGGCAATATTTGTGAATCTGGTTGCGTCGACACGCCCGGATGACGACGCCATTCTCTGCACTACGTCCGGTACGACCTCCAATCCGAAACTAGCAATACTCCGGGGCGGCCCGTTTCTGCAGCATGCGCTAGCGTTTCTGGAATCGGATCCGAAGTTCACGGAAGATGATTACGTCTCGGTCCTTCCGCTATCCTGGATCGGCGAGCAAGTCTATGCCGTCGCCCACCCGCTGATTTCCGGCATCAAATTGAATTTCGTGGAGGACGAAGAGACAACGTCTTTTGATATGCGAGAAATCAACCCTTCCTGCGTGCTGTATCCACCGCGCATGTGGGAGGGGATGGCGGCAGACATCCGCGCGCGCATGTTCGACTCTACGTGGCTTAAGCGATTGATTTATAATTTCGCGTTGAAGAGGGGCGAGAAAGCGGTCAATGACGGGAAAACGTCGTTTCTCGCGAACCTCCTTCTGGGTCGCGCGCTCCGCGATCGCTTGGGCATGGCGCGATTGAGATCGGCTTCCACAGGTGGTGCTCCACTGGGGCCGGAGATTTTTCGGTTTTTCCGCGCGATCGGAGTTCCGCTGCGTCAGCTCTACGGGCAGACCGAATTGGCCGGCGTCTACTGCGGTCATCTCGGCCAAGATGTAGACTTTGATACGGTTGGCAAGGGCTTCCGCAATGTGGATTTGCGCATTGAAGCTCCTGATCCAACTGGTTTAGGGCAAATTCTGGCACGCCATCCAGGAATGTTTGTGGGCTACTACCGAAATGAGAAGGCCACATCAGAGACAATTCAAAACGGCTGGATGCTAACGGGTGATGCCGGCTATTTCGACGACAAGGGACACCTCATTGTCGTTGATCGCATCAATGACCTTTCGAAGATGAGGTCGGGTGTCCGCTTCTCCCCTCTCTATCTGGAGAATAAATTGAAGTTCTCGCCGTATATCAGCGAGTGCGTCGCGTTGGGGGAGGACCGCGACTACATTGTCGCTGTGGTTTGTATACGCTTTTCAATTTTGTCAAAATGGGCCGAGAGTCTCCGAATTGCATTCAATAGCTACTCTGACCTGAGCGCCCGAAAAGAAACGCGCGAACTTATACGTGCTGAAATCGAGACTGTTAACGCGAAGCTTCCGGACCATCTCAAAATCGCGAGGTTTCTTCTGCTTTATAAAGAGCTCGACGCGGATGATGGCGAACTTACGCGAACGCGCAAAGTTAGGCGCGGCACTTTTGTGGAGAAATACGGCTTCCTGATAGATGCTCTTTACGATGGCCGGGACTTGGTTGACGTGGATGCCGCTATCAATTTGCAAGACGGCCGAACCCAGCGAATCCGTACGCAAGTAACAATTGAAACACTCCGACCGGTCTCTACGTCACAGAATCCGTCGCTGGGTGTTGCTAATTCAGGAGTGCAAGCATGAGACTCGACCTCCTGCTCATCTATCTTGCCAACGGCGTTATGGTCGGAATTCTTTACGGATTGGTGGCGATGTCGTTCGTCCTGATTTACAAGGCCTCCCGGGTCATCAACTTCGCACAGGGCGAGCTGTTGCTGCTTGGTGCCTGGATTTGCTGGACCATCGTGACAAATTATGGAATTCCATTCTGGGCAGCATTTCTGCTCACTGGACTGTTCTGTTCGGTGCTTGGGATTTTGATCCAACGAGTGATTATGCAGCCTTTGATTGGCGAGCCGCTGATCTCACTCATAATGGTCACCGTGGGCTTGTCCGTATTTCTCCAGTCTATCATGAAGGGAGTATTTGGAGTTTCGCCAAGGTCATTCCCGCCCGTATTTCCCGTAGACAAGGTATCGATCCTCGGTTTGAATCTTGAAGTTCCCTACATCGCCAGTGCTGTTCTCGCAGTGATCCTACTGGGACTGTTCGGATACTTTTTCCAATATTCAAAGTTTGGCCTCGCCATGAGGGCAACGGCGTTCAATCAGCAGGTTGCCCAATCGATGGGTGTGTCGATTAGGCAGGTGTTTGCGCTGTCATGGGCAATTTCTGCCTTTGTGTCAGCGATGGCAGGCGTCTTTGTTGGCCTGGTCAACGGCGTTTCTTCTGGTCTTGCGACCGTCGGAGTGAAAGTTTTTCCGGCGGTCATCCTGGGTGGGCTCGATTCGATCATCGGCGCCATTGTCGGCGGCATAATCGTCGGTCTGCTCGAGAATTTCGCAGAGTTTCTGGATGGCCAATATCTTCACTTCGGCAACCTCTACACAATCGTGCCGTTCTACGTCCTCGTCATCATTCTCATGTTCAAGCCGTATGGTTTGTTCGGCACTCGTGACATCGAAAGGATCTGAGCATGTCGGTGTCGGTGCTTCGCCCGAGCGGTGATTTTCGAACAAGCTATCTTACGGATAAAACGATCTTCCCGAGCCGGGCAGGGACAATTGCCTGCGTCGTGGGAGTGTTACTGCTGATGCTCTGTCCGCTGTTTCTGCAGCGGTACGAACTCTCCCTTATGATTTACATCGGCATTTATGCTGTTGCTGCGCTTGGCCTGAATATTCTCACTGGCTTCTGCGGCCAGATATCACTCGGGCACGGCGCGTTCTTTGGTCTTGGCGCATTCGGTTCGACTTATCTCTCGAACCGATACTCGATTCCTGTTCCGCTTTCGATACCGCTGGCGGGACTGATCGCGACCGCCATCGGCATGTTTGTTGGCATACCCGCCGCGAGGATTAAGGGTTTGTACCTCGCGATTGCAACGCTCGCCGCACAATATTTACTTGAAGATTTCTTCTCGCGTGCAGAATGGTTCACCGGCGGAGCGGCAGGTGCGTTTGCGAAGCCTTACGCGCTGTTCGGGTATCAACTCTCAGGTGATCGACTTTATTTCTACGTCGTTTTGGCTCACCTCGTGATCTTGACTCTATTTGCTGCGAATTTTCTTCGATCACGAACAGGCAGAGCCTTTGTTGCGATTCGCGATCATTACTTGAGCGCGGAAATCATGGGCATTCCCCTCACACGCTACAAGATTCTCGCGTTCGGAATCTCGACGTTCTATGCGGGCGTCGCGGGTGGTTTGATGGCTCACTTTACCGGCTTCGTTTCTGCTGAGAGCGTGAACCTACTTCTATCAATTCAATTCTTCGCAATGATCATCATTGGGGGGTTGGGCTCCGTAATGGGGACTTTGATGGGTGCTATCTTCATTGTCTTACTGCCCGAAGTGCTCGAGTTCATCGTCTCTGCGCTAAAAGGCACGGGATTGCCCTTTATCTCCCATGCGTCGAATTCGCTCGACTTCGCAAAAGAAGCGTCGATCGGCTTGGTCATCATTTTATTTCTTATCTTTGAGCCAAAGGGGCTCATCCATCGTTGGCACCTCATCAAAGCCTATTGGAAGTTGTTCCCGTTCGCTCATTGAGCGGCGGAAAGTAAAGAAAGTCTAACTATAAACGGGAGGGTACTATGAGAAAGACACTGGGCTTAATTGCATTATCTATGATTGCAGCAAATGCTTCTTACGCAAAGGACATCTTTGCGGGAGTGCTTAATGACATCACCGGTCCGACCGCTTTGGTCGGAAGTGAAATGGCGGCTGCAAAGAAGGACACGCTCGACTGGATAAACGCGAATGGTGGCATCAACGGGAAGAAGATTGAATACGATGCGGTCGACTATAGCTACAAAGCACCAGCGGCAATCGCGACATATAAGAAATGGACTTCTGGCGACACAAAGCCATTGGTTATCTACGGCTATGGCACGGCGGATACCGAAGCCCTGTCCGGCTTCGTGAACGATGAAAAAATTCTCTATTACTCACACTCCTTTTCGGCAAAGTTGACTGACCCGGCTGGCAAGAGCGGCAATGTTGAGCGCCTTACGCCGTACAACTTCTTCCACGGACCGACTTATTCGGACGGTTGTCGTGCGGGCTTGATTTGGGCAACGCATGACTGGAAGAAGAGGGGAGCGGCTGGCAAGCCAAAATTCGCCTTTACTGGAGACAATCATCCGTTCGCAAATTCACCCCGCGCGGCGTGCCTCACCGCAGCTGCGGAGCTCGGCTTCGAGATCGCTCCAAGCATTCAGTACTCCATGAGGCCGAGTGACTTCAAAGCGCAGTGCATCACGCTCAGGGAGACCGGCGCGCAGTATACATACCTCGGTAACACTGGTGACTCTAACGTTGCGATGCTGAAGTCATGTGCAGCTGTAGGCGTGAAGACCAGATATTTCACAAACATCTATGGCTTCTCAGAAGTCGAGATGAAGGCGGCGGGCGATGCTGCCAACGGTGTCATTGTTCCGCTTCACATCAAATGGTGGGGAGCCAATGAGCCCGGTGCCAAGCTCGTGCAGGCGATCTCCAAGAATACCCCTCGCAGCACCTTTTATACCGCGTCTGTGTGCTCACTGATGTATTCGAAGGAAGCGATGGAGTGGGCGGATAAGAACGGCGGCATTACGCCGGAGAATGTTCGGAACGGAATGTATCAGAAGAAGGACTGGGTACCTGCGGGGCTCGCTGGAATGTGCGCGCCGGCAACGTGGACCGCGGAGGATCACCGCAATGTCACTAAAATCATGATGACTGAAGGTCTCGTCAACGGCGACAAGCACGATTGGCGAATTCTTGAAGAAATCGACATCGGACGCGAAGCTCGGTGGTGGGGCAAATAAACCCATTCTGGATGTACGAACAAAGGCTTACGCTTCATGCACGAACACACTGAATCAAGCTTTCTGTCTCCGATCTTGGAGCTGAACAATATCGAGGTCGTTTACAACGATGTGGTGCTTGTTCTTCATGGCGTAAGCCTTTCGGTCCCTCCGCGCGGCATTGTCGCCATGCTTGGCGCCAATGGCGCGGGGAAATCTACAACGCTCAAAGCGATCTCGGGATTGCTTGGCGCCGAGGATGGCGCCGTTACCCGGGGCGATATTTTGTTTGAAGGCAACTCAATTCGAGGGCTTGAGCCTGACCTGATTGTAAGGCGCGGAATTTTTCAAGTCATGGAAGGACGTCGTATCGTCGAAGACATGACGGTAATTGAGAATCTGAAGCTCGGAGCGTACAGCCGGCCCGGACATCCACCCCAAAATGACTTCGATGAGGTGTTCAATTATTTTCCGAGGCTTAAAGAGCGGACGGGATTAGCAGGCTATCTGTCGGGCGGTGAGCAGCAGATGCTGGCTTTGGGTCGCGCTTTAATGGCAAAGCCCAAGCTGATACTGATGGATGAGCCGTCCATGGGCCTGTCGCCATTGCTTGTGCAGGAAGTATTCTCGATCATTCATACGATCAGTGTCGAGCGAAATATTCCCATACTGCTGGTCGAACAAAATTCTGCCGCGGCTCTCAGGCATGCGGACTATGGCTACGTGATGGAAAACGGCAAGATCGTCCTCGAAGGGACGCGTGATGAATTGGTCAACAATGAGGATATCCGGGAATTTTATCTCGGCTCTGGCGGGAATGATGCAAGGCGCTCATTCAAGGACCTGAAGACATACAAGCGGCGAAAACGGTGGCTGTGATGAACTATTTGCTTGTAAGACCAGAGACGATGATGCCGCGCATGGCCTTAACAAGTTTGGTACCAACGAGTTCATCGCTTCGCCGATACCACTCAAGAAACGTTCCATCGTGGTTTGCAACGATGATGGATACTAACTCTCGGCTTGGAGCGTCTGTGCGGAATTCGCCACGCTTCTGGCCATCGCGTATTACAGCATTCAGACCGTCATACAGCTTTCGGTAAAGCGACTTCACCTTCTTGCCGACCATGCCATCGTCAAATTCGAGTGACATGAGTATGATCAAAAGCATGTTCTCACGGTCTGTAACGCCAAGCTGGGCTTGATGGTGAAGAAATCCGATGATCTTTTCCGTGGCTGTACCTTCCGACTCAGCAATTGACTTAAGAACTGGATCAATAACGATCTTTTCCGCCTGGTTCAGCAGTTCGAGCAGAACTGCTTCCTTACTTCCGAAATAGAAATAGACGGATCCTTTCGTGAGGTCGACGGCCGCCGCGATCTCTTCGAGAGTAGTAGAGGCGTATCCTTTGGAAACGAAGAGATGCCGCGCGGCAGAAAGCAGCTTTTCCAAGCTTGCTTCACGCTGCTCCAGCTTTGTCCTCTTTTGTAAGCTTTTTGCCGCCCTAGCCACCGACGAACCTCATACGAATCTGCCTAAGGCTCCACAATACCACGCAAAGGCTTTCTTGGGATGAGTTCATGTCCCTACTGCTTCTTGGTTTAAAGAGTGGAGCGAGTGATTGACATACTATTTGGATAGTATTAAATAGAAAATTAGAAGCTTTGTAATCCAGCCTCTAAGCTCATGGCGTTAGTCCATTCGTATAACATACGATGTGGATAGTATCTAGGAAGTTTAAAAGTTATGCAGCTTAATCTGAAGGATAAAGCCGTTATCGTGACTGGTGCTGCTTCCAATATTGGGAGAGGAATAGCGCTCGCGTTTGCTCAAGAAAGTGCTTGTGTTGCGATTGTGGATATTGACCTCGCCGGTGCGGAGCGCGTCGTTCAGGAGGCGCTCGCTCGTGGCGCGTCAAAAGCGATAGCTGTGAAAGCGGATGTCTCCAACTGGGACGAGGTGCAGTCGATGTCAGCCTCGGTCGAGAGGGAGTTCGGCTGTGTGGACATACTTGTCAACAATGCCGGTTGGGTTGTCGATCGGCTATTCGTGGAGAAGCCGCGGGCCGAGTGGGAGAAGGAAATTCAGGTTAACCTCTGGGGAATGATAAATTGCACCCGGGCGGTATTAGATGGAATGATTGCACGTTCCAGAGGTGTGGTCGTCAGTATCGCATCAGACGCCGGACGCATCGGAGAATATCGCGAAGGAGTCTACGGTGCCTGCAAGGCGGGTGTCATAGCTCTGTCGAAAACACTAGCGCGAGAGAATGGTCGACACAACATTCGCCTTAACGTGGTTTGCCCAGGGACGACGCTTCCTGGTGTGGACGAGGAGGTGAGCTCGACGAGTCTTTGGTCGACCAGTGAAATGAAGGTGTGGCTTAGCGAGGACATGCGCGGAAAAATTAGCAAAGCTTATCCGCTTCGGCGATTAGGTACCCCTGAGGACATCGCTTCGGCTGTTCTATTTTTCGCTTCTGACGCTTCATCATTTGTAACTGGACAAACGTTGAGCGTTAGCGGCGGCTATTCGATGGTCTAAGCAAAAAAGTACGGAGGAAATAGATGAGCAATTCGGATAGAACGGCGCGGTACTCGCGCTATAAGCGTCTACGGATCGATTGGCCGCACGATCGGGTTGTCCGGTTGACGATGGATAACGGGAAAATGAACTCGGCCGACGCCGACATGCATGCCGAATTGGGGCAAATCTGGCGTGATATTGACTCCGACCCCAACGTGTCGGCCGTAATTTTTACTGGCGCAGGGAAGGTGTTTTCAGCTGGCGGTGATTTTGGAATGATCGGTGACATCATCAACGATCATGACACACGAATGCGTAATTGGAAGGAAGCGAAGGATATCGTCTATAACGTGATCAATTGTTCAAAGCCCGTTGTCAGCGCTATTCGTGGCCCGGCTGTGGGGGCGGGACTAGTATGCGGGATTCTTGCGGACATCTCAATTGCGTCAAAGACTGCTCGGATTATCGATGGCCACACAAAACTTGGGGTCGCCGCAGGGGATCATGCAGCGATTATCTGGCCCCTCCTATGCGGAATGGCGAAGGCGAAATACTACCTGCTTTTGTGTGACCAACTTAGCGGCGAAGAGGCCGAGCGCATAGGGTTGGTATCTCTCTGCGTGGAAGATAGCGAGCTAGACGACAAAGCTCTCGAAACCGCAATTCGTTTAGCGAATGGTCCGCAGAGTGCTATTCGATGGACGAAATACAGCCTCAACAACTGGCTTCGCCAAATGGGACCAGCGTTCGACGCGTCGCTAGCTCTCGAGTTCCTTGGATTCACCGGACCGGAAGTTAAGGAAGGTCTGCAGGCTTATTTAGAGAAGCGACCGCCTGAATTTCCGAAAGATTGTGTTCTTTAGCGGAATCCCAGACCAAGGCCCGGCGCTGTTGCGCCTGGCTTCATTTGACGCGAGCCGAACATATTATGCTCGCGAGGCACGACTCAACTCCTGCACTAAGCGACTCCGCGGGTGAGGAACAAGGAATCGATCATGTCGTCATCATCAGCCGGGACTAGCTTATATCCGACGATGCTCTCTCCGATGAAGGTAGGAGCCCATACCTTACGAAACCGGGTGATCATGGGGTCTATGCACACGCGCCTGGAACATCTGGATAACGCCGATGAACGACAGCGCGCATTTTATGGCGCTCGCGCGAAGGGTGGTACAGCTCTTATCATTACAGGCGGATTTGCGCCAAACGACGAGGGGCGACTTGAGGTAGGCGGACCGGCGCTGTTGGCGAACGATGATCTTGCCCCCCATAGATCGGTGACGGACGAGGCGCATCGTTATGGTGCCAAGATTCTCATGCAGGTTCTGCACTCCGGACGGTACGCGAAACATGATCAGATCCGAGGCGTGTCAGATATCCGCTCTCCAATTAATCCGCGGGTGCCAGTTCCGTTCAAGGAAAGTGAGATCGAGCAGACGATAGATGATTTCGTGAAGTGCGCAGTGCGGGCCGCAGAGGCTGGATACGACGGCGTTGAGATTATGGGGTCCGAGGGCTATCTCATCAATCAGTTTGTAGCCCCGCGTACGAATAATCGCACCGATAGCTGGGGCGGTTCAATCGAGAAGCGAATTCGCTTTCCTGTCGAAATTGTAAGACGTACTCGCCATGCGCTTGGTGCGGGGTTTCTGATTATGTTCAGAATTTCGGCGATCGATTTGGTCGATGGCGGTTCTACGGCAGACGAGATAGATAAACTTGCAGTTGCGGTCCAAGAAGCCGGTGCTGATATTCTGAATACTGGTGTGGGATGGCATGAGGCTCCTGTCCCGACTATCGCATTTAGCGTGCCCCGCGCCACGTTCAGTTTCGCAGTCAAGCGGCTTCGCAAAGCGACGTCTCTCCCGATCGTGGCTTCAAACCGCATTAATATGCCTGACGTTGCGGAAACGCTTCTTGTTAGTGGCGATTGCGACTTTGTTTCGATGGCGCGGCCGATGTTGGCGGATCCAGATTTCGTGAATAAAGCCCAAGCGGGTCGAGCAGACGATATCAACACGTGTATTGCTTGCAACCAAGCCTGCCTTGATTTCATTTTCTCGGATCAAACTGCGACATGCCTGGTAAATCCGAAAGCCTGCCGCGAAACGGAATTTGAAGCGCCACCCGTTCACGGATCGAAGCGGGTTGCGGTCATTGGTTCGGGCCCGGCTGGCCTTGCAGTTGCTTCCGCAGCCGCCGGAAGAGGGCACCGCGTTTCTTTATTCGAAGAACAGGCCGAACTTGGCGGTCAGATCCATTTAGCGCGGCGGGTTCCAGGCAAGACAGAGTTCAACGAGATGCTGAGGTATTTCACGCGTCAGATCGAACAGGCAAATGTCGATGTCCGGCTCAGTGTCCGGGCCACTGCAGATGATTTGGCCCGGGAAGGATTTGATGAAATCGTTGTCGCGACGGGTATTATTCCGCGGACGCCGGACATTCCAGGAATTGAGCACCCGAGCGTTTTATCCTATGCCGATGTGATCTTTGGCCGCGCAGAAGTTGGGAAGCGCGTCGCAGTTATCGGCACCGGCGGCATCGGCTACGACGTAGCAGAATTGCTAACGCACAGTGATACCCACCAAGATCCTATTGAGCATTTCCTTGACGAGTATGGGGTGGATCCCATGATCACATCTCCCGGCGGATTGAGAAAGCCAAGGGCGACAAAATCGCCTAGGGAGGTTACTCTTCTTCAGCGTCGGCAGTCTCGCCCGGGTGATCGCCTAGGCGTGTCAACCGGCTGGATCCTGCGTAACAGGCTTCGGAGCCGCGGGGTCGTTGCGATCGCCGGCGTTACTTACGATAGAATTGACGACGACGGTTTACATTACACGGTGGGCACCGAGAGTCGGGTTCTTAAAGTCGATAATATCGTTATCTGTGCCGGACAACTTCCAAACGTCGCACTCGCTGACGAATTGAAGCAGAAGGGCATCAAAGCGGTTACGATTGGCGGAGCGCGTCATGCTGACGAGTTGGATGCGCTGCGAGCGATTCAGGAAGGCGTTAGACTAGCGCACGATATGTAACGCGACCTAATCGACTAAGGCGTGAACGGTGCGGTTCAAATCTTCCTGGAAGTCGGGTGCCGCTATTGCGATCAATGCGCTCCTTCGCTCCGAAATAGTAAGGTGCCGTAGGTCTGCGGCACCATTCTCTGTTACGATTATGCCTGCATCGGCTTGTGAGGTGCTTACCGGTCCGCTTAGGGAGAATACGATGCGGCTACGCAATCCCTGAGAGGTTTTGACGGTGGGTGGGAGTGCGAGTGCAATAATCGGCAGGCCACCCTTGGAGTAGTGCGCGCCGCGAAGAAAATCTATCGCCCCCTCCAACTGCGCCTACATAGACGCCATTCGCTACTTCTGCGTTGACCTGCCCAGAGAGATCGACCTCGATGGCGGAGTTCAAGGCAACAAAGTTGTCGATCCTCGAAAGGGTTGAAAGTGCGTGGGTGTAGCTGGTTGGTCGAAGCAATATTGACCGGGTCTGATTGCAAGCTCGTATAAGCTGCCCGTCTCATCACGTTTTCCGAATACGGTTCATTGTCAGTAACTGCGCGGCATGCCCAACACATGCTCGGACAGATACGAGAGGATCAGATTGGTAGAGATGGGAGCCACCTGATACAGCCGTGTCTCGCGAAACTTGCGCTCGACATCATATTCTTCGGCGAAGCCGAATCCGCCGAACGTCTGAATGCAGGCATTCCCGGCTTCCCAGGAAGCTTCGGCCGCAAGCATCTTGGCCATGTTCGCTTCTGCCCCGCAGTCCAGTCCTGCCTCATATAAAGCGGCAGCTTGGTGGACCATCAGTTCAGCTGCGCGCATTGATGCGTAAGCGCGGGCTATCGGAAACTGAATGCCTTGGTTTTGTCCGATCGGGCGCCCAAAAACTTGTCGGTCTTTCGAGTATTTGGTGGCTTTCTCGACGAACCATTTTGCATCGCCGATACATTCTGCGGCGATCAGAATCCGCTCGGCATTCATACCCGACAGGATGTAGCGGAATCCTTGACCTTCTTCTCCCACGAGATTACTCGCTGGAACGCGCATACTGTCGAAAAAGACCTCACAAGAGTTGTGGTTCATCATGGTTCTGATCGGGCGAATAGTAAGCCCGGAGTTAACCGCGGCTCGCATGTCCACGATGAAGGCTGAAAGGCCCTGTGTTTTCTTCGCAACTTTATCCTTCGAGGTAGTGCGGGCAAGGAGCAGCATCAAATCGGAATGCTCTGCCCGGCTGGTCCAAATCTTCTGTCCATTGATGACATAATCGTCGCCATCGCGCTGAGCGAACGTTTTTAGTGAAGTTGTATCGGTGCCGCTGGTGGGCTCGGTAACTCCGAAAGCCTGCAGGCGAAGCGCGCCAGTTGCGACATCCGGGAGATACTTTTCCTTCTGCTCGGTTGAACCATGACGCAGTATTGTACCCATCGTGTAAACTTGGGCATGGCACGCCGCACCATTGCACCCGTTGGCTTGGATGGTTTCGAGAATTGCGGCCGCCGCCGATAAGCCGAGCCCGGACCCGCCGTATTCAGTCGGAATAAGAACTGAAAGGTAACCGCTCTCGGTCAACGCTTTCACGAAGCCGGTAGGATAAGATCGGGTCTCATCAAGCTTCCGCCAATATTCCCCGCCGAAGCGCTGGCAAAGCTTTGCGACTTCCTCGCGAATTTCTATGTGAGCATCAACATCGTATCCGAGTTTCATGGCACCATCGCAGGGTTAAAAGTGTGTGCTTAGACTGGATCCCAACTGAAGATGTCGGCGCTGCGATCCAAAGAGATCATTGATGCTTTTAGTGCTGGAAAGCCGTGGTTAGCGATAGCTTCAGGAGTCCAACCGTCCGTCCGGTGGACGGATCTCAGCGGGCGGCTTTGGCTCATCAAAAACAACTCGTTGTTTCGAGCCGCAAAGATCTGCCCCGTTATGTCGGAAGCTGCATCGGAGGCGAGAAAAACAGCAAGCGGAGCGTTTTTTTCAGGTGTCATTGCGGCAAGTTTTTCCACGCGAGACTTCTCCTCCGGCGTCCGTGCTGATATCGCACCGGTCATCCGGCTCCAGGCAAACGGCGCGATACAGTTCGATCGGACTTGGTATCGCTGCATGTCCAGGGCTATCGATTTTGAGAGCGCCGCGATACCAAGCTTTGCTGCGGAGTAGTTTGCCTGTCCGAGGTTGCCGACCAAGCCAGACGTACTTGTCATATGTATGTACGAGCCGGATCGTTGGGTGCGGAACGGCTCAGCAGCAGCGCGGCTGACGAAAAAACTGCCGTTGAGATGGACATTGATTACCGAAAGCCAGTCCTCGGGGGCCATCTTATGAAAGATGACGTCCCGCAGGATACCGGCATTATTCACCACAGCATCAAGCTGGCCAAAGGAGTCTAGCGCGCATTGCACAATACGCTGCGCGCTTACCCAATCACTTACGCTATCCGTGTTGACAACAGCGCGACCGCCACAATCTTCGATGATCGTCTTGGTTTCCTGCGCGGGTGTGCTTGATCCGCCGTCTCCTGAGAGCGAAACACCGATATCATTGATGACAACCGAAGCCCCGGCCTTCGCCATGGCGACCGCGATAGCCCGGCCGATGCCGCCGCCAGCACCTGTAATAATAGCAACCTTTTCTTCAAGCATGAGAATGCGTCCGCTAGTGAGTGGTGAACTTAAAATTATCCGGGTAACCGCAGAACATTCTTCGCGAGAATATTTCGTTGGATCTCGGATGTTCCCCCGTAGATAGTTGCCGGTCGCGCACTCAAGAAAAGCGCGGCGGGGTTTGCGGAATCATTTCCCTGAGAACTCAAAAGCCCTCCCAGGTCGCCGGCGATATCCATCATCAGTTCGGTAATGCGTTGAAACAGCTCGCTCTGATGTATCTTCAGCATTGAAACATTGGCGCCTAAGGGTTCTCCGCGGCGCAGTTGATTAGCGAACGTTTCAAACAGCGATTTGTGATCCTCAAGATCGAGGTGGAGACGTACATACCGATCGCGGAATGTACTGTCGTTCCAGCAGTTCACTTCTTCCGCCAGCCGCCGAAGTCTTTCCAAGGCATGGGCAGACTGGCGAGGTGAGCCAAGAAATATGCGCTCAAATCCGAGCAGGGCCTTGGCCATGGTCCAGCCATGGTTTAATTTGCCAACGAGATTATTCTTCGGCACTCGAACGTTGTGGAAGAAGACTTCGCAGAATTCGTCGTGCATCTCGAGATTGTAAATCGGGCGTACGGTAACGCCCTCGCTGTCCATGGGAATGAGGAGGAAGCTGATCCCTTCCTGCTTCTTTCGATCCTTGGCCGTCCGAACCAGGGCGAATATCCAGTTGGCATCGCTAGCCAGCGTGGTCCATGTCTTCTGCCCATTTACGATCCAATGATCGCCTTCGAGCACGGCTTCGGTACCCAACCCAGCCAGATCCGAGCCGGCATTGGGCTCACTGTAGCCCTGACACCAAATGTGTTCTCCGGCCAGAATTTTCGGAAGAAAGAATGCTCGTTGTTCATCGCTTCCATATCGGATGAGCAGCGGACCAAGCAGTACGATGCCGTGGTCAGGATTCCGAGCAGCTCCAAATCGCTCGAATTCATCGACGTAGATGAGCTGTTTTGCTGCTGACAATCCCATTCCGCCATATTCGCGGGGCCATGCCGGTGCAAGCCAGCCATTATTGGCTAAAGCCATGTACCAATCCTTCGCGTCAGACCAATGCAGGCGCTTGGCTGGATCGCGAAGATGGGGCGGGTGGAAGCTCTCAAGAAAGCTCCGCGTGAGAGACCGGAATGCCTCGTCTCCAAGAGTGTTGTAATCGTCGAGCCGGTACTTTGTCATAGGCATGCGAACTTCTCTGTGTTCGAAGCGTTAAATCTCGGTAGGAAGGAGCAGCTTGGCGTAGCGCTCACGATGCACCTTCGCCGATCCGTATGCGCTGCCGAGCACCATCGCTTTGCGTAAGAAGAGACCGATGTCCGCTTCGTCGGTGTAGCCAATGCCGCCATGCATCTGGACGCCTTGCCGTGTAACGAACATTGCGGTGTCGGCTGCGCGCACCTTTGCGCGCGAAACCGCGGCGTCTTTGGCCTGCTGGGGGGCGTCGCTATCGAGCAATATCGCCGCGCTTTCAACGCTCGCGCGGGTTAGCGCCTGTTGAATGCTCAGATCCACGGCGCGGTGCTGCAAGCTCTGAAATGTCCCGATAGCGCTGCCGAATTGTTGCCGCATATTGAGGTATTCAATTGTGAGAGACATTGAGGTCTCGATCACGCCCAGAAGATAGGCTGCCGTTGCCAGACTCGCTTGGTTTATGATCGAGGGCGAGGTCTCAGTTATGAGCTCGGCGGCGGCATCGTCGAAGTATAGCGATCCGTAATGCCCGCCGTCCTGGGTTAAATGAACGTCGAGCTTGATCCCCTTCGCCTTGGAAGAAACAAGGGCGAGCCCTTCGCGACAACTTACCAGAAAGTCGTCTGCGCCAGCCGCCATTGGCACGCAGATCTTGACTCCACTGATTCTTCCGCTGCGGAAGGTCGTTTCACCGATCTCGTGCAGACTGTTGGCCTCTTCCTGCCAAGCGAGCAAGATGATGCGGTTTCCGGTAATTGCGTCCGATAGCGGCTCTCCGCTAAGGAGAGCCGAAGTTATGCCTGCATGAATGAGCGGTTCGGGTACTAAAGCCGCGCCCAATTCTTCAGCGAGCGCGCAGAGCTCCGGGACTCCAAGGCCCGCTCCTCCGCGCTCTTGCGGAACGATTAATCCAATCCATCCCATGTCTGCCATCATTCGGAGGACAGATGGATCAAAGCCCAGAGTTTTAAATCGTAAATCGCGAACTCTCTTCAGATCTGAGCGATTGGCGATCACGTTTGCGCTTTCGCGTATCAGGCGGATGCCTTCTGCGCGTTCTTGGGTCAGGATCATGACATCGAACTTCGATGAGGCTGTGAAGCCGGAATGGGAGTAGATCAAAAATTAGACGGTAATATTAGTGACTATACGGACAGTATGTTTGATTGTAAAGTCTGGTTAGTCTTTCAAAACCTATTTCGAACGCGAGGCAAAAATGACGCAGGATCTAAATGTTCTACTGAGCCCGGCAGAGTACGTGGACAGCGACCACGGGGACGTGGTCGCTTTTGCTCGTGACGTCACGAAAGGGAAGGGTACCGTCAGTGACCAACTCCGTGCGCTGTATTTCGCAGTGCGGGATGAAATCCGGTATGATCCCTATGTGGATTTCACGTCGTCCGAAACATTTAGAGCGAGCAGTGTGCTGAGCGCTCGCGCTGGCTACTGCGTAGGCAAGGCAGCTTTGTACGCCGCGCTGGCGCGCTCGATTGGAGTTCCCTGCCGGATCGGGTTTGCGGATGTGCAAAACCATTTAGCCACCGAACGACTCTTGAGCATCATGGGCACCAATGTGTTTGCCTGGCACGGTTATGTTGAATGTCACGTTCGGGACAAATGGATCAAAGCAAGTCCTACTTTCAACAACACGCTATGCGCCAAGCTTGGCGTAGCTCCGCTGGATTTTGATGGTGTCAATGACGCACTGTTGCAGTCGTTTGATGAACGCGATGTGCGATTCATGGAGTACCATGTGCAGCGCGGCGTTTACTTCGACGTCCCGGCGCGTTTTCTGATGCAGGAAATGCGTCGGCTCTACCCGGCTCTGTGCGTCCCCGGAGGTGCCCAAGGCTCGCGAATGGAGCAAGAGGCTCCCTCGCGCTGAAGATTCCCCAAAAGCGCAACCAAGTGGCAAGAGCAAGAGGGTTTGCTGCTAATAGGTTAGGCTGCTTTCGTAAATGGAACAGCCAAGCGAGACGGGATCTCAAGGAGAGGAAATAAGTCACCGATAGTGGTTCACACTGGGGCGGCAGCGGCGATCGGTAATGAGCCGTTATGGAGTGGCCTGCGGACTTTTCGATAGCAATCAGTATTTCGTTCAGCCGCGATCATCCTAGCAGCAAGCCTTGGTACATTCTTGAGCCTTGAGCCGAGAGGAAGGAAGTCCAGCTGCGATACTAGCGACGGCCGGTCTAGATTTCGTCCCAGTCGGTCAACGCTTGACAGCGGCGTGATGTCAGGTATTCTTGAATGAACGATCATTCAACGGCAGAAGGTTATGATTTCCGACGAAATTCAGCAAATTAGAGAGACGTGCCGGAAATTTGCCGAAGATGTGCTGTGGCCAAGCTCGAGAGAGTGGGAAACCAAAGCGCATATTCCCAGAGATGTTTTCAGCCAAATGGGCAATCTCGGATTGTTCGGTATGACGGTGCCGGCTGAGCGCGGGGGCGCGGGCGTTGACTATGTCGCGTATGCTGTCGCGATGATGGAAATTGCAGCTGGAAACGGTGCGGTTTCAACGATCATGGGTGGACAAAACTCCGTCGGCTGCATGCCCATTCTCAATTACGGATCCGCGGCCCAGATCGAGAAATATCTCGCGCGGATGATCGCGGGCGAGGTGATGTCAGCATTCGCGCTAACAGAGGCCGAGAGTGGGTCCGATGCTTCAAGCATCAGAACGACGGCAAAGCGCAACGGCGACAATTGGGTTCTGAAGGGCCGCAAGCAGTTTATCACGGGAGGTTCCACGGCCGACATCGTATTTGTGTTCGCCGTCACCAATCCGGAACTCGGAAAGCGCGGGATCAGCGCATTCATCGTACCAACCGATGCGCGTGGCTATTCGGTGGGCCGCGTCGAGAAAAAAATGGGCCAGAGCGCATCCGACACGTGCGAGCTGGTGTTGGACGATGTGGTCGTGCCCGGCGATGCGATCCTTGGCGAAGAAGGCGAAGGGTATCGCATTGCGCTTAGTAATCTCGAGGGGGGCAGGATTGGCATAGCCGCGCAATGCGTCGGGATGGCGCGCAAATCTCTCGAGCTTGCCGTGATCTACGCGCGTGAGCGCAAAGCGTTCGGCAAGCCCATCGCGGCCTACCAAGGCGTTTCGTTCCGTTTGTCGGACATGGCGACGTCGCTTGCAGCAGCGGAACAACTCGTGCTGCATGCCGCAGCGCTCAAAAGCTCCGGAGCGAAATGCCTGAAGGAAGTTTCCATGGCAAAGCTGTTTGCATCGGAAGCGGCTGAACGGATCTGCTCCGACGCCATTCAGACCTTCGGGGGTAACGGTTACATTGCAGAATACGACGTGGAACGCATCTATCGTGATGTCCGGGTCGCCAAGATCTACGAAGGAACTAACGATATCCAGCGCATGGTCATTGCCCGCGAATTGACCGATATCTCATCTCAATGATCAGTCTTCAGTTCAACGAAACGGTCGCAAGTTGCGTTCTCGACGCGCCTCCCGCCAACACGATTAGTCCGGAATGGTGCAGTCATTTTCATGCGGTTCTAGATGAGGTTGAGAGCAGTGGCGATGTGTCGGTGCTGCACATTAAAAGTGCGCTTAAGCTGTTTTGCGCAGGTGCTAATCTCAAGCACGTTGCGGCCCGGTTTTCACAGGGCGAAGAAGGATTGAGCGAATTCACGCGTGATTTGCACAGCTACCAAGAGTTGTTCCTTAGAATAGAAAAATTAAAATGCGTGACCGTCGCAGAGATTTGCGGTGCAGCGCTTGGGGGCGGCCTTGAGCTAGCGCTCGCATGCGATCTCCGCGCGGTTTCGCACGACGCTAAAATCGGACTGCCCGAGGTGGGCCTGGGCCTCTTGCCGGCGATCGGGGGCACACAACGTCTTAGCGCGATATGCGGTGAGGCGGCCGCAAAGCGACTTATTCTCACTGGCGAGGTTGTTAACGGGGAGCATGCCGTTCGCTTGGGTATCGCTCAATGGGGATTCCCTGCAGGTGACATCGAGCGTGAAACAGCCGCTCTCGTGCAACGGCTTGCGCGAATGCCAAAGCTCTCATCGCGATTTGCCAAGGACTGCATTCATGCAGCTCGCGATCCATCTGATGCCGGATTTGATCTTGAGGTCGCCAATAGCCAGCGTCTCTTCCGGTCGGACGAGACGAAATCAGCGGTTGCACAATTCTTGAACCGAAAAATAAGCAGATAAAGGGACGCAGAATGATTGTTGACGGTAAAACCGTGATCGTGACCGGTGGAGCTTCAGGTATTGGAAAGGCAATCGCCATGCTCGCCGCACAGAACGGCGCACGCGTGTTTGTTGGTGACGTCAATGAACAAGGTGGTTTGCAGGTGCAGGCTGAAGCGAAAGCCGCGGGCTTGCGGGTTGAGTTCACGCGTCTTGATCTCGCTGACCCAAGTTCGATTAGCAACTTTGCATCTACTGTTCAAGAAGCGGCGGGAGGTTCGGTTGATGCACTTGTGAATGCTGCGGGTTGGGAGATCGTGCAGCCGTTTCTTCAAAATCCGCCGGATCTCTGGGAGCGCATCATTAACATCAATCTTCTCGGCGTGATTCGTCTTACTCATGCCGTCGTTACAAAGATGTCGGAAAAATCGAGTGGCGTGGTGGTCAATATTGCGAGTGATGCGGGCCGGGTGGGTAGCATGGGGGAAGTGGTTTATTCCTCGGCCAAGGGCGGCATAATCGCATTCACGAAAGCTCTTGCGCGTGAGATGGCTCGGTACAAGGTGCGTGTGAATTGCGTTTGTCCCGGACCGACCGACACTCCCATGTTTCATGCGCAACAAAACGAGCGGATAAAGGAAGCGCTTATAAAGGCCGTACCCTTTCGTCGGCTGGGCCGGCCTGAGGAGATCGCCGATGCGGTTATGTTTTTTCTGAGTCCCCAGTCGGATTTCGTGACGGGCCAGGTATTAAGTGTCAGCGGCGGGCTTACGATGGTCGATTAGTGTCGAGCCAGATTTGTTGAGGTAGTTCCGATGCAACCTCTTTCAGGAATTCGCGTACTTGATCTTACTACTCTGGTGCCGGGGCCTATTGCCACCTTAGCGCTCGCGGAAGCCGGGGCCAATGTTATCAAGGTAGAGCGCCCAGGGGGCGACGAGGCTCGTGGTTACGAGCCTAGAGCCGGGTCCGACAGCGGAATTTTCGCCATACTGAATCGGGGCAAAAGAAGTATCGTTCTAGATCTTAAGAGTCCGGAAGGCGTGGATCGGCTCAAGCGCCTCGTCGCAGACGCTGATGTCCTCGTCGAGCAGTTCAGGCCGGGAGTCATGGCGCGCTTGGGCGTTTCCTATGACATTCTATCTCGGATCAACAAGCGGCTCATATACTGCGCTATCAGCGGATACGGGCAAACGGGGCCGCTTAGCGTTGTTGCGGCACACGATCTGAATTACGTAGCGGAGAGTGGCATGCTCTCGCTCGTCACCACGGCGGACGGTACGCCGCCACTTCCGCCTGCGTTGATTGCGGATATCGCAGGAGGAAGTTACCCCGCGATCATTAATATCCTGATGGGGCTCTTACAGCGAGAGCGCAGCGGCCAGGGGTGCTATATTGATGTTTCGTTGGCGGAGAACGTTCTGCCGTTTCTATACGCGGCGATTGTTCAACAGCAAATCAATGGATTAGGTCCCAGGCCTGGTGGCGAGATGACCACAGGTGGGTCAGCCCGGTATCAGATTTATCGCACTGCCGACGACCGGTTTTTGTCGGTCGCACCGGTCGAAGATCGATTCTGGCTAAATTTTTGCGATAGGATTGGTCTGTTGGGTAAGGACCGGGACGACGAACTGGACCCCGCCAAGACCAGCGCGCAGATTGCTGCAAGAATACGCGAGAAGACTGCGGCGGAATGGGGTTCGATTTTCTCGGGCCATGACGTCTGTGTGGCGGTTGTGGCTACAATTGACGAGGCGCTAAAATCGGAGCACTTTCGCGTTCGAGGCGTTTTTGACAAAAAAGTGCGGGCTGGCGAGGTGGATTTGATCGGACTGCCAATGCCGTTCGATAGCAGATTTCGTTCGAGCACCGCG
This sequence comes from Afipia sp. OHSU_II-C1, assembly GCF_000497575.1. GTDB lineage: Bacteria > Pseudomonadota > Alphaproteobacteria > Rhizobiales > Xanthobacteraceae > Afipia. Next base: position 67,540 of record NZ_APJI01000012.1, read on the forward strand.
TCGGCAGCTTATCCGTTACTGAATGAAGCGGCGGATGCCGGCGTTGGGAAATGTTCAATTCATAAGGAAGACGTTCAGTCGGATCCCCAAGGTAGATCACTCCATGGTTCAATCTGAAAGCGCAGGCGTTAAAAGCAAGATCGATGATCCTGCTTTGGTTGAGCGTCGCCGGAAGCAGATCACGGCCGCCAGCATCAAGGTTTTCAGCGAGCGCGGGTATCATCCGGCAACGATCCGAGACATTGCGGAATGCGCCGAAGTCAGCATTGGCACGATCTATCAGTATTTCAACGACAAGGAAGACCTGCTTTATCTCGCGATTGTCGAGATTATGGACTCATACGATTCACATATTCTGGCTGCCCTGAAAACTATGGAAGATCCGCTGGAGCGGTTTTACGCCGCGGTACGCGCTTTCTGCAGGGTAAATAATGCCTCTGTAGAAGTGACGGTTCTGACGTATCGGGAAACGAAATCTCTCCGGAAAGAGCGGCGGGACATTATCAAGCAGAAGGAAATCACGACGAATGGTTACATTGCCGAGTGCGTTCGTGATTGCATCGAAACAGGTCTTTTCAGCGACGTGGACGTTGAGATATTTGTCTACCAGATTGTTATTTTCTCGCACGCATGGGCGTTGAAAGCCTGGCACTTCTCGAAGCGAATGACAGTGGACGAATATATCAACCGAGGTCTCAATCTCTTCTTTATGGCGGTTCTCACCGGACGCGGCGAGCGCCGGCTTGCTGAATTGAAAAGAGATGGGCGTATCCCTAGCAGTTAAATCATAATCACAAGCTTTCCGACGGCATTTCGGCTGGCGAGTTGCTCAAATGCTTTCGATGCTTCTTCGAGCGAATATCTTCCAGATATGGCAGGTTTGATTTGCGAGTTGCGATAGAGGTCAAGCAATTCCTCTGCACTTTTCTGAAACGCTTCCGGCTCACGATCAATCCATGCGCCCCAGAAGACTCCTACAATCTGGCAGGATTTTAGAAGGGCCAGATTGAGAGGGATTGAAGGGATGCCGGCTGGAAAGCCGACGACCAAAAACCTGCCATTCCAGGCGATCGCGCGGAGAGCGGCTTCTGCGTATTGACCGCCGACAGCATCGACGATGACGTCCGCGCCCTTCGCGCCCGTTGCGTGTTTCAGGCTTTCAGTAAAGCTTTTCAGCGCCGCCGCGGACGGATCGCGGCCATAGACGACGACGTCGTCGGCTCCAGCATTTCTTGCAACAGCTGCTTTCTCAGCAGTCGAAACCGCGGCAATGACGCGCGCTCCCATTGCTTTAGCCAGCGATAGCGAGGCGAGCCCTATCCCTCCTGCGCCGCCAAGCACGACGACGGTTTCGCCAGCCTTGAGATGGCCGCGCTCCTTGAGTGCATAATATGAAGTGCCGAACGTCAGTAAAAGCGCGGCAGCATCATCGAACGGCATATCGTCTGGAATACGAACGCAGCGGTGTTCCTGGCATATGAATTCTTCCGCCAAGCCCCCCCACAATGAAGTTCCGATTACCCGATCGCCAATCCTGATATTGCTGACCCCGTCTCCAACGGCTTCAACGATTCCCGCCACTTCGCCTCCGGGAGAAAATGGACGGGGCGGCTTGAACTGATAACGGTCTTCGATGATCAGCGTGTCGGGGTAGTTGATACCGCACGCACGCACCGCGATCCGGACCTGTCCTGGCGCCACCGGCGGCGAGGGGAAATGGGCGATGGAGAGGGTTTCTGGACCGCCGATATAAGTGCTGACGAGCGCGCGCATGAATTCTCACTGTGGAAGAAGCGATTACTATAACTAGAACCACTATTCAATTGTCAGTGTCAAGAAGATCGAAAAACGAGTTAATTTGCTCATCTAAATCCCAACCAGGCGTTGACGCGTCGTATTCTTGCGTTAATATTGAACGACTGATCATTCATGGATGGCGATCTTGGGATTCCAGCATTCCTTTGTTCTTACCGCGGACCGTCGGGCCGAGATGCGTCGCCGTGGATTTTGGGGTGAAGAAACCATCCTGGACTATTTCGACGCCGCGGTGGCATCGCGTCCCGATCATGTGGCTGTGGTCGATTTCAAATCGACAACCAGCAGGCGCGAAGCTCTCACCTATCGGGAACTCGATCATCGCGTTACGAAAATAGCCGCAAAATTTGTCGAACTGGGTATTGAGTCGGGCGACGTCATCTCAGTTCAGCTTCCAAACTGGTGGGAGTTTGGCGCGATTCACCTCGCGGCGATGAGGGTGGGTGCCGTCACCAACCCGCTGATGCCGATTTTCCGTGCGCGAGAGCTGTCCTTCATGCTCGAACTCGCCGAAACGAGGCTTTTGATTGCCCCTCGTGAGTTCAGGGGTTTCAAATACCCGCCCATGGTCGCCGAGTTGCGGAAATCACTACCCAATCTCAAGGATGCTTTCTTCGTCGACGGTGACGGTGACGAGAGTTTCGATCGATTGCTTGAAGGCGCGACCGATCCCGACAGTGTCCGGTTTCCTCCGCCGCTGAAGGCCGATGAGGTGTGCCAGATTTTGTTTACCTCTGGCACGACCGGTGAGCCGAAAGGCGTGATGCACACATCCAACACGCTTTGGGGTGATGTGCGTCCCCGCGTTGCACGCCTGAAGCTAGATCCATCCGATGTTGCATTCATGGCGTCGCCGCTGGCGCATCAAACGGGGTTTCTGGTCGGTATTCTCATGCCGATTCTTCTGAAGGGGACTGCGGTCCTCCAGGACATCTGGAATGGAGAGAAGGCGCTCGAGATACTTGCGGGTGAGGGCGCAACGTTCACGATGGCATCGACTCCTTTTCTGCTCGACCTCACGGATGCCGTAGAGCGAACGGGAGTTCGTTTGCCGCATTTCCGGATATTTATCGCAGGTGGCGCGCCGATCCTGATCTGCCCCCTTTGAAGTGGTCCTCCCTGAAGTATGATTTTCGGATGGAGGATAAGATCAATGGCAAGGAAGAGGCATACGGCTGAAGAGATCGTTGCGAAGCTGCGGCAGGTTGATGTGCTGATGGCACAGGGCCGGCAGGTAGCAGACGCAGTCCG
>NZ_APJI01000013.1 GCF_000497575.1 Afipia sp. OHSU_II-C1
GCATTGCAGGGACTGCTGTCGACCGCGCGCAAAGGCAGCAATGAACTGACTTACATCATGACCACGATCGGCGTCGCGATCGCGCTGCAAGGCCTCGCCCATCAGATATGGGGAACAGACTACAAGACGTATGCGCTGTATCCGCAAGGTGCGATCAAGGTGTTCGGTGCGAGCGTCAACTACGCAACGATCACCATTCTGGTCATGACCGCCCTTGTCTGCGTCGCGTTATGGGTCTTCCTGTTCCGCTCCATGATCGGGAAGGCCATGCGTGCATGCGCCAATGACAGCCGCGCGGCCCGGACGGTCGGCATCCGTCCGCGGCGCATGGTGTTGCTGGCCTATTTGGCCAGCGCCGCCATCGGCGGTCTCGCCGGAATGCTGATCACACCCTCGCAGATGATGTCTTACGACAACGGCGTCATTCTCGCTATCAAGGGCTTTACGGCCGCAATTGTCGGCGGCTTGGCCAATCCGTTCGGTGCCGTGATCGGCGGGCTCGTGCTGGGTTTGCTGGAAGGGCTGGGCGTCGGCCTGATATCTTCTGATTTGCAGAATGCATACGCGTTCCTCACGCTTCTGGTGATCCTTCTCGTCCGGCCGCAGGGCCTGTTCGGCCGCGCCGAGCCGGGATCGGCCCGATGATGCTGCGATCTCTCATGCCGGCTATATCGATGAGGCAGGGGCCCATGCTGGGCATTCTTGCTTCATTTGCGATCGTTCCGCTTGTTTCGCAGGATCCTTATGTCCTGGGCGTGTGGACGTTCCTGCTTCTCAACATCCTTGTGGTTGTGGGACTGGACCTTCTGCTCGGATATGCCGGACAGCTTTCCCTCGGCCATGGCATCTTTGTCGCGATTGGCGCTTATGCGTCCGGCCTCCTTACGACCAAGGCTGGTGTTTCCGGCTGGACGGCGATGCCCGTCGGTATGCTTGCCGCAGCTCTCTTGGCCGCGATCGTCGCGGTACCGACGCTTCGCCTGCGCGGTTACTATCTGGCGATGGCGACGCTGGGTTTCCCGGTGATGTTCGATGCGGCCATTCGCGTGACGTCGCAATGGAGCGGCGGTTCCTCAGGGATCATCTCGATTCCGCGGCTCAAGATCGGCGGTTACATCCTGCGCGATCCCTTGGTGTATTACTATCTCGTGCTTGGTGTTGTCGCCGTCGTACTTCTGGTCGTGTGGAATCTCGCCAATTCGCGTCTTGGCCTGAAGCTGCGGGCGATCCATGCCGATGAAACGGCAGCTTCCGCGCGCGGGATCAACGTCACCTCGCTCAAGGTCATGGTGTTCGTCGCAAGCGCGACCATCGCAGCACTGAGCGGAAGCCTGTACGTTCACAACGTTCAATTCGTGGCGCCCGATACGTTCGGCCTCAACTATTCCCTGACACTGGTCATTATGCTGGTCGTGGGCGGGATGGGACGCATCTGGGGCGGTATCCTCGGTGTCGTCCTGCTGGGCTGGATGCCGGAGTTGCTGCGCGAGGCCGCGACCTGGCAGCCGGTGATCTTTGGATCGATCCTCGCCATCATCATGCTGTTCGCACCCAGCGGATTGGCCGGATTTGTGCGGAGACGCTCGTTCTTCTCGCCTAGTGAAGCGCCGGCCGGGCCGCCATCGATATCGAGCGACAAGACGGTTCTGGCGGTCAGGGATATCGAAAAGGCATTTGGCGGTGTGCAAGCGGTCAAGGGATTGAGTTTTGACGTGCGCGCGGGGGAGATCAAATCGATCATCGGACCGAACGGGGCAGGGAAATCGACTGCGCTTGCGCTGATCTCCGGGGCAATCGCCGCAGATAGCGGTATGATCAAACTCGGCGGATATTCTGTCGAGCAGGCACCGGCTTATCGTCGCGCGCGTCTCGGGCTGGGGCGCACATTCCAGCATGCCCGGCTGATCCCGACGCTGACGGTCTATGAAAATATGGTGCTGGGAGCTTCGGTTCTCGGTGGCCGATATGCGGCTGAGGCAAGCAGGGTCCTGCATCAGCTCGCTCTGACGCACGTCGCCCACGCTTTTCCCGGAGAAACAAACCAGTACGAGCGCAAGCTGATCGAAATCGGCACAGCTTTGGCGGCAAGCCCGGCTCTTCTGTTGCTGGATGAGCCTGGTGCCGGTCTGTCGTCTGCGGAAATTGAACAATTGGCTGGCTTGCTACGCGAGCAAAAAGAGAAAGGCTGTGCCATCGTTCTGGTCGATCACATCATGAGCCTCGTCATTCCGCTTTCCGACAGCATTCTGGTGTTGAACAGCGGCGGTCCGATTTTGGATGGAGCGCCGGCAAAGGTGATCGCCGATGCCGATGTCCGGCGCGCTTACCTCGGCGAGAGAAGCGATGTTCATGCTTGAGGTGCGGGGGCTTCAGGTTCGCTACGGGACAATCCTCGCGGTGGAACATCTCGATCTTCACGTCAGTGCAGGTGAGATCGTCGTTCTGATCGGTGCGAACGGCGCGGGGAAATCCAGCGCGGTGAATGCGATCGCCGGGCTTGTTCAGCCAGCGAAGGGCGACATCAGCTTTGCCGGGGAGGATGTTTGCCAATTGGATGCGGCTGAGCGGGTCCGGCGCGGCCTTGCGCTGGTGATCGAAGGGCGCGGCATTTTTTCCGAGATGACTGTTCGCGAGAACATCGAGCTTGGTGCTTTTGCCAAACCGGAGCTGCGCCTGTCATCGTTACAGTCTGCGGTTGACCACGTCGTCGCGATGTTTCCGAGGCTTGGCGACCGGTTTCATCAGATCGCCGGGACCCTGAGCGGAGGCGAACAGCAGATGCTGGCGATCGGGCGAGCATTGATGAGTTCGCCCCGTCTGCTCGTTCTGGACGAGCCATCCCTCGGCCTGGCGCCACGCATTGTCGACGAGATCGCGGAGCGTTTGGTTCAGTTGGCGCGGAAATCGGGTGTGACCGTGCTGATCGCCGAACAAAACGCGGCGCTCGGGCTCAACATCTCTGATCGGGCTTATGTGATGCAGCGCGGGCGTGTGCTACTTGAAGGATTGGCATCCGAACTGAGATCTAATAAAGATCTGATGCGAATGTATCTAGAAGGTTGACCGAGTTCTGGGCCGGTGCAGGTGACAATACGAAGCGTTGGAGTTCCGAAGTTATGTGCGAGTCCATTTCCGTGGAAAGCAGTTATGGAACGCGATCTCAACGTGCTGGCAGTTTGAAACTCGAATTCAACAACTTTAGCCGTCAGTCTTGTCAATTCGCGCTCGCACCCCGTCCGACAAACTGGATGGAGAGTAACTCTGATGATAAGATGATTCTGTCGGAGGCTAATGTTTTATGCGATCGAAAAGTTTTGATGGAATGGCCTGTTCGATGGCCGGAGTACTTGAGGCTATGGGCGATCGATGGGCCGTGCTGATCTTGCGCGACCTGTCTTTTGGTCTGAGCAAGTATCAGGACCTGCGCCGATCAACCGGAGTGACAAACGCGACGTTGTCCGATCGGTTAAAACATCTCGAAGAATATGAACTGATCGAGCGGCGGCGGTACCAGGACAACCCGAAGCGTTACGAGTACGTCCTGACCCGGAAGGGATGGGATACTATTGTTCTGCCGTTGGCGCTGGCACAAGTCGGCGATAAATGGGCTGTGTCGGGCAAAGCCGGACCGCCGCTCAAATTCGTCAATCGAAAAACTGGCCGTGTAGTGAAACTTGCGCTTATTGAGTCGGAGACAGGACATCGTGTCAGGATCGCTGATGTCCTGCCGCAGGAAGGTCCCGGTGCGGACGATCTCATTCGATGGCGCTTAACGCATTTAGTATCTGCGCAATGAGCGATATCGGATATTGTATGAGCGAGCAAAAAAGCGGTCTCGCCGACTATTTATCTGCGCGCTCTGTTGGAGCGCGGAACTTCCTGCTGTCGATGCAAATGCCCTGTTACTCAAGATACCTTCTCTGTTAGCTTGAGTATAGATTTCCGGCAGACTACGAGTTAGACCCGACGCAAGAAAGAGCGACGGTCGCAGTTTTTATAGATTGCGCTGGAACGAGCAAACTTCGCCGACTTCCATTGCAAGCCAGCGCTCAAGGTGTGCGTTAACATGCATGGGACGTTCCTGCGAGGCTCCGCGGAAGGCGACCTTGCTCAGAATGTTCTTGGGGCCGTGGGTCTACTACTGGCTCGGAATTCCGCGCTGTCGGCGGCTGACGAGCAGCGCGCGGACCTCCGAAGCATATACCTCATCGAGAACGGTCTCGAAGGCCGAAAGAGCGTTATCGGCGAGCCGATCGGTGGCCAACGGTCAAGACGGAAACGTTTGAGAGGAGACGCTGGCCGTAATCGGCGTCCAATTCGCCGTTGAGTTCATCTATAACTGATGCGACAAGCGTTACTTCCATGTTGAGATTCTTCCTCGATGTCTTTGCCCCACGCATTGTTGACTGCCTTGATCGAGCGATCGTGTTCCGGATCTGAACTGGCCGAGCGTTTCGACCATTCCATCGGCTACTTTTGGCAAGCGAGCCATCAACAGATCTATCGAGAGCTTGCCCGTCTCGAAGGGGCCGGCTTTGTTCATGGCTCTCCCGTCGGTGGTGCGCGGGGAGGAAAGAAGACCTATCGTGTGCTACCGAAAGGAGTGAAGGAACTGCGGCGCTGGCTTGTGGAGCGGCCGGCCCCGTCTCCGGTTCGCGACGAACTAATGGTTCGGCTCCGGGCGGAAGCCGTCATAGGCCCCACACGCTTAATCGAAGAGCTGGCGTGTCTCGCCGAACAACACCGCGAAAAGCTCAACGTCTACCGGGAAATTGAGGCTAAGGATTTCTCGCAAAAGACGGCGAGGGTGGATGAACAACTTCGCCATTTCGTGCTGAAGGCGGGAATCGACTTCGAGACCCAGCGCATTGCCTTCTGCGAGGAGGCAATTTCAATCCTGAAAGGTCGCTGACCTTATGGTTCAGCCCACTTCTCGCTAGCATCATGGCCGCGTCATGTGTTTGATCCGCGCGGCATCACTTTATCCATCGGGTAGATAAGCTTCCAATGACGCGAGCGCTCGATTGTGCGCGGGAAGCGGCAGGGGCTGTGCTGATGCTTCAGTAAACATCGCGATATCAGCGGGCACCAGTTCTGATCTTCTATCCAAGCTTCTCGTCGAGCTGTCCAGCGGACAAAGCGGGACCCAACAACCATGTGGCAAATGGTTTCAGCGGAAGCCCGTCTCGGGGGGTGGAATCGTGATCTCCTATCAAAGAGTAGGCTCTACTGTTGCGCTGTCTGGGAGACGAAAGCGGAAACGCCAGCTTAACGAGAAGGACATTTGTAAAAACGAATGTCGATTTAGGCAAACTTCTTGATGGTGCAGCCGGCGCTGCACCTGAAATGCTCCAACATCGCCGGGTGTAGGCGAGCGAATTTATCTACCAATCTATTATGCAACTAGTTGCAAAATGAGAATTCATAAATTATGGTCTTTTTGCAACTAGTAGCAAAAGGAAACCTATGTTTAAGGATAAGCTACTCGCGGGCCGCAACATTTTGGTGACGGGGGGTGGCACCGGCCTCGGCAAGGCCATGGCGGCGAAATTCCTTAGCCTCGGCGCGGACATCCACATTTGCGGCCGCCGCAAAATTGTTTGCGACGAGACCGCAGCTGAGTTGATGAAGCTTCACGGCGGCAAGGTCACCGCCCATGGCGTGGATATCCGCGATGCTGCGGCGGTGGACGCTATGGTCGAGGCCGTCTTCAAGGAAGCTCCGCTGACGGATCTCATCAACAACGCCGCGGGCAATTTTATCTCCCGCACGCAGGACGTTACAACGCGTGGGTTCGATGCCATCGCCAATATCGTGATGCACGGCACGTTCTACGTGACCCACGCTGTCGGCAAACGCTGGATCGCCGGGGGGCATCGCGGCAACGTCGTATCCGTCACCGTTACCTGGATACGCAATGGCGGACCATTCGTGGTTCCGTCCACGATGAGCAAGTCGGCAGTTCACGCCATGACCATGTCGCTGGCCACGGAATGGGGTCGCTACGGAATCCGTCTCAACGCCATCGCGCCGGGAGAAATTCCGACTGAGGGCATGAGCAAGCGCATCAAGCCGGGCGACGATGCCGGAGCGAAAAGCGTCGCTGTGAACCCGATGGGTCGCGTCGGACAGCTGAGCGAGATGCAAAATCTCGCGACCTTTCTGATCTCCGGTGGCTGCGACTGGATCAACGGCGAAACCATCGCGATGGATGGTGCACAAGCGCTGGCGATGGGCGGCAATTTTTACGAAGCGCGTGACTGGACGGATTCAGATTGGACCGCAGCGCGGGACGGTATCATTGCTCAGAACGAGAAGGACAAGGCGAAGCGTGGTTAGCCCGCCTAGGCGGTGCCGTCGTTATGCTGCGATTGTCGTTGACCGGAAATCGTTCTCGAGCTGAGTGCTAAGGGTTGGCGGTAAGCCGAGCAAGGAGATTGACCTTATTCGTTTTAACGAAAACGGAAGATCATAGAGCTCGATTAGTGGTGCGACAGATCTCGCTACAGAAGTGAAGGATTAGATATGCGTGTTCATTTGGTTCATGCTCACCCAGAGCCGACCTCCTTTGTGAGCGCGATGCGAGATGTTGTTATCGACGAACTGAGAGCCGCAGGTGCGACTGTCACCATTTGCGATCTCTATCACGACGATTTCAACCCTGTTCTCTCCGGCAACGATTTCACTTCAAGAAAGCGACCCGATTATTTGGTATACACGATCGAGCAGCGCCACGGCTACGCGACTTCGACTTTGGCTTCCGATGTCGCCCGCGAAGTAGAAAATGTGCTGGCGGCGGACCTCATCGTCTTCACTTTTCCAATATTCTGGTTCAGCGTTCCGGCCATTCTTAAAGGCTGGATCGATCGTGTCTTGCTGTGCGGGCCGATGCATAGCGGCAACCGCGAGTTTTACGATCTGGGTGGTCTCAGGGGTAAGAGAACGTTCACCGCGATGGCTCTCGGCGGACGCCGAAATATGTTCGGACCCGATGCCCTCCATGGAGATCTCGAGACTGGGATGATGCGTCATTTCTTTCAGGGGACGTTGGGTTATGTCGGACTAACCGTACACAAGCCATTTGTCGCCCATCATGTTCCATACATTACGCACCAAGACAGGCAGGCACAGCTGCAAGATCTGCGGGTCTATGTGCGTGAACTCGACCGCCAACCTACTCTTAAATTTCCCGAGCTTGGAGATTTCGACGATGTGCTTACTCCAATGCGCGACCGTGGACGTTAGTGGTGATCGGAAGGGCAGTCGAAGTTTGGTGCGAAGCTAAGAAAATTGAGTCGAACGGCGCCGAAAAGCGAGCGTGGCTTCAGCGAGAGCCTTGGCGGACGGACGGGGAGTACAGGATGTTTCAAGATGATTTTTGATTTGAATGATCGCGTCGCACTCGTCACCGGTGCTGCAAACGGAATCGGAAGGAGAACTGCTGAGCGGCTCCACGAGGCGGGAGCTCGCGTTATACTGAGCGATGTCATGGAATCCGGTGTAACTAAAGCCGCCACGCAGCTTGGAAATGGGGTGAGAGCAATCCGTCACGATGTGACGTCTGAAGAAGACTGGAAGCGCGTCATTGCAAGCGTCGAACAGAACGAGGGTCGACTGGATATTCTCGTCAATAACGCTGGCATAATGGTCAATCGCCCATTTATGGAAACGACACTTGATGATTTTCGTCGCACTCATGCCGTCAACGTCGAAGGTGTCTTCATCGGTATGCAGTGCGCCGTTCCACTGATGAAGAGAACGGCGCAGAGCACACCGCATGGTAGTTCGATCATCAATCTTTCATCAATATGGGGCCAGGTCGCGGGCCCAACTCACTCAGCTTATTCCGCATCGAAGGGTGCCGTCCGCCTGTTGACGAAGGCTGTTGCGGTAGAGTTGGCCCGTTCGCGATCGGGGAAGATCCGCGTCAATTCAGTCCATCCAGGACCGACGGAAACGGATCTTGGCACCAGCGCAGTGCATCAAGCGGTTGAGAAAGGAGTGGCCCCGAGCTTCGAAGCTGGCGTGGACATGGTCAAGGCGCACCTTCCGATGGGACGATGGGGGCAAGTTGACGACGTCGCGAGTGTTATCTTGTTTCTGTCCTCCGATGCCTCGAAGTTCATGACCGGCGCCGAACTCACGGTGGATGGAGGATATACATTGCAATAGTTAGGCAGTTGACTTCGGCGATACGAGTACCTTCGGGTCAGTTTCAATACGATTGGCCCCCACCGCTGCCAAATCGCGTGCCATTGAACGAAATGGCACCTGCGGCGGCAACGATCTCCACATCCTTAAGTCGCAGCGGTTTGCTATCCGCTTGAGTTCTGATCAGGGAATTCTAATGAACGAGCATAACGCTATCTCCGCTAGAAGTTTTGGTGAACAGAAGTTCATTGAAATAAACGGCAGGCGAATGGCCTGTCACGACCATGGCCAAGGGCGCGCGATCGTCTTCCAGCACGGTAATCCGACGTCATCCTATCTGTGGCGAAATGTGATGCCGCACTGCCGAGGGCTCGGACGTCTGATTGCCTGCGACCTGATTGGAATGGGCAATTCGGACAAGCTCGCGACTTCGGGACCGGACCGCTACGGCTACCAGGAGCATCGTGAGTATCTGTTCGAGCTGTGGGATCAATTAGATATCGGAAACGACGTGATTCTGGTCCTTCACGATTGGGGATCGGCCCTCGGGTTCGAATGGGCTCGCCGCAATCCAGAGCGCGTAAAGGGGATCGTCTATATGGAAGCGATCGTGAAGCCGGTTGGCTGGCAAGAATGGCCCGAAAGCGCCCGAAAGGTTTTTCAGGGTTTCCGAAGCGAGCATGGCGAAGAAATGGTCCTTCAAAAGAATTTGTTTGTCGAAGGCGTCTTGCCGAACTCAGTTATGCGCGGTTTGACTGAGGAAGAGATGGTCGTTTATCGGACTCCATTTGAAAAGGCGGGTGAAGATCGCCGACCAACTCTGAGCTGGCCGCGAGAACTACCGATTAATGGCGAACCGGCTAGCATGGTAGAAATCGTGGAAGATAATGGGCGGTGGCTTTCTCAAAGTCAGATTCCAAAGCTGTTCATCAATGCAGAACCTGGGGCAATCCTCACTGGAACCGCTCGTGAATTCTGTCGGACCTGGCCCAACCAGATAGAGGTCACCGTCAAGGGGCTGCATTTCATGCAGGAAGATTCACCTCACGAAATCGGCCGCGCAGTAGCGGATTTCGCTCGTTCGCTTTAGGCGTATACGGTCCAAAGCACAGCGCTTGCCTCTATCGGGTTGGAATACGATCAGGGATGCCGACTTGACAGTCGGCGAGATCGATGGCGCTGCATCCGCTGGCGGGGTGCGGCATGGATTTGACGGCCACGGATACATCTCTGACTGGCCCGATGGCTCAGTGAACTGCCTCGGAATATCGTGCCGCGGGCCGGCCCGACTTCATCAGCGCGCGGCTCAATGCAACGCGGGCCTCTTCAAATGCTGTCCAGAGCGATAGATTCTCCAGAGATGGAAAGCAGACAAGCTCGCCGCGATCCAGCGCCCGCAGCGACGTATCTGCCAACTCCTCCGCGGACATCAGCATCTCATCGGGGAAGGGAGACGCCGCTAGACCCGACGCTTGGAAAAATTCGGTGCGGACAGGGCCGGGGAGGACTGCCTGAATCACGACGTTCGTCTTAGCGACTTCCAATTGCAGCGACCGGGTGAAATTCAGAACAAACGCCTTCGAACCCGAATATCCTCCGCCGATAGGCGAAGGCATCACGGCGATCATCGATGCAATGTTGATGATCGATCCACGATTGCGCTTCAGCAACCCCGGCAGGATAGCGTGAGACAAGCGCGTCAATGCCAAGACATTGACCTTGATCATATTCTCCAGCGCGTCCGCACTGGTTTGCAACGTCGGTGCAAGCGCGCCCAGGCCGGCATTGTTGATCAGAACGTCGATGTCCTCTCGCTGGGCCAGCAGAGTTTCGACACGCGACAAATCTTTCGCGTCGCTCAGGTCTGCGGACACCAGTTCGACTGTGCGGTTCGTCTTGAGCTTGATCCGCCCGGCAATTTCCTCCAGCCGGTTGAGACGGCGGGCGACTAGGATCAGGTTGTAGCCACGTTCCGCCATGCGTTCCGCATACGCAACGCCGATGCCTGACGACGCGCCTGTAACAACCGCAAAGCGTTGGTTATCGATCATCATGTTTATCCCTCCGGCCCGCCCGTCCGACCCGAATGGGCGCAGCGCCAAATTCTCAGTCTGGTTGAAGTGGCGTTGTTTTAAGCGGGTTCCTGAATGGGGTAAGGAACCGGCCGGTTTTCGTTGAACCAAAGCTTTTCGTATTCCGAATTTGGAGGTGGCGGAGCCATGCCTTGAACCTGCCAAAGGTCGAAAGGCGTTTCGTCAAAATGGATTTCCCAATCCATGCCGCGGTCCTTGATGTAAGGCTCAAGCGCTTTTTCAGCCCAACTCAGCCACTTGGATTTGATCTTTGGATCAGGCGGAAAAGACCTTGCGATGTGATCGGCCCATATGCGAACAAAATTTCTGGCTTCCTCGCCACCTTTATAAAGAGACTCGGGGGCGATCTCCTGAAATGCGACTATCACATAGAATTTCGGTAGCGAGCGATAGAGGCCCGTTATGCGCTTTGACAGCTCGCGCTTGTCCTCAGCGGTGAATGCACCCACCGGGTGATAAATTTTCCAAAATGGCATTCTGCTCCCCTCAATTCTGCCGTGCATTCGCACTATAATGATGATAGTCATTATAAAAAATCGCGTTGTCAATCAATATTGATGACATGTATCATTATTGGCAAGTGGTCGGGGACAGGGTTATGCGGATTACCGAGACGCAGGTTCGGAAAAATCGGGAGAAGGTTGTCGCCAAAGCCTCGAGGCTTTTTCGCGAGCGGGGTTTCGACGGGATATCCGTCAATGACTTGATGAAGGCCGCGGGCTTTACACATGGCGGTTTCTACAACCATTTCGAATCGAAAGAGGCGCTGGTCGCCGAGGCGCTTCATCATTCGTTCCGAGTTATGGATGAGGTGCGGGGTGGAATTGAGAGTCTGGATGAGTTTATCGCGGCTTATTTATCAGACGAAGCCAAGGATGCGCCGGGATTGACCTGTCCCGCAGCCGCGCTCGCGACCGAAGTTGCACGTCAAACGCCGGCTATTAAGCAGGTTTTCTCCGAGGGACTCGAACGCTTGATTGTCTCTGTTGAGCGTCGAATGCCTGAGGACTCTGCGTCCCGCAGCGACGCAGTCGATTTGGTTTGCCGCATGGTCGGGGCTCTTGTGCTGGCCCGGGCAGTACCGAAGTCGAGCGATCTCGGCGAGGAGTTGTTGGTGACGGCGACTGAGCGGTGCCGAGAGAGTGCTGCAGACCTTAAAAAAGCAAAGCGAGGCAGGCGTCCGGCCGGCCGCAAGTCATAGCCCATCGCTATCCCTGTATGGCAAACGACAGTCATGCGGTGAATGGTGGCGCGGCGAAAGCGGTTCGGGAAGAATAAGCAGATAGCATATCATTCGTTCTGATCGTGGCCGGATCCGGTTTCGTTTCGGAGATTAAAAAAAAGAAGCCTGTATCAGCGGGTTTTCAAGACGGAGGAAATAACGTGAAGCGTTTTTGGCTGCAGCATTATCCGGCAGGTGTCCCTGCCGATATCGATGCTAATGAGTACTCATCGCTGGTCGCGCTGTTTGAGGAGAGCTTCGCGAAGTTCGCTGACCGCAAAGCGTTCTTCTGCATGGATAAGTCGATTACCTATCGCGAGCTTGACGAAATGTCGGCCGCGATCGGTGCTTATCTGCAAAGCAGGGGGCTGGCAAAAGGTGCGCGCGTTGCGATCATGATGCCAAACGTGCTGCAAAACCCAGTTTCCGTGACGGCAGTATTGCGTGCGGGTTTCATCGTCGTAAACGTGAATCCGCTCTATACGCCTCGGGAGCTTGAGCATCAGCTCAAGGATTCCGGCGCGGAAGCCATTCTTGTTCTGGAAAACTTTGCAACAACCTTGGAAAAAGTGGTGGCGCGCACCGCCGTAAAACACATCATCGTCGCCAGCATGGGCGATTTGCTTGGTTTGAAGGGTGCCGTCGTCAACTTTGTCGTCCGTAAGATCAGGAAGATGGTCCCGGCCTTTTCGTTGCCGGGTGCAGTGTCTTTCAACGAGGCGCTGTCGGCAGGCCGCAGGGCCGGCCTCGACAAGCCTGAGATCGCCCCGGATGACGTCGCGTTTCTGCAGTACACCGGCGGCACGACGGGTGTATCGAAGGGCGCGACGTTGCTACACCGCAACATGGTCGCCAACGTAGCTCAGATTAAGTCCTGGACGGCTTCTGTCCTGGACCGGCCCGCGCACGGGGAGCCCCTTTTGACCGTTTGCGCGCTGCCGCTGTATCACATTTTTGCTCTCACAGTCTGTTTCTTGTTTTCATTTCGCGTCGGCGGCACCAATCTTTTGATTGTGAATCCGCGAGACATTCCCGGTTTCGTCAAAGAGCTCCAGAAGTACAAGGCCCATATTTTCCCTGCGGTGAACACTCTGTTCAACGGTCTTCTGCATTATCCGGATTTCAAGAACGTCGATTTTTCTGAGCTGAAGCTTTCGATCAGCGGCGGCATGGCGACCCAGAAAACTGTTGCGGACAAATGGTGCGCTACGACGGGTTGCGTGCTGTCCGAAGCATACGGATTGTCAGAAACGGCTCCTCTCCTGACGGCGACGCCGCCAGATCTTGCGATTTTTTCCGGAACGATCGGGCTGCCGGCTCCCTCGACTTATGTTTCGATCCGAGACGATGACGGCAAGGAAGTGCCGATCGGCCAGCCAGGTGAGATTTGCGGCAAGGGGCCGCAGGTGATGGCGGGTTACTGGAATCGCA
The DNA here is from genome assembly GCF_000497575.1 of Afipia sp. OHSU_II-C1. Lineage (GTDB taxonomy): Bacteria > Pseudomonadota > Alphaproteobacteria > Rhizobiales > Xanthobacteraceae > Afipia. Next base: position 12,898 of record NZ_APJI01000013.1, read on the forward strand.
CTGAGGAAACCGCACAGGTCATGACAAGCGACGGGTTTTTCCGCACAGGCGATATCGGCATCATGTCGCCAGAGGGATACACGAGGATCGTGGATCGGAAGAAGGACATGATTGTTGTTTCCGGTTTCAATGTTTTCCCAAACGAAGTCGAGGAAGTGATTTCGAGTCATCCGGGGGTTCTGGAATGCGCGGTCATCGGGGTGGCTGATCCGAAATCGACCGAAGCGGTAAAAGTTTTCGTCGTGCGGACCGATCCCAACCTAACGCATCAGAGCATCACAAGCTTTGCTGCCACGCATTTGACACCCTACAAGGTGCCGAAACACGTGGAATTCAGAACCGAGCTTCCTAAGACTAACGTCGGGAAAATTTTAAGGCGCGAATTGCGAGATGAAATCGCTATTGCGCCTGTCTCGGCGGCAAGCTGAGCAAGCAGCGAACATCACAGGTAGGCAGCGGGCGCATCCGCCGCCCGGCCCGCAACAAGCGGAGGCGAAACGGAGGCGAGATGACCAGCGATGAATTTGCGGCGTTGATCGGCGAATTGACACTCTCGTGGGCGTCAGGCGGTGGCGTACGGGTCGCTAGCCATTTCACCGAAGACGCGATCTATCACGATTTCATGTATGGCCCGCACACGGGCCGGGCCGGTATCGCGCATTTGGTGCAGGATCTGTGTTACCGTGACGGGACCAATTATCGTTGGGAAATGTTCGATCCCGTGTTTGACGGCACTAAGGGCTATGCGTGGTGGCTGGCAAGCTTCACCTCGACAGTGCCGCAGTTTAAGGGAAAGCACGTCGTGATGGACGGGATGAGTCGGTTTGTCATCCGTGAAGGTCTGATCGCGGAGTATCGCGAATCAGTCAACGGTGGCGTCGCAATGGCGCAGTTAGGCGCGGAGCCGGAGCGGATGGCAAAAGTTTTCCGGCGCTGGACCAACCTTGCTTGAGGCCCGCCCCGAGACACAGCAATACCTGGCGCGCTCGGTAGGGTCGCCAAAGAGTGACCTATAGTGAATGAGGAGGTTTGGTCGGGTATCAGACTTCCTCAAGAGCGCGAGCGAAAAGTGCTCGTCTTCCTGCCGAACGGCAACCCTAATCGGTCTACTCCGATCAGATGACGACCAAGGGTTCGCGCCTGGCTTGGAAAACTCGGCGACAGAACACTCTATATCGAGCCGGGCAGCACGGATAACGTCTATCAGCGCCTGCTTGTCGCGCTGCGGATTATTGCTGCTGTATTTGCGGGACGTTTGTGTGCTAGCGACTGTACTAAGTGCCGTCGATCTTGGTTCTCGCTCGTGACGCTCTAGCAAGCTCATCACACGAGACGCATGATGCCTTGATGAAGCTCTATGCCAACCGGTTTTCGATGCAAATCGAAGTAGCGGAAGTCGCTGAAATACTGGAAGCGTGGGACGTACGATGACGAGCCTCATAACTGTCGAGAAGCTATCGCCGCATCTTGCTGTCTTGGCTTAAATCGATCTAACAGACGCCAGCATCCGTCAGATACCTAGTTCGGCCGCTTCAGTTTCGAGACCGCGCGCCGCCTGCTTCAACCATTTGTGCACGGCCTTTATTTTTTCCGAAGCAGCATCGACCTTTCTGTACGTGAAATAGAAATCCCTCTCGCCCAGTGGCGTTGGGGGCCAGATGGTAATGGCGGTGAGGGCGCCGCTCGTGATCATTGAAGATACGAGAGGAAATGGAGCGAGGATTGCTCCCATGCCAGATCTCGCCATTTGGATACCTGTCAGCAAACTGTCGCCCAACAATTTCGGGTCTATCGATGACAGTTCTGGCGCCCTTTCATTGAACCAGGCGCGCCAACTTCCCGGGGCCGTAGCGAACTCGATTAACGGGATTTTCGCGAGATCTTTTGCGTCACGAACAGGGCCGTACTTTTCGATGAGGCTTCGCTCGGCGCATGGCATAGTGCGAGAATGAAGCAAACGATGAAATATCAAGCCGGGAAATGGCGGCGTCCCAAGTTGTACGGCTGCGTCAATCGGATCATTTTCAAAGTTGACTGGTGTATTTCTCGCTTCAAGTCTCAAATCGATGTCGGGATTAGCGGCGCGGAAGTTCGCTAGGTTGGGTAATGCTGCGAGCGTTGCGAATGTCGGTGTAACACTAACTCGTACGATCTTATCGTGCCTTCGCGTGTCAAGGAGATCGCTCGCACGAAACAATTCATTGAAGGCATTCATCACCGCTGTCGCATAAACAGATCCCATTTCCGTAAGCGCAATACCTCGTCCACTCGGCTTGACCAATTGAACCCCGAAATGTGCCTCTAGTGCACGAACTTGATGGCTGATTGCTGAAGGTGTCAGGTTCAAGTTTTCGGATGCGAGTTTTACGCTGCCAAATCTTGCGACCGCTTCAAATGCGCGCAGGCTCACAAGCGGAGGAAGCATATGGGACATCTTCACCATTCCTCGGGTTGAACCTGCTTCAGCAATCAGCAGTCGAATTCAATTGTCATGTTGGCAGTTATGCCTCAGCCTTGAAGGCGAGTTCAACAAAGAACAATAACCGGTTTGTAGGTGCGGTGCGGCCGGCTTCTTGTTGACGCCACGCATATACCGCCCCGCCAAACGCGCGTACCGAGGGAGAACGCCGATGAATGCGCCATACAAACATGATCACGGGACGAGTGCAGCGGAAAAGATAAACCGAGGATTGCCGCAGCCACCGGTGTTCGCAACGCTGGCCGAAGAACGGCAGCATCGTAAGGAACGGCTGGCGGCAGGCTTCCGGCTGTTTGCCAAATTTGGCTTCGATGAGGGTGTTGCTGGTCATATTACAGCGCGTGATCCTGAATTTACAGATACCTTCTGGGTGAACGGCTTTGGCATGAGCTTTAGCCAGATCAAAGCCTCGGACCTCATTCGTGTCGATCACAAGGGGCAGGTTGTCGAGGGCAATCACCCGGTGAATGCGGCGGCCTTTGCGATCCACGCCAGTGTTCATGCCGCGCGTCCGGAGTCGGTAGGTGCTGCTCATTCGCACTCCATGTATGGACGCGCTTTCGCAACGCTTGGCAAAAAGCTCGACGCTGTTACGCAAGATGCGTGCGCTTTTTACAACGATCACGCGCTCTATGAGGACTACGGTGGGGTCGCAGTCGAGCTGGATGAGGGGCAGCAAATCGCGAAAGCGCTCGGGCCTCACAAGGCGGCAATTCTGCAAAATCACGGGTTGCTGACAGTCGGCCAAACTGTCGATGAAGCAGTCTGGTGGTTCATCACCATGGAGCGCTCCTGCCAGGTTCAGCTTGTCGCAGAAGCGGCTGCCGCCCGGACGGGACAGGATCTCAAGGTTATTTCCAAGAGCTCGGCGCAGCAGGCGTTCAACGTGCTCGGGTCACCGTTTACGGGATGGTTCCAGTTCCAGACTCTCTATTCCAAGATCGTGAGGGAGCAGCCGGATCTGCTCAATTGATCGCGCAGTAAACGTCAGCCGAAAATAAATCTTCAGGGAGCTAATGATGAATATCCAGAGGTCGCCGGAAAACGCGATTCGCAACGCGATGACCGCGGAAGAAAGGCTGGTTCGTGAGGATCTCGCTGCGCTTTACCACATTTTCTACGATCACGGATGGACGGAGCATATCTACAACCACATCACGGCGCGCGTGCCCGGCCCAAATCGTCATTTCCTGATTAACTCGTTTGGTCTGCAATACAACGAAGTTACCGTTTCCAACCTCATCAAGATCGACCTTGACGGCAATAAGGTTGTGGACGTGCCGGGGCGTGTGAATGCTCCGGGTTTTACGATCCATTCTGCCATTCATGCCGCGCGGGAGGATGCTCATTTCATCGCGCACACTCACACCACAGCAGGCGTTGCAGTTGCATGTACAGAGGATGGACTATCACATCACAGTTTCTACGGTGCGATGCTCTATGATCAGGTTGCATACCATGATTTTGAGGGCATCTCGACCGATCTGGATGAGCGAACAAGATTGGTGAAGTCGCTCGGCGACAAGAACTACATGATCTTGCGGCATCACGGACTGCTGGCTTGCGGAAAAACGGCAGCGGAGGCGATGTTTCGCATGAGTATTCTGCAGCGGGCGTGTGAAGTGCAAGTCACTACTGCAGCGTTCGGAAAGAACCATCGGCCGCTTTCTGAAGATGTGTTGCGCAAGACGGCACGTCAGATGCAGGCGGAAGTTGCCAAGGGTTTTGATGAGACGACCTCGTTTGGCCAGGATTCGTTCGACGCTTATCGTCGCGAGCTCGATGCGAAAGGGTCTCGCTATCGGGACTAACGCGGGGGAAGCCGTGGCCGACTGGTCACGGCTCTTCGACGGCGCCTGATCGATTCATAAATAGGAACGGGAGGTGCACGAACTGCGCGCCATGCGCCAGCGCGAAAGGAGACTATTGCCCGGGCTTAGCGTTGTTTGATCGTCCGGCGGCTGAAGAAAAAGACGAAATCCCGCCGCAGATGCGGGACGCAAAAATGGAAACGTCATTTCGGCGCTCTGTGCGCCTGATCCCAGGAGGATCTTATGTTTCGGACGGGACTTCGATCAACGGGTGTTTTGGTAAGCGTTCTCTTGGCGGGTTTGTCATCAAGCGCGGTGAGTGCGGGCGATCAGCCTGGCGTTACAACGAAAGAGATCACTGTCGGATCCACTTTTCCATTCAGCGGTCCAGCGTCTTCACTTGGAAATGTCGGTAAAGCGTTTATGGGTTATATCGATCTCATCAACGACCGGGGCGGCGTGAACGGCCGGAAGATCAAGCTCGTGGCGCTGGATGATGCCTACACGCCGAGCAAGTCGGTTGAACAAACTCGCAAGCTAGTCGAGAGCGATGAAGTCGCACTGTTGTTCAGTCCGCTGGGTACGGCAAGTCTTTCCGCGACGGTCAAGTACGTCAACATGAAGAAGGTGCCGCAGCTTTTCATTGTGACGGGCGGAAATAAGTTCACAAATTACGCTGAGTATCCTTACACCACAACTGGTCTGCCTAGCTTCGACACCGAGGGTAAGGTCTACGTGAAGTACATCAGCCAGAAGCTGCCGGGGGCGCGCATCGCTATTCTGTATCAGAACGACGATATGGGAAAAGATCTGGTCTCGGCATTCAAGTCTTATCTGAAAGACGATTTCGATAAATTGGTGACAGCAAAGGCTTACGAGACCACCGATCCCACCGTAGATTCTCAGATCGTAAGCCTAAAAAGCTCCGGGGCTCAGGCCTTGTTCATTGGCGGAACGCCCAAATTCACGGCACAGGCTCTGCGGAAAGCCGGAGAAATCGGCTGGAAGCCGCTTACGCTCGTCAACTATCCGTCGAGCTCGATCGCAGGCACGCTTGCGCCGGCGGGCATTGAGAATTCAACGGGCGTCATATCCGGAACGTTCCAGAAAGATGCGACAGATCCACGCTGGGCGGACGACAGCGCCACAAAGGAATATCGCGCATTTCTTTCGAAATATCTGCCGACGGGAGATGTGGGTGAAGCCGCATATACCCTTGGAGCTATTCAGGGGCAAATCCTCGAGCAGATTCTAAAGCAGTGCGGTAACGATCTTTCCCGCGAGAATATCATCAAGCAGGCTTTGAGCTTGAAGGATTTCGCGCCGGGGATGGCCGCGCCGGGCATCACTATCAACACCAGCCCGACCAACCATCAGGCGTGGACTTCGCTCCAGTTGCAGCGATTTACCGGCAAGAACTGGGAGCCGATCGGTAGCCTCATCAGCGCTGCTGATTGACATGTGAATCAACACCGGGGCTCGCAAGCGCCCGGCGATTTGTACAATAGCACCGGCGCATTGCACCGGGTTTCAGCAAGGAGAAGAGTGTGCGGATATTGGTGATCGGAGCGGGAGCGCTCGGTGGGTACTTCGGTACAAGGCTGTTGGCTGCAGGCCGTGACGTTACGTTTCTTGTCAGGCCGAAGCGCGCTGCCGCGCTCGCGAAAGGCGGCCTTACCGTCAAAAGCAAGCTCGGCGATCTTCATTTACCTGCACCGCCGACCGTTACGGCCGACAGGCTGAGCCAGCCATTCGATATTATCATCCTGAGCTGCAAGGCCTACGATCTCGACGAGGCGATGCAGTCGTTTGCTCCCGCAGTTGGCAAGGACACTATAATCATTCCACTGTTGAACGGTCTGCGGCATGTTGATTTGCTGACCGCGCGGTTTGGCGCGGAAAAGGTTTTTGGCGGTCAGTGTGCGATCTCGGCGACTCTTTCTCCTGGGGGTGAGATACTTCATCTTAACGACCTGCACACGCTGACCTTTGGTCCACAATCGAAGGAACCCAAGAAATACGCTGAAATTGCCAAGACGCTTTCGGACGCCGGCTTTGTCGCGCAGCCCAGCGATAACATCATGCAGGAGATGTGGGAGAAATGGGTTTTCATCGCCACCGGGGCGGGCTCCACATGCCTGATGCGTGCGTCTGTGGGCGACATGGTCAATGCAGATGCGACCGATCTTGTGCTCGCGCTCTTTGAGGAATGCACAGCGATTGCCGTCAAGAAGGGATTTGAGCCACGTCCGGCCTTTGTCGAATGGGCCCGCACGGCGTTTACGACACGCGGCTCGCCGCTAATGGCGTCCATGCTACGTGATATCGAGAAGGGGGCACCGACCGAGGGCGATCATATTTTGGGGGATATGCTTAGCCGCGGAGGAGTAGCTGCTCCGCGTTCGTTTCTTGGCGCGGCTTATGCACATGTGAAAGCTTATGAGGCGCGGCGTGCCAGGGAAACGGCCGCATAATCATGGCCTTTACCAATGTACAGGACTTTCGCGAGGTTGCGCGGCGCAAGATACCGCGTTCGATTTTCGAGTACGGTGATGGTGGCTCCTATGACGAGATGACATTGCGGGCCAACCGGCGCGATCTAGAAAGCCTGCGCCTCAGTCAGCGCGTTATGGTCGACATGTCCCGTCGCTCGATAAAAACCCGGATCGTTGGCAGCGATGTGAGTTTACCTCTGATCATTGCGCCGACGGGTCTTGGCGGTCTGTTTTACGCGGACGGCGAAATACACGGAGCGCGCGCCGCAGAGAATGCGGGAATTCCGTTCTGCCTGAGCACAATGTCGATATGCTCGATCGAGGATGTGCGGGCGGCGGTAAAAACGCCGTTCTGGTTTCAACTCTATGTCATGCGCGACCGCGGATTTACGCGGTCGCTTGTTGAGCGTGCGGTCGCGGCGAAATGCTCGGCGCTCGTACTGACGGTTGACTTGCAAGTCGGCGGCCAGCGGCATCGCGACATCAAAAATGGCCTCAGCATTCCGCCAAGACTGACCTTCGCAAACGCATTCGATATCGCCTCGAAGCCGAGATGGGCGCTGGGCGTCCTGGCTGGACGGCGGCGGTCATTTGGCAATCTGGAGGGCGCCCCAGCGGCCGAGGAAGGGCTGGCCTCCCTTGCGCATTGGGTCGGCGGCCAGTTCGATCCGTCTCTCACTTGGGATGACGTCGATTGGGTTCGGAGTATCTGGCCGGGAAAACTTGTCATCAAAGGACTACTCGATGAACGCGATGCGAGAGAGGCGGTGGAGCGCGGAGCCGATGCCATCGTGGTTTCGAATCACGGGGGCCGGCAATTGGATGGCGCGAGTTCATCCATCGCAGCTTTGCCCGCGATCGCTGATGCGGTCGGAGGCGCGACCGAAGTCCTGTTCGATGGAGGCGTTCGCTCCGGGCAAGATGTTTTAAAAGCTCTGGCCTTGGGAGCCAAGGCATGCATGATCGGAAGGGCCTATCTTTATGCTCTTGCGTCGGGAGGGCAGAGGCGGGTCGAGGAAATGCTTGGCATTCTCGGCAAGGAGTTGGACACCTCGATGGCTTTGACCGGCGTCCACGACGTGAAGACAGTTTCTCCCGAAACCCTTCTTCGCCGGAGTGACGGTTCGCTCGTGGGCCATGATCACTGATTGTCCGAGACACGCGTTGCGCGCTCGCCCTTAATCATCAAAATGCTGGAGAGTACTTTGGCTCACTACGGCGAGTACCAAACCGAAATATACGGCGCTGGCCTTAGCGGACGGCTGCCAAAACTTCCGGTTAATTTCAGCGAACTTGAAGCACGAGCCCACGCGGCCATGCCGCCAAGTGTTGTGTCTTACGTTGCGGGCGGCTGCGGCAACGAGCATACTCAAAATCTCAACGTCACCGCTTTTGAGCGATGGGGGCTAATGCCCCGGATGTTCGTCGGCGCTGCCAAACGTGACATGTCCATCAATCTGTTTGGGATGTTGCTTCCGACACCTTTGTTCATGAGTCCAATCGGCGTCATCGGTATCTGCGCGCAAGACGGCCGGGGAGATATCGCGACCGCCCGCGCTGCCCGAGCGATCGGTGTGCCTATGGTTGCATCGACACTGAGTGAAACTCCATTGGAGCAAGTTGCTTCTGAATTTGGCGATACACCCGGTTTTTTCAGCTCTATACGCCGACAAACCGGGCGGTTGCCGAAAGTCTTGTGCACCGCGCCGAGGCCGCAGGCTTCAAGGGAATTGTGGTAACTCTCGATACGTGGGTTACAGGATGGCGTCCGCGCGACCTTAAGCAGGCGAACTTTCCGCAGCTGAGGGGCTATTGTCTCGCCAATTACGTTTCGGACCCGGTGTTCCGAAGCCTGCTCGCCAAGCCTCCGGAGCAGGACCCGAGCGCTGCCGTCATGCAATGGGCGAAAATTTTCGGTAATCCATTGACATGGGACGATCTGCCCTGGCTCCGGTCTTTGACAAAGCTTCCTTTGATTGTGAAAGGCATTTGTCATCCTGACGACGCGAGGCGTGCAATCGACGGTGGTGTCGACGGCATTTACTGTTCAAATCACGGCGGACGGCAGGCCAATGGCGGTCTTGCCGCGATTGATCTACTGCCCGGCGTTGTCAAAGCGTCAGGTAATGCACCGGTCTTGTTTGACTCAGGTGTGCGCTCCGGCACGGATGTCATCAAAGCGCTGGCATTGGGTGCTGCAGCAGTCGGCATTGGCCGGCCATATGCCTACGGGCTGGCTCTCGATGGCGTGGACGGCATCGTTCACGTCTTGAAATGCATCCTTGCCGAGGCGGACCTCTTGATGGCGGTGGATGGCTATCCAACACTTGCCGATCTACAACCGGCGTCATTGATAATGTCTGCGCCGGGGCGCTAACCCTCTTGGGTCGAAATAATTGATGGGCGACGCGTAGACAAGGTCGTCAACTCGGAAATGAATCCACATGACTTCTCATCGTTATGCTGAGCTGAGCCAGATCCGCATGCACTATCTTGAGGCGGGGCGTGGAAGCGACGTTGTGCTTTTGCTTCATGGCTGGCCACACACGTCGCATGCGTGGCGGCATGTCATCCCTAAGTTTGAAAGCCGCCATCGCGTGTTAGCGCCCGACATGCGGGGGCTTGGGGATAGTTCTCGACCAGCGGCGGGATACGATATCAAGAGTGTTGCTAGCGATATCATCGAGCTGCTCGACCAGCTCGGGATCGAACGTTTTTCAATTGTTGGGCATGACTGGGGAGGGCCGGTCGCCTTCGCTGTATGTTTGCTCGCGCGCCTTCGTGTGCGGCGGTTCGCAGTTATCGACGTTGTTCTCCCTGGAGACGGGCGCGCCGCCGGGGGCAATCAGGGCGGTTTGCGATGGCATCATGCTTTTCATCGGACCCCCGATTTGCCTGAAGCGCTGACCGCGGGCAGAGAGGCCGCGTATTTGAATTGGTTCTATCAGGAGTATAGCGAACGTGCAGGCGCTGTCGGAGCGGACGATCTCGCTGAGTATGTGCGGACTTACTCGCAGCCAGGCGCCATGCGAGCAGGCTTCGAATATTATCGATCGGTCGAACAGTCCAACGCATTCGCATCGCAAATGATTGCTAAACACGGCAAGCTGCGGATACCAACGCTAACCGTTAGTGGCGGCGCCGGTCGAGGGAGGGGGCCGGAGGTAGCGGAAAGCGTGAGCCTTGTTGCCCAAAACGTAACATCTCACATTATCGCCGATTGCGGTCATCTCGTGCCGGAAGAAGCACCCGATGAATTGAGCGAAGTGCTTGTGCCGTTCCTTGGCGGTTCGCAATAGGTGGCCTTAAGGAGCGGCCTCACCGTGCGCGGCCGCTGTACCGCGGAGTTGGGCCCTAGAGTAACTATTTGAACTAAAGAAGCGGTAGCAACCAACGGCACTTCGAAAATCCCTGTTATCCCTGCAAGAATTCCCTGATCTCTAAGATTTATTCCCTGTTCGTTTGTCTAGGGAATTTCCCAAAAATCAATACGGTACAGCGGTTTCTGCTCTAAAAGTCGCCCGCTCGAGCCGGAAAATCGCAGATTTCCCTGTAAAATTCCCTGTTAGCAGGGAGTTCACCCAGAGACGGCCGCGATCGGCACTGCGTCGCCAGCCATCCAGTCCGGATTTGAGAGATTTTCTTTCTTTGGTGAGAGAGAGGCCCGCTATTGGCGGCTTTTTAAACGCGCTGAGCTTCTATAGAGATCGGAATCGAACCGTTTCCTTTCCAAATTGGTCAGAAAATTTCTGTCCAACCATTGCAGAATTCCCGTTTTTGTGAGTCGGGTGCAAGAGACAAAAGAATAACACTGAGTGGTAAGGCTGGGTTGGCGGGTGAGTGTGAGACTCGGGATGACGCCAAGGTTCGACGACATGGACGCAGGGTTCGCAAATAGATCTCACGCCGCCGATCATTCTTCCATCCGAAGCCAGCTCAGCGAAGCATCAGCACTGTTCACAAGTCGAAAGGGCTTGGGTGTGACAATACGCTCGTGATGCTTTGCGACACCGAGACCTTCTCGAACAGTCGCTACAACTGAGACTTTTCTACGTAGGCGCCGGCAGAGCCAGAAAGAACCTTTCTCTTATCATCTTTCGCAAGAAACCGGTACCGTTCTTGACAATCTGGAATATATCAAGAGCATGTGCACCGCCGTCGCCGTCTTTAGGCGGCTCAAGAAACGCATCAACGGCAATCCCTAGGGCCCGCAAGGCCCGTGCCGATTCGACTCCGGCCGCCCACACCAACTCAGTTAAACCAATGCCTAGGACCGGAGGATGAAGGAGAGATTTGAAGGCGCCGACAACAGGCCGCAGCTTGTTGCATCACTCCGCAAGCAAGACTTTGCCGGCGGGCGGTCAGACATTGCCACCGCGCTTGCGGACGCCGGCGAACTGATTGAGTTCAAAGCCGGCGAGAACATCATCGTCCAAAACGCGGAAGATAATGAGATTTATCTGCTGATTTCTGGCGTGGTGGCCATCGTGGTCAACGGCGCTCAGGTCGCCACCCGCACGGCAGGTCAGCATGTCGGCGAGATGGCCGCTATCGAACCGTCTCTTCCGCGTTCGGCAACTGTATCTGTGCTCGAACCGGCTGTGGTTCTGAGACTTTCAAGCGCCACTTTCTTGAGAGTTGGCGAAGCTTATCCTCAGATCTTTTTGCCAATCGCGCAGGAGCTGTCGAAAAGACTGCATCAGCGCAACAAGACAATCTATCCACCGAATGAAGCTCCCAAGCTGTTCGTGGTCTCATCCTCGGAAGCGCTTCCCGTTGCGAACGCTTTACGGTCAGGGCTTGAGAAAGACGTGTTCAGCACTGTGTGGAATGAGGGCGTATTCTTCGCTGGTGGCTATCCGCTTGAAGCTCTCGAGAAGCAGGTCAGCGAATCCGATTTCGCCGTTGCCATTGCCGAACCTGATGATATTTCAGTATCGCGGGGAACACGCGCGCCTACGGTTCGCGACAACGTTCTGTTCGAGCTGGGCCTGTTCATGGGAAAGCTCACCCGCTATCGCACGATCTTGGTTCACCCCAAGGTCAAGGACCTCAAACTCCCTTCGGATTTGCACGGGCTCACATTGATCCCGTATGAGGCGGGGGATGTCAGCACGGTTGACGCGCGTATCACTCCAGCGTGCGACGCCGTTCGCGCGCTCGTAAAGCGGCTCGGAGTGCGCACCTTCACGATCGGAAAAGATCGGTAACCCACTGTATCAAGCCGCGCTTCTTCGGCAGCTCTCCTTCGATTTGCACATCGATTTCGATCGGGTCTCCGCTTGCACGGTATGCTGTTGCTGACAGCTTGAGCATCGATCGCGGTGCCAAAGTTGCGATAATGAGGATCGCAAAGTTCACGCCGACCGTCGGGTCGGAAACGATCTGGCGCATCGTCGCATGATCTTCTCCGCTCGGGAACGGTTCGAATGATGGATGCGAGTGCCATTCACCAATGTAATTGAAACGCTGGTAGTCATTACCGACGCGCTCGAAGAACTTTTCCAAAAACACCTTGCTTTGCTTTTCGTCGCGAACGAAATGCACCGCTGTGCCACCGGTATGCTGCACCGAAAGATCGACAATTCGAAAAATCGATCGCTCGACGTGCTCTCCGACCAACACGCCGCCGATTTCCTTGCGACCGCCACGACGTAGCTCCGGCTGAAGGCGTAGGATCAGTTCGGCCGGTATAAGCAACTTCATGTCGCACTTATCAACTTAATGATTTCTTCAGCCTCCACCTTGATCTCTTCCGGCGTCAATTCAGCCGCAAGGGCTGGTATTGGTGACGGAGGCATCTCTAGTGGAAATGTCTCAAATGCCTGGGTGAACAGCCCAGGTTCAGGCGCAAGCCCGATGGCATATACCGACGATGGAAAATAAGACGGATTGCGGCCAATCAACACATCAATTGCTAATCTCGTCGTCGCCGCAGCGATGCTCGCGACGTCAGCATCGTCAGCGATCATCGATGGACCATCACCGCCAGTGGCATAATCGCGGCCTGTTCTTTCAGGACGATAATCCCTCTCGCCAAACCAATTCTCGATCGCGCGGCGCATCAAAACCGGCGGAGGCTCAATGCCGGGGCGGTATCGCGCAATAAGCCCCCCAAAGCCGCCGCCGAATACCTCGCCCCAGACCATCGGTTTCTTTTTCTTCTCAACAACCGACGATAGCAAATTGAATACGGATGGGTTTGCTGTTGCATCGATCACAAGATCGCGGCGGAGCAACGACGCTAGAGCCGTCTCCGCGCTTTCGCTCGCTTCTTGCCCCGCAAAACGAAAACAGCGTACATGCACTTGGGCTGCAGGATTAACGTTCTTGATGCGGTTCGCTAGAGCGCGCGCCTTGTGTACGCCAACATCCCTCCAGTCAAGATCGTTCCTCACCATATTGTCCGGAAGCAGCACGTCGTCGTCGACAAGGAAGAAGTCCGCAACCCCCGCTCGCGCGAGACTGGTCGCGATCTTGCTACCAAGAGACCCGCAGCCTACCAGCGTCACGCTTTTGCCACGCAGAACGGCGTGGGACTTATCAACGCGGGGCATCTCAGTTTCGGCGGGAATAGGCGAAAACTTGAACACCGTCTTGTCATTGAGCAGGAAGCAGTGAACGCCGCCACCTCTCAATATGATCATGCTTTTTTCGTCCGCGCCGAACCCCAATGCTTCGGCTGCGACATGAAACTCTGGCGCACCTGTTGTCGGTGGTAGCGGAGCATCCTCGGCCACTCGCATGACTGAAATGGTTCGCTCGTAGGTTTCGCTACCTAAACCATCGGGTATGTCAGGATTCTTCCAGATCTCCCCGCCTGCCTTCGTCACCTTGTCGACGAGATAGACCGCGCACTCAGAACGATAATGAACCAGGATGTTCGCTTGGAGCATCTGGCCTACGGCTACGCTCGCAAGAAAATCATCAAGTCTTCGAGTGTGCACGAACCGCAGATAATCAATTCGCAAGGACTGACCTAGCGATTCCTCATGTGCTGATCGCGCAACCACCACAGGACCTTCGGTCGGGTTCTCGGTCGATAACAATCGATAAGCGCTCGCCAGCATGTCGGCGCCGGTCAGATCAGTCGTCCAGTTGTCCGGCCGGTACTCAAGGCAAAGCTCACCTCCGGTGCCATACTGATGATTCGACCAGCGGCTTTTCTCATCGCGCGGATAAATCGACGGCGGAAGTTCGGGATATTGCGCCGGATACTGCAGGAAGGCTTCGAAAGTGCGGTTGCCGACAACGATATCGACATCGAGGATGAGTCGACCTCTGTCACTCATCCTCCAGTTCACCGGATGTATTTGACCTTCCTGCGAAGCGAGCGCTCGAATGCTGTCCTTTTCGGCCTTGTAGCGAGGAATATCGGTCAGATACCACATTAGGCGAACCCGCCCGGCTTGGTCGGCCCGGCAGGACGATTGGGAAAACTGAGCGGCGCGGCTGCGGCGGATGCCGGCTGCAGCAGGCTCGATGCGGACAATGCTTTTGTCGCCTTGGCCGCCTTATCGTTCTTGGCCGCCAACTCGTTCAGCGCGACGTCATACGTCAGGTTCGAGCGCTTGCGCTTTTCTCCGAAGATCGCGCGCACGGCGTCGTTTCCGCTGTCGTACGCCTTCTGGCCGATTGCCGTGTCAGTGCCCGTGCAAGACGCTTGCTCTTTTTCGGACTGCAGGACGCCCCGGCTCACGGAACAGCGGATCAAATCGCCCTTCATACCCAAACGTGTGACCGTCATGGGGCCGTAGTCGAATCCGATCGCCAACCCAAGGCTCGAGGCGTCAGTGCCCTTCGCCTTCAGACGCTCCAAGGCGAGGTTGAAGCTGCTGCGCAGCGCGCCCGCACAAAGCGTCATGTTGCTGATCGTTTCCTCGGCGTCGGTGGTTTGCGCTGTACCTTCGACCAGCAGTCCATGCACGCAATCGCCGATGAAGCGCACCTTGCGGCCACTGAAATCCGTATGCAGAGCCGCATCCAGTTCACTGCGCAGCACGTGCAGCGACCGGACGACATGCTTCGCGGTCTCGTTCGTCGAGATGTTCTTGCCGACATATGCCGTGAACCCGTCAAGGTCCGCATACACCGACGTTGCGTCCTGGCGGCGGGAGTTCTTGGCAGAAAGTGCTTCGATATCGAGCGAGCTGTAGGGCGGCGTATGACCGCTGAACTCGAAGGCGCCGATTGGGTTGCCTTTCAGGTCTTCCTTCCACTCCTTGACAATCTCGTCGGCCGTGACGTCGAGGTTGGCCTTCTTCTGGCTCGTCGCAATCTCGTCAGGCGTCAGCGCGGTCTTATCGACATCGCTGGCGTCAGGGAGACCGATGGCTTTGCGGGCCTTGTTGGTCAGGTAGATGCCAGTCGCGGTGCCGCCCCCCGAGCGCTTCGCGGCGTAGTTCGCCGGTTCGCCCAAGAACAACGGTTCACGATGACCGCGACGACCGTTGTTAACGGCCAGGGCCTTGCCGGTGTCGATGCCGATACGCACCTTCGCAGCCGGATGATCCGCGTCTTCACCGGTCTGGGCCAACACATCGATAATCAACTGGCCCATCGCGACAGCGCGGTGCACGCGCTTTGTTTCGTCGTCGTAGGGCTTGGCCACAACGGAATGAAGCCGCTGATTATGGAAATCGACTCGGATCGCGTCGACCCTTGCGATGATGCGGTGAACAGCGCGGTAATGAAGGTTCAAGAAGCGCAGCGTCCGCTTGTGACAGGTCTCGCCCTCGACTGTCGTGACGTTCAACATGTCCTTGAGGTTGAGAATATCGGCGTAGAGGTGAACCCCATCGACGCGGTAAGCCGTCGTGCTCGACAGGTTCTCGAGGTTGGTGTCCTTGACGTATTCCTTGATCTCGATGTCCTTGAGCGGCATCGCGTCGATCTTGGCGTCGATCCGTTTCTGCGCGCGGTCCTTATTCCAACTGCGGGTTGCCATGGTCGTCCTCTACGGTTTCCTCGGCCGTTCAGGTTACTGACGGCGCAATTCTAGGTGGTGTCGGTGTCGCGGAGTTCCAGCGTAGCGGTGTTGTAATCCCCGGATTTTAGCGGTATTCGTCTCTATTCCTTAGAACAAAACAGGAACTTCGGCAAAATACCGCTCGGCTTATCAACAGCATTGGTTGTGGAGGTGAACAGCGTGGGATGCCGGTTCCGCGCATTTCGGCCAGACTGACCGTCAAGGAGCGACAATCACGATGAAAGACGATCAAGAGGAAGCCTTCGAGAAGCTGCTGTCGGCGCAGCTCACACGCACGGTCGATTTCGTGAAGTTCGCCGAAACAAAGAATGCAGCGCTGCTGACGTTCACATCGGCTTGGATACTCGGCTCCATCTCGTTGGTGACGGGTACGGCATCTCTGCCGTTCGGGTACGACAAGGCGTTCTTGTTCGCGTTGCCGCTGTTCGGATTGGCAGGAATAACCTGCATATTGTCGTTCTTGCCGAAGCTGTTGGGTGACTTCCACGAGCCGGAAAACGATACGAAGAGTCTTCTCTATTGGGAGCATATCGCCGAGGTGCCGGTTCGTGACTTCGCGGTCCAGGCAGAACAATGCTACAAGCCCGGCGCCAACCAGAGCTGCACCAAAGGTTATCTCGAGGACTTGAGCGTGCAGATCTCCGTCAACGCGCGCATCGCGCAACGCAAGTTCCGATCGTTCAAACTCGCAGCGCGGTTCACGTTGCTCGCCTTCTTGGTACTCGTGCTCCCCCCACTATGGATTGCTGCACGCTTCCTCAGGCTTTTCCAGCTGACCGACTGATGCTTCGCTAGACTGCGACGGCGCCAGATGGCCCGCTCGAGCCAATCTCTTGTGCAGGAAGGTCACGAACGGACCATTGCGATGATTGCCCGGACAGATCTGAGTACGTGATCCAGCAAATTATGCGTGAAGTTGCGTCTGCTACCAATCGGATCGTTGATGGAAAAACGTTCGCGGATTTATCCATGTCCGGGAATAGTATGTGGGCTATAATGCGAGCAAAGGCAGAGTGATGTGTCAGTCGATTACGCAACCGAGTAGAAACATGGAATGCTATCAGTTCTTGATTTTGGGATTTATCGAAATGAGTCAGCTGGCGAACTGATAAAGAAAGAACTGAAGTGGAGTCAGTCAGCTAACTGATAAGCAAAATCTGCAAATGGAGTCAGTCGGCGGCTGATATGAAAATGGCCGAAATGGAGTCAGTTGGCGACTTATTAGAAAATGACGCTTTCCTTAATCAGTGTATCCATCTTGCCTATGGCGGCGTTGGTTTCCAGACTTAGGTCTTATCGCAAGATACTGCATTCTGCTTGAGTGCCATTTCTGCCTGCGAATGGGCGAGCCCCAAAACATTCCCGGACCTCGTTCAGAAGTAGGCGCGAATTGACCGGAGAGACGTTGTTTTTAGCGGACGTCCGCGACGAATCAACAGGCGCACTGCGTGAAAGCGAGAGGCAAATCCCCCTTGTGTTCATAGCGATTTTGCAGATTATGCGAATGGAAACTTCACATTTATTGCTGTCCGGCGGAAAATCAATCTTATGACTCTGACGCGCAAGCCTGCTGCCAAGAAGCGTTCTGCACGCCGCACGCGCGAGGAGCGTTCAGAAGAAACCCGGAATAAACTTATTCAAGCGGGCGCCCGAACCGTGGGGCGCTATGGTTATGAGGGCGCTTCGATTGCTCGCATCACAGCGCGGGCTAAGGTCGCATTGGGAACATTTTACAGGCACTTCAAGTCCCGACAGGAATTCTTCGACCAGCTCTTGCCCGCCATGGGCCACACCTTGATGTCGTTCGTCCAGGAGCGGGTCGATCGGGATGTTGTCGGAGCAGAGCGTGAAGAGCAGCGTCTGCGCGCTTACTTCGCGTTTCTCGATGAGCACCCATGGTACCATCGCTTGCTCAACGAATCTGAAGTGATGGCTCCGAAGGCGCATGCCATTTACTTCGACCTGATGACGTCGGGGTTGGTGCGCAGCTTTGAGCGTAGCCAGAATCGGAACGAACTGCGCGCATTTAGTCCGGACGAGCTGGAAACAGTCGCATATATCGTCATGGCGTCACGCGTTTATCTTGCACAGCGCTATGCCAAGGCCAACGGGGTGGTTCAGGAGCCACCGCCGAAGGTCCTTGCGACGTACAACAAGTTTATTCAGCGTGCTCTTTTCGATTGAGCTTGATTATCGATAGCTCCTGGAGAACTTTCGAATGTCTGCCACCAGATCATTCCCGCGTTCGTAAGCGATGAAGTGACCGCCTGAGGCAAGATCCGTCCGGTGGGCGAGATTGTATGTCCGCTTGACCCATGATGAAGGCGGAGGCGGAAACAGGTCGAACGGGCAGGCCATGAATCCTGTAGGGGCGGTAACTTTTTCGTCCTTTCCAAGGCCCATCCCGCCTTCGAGCCTGGCTGCAGTATAAAGCCAGGTCGAGGTATGAATGGACTGGGTGAACCAATAGATCATGACATTGTCGATGAGTTGGTCGAGCGTGAACGGCGGAATGTCGTTTGGGCTTTCGCTCCAGCCGTGAAATTTCTCGATGATCCATGCCGCAAGTCCGGCAGGTGAGTCCGTCAGGCCGAAGGCGAGTGTTTGCGGCTTTGTGCCCTGGATGGCTTGATACCCGCTCTCTCGGCGTAGTCGATCACGCGCTTTTGCGAGCCATCTGGTTTCATCGGCGTCGAAGGGCGCGCTGCCGTCGCCGGTGAAGGGCCGCAAGCCCATGATGTTGATGTGAATCGCCTTTGTGTGTTTGGTGAAATCAACACCCAGCCACGAAGCGATGAGGCTTCCCCAGTCGCCGCCCTGCGCGACATAGCTTGGGTATCCCAGGACGTCGACCATGAGCTTGTTCCAAAGCGGTGCGATATCCCGTGTCGTAATCGGGCGCGGCGGCGGAGAAGACCAACCATAACCCGGAATGCTGGGAACGATCACGTCGAACGCGTCATCGGCGCTTCCGCCAAACCGCTCCGGATGAGCCAGAGGTTCGATGATGGAGTCGAATTCCACAAACGATCCCGGCCAGCCGTGAGTCAGAACAAGAGGAAGTGGATTCGTTCCGCTACCTCGCTCATGGATGAAATGGATGTCATAACCGTCGATATTAGTGACAAACTGAGGAAAGCGATTCAGGCGACGCTCGGTCGACCGCCAGTCGTACTTCTCCAGCCAGTGCGCGATCAACTTCTCCATGAAGGACCTGTCGGTCCCGTATCGCCAGCCTGCATTGGGCGACGTGCGCGGATAGCGGGTCGATTTGAGCCGCTGTCGCAAATCCTCGATGTCTGCTTCTGGAATGGAAATCGAAAATGGAGCAATCCTCGAAGGAGTGCTCTGTGTTCTCATCTGGCTCATACAGCGTTACTCCGATCAATTGCCGGTAAACAGTGGTGTGCGCTTTTGGCGGAAGGCAGAGATGCCTTCGCGCAAATCGTGGGATGTGGCGTGCAAAGCCCATTGCAATTGTTCCATGCGCAATGCCGCCTCTTTCGGCTGTTCCGCCGAGTAGGTGAGAAGGGACTTCATGCGGCGCAATCCGGCCGGGCTCCGCTGAGCCAGGCGATCGGCAAGTTGCCCGGCCTCGTCTTCCACTGCGGCATCAGCAACCACAGTGGTGACGAGACCGGCGAGCTTCATATCGGCCGCCGGGTACGAGTCTCCGGTGAACATCATCTCACGCGCGCGCATCGGTCCAACCTTGCGGGGCAATCGGACGGAACTGCCGCCGCCGGGCAACAGTCCATAGTTCGCGTGGGCGTCGCCGAACCGCGCGCTTTCCCCGGCGATCAGCAAGTCGCAGGCCAAAACGATTTCCAGGCCACCAGCCATGGCCCAGCCGCGTACTGCCGCAATCACCGGCAAAGGAAATTCTTCCAGCCGACACAGAAAGGTGTTGAGGCGATCGGAAAACGTCCCCGGGCCGCTTTCATAGCCCGACCCATCGGCACGTTGTTGCAGCTCCTTGAGATCGGCGCCTGCCGAAAATGCGCGTTCGCTGCCCGCCACGACAAGCGCACAAAGCGTTTCATCGCGTTCCAGTTCGGCCAGATGGCTTTCGAATGAATTGACCATCTCTATCGTCAGTGCATTCAATGTTTTTGGCCTGTTCAGCCGAATCCAGGCTGTCCGGCCGCGGCGTTCGCAAATGATTGAATTATCTGGGTCCGTCACTGCGTCCTCCCGAATTCCATGCAGATCTTTCCGAAATGGGAGCCTTGGGCGATAGCGGCAATCACATGCGGTGCATCTTCCATTCTCCGCGCGGCGATCTCGAATGCGGGTTCGAGTTGATGCTGCTGGATTGCACGCATCATGTTTTCGAATGAAAGCAGTGAGCCGGCTGTAACGCCCTGAAGGCGTATCGCTCGCGTCACGACTTGACCCAATGCCAGCGAGGCGGACGCGCCAGCCAGAACGCCAATCACGCTTACGACCCCGCCGTCGTTGACGGCCTTGACCGATCGATCAATCTCTCCGGCGAGTTCGACGACATGTTGGATGCCGTCGGTGCCTGCGACTTCCCTGGCTCGCTTTTCCCAATTGGGGAACGTCCGGTAATTAATCGTCTCATCTGCTCCCATCGCCGATGCTCGCTTGAGTTTTTCGTCGCTGGACGAGGTGATGATGACTCGTGCGCCGCATATCTTCGCGAACTGCAGCGCGAACAGGGACACGCCACCGGTGCCTTGCGTGAGCACGGTATCTCCTGGCTTCACGCCGCCATCCACGATGGCGTTCCAAGCCGTCAAGGCGGCACAAGGAAGCGATGCCGCTGCGGCGGCGCTCAAATGCGTTGCAGCTTTCACCACGCCGGTCTCCGGCAGCAGCATGAACTGCTGCAAGACGCCGTCGTGGAATCCGCCAAGCATTCCCGCCCAGACGTTTGCGTGAAACGGTCCGGCGAGCCAGTTCTGCGCGAAATTGGGACAAACGAGGTCGCCTGGCTTCACGCGGGTGACCCCTTTGCCCGTTGCGACAACTGTTCCGGCTCCGTCGGAGACGGGGATCATCGGAAGCTGCCCGCCTTTGCGTCCATACCGGCCACGCGCCATGACCAGATCCCGATAATTCACGGATGCCGCCTGCATTTCGACCACGACGTCGAACTCTCCCGGAGCCGGATCGGGGCGCTCACCAGGGCGCAGGTATTCCAGTCCCCATGCCTCGCGAATTTCCATGACTTTCATTTTAGCCCTCTCTCCCAAGGGTTTTTGTGCTGCAGAAGCCAGCTTTTGGATCGTCATAAAGTAGAATAGTGATTCATTATTGCATTTTGATGTTGACTTGGAAAGCGCTGCGTTGTTCGATGGCCTTAAGGTGAGGAAACAATGCTTCTGAATGAGCAACAGGCCGGCATCCGCGATATGGCGCGGGACTTCGCGCGCCATGAGATCACGCCCTTTGCAGCGCAGTGGGATAGGGACGAAGCTGTTCCGCTGGAGACGCTGGCGAAAATGGGACGGCTGGGCCTGATGGGCGTTTGCGTTCCGGAAACGTGGGGCGGTGCGGGCGCTGACTTCGTGTCGTATGTCAGCGCCATGGAGGCGATCGCCTACGGGGACGCCGGCATCGCCAACATGATGGCCGCTACGAATTCGCCGGTAGCGGCGGGGCTGCTGGCATTCGGCAATGACGACCAGAAGGATCGCTTCTTACGTCCGCTCGCGAGCGGTGAAGCGATCTCCGCCTTTCTATTGAGCGAACCCCAGGCCGGTTCGGACGCCGCGAGTATTGTGACCCGTGCGGAAAAGCGGGGCGATGTCTATGTCCTCAACGGCACAAAGAATTTCATCACGGCTGGCGAAACGGCCGAAATCGCGATGATCATTGCTGTTACCGACGCATCGGCGGGGAAGGCTGGAATATCGTGCTTCATGACCCGCACGCGGCGGGAGGGCTATATCGTCGCGCGCAAGGAAAGAAAGCTCGGACATCGCTCGTGCGATACTTGCCAGATCGTTCTGGAAAATCTGGAAATTCCGGCCTTCGACGTGCTCGGGCGCCCCGGGGAGGGGTTGAAGATCGCACTTTCAGCGCTTGATAGTGGACGCGTGGGCGTCGCTGCTCAGTCTGTCGGCGTTGCGCAAGCCGCATTCGATGCAGCTTTACGATATGCGCAGGAACGCAAAACCTTCGGCAAGAAGATCATAGACCATCAGGCGGTAGCGTTTCAGCTCGCGGAGATGGCGACCAAGATCGAGGTCGCGCGTCAAATGTATCTTCACGCGGCGTCGCTTAAGGATCTCGGGATTTCCTGCATCAAGGAAGCTTCGATGGCGAAACTGTTTGCGTCGGAGATGGCGGAAAGCGTCACTTCGGCAGCTATCCAGATTCACGGCGGCTACGGCTTCCTGAACGACTATCCCGTGGAAAAATTCTACCGCGATATGCGGGTCTTCAAAATATACGACGGTACGAGCGAGGTGCAGAAACTGCTCATCTCGCGCGAACTTCAGAAATCCTAAGAAATAACAAATCGCCAGAAAGCAGGCGCGCAAGGGGGAGAGAACGATGAAAGTCTTGAAATCAGGGATGATCGGACTGGCGTTGCTTGGAGCGGGGCCCGTCCACGCGCAAGTCTCCGACGATGTCGTCAAGATCGGGGTGATGAATGATCAGTCGGGTGTTTACGAAGACATCACCGGGATGAAGGCCCTTGAAGCGGCAAAGATGGCCGTCGAGGATTTCGGTGGAACAGTGCTTGGCAAGCGTATCGAGATCGTACCTGCCAACCACCAGAACAAGACAGACATCGCCGGCGGCATTGCGCGCAAATGGATAGACACCGAGCAGGTCGACGCCATCGCCGACGTGACCGGTTCGGGGATCGCGCTCGCGGTTAACGAAGTCACCAGGGAAAAGAACCGCGTGATGATTGCTGCAAGCGCGGCAACATCCGATCTGACCGGAAAGGCTTGCTCGCCGACCACCGTCCAATTCAGCTACGATACCTACGCTCTGGCCAAGAGCACCGGCATGGAGACGCTAAAGCAGGGTGGCGACACCTGGTTCTTTATCACCGCGGATTATGCGTTTGGTCATGCCCTGGAACGTGACACCTCCAAATTTGTCGAGCAGGGCGGCGGGAAAATTCTCGGCGCAGTTCGCGCGCCGCTGGGGACCACGGATTACTCGTCGTTCCTGCTCCAGGCGCAGGCGTCCAAGGCGAAGATCATCGGCCTTGCGACAGCGGGGGGCGATACCATCACCGCCATCAAGCAGGCTGCGGAGTTTGGCATTCAGCGCGGTGGTCAGCGCCTCGGCGGCCTGCTCATCTATATCAACGATGTCGAATCGCTCGGCTTGCAAACTGCGCAGGGGCTTGTTCTCACCACATCTTTCTACTGGGATCTCACCGACGAGACACGCGCCTGGACGAAGCGATTTCTCGAGCGTACGGGCGGAAAGCGCCCGCCAAACATGCTTCAGACCGGGCTCTATTCCGGCGTGCTCCACTACCTGAAAGCGGTGAAGGCTGCCGGTACGGATGAAGCTAAAGTCGTTTCGGCGAAGATGCGCGAAATCCCGGTCAATGACTTCTACAATAAGGACGTGACGATTCGGAAAGATGGCCGTGTACTTCACGATATGTATCTCGCTCAGGTCAAGTCCCCGCAGGAATCGAAGGGCAAGTTCGACGACTATAAAATCCTGAGCAGGCTGGCGGGAAAGGATGCCTATCGGCCCGAAAGCGAAGGAAATTGTCCTCTGGTAACCGGCGCGGCAAAGTAAGCGAGCGACCAATGAAGGGTTTGAACGGAAAGGTCGCGTTGGTCACCGGTGCTGCGGGTGGAATGGGGCGGCAAATCTGCCGGCGCCTTGTCGATGAAGGTTGCAGCATTGCAATGCTCGACATCGATAAGGCCGGGCTTGAGTCTCTTGCCGCCGATATCGGCGGCGCAGCAAAGGTGTTTCATATAGCCGTCGATATCAGCGACTATTCCGCCGTGTGCAAAGCAGTTGATGCGGCCGAGAAAGCAATAGGGTCGACTAACCTGTTGGTGAACAACGCCGGATGGGACAAGTTCTCGAACTTTCTCGATACCGATGAGGCGTTGCGTCAGAAAGTGATCTCAATCAATCTGAATGGTCCCGTGAATATGTTTCACGCTGTTCTGACGAGAATGGCACAGCGTGACGGGGGACGGGTGGTTACCATTGCTTCCGACGCCGGCAGGGTGGGTTCGTCAGGACAGGCGGTCTATTCCGCCTGCAAGGGCGGTGTCATTGCGTTGACCAAAACCCTCGCGCGCGAACTTGCCCGGCGGAGCATTCTTTTGAATGCGGTTTGCCCTGGACCGACAGACACGCCAATGCTGCAGGATTTCTTGAACCAGGGGCCTGGCGGGCAAAAGGTGCATGATGCGATGAAGCGAGCTATACCGCTCAAGCGTCTGGGTCAGCCGGACGACATCCCCGGGATCGTAGCGTTTCTGCTTAGCGACGATGCATCATTCATCACAGGGCAGGTTATCAGCGTGTCCGGCGGTTTGACGATGCACGGTTGAAAAGGTCGCAGTTCGATGAATATCGCGGAGATAGTTTGGAACAGTCGTCCCTCGTTCAAGGATAAACCGATTCTTATCGTTGACGATCAGCCGATCGCTTTTGGCGACCTCGCCAATCAGGTTCAGCGTCTGACGGGGGCGCTGCGATCTAGAGGAATCGGCAACGGCGACCGCGTTGTTCTTGCCATGAACAACTGCACCGAATGGATGGTCAGCATTCTTGCCGTTCTCGGTGCAGGGGCGATTTGTGTGCCGACCAATCCGGGCCTGCGTCCACCCGAGATGTGCAACATCGCGAACCACTGCGAGCCGAAGCTTGCAATTCTGGACGCGGATCTGGTCGGGCATTTTTCAGAAGCGAAAACAGAGTTCGAAGCGATCGTTAGGGGAGGCGGCGGGGATAACGACTGGCAGAAGGTCGTAGCTGGCTCTGCTCCCGATGCTTTCGTGGCGAATTTGCCCGATAATGCTCCTGCACTCATTTTCTATACGTCAGGAACCACCGGTGTTCCCAAGGGCGTCTTGCTAAGTCATAGCGCCGAGATATTCGCCGCGCGCATGGTTGCAAAGCATGTTGACATAACGCCAGCGGATCGCTCGATCGTTATGGGTTCGCTGGCTTTCATATATCCACTGATTATCAACGCAATGGCATCGATCTCGGGAGGTGCAAGCGTCGTTCTTCAGGCACGATTCCATCCGCAGCTTGCTGCCGATGCTATTCGCCGACATCAGGTCACAATCATGATGGGCGTTCCGACAATGTATGTCATGCTCATAAATTATGCGGAGACGGGCGGTAAGTGCGATCTGTCGTCCATTCGTGTTGCCTTCTCGGGTGGCGCAAGTCTGCCTGATGCCCTGGTCAAGCGTGGCAAGGCGAACCTCGGCTTCAATATCTTCGATCTGTGGGGCATGACGGAATGTACGCCCGTCACAACATTCGATCCCAAACGTGAATCCGCAGGGCACCCGGATTCGTGCGGCCGAGCTTTGCCAGGCTGCGCATTCAAGATTGTCGATGATGATCTGAAGGAGTGCGCTGTCGGAACTGTCGGCGAAGTGATGCTGACGGGGCCGCTGATCATGACGGAGTACTACAAAAATCCGGCCGCGACTGCCGAAACCATGATCGATGGCTGGATTCGCAGTGGCGACCTCGGAATGGCCGACAAGAACGGCTTTCTGTATATCGTGGGGCGCAAGAAGGATCTGATCATCCGAGGCGGTGCGAATGTCTATCCGGTCGATGTTGAAGAAGCTCTCTACACACACGACGACGTGGCAGAGTGTGCTGTGATCGGCAAGCCCGATGAGGTGTTTGGAGAGATTGTAAAAGCCTACGTGGTGAGAAAAAACGACGCTATCGGCATCAAGGAATTGATCGATTACTGTAAGACCAAGCTGGCTGACTACAAGGTGCCCAGCGAGATCGAGTTTATCGATGAACTCCCAAAAGGGCCGACGGGAAAAATTCTTCGCCGCGAGCTGCGCGAGCTGTCATCGCACCGATAGCGGTTCAAGTATCAAAATCTGGAATTTATCATGGGTCCACTCTCGGGATTAAAAATCGTCGAGCTTGCGGGTATCGGCGCAGGTCCTCACTGCGCGATGATGCTGGCCGATCTCGGCGCCGAAGTCGTTCGCGTGGATCGACCGGTCGCATCCGGCCTCGGAGTTCCCATAGATCCCAAGTTCGACCTGATCCTGCGAGGACGGCGCTCGCTTGCGATTGATCTGAAAACCGAAGCGGGCCGCAACACCGCGCTTCATATGATCGATCAGGCCGATGCTGTCATCGAGAGTTTTCGGCCCGGTGTTGTCGAGCGAATGGGACTTGGTCCCGATATTTGCCTGAAGCGGAATCCCAAACTGGTCTATGCACGGTTGACGGGGTGGGGGCAGGATGGGCCCTACGCGCAGATGGCGGGGCACGACATCAACTATATCGCTTTGTCAGGCGTGCTTCACGCGATTGGTTCGTCAAACGGGCCGCCGGTTCCGCCGCTTAACCTTGTGGGGGATTTCGGTGGCGGGGCGGTCTATTGCGCCTTTGGTGTTGTAAGCGCTCTCCTGTATGCGCAGCGAACCGGGCAAGGGCAGGTAGTGGACGCAGCGATGGTCGATGGCGCAGCAGCATTGCTGACCATGGTTGTCGGCTTTCGGCGTGGCGGCATTTGGTCGTCCGAGCGCGGCAACAACATCGTCGACGGCGGCGCGCCCTACTACGCGGCTTACGAGACATCGGATCGAAAGTACGTTTCGATCGGGGCTATGGAAGACAAGTTTTATGAGTTGTTGTTGTCCAAGCTTGGTATCGCAGGTGACCACGAGATGCGGCCGCATACGGACCGCTCGAAATGGGCCTATCAGAGAGAGCAGTTCAGGAAGTGCTTCTTGACGCGATCGCGGGATGAATGGTGTGATTTGCTTGAGGGCACCGACACCTGCTTTGCTCCGGTCCTGACGATGGACGAGGCGAGCAGTCATCCGCACCTCAAGGCCCGACAGACCTATGTCGACATGAACGGAGTCAATCAGCCCGGTCCTAATCCGCGGTTTAGCCTCACGAAGGCTGCTGCATCGATAGCGCCCGCGGAGCTCGGCCAACATAGCCGTCAGATCCTGGCTGATTGGGGAATTCCTTCGGACGCGGTCGATGAACTGTGCCGGTCAAATGTCGTCTTTCAGGCCGGTTAAAGGCGGTCTATCAGTGAAACTTGCGAGGTCGACAGATTGTCAGACGTTAAGGTGACCATTCAGGACAAGGTAGCGGTTGTAACGCTGAACCGTCCTGACGTCCGCAATGCGATGAAGCTGTCGATGTGGCATGACATCGCGTCGTTATTTAAACGGCTTGGTCGGGACGCCAATGTGCGGGCCATTATCCTCACCGGGGCTGGGGGCAATTTCAGCGTCGGCGCGGACTTGTCGGAATTCGCGAAGGCCCGGTCCAATACCGCGGAGAGCAAGGATTACGAAGTGGCCGTCGATGCATCGTCCGATGCAATCGCGTCGGTGCGCCAGCCTGTGATCGCCGTGCTGGAGGGATACTGTCTCGGTGGCGGCTGTCATCTGTCCATGTCATGCGATTTCCGTTATGCACATACCCGCACATCAATCGGCATTCCCGCAGCCAAGCTCTCGATTGTTTATGGCGTCCGCAGCACGCAGCGCCTTCTGGCGCTGGTCGGACTCACGAATGCCAAACGTATCCTGTATTCGGCGGACCGATATAGCGCGATCGATGCGGCGCGAATGGGATTGATCGACCGTGTCTGCGAGAATCCGATGTCGGATGCGATGGCTTTTGCAGCAGACGTTGCCAGACTGGCCCCGCTATCGGTGGAAGGCGCCAAGAAGATTCTGACGGAACTCTCGATGGGCCCGGGCGCGCTCGATCTGAAAGATGCGGATGCCTTCATTGATCATGCGTCTGCCAGTGAAGACTATGAGGAAGGACGGCGTGCGTTTGCCGAGAAGCGGCCGCCGGTGTTCTGCGGGAAGTGAGGTAGAGCCATGAGGATGCATATGCTGTCGGGCGGAAGGCTCCGGATGAGGAAGAGCATCTATTTCCCAGATGCCGATCGGGCCGCGATGATTGATCTGCCCGTCTCCTGCGCGCTGATCCGGCACGGCCAGGGCAATGTTCTGTTCGACACCGGATGTCATCCCTCAATTGCGGAAAATCCCGAGGCACGCTGGGGCGCCGCTGCGAAGTTCATGACACCGGTTATGCCGCCGGGCGACAACGTGATCACGAGCCTGAAGGCGGTGGGCCTCGGCCCGGATGAGTCGACGTTGTGGTCTGCTCGCATCTGCATACCGACCATTGCGGCTGCAACGAGTTCTTTAGGAAGTCCACGATTGTCGTGCATGCCCGCGAACTCGAAGCCGCCAAGGCATCGGACGCTGCCAAGAGCGGATACTTCGTGGCGGACTGGGATCACCCCATGCCAATGAAGACAATCGATGGGCAACTCGATCTGTTTGGCGACGGAAAAGTTGTCCTGGTTCCCCTGCATGGTCACACACCCGGAACCATCGGAGCACTCATCAGGCTTGATCGAGACGGCAAATTCCTACTGGCATCCGACGCCCTCAGTATTCGGACCAACCTCGATAGGAACATCGTGCCAAAGAACACGCATAATCCCGAGCAGTTCCTGAAGTCATTCGAAGAGATACGCCGGATCGAGAAAGATGGTGCCACAATCATTTGCAGCCATGATGAGTCACAGTGGGAGACACTGCGCAAAGGTATGGATGCCTACGATTGATCGTTTAGACTTTGTAACACCTAGACGCGCTTGCCCTTTTAACGATCAACAATGTGCGAGGCTTTGGTTGATATGAGAGTGTGTCTGTAGACTATTGATAGGGACAGACGAAAAATGGAAGAAAGCATCTGACTCGCAAAGAAACTGAAAATAGAGTGAGTTCGCAAACTGATGAGGAAAGGTGAAAAATGGAGTCAGTGGGCTGACTGATAAGGGAAGACGCAAAAGCTTATCAGTCGCGTTTGATAGTTCTTCGCGTGATGAGCGTTTATGGAATGCATCAGCAGGCCCTTTGCGGGCTGACGCCAGCTGCTACCGATCAGGTTTTTTGAAAGAGCCTGCAATTCTATGTGAGCTGCAGCGGCAAAACGCCCAGCCGTTTCTGCGGAAGCTTTACAGCGGGTATCGAATCTATCACTGGCACTCTGTTCGTAACGGGTGTCCCACCTATGCCTATTCCTTTGAGGACATGAACGGGTGGCACCGCGCGCCTCGCAGAACGAGAGATGCGCCTCGAAGCGTACACCGCAGTCGATCGTCCCGATCGGCTAACACGAAGAGGTGATGCGCTGGACTTCTGAGCGTCTTTTCAACGCCCCGAGACCGCTGGAAGCCGCTCGACTTGCGCGGCGACCGTCGGTCAGCGTTAGAAATCGAAGCAATTGCGGCGGCTAATCGGGCGGGTGCCAGGGTTCCCTAAGTTCCGCCACTTCAGTAAGTTCGATCTGGATGTCGAAGCGACTATCGTAAAGAGAGAGCAGCGAGTCATGAGTTTGGTCGGCTGAACTTGCCAAGGCATCGCGTACCACGATCGTCCGATACCCTAGATCAACTGCAGCGAGGACGGTTGCCAGCACGCAAACGTCGGTCTCTGCGCCCGAGATGATGAGGGCGGTAACCCCGCGCCCTCTAAGCCAATTGTGGAGCCGTCCATCAGTAAATGCCGAGTAGGTGGTTCGGTCGAATTTTTCCGCCGGCGGCGTGAGCCTCTGTAGCGGAGGGATAAGTTCCAGCATTTCCGGGTTTAGTCGCTCAAGCGTGACCGCTTCCCATTTTCTGTAATATCTCGCCCACATACCAGGCGCTTCTTCCGCGGACCTGGCTGGAATAAACCGCGTAAAGACGGTTCGTCTTGGCGAATGCGACGCCACTCGAGAAACGGGCGTCAGAATGCGCTCGACCCAAGGCGCGGCCCAAGGACCATCTGCCCCGAACATTCGCTGCATGTCGATGCAAAGGTGAATGCTTTGCTCAGTGATTTTATCCCGCAGCTTTCCCATCCTGCTCGCCTTCGACGCTTAAACGCATCGGCTTCGTCATTCTGCGAATCAGGCGTTCCACTCCCGCTCCGACGGCGAAGCCGACCACAACATCTGATGCCCAGTGAGCGAGAATCGCGATGCGTGTTGCCGAGAGAAGACCCGCGACGAGCCACACCGCGTCACGCTTCCTTGGAGGAAGCAGGGTTGCCGCGCCCGCAGCCGCTCCCATATGGATCGCGTGTCCCGAGGGAAAAGCATCATTCGCTCGCCCGGAAAAGTGAACACCATGTCTGTGTGCTTCAGAGGATTCGCGATCAGGCCGTTTCTGATCGATGCCAGCTTTAAGAACGTGGGGAAGTATAGACGCCGCGATGCTGGTAACCAGAAGGTGCGAACCGAGCTTTTGGTGGGGTAACGAAGTCGAAGTCCTTGTAGCCAGCCAAGCAACGCCCGCCGCCAACAACAAAAGGTGTTCATCAGCGCCCCAGGTCAAAAACCGCGCGGCGGCTTCGATGTCTGGATTTGTATATTTAGCCACAGACTCGGCGATGCTTCGGTCCAAATCCGTGGGCTTTATCTGCAAAAGTCCCATCCCGGTAGTTCTCCCGATTTCTGATGGAACTCGGATAAACGCGGCTGGTTTCCCAAGAGCTTAAAAAAAGGAGCAGAAAAAGTGGAGTATCTGGTCCGTTTTCTCGCCGGCGGCGTGGTTGTGTCTGTTTTCGCGATGTTGGCAGATATTATTCGGCCAAAAAGTCTTGCAGGACTTCTTTCGGCGTCACCGGCTGTTGCTCTAGTCACCCTCTCGATTACGTTCGCTAACAGGGAGCCGGCTTACGCGTCCATCGAAGGCCGCTCGATGATCTTTGGAAGTGTCGCGCTTAGTTTTTACAGCACCATGGTGTGCTATTTGCTGGTGCGTACGCGACTATCCGCTCTGTCCGCGAGCCTTATCTCGCTTCCTATTTGGCTCATTATATCCCTGTCACTTCTCACGCTTTTCCCGGTACGCTTATGATCGAAAGGGTCAAAGTCGCCGCTCTCAAGGAGGGGCGCTGGTATGAATATGTGGTCCGCTTTCTGCTTGGCGGAATCGCAACGATGTTAGCCGGTGTTGTAGCGGACGTTTTCGGACCCGAATATGGAGGGTTATTCCTTGCTTTCCCTGCAGTTTTCTGTGCGAGCGTCTCATTGGTCGAGCGGCATGAGCAACGCCGGAAAGCCGAGAAGGGATTGACGGGCGAACGTCGAGGTAAACTTGCAGCTGCTCTCGATTCGAACGGCGCGGCTATCGCAGGCATAGGGTTGGCGGCGTTCGGGATATGCGTTTTCCTGTTTGCAATGCGACCTACTGCCTCTTTAGTGTCGGGCCTCATAGCTTGGTCCTTGATTTCATATGGCTTGTGGCGGGCCTTGCGGTCTTAACATTACAAACTTGGTGACACAGAAATCCCAAGTTCGGCTAAAGACTCGGTTATCGTGAGAACTGCTGCGACTGCAGAGACTACCCATGTGACAGGCCCATCAAAGGCGGTAGGCTTCTATTCAGCCCTTCCCCCGGTGCCATTCTATTCGGTGTCGCGGCCGCAGTGACTAAAGCCAATCACCTTTTTCGGACCAATCCACCAAGAGGCCATCCAAGCTCAGCGCCCGACGAAATGAATCCCGAGCATTGTCTAATAGGGCTTCGGTGTCGTCGGCATTACGCATAGCCGTTATTGCTGCCTGCCAGTGTGGGCGCGCTTGTGTGATTGCCGGCAATGCCTCGGAATAGGCGAGAGCTTCCAAGGGAGTGCGGAGGCGAACTCTCATCAATGCTGCATACGCTGTGAACGTACCGAACGCCATGAGGGCCGCCGATTCAAAGTTATGTGACACGATCTTACTTCGCGCTCTGCTTCTCCAAACCCTGCGCCATCTCCAGATGATGCTTTAAAGCGGGGAGCGTATTTTGCGCCCATTTCTGCAGATCAGAATTGTCTCCGCTCTTGGCATACCGCTCAAACAAATCAACGGCGTCCTTGTGGGCATCCACCTGCATTGATCGGAAGCTGGATGAAAAGTCCGCCCCACTCAGGCTCTTAAGCTTATCCAACTTTGCTTGGTGAGGATTATCCAAGCCGGAGGGAATTTGGGCTTCTACTTTCCCAGAACTGATGAGAGCCTTCAACTCGTTGCTGGTCTTGGTATGATCTGTCACCATTTGCGCGGCAAACGTTTTGTCCGGAGGGGCGCCCTTTTCCTGCGCCATCTTGCTAGACGCGATTTCAAAAATGTCGCTTACGGCGACCTGCTTGACGAAATCGGGCGTGCTAGGGCTGATCCCAAGCGTTGAGTTTATACCCGTTTTTTCACCGACAGACTGTGCGGAAGCTGTTGAGGCTGCCAGGCAAAGGCAAGCGATTGCGACGACAAGACGCTTCATTTGAAAATCCTCCCATGGTGCGCATAGAACACTCTAACTTTGATCGTGTTCCCCGCTCGACCTCGAAAGGGGGTTTCGAAGTCAGAGCACTTCCACGTGGTGGGTCCGGATAACGATCTGCCGCTGCCTAAACGTCTGTTCGAGCTGGCAGCGATAGTTCCTCCACCAAGTCCGATCCAGTTCCTCCGTCATCACCTCGAAAACGATAATCTGGTCTTCCTCGATTTCCCCGTTTCTACTCGTGGTTCCCTCGGCGGGAGCGCGGGTAAAGGCTGTCGCTCCGCCAAAAGTTTCGGTCAGGTGCTCCTGAACGGCACGGAAGAGGCCGCGCGGAAACGGCGTCCCGTGATTGTCCTGAATCGGCAAAAGCAGTTCGATAAGGTGCATGCTCGGCGGATCAAACGAGTTCGTGCATGTGCGGTTCCCGTCCTCGAAGCCGCTATCCACGGATGTGAACGCAGGATGGAACTGGCGACCGTTGCCGAACTGCTGAGCGATTGCGGCTAATCAGCCGACGCCTACCTGCGATCGGTTGTGGCTTCCCGGCACGCACTGAGTAAGCGTTTCGGCCGCGCGATAAGTTTGCCGGCTTCTGAGGCGGTCCGTTGAGCGTCTTTTCTTGTCTTGCACTGAAGGATGTTTTCGCCTTCGCTTCGCACGATGTAACCAGTTTCGCACTTAACGATCGTGAAACGATGCATCAAATCAGACCTTTCAAGTCGGCTCGTTTTTAGACCAACGAACGAACCACAGGGCTATGTCGCGCGAGTGGATCGCAGGCTACGCAACGGGAAGGCAGGCGGAGCGCGCCCGCTCTCATACTCACTCCTTGTGGTCATACTATTCAGCGCAGAATCTCCTGTTCAGATCGTTCTCGCTCGCAGCTTTGCGGCAGCGTTAGTTGGTTTCGTTCTTATGTGGGAGAGGGCCGATGTGCCCGATCAGAGAGAGAGGATCGCGGCAATCAAACCAGTGACCGCACCGCGGACATTTGAGTATATAGTCTCGCTCCTCATCGAGGCCGTCTGAATGCTGTTCAAGCGGTGAATAGTCTGGGTCCTTCGGCTTCACGAGCGCTGCCTTCGACGGTAATCGGCCCAACGTCCCGACTGTTAACGGACTCGAACTTGAGTTTGTTCCGTACCGTGCAGGTTTGTAGTTCCAGAACTAAACGCATCACCGCATTACAGGCACATCCCAGATGTCCTGAGCGTACTCGGCGATCGTGCGGTCCGACGAAAACCAGGCCATGCGAGAGACGTTAAGAATGCTCGAGCGGGCCCAGCCCGGCGTTTGCCATTGGTTGTCGACCATGCGCTGGGTCCGGTAATAATCGTCGAAGTCCGCTGCCACGAGGTAGTGGTCGAGATAGCGCAGGCTGTGCGTAATAGGAGCAAACCGCGAAGGATCATCTGGCGAAAATAGACCCCGATCAATTGCGTCGATGACGCCTCGAAGTTCAGCTGACCTGGCGATCTCGTGTTCCGAATCCAGTCCCTGCGCGCGCCGCTGCACGACCTGATCCGCACGGAGGCCAAAGACGAAGATATTATCGGCGCCAACGTGATCGCCGATTTCAATATTGGCCCCGTCAAACGTGCCGATGGTTAGCGCGCCGTTCAGGGCGAGCTTCATATTGCCGGTGCCAGAAGCTTCCATTCCTGCTGTCGAAATCTGCTCGGAGAGGTCGCTCGCCGGGATAATGATCTCGGCTGTGCTAACATTGTAGTTTGGAACAAATACAACCTTGAGAACATCGCGAACATCATGATCGCTATTAATCGTTGCTGCTATGTCGTTGATGAATTTGATGACTAGTTTTGCTTGCTGATAGCTGGCGGCTGCCTTGCCGGCGAAGATTTTGACGCGTGGTGTCCAGCCGCGGTCAGGCTCTGCCTTGATTGCAAGATACAGTGCGACCGCTTCAAGGGCGTTCAGAAGTTGGCGTTTGTATTCGTGGATTCGTTTGATCTGCACGTCAAACATCGCGGACGGATCAACGCGTTCCCCTAACCGGTTAGCTATGATGTCGGCGAGTGCGACCTTGTTGGAAAGTTTAGCTGCCATAAAACGGCGCTGAAACTCCCGGTCGTCGGCGAGTTTCTCTAGCTCCTTCAAATGCGCCGGGTCATGCAAAACGGCCGAGCCGCAGGCCTCACGCAATAAGCTGACAAGCCTGGGATTGCACTGATGGAGCCAGCGCCTGAACGTAATTCCATTGGTTTTATTCGTGATACGACCGGGATAAAGACTGTTGAGATCAGCAAATACCGTCTCACGCATCAATTCACTATGCATGGCGGAAACGCCGTTGATCTTATGCGAACCGACAAAGGCGAGATGGCCCATGCGGATACGACGACCGCCCGTCTCTTCTATCAGGGACGCTGAGGCCCGAAACCGAATATCGCCTGGCGCGTGGCGTTCCGCCGCGGCAAGATTTTCCTCGTTGACGCGGTAAATAATATCGAGATGCCGCGGTAGCAGCCGCTGAAATAATTCGATTGGCCAGGTTTCAAGTGCCTCTGGGAGCAGGGTATGATTGGTATACGAGATCGTCTTGTTGGTGATCTGCCAGGCTTCGTCCCAACCGATTCTGTGGTCGTCCATCAAAAGCCGCATCAATTCGGGAATTGCGAGACTGGGATGGGTATCGTTCAATTGTACAGCTGCATTGGAGGCAAGATTTCTCAGATCGCCGTCGCCTTGCAACTGATAATCAATGATATTTTGAAGCGACGCCGAGACGAAGAAATACTCCTGTCGAAGTCTCAACTCGCGGCCTGAGGGCGACTCATCGCTGGGATACAGGAATTTGGAGATGGCCTGCGCACGCGCCATCTCCGACATCGCTCCGAGATGATCTCCGCTGTTGAAAACGTTCAGGTTCAAGGGATCTACGGCTCTCGCCGACCAAAGACGCAGCGCATTGACGTGGTGGCTTCCCCATCCAACGATCGGTGTATCGTAAGCAACAGCTTCGATGGTTTCCTCAGGAATCCAGATGACCTGACCGAATCCATTTGCGCTTTTGCGCTCGATGTGGCCGCCATAGGACACCCGGTAGGTACATTCAGGCCGTTCGAATTCCCAGGGGTTGCCGGAGAGCAGCCATTGTTCAGGAAATTCCTCCTGCCGTCCCTTCGATATGATCTGACGAAAGAGGCCATGCTCGTATCGGATTCCATAACCCTGAGCGGGAATACTGAGCGTCGCCATGCTCTCCATGAAGCAGGCTGCGAGCCGCCCCAAGCCACCATTGCCGAGCGCGGCATCAGGTTCTATTTCCCGCAACTCATCGAAGTCGATTCCGAAGTCTTCCAGCGCTAGTCGAAAGGGCGCGGTTAGAGCCAAATTGCTTAATGAGTCTGTGAGCAATCTTCCAATCAAAAATTCGAGCGAGAGATAATAGACATGTTTTTCGCCACCGCTGTGGGAGGCCTGATTGGATTGAAGCCAGTAATGAACAATACGATCACGGAGCGTGAGAGCAGTCGCATGATACCAGTCGCGTTTTGTCGCTCGATTGGCATCCTTTCCAGCCATCAAAACAATTTTTGACAGCAGAGCGCTCTTGATATCTGCTACGACATCCTCCGGAAATTGCTCGCTGTAATGCATTCATATGCCCGTTATTCGAAAGGGAAGACGATGCTGCGGCTTCAACGGACCCGTTAACATCGCTCTTCCGGCGATTCCCGCAATTAAGTTGTGCTTGGCAAGTATCGCATTGGAAGGGGAGGCTTCATAGTCGACGTCCCTTGATGTGGTATGCGCCAGCATCATGCTATCAGCACGGAGCGCACGCCGGCCGAACACCGTGCATCTGGAACCGGAATGGTTTGTCTGCCGTCCCAAGGTCGTCGTGAAGCGTCGAATGCTGCTCAGCAATACCGCGTTCTGTTGATAAACGGGCAGTAAGTAAGCCGGATGTTGCACGCCACGGCCTCATAATCCTAGCCTAGCTCCTGCGGTAGGAGGGAACCGATCTCGAATCGGCACAACGCCCGCTAGGCCGTCCGGCCATGCTCCCGGGCGGCCTTTTTCCGTCCATTGCCTGGTCGCAGCACGGTTGCGTTCACAGTAGCTGCGGGGAAATGGGCAAATAATTCGGAGATCGACAGTCGGCCATTTTCCAGTGCGGTCATTGAGGAATCAATTTCATACCCGCTCAGATTTAATGCTGCGTCGAACGTACGCCTCGGCCATACTGTTCCTTGCTCAGTGATACCTGCAAATTTCCGACCTACTGCGACGATCACCGCATGGTCGTCCAAACAGCGCGCAAACGCGAGAACGTGATCCTTGTCGGGGCCCTCGACCGGTACTGCCATATAGCCCCCCCGTGTGAAGAGGTCGGGCAAGCGGGCGCGCAGCCTTAAAAGTTGCCGGGTCCATGCCATCTTAAGTCGGCCATCTCGCCAGTTCGCCGTCAGATTTTTCCAGTCGGGCAGATGCGTCGCTTCCAAGGCGGATCGACGCGCGTTGAAATCGACGTGGCGCCGATTGTCGGGATCGACAAGCGAGGTCTCCCAAAGCTCGGTGCCCTGATAAAAATCCGGTACGCCCGGCATCATCGTCTTGAGTGTAATCTGGCTAAGGCTGTTCAAGGCACCAACAAGGGATGCCCTGTTACTGAACGATTCAAATGAGTCGAGAAAGGCGCTGGAGCGAGTCGCATCGAGGATTGCCGCAATAAAGGATTCGAGGTTCCGCTCATAGGGTTCATTTGGATTGAGCCAGCTCGTCTCGAGTTTGGCTTCACGGGCCGCTTTCACGGCGTATGTCTGCATGCGCTTTGTGAAGTCCGCATCCACTTTCTCCGGCCACGCGCCAATCAAAGCCTGGTAAAGCATGTACTCAAACGCAACCGAAGGGCTGCGGGAACCCTCCTGGTGAGTGATATAGCGGGCATTCAACTCCTTCCAGCGTCCGACAAGACCGGCCCATTCGCTCGCAAGCTCCGGCAGTGCGAGAAGACGCGCCCGCGCATCTTCGCCTCGCTTGGTGTCGTGGGTGGCGGTTGTGTTCATGCCATGAGGAGACGAATTTGACCTTTCGATCATCAGCGAATGAAATGATGCGATTGGCATACCAGAGCTCCCGGCATTCCCTCCCACCTCGTTAAGAGCAAGAAGACGGTGAAATCTGTAGAAAGCCGTATCCTCAAGAGATTTGGCCATCATTGGCCCGGTGAACTGCTGCACCTTGAGCGCAAAGCGGCGAATGCGTGGCTTGCCGGGCGCGCGGCGTCCGGTTTTTGCGAGGTCCATTGTGAGAACATCGCGCAAAAAATCGAAAATGCCTTCATCGGCGCTGAACCAGCGGGCCCGCGCCTTTTCGATTGTTTTCGATATCAGCGCGCGGTCGGCGGACGAGGGGCCAGCGGACGTCATGTACGTGCGGTAAACTGGAAAGTTCACGACATACAATTCGAATGCCTGGCGCAAGCTATCCGCAGAAAAGTCTCGTGTTGAATAATGACCACCGGCAATTCGCACCAGCAGGCGTGACAAAACGGTGAACTCACTTGCCAGCAAGGTCTCCAGCACTCGGCGTTTCGAGCTTTCGAGGATCGGTGCG
Organism: Afipia sp. OHSU_II-C1; assembly: GCF_000497575.1. Taxonomy (GTDB): domain Bacteria; phylum Pseudomonadota; class Alphaproteobacteria; order Rhizobiales; family Xanthobacteraceae; genus Afipia. The sequence continues at coordinate 50,744 of NZ_APJI01000013.1, forward strand.
AGGTTCGGAGGGATATTGCTTGCCTGACGCCAGACCTCGTCGAGTGTTTCCAGGCCTCGCGTGTCCAGCAAGACTTGCGTGATGGCGTTCAGCCATTCGTATCCGGTCGTACCGTGAACCCCTTCGAACGGAGGTAGAATCTCATCCTCTACAAGGATTTTCTCGATCAGCAGATAGAATGGGTCAAATGAATGACCCCGCGCCTGCGCAATCAGGCGTGCCAATCGTCGGCAGTACTGCGCAGGATCCCGCAGGCCATCAATGTGATCAATCCTCAGTCCCTGCAATTGACCGGCGGAAATGAGACGTTTGGTCAGACCATGAATGCTGTCGAAGGTGGCGTTATCCTCCACGCGAAGCCCGGCGAGACTGTTGACATCGAAAAAGCGCCGGTAGTTGATGTCACTGGTCGCCAACCGCCAATGGGCAAGTTTGTAGTGCTGTCTCTCAAGCAGGGAGTGCAATGCCTGGGTGGCAGAGGATGATTGCGCACCCGCGCGATAAGCATCCAGCCCTCGATCGATAACGGATCGAATATCCGCAGTTTCAAGCAGCTGCCTTTTTAGGACGGGGGCTTCCGACCTGTCCGGACGCCGGAGCCCGGCATACAGACTCGCAATTTCATGGATCCTGTCGCCAGTTGCGGTTTTGTTGACGCCGGCTGCTGCCACGATTGTCCGCAGGATTTCGCTGTATCGTTGCGGGGCAATCGGGAGACGATGCTCGAAGTACCAAGCGGAAAAACTTCCGTCGGGATCAAAACGAAGCTCGATCTGGCCACTCTCGAGAGCTTCGCCATAGGACGTTCCCAGGATAGGCACAAGGATCCCGCCTTTTCCACGGTAGGAGAGGGTGTCCCACTCGATATCGAAAAAGGGAGCATAGGGCGATGCCTTGCCCCATTCGAGCACATCCAGCCACCATGGATTGTCAGCAAAATGAACACCCATATGATTTGGAACAAAATCAAGAATGAGACCGAGGTCGCTCGCCTTTAGTGCATCACTTAACCGCTCGAATCCCTCAGCGCCGCCAAGCTCGGGGTTGAGCACGTTGTGATCGATAATGTCATATCCGTGAGTGCTGCCCTTGCGTGCCCGCATGAACGGTGAAGCATAAACATGCGTGATGCCGAGCTCCTTCAGATAGGGTACGACCTCAGCAGCCTCGTCGAAGCCGAACCTCGAGGTAAGTTGCAGACGATACGTCGCAAGGGGAATAGGCCGGACCATTTTGTCAGCCTCGCACCCACCAGACGACATTCCAGGGAAGCAACCTGCGCTGCTCTATTTTCCCCCAAATCGTTCGTCCAGTTATCGATGTAGGAGACGCGATCACCTCGTCAGACAGGTTAGCGGTAAGGCATAGCAGCTTGCCGCCCCCAAGCCTCCACTGCGCTACGAGCAAATGTTGATTGATACTTGCATGGTCGAACTGGCAGTGGGCAAGATGAGGAATAACTTCGGCATGGCGCACGGCTAGAAGTCTGCGAACGAGTTGCAAACGATCTTTCCCAGCGGGCTCTGTCGCTAAAGACCAGTCCAGGCGCGCCGACTTGAATGTCATCTCGTCCAACGGGTCGGGTATCTCATCCCCGTATTGCTCATAGGCCGCCTGGAATTCTTCGCGACGTCCTCTTCGAACAGCGTCCGCCAGATGGCCTGAAAAATCGCAAAAGAACGGAAATGGCGAAGTAGCTCCCCATTCCTCGCCCATAAACATCAGCGGTGGCATGGGACAAAGAAGCGTAATTGCAAGCGCGGCCTCAATGGTTCGCGGATTGGCCCCCATTCCGAGGCGATCGCCCAATGCGCGATTCCCAATTTGATCGTGATTCTGAAGGAAATTTACAAAAGCGAGCGGTGAAAGGTGACCGCTGGACTCGCCGCGTGGAACACCGTTTCGATGAACTGAGGCTTCTCCTTGATATGCAAAACCCGATCCGAGGCTCCGGATCAAGGTTTTCTCGGGCTCAAGATAGTCACTGTAGTATCCGTGGGTTTCGCCCGTCACCAGAACGTGCCATCCGTGGTGATAATCATCGTTCCATTGCGCGCGGTATTGGCCGCGCGGAGGGTCGGTCGAAGGGTTCAGCAGCCCAGCGATGTTGTCATCGTTTTCAAGAACAAGATGAACATGCCGCCCATTCATCTTGGCAAAGTCGCCAACCGCGCTGCTCAGCGAGTTGAGGAGATGCGGCTCGCCGGGCTCAGTGAGCGCGTCGACTGCATCAAGGCGAAGGCCATCAAAGCGATAATCTTTGATCCAATGCAGTGCATTTTCAATTGCAAACTGACGGACTTCCCGTTGGCGATAATCTATCGCGTTTCCCCATGGCGTCTGGGAGCTGGAAAAAAATGTAGGGGCGTATCGGCTCAGATAATTACCTTCTGGACCGAAGTGGTTATAAACCACATCCAGAAACACCATCAGTCCCCGCAGATGCGCTTCGTCAATAAGGGTCTTCAGATCGTCCGGACGCCCATAGGTGCTGTCCGGTGCATACCAAAGGACCCCGTCGTAACCCCAATTCCATCTGCCAGGAAAGTCCGCGATCGGCATCAACTCAAGCGCCGTTATACCCGTCGCCGCCAAATGATCGAGTTTGTCGATCATCGCCAGATATGTCCCTTGGTTAGTAAACGTGCCGACGTGGCACTCCAGAAAAACAGCCTCCGCCCAGGGCCGTCCGCGCCATTCTCGAGATCTCCACTTGTAACTGCAATGATCGATAACTTCGCTGGGACCGGCCACGTCCGTCGGCTGGAAACGGGACGCAGGATCCGGAACATCGACTTCGTTGTCGATGCGGAAATGATACAGTGTGCCAGGTCCGGCCTCTTGGACGTGCAGACGAAACCAGCCATGATCTGAACGATCCATTGCAGTCGCGCGTTCTCTTATGACGACGTCAACCGTATCGGCCGCTGGCGCCCATAAATTGAATGTTACGCCATCGCCGCTTGGCTCGGCACTGAACCGATGCCCGGTCATATTGACCCCGCGAATACAAGTACCGAGCGGGGCGGCGCCTCCACGGATTCACCTGGGGAATGGAAGTTTGCATCCTTTGGTCCCTCGACCGCCGTATCGAGCACGCACTCCCATCGCTTGTATTCCGGCATTGGAGGCAGCGTAAACTGGATCGCCTCCGGGGCCGCGTTCAGGACGATGAAAGCCGCGGCAACCCCTTCCGCCGTAGGGCCAAGTATATAAGCGAGAAACCTTCCTTCCGGGAAATTCCAGTCGTCTTCCGACATCTCCTCGCCTCGGGGCGTCAGCCATAAAACGCCGTAGGATCCATCTGCTCTCCTGCCGTCGACCCATCCCTGTGCTTTGATCTGCGGAAAGCGGCTTCGCAGTGCCGTAAGTTTGCCGACAAAATCAACGAGATCGTTTTTATCATTCCCAAGACCGTCCCAACTGACCCAACCAATCTCGTTATCCTGGCAATACGCATTGTTATTGCCATTCTGGCTGTTGCCAACTTCATCACCGGCGAGCAACAGCGGCACGCCCTGTGCAAGAAACAGACAGGCAAGTTGATTTTTTCGAAGCCGAAGTCTGAGTGAATTTATTTCGGCGTCATCCGTAGGGCCTTCATGGCCACAGTTTGTGCTGTTGTTGTCATTGGAGCCATCGCGATTGTCCTCGCCGTTGGCGTCATTGTGCTTTTCGTTATAGCTAAACAAATCCAGCAATGTGAAACCATCGTGGACCGTCACGTGATTGACGCTCGCGCGGGGCGTTCGACCATCGTGATTAAATAGGTCCGACGATCCAGTCATTCGGCGGCTCACGTCGCCAATCAGATTGCCTTCTCCGGACCAATAGCGGCGCAGTGTCGCCCGGTAGCGATCATTCCACTCCGACCATTGAGAGGGGAAGGCACCGACCTGGTAGCCCCCGAGACCAACGTCCCATGGTTCTGCTACTAGTTTCACGGAAGCGAGGACCGGATCTTGGCGAACTGCTGTGAGAAAGCAACTTCCGCGGTCGAAGCCATTGGCCCCGCGCGCGAGTGTGCTTGCAAGATCAAACCGGAAGCCATCGATATGGCAAACCTCAACCCAGTACCGCAGGGAATCCATGACAAGCTGCAGGACGCGCGGATGTGCCAGGTTTAGAGAATTTCCACATCCAGTGAAGTCGTCGTAATAGCGCGGCTTTTCGGGCATCAGCCAATAGTAGGACGCGTTGTCGATACCGCGAAATGATAAGGTCGGCCCCATGTGGTTGCCTTCGGCGGTGTGATTATAGACGACGTCGAGCATGACTTCGATCCCGGCGTCATGTAGCCTTGCCACTGTTGTTCGTAAAACATCGAGCGTATTGTCCGGCGCGTACCGCAGCTCGGGCGCGAAGAACGCGATCGAATTGTAACCCCAGTAGTTAGAAAGTTTCTTCTCCACGAGATGACGATCATCGATGAAGCCATGTATGGGCAATAGTTCGACTGTTGTGACACCGAGACGGCTTAGGTGCTCGATCATGGCAGGTGACGATAGTCCGCGGAAAGAACCTCGCAGATTTGGTGGGATGTCCTGCCGGGTCTGGGTAAGCCCTTTTACATGCGCCTCGTAGATGATGGTGTCCTGCCACGCGACATTGGGGCGGTTTTCACGCCGGCCCCAATTGAAAGTCTCGTCGACCACAACTGCCTTGACCATCCCCCGGGCATTATCACGGCGATCAAAGGACAGATCCTCTCGCGAACTGCCGGCTCGGTAACCGAAGTGCGCGTCACTCCAGACAAGACGGTTCGCAAGGCGTTTGGCATAAGGATCGAGCAGGAGCTTGTGAGGATTGAAGCGATGCCCGTGATCCGGCTCATAAGGACCATAAACACGGTAGCCGTACAGTTGCCCCGGTGAGACGTCGTTAAGATAGCCGTGCCATACATCTTCGTTCCGCTCCGGCAGTTCGATCCTCTCTACTTCACGCCTTCCTTGGCTATCGAAAAGGCAGAGTTCGACTTTTTGCGCGTTCGCTGAGAACAGTGCGAAATTTGTCCCTCGCCCGTCCCAAGTGGCTCCCAGCCGGCTGTTGGTCCCTGTTGATAAGCGCATTACAGACTCGGTACCAAATATATCGCTGCGAGTGGTGGAATCGTCAGTCTGAGATGTGGAATGGGTTCTGTTGACGTGTGAATCTCGCCGACGTTTCCAACGTTCGTGCCGCCGTAATGTACGGAATCGGAGTTGAACACTTCCCGCCACTTTCCGGGGAAGGGGACCTTCACTTCATAGGTCCTGTATACGTTTGGTGAGAAATTCAGCACGATGAGGCACCTGTCTCGCGCAGCGTTGCCTTTGCGGATCCAGGCAAAAACATTGCTGTCGGCATCATCGTTTATGACCCATTCGAACCCGGCGGGATCACAGTCGAGCTCGTGCAAGGCGGGCAGCGAGCGGTGCAACCTGTTTAGATCGCGAACAACGCTCTGGATTCCTCGGTGGCGGGGCTGATCTAGCAGATGCCAATCCAGTGAATGATCGTGGTCCCATTCACGCTCTTGCCCGAATTCAGATCCCATGAACATCAGCTTTTTCCCAGGGTGAGCGAACATGAACGAGAAATAGACCCGCAAATTCGCGAAGCGCTGCCAATCGTCTCCGGGCATGCGGGCTAAAATCGATCCTTTGCCATGCACGACCTCGTCATGAGAAAGCGGAAGGATGAAGTTCTCTGAGAACGCATAATGCAGACCAAACCGGATCTGGTCGTGGTGATGTTTGCGATGGATAGGGTTCTTGCTGATGTAGTTCAGGGTATCGTGCATCCAGCCCATATTCCACTTATAGCCAAAGCCTAAACCGCCAAGTTCGACAGGCCGAGATACTTGCGGCCAAGCGGTTGATTCCTCCGCGGCCGTGGTGGCGTTCGGAAATTTAGCGAACACGTCCTTATTGAAGCGCCTGAGAAATTCGATCGCTTCAACATTTTCGCGTCCGCCATACTTGTTTGGAATCCATCCACCCGCAGGACGGCTGTAATCGAGATAAAGCATTGATGCTACGGCATCGACACGCAGACCATCGATACCGTATCGCTCAAGCCAGAACAGAGCGTTGGCCACCAGAAAGTTCACAACTTCAGTCCGGCCGTAGTTGTAAATCAGCGTTCCCCAATCGAGATGCCGGCCCTGCAGCGGATTGGCATGCTCGTACAGTGCTGTTCCATCAAATTGAGCGAGACCGTGTGGATCATCTGGAAAATGACCCGGCACCCAATCAAGGAGCACCGCGAGTTCTTCCTCGTGACAGGCCTCCACCAAAGCCGCAAAATCCTCGGGACTTCCGAACCGGCTCGTTGGCGCGAATAGGCCCGTGGGTTGATACCCCCACGATCCATCGAACGGGTGCTCACTGACGGGCAGAAACTCAATATGCGTGAACCCCAGATCCTTTACGTAACGAGGCAAAACCTCGGCCAGTTCACGGTAGGTTAGCCATCGGTTGTCCGGTGTTCGATGCCATGATCCGAGATGGACCTCATAAATTGACATCGGCGCATTCAGTGCATTCGCTTGGCTTGACGGCAGGGGGGCGGGCCGAAAACTCGGCTCGCCAAGTATGATGGACGCTGTGCTCGGCCGCAGTTCGCTTGCGAAAGCGAGGGGGTCTGCCTTCAAGGGTATCGCCTGACCCTGAGGGCCGACGATATCAAATTTGTACCGTTCACCTGCTTTCGCACCCGGCACAAAGATTTCCCAGTATCCGGTACCTCGCACGCGCATGGCGTGCCGACGGTAGTCCCAGAAATTGAAATCGCCCACCACGCTGACGCGTTGTGCACTCGGCGCGAACACTACGAAGGCAACGCCTTGCACCCCATCGAGGTTGAGTACATGCGCTCCGAGCTTATCGAAAAGCCGCTGATGCGTTCCTTCGCCAAGAAGATATAGATCGAAGTCGGTCAGAATGGCCGGGAATGAGTAGGGGTCATAAAGTTCGACTGCGTTGCTGGCGCCGCTGAACTTTGCCCGAAGCTTGTAATGCTTGGCCCCGCGAGGAGCTGGGCCCGTGAAAAGTCCGGCTTCGTGAATCTTGTCGAGAGCGACAAAATCGCCATTTTCCGAGACGGCCTCCACGCGGGTAGCGTTCGGAAGAAAAGCCCGCACGATTCTCCTGTCACCCTCAGTGTGAGCGCCGAGATACCTGAAGGGATCCGAGTGGCGCCCTTCTATAATTGCATACGCTTCCGCAGATAGGGTCATGCAAGGCCACCGCGTGGATTAGTAAGGATACGAAGCGCACCTTTGAGCGGCACTGGTAACCAGTGCGGTCTGTAAGCGAGCTCATACTCGATTTCGTAAAAGACTTTTTCAATCAGGAAGAAATTCAACAGGCTCGAGGCTGCATCGGGATTGGACGGCCACAGGCGTTCGTCATTTAATCCGTCATGGTAAGCAGAAAGCAGTGCAGCCATTGCGTTTGTCCGCCACTGCTCAAGCCCTATTGCAATGTGCCCGTGGTCATCGGGTGCAACCTGCAAGGCCCGTTCGAACGCGGCAGATGTGGAATAGTCGATTGACCGTATCAGGCCGGCAACGTCCCGCGCGGCAGGGGATTTGCGCCGGCGCTCGGCGAGGCTGCGTCGCGGCTCTCCCTCAAAATCGATGATAAAGATATCGTCTTTTGCAACCAGGAGCTGCCCCAAATGCAGATCACCATGGTGCCGGATATTCAGCACATCCTGGCTATCGCGAAGGAGAGAATTCATGAAAGGCCGCAAACGCGATCCGTGAGCTGCTAGCTCGTCGATCAATTGCCGATCGGAGTCGCTCGTTTCCGCGCGAAAACGGTTCAATCCGTCCATGACCTGCTCGGCGCGCTCCGCGACATTGGTGATCCAGAGGTCGATATCTGCTGGAGCAGCCCTCTCTGGCTTGAATGAAGGAATGTCATCGCGGCTTGCAAGCGCCATTTGCATTTCTGCGACCCGTTTTCCGATCTGCGATACATAGCGCGTGTAGGCGACCAATTCCTCGCTCTCGCCATTCTGGTTGCCGACATCAAGGAGGCGCAACTCATCGACGAAGCGGTCGAGATATCCGGCGCTGAGCGACCATCCGTCCCCCTGGTTAGGCACGAATTCGTGAACGATCGCGAGCGCGCTCCGCTTCTCTTCTTCGACGAGTTTGACGTGTCCAAGCACGGCTGGTGTATTCGGAAAGTTGGCGATATCCGTCAGGAATACGCCCATTTCAATTTCTGAATTTTCGCCAGACTCCAGACGTCGGTAAAGCTTCACAACAAGGGTTTCATCTACCAGTGCGGTGGTGTTGGATTGTTCGGTTTCAACCGCACGAACCGATTCAATTGGCGATATCTGCAACAGATCAAGCCGCGTGGTGGGTCGGAATTCCAACGTCCTGTTTTCGCTCGCCACCGTCGCTGACGACCGGATTAGCTCGAGGATGTGCTCGATGAATCCCTTGTCTGTCGCGATATCGAAGAGGGTACCCTCGCGTGAGCCTTGTCGGACTGCGGCCAAAGCCTTCGGGTTGTATCGTTCGCGGTCGAAGCGGACCCAATCAATGCGCACAGGCATCGCGTATCGGGAGATTTCTCCACCTTGCTCGGACTCAAACATGGTGAGCCACGGTCGCGAGGCATCTTCATTGCTGAAGGGCAACGCCGCGATGACTTTTGCTGATATTTCGCGTGCAGAGCGTTGCGGAAACCATCGCGTTCGCGCGAGGTGAGCGGGAAGCACATCCCGTTCGAAAATTCGGCGCGTCCGGTCCAGCGTCATCCAGGTTGAGCCAAACGGAACAACCAGCGTTTCAAATTCCGGGACCGGCACGGCTTGCTCAGGGGCCGAAGCTGGCTTTTCATTCAGTCTGAACCAGTAGAATCCATACGGCGCCAAGGTTACGAGGTAGGGGAGATCGCCGATCGGTGGAAAGTTCGTTCTGCCTAGCATTTCCTGAGGCACGCGCTCCTTCCAATGTGCGAGGTCCAGCTCTGTCGCCTGCGCCGAGCGGGACAAGTTTGCCACGCAAAGAATGGCCTCGTCGGCATGCTGGCGAACGTATGCAAGGACAGACCTGTTGGAAGGCCGGATAAACGTCATGCTTCCCCGGCCGAACGCGAGTGTTGATTTCCGCACGGAAATGAGACGCTTGGTCCAGCTTAACAGGGATGAAAGGCTTCGGGACTGCGCCTCGACATTTACGGACTCATAGCCGTAGATTGCGTCCATGATCGTTGGTGCGTAAAGTCTAGCTGGATCTGTCCGCGAGAAGCCACCGTTGCGATCCGGCGTCCACTGCATTGGCGTGCGTACGCCGTTACGGTCGCCAAGATAGATGTTATCGCCCATCCCGATCTCGTCTCCATAATAGATGATCGGGGTTCCCGGAAATGAGAGAAGAAGCGAGTTCATTAATTCGATCTTACGCCTGTCATTGTCCATGAGCGGCGCGAGCCTGCGACGAATCCCCACGTTGATACGGGCGCGTGGATCGTTCGCATAGGTGGACCAGAGGTAATCACGCTCCACGTCCGTCACCATCTCGAGCGTAAGCTCGTCGTGATTGCGCAAGAAGAGCGCCCATTGACAGTTCTCTGGAATCTCCGGTGTCTGGCGCAGGATATCGGTGACCGGAAAGCGGTCTTCCTGGGCGATCGCCATATAGAAGCGCGGCATCAGCGGGAAGTGATATGCCATATGACATTCTTCGCCGCTGCCGAAATACTGTTGGACGTCTTCTGGCCATTGATTGGCTTCCGCAAGCAGAACCTTGCCCTTCGCATAGGCGTCGAGTTCAGCTCGCAGAGTCTTTATGACGCGATGAGTTTCCGGAAGATTCTCGTTGTTAGTACCTTCCCGTTCACAAAGATAGGGAATTGCATCAAGCCGAAAACCGTCGACGCCCGCGTCGAGCCAGCGCTTCATGACCTGCACCACAGCGCTGACGACGCGAGGGTTGTCAAAATTCAGATCGGGTTGATGAGAGAAAAAGCGATGCCAGTAAAACGCGCCGGCTTCCGGATCCCATGTCCAGTTTGATTTTTCGGTATCGGTAAAGATAATCCGCGTGCCTTGGTATTTTTGATCCGTGTCGCTCCACACGTACCAGTTTCGCGCGCTGGAGCCAGGCGGACTGCGCCGCGCGCGCTTGAACCAGCTGTGCTGGTCCGATGTGTGATTGATAACGAGTTCAATGATAACCCTAAGTCCACGCCGCTTGGCCTCCGCAATGAAACGGCGAAAATCTTTCATGGAGCCAAAATCGGGATTGATGGCTCCATAGTCGCCAATATCGTACCCGTCATCGCGCCCGGGGGATGGAAAGAACGGAAGAAGCCAGAGCGTGGTCACTCCCAAATCCTGCAGATAGTCGAGCTTTTCCGTCAGGCCGGCAAAGTCGCCAATTCCATCGTTATTGCTGTCGGAGAAGGCTTTGACATGCAGTTGATAGATGATCGCATCCTTGTACCAAAGATCGTCCTCGGTTGTGCTCGCAAAGGAGTTTGTCGACATCACGTTCATCGATGCTCTCACGCCAAGCATCGGAACATCAGCGCTGGATCGCGCTGAGGGTCAATTCGTAGCCGCACGCCGCCCCATTCCACCGCGTGCCGCTCACCGGTAATAATGTTTTCGAGAGCCACGACATCCTTGAGCGCATCGGGCGGGCCGATTTTGATGCCCTCAAGAGAAAACCAGAATTCGTGGATGTCGCGGGAAAGAGCGATCGAGACCGCTATGACGTTGCTGTTGGTCGCGTCGGATTTCACGAAGCCGGTGACGTTATCATTTTCGACGTGCACGAACTGCAGACGGGATGTCTGCAGAAGTGCGGCGTTTGAACGGCGTGCGGCGTTTAGATCACGAATGTAATCCTTGATATTTCCGGGGCGATTCCAGTCGCGGACCTTGATCTCGTACTTTTCCGAGTTGAGGTATTCCTCCTTTCCCGGGACCGGGTCGTGTTCAAGAAGCTCGAAGCCATTGTACACGCCGTACGTTGCAGACAGCGTTGCTGCCAACGCGACTCGCGCTTTGAACATCCAAGGTTCACCGTTTTGGAGATGAAACGGTAAAATATCCGGCGTGCTGACAAAGAAATTGGGCCGGAAATATTCCCGCTCTGGATAACCGGTTAGTTCACGCAGATATTCTTCGATTTCCGCTTTTCGGGTTCGCCACGTGAAATAGGTATACGACTGTGTGAAGCCGAGTTTGGCGAGACCTTTCATAAGCTTGGGTCGTGTAAAGGCCTCTGCTAGGAAGATGACATTCGGATCTCGTTGCTGGATATCTTTGATCAGCCATTCCCAGAACAGAAACGGCTTCGTATGAGGATTATCGACCCGGAAGATTTTCACACCCTGATCGACCCAAAACAGGATCACATCACGCAACGCCGTCCATAAGGCAGCTGCGTTCCCGCTGCGGAAGTCCGGATTGTGAATATCTTCGTATTTCTTTGGAGGATTTTCAGCGTACCGGATCGTTCCGTCAGGACGCCTTTTGAACCAGTCTGGATGTTGCTGCAGCCAAGGATGATCGGGAGAGCATTGTACGGCGAAATCGAGCGCAATCTCCATATCCAGCGCCTTCGCAGCAGCGATCACTGCGCGAAAGTCCTCCAGAGTTCCAAGCTCGGGATGGACCGCATTGTGGCCGCCTTCGGCCGCTCCGATTGCATAGGGGCTGCCCGGATCGCCGGGTTGGGAGGTGAGGGAGTTGTTACGCCCCTTTCGATTGATGCGCCCGATCGGATGAATGGGCGTGAAATATATGACGTCAAAACCCATGTTTGCGATATCTGGCATTCGCGAAATGCAGTCGCGAAAGGTGCCGTGCTGTCCGGGATTACAGCCTTGGCTTCGCGGGACCATTTCGTACCAAGCCCCTGCAGTCGCTCGCAGGCGATCCACGACAAGAGGAAAGCTGGATGAACGCGTTGTGTCGAACCGAACCTGGCTTCGGCTCATCGCCGCGAGAACGTCCTCATGAAGCAAGGGGACGTAATCACCCGTCGCAAGGAATTTCTCGCAAGCGGCCGTCAACACAGCCGCTGCGGGCCGGTCAGTCGGGCGAGATTTTGTGATCATGGCCGCGCCTTCCAGCGCGTCTAACGTTACATCCTGACCGGCTTCACTTTTCAGGATCGTACTATGGCGCCAGGTCGCAAATTCATCGGTCCATGCCTCGATCGCGTATACATAACGGCCAGGCAGTCGGGGCAAAAACGAGCCCCACCATCGATCGTTACTATGGTGAGCCATGGGCTCGTAGTTCCACCCTGTAGAGTTCTCCTCCCGCCACAGGAGATGGGCCGATACGACATCATGGCCGTCGCGATAAATGTCTGCCCAGACTTCGATCGCCGTGCCAGCAGGACGCTTTACTGGATAACGTCCAGCGTCAACCGCAGGATAGACATCCTCGATGTGGAATGATCCGAGAACGTTTAACGCATTCTCCGCGTCGGTCTTTTTAAAGGGTGGAAGTGATGACATCAGGCCCCATCGCTCGGCCGCGAGAACAATCACTGTACCAAGTGATCCGGACGCATCTGGTTCCGATGGAACCTGTTGCTGAAAACGAAGTTTCCTCTGGAGTTTTCCCGGCCATTTCGTACAGCGGCGGATACATGGATTTGCATGAAAAGGCCGCAAGACTGGGAGTCGGAACATCCTTTGTCGATGCCACCGGAATATGGCGCACGGTCAGCGCGGAAGCGGTTGCGCTTATTGTCCAATCATTGCCGGACAGACCTCGGCTCCGCATCTTTTCCGGTCCGCTCGTCTGTTACGGCGGTGGCGATATTCCGCAGGCTTTCGCGGCCAGTGCAAATCCACCAATAATCTGGAAGGTCATTGATCTAAGAGGAGATCAGAAAGCCTGCGGAATATCGCAAGATCAGTTGCTTGCATTGCAGGAGTTGCCATTCGGTATCTATCGGCTTCAGGCCGGGGATGCGATCGGGGATGAGGAGGTGAGCCTTGTTTCAGCTCCGAAACGTGCCTTTGCAGGCCACTTCGACCGCGTATGGATTTTAGCTGTTCAACTTTATGGCGTGAGGTCATCTCGCAACTGGGGAATAGGTGACTTTGCCGATCTTACTACGCTCATCAAATGGGCGGCCACGTACGGGGCTGCAGGCATCGGCCTGAATCCCCTGCACGCCCTGTTCGACAATCATCCACAGGAATGCAGTCCCTATTCGCCAAATAGTCGGCTGTTTCTGAATTCACTCTATCTGGATGTCGAGCAGGTCCCTGAACTTCCGCGCGCATTCGTGATTGATCACGCCGACGAAATCGACCGGCTGCGGTCTGCCGAATTCGTGGATTACCAGAATGTCGCAAAACTGAAGCTCAAAGCGTTGCGACAAGCGTTCGATTCGTTTCAGGCAAAAGCGACGCCGAGAAGACGAAAAAGTTTTGAAACTTATCGTCAACGCGAGGGCGAACTTTTGTCGCGCTACGCGTGCTTCGAGGTCTTGCGGCGGAAATACGGGGGCCCGTGGTGGACGTGGTCACAGGAGTGGTCGTCACCGGGAGAAGCGGCCCTCAGTGTGCTGCGGAACGGACCAGATCGCCCAGAGATCGAGTTTATTGAATTCATCCAGTGGAATGCCGATCAGCAGCTCGCAGCGTGCCGGGATATGGCCCAACAATCGGGAATGCTGGTCGGTCTTTATCTGGATATTGCCGTGGGGGTTAAAGCGGATGGCTTTGATGCCTGGAACGAACAAGCCGCAATCTCCCGGAAACTTGGGGTCGGCGCGCCGCCCGATATTTTGAATACGGCAGGGCAAAATTGGGGGTTGGCCGGTTTCAATGCTGCTGGCCTGGAGTTGCGCTCGTATCAGCCCTTCATGGAGTTACTGAACGCCTCCATGAGGTACGCTGGCGCCGTAAGGTTGGACCATGTGCTCGGCCTCAGGAGACTCTATCTTGTGCCCGAGGGCTACTCGCCGCACCAGGGGGCTTACGTTGAAATGCCCACTGAAATTCTCTTGGCTGTTGCTGCCCTGACGAGCGTGGTAAATAGCTGTGTCATTATCGGTGAGGACCTGGGCACCGTACCAGACGGTTTCCGTGAACGCCTCGCAAGCTGGGGAATATGGTCGTATCGCGTCATGATGTTCGAGAGAGGGCATGACGGATCATTTCATTCCCCCAACGCCTATGCGCAAGATTCGCTTGTGACGTTCAATACCCACGATCTCCCCACATTTCTGGGCTGGACTTCGGCTCACGACATCGCGTTGAAGCAGGCGCTTGGGATCGATCCGGGCGAAGATCACCAAGGCCGTGCACATGCGGTCAACATGTTGGCGGCGGCAGTCGGCCACGCCCAATTGCCCGAGCTTAACTTTTACTCAGTAATAAGTTACCTGGCCCGAACCAGATCCAGAATACTCGCATTATCAATCGAAGACCTGTTGAAGGTTCAAGACCAGCCGAACGTCCCTGGGACAGTCGATGAACATCCCAACTGGCGGCGTCGACTTCCCATCAATATCGAACACTGGGAAAGTGAAATCGATGTCGATCTGATGCGAACTGCCGCCGACCGTTATCATGATAACAGCTAGTCAGCTAGTCTGGAATAATGACAAACCCATCGGTCAGAGCCTTGCGGTAGTAATTTAGCTTCTCAGGATCATGGGTTATATCGTCTTCTATTTTGAAAAATGGATCAATTTCCCAAAGGCACTCTGCAGCTGCGGCGGGCAGGTTTCCATTGACCGAATAAAGAACCCGACCAGTTCTATGGCCGTTGTCGCGTTGTTCGAAGTACTTCTGAATCCGTATCATTCTTGAAGCGGCATTTGTCTGAATCAAAGAGGATTTATTGCAACGCTCGTTGCTGCTCCCGCAGATGAGATCTGATTTCCCGATTGGATCGGATTTTGATCCCGAGCGCGCGGGCTCTGCAAGCCACGCCGCTGGTGGACTTTCTAACTGCTGCGGCGATACGAAGGACTGAAGCGCCGTCGCGGGCAAGCCGCCGCAGGATGGCTTCTTGTTCTGGCGTCCAGGTTTTTTTTGTGATCCGACCCATTCTTGTTTCCGGCAGATTGGACATTGAGAACCGATCGCTGCTGCGTGCAGCATCCTTAAAAGGGCTCGCGCGCCCAGCGGCCTCGAAAGACGGACGGCTCACTCTGGAGGCCGCAGCGCCGGGGAATTGGCCCATTTTGCGCACTCGGCAAGTGGATCGAGCTGACGCGCCTGTTTCAGCAAACCGTCGCGAGCGCGCCCATAGGGCAGCTTTTCCGCCTCCGCGCGCAGTGCCTCCGCGCGCTTTTTAGCGTCGTTTCCAAAAGAGAGATCGTCCTTCTTCATAACCCGCCTAAAAGCCCGGTTGATAACCGAACAATACAGGTATGGAGCAGGGCTGCTTTATCAATTGATCAAGCCGAACCAACGGTATTGTGGCGCGTTGGTGGCATATGAAACCATCAGATATCCTTATCAAGAAGCTCAAACATCATTCCCAACTGGATAGCGCGGACGTCGCCGCGATCCGCTCGCTGGAATGCCGGTTTCGGGAGTTGCAGCCAGGTGAAGACTTCATCCGGCAAGGCGACAAGCCGACCGAATCGGCAATTGTGGTGGAAGGAATGGTGGCGCGGTATCACACACTGGCGAACGGCGGCAGGCAATACATCTCGCTGCACCTCTCGGGCGACTGGCCCGACGCCCAAGGGCTTTTTCTAGAGGAAATGGATCACTCAGTCTGCGCGGTAAACACGGCCTCTTTATGCGCCATACCGCACAAGGATCTTATTTGTACGTTTCGCGCCCGGCCGAACGTCGGGTTTGCAGTATGGCGCGAAACCTTGATCGATGCTTCGATATTTAGAGAGGCTGTTACGAATAATAGCAGCCGCGCCGGAATGACCCGGTTAGCTCATTTCTTTTCGGAGATCTATTTCAGATCGAACGCGAACGGGTTAGTCGAGAAAAGCTCTTGTCCGCTGCCTCTCAGTCAGATGCAACTCGGAGAAACATTGGGTATGTCGATCGCAACGGTGAATCGGCATTTGCAAAAACTGCGAAGGAGCAGGGCGGCTGATTTGAGGAACGGCCGGCTCGTAGTTGCGAATTTCCCGAAGCTAAGCTCAATAGCAGATTTCGATCCGAAATACCTTCATCTGCAAGTCCAACCTAAGGTCTGAAAGTTTTGCAAGTCGCTTGACAGCTTTTCGCCGATTAAAGACATATCGATCCGTGGCACGCGAGCAATTGAGCTGCTAATCAATTCGAAAAGGTTAGCGACATCGCGAACATGGCTAGGTTGGTTGCATTGCAGTTGAGGAAATATTTGGGCGGCAAGACGTGAAGGATCCAGATTTGTTTCGCCTCGACGAGAAAGACCTAGCCATGTGGGGAACAACTCGGGGGCTTCCAATCGTGATCGCCCCACCGTTTCAGGATCTCTAAGGGAAGGCGGGACATCGCCCGGTTCGCCGAACACTAGCCAGCCCGGCGCGAGTAAAACAGGCGGAAGCGGAAACTAAAAAAGCCCCCGCCGCGTCATCCTCAGGGGTGGCGCGGCATTTGTTAGGGGCGATCGATATTCACAAGCTCGACGGCGCTTCGCCGCGAGCCGCTCCGGACTGGCACCAGATCGGCATGATCCATGACGCTCAGGATGTTACTCAGAGCCTGTTCGCAGCAACGAATAACCGATGATTGCGCGGGCCTCGTGGACGGCCTGCAGATTTTCTCGGATTTGGAGTTTTGAACGAATCGGCGGTGCGCGCATCATGTCGGGAGGTCCACGCAATTGTGAGGGCTGGCAGATGCGAATTATCGCGGTCATGCTCGTTTTGATAATCGCGGCAGGAATTGTCGATTTGCTAGCATTTAGCGGTCAATATCGACAAACGGGATGGCGAGGGGTAGCTATCCAGATCGATAAGAAGACCGACGATATCAGGCGCTTTGTGCGCCGCTTCTAGGCTAATGCGATGCGAGGCTACGCCTTCGCTCAACGCGTTCGCCAGGGTAAAATGCAAACTATTCCGGCTGGGGTGGATAAGGCGGAACATCGCCGGGTTGGCCCAATACTAGCCAACCGGGCGCGAGTAAAACTCGCGGAAGCGGAAACTAAAAGAGTCGGCCGCGTCATCCCTCGGGGTGGCGCGGCTTTTGGTTGTTTGGCCTCTCGGGGCCGCGATTGTTCGGATCTAGATCTTGGCCGTCAGGTTGAGGCGACGGCTTTGGGCGGTCCTTTTGGCCGCCATGCTTTCCGCCCTGATCTTGCGCGCCCGGCAGATCGTTCTCGTCTGCGCGACGCGCCTCGGGCTTTTCCTTGATGATTCGTTGCTGCTGGCCTGGCGGGGTTTTGTTGTCAGCCTGCGCCCGTTCCTTGTCGGCCGGCTGTTCTTCGCCTCTATCTGTCCGAACGATACCTTGGCCCTTGTTATCTAGCATTGCTGACTTCCTTGTGAAATGAGGTCCGGTGGAGGCGCGACGGATTGGAAGACGGTTCCGCACGCGCGAAAAGCGCAGGGTCGCGTGAACCGGGCAACTCTTATCCGAAGATCAGCCAGGCTCCGATTCCCACGATCGGCAAAAGGGCGATGCCAGCGATCAGGATCGGGGAAGGTTCATTTCCGTTAGGCGGGAACTGTTTCATTTCAATCTCGCGGGCTGCGGTTCGTCGGAGCGAGAGACAGCCCTTCCACCTTCACTTTGTCCCGGATCGCGTCCTCGGTCCGGCCCAGCTTCATCGCGATCAGTCGGGTGGGCGTGTTCTCCGTGATCAACGTCTTCAGCGTCTGAAAATCATCGTCGCTCCAGGGCTTGCCATCGTTCTCATTTGCCATAGCCACCTCCGTTTCCCCTTAACGAGGTAACAGAGGCTGCGTTCCATTCCGTGGTTAGGTTCCAGAGCATGATCCAGCCGGCTCATGTCCATATCTCGCCGCATACCGGACACGGCATGAAGTGGTCGGTCTCGCGCTCAGGCGTCCAGCTGTTCGGCTGACCGATCGGGAGTGACTTCGCCTTCGAGCCAGTCCTGCTCGTTCGCGAGTGCGAGCCACGCTTCCGCCATCCGCCGATAGCGCTTCGCTTCTGTTTCATCGGTTGCGGCTTCCGCGAGCTGCGCGCAATTCTCGGCATTTTCCCTGAACCTGTGAAAGTTGTTCATGTTCGAGGCTTCCTCTTCATCCATGGCCGATCTTATTTACTGCGGCCGAGCGGCTTTGGGGTCCGTTCACGATGTGCGCGACGGCGACTTGGGCGACGAACTCGCAGACCTGCCTGTCGGCCGCGAGCATCAAGGCCTTAACGCCAGCCACGACGTGCGGCTTCGCTTGCTCAGTCTTCGGAAGGGTCAGCACGTAGGCCCGCGCGTTGGACAAGGTTTCGATCGGCTTGCCCTTCCGCGGCGTGATCGGGCGTATGAGGCGCATGTCCCACGACATCACACCAGCCTCAACGCAAACTGGCGGGCATGGCTTGTATAGGAATCGACGAAGTCTTGAAGATGCGACGGGACCGGCTGGCCGATAATGTCGAGGCGCCGCTGAATCTCGCGCGCGATATCTTCGGAGACGTCAGCCGACCAGCGTTCGGCGGTGTTGAAACTCACCACGCGGATGGGGTCGCTGAACTGGCCCGTGATCAGGTTTTGAATGGTGGTCTCGAGATCCGCCTTCTCGACGTCTGTTTCGCGATAGGCCCGGCCGATCCGGCCAAAATCATCTTCAACGATATAGACCGTGACGTCCCCGGAATCGGGCACAAGGGATGGGGTCCACGGTGAACGCATGACGCAACCTCAACGCAACCGAACAACCCGATTCAAATGCAGAGAGGCGTCTTAGTTCCCCGTTCAGCCGTTGGCTGATTTGGAGCGCCTTGAGTATTTTCCGAAAAGTTTCCTACTCCAGGCGAAAGATAGGACTCGCTTCTGACCGCCGGGAGGCGGATACTGCCTGCATCACAGCCCGACCCGTGGCTTTTATCTGTGATGAGAACGCCATTACGCGCTCCCGCCTTCCTCTCATGGAAAGGAGCGCGCCATGATCATTCGGCGTCGTTCGATACAGTCATCCAAAGAGCGTTTTCTGACGGAGGCTCAAACTCTGCGCGACGAGGCAAACCTCCTCCCCCACGGACCACTCCGCGACGCTGTCCTGAAAAAGGCGCGACACGCTGAAGCGATGGCCCACATGGAGGATTGGGTTGATTCTTCCGGCCTCCGCCCCCTTAAAAAAGACGATACTCCAGGCCCGGGTTAATGCGCATTAAAGTCCGGCAGCGGTCCCTCCCGCCCAAACCTTGGAAGTGGGAAATCTACGTCGGTAAGCGCCTCATAACGGCATCTCACGAGTCCTATGCCTCGCAACATGAAGCCCACGCTTACGGGAGGGCGGAGCTCGATCGGATCATTCTAGATTTTGCAACACGTCCGAAAGCACCGCGATAGGGTGTATCATGTGCGGCTTTCGCCCGCGGGGCCGAACTTTCTCCTGAAAACGGAATTGTCTCCTCCGAGAGGAGGAGGAAGGTTGCCTCGGTATTTTTTCAACATCTTCCATGATCGTACTCATATCGACCCCGTCGGCGAGGAGTTGCCGGATAAGCATGCGGCTTGGGCAGAAGCGACGCGGGCGGCCGGCACGATCATCAGGGACATCGACGGCGGATTGAGGCCTGGCCACGACTGGCGCATGGAAGTGACCGACGAGTTTCAAAATCCGCTATGGGAAATTCACGTCAAAGCTGAAAAGAAGTAGGTGGGAGGGGCAGCCAAAAGGATTAATCACGGCCCGGTCGCCGTTAATTAAAGGACTCGCATTCTCCCCAGCACGGCGCAAAATGGACCATCATCGCCCGCCTTGGGTGGTTGCCGGTGACTGAGAGTATTGCGCTCCCGCCCTGTATTGCGGTTAGCCGCATGCCTTCCGACGACGGATCGATTCCCCAACACCTCGGACCGCTCGTCCGGGCCTTCGACGCGCTTGTAACTTGTCCCAATTGCAAGCCTCCGCACGCAATGGTCATCAAGACCATTCATCTGGGTTTTTTATTCTCCAAGGACCGGATCGACTATCGGTGCCCGGAGTGCGGCGCTGAAAAAACCGAAATCGTAAAATAAGGCCGCGTCCGGGCGGCCATTTGCTCACGACCATTAGCTCATCGCCGGCAAGATCAGCTCCGGGCCTTTAGTTTGACGTTCCCTACCTTCTTATCGACCGGGAATATCTCGAGCCATTCGTCGGGGCAGGGCTTTAGCAACGCCAGCAGTTCATCTTTACTCGCCGATTCTTCGCCCAGCCACTTCGCCCAATCGCTTTCGCCCGCGCGGGCTGAACTTTCTCCTAAAAACAGATTTGTCTCCTCCGAGAGAAG
This sequence comes from Afipia sp. OHSU_II-C1, assembly GCF_000497575.1. GTDB lineage: Bacteria > Pseudomonadota > Alphaproteobacteria > Rhizobiales > Xanthobacteraceae > Afipia. The sequence continues at coordinate 71,095 of NZ_APJI01000013.1, forward strand.
GAGGAAGACGGCTCAGCTCAAACGTTCCAGATAGCTGCGATGGTATGTGGTCGGGTGTTTATTTCCGTCCAATAGGACAATGATTTTTCCTGATTTGGTCGTGGGCGAAATCACCGTGCCAATCTTGTCCCGAAGCTTTGGGCTTCGAGATTTGCCAACTTCGGTGAACCGACAGCGATCACCAGGCTTGAGTGTCTTATCGCTCACGCCAGCTTTCTCGACTTCGCTCATGTAGGTCTGTTTTGGGTACTTATTCACGAATTCCTATGCCTTGCCCTCGCTTCCCCCTCGGGAGGGGAATGTTTCGCGAGAAAGCTGTCGTCTCGCTTGCGGCGCATGCGATCAGCAAGGTCTCGCGGTGACTTCATCGGTTAACCGGCCTTTCGAGACCGGGCGCTAGATCTAGCCAGCTTCTGGGTTTTCTTCCGTTCAGTTGCGGCGGCCGGATCGCTCTTCCCGCTGATCGGCAAAAGCATTTCCTTTTGACCGGCGACGCGTTTCTTGCCTTTCTTCGGCTTTGCGGCAGGCGTCGCCTTGGGTTCACCCTTCAGGCTCTTGCGCAACGCGTCCATGAGATCGATGACGTTGCCTGACGTGCGAGACTGTGTCGGCGCACTGATCGTCTTACCGCCACGTTTCTTATTGATGAGTTCGATCAGCGCTGACTCGTAGTGATCCTCAAATTTCTTGGGCTCGAATTCACCGGATTTTTGATTCACGATGTGGCGGGCCAAGTCGAGCATTTCCTTAGTGACCTTCACGTCCTGAATACCGTCGAAATATTCCTTCTCATCGCGGACCTCGTAAGGATAGCGCAAGAGATTTCCCATGAGCCCTTTGCCCATCGGCTCAAGCGCTATGATGTGCTCCCGACTCGTTAGAACGACGCGGCCCAGTGCAACCTTGCCCATGTCGCGGATTGTTTCGCGGATCACCGCGTAGGCGTCGTGCCCAACCTTGCCGTCCGGCACCAAGTAGTACGGTCGGATCAGATAGCGCGTATCAATTTCAGATTTTGGAACGAATTCATCAATTTCAATCGTGCGAGTGGACTCAAGCGCGATACTTTCTAGTTCGTCCTTGCTCACTTCAATGTAAGTGTCTTTATCGACGGGATAGCCCTTGATAATGTCGTCGTTTTCAACTTCGTCACCGGTTTCCGCATCCACCTTCTTGTACTTGATGCGATGGCCGGTGTTCTTATTGATCTGGTTGAAGCTGACCTTCTCCGCATCGGAAGTCGCGGGATACAAAGCGACGGGACAGGTCACCAAAGACAGACGAAGGAAACCCTTCCAATTGGCGCGGGGGGCCATACGCACTTCTCCGGTTACGCAACTCAACTGAATTGTGACTCAAGTCCTGTCGTCCTGCCAAGTTCCGGCTTATTCCGGTTCGCTTTATGTTCTGTCCTGACCCTTCAATTCCAAATGTGCGCTGGAACGTCTTTGCCAATCCAGGGTTTTAAAATCGTTCTGTAGGACGAATATCCCCCATCTCCCCGCGCTGGTTTGCCCCGGCGCGGGCCTCTTTGCTGCGCTCGTCCGGACTGACAGTTGTGGAAGCCGCGAATGCCACCGCGATTTTGTCTGGCTACTTGGATTCGGCAGAATTACCTTGGCATGCGAACATCCTTGCGGGCCCCGTGGCAACCGCCTCTAAAAGGCAGGTGATTTGCGTGAAGATGGCCCGGAGCTTTCGAAGCCATATGACCATCGGCTTGTACATCAAGCGCATCCTGGCCGCGCGAGACCGCATGTAGCGCTCCCCATGATGACGTCTTTCCGAGATTTTCGATCAGCATGGCGCGGTGGGACGGCTCCGCTGCATTTGGTCATTTTATTTGGCGCTCTTTGCCTCCTCGTCTGCACCGGTATTCGTGCAGGAATTTCACAACTCCGGCCCGACCTACCTTTTTCCCCCTACGTTCCAGCGACCATCCTGGTCACAATGTTTGCTGGCGTTCGACCTGGTGCAATAACTGCTTTCATAGGAGCCGTACTCGGGTTCGTTCTAGACTTCGGCCCTTCATCGCACGCCGCCACGCTACCCCTCTTAGCAATTTATACTACCATCAGCAGCATTGTGATCTGGGGCATCGAGCATTACCGCTCGATGGCGAAGCAAAACCATGAGATCTCCGCACGCCTTATCGCCGAGGAAAAATATCGCAAGCTGGTCGTTGAAGAGTTGCAGCACCGACTAAAAAACAAATTGGCGACGATCCATGCTGTTGCTCGACATACTCTTCGCCAGTATCCCGATGCTTGGGCGACCTTGGATGGCCGCATTCGCGCATTGTCACTTACCGACGATCTGATAGCGAAGGCAGATAACCTCAGCTGTGATTTAAAGGAAATCCTGATTGCTGAGCTAGAACCTTATGGCCATGTTCGGTACACCCTGTCCGGCAACGCGGTGGCGCTACCCCCCAAGCTGGCCGTTGCAATGGCTCTCCTGTTTCATGAGCTTGCTACCAATGCTGCCAAGTACGGCGCATTCGCCCTCGGTAAGGGCGTACTAAACGTATCGTGGATCACAGATCGCAATGTCCTGCACATAACGTGGGACGAGACAGACGGCCCCCTTGTGAAGACCCCTACAAACGATGGTTTTGGGTCTAAGCTGATTCATTCCGTTCTTGCAGGGTTCGACGGAAAGGTAGACCTTCACTTTCTGGAAACAGGACTTCACTGCAAGATCCGATGCGCTATACCGCAAGGCGAATAAGCAATCAAAAGTGGCACCGGCCGGATTAAGCCGCTGATGCGCCGTCGCGGCTTTGATTCCGGGGCGGCCGTCACGCAGAAAACGGCCCCTGCTGTAAAGCGCTCAGAGGACTTTAGGGCATCGTTTTCGCAACTCTCGGGTCGTCAGAAGGTAAGGGCCCATCGAGGTGTTAGAACGGTGCTTACAAACAGTCCGCCAAACTACGCGGACCTAATTCGACTTGGGAAAGAGTCTATCCCTAATGTAGCGCGACGTCGGCGTAAGACGAATGCCGCGTGGCTTGCGCCAAATCGCTCGATCGATTTCGTGCTTGTCGCCAATCGCCAAACTTCCGGTCGTCTTCTCAGCAATGAAGATCGAGTCGCTCATCTTCCTGCCCGAAGCGCGGTTTCTGGTTTTGACCTCTTTCCAGAGCTTGAGCCGCCCTAGCTTAATTTCGGGGAGTTCTTCCTTGATCTCCCTGCGCAGGCAATCCTTATCGCTTTCTCTCGCTCGTTTGCGTCCCCCGGGGAACATCCACAAACGGTCGCGCCTTCGCCTTACAAGAAGCACCCGTCCGCACTTCACCGCTACGAGCTTTGATGACTTCGCCATTTCTTTAACGCACCGCATATCGAATCATTAAAAATACTAATCCCTCGAAAGCTGACATAAACGGCCGCCGAGAAACTATTAAATTCATACTCTAAAGCGGTTGGTCGTCATCCGTTGAAGGCTCTTCTTCCAGCGACACAAAGTCGCCGCCGCCGTAATCCTCCTCTGAAGGAGGCTGAATGTTAATCGGTAGCGCGAGCTCAGGCCCCTTATTCCTGACATTTCCCACCTTCTTGTCGACCGGGAATATCTCAAGCCATTCGTCCGGGCAGGGGGCCAGCAGCGCCAGCAGTTTGTCGTTGCTCGCGGGCTAGCCCAGCCACTTTGCCCAATCGCTTTCGCCGCTTGGGCTGAACTTTCTCCTAAAAACGGATTTGTCTCCTCCGAGAGGAGGAGGAATTGCCTCGGTATTTTTTCAACATCTTCCATGAACGCACTCATGTCGACCCCGTCGGCGAGGAGTTGCCGGATAAGCATGCGGCTTGGGCGGAAGCGACGCGTGTCATCAGGGACATCGACGGCGAATTGAAACCTGGCCACGACTGGCACATGGAAGTGACGGACGAGTTCCAAAATCCGCTTTGGGAGATTCACGTCAGGGCTGAAAAGAAGTGAGACAGACAAGGGATCCGCTATGCGACCTCAGCATGCTCCAATTTTTGTAGTAGTGTATTGTCCTACGAATGAGCAAGGTGATCCAGAATGCGGTGATGCACGACGGCGGCGAGCGGCGACGTGCCGCGCACCTACCAATGCATAAAGTGTGGTCGGCCAGACCCGATCAAATCGGCGGAAGTGAATCAGGTGCTCAAAAACCTCGTTAAAGCCAAACCGAAGGCCGCCAAACCGTTCATCTCAAATCCAGCAGTCAGCTTTTCCTTTTCGGTACTTTTCGGCCCTTCTTCCGTGCCTTGCTGAGCCCAATCGCGATCGCTTGCTTGCGACTCTTTACCTTTCCGCCCCGACCCTTTTTACCGGTCTTCGCTTTGCCTTTTTTGTAGCGCCGCATCTCACTGGCCACGGACGACTGAGTCTTCTTCGAGTACTTCCTGGCTTTCTTCTTCTTTGCCCTTTTCGCCATGTTTTCTCTCCTCGATATAGAACGAAGGAACGAACATGCCGCGCTTGTGTTCCCGTTCGTTGTGAGGGGACAGAATTCTCGCAACTGGCGAGTAGGAAGACTGGTAGGGAACATGCAGACGTAATGATGGTTAGGTCTTGATGTCAGACTCAACCGATTACCTGATGGCGCACGCTAGAAAGTTTTGAAGGCCCGAGCCTTGCAGGCCGGCCCTGCGAAGAGGCAGTTGCGGCACATCGGGAGCGTTTATCACCTGCTCGCGAAGCAAGGCGCGTTTACCAACATAGCCTTCATCGACGATTTCAGAGCCGCCAAGAAGGCCGAAGAGCAACTAAAGCAAACGACAAATTTCTAGTTGGTTTAGCGCATCGCGACGATATGCCGATTTTTCCTTCGCGTCATTTCAACTCAACCCAAGCAGGCGCGTGATCACTCGCACCGTCCTCCCCGCGGGAATCGGCATCTACACCCCCGGCAACCAGCTTTGACTTCAGGGCTTTACTGACAAGCAGGTGATCTAAACGTAATCCATCGTTCCGCTCATAGCGGTTTCGCCAATACGTCCAGAATGTATAGACTCGTTCGTCTCCATAAAGTTCTCTTATGGTGTCCGTCCAACCGCTCTCCACCAGTTTCTTAAATGCCTTACGGGGCTCGGGCTGAACCAACGCATCCTTCACCCAAGACTTGGTGGGATAAATATCGAGATCTGTAGGGGCCACGTTGTAGTCGCCGGCGATGATGGTTGGATGATCTTGCCGACGTAACTTGGCTGCGTGACGCGCAAATCGAGAAAGCCACTTCATCTTGTAGTCGAACTTGGGGCCGGGTTGAGGATTGCCGTTGGGAGCATAAATACAGCCGACAATCAGTCCATTCACCGCCGCCTCAATGTAGCGTGCCTGCGTATCCGATGGATCGCCCGGCAACTGCCGTGCAGTGACAATTGGCTTGGAGCCTCTCGAAAGGATCGCTACTCCATTCCAAGTACGTTGTCCGACCTAAACGGCCGAATAGCCGGCTTTTTGTAGTGCGGCTTCCGGAAAATGCTCGGTTTCGCTTTTCAACTCTTGAAGGCATGCGACGTCGGGCTTGGAGCGTTTGGGCCATTTAATGAGATTGGGAAGTCGTTTGTTGATGTTGTTGACGTTGAATGTCGCAATTTTCATTGGAACCCTGGCGGCCTATGGAACGGGCATGCGGCGGTGCTTCAAAGAATTGGCCGTGGAGCCGCGTCCTTCGTTAGGAGAGCCCGATCCTCTGCTTATTTCGGATTCGGTTGTCGGAGCCCTTCGTCTGGACGCGCGTACTTACCTTGGGATGCGGGAGCAACGAGATCGATTCAATCAGATCAAGGTCTCATCTTAGCAGGCTTGGGCCGCTCCTTGATGATGCGGTGCTCTTTCCCCGACTCGGTTTTGCTACTCTTCTGCGCTCGCTCCTTGTCGGCCGGCTGTTCTTCGCCTCTGTCTGTCCGAACGATACCTTGGCCCTTGTCGTCAGGCATTTTGGAAATCCCTTTCCTCTGAGAACAGACACAGAGAGATTGTTAGTTGAGTGCTATTTATCCTGTGCTTTGATAAGCGGTGATGGCTTTGTTCGCCAGGATCAGCTTGTTTCTTTGGCCTTGCTGGAAATTAGTTACGATGCTCGAAAGTATCGCTTCATGAGCGGTGGCGGGGTACTTGATCTCGCCCGTTTTCTCCAAGAAGTACCAAGCGATATCATAGGCTCGCCCGACCTCGTCAATTCGCAGAACTTCAGCGCGACTGTGACATTGCATGGCCAATCCTCAGTGGCACTTAATGCCAACCTTCGGAGGAATGTTCCCCACAATGAGATTCATAAATTCCCGCCGGCTCCAAGTCGCGGTTCATCGTGGTTTTCCGGACTCATCGTTCGGGAACTAAAGGCGGAGCGACGGCTTGATGGACGAGAACGGTTGTCAGGAAGTGTGATGGCATCTGAATCCTGGATGACAATCCTTGGCCTAGGCGCAGCGACTTTAACGTCCCTCTCTTACGTTCCGCAGGTGATCAAGGCGTTTCCCCGAGGCGGAACTGGCGACATTTCGCTGAAGATGCTCGTAGCGTTGCTCGCGGGGCTGCTGCTCTGGGTGGTCTACGGTCTATTGAAAACTGACTTGATCATTGTCGCCGCAAACGGTGTTGGGTCTTTGCTTGTTGGGGCCGTGCTTGCTTTCAAGCTCCGCGATCTCGCCGGCGCATAGTCGTTCGGCTGTGACGTGGGATCTGAGTCATTTGGACACGAGGAAATCTCTGACAACGAATCTGAACGAAGAGAGTGCGGCAAACACGAAGCTGAATACCGTCGCGTTGCGTAAGGGCATTAATTCGAAGGCGACTGCGACCTGACAGGAAGGGGGAGCCGCACCTCATTGGCGTGGCTTCCCCATCTCCGTCCTCGATCACTTTCCTTCAGTAAGAGGTTCCAGATAGCTTTTGTGATAAGTGGTCGGATGCTTATTGCCGTCGAGAAGAACGGTCACCTTCCCCGATCTGCTCACGGAAATCACGGTGCCACGCTTGTCTCTAAGTTTTGGGCTGCGAGACTTTCCGAGTTCTGAAAATCGGAAACGGTCGCTTGGTCGTAATATGTCGTTTTCTGCAACTCCGTCTTTCATAAATTGCTCGCGAATAGTTCCTCAGCCTCCGCTATAGCCCCCGATAATAGGAAGAATCTCGCCTGTTATGTAGCTTGAGCACGCTGGCGAGGCTAGGAAGACGTAAGCGGGAGCGATCTCTTCGGGCTGCGCAGGTCTCTTCATGGGTGTATCGCTGCCAAATTTTGATACGCGCTCGGCATTCTTGTCTGCGGGATTCAGCGGTGTCCAAACGGGGCCGGGCGCTACGGCATTAACGCGGATGCCGCGCGGCAATAGATGAGTGGCAAGAGAACGCGTAAAGGCGTGAATCCCACCTTTGGTCATGGAATAGTCGAGAAGGTCCTTATTGCCCAGTAAGCCTGTCACGGAGCCGGTGTTGATAATAGCGGCACCTTCCTTGAGGTGTGGTACCACGGCTTTAGCCATGTGGAAGTAACCGTAAAGGTTGGTCTTGATGGTGCGGTCGAAGTGCCGCTCGGTCAAATCCTCGAAGGCGTTTACGTGCTCCTGAAAGGCTGCGTTGTTGACCAGGATGTCGATCTTGCCAAAGGCCTTGATGACTTGCGCAACAGCATCCCGGCAGAATGCTGAGCTGGCGACGTCGCCTGGTATGGTCATACACTTGCGGCCTTCTTTCTCGACAGCGGCCTTCGTTATTTTGGCATCGGCGTGCTCGTCGAGATAAAGGATGGCGACATCAGCCCCTTCACGCGCGAACAGTACTGCGACGCTGCGGCCAATCCCGGAGTCACCTCCCGTGATGATAGCTACCTTTTTCTTAAGCTTCTCCGAGCCGATGTAGTAAGGCGCATCGTACATGGGCAGTGGATCGAGATCCGCTTCCGATCCGGGCTTTGTTTGGTGCTGCTTTGGAAGTGGTGGAACCGGGTATCTCCGTACGCCCGTCTGGGGGGCGGTATCATCAGGTTTTTTGGCCCGCTCGTCCGTGGCGTCGATCCTCGCCTGGATCTCGCGCTCCACTCCTGCTGCGTGCGAAGCATCAGCAGCGTAAGATTCTGATTTGTTGGTTTTGCCTGCGGATTTGGTCATCGGTCTTTCTCCACGTATCCAAGGCAAACCCGGGTCTTGATTGGATGTTCCTTCGGCTGATGCCGACTTCCTCTATCGCGACTGGAAGACCTCGTTTTCTGCGTTGTCCGTTTTGGCCGGGCCAACTTTGGTGCGTTCGGAACATCTGCGCTCCATCTCTGTTGTGCAGGCGTGAAGCAAATGGAGAGAGCTAATGAAGAAATCGATTTCCGTCGGTGTGTGCCTGGTCGTTCTGTCCGCCACGGGAGCGCTCGCTCAGGCCAATCAGGGGCAGGGCGGTGCGCCAGTTCCAAAGGCGGGTGCTGCTGACACCATGAAGAAGGGTGCTGGAAGTACGAGCGGCACAACGACGGGAGCGTCACCCCAAGACCGCGCCACTGTGCCCGGCTCCCTGAATTCAGGTGGAACGTCGCAGACGTCACCTAACACCGCGCAACCCGGCGCCAGCAAAATGGGTGGCTCGAACTGATCGAAGTTGTTGGCTGCCCTGCGAGACGGGGCAGCGTTCTCGCGACGAAGGAGGTTTGTAATGGCGGAGCGTGAAACAGCTGCACTCATTGGCAGCGACAAGGTCGAAGGAACCGCGGTCTACGGCGCCGACGACGAGAAGATCGGTGCAATTGAGCGCGTGATGATCGACAAGAAGAGCGGGAGCGTTTCTTACGCCGTGCTCAGTTTTGGTGGCTTTCTCGGGATCGGTGACGATCACTACCCGATCCCTTGGCAGTCTCTGAAGTACGATACGAACCTGGGCGGATATCGAACAGGTCTAACCGTCGAAAAGCTCAAGGACGCGCCCAAGTACCGAAACGATAATTCCTGGGATTGGGCAGACTCCGCGCGCACCCGGTCAGTCAACGATTATTACGGGATAGCGTGGCCTGGTTAATTCAAAATGAGGCCGTCCGGCAGTAACCGCATGGCCTCACCCGCTTAAAAGGATGCCGCTTATGTCTGACGACAGCACACAACCACCGTACATCTACGAAGGACTAGACCCGGTGAGGGAGGCAGATCCTTTCGGAACGAAGAAGCTATCCGCCGCGATCGAATCTCTGAGAACCCTCGTTGACGGCGCAAAGAAGCCCGGAATGCCGCTAAGTGTCCTGAGCAATATTGCGCGAGAGGCGCCTCTTGGAACGCTTTTGGTCGCATTCATGCTCGGAGTAGCGATCGGTAGGCGGGGTTAGTTCCTATAGAGGCTGATCGTCCTCAGTAGAGGGTTGTGACTCAAGGGAGACGATGTCGCCGCCACCAAGGTCTTCCTCCGGAGGCGGCTGTTCACAGCCGGCCGTAGACCGTTTCCTCGCATCTAGCTCTTTTCGTATTGCGCCTACCGAATTCCCGACGCGCTCGATAACATTTCGAAGTTCCTCTTCCGTCACGTCGAGATGTTTCATCCAAAGACGCAGGCTCTCTTTGTCGTCGATCGCGATTTGAGAGCGGCTTAGCTCACTCCCGCGGCTGACCCGGTTCATTTCGCTTCCCTTCAAACCACGACGGTCGTGCAAGGAAAACGCTGCCACGAGATTCCCGTTCCGATATCGGAACTTCAATTTGCCTTGGCTGTTAGTCTTTTACAAAACAGGAGGCTGACATGGGTTTTGGTAAAGGTGTATTGCTTTGGCTGATTGGTATTCCGCTCCCGATTATCATCCTTCTTGCCTTGTTCATGAACCGTTAGGAGCGCGGCAATGAGCGTAGGCACAATCATTCTGATCATTCTCATCATCGCCTTGCTCGGCGGATTTAGTGGAATCGGCGGAGGTCCGTTTTATGGTACCGGATACTATGGCGGAGGTGGACTCGGCCTTGTGATCGTCATCCTCCTGATACTGATGCTCATGGGACGGATTTGAACGATTACTGCAACAAGCGCATCATGGCCCATATCCGCTACGCTAACAGGCCGGACATTCATCCGAGAGGCTATCTAAAAATTGATCAACAGCCTCGATGCATTTTGCCTTGGACATTCCCGGATATCGCTCGTGTTCGGCGAGCGCGTGGGCATAGTCAAGACCCTGATGGCTGAATCGTAGCCGCATGTATCCATGTTCGGGGCAGGGCGCAATGGCGTGGGCATGGAGAAGGATTCGCGTCGCCCACTGTTCGAGTGTTTCTTTCCTCGCCGGCATAAAGAGAGAACGCGCCGATGATTCAGATGTTCCTTGCTGGAGCAGTCAGTCATGCCGGCTTGCCACCCACCGAAATAGCCTTTCGCAAGGCCCGTGCAAGAGTCTCGACTGAATAGGGCTTCCGAATAAGTTCAACACCGCTCGTGCTACGATCTGCCAACGCGGTCGAGTAGCCGGTGGTAAGCAAGATTGGCAATCCGGGGTATTTATCGCTAATCCAGTGAGCGAGCTCGACGCCATTCATGCCAGGCATCATCACGTCCGAAAATATGAGATCAAACGCGAATTCGTCCTCGTTGACCAACGATAGTGCATCGTTCGCCGATTTTGCCCATTTCACCGCGTAACCTAAATCTCGAAGCAACTCACTCGTGAATTCCCCGACTTCGTGATTGTCCTCGACCAAGAGAATTCGCTGACCGCGACCGCTCTGTAGCGCGTCCTGCGCCACCCTTATGCCGCCGGTTTCCGCCGCGAGCGGCTGCGCTCTAGGAAGATAGATCGTGAACGTTGATCCTTCGCCTAGCGTGCTTATGACCCTTATTTCTCCGCCAGACTGCCGCGCAAAACCAATCGCTTGACTAAGTCCGAGACCGGTGCCCTTTCCAATTTCCTTCGTTGTAAAAAACGGCTCGAAGACTGCATCAAGGTCTTGGGTGGCGATTCCGGAGCCGTGATCATTGACAGAGATCGCCACATACTGCCCATCTTTTCCCGGAAGGTTGCGCAACGCAGGAATTTCGTTGGTGGCAGAGACAGAGATTACTATCTCGCCTTCACCGTCCATCGCGTCGCGCGCGTTTACCGCGAGATTGACCAGCGCAGTCTCGAATTGCACAACGTCGGCGACCGCGAACATATCCTCATGCCCCAAATCCAGGCCGACGCGGATACGACTGCCTACAAGAGGGCGGATGAGATTGGTGACGCTCTCTATTTGGTTGGCGACGTTGAATATCTGAGGCGCCAACGGTTGTCGTCGAGCGAACGCCAGCAGCTGCGATGTAAGCTTTGATGCCCGCTCGACCGTATCGGCGATGGCATTGATATATCGATTGCGCCGTTCGATTGGCAAATCTCGCCGACGGAGAAAATCGACCGCTGAGCGAATTATCGTTAGAAGGTTGTTGAAATCGTGCGCGACACCGCCTGTAAGCTGCCCGACGGCTTCCATTTTCTGAGCCTGGCGCAACGCGTCTTCGTTCTGCCGTCTCTCCGTCGTGTCGACAGCTTCGGATAAAACGCCGTTAATGCCCCCATTTTCATCTCGCACCGGCCGCATCGCGAAATCGAAATGACGGGTTCCGGCAGGCAGGTTCAGAGCGAGCTCAAATTTCTCCGTCTGGCCGGTTAGGGCTTTCCCAAAGGCAGCACGGATGCTTTCGGCAATCGCCGGATAACGAACAAACCAGGGCCCATCCCAGTAGAACGTGCCAATCAAGTCATCCATTTTGGCTTTGACGTCTGCCAACGCGATGGCGTTGACGTAGATAAGCCGTCCCTCGAGGTCGAGTAACACTTGATACTGATTACTTGTCTCCAGGATTGCTCGGAGTTGAGCCTCGCTCGAGCGAAGCTGATCTGTTCTTTCCCTTATCTTGCCTTCGAGCGTCTCATTGTGCCCCCGAAGGTCGATCTCGGCTTGCTTTGCTGCTGTGATGTCGTGCGCGACACCGATAAAGCCGATGTGCTGTCCAGCAGGATCCCACCGAGGCTGCGATTCCGACCGCATCCAGCGCCATTCGCCATCCGCGCGCCGGTAACGTCCCTCCAAGATAAACGGTTTAAGGAATGCTTCGCCGCTTAGGCTCTCCCGAATGATGCGAGATACGTCATCGGGATGGATGATCTTTCGCCAGTCAAATTTTAGTGCTTCCTCATAGGGAAGCCCAAGAAATTCCAAGTATGCCCGGTTTGCGAATGCGCGTGTCCGATCCATCTGCGTGACCCACATCGGAACGGGTGCGCTATCAGCAATCAGTCGAAATCGCTCCTCGCTCTCGCGGAGCATTCCCTTGGCCAAGACGCGTTCGGTAATATCGATGTGGGCGCCGATTAACCGAATTGGTCGCCCATCATCTTGGCGATCGATCCGCGCCTCCGCTGCGATCCATCTCACCGCCCCATCGTTAGGGCGGATAATTCGATACTCAGCGGAGTACCGTAGGGCGGTACCGCGGACACACTCCAGGAAATGCTGTTCAGTCCGCGCTCGGTCTTCGGGGTGGATTCTGCGAACCCAATCCTCATGAGTTTCGTTTGCCGCTTCGGGCGGAAGCCCATGAATTGACAAATACTCAGGTGAACGGAAATTCTGAAATCCCTCCCGCAGGTCTACAACTACGCCGCCCACGCGAGCGATGCGTTGAACCTCTGCAAGCTGGCGTTCACGGTCTCGGAACGCACGTTCTGCGGACGAGATTGGTTGGTCCAAAATTGCGTTCCCTAAACCCTATCGAAGCCTTTTTGTTGACGAGGCGATTTTTGTCTGGAGAAGATTCACAAGGAGGGAACTTGGTTCCAATAGAGGACTAAAATCTTTCAACTTGCTATCGGGTCTCATTGCGCACTCTGCCCATCACCGCCCGGGCCGTGGCTTTTATCGGTGACCGCGAGACCAATTGCTTTCCCGCCTGGCGGGGGGCAGAGTGGATCAATCGGCAGGATCAGTTCAGGCCCCTTATTCCTGACATTTCCCACCTTCTTATCGACCGGGAATATCTCGAGCCATTCGTCGGGGCAGGGCTTTAGCAACGCCAGCAGTTCGTCGTTAGTCGCCGATTCTTCGCCTAGCCACTTCGCCCAATCGCTTTCGCCCAGGATGCAGGGCATGCGATTATGGATCTCGGCCATGGCATTATTCGGCCCGCAGGTGAGGATCGTGCAACTCAGCACCTCTTCGCCGTTCAGCGGATCGCGCCAGGTCGACCAGAGACCGGCCATGACCATCGGCTTTCGGCCGGCCATGAAGATGGCGTAGGGCTGCTTCTCCTTGCCCTTCTCGTCGAGCTTCTTCCATTCGTAGAAGTTGGTCATCACGCACAGGCAGCGCTGCCCGCGCTTCCATGCGTCCTTGAACGCTGGTTTCGTCGTGAACTCTTCCGAGCGGGCATTGATCGTCGAGTACTGAAGCTTCGTATCCTTCGCCCAGTGCGGGATCAGGCCCCATTTCATCATCCGGGGCGTTCGCTTCCCGTCTTCCGATCGGATCGCGGTCATCATGCGCTCCGTCGGTGCGAGATTATGATTGTACTCGTAGTTCGGCGCCGGGGCGTCGGGATCGAACTTGAGACGGATTTTGATTTCCGACCAGTCGTCAGCAAGTCGAGCGCGGCCGCACATCAGCGTTCTCCGGGATAGCCATGTGACGGCGGGGCATTGGCTGAAATTTTGGTGGGACGGAGTGCCACAAGATGGCTTCGCTTATATGGGTAACCTCGAACCTTCGAGCAATCCTGGCACTTCATCCACCGCTCCAGTTCGTGGATGGGAGCTGTCTTCGGCCGACGGACGATTGCCAGGTCGACGGTATTGTGTGTTTCGCAGCCGAGGCACTTCACCTCGAGGTAGCGGTAGCCGGCATTCAGGGCGTCACCTAGCGTGGGGGAGGGCTGTGCCGGCCCGTGGTAGCCCAACATTCGAAGTGTCCAGGCCTCGCAGGCGAGCCGATCAGCCTTCAGGCGCGCTTCTGCTGCGCGCTCCGCCGCCGCGCGTATAGAACTGCCGAATAGATATTCCCGCGACTTCGATCCCATTAAGGACCCCAAGCAGTTTCCCAATCCGCTTGAGCCCTGCCGGCGTTGGACAGTCCTTCGCGATCAGGCTCGCAAGTTCGCTGGTGCGCTCGTTCCCCGAAAGAATTCGCTTCTCCTCGGACGCGCGCTCTAACCCGTCCACGGCCTCATCATCCGCATAGCGGGATTTGGTCCGGCGGAAGAACGACAGAATGCTCATGGCTTCACGGACCCCAGGTCGAGCCGTGCTCAGCCACGAAGCCGAGGCGTATACCAGTCACGTTCTCGTCGAGGGGCGACGGCATCGTCCTGATTTAAGCGCACGAACGGACCGAGAACAACCCCGCTGGCGAAATTGCCACACCAACAGGGCGCCTGCCGGAGCCCAATGCCGAGCGGGTTCCTAGTGCCATCGCGTTCAGCCCCTGATCGATGAGAAGCCCAAGACGCCCTAGATCCGTACTTCAGAAGCGAGGGCTGAAGCATGAATCCTGAATATGGAACGCGGGACGACTAAACTCGTTTCCATGCGTCATCTCGGAGATTTCGCATGGCGCCGCGTGCTTATTGGAAGGGCTCCTTGAAGCTCTCGCTCGTAACTTGTCCAATCGCTCTATATCCTGCCTCAACGCAATCCGAAAAAACCCACTTTCACCAAATCAACACCAAGACAGGCCATCGGCTTAGACAGCAGATGGTCGATGAGCGCACGGGGCGGGTGGTCGACAAAGAACACAAGGGAAAGGGGTACGAACTTTCGAAGGGCCGCTACGTCGAGATAGACGATGATGAGCTCGACGCGATTAAGCTTGAGAGCACTCACACCATAGAGATTGACGAATTCGTGCCTGCCGAAGATATCGATGAGCGCTATTTAGACAAACCGTATTACATCGTCCCAAACGGAAAAGAAGGCGCGGATGCGTTTGTTGTGATCCGTGATGCGATGAAGCAAAAAGAAAAAGTTGCACTGGCGCGGGTCGTTCTGTCCAATCGAGAGCACATCATTGCGCTAAAGCCTCTAGGAAAAGGTCTATTAGGCACAACCCTGCGCTATCCGTATGAACTGCGAGACGAGGAAGATTATTTCGACGACATCCCTAGTCCGCGGGTCTCTAAAGACATGGTCAAACTGGCGTCTCACATCCTTGATACAAAAGCCTCAAAATTTAATCCGGACAAGTTCAAGGATAAATACGAGGCGGCCTTAAAGGCCTTGGTAAAGCGTAAGGCGGCTGGGAAGACAATCGAGGTGCCTGAAGAAAAGGAAGATCGTGGCAACGTGATCGACTTAATGGAGGCCCTTAAACGGAGTCTGAAGGGCAATAAGAGTGCCGCAACGCTCGCAAAACGGAAGCGGTCCGGAGCACGGAAACGAAAGGCGGCTTAGCGAGCTCAGCATTCACTTCCGCGCGCGTTTCAATTCGTGTTGAAACTTCTCCATCTGCTTCTTCCAGCGAAGCTCCTCGGCTTCTAAGCGGCGATCGACGGAGGCGCGCACGGTCTCCAGCTTACGAACCAGCTCCTGATGCTCTCGTTTGGCTCTTTCTCGTTGGGCTTCGACTTTGGCAATGGCCCGCTTGCGGCGCTTACGTTCAGCTTCGAGTTTCGCCCGTTCCCGATCGCGCTTCCTTTCTTCTCGTTCGTATTCCTTGGCGGCCTCCTGGACCGCCCTGTCATCTAAAGCGCGTCGCGGCTTCGGTGACGCTTCAGAAGTCTTTCGCGTGCGGTGTTTTTTGCTCGCAAGCGACGCAGGAAGGCCTGCATGTTCCCGGAAGGGTGCGTTAGATCCAACTGGCCGTTTCAAAACTACGCCGGACCTTGCCATTGTTGCTGAGACGACGTCGATATCGTCCACCTCGTGCGCAAAGCCCTGGTGAAATAGGTTGTTTTTGGATCCCCAGGCTTCCAAAGCTGCTTTCATCGACGGCGCTGCTATCGCCAGATCTAAAAAAGCCCATCGACGTCTGGTAGGTTTTTAGTTTTCTAGGCATGTACCAGAATCGATGAAAGATTGGACCCGCGTTATGATCGCTCGGCAGTCAAACATCTTGCAGTAGTATTGCTGGATTATACCCGCGACGGAAGCCCGTCGCCTTCACCATCGGCTCGGATTCATAGGCATAGGTATTCGGAAGCGGGCCAACGTCCCCGCCGCTTTCGGTGGCAGGGGCGTTGGCATCATTTTAGGCCAATGATCTTGCCTCGATAGGCTATTCTTCGAGCCGAGGCTCGATTGCATCTGGCATTTTCGCTACGGACATCAGCGTTCGGCTGATCTGATTGAGCAACTGATCCGCGTTCTCCTCCTCCGCGAGCGATTTTGCGAGGAGAGCGACAACCGCACTATGACGCAACTGCTGCGCAAGGTTCCTTGCAGTGGTGTAGCCAGCAATCTCGTAGTGTTCGACTCGCTGAGCAGAGCCGATCAAGGCAAGATCCGCCAGGGCATCGCCTTTTTCCGCTCCGTCCTTAATGACCTCTTGTCCTTCTTCAACCAGGCCCATCATCCCTTTACAGGGCTTCGCGCGAGCCGCCTGCCCCAGCAGCGAGAAGCACTCGTTCAGACGTTCGATCTGGGCTTCGGTTTCGACGAGGTGTTCTTCAAAGCATTCCTGAAGCCGTGCGTGTCTTGCGGCTTTGGCCATTCTCGGGAGTGCTTTCGTAAGCTGCTTTTCTGCATGAAGGATATCTCTTAGCTCTTCGAGGAGTAGTTCAGTTACCCCCTCATCTGCAATAAGTGGAGAGCTTTCCGTCTTTATTAGCCCACCAGCATCCCCGCCCGTTGCAGAAAGCGCCGGCGATTCTACGAATTCCCAATCGGCACCTTCATTCCAAGGTCCGCGGGTATCAATCTCGCCTTTGTCGCCAGAACCCGTTGAATCGTTAAAGTATTGATTGACCAGTTCTGGTGTTGGAGCGAGCTTTCCGATGGAAAACGCGGGCTTCTTCATGCTTTCCAACGCCGCCGCGAAAGCTTTCATGTGAGTAATTTCGCGTGTCATGAGAAACTGAAGCGCGTCCTTTGTCCCGGCATCATCGCAGAAATTGATAAGCCGCTCATAACCAATCTTCGCGCGGGCCTCGGCCGCAATATTACTTCTGAGGTCGACGTCAAGTTCGCCAGTAATCTTCAGGTAGTCTGCCGTCCAAGGATTACCTTGCGAGTTGAATAGATTGACGCCTCCGCCGCCCGCAATAGCAATGAGTGGATCTGCCTCTGCTTTCTCGCGGTCAAACTTCATGGGAGCCAAGTGCAGGCGGGCAAGGGAGCCGACGACTTCAAGATGGCTCAATTCTTCGGTTCCAATGTCCATTAATAGATCCTTGCGGTCTGGATCTTCGCAGTTCAGGCCTTGTATTGAATATTGCATCGCGGCCGCCAGTTCTCCGTTGGCGCCTCCAAATTGCTCGAGCAACATGTTGCCGAAGCGAGGATCTGGTTCGTCGACACGAACCGTGTACATAAGTTTTTTAACGTGATGGTACATGAGAGCCTCTAGTGCCGGTGTTGATCGTCACTAATGCTTCTAAATCGAGCGAGTTCCTGATGAGGTGGAAAAGGCGCCCGCGAAACGAACCGCCAAGCTTGATGCTTGTGAGCTGGTAATTTTTGTTGCACGCTTACTAGCAGGCCTTTCGAACCTAGAGTGAGCGGACAAACTCGGATTTAAGAATGATCGACGTACTTGTAGTCGGAGGCGGTCCTGCGGGACTAAGCGCTGCATTAATTCTTGGCCGCTCTCATCGCACCGTTTTAGTTTGTGACGGTGGCAACCCGCGGAACCGCTCGTCGCAAGCCATTCACGCGTTGCTGGGGAGAGAGGGCCTGCCTCCCGCTGCGTTTCTGGAACAAGGCAGGCGCGATCTTGAGCAATACAAGTCGGTTTCGGTCAGGGAAACCCAGGTGATGTGGGTGGTACCGACGGAGGACTGCTTCGCCTTCGCATGTGCCGACGGCACCGCCGGCAAAGCATTCAAGGTATTATTAGCAACGGGATTGACGGACGAACTGCCTGACCTGCCAGGCGTCCACGAGCTCTATGGCTCTTCGGTACATCACTGCCTTTACTGCGACGGGTTCGAATACTCGGGCAAAAAGGTCGCAGCCTATGGAAGCGGCGACAAGGGGGCCGACCTTGCCATCATGATGAAGCATTGGTTTGCGGACGTTGTTCTTTGCAGCAATGGCACGGAACTGAGTGAGAGCGCGGCAGCTAAGTTGAAACGGCGCGGGGTTGCGGTACGAAGCGAGCGAATTCGGTCACTTTCAGCAGAGGCGAGCAAGCTTAAGGGGATTGTGTTCGTAGATGGTGAAAATCTGGAGCGCGATGCTATTTTTTTCTCGACCGGTTGCCATCAAGCCTCCGATCTATCCGAGCGCTTGGGCTGCCAACGAGATAAAAAGGGAGGCGTTATCACCGATCCGGATACAGAGGAAAGCAGCGTGCCTGGTGTTTACGTTGCGGGTGATGTTTCCCGAGACGTTTTACTTGTCAGCATTGCCATCGGAGAGGGTGCCAAGGCGGGCGTTGCTATCAATAGATCCTTGCTGAGGCGCGACGGGTTCTGCGAATAAGAGCCTCTGATACCAAGGACCGATAGGCATAAGACGTGCTCCGACCGCGGTCCCGTCCTAATCTACTTGTGATGGAGGACACCAGCCGCCTGCTTTGGGTACTGCCGCGGTTTGTTTGGAGTTGCACCAGTCGGCCACCCTGCAACGACAAGCTGCTCAATACCTACGAACAGACGACGCGCACATGCGCCAAGTGCGGCTCCGGTCAGGACCAAGGATTTTACATGCCAACCGTCGCCCAGGCTTCCAAGGCTGCTCATCGACCGCGGTCCTATCGCCAGACCAAAAAGGCCCATTGATGTCTGGTAGGTTTTTCGTTTTCTAGTCATGTACGAAAAACGCCCGTCCGGACTCCAAATTCGCCAACAGTTTACTACTTAAAACTCAATCGCATATGGAGTATCGCGGTGGCCTACCGACACCCGAGAGACCTTGCCGACAGCATGGCCCGCCGCAAGCGAGCTGCCGCCGACGATGGCTTTGTGCGGGAGTCTTTCACCCAAGACCGGGAAAAGGCGAGGCGGACGGCGAGGACATTCCTCGATCGCTGGCCGGCCGCAGCGTACATGTCGGAGGTCGAGGCCTGGCGCGAGCTGCCCGGTGACCGGATCGAATTTACCATGCGAAGGCTGAAATCTGCGGATTAGGGAACGCAACACCCACGACGGAATTAGCGGTCATGAGCCGAGCTTTTGTCAAAGAGACCGATGCCATCGATGAACTTCCCGACCGTATCGTATCGGACTATCCGAATTACGTGACGGTGGAAGGCCTTGACTTAATTGAACGCACAATCGTCGAACTTCAAAGCAGGCTGGCCCAGGCGCAGATCCAAGGGGATCGTAACGCGCTCGCCGCCATATCCCGAGACCTCCGTTACTGGGACAACAGACGCAGCACCGCGATGGTGGTCCAGATGCCGGACAGTGCTGCGACTGTGCGGTTCGGTGCCATGGTGACCATCAAGCGCGACGACGGCCGAACGCAGGGGTACCGGATCGTCGGAGAGGACGAAGCCGATCCTTCCAAAGGCCTGCTATCCCATGCGTCGCCGCTTGCTCAAGCCCTACTTGGAAAGGCAGTTGGCGATACCGTAAGGGCCGGGCAAGGAGAGGCTGAAATCCTGGCGATCGGGGAGCCTTCGGCGACATCAGAGCGATAGCAGATGCCCGTCTCGTTCGTGGCGACCGAACCGATTTTCACGATGAGGCACGATAAGGTGTTGAGCGATCCTTCGGAACAATCGTAGTGCGGCTCCTTATTGCTCGTGGGGCCCTCGCGAGTTCATTCGGAGGCGTCAGGAGCTAACCCCGCTAGACGGCCGAGGCATGCGGAGCTTATTGAGTTTGGAGAAGCGGGTAAATCAATCTGCCGGGCGCCTTTTTCTCTGTCTTTTTCCTGAGCCACTTGCTGATGACCTTGCGGGTGCCCCGGTTCGTATCATCAAGCGGCGGCATGTGATGATCACCCCTAATATTGTTGGATGCGGCCCCCTCTGCTTCTGCCGCTCACTTCAGCGACCGGTGATCAATCGGCATATATCCAATCCGGCAGGGCGCGATGGCACGCGATTGAACAGTATCTGGGTCATCCGTTGTTCTACGGTTTCCTCCGACGAAGCAGGATTGGCTTTCAACCGCCCCTGATAGCTTTATTCCAGCGGTCGAGGTCGGGCCTTGGAGCCTCAGGCTCGCCCGGATTTTGCGATTTCTGCCCGGGACGGTTCCAGGGCTGGGTCGTACCTTTGGTTGGTGCTGGATCGTTCTTCTTATCCTGAACGTGCGGGTCAATCTGAGAGTCGTTCTTTCCCGGCATGGACGGTTTCTCCATTGATTCCAAGGCGAACGAATTAAGTTCGGATCAGTTCCCTCTTCGGCCGCGTGTTCTTGGTCTGGTGACCAACTTGGCTCAGAGCAAGTCCACTTGGTGGGTCCGAATAACGACTTCCCGCTGTTTGAACGTGCGTTCAAGCTGGACGCGATACTTGCGCCCAATCACGATCCATTTCTCTCGCCGTTACCTCGAATACAACGATCTGGTCTTCTTCAATCTCCCCCTCCGCCCGCGCGGTCCCTTCGGCCGGAGCGCGGATAAAGGCGGTCGTGCCCCCCGAACGCATCCGTCCGGTGTTCCTGAATAGTCTTAGAGAGGGCTGGGGGGAAATGGCTTCCGGCTGTTGTCTTGAAGAGGCAAGAGCAATTCGACAAGATGCATAATCGACGATCTCCACGATCTAGCGTCTGCGTTCGAAGGCTACGTATCCTTCCCCCACGAGGAAATGAGTCCCCACTTTATCATGCGCGGCGTTCGCTTACCGTCTTCCGATTCGGATAGCCACAGGCGCTCGGTCGGCGCGAGTTTGTGATTGTAGTCCGCGACGGCGCGTCGGTCTCGAACTTCAGCCCAATCTTGATCTCGGACCAGCGTAGCCCTCAGCACAAGTCGACTGTGTTTAAAGAGCTTTGAAAAATCCGCGCACCTCATCCATCGCTCGAACGGCCGCCGTCTTGGCCGGCGCACGAAAGGTCCTCCCGTTGTGCAACTCGCAGGCTAGGCACTGCACCTCGAGATCGCGATAGCCCACGTTAAGGGCGTCGCCCGTGGTTGGATAGGGCTGCGCTGGCCCACGATAGCCCAACATTTACAACGTTCAGGCACGGCACGCCGGCCGATCAGTATTTAACCGCGCCTAAGCCGCCCGTTCGCTCGCGGCGCGGATGCTGCTTCCGAACAGGTCCACGGGATTTAGTGCTCATCAAGTCAAAGCTAAGAGGTCTGAACTAGGCAAATCGTCCTATTGGTGGCGGGTTTTAAAGACCAGAGTACTGCAGCTGGTGACATGGAACACAACGACTGCTTACGCATTTGCAACACGAAGACGAACTTCCTACTCTGATTCTGAAAGGAGATTGGTATGAAGAAAACTCTGTTGGCCATTACAGCAACTACCGTTTTCGCACTGTCATCGACTGCACAAGCTCGGACAGACGCATTTTGCCTACAGAAAGGACCAGGTCCCGGGGACTGCAAGTACGCAACCTACGCCCAGTGCGCGGCGGCCCTGTCCGGAACCGATGGTGTTTGCCAAGCGAATCCCGGAGTTACAGAAGGCGGTTCGAGCGCTGGTGGGTGGATTCCCCACGGTCCTAACGAGCGACCCATCGGCGAACGGACCACCGGAAGTTCTCGGCGATAAGTCAGCCCGGAATCCATCCCCCGAGGGCTTAGGTTCAAGTCACGGAGCAAGCTCGCCCAAACGTTTTCCAATCTGAGAAGATGGCGGCTTGCCGGAAACCCGCGACGGCGGAGCCGCGCCGTGCGCGATGCGCGGCAAAGTTTGGGCGTCAGCTCCATTCATGGCACCGACTTAAGCCCGGGGGAGCCTTCAAAGGCTCGCCCAACGCTATCGGCCCGCCACCCATTCGGTTCTTCGATTGGAACCAACGCCAATCCCTGTCGTTGAGGAAGGTTTAAGTTGTCTATGACTTGGACCGA
The DNA here is from genome assembly GCF_000497575.1 of Afipia sp. OHSU_II-C1. Classification (GTDB taxonomy): domain Bacteria; phylum Pseudomonadota; class Alphaproteobacteria; order Rhizobiales; family Xanthobacteraceae; genus Afipia. The sequence goes on from NZ_APJI01000013.1 coordinate 93,122, forward strand.
GATAATTGTAGCGCACCGTGGTGGTCATCGCTATGGCGATTTGAGATCGCTGTTCTTGCGAACGAACTCCCTGATACTCGCTCAGATTTCGCTGTTAATTAACGTAGGGAATTTTGTCGTTAATGCCCCAAAAATGCAGCTTCCCGTCTGCATATGGTTGGTAGCCGCATAGTTTTCAGGTTATTCCCTGTACAATTCCCTGTTAGCAGGGAATTTGCTCGGAGACGGGCGCGATCACCACTGCGTCGCCAGTGTGGGAGTCGAGTTCGAACTTGATATGTGGAAGAACGAAGTTTGTGGCCCCCGCCAATGTTTCGCCAATGAAACGACCGCTATAGATAGAAATGAACGTCATCGAGAATCCGCTAACTTGTTGATTTATCATAATCGTCTTGGTCGATTGGCTCGCTCATAACGGTCTGGTTGCAGGTTCGAGTCCTGCCGGGCACACCAACGTTTTCAACAGGTTGAGCAAGAGCGGTGTGATGGCTCCGCGAGTCAACCAATGATCCAACCAATTTTTCATTTTTCGGTCGATATCCAATCGCTTTTGCTGCTTGCCGAAGGTGCTGTGGGTGATGATGGCCGTACATGCGATCAAGCAGTTCGACGGTTATGGCGAGAAAACCTGCAACCTCCCACTTGTCGACGCCAGCTTGCATCAGCCAGGTCGCAGCGGTGTGACGTAGCATGTGTGGCGTGACGTTGCCTTCAAGGCCAGCGAAAGCCACAGCGCATTTATTGGCCGTCTTGACTGATGGTGGATATTCGGGATGTTGTGCCGACGAGAAATGAAATCAATCCGCTGATTGATAAAGCGGGAAGTCGAACGGAGGAAGTCTAACTGGTAAAGAAACGAACAAAATGGAGTCAGTTCACTGACCGACAAGGAAATTACAGAAATGGAGTCAGTTGCTGACTGATAAGAAAAGACACAAAAGCTTATCAGTCGTTTGATCGGGTTCTTCGCGTAATGAACCGTTATGGAATGTTGAATGGAGGGTAAAGACTCGGTGCAGAGGCACAGTGGCGATTGGTCGGCGAGGTTGCGCCGAATCCTCACTCAGCGCTGCGGCATGCCTTCAGGAACAATGGTCTGAACGATGGATTTGTCCAGCGCCTCGTACTTGTGAAGTTCGATCATCTCGTAGAGTTCGGCGCGAGTCTGCATGACGTCCACGGTGTTGTGCGTCCCGCCGTCGCGCGCGATGGCCTTATAGAGAAGCTCCTGCGCCCTGTTTGCGACGCGCAACGACGACACCGGCCAGATCACCATGCGATAACCCATGTCTTGGAATTCTTGCGCGGTAAAGAATGGCGTCCGGCCAAACTCAGTCATGTTGGCGAGCAACGGCACGCCGGGCATGCGCTTGGCAAACGCCCTGAATATCTCCTCGGTGTTCAGCGCCTCGGGGAAAATTGCGTCGGCTCCCGCCTCCATGTAAAGTTTCGCTCGCGCGATCGCGCCATCGAGTCCTTCGGTTGCGGCCGCGTCGGTTCGTGCGATGACGATCAGATCGCGGCGAGCTTTCGCGGCAGCAGCTACTTTTGCGGCCATATCGTGGGCATCGGCGAGTTTCTTGTCGTTGAGGTGGCCGCACTTCTTGGGCAGGAGCTGGTCCTCGAGATGCACGGCGCCGGCGCCGGCGTCTTCGAAGGTGCGGACCATATGCATGACGTTGAGCGCCTCGCCGTAGCCGGTGTCGCCATCTACAAGCAAGGGGAGTCCGGATGAGCGCACGATCTGGCGGACGAAGAACGCGACCTCGTCCACTGTAATGACTCCGAGGTCCGGCAGGCCCATCGACGCGGTCATGGCTGCACCTGACAGATAGAGCGCCTCGAAGCCCGCGGCCCTGGCCTGAAGCGCGGCCATCCCGTTATGAGCGCCCGGCAGACGCAGAATGCCGGGGCGTTGCAGCAAGCTGCGGAAACGGCGGCCCGCGCTTTCGGCGGGAAGATCGGAGGCGACGAGATAAGGCATACAGGATTTCCTTGAAAAAGCCGTCACGCCGCGCGGGCGGACGAGGGCGATTGCCCCCGTTCACCGAGGGGCACGAATGTCAGGTTTTCCGGGCCGACATAGTTCGCCGACGGCCGGATGATCTTGTTGTCGATGCGCTGCTCGATGACATGCGCGGCCCAGCCGGAGGTGCGCGAGATCACGAACAGCGGCGTAAACATCGCGGTCGGCACGCCCATGGCGTGATAGGACACCGCACTGAACCAGTCGAGATTGGCGAACATCTTCTTGGTTTCGGCCATCACCGCCTCGATCCGGTCCGCGATCTCGAACATCCGCGTGCTGCCGCCCTCATGACTGAGCCGCCGCGCGACTTCCTTGATGACCTTGTTGCGCGGATCGGCCACCGTATAGACCGGATGACCGAAGCCGATCACGACTTCCTTGGCGTCGACACGGCGGCGGATATCGGCTTCCGCCTGGTCGGCGCTGTCGTAGCGTTTTTGAATCTCTAACGCGACTTCATTGGCCCCGCCATGCTTCGGGCCGCGCAGCGCGCCGATGGCGCCGGTGATCGCCGAGTACATGTCCGATCCCGTGCCCGCGATGGAGCGCGCGGTGAAGGTCGATGCGTTGAACTCGTGCTCGGCATAGAGAATGAGCGAGGTGTGCATCGCGCGCTCGTGCGAAGCCGAGGGTTTCTTGCCGTGGAGCAGATGCAGAAAGTGCGCGCCGATGGAATCATCGTCGGTTTCGACCTCGATGCGGCGGCCATGATGCGCGTAGTGATGCCAGTACAGCAGCATCGATCCGAGCGAGGCCATCAGCCGGTCCGCGATATCGCGCGCGCCGGGCTGGTTGTGATCGTGCGCTTCCGGCAGCACGCAACCCAGCACCGAGACGCCTGTGCGCATCACATCCATCGGATGCGCCGCCGCCGGAAGAAGCTCCAGCGCGCGCAGCACCGCTACCGGCAGGCCGCGTAGCGATTTCAGCCTGACCTTGTAGTTGCGCAGTTCGGACGCGGTCGGCAGGCTGCCGTGAACCAGCAGATGCGCGATCTCCTCGAACTCGCAGGTCTCCGCGACATCGAGAATGTCATAGCCACGGTAGTGCAAGTCGTTGCCGGTGCGGCCCACCGTGCACAGCGCGGTGTTGCCGGCGACGACGCCGGACAAGGCCACGGATTTCTTGGGCGCGTTCGTCGGCGCTGGTTTCACGTCCATCGCAGTTCCTCCTTTACCGGGTGGCGGCGCGCTTGAGCGGCGCGTCGTGGGGCCAATCGAAGATGCCATGGGACGAGCGGCTGCCGAGCAGCTTCGCATCGACGGTGAATGTGAGATCGGTCAGTTCACCGGCCTTCAACGAAGTCAGCCGTTCCACCGTGGCGATGAAACGCTCCTGTTCGGTTGGGGCGATCACGCCGTCGGACAGCGTGCGGAATTTTTTGATGTAGTCCGGCCGCTGGAACGGACGCGCGCCGAGCGGATGGGCGTCGGCCACCGCGAGTTCATCGCTGATGATCGAGCCGCCCTTCAATGTGACGACGACGCGGCCGCCGAATGCCTTCTCCTTCGGATCGTGGCTGTGATAGCGCCGCGTCCACTCGGGATCTTCCACCGTCGAGATCTTGTGCCAGAGCGCAACGGTTTCCGCGCGGTTGGCGCGTTCCGGCGCGTAGGACGCTGCGTGGTGCCAGCCCCCGTCTTCCAGCGCGACGGCGAAGATGTACATGATCGAATGGTCGAGGGTTTCGCGGCTCGCCTTCGGGTCCATCTTCTGCGGATCGTTGGCGCCGGTGCCGATCACATAATGGGTGTGATGGCTGGTGTGGATGACGATGCTCTCGATCTTCGACAGATCGCCGATCTTGGGGCCCATGCGCCGCGCGAGGTCAATCAGCGCCTGGCTCTGGTACTCGGCGGAATGCTCCTTGGTGTAGGTGTCGAGGATCGCGCGCTTCGGCTCGCCCTTTTCCGGCAGCGGCACGATGTACTGCGCTTTTGGGCCGCTCAGCAGATAGGCGATGAAGCCATCTTCGCCTTCCCATGCCGGCGAGGGCGCACCTTCGCCGCGCAGCACCCGGTCCACGGCCTCGATGGCCATCTTGCCGGCGAAGGCCGGTGCATAGGCCTTCCAACTCGAGATTTCGCCCTTGCGTGACTGGCGCGTGGTGGTGGTGACATGCAGCGCCTGCTGCACCGCCTGATAGATCGTCACGGCCGGCAGGTTCAGCAGTGTGCCGATCCCCGCAGCCGCCGATGGCCCGAGATGGGCGATATGATCTATCTTGTGTTCGTGCAGGCAGATTCCCTTCACGAGGTCGACCTGAATTTCGTAGCCGGTGGCGAGGCCGCGCACAAGGTCAGCGCCGGACAACCCGCAATGCTGCGCGACGGCGAGGATCGGCGGAATGTTGTCGCCGGGATGGGAGTAATCCGCCGCGAGAAACGTGTCGTGGAAATCCAGTTCGCGTACCGCGACGCCATTGGCCCATGCCGCCCATTCCGGCGAAATACGCTGGCTCTTGTTGAGGCCGAACACGGTTGATCCCGGCTGGAACGGATGCGCTTCGGCCTGTGCCCGCGCGCTCGCCACCGGACGGCGCGCGACCGATGCAGCCGCCACCGACGCATTGTCGATGATGCGGTTGCCGATCATCTCAACCACCTCGGTCTCGACCATCACCGGATCGGAGGCGACCTCCGCGATCTTCCATGCGAGCTGGTCGGCGCGATCGAGCGTCTCGGCGGACTTGTAGGTGCGAACGGTATGCTGCTTCACGGTGGTCTTTCCCTGTCAGGTCAGTTGGTGTTTGAGATCGGGTTTTGCGGTTTGCGCGAGGGCGACCGGACGACCGCGGTCGTTGACGGCGACCATCTCGAAATTTCCGCGGGTCACCACGTTGCGCTGTTCGCCAGCGAGATCTTCGCGGATCATCTCCACGGACACCGTCATCGAGTTGCGGCCTTCGCGCGCGACGCGGGCGACGATCTCGATCAATTGGCCCATGGGGATCGGCTGGTGAAATTCGATTCTGTCGGAGGCCGCCATCACCACGTTGCACCGCGCGTGCCGCGCGGCGGCGACGAACGCGGCCTTGCCCATCAGCTTCAGCGCATCGCCGCCGAACAGTGTGCCGTAGTGATTGGACAGGCCCGGAAACACCATTTCGACGAAACGGGTCTCGCGGGCTGCCTCGGTGGCGGTCGCAGATAATTGCATGTGAAGCACTCCGGACGGATTGTCATTCCGCCTAAACTTCGCAATATCTGCACTGTGAGGTGCTTGAAAACGCCTGAAATAGCGAAGTTTTGCAAAGGTTTCGGGTTGAGTTTGCAAAGTCTGCAAAGATGGATGTCCGATGAAAAAGACCTTCATGGGTGTGCGGCTCAAGCGGCTTCGCGAGGAGCGACGGCTGACGCAGGCTGCGCTGGCGGCCAAGCTCGGCATTTCGCTGAGCTATCTCAACCAGTTGGAGAACAATCAGCGGCCGCTGACGCTGCCGGTGCTGCTTGCCCTGAGTTCGACCTTCGGCCTCGATGTGCAGTCGTTTTCAGACGACGACGAGGCGCGGCTGATCGCTGATCTGCGTGAGGCGCTGGCCGATCCGGCGTTGGGTGAAACCATTGCCACCGCCGATCTGCGCGAACTTGCGTTAAACATGCCGGCGGTGGGACGCGCGCTGGTCACGCTCAGCCGCAAGTACCGGCAGGCCACCGAACAGACCGCGGCGCTGTCCGCGCGGCTCGGCGAAGACCGTCAGGCGGCGTCCGCGATTCTGCCGTCGACGCCGTTCGAGGAGGTGCGCGACTTCTTTTACGCGCATAACAACCACATTCCCGAACTGGACGAGGCGGCGGAATCCATCGCCACGCGGATGAAATTTCCCATCGGACAGATGGCGCCCGCGCTTGCCGACTATCTTGAGCAGCGTCACGGCGTCAAAGCGGTGTTCGACACCTTCGAGGAATTGCCATCCGGCACGCAGCGGAAATTCGACTCGACTGCGAAGATCATGCAGCTCTCGCGGCGGCTGCGCCCCGGCCAGCAGGCGTTCCAGTTCGCGACGCAGATCGCGATTCTGGAATTCGACAACGAATTGCGCGCCATCATCCACAAGGCCGGTTTCACCAATGACGAGGCGCGGGGACTGGCACGGATCGGGCTGGCCAACTATTTCGCGGGCGCGATGGTGCTGCCTTACACGGTGTTTCTGGATGAGGCGGAGCGCTGGCGCTACGACATCGAACTGCTCGGCCATCGTTTCGGCGTCGGCTTCGAGACCGTCTGCCATCGCTTAAGCGCGTTGCAGCGGCCGAATGCGCGCGGCGTCCCGTTCTTCTTCATTCGGGTGGATCGTGCTGGAAATATCTCAAAGCGGCAATCCGCGACGGACTTCCATTTTTCCCGCGTCGGCGGGACCTGTCCGCTCTGGAACGTCTACGAGGCCTTCGCAAATCCGGATCGCGTCTTGACGCAGTTAGCGCGGATGCCGGATGAGCGGACCTATTTGTGGATCGCGCGCACGGTGTCGCATGGGCAGGGCGGCTATGGCGCACCGACGAAAACTTTCGCGGTGGCGCTGGGTTGCGACGTGCGCCACGCCGAACGCATCGTGTATTCGCAAGGTTTGAATATCGATCCGGCGGTGGCGACGCCGATCGGTATGGGTTGCAAGGTCTGCGAACGGCTGGATTGTCCGCAGCGCGCGTTTCCGCCGATTGGCCGCGAACTCAACATTGATGAGTCGCGCTCGCATTTCGCCCCTTATGCGACTTCTGCGCCAAACGCATAATGAGCGGTTATGGAATGCGTGGTTCCTGACACGTTTCGCATTGGTGTTGGCCAAACGTTTAACCTGATGCACGTTTAGTGCTGTGGGCCTTTCACCCGGAATCTAAAGCCTTTCGTTTCCGACGATTTCGATGCCGAAGCCGGACAGTCCCTTGAAATGATGAACCGAAGACGTGAGATGGCGGATCGATGTGATGCCCAGATCCCGAAGGATCTGTGCGCCTACCCCAATTTCGCGCCACTGCTGGTTGCGGTCGGCTTCGATCGAGGTTGACGGTTCAACGGAGACCCGCGGGACACCGGCAGCGCCATCCCGCAGATATACCAGCACGCCGCTTCCGTTATCCCTGAACCTTTCCAGCACGACATTCATCCTGGCCTGAGCCTGCCCGGAGAACATGTCGCGTATGATGTTGGGCTTGTAAAACCGCGTCAGCACGTCTTTGCCATCGGCGATATCGCCGTAGACGTAAGCCACGTGATGAATCGGATCAAACGGCGAGCGGTAGGAGTAACCTTGTAACGGCCCGATGGGGCTATCCGCGGCCACGGCTGAAACCCGTTCGATCAATCTTTCGCGCCCCTGCCGGAAGCGAATGATGTCGGCGATGGTTACGTGCTTCAGGCTATATCTGGCTGCAAACTTGGTGACTTGCGAGCCTTTCATCACGGAGCCGTCATCGTTCATTAACTCGCTGATGACGCCGACCGGAGGCAACTTTGTAAGAGAGCACAGATCGACCGCCGCTTCGGTGTGGCCGGATCGCATAAGCACGCCGCCTTCCTTTGCAATCAGCGGGAAGATGTGCCCCGGCCGGGCGAAGTCGTTTGCGCCAGCATTGGGATTGCTCAGTGCGCGGCAACAGGATGCGCGCTCTTCGGCAGAAATTCCGGTGCCATTATCCGGCTTGTAGTCGATGGAAACCGTGAACGCCGTCGTGTGGTTTGAATCGTTGTTGCTGACCATCGGATCGAGCCTAAGATGGCGCGCGCGGTCGGATGTAATTGGCGCGCAGACAATGCCTGAGGTGTGACGGATGATGAATGCCATCTTCTCGGCACTGCAGAGCGATGCAGCAACGACAAGATCGCCTTCGCCTTCGCGGTCGTCGTCATCGGTAACGACGACGATCTCGCCATCCGCAAAGGCCTTCAGGGTTTCGGAGATTGGATTCGTCATCAGGTGCTCGCGCCAGGTTGGTAGATACAGGTAGCCTTGGCGAGTCAGGCCTGGCCCAAACCTTGTGGAACGACATTTTTTTTACGAGCGTACACGATCGAAATGCAGCGCTGCCAATTATTAGAAATGCACGTTTATGCCGTGATCTGACGGCGTTGCGGGTGCCTAAACTCCCGCAGTGCTCAGCGCACGAAATGAATCGCCTGTGACCGCGCGGTCCATCCGGTCGTCCGCAACTGCAACTGCACTGTACCGTGGTTTCATGGGACGCTCGATGTGTCTTGCAGCGTTGCACGATTTGACGGTAATAGGCCGGTTGGCGTCGATCGGCAAAACCAATTTGTGAGAAATCCGCTTCAGCGCTAGATTCGAGCGAATGCTGGAAACGCCGGGAATGCGCGAGATCTTGTTGACGATCAGATCTTCGAGATCGTTTATGTCGGATACCATCACGCGCAACAGGTAGTCGCTGTCTCCCGTCATCAGGTAGCACTCCATAACCTGACTGAGGCGATCGATGGAGCGGGTGAAGTTGTCGAGGGTAAGCTGAACCTGCTTTTCGAGCTTGACCTGAATAAAAGCGGTAACGCCGATACCGAGAGCCGCCGGATCGAGCACTGCGATGCGTCGGTCAATCACGCCGAGCTTTTCGAGCGTCTTGACCCGTGCAAGACAGGGTGACGGCGAGAGGTTGACGCGGGAGGCGAGTTCGACATTTGTCAAATTCGCATTCTGCTGGAGTTCATTTAGAATCTTGATATCAATTCTGTCGAGAACTGTTGTGGTCATGACGTGTCTCCCAGGGCAAATCGGTAGCTTTTCGAGGCCCGGCCCCACCCGTTGTTTCGCGCGGTGACATCCCGATGACGTGGATGCTAGCCGCAGTTCGATCTGCCGAATTTCGATAAAATGACGACTTGTATCTAAAAACAGTCATTTTGCTTTGGCAGGTATTTACGCGCCTTGCACCCAAGGCGATCGGTGAAATAGGCGCGCGTGGCGTTCACTATTGTATTGATAACGTTAGACGAAAAAGCATGTCTCGATCACGCCTGATGTAAATGGGACCCGACGGGAAAGCCGTCGCTGAGAAATGCACGATTCACTTATCTCGCTTCGAACTCAGTTCTGCGGTGCCTCAGCGCTGCCGGCTGGCTCCAGCGCAAGGTCATTTGTCGAAAACTGAGAACGCGCGGATCTTGAACCGCGCGTCAGTCGCGTCGCGGCTCACTTGCTCGCTCTCCGCGGACGAGCGACGGATGAGGGCCGGCATCGAGAACGACACTCTGCTCCTTCACGCTCTGTCACGGAATCTGTTCGGGCGACGCAACATCGATGACCTAACTTTCAGCCTAGAAGTCAGTCATGTTCCCGGTGTCGTGCGGCACCTTAAAGCATACGGTCGATCCCGAGAACGGCGCGATGCATTCACTAGTGCGCTGAAGTCCTTTGCTTGCAGGCATCTGTAGGACGTTCGTTTCGGTGGGTCGACCGGACCAGCATAAAATGCTGCTCCGTCACTTAGGCGGTGATCTGTTCGGGCATTAATGCTGAAGGGCCGGAGTGACTATCGTCGAACAGTTGCAACTCGCGAGACGTCGCAGACTGGCAGACGTTCCATGAACCGGACATGTGAAAGTGAAACTCAAGCAGGTTTATCTCACCGCGCAACAGCCCGAAGGTCTGGCCAGCTTCTATGAGGCTCTCGGGCTGACCGTGCGCTTCGCGGATGCGAGCAACTGGATTCAGTTCGCGGGTGAAAAAACAGCGTTCTGTATCGCTGGTCCGGGTGAGTCGGTGTCCGCTCATTCGCGAGATGCGATTCTGGTGTTTGAAGTCGAGAATCTGGAGGCAGCGATGGACCGTGCACGCGAGGTGGGCGCCAGGGTATCGGAGAAAATTCGCGACATGGGTCCGCACGGCCGTGTTGCGCGCGTCACAGATCCGCTTGGCAATGTGATCCAGTTCTTCAGTGCGGCCAGATAGCACGGCGATGCGAGCCGCGTCCGAATTCCGATCCGTTTAATCGAGGCAATAGCCGTCATGATCTTGCGAGCTTCTCCGATGCCGATACAAGAAATACCGCCGTTTAACGCAGCAGAATTCCGCAATGCCATGCGCAATGTTCCCGGTGCCGTGTCCATCGTGACAACCGGCAAGTGGCCCGGCCGCCACGGCCTGACCCTCACGGCGGGATGCTCGTTATCTACAGATCCATCGAGTGTGTTGGTCTGTGTGAACAAATCAGCCGGTGCGCATGACACCATTAAGGCGAGCAAGGCCTTCTGCTGGAACATCCTAGCAGCGGAGCATTCGGCGCTGGCTCACAAATTTTCCGGACAGGACGGCAGCAAGGGTGATGTGCGGTTTTCGGATAGCCTCTGGCAGGAACTCGAAACAGGCGCGCCAAGCCTGATCGATGCGATCTGCAGCTTCGATTGCCGCATGGTGCATGCGCACGATGCTGGTAGCCATACGATTTTCATCGGCGAGGTTGTCGCGCAGACGACGAGCAAGGACCGTGAGCCGCTTCTCTATGTGAAGGGCTCATTCGCAGTGCCAAAGTCTCACGATGGGTTGCGCTGAGACGGACATCACGCTGACGAAAGGAGATGGGTATGGGCCCACTATGTATGAGCGTCAACCTGCCGGGCTGCGACACGCCGGCGTATCGAACCGATTCCGGATCGTGCCAGACTCGGGGCCGATTGGAGCGGCGCCTTCTTTGTCAACAACTGACAATATGAGCGTCCACTGATGTTATCGCTTTGGCTCAATGTTCTCGCTAGCGGAGTGCTTCTTGGGCTCGTCTACGGACTCGTCGCACTTGGTCTCACCATCATTTTCGGAGTGATGCGCGTCGTGAATTTCGCGCATGGCGAAATGGTCGTGTTCGGTGTCTACATCGGGTACTGGTCGGTTCGTCTCTGGGACGTCCCAATCATCGTCGCAGCCGCCATCGCCGCCGTTGTGATGTTCGTCTTTGGATATCTGCTGGAAACGCTGATCGTGAAGCGTTTTGTCAATCGGCCGCATCACTACCAGTTCATCGTCTTTATTGGTCTGGCGCTGTTGTTCAGCGGCTTCTTGCTGGTCGCGTTCGGTCCCGACCCGCGCCCCACTGCGTCCCAACTGTCGTTTCATACGGTCTCGATTGGCCTGCTCAAGCTTGATCTCGCGCGGCTTCAGGCCGCGGCGACTGCGGGCCTGCTGATCATTCTGCTCGGTGCATATCTTAAGTATTCGGCGTTTGGCCGGTCACTGAGAGCCGCAGCCAACAACCGGCTGGGCGGGCTGGTCGTGGGTCTGAACATTCCGCAGATCTACGCCGTCACGTTCGGTATCGGCACCGGGTGTGCCGGAGTGGCCGGTGCTCTGATTTCTCCGCTGTTCGACGCGCAACCCTATCTCGCGGTCGACTTCACGCTGTTGGCATTCGTGACGGTGATTGTGGGCGGCCTTGGCAGCTTCAGCGGAGCTTTGCTGGGAGGTCTCACCATCGGCGTGGCAGAAGCTGTTGCCGCGCTAATGTTCGCTCCCTCGATGAAGACTGCGCTGCCTTATGCGCTCCTGATCATCATTCTGATATTCCGTCCGAGGGGTTTTTTCGGTGCCAAAGAAATTTAATGAAGCAACCGATCAGAAGCGATGGATTGCCGGAGCAGGCGTCTTCGTGATCCTCGCTTTGGTTGGCTTTCTATCGAATTCGTATGTCATATCGCTAATGACGATTGTCCTGCTCTTTACATTCATGGGACAGTCATGGAACCTGATGCTTGGCATCGGCGGACAATTGTCGATCGGTCATTCCTTGTTCGTCGGACTTGGCGCCTATTCTGTGGCCGTTCTGAACATCAAGTACGGAATCTCGCCATGGATCGGGCTCGTGGTGGGATTGACTATCGCCGGATTTGTCGGCGCCTTATTGGCGTGGCTGAGTTTTCGCTTTGAGGTTCGTGGAATCTACTTCGCGCTGCTGACCATCGCCGCAGCGGAGTTTGCCCGGATCATGTTCAGCGGCTGGGAGTTCGTCGGCGGGATGCAGGGAATGTTCTTTCAAGCGCCGACCGGAAAGACGGACATCCTGATGCTTCGCGGAGACGCGCGCTTCTACTACTTCGTCGCGCTGGGTGTCGCCGCAATCGGCGTTCTGGGAACCGAGCTGATCTCGCGGTCGTATCTTGGCTATGTCTGGCGCGCGATGAGAGACGATGACGAGGCGGCTCGCGCGCTGGGTGTCCGCACATTCCGGCACAAGATCATTGTGATCTCGATATCGGCGGGCAGCGCGGCCGTCGGCGGCGGCATTCTTGCACTTGTTCAAGGGTCAATCTTTCCGGATTCCATTATGGGAATGGGCATTTCGGTCGATGTTCTGATCGGTCCCGTGGTGGGAGGTCTGGGCACGGCCTTTGGCCCCTTTGTCGGATCGCTCGCGGCGATTCCACTGAACCACACGATGAGTGCGATCGGAGACAGCTTAGGTATTCCGGGTCTGAACAACATTGCCTACGGGATCATTCTGATCCTCGTGGTGTGGTTTCTGCCAGATGGAATCTGGCCGGCCATCGTCCGGCTCTATCGATCGATTCCGCCTCTGCCTCGGCTGAAGATTTCCCAACCGAGGAAGGTCGAGGAATGACCAATCTGCTCGAAGTCAGGAATCTTACACGATCGTTCGGTGGACTGATCGCGGTCAATGATGTGAGCTTTTCACTTCGGGGCGGGCGTATTACGGCCTTGATCGGACCCAATGGTGCCGGCAAGACGACTTGCTTCAACCTGGTCGCGGGTGCCTTGAGAACGACCAGCGGGCAGGTGTTTTTCGAGGGGCGGGCCATCGAGAACAGACGTCCGGAAGACGTGTGCAGAATGGGAATCGCGCGAACGTTCCAGATTGTGCGTCCGATGCGCGATATGACGGTGCTCGAGAATGCGATGGTCGGAGCGTTCAGTTGGACAAGAAGTGTCAACGATGCGCGGGATATCGCATACGATTCGCTGGAAAGCGTGGGGCTCGCAAACAAGGCGCATGCGAAAACCGATCAATTGACATTGCCGGATCGGAAAATGCTCGAAATGGCCAAGGCGCTGTCAACGCGGCCGAAACTGCTTTTGCTTGACGAGGTGATGGCCGGGTTGCGGCCCACCGAGGCTGCAGGGGTCGTTCGGGTGCTTCAGAAGCTGACCGAGAACGGTCTGACGATTCTGCTCGTCGAACATGTGATGCGGATTGTCATGGAGGTGGCGTCGACAGTCGTGGTCCTGCACCACGGAGCAAAAATCGCCGAAGGCTCACCTGCTGATGTTGTCGCAGATTCGAAGGTGCTCGAAAGCTACCTGGGGGCCGGCTTCCATGCCTGATGATGCTCTTCTTCTGGTCGAAGACCTGTGTGTTGCCTATGATGGCTCGAGTGCACTGCACGGCGTCTCGCTGGCGATCCGAAAGGGCGAGTTGATCTGTGTTGTAGGCGCCAATGGCGCGGGCAAGACTTCATTGATCCGCTCCATTGCGGGAATCGTTCCGGCGTTGAGTGGTACTGTGAAGGTAAGGGGCGTCGACATCACGAAGCAGCAGCCGTGGAAGATATGCGAACTCGGAATCGCGCAGGTTGCGGAAGGGCGTCAGATTTTTGGCGCTCTGTCAGTCGAGGAAAATCTGCTGATTGGCGGATCGCTGAAGCGCGCGAAGGCAGATCAGTCAACCACACTCGAGTCGGTCTATCAGCTGTTCGACAGGCTGCGTGAACGCCGCCGGCAACTGGCAGGAACGCTGTCCGGAGGCGAGCAGCAGATGCTGGCAATCGGCCGCGCGATGATGTCGAAGCCGGAAATCGTCATGTTTGATGAGCCTTCCATCGGTCTATCTCCGGCTCTGACGGACGTGATGTTCGGGGTCATCAAGTCTCTGCATCAGCACGGAACCACGGTGCTGCTGGTCGAGCAGAATGTCGCGAAATCCCTTGCATTGAGCAATCGGGGATACGTGCTGGAAAACGGCTCCGTCGTCCTTCACGGTTCGAGCGAAGAGCTGTTGAACAATTCCGACGTGCAGCGCGCCTATCTCGGAATGTGAAGCTGCGGGCCGAAAGCAGAATATGCTGCGAGGCTCTGTTTTTCGGAATTCTTGTCCCGCCGTTGTCCACAAACGCGTTTTCTACGGCAAACTATTTTGAAGCCGGCTGCTTAGGCTTGTGGCATGGACAAGGACAGCATTCTCATCGTCGATCGCGAGGCCGATCTGGTCACGCTGACCATGAACCGGCCTCCGGCCAACGCCGTAAACTTCGATCTCATTTCTGCGCTGCTGAACACCATCCGAACGCTCGCCGGCGAGGATGCGCCGCCCGGCATCGTGCTCGCCGGGACCGGGGATCGCTTCTTCAGCGCGGGCGGCGATATCAGGGAAGTCGTGGGCATCGAGATCGCGGCGCCTCGCATCAGGATCTTCCACGCGCTGCTCTGCGCGCTGGAGCAGTATCCGGCTCCGATCGTTTGTGCTGTTCGAGGTTATGCGGTCGGCGGCGCGCTCGAATTTCTTCTGCATGCCGACTACGTGGTTGCCAACGATGAATGCAAGGTCGGCTTTCCCGAAATCAATCATGGCCTGTTGCCTGTAACAAAGGGCATCCGCCGCGCGGCGGAGAAGCTCGGCGTCAGAGGTGCTCAGAGGCTTCTGTACTGGGGAGACCTTGTCGATGCGCAGACGGCAAAGGACATCGGCGCCGTCAACGAGATCGTTGCGACCGCTGAGGTGTCGACGCGTGCGCTGGATGTCTGTCGGAGCCTTCGGGGAAAGGACCGGAAGCTGTTTGCTGCCATCAAGCGGTCATTGAATCTCACCAGCCAGATGAGCGACCAAGCTCTCGAAGCCATGACGGTGGATGATCTCGGCGCCTATCTGACCGAGAATACCTCCGCGGACGCGCGCGCCCGGTTTCTCTTGAAGAACGCTAGGAAGAATTAGCATGAGCGGGCTCGGGCGAAAACATCAGGTCCGCCTGGAGCTCATGAGCTTCGAGGACGTGTCGGAAGCTTTGGCGCGAGGTTGCAGCACCGTTGTTATCCCTTGCGGAGCCGTGGAGCAGCACGGACCGCACTTGCCCTTGTGCATGGACGCGGATCACGCTGATGCGCTTGCTGAGAGGATCGCTAGGTCGCTCGACGATGCGCTGATCGCCCCGACAATCAAGGTCGGCTGTTCGGCCCATCATCTCGCATTTCCCGGCACGATCTCGCTTCGGCCCGAGACGTTCGAGGGGATCTGTCTGGATTACTGTACTAGCCTCGCCCGACACGGATTTCGCCGTATTCTACTGTTCTCGGGCCATATCGGAAACTTTCCTGTGTTTCAGCAGATGCTTCCGCAGCTACGGCAGGCGATGCCGGCCGGTGTGGAGGTGGTTGCCTTTACGGACTCCACCGGCTGGATCGGGGCATGGCGGCGAGCGGTTGCCGGGGCAGGTGGCGATCCGGATCATGTCGGCGGCCACGCGGATATTGCGGAGACGTCGCTGATGATGGTTATCAGGCCGGAAAGTGTGCGCCCGGACCGGTTCGAGGCCGGGTATCTCGGTACACTCTCGGAGGAGCAACTCCGCGACATGTGGGCGAACGGCATCAAGTCCGTGACGCACAACGGCATCATCGGCGATCCGCATGGGTCCAGTGTTGCCATCGGCGAGCGATGCTTTGATGCGATTGCCGATCTTTTGGTCAACGCTTTCCGAAAATAAGCTGGCGGCACGCATTGGCGCAAACGACGTCGCCAGCCGGTCCGCAGCATAAAATTCGGAAAGATCGATAGCGCCCAGTAGCTTTCGGCCAAAAATGTTGCCTCGCGTATGAAACGTTGTGCTTGTCAGGAATTTTCCAAAGGATAAGAAAATGGCACTTACGTTCGGGTTCTGGTCGGAGCAGGAGACCCAGGTCGGCCACAGCTACTCGCGCCGGCTTCATGAACTGGTAGACGAGGTGCGCCTCGCCGAGAAGGTGGGGTTCGACTGCGTCGCGCTCTCCGAGCAGCACGTCGCCCTCGGTGGTATCTCTAGCTCGGCTCCAGAAGTGGTCTACGGCTACCTCGCCGCGGTGACCTCGCGCGTGAAGCTTCGCTCCGCCGTGACGCTCATGCCGCACAGGATCAACCACGCCCTGCGAACGGCTGAACGCCTTGCCGTGACGGACATCCTGTCGAACGGCCGGATGGAATTCTATGGCGGGCGGGCCAACACCACCATCGCGATGCGTGCGTTCAACGTCGATCCCAATGAAACGCTCGAGCAGATGGAAGAAGGTCTCGCGCTTCTGAAGAAATCGATGCGGGATGACATCTTCACCTTCGAAGGCAAGTACTACCAGATTCCGCCGCGCCAGCTCGTCCCAAAACCGCTCCAGAAGCCGCACCCGGTGATTGGCATCGCGGCGACGAGCGAACGCAGCCACGGCTGGGCAGGCTCCGAAGGCTTTGCGGTGATGAGCAGCAACATCTATCAGGGCTGGGAAGTTCAGCAGAAGCTGATTGATATCTATCGCAAGAGCTGGAAGCGCGACGAGCAGGGGCCGCTCGAAAGTTCCCGAATCGGAATTCCGCTGTTCATCGGCATCGGCAAGACGGACGCGCAAGCGAAGGAAGACTACGCCGGGCCGCTGATGCATTACGCAAAGATCTCGACCGACGCATATCCGCGCCTCGCGAAGATCGCCGACGACTACAAGTACATGAGCGAAGGCGTTCCTTCCATGGAGCGTGCCGCGAACGACTGGGACTATCTGGTCAACGAGTCGGCCACGACGGTTTGCGGAAGCCCGGACACCATCATCCGCCAGCTTGAGAGGTTCCAGGCCATGGGTGCTGACGAAATCCTGCTGCACATGGATTCGGTGCCTCACGAAAAAATCATGGAGGCCATCGAAATGGTCGGCCGCTATGTGATCCCGCATTTCAATGATCGGAACAATGTCGTGCGTCCGACTGAGGAAATCCTTGGAAAAATCCGGGCCATGCGGTCCCAAAACTAAGATCAGAAAAAACAGAACGGAAAGACCAATGTCTCAGCTTAGCTACAAATATCTGATCGTCGAAAAGCGCGCGAGCGGCGTTGCGGTCGTGACCATGAACCGCCCGGAGATCCTGAACGCGATCAACTGGGAAATGCACGAAGAGCTCGAAGACGTTTTCATCAAGCTCGATCACGAAAAGTCGGTCAACGCTATCGTTCTGACGGGAGCCGGACGCGGTTTCTGCTCGGGGGGCGATCAGACGTCGCTGGATAAGGGGACGCTGCCATCTCCTACCCGTAGCGGGCGTCATCTCATTCGCAATATGCTCGAAGTCGAAGTGCCGATCGTGGCGGCTGTCAACGGTGTCGCTGTCGGTCTCGGCGCGACGCTTGCGCTGTTCTGCGACGTGGTGTTCGCGAGCCCGACCGCGCGGTTCGCCGACACCCACGTCAATGCGGGTGTCGTTGCCGGTGACGGCGGCGCGGTGATCTGGCCGCTGCTGATAGGGCCGGTGCGCGCAAAGCACTACCTCATGACGGGCGATTTCATCTCCGCCGAGAAGGCGGCTGCCATGGGCATGATAAATGAGGTCGTCTCCGACAAGGATGTCCGGGATGCTGCAATCGACTACGCGGAGCTTCTGGCGAGCGGTCCGAAAGAGTCGATCATCTGGACGAAGTACAGTGTCAACAAGATCATCAAGCAGTATACTCATCTGCTGCTTGATACCTCGGCCGCGCTTGAGATGCTGACGTTCGCGTCTCCCGAGCGTCGCGAGGCGGTTGCTGCCTTCGCGGAGAAGCGCAAGCGCTTCGCGGAGAAATAAAATGAACGTCGAGTCCCTCACATCGGGAGCGCAGTTCGCCGACATCACCATTCCTCAGCTGTTCCGCACACGGAGAATGGAGAGGCCTGCGGTCACTGCATACTATCAGAAGCGTCATGGCGATTGGATCGCCGTGACGTGGAAGGAGTATTCGGACCGCGTTAGCATGTTGGCGACTGCGTTGCAGAGAGAGGGGCTTCAGCGCGGCGACCGTGTCGCCATCATGGGCGACGTGGCGCAGGAATGGCTGATCGCGGACATGGCAACGCTGTGTGTTGGAGCCGTCATGGTGGGGGTGTACTTCACATCGTCGCCGGAAGAGGTTGCATATTATCTCAGCGACTCCGGTTCAAGATTCGCCTTCGTCGGCGGAGAAATACAGCTGGGTATCCTTCTCGCATCCCGACAGGCCGATAAGCTGAAGAAAATCATTGTGCTTGATCCGGATTGGACACCGCAGGGCGACGAGGCAGCGAACGTCGTTTCAATGAAGGAGTTCTGCGGGAGTATCGAAGTTGATGCCGACGCGTTCCTCAAGGAGCAGGCGGCGAAAGCCAAATCCACCGATCTTGTCAGCATCGGCTACACCTCCGGCACCACCGGATTTCCGAAGGGCGCGATGCTGACGCATCTTTCGTTGCTTGCCGGCGCCCACAGCGTGACGCGATTTACACCGCGCATCATGGAAGACAATACTGTTGTCGTTTTTCTTCCAATGTCGCACACAGTTGCGCGTGCGCAGGCAACGACACTACCCTTGATCGTCAAGATGGTTCCCTACTTTGGCGAGACAAGTGCGAACTTTGCCCAGACCATCATAGAAGTGCGTCCAACATACTTTATGGCTCCGCCGCGTTTCTTTCAGCGCTATGCGACGGCCATTCTTAGCAAGGTCCATTCCGGCTCGGAAAAGCAGAAGCAGGACTACCAATTCGCGATGAAGATCGCGCGTATGGCTCTGGACAATCGCCAGTCCGGCGGAGAGCCAGATCCCTTCATTGCCGGGCTCTACAAGGTCTGCCAGGAGCAGATCTTCCGTCCACTGCTGGCCGAGGTCGGCTTCGACAGACTGTCTGTGACCTACACGTCCTCCGCTGCAATGCCATCTGAGCTGATGTCGCTGTGGCAGTTGTGGGGATTGCAGCTCAAGGAATGCTATGGTCAGACAGAGCTGGTTGGCGCAAATCTGGTGCAAATGGCCGAGTGGCCGGAGGCCGGTACTGTTGGCGTTCCTCTGCACGATCCTGCCTGGGAGACGGCGGTTCTCGAAGACGGCGAAATGATCACCCGAGGCCCCGGCCTGTTTATCGGTTACTGGAACAAACCGGAGGAGACGAAATCGGCATTACGCGACGGCTGGCTTTACACCGGCGATATTGTCGAGGTCGGTCCGACAGGGCTGTTCAAGCTGGTTGATCGCAAGAAGGAGATCATCAATACCTCGAACGGAAAGTCTATCAGCCCCACTCAGATCGAGAATGAGATTCGCCGTAGCCCCTTCATCTCGGAAGCGGCCGTCATCGGCGAAGGTAAGAAGTATCTCACTGCGCTGATCGAGGTCGATGCCACAGCGACGATGGATTGGGTGAAGTCGCGCGATCTCAAGGTCAAGAAATACGCCGATCTGGCTAATTCCGAAGTCGTCGTTCGCATGATCGAGGAAGAGGTTTCAAAGGCCAACAGCCGACTGGCGCGGGCCGAGCAGATCAAGGCCTTCCGTATTCTTCCAGAGGAACTGTCGCCTGATACGGGCGTGATGACTGCGACGCGGAAGAAGCGTCGCAAGCAGCTTCACGAGAGATACCAATCACTGATCAACACGCTCTACGACGAGACCGAGGAGAAAATGATCAAATCGGAGATGAGGGGCTGACGGCGTGCCGAAAGGCAAGGCGAGCCGGCGGGAGACAAGCCCTACCGCGCATTCGTTTAAGGGAGTTGCCAAGGGTCAACTCAATCGCAATTGCAGTCAATGGAAGGGGAGCAATATGACGATTCGAAACGGAAAAGGTCTTACGCGGCGTACCGTTCTCGGCAGCGGCGTTGGTGTCGCAGCGGCCGGACTAATGTCGTGGCCTGTGAAAGCAACGCCGACTAAGGTGAAGATTGGAGCGATCATGCCGAGCAGCGGCGTCCTCGCGTTCCCGGGACAGGCGTGTGTGCGCGGCATCGATCTCGGAGCGAAATTTGCGCGAGAGAAATACGGTCTCGATATCGAAATTGTTCATGCTGACACGCAGAGCCGTCCTGAAAACGGCCGTATCGCAGCCGAGGGTCTGATCCGGCAAGGCTGCACGGTGCTCATCGGCGCGTGGGACTCCGGCGCGACGATCTCCGCGCTTCAGGCCTGCGAGGCGGCAAAAGTGCCTATGGTCGTGCACATCGCGAGCGCGACGCAGGTGACTTCGCAGGGCTTCACGCAGGTCTTCCGTTACTACCCGACATCCCTGACAATTGTCAGACAGTCGCTTGTCGAACTGAAGTCGGTGCTTGCCACGCTGAAGGATCCGCCAACCAGCGTTGCCGTGCTCCATCTCAACAACACCATGGGCCAGTCGACAGCAGCGAGCATTGATCAGGCCTGGAAGGAAGTCGGCGTTCCTCTCAAGATCGCGCAGTACGTGCCATACGATGAAAAAGCCAAGGATCTGTCGGTCGAGGTCGCTAAAGCCAAGGCGTCTGGTGCAGATGCACTGGTCTCGGTGACGCGTGTCAACGACGCGATTATGATCGCCCGCGAGTGCATCAAGCAGGGCTGGGATCCGAAGATGGTGTTCTCGCCAAACTCGAACGGTGTTTCGGACAAGGCGTATCACGACGCTCTTGGAAAGTACGGCAACGGCCCGATCCTCGCGGCGTTGTGGCTGAATCCCAAGGGACCGAACTCCGACAAGATTATGAAGATGTTCGCGACCGACTATCCGAACGACTGGTTCGACGCGAACGCCGGATGTGCGTTCGAAGCCGTGCAGATCGTCGGTGACGCCGTGAAGCGGGCCGCTTCGGCGGAGTCGGTGGCAATTCACGGCGCGCTCAGGACGACAGACATGAAGCCTATCCTGATGTATGGCGAGAACACCAAGTTCGATGCCACGGGCCAGAACATCAACTGCTCGATGGTGATGTTGCAGGGTTTGCAGAGCAAGCCGCGGGTCGTCGCGCCGAAAGCCATTGCAGAGGCAACGCTCGAATATCCGCTGGTGCCGTACAGCAAGCGCTAAATATCACGACACGATAGAGGGCGCCCCCGCACATGCTGTCAGGGACCGTTTCCTTTAAACACAGTCCTTCGTGATGGCCTGTCAGGGGGGCGGTTCGTGATTGACGAAGCTGGACCGGTCGGCCAGGAAGCGGCGAGGGCTCTTGCCCATGGTTTTCTTGAACATGGTGATGAAGGCGCTCGGCGTCTCGTAACCCAGATCGAGCGAGACGGCCTGCACGGATGACCCGGATGACAGGCGCTTCAAGGCGACCAGAATGTGCAACCGTTGTCGCCAGCGTCCGAACGTCATTCCGGTTTCTTTTGCAACCAGACGCGCGAAGGTACGCTCACTCATGGCATAGCGCGCGGCAAGTTCCTCAACCGTGCTGCGATCGCCGGGATCGTCGAGTAGCGATGTTGCGAGATGCTGAAGCCGGCTGTCCGCCGAGATTGGTAGATACATTTCTTCTGTCGACATCTGCACCAATTCGTCGAGGAGTACGCGCCCCAGCCTGCTGGTCGGTCCATCGACCGGATATAAAGGCGGAAAAACGGCCAGCCGATGAATGAGTTCGCGAACAAGCGAAGTAATGGTGAAGGTACAACACATGCTCGGCAACGTGCTGGCCTTCGGATCGATGAATACCACGTAAACCTTGCCGTAATCAGACACGCAGTTGCTATGTGGCACACCGGCGGGAATCCATACCGCGCCTTGCGGTGGCACTATCCATAGGCCGCCAGGGGCGCGGCACATGACCGATCCATGTGACGCAACCACAAGTTGGCCCTTTTTATGGGAATGAAGCGGAAGCTCGTCATTATCCTTATTTGTCTCCAGATAAAAGGAAACGATGGGCCGATCGAACTGGTCCGGATCGACCGGATCGTAGTTAATCCGAAGATCCGGCAAATCCATTCGGACAAAGCTCGGGTCAAACTCAGCAACGGGTGACGTGCGCATCGGATCACTCGCGGATGGTTGAAGTCTATATTCGCAGGTAGTTGTCTCGATCTTGTACCAGAATAGCTCGTTGACAAGTGATCGCCACGGTAAAGTGAGAAGGGGCGTGCGGAAAATCTGCGAAAAAACAACCGGCGCGCCCTTCGGCCGGTCGTTAGAACCGCGCGCCGCGAAGTGTTGCGGCGTGCATAATCGGCCGCACAGACGTGCGCATCCGATTTTCGGAAAGGCCATGGCGCGGCTGCTGAGATGTATGACCGGACGTGCACCGATGCTTTGCTGCGGTTAAACGTCGTTGAAACACGTAATGTGCCATTGTTCATCGGAGCGCCATACGCGCTCCCAGCACCTGTTGGAATGGCAGGCTGCTTCGAGTTGCTATTAAACCGGGTGCAAAGGCCGCGCAAAACTGAGTTCGTGGCCGTCATGGTCTGTCAGGTGGAAGAAGCGCTCACCCCATTCGGCATCGCAGGGCGCGGTCGTTGGCTGACACCCTGCTGCGAGCGCGCGGTTGTAAAGTGCATCAACATCGGTGACGTAAAAGATCACGCGCCCCCACCAAGACCAGCGCCGCTCTGCAGGCTGGGCGATGAGGTTAAGATAGCTCGTCCCTGCTCGAAAGCTGGTGAATGACGATTCTTCGCCACCATGCAGGATCTCAAACCCCAACGCGCGGTAGAATCGGACAGCTCGCGACATTTCGTGCGTGGCCAGTGTGATTGCGCTGATCCCCTCAATCATAGACGGAGCTCTCCTGTTTCACTTCCCTGCGCCGTTTGCCGTCGATAGTGCTCCACCGGTCAGAATTAGCTCTTGATTCTAAGTAACGAGAGCCTTGCTCCGCTCGAACCCTAATGGCCGGTAGATTTTCGGTTCATCTCCTCCAATAGCTCGCGCATTGCATCAAATTGCGTGCCAAACCCTTTCCAATCGCCGGATTTCAATCGCTCCACTGCCTGATTGTAACGATCGAGCGCCTGCTGCGCTCGATTCATCGCAGAGCCCGCGCTTGGCAATTTCGCTGCATTGCTCGGCGTTGTCGGCGCAGTGCCAGCCTCTATGAATAGCGCCGACAAGGCC
The DNA here is from genome assembly GCF_000497575.1 of Afipia sp. OHSU_II-C1. Taxonomy (GTDB): domain Bacteria; phylum Pseudomonadota; class Alphaproteobacteria; order Rhizobiales; family Xanthobacteraceae; genus Afipia. The sequence goes on from NZ_APJI01000013.1 coordinate 116,134, forward strand.
TCGGCAAGCGTCTCCTTCATGACGACGTTTTCGCCATAGGCCGCGATTACGCGCTTGAGCTCCGGCAAGTGTCCTTGCTCGGCCCGCAAATACAATGGCGATACATAGAGGATCGAATTATCGATTGGGATGACAAGCAAATTTCCCCGGATCACCCGCGAACCCATCTGGTTCCATAGCGAAATCTGCTGGGATATCTCGGTGTTCTGATGAATCCGGGCCTCGATCTGGAACGGTCCGTAGACGAGCTTCTCCTTGGGAAATTCATAGACGATCAGTTTGCCGTAGTCGGGCGCGTCGCATCGCGCTGCGAGCCACGCGATCATGTTGTCGCGGCGGCTTGGCACCATGGGGATCATGATGAAGAACTCGGCTTGGGTTTCTCCGGGTAGCCGCATGATGATGTAGTAAGGGACCATCAAGGCCACGCCACCATCGCCGTCCGGCTGGCGCGGAAACTGCCAAAGATCCTCGCGGTTATAAAAAACGTCGGCCGCTTCCATGTGGTAGGCCTGATAAAGCCGCGCTTGAATCAGGAAGAGGTCTTCTGGATAGCGAATATGCCTTTGCAAATCCGCCGGCATGGCCGCAAGCGGCTTGAACAACCCCGGAAAGATGCGCTGGTAGGTAGCGGCGATCGGATCCGTCGAGTCTGTCAGATAGAAATCAACCCTGCCGTTATAGGCATCAATGACGATCTTCACGGAATTGCGGATGTAGTTGAGATTGAGGTCAGGCGCAGGCTGCGCAGAAGGAAAATAGTCGCTCGTTGTATAGGCATCCTGCATCCAGAACATCCGCCCCTCGCTGATGACCAGATAGGGGTCACGATCAAGGGTCAGGAATGGGGTGATCGCGCGTACCCGCTCCTGGATACTGCGCCGGATCATTATTCGGCTGTCGTCGGTGACGTAGCTTGAGAGAAGCAGGTTCATATCGTTGAAGTGGTGGGCGAAGATGATTTTCCGCACCATTCCCGACAGGGGGACGCCACCGGCGCCGTCATAAGTTGCGTAGACGTTATCTTTCCCCTTTGGATAGTCGAACTCCGGCGTAGTTCCCTTAACGATGACGTAGTCGCTCTTGTGCTCCCCATAATAGATGCGTGGCTCGCGGATTGCAGGACCTCCGTCGGTAACTGGGGGAATATCGCGCAAATACAAGGGTGGGAGCCCCTCACTGCTCTTTTGGGTGACCGGGCTCATCACCGCGCCGTTGCCGTGGGTAAACAGGAGGTGGAGGTTGACCCATGTCTGTGCGTTAGGTGGCAGCAGCGAGGATTTAAGCTCACGCGCCGAAAGCATCACGCTTTGATAGGTTCCGCCAAGCCAGTAGCGATCTACATCCAGATTGTGAAGCTTGTAGTAGGTGCGAATCTCCTGCAGTTGCGCGTACGTATCCGACAACGGCCGCCAGTCCCACAGCCGTATATTGTCGATAGTCGCCTTGTTGGATTCAAGCGCCTTGAAGGTAAGGTTCTGTTCGGCCGGGAATGGTTTTGCCGCGATCTTGTCAAGATTGTAGGCCTCCCGGGTCAGCTTGATGTTGCGTTCGATGTAGGGGCGTTCCAACTCCAGTTCGTTCGGTTTGACAAGCAATCGCTGAAACAATCCGGGGACCACGCCGGACAATAGGAAAACGGCGCTAAAGATGAGAATTATCGCCGCAGTTGGGAGCCGGTAGCTGAGCACTCGCAGGTTCGCCCATGCGGCGAATGCTGCGATGATCGAAAGTCCGATCAGCAACCAGAGGACAGGAAGCCCGACGTGGACGTCAGTGTAGCTTGCACCGACCACGACTCCATTGTCACCGTAGAGCAGCAGGTAGCGGTCGAGACTATAGGACCATGCCTTCACGGCAAAAAATAAGCCGAGCAGCACTGAGCCGTGGGCAATCGATGTTGGCGACATCGATCGTTGCCGAGCTTGGTATTCGATGTCGCCGTGCGCCCAATAGATCAGTCCAGTAAAAAGTGCGCTTATGAAGAGCGTGAGCAACATCCAATTCTTCACGGCGATATAAGCGGGCAAAGAAAAGAGATAGAATCCAATGTCCTTGTCGAAGAGCGGATCGTTCGCGCCATAGGGCACGCCATAGATGAACTGCAGAAAAACGGTCCAGTTGCTGACCTCTCCCGAGGCAACCAGCAACGCGACAAGTCCTGCGCCAACAGCGATGGAGAGAGGCCGTGGCAGCCGATCACGCAGAAATTCGAGCAGATCGGATGATGTTGTGGTGGCGGTAAGCTTCCGTGCGAAGCGAACGTGAGGCTGGACTCGCTGCCGGGCAAGGTTAAGCGCGAGCCACGCGTTTGCCGATACCACGACGGCAGTCGCGGCGAAGACTGTGAAAAAAACGCCAGCTCTTGCACCGATCGTGGTCCAGAAGACCTGCAAGTAACCGATCGCGGAAAACCACATCCAGTCGACCAGAATGGCACCGGTGAGCCCCAGCAGAACTAGGCTGACAGCTCCAGCGATAGCCGCAATAAGGAGCGCCACCACCACGTTCCGCCGCGGTGCTTGCCGCTCTGGCCCGGTGATCCCGATCGTCATGGTTTGATTATAGCAGAAGTGCGAAACGTCAGGCACCTGTTGTGGATCTGCGTACCTGTTTTTTTGTGCGGCTCTGCCTACATTGGCGTTGATGCACCCAGCCGGAAGAGCGCGAATGAACGGCGATCTCACAATGGTGTCGCGTCGCTATGAGATTTCGGTGGTCGGGCATCTGGCGCCGGCACCCTGATGACGCCTGCATAATCCGTCGGGCGATCATTCGAGGTATGCCGAACGGTTGCTGCGCGATGTGTTTCAGCCCGGGTTTGAAGGGAGTGGCACCATGACTGATCTCTCCAGCCTCGAAGCCCGTTTCGGCGCAGGAAATTATGCGCCGTTGCCGGTTACGATCGTTCGCGGCAACGGCATTTACGTGTGGGACGAGAGCGGACGACGCTACATGGATATGATGGGGGCGTACTCGGCGGCCAGCTTCGGCCATTGCCATCCGTGTCTCGTTCAGGCATTGACCGAACAAGCTAGGCAGCTCGACACGATATCGCGCGCATATTTCAGTGATCGATTGGGGCCTTTTCTCGCGCGGGCCTGCACCCTGACCGGCATGGATCTGGCGCTGCCGATGAACAGCGGCGCGGAAGCGGTGGAGACCGCACTCAAGGCCGCGCGCAAATGGGCCTACAAGGTCAAGGGCGTGCCAGGCGGTCAGGCCGAGATCATTGCAGCAGAGGGCAATTTTCACGGCCGGACGATTTCCATCGTCGGCTTTTCATCCGTTGCCCAGTATCGTGATGGCTTTGGGCCATTCCCGCCCGGCTTCAGACTCGTTCCGTTCGGTAACGCAGCTGCAATAAGGGCCGCGATCACACCGAATACGGCGGCCTTCCTAGTCGAACCGATACAGGGGGAAGGCGGCATAAACGTGCCGCCGCCGGGTTACCTCGCGGAAGCCGAGCGCATCTGCCGGGCAAACAACGTGTTGCTGCTGTGCGATGAGATCCAAAGTGGCCTGGGACGCACTGGCCGACTGCTGGCGTGTCAACATGAGGGGGTCTTGCCAGACGGGTTGATGCTCGGCAAGGCGCTCGGCGGCGGGCTTCTGCCAGTGTCACTGTTTCTCGCGCGTCGCGAGGTCATGAGGGTTTTCACGCCGGGAGATCACGGCAGCACGTTCGGTGGAAATCCGATCGCTGCTGCGGTCGGATTGGCGGCTCTTGAAACGCTGATTGACGAGGGATTGATCGAGCGGGCTGCGACTGTCGGCGCCCATCTTCTCAATCGGCTCGCTTCGATCAAGAACCCGATCATCCGCGATGTGCGAGGCCGCGGCCTGTTCGCCGGGGTTGAACTAGATCGCGACTTGGCGAGTGCGGGCACCGTGGTCATGCGCCTGTTGCGGGCGGGTGTGTTGACCAAGGATACCCACCGCAACACGATACGCTTTGCGCCGCCCTTGATCATCGATGAGTCACAAGTCGACTGGGCGGTGGATCGGCTCACCGAAGTTCTGGACGATGTCGCCAAAACGGATGCTCTTCTCAGTTAGTGATACGATCGCACGAGGTCAGCCGACGTCGAACGCCCTGGGCGAGCGGAAGGTTGTGGTCAGCCGGTTGCATCATTCTCATGATAACACCATTGATACCAACGGGATTTTTGGCACTGAAGTTTGCGCCGCGTGACTGTGCTATGCTGAAATTTATGAGAACCGCTCAAGCCGGGTTGCATAGGGTCCTAACCAGGGAGGATGATCATGGTAACGTATGTCGTGCTTGCCAAGTTCACCGATCAAGGAATCCGCAGTGCTAAGGAGTCTCCAAAGCGGGCAGATGCCTTCAAGCAATTAGCGAAGACGTTTGGAGTGACCGTGAAGGACATCTTCTGGACGCAGGGACGGTATGACGTCGTGACAATCGTCGAAGCGCCAGATGAGGCTTCCGCCATGTCGCTTAGCTTGAGTCTTGGCGCACTCGGCAACGTACGCACCGAATCGTTGCGAGCGTTCTCGGCTGCGGACATGACGACGATTGTCGGCAAGATGGTCTGACGACGGGCGCCCTTGACCGGCATCCATGGCTGCACATCAGGTTGTCTGTGTGGGACTGAAATCGCTCCATACGCGCGATCAACACTGCGTCGCCGGTAGCAGGATTCGAACCACGTTTCGCCAATGAAACGGTCGCTATGGATAGACACAAACGTGGTCGAACAACAGCTAACTCTTTGATTTGTCACGATCGTCTTGGTCGATTGGCTCGCTCATAACGGTCTGGTTGCAGGTCCGAGTCCTGCCGGGCCCACCAATGCTGTCTACGGATCTCCTGGAAGTCGCCAAACGCCAACAGGTCACGTCAGTCTTTGCTCGCGGAGAAAGAGAGCTTGCTCGGCGCAGGCCCCTTCAACAACACCCGCCCCGGGGTTGCCGCGATTCTGCGGGATATGTGCCTTCGGAGGACCCATCAGTAGCTTGCCTGCGGTGCGACCGGCATATCAGCGAGACATTGATCGAACCGAGCGCCGCAAAGGTTGTAATGACAGCGTGTCCAACTGTTCGGGCCGTAGACGCGCATGCATTTCGCGCCTGCGCCGCTGCGACATACAAATTCTGACGACTCCGTTCAAAAGGAGCGTGTCAATGACGTATGCAGCGAGGGTGAAGTCCTTGCGGGCAAGCGAAGGCCAACCGTCGAGAATTCGGTCTACTGCTTGCCGGGCTCGAAACCCGAAAACTTGAGGCCAAGCCTGAATTGAACAAGGTCCATGCTCGGTGAAATAAAGCGCGCTGCGCCGACGGTCGGGATCGTAGTTGTCTTGTGCATCTCGGTATCGAGTTCAATGTGGCGATATTCCACGCCCGCGTAGGGCAACAGCGAGCTTCTTCATGTGTAAATGTCTCTCGTCAAAACGGAATAAAATAATACCTCACGCTAGCGGTTCAGGCTGTTGGAGCCTGTGGTGTTCCGAACACACATGGGAAAATAAGGCCGCCCGAAGCAGCCGTGGACCAGCGCCGCCCCTGCAGGGCGCGGCCGATAAAACCGCGCAAGGCAATATCATATAGCTCGGCTGAATGTGACTGCGCGGGCGTCGCTATCGCTTTTGTGCCTTCTCCGCCGCCCGGCGCAGCCCCTCGGCCATCGCCCCACCGGCGGACGAGGCGGGTTGCGGCGCCTTGCGCTGGGCCGGCGTTTTGGCAGACGGCCGGGTGTCGGCCCGGGATTCGTTCCTGCGATCTGGCTTTGCGCCGAGTTCATCGTCGAGCCTTAGCGTCAGCGCAATCCGATTTCGCGGCACGTCAACTTCCAGCACCTTGACGCGCACGATATCGCCGGGCTTCACGACCTCTCGCGGATCCTTGATGAAGGTCCTGGACATAGCCGAAATGTGCACCAGTCCGTCCTGATGCACGCCCACGTCCACGAACGCACCAAACGCGGCGACGTTTGTGACCGCACCTTCCAGCACCATGCCAGGCTTGAGGTCGCTGACTTTCTCGACGCCATCCTTAAAGACTGCGGCCTTGAAGGCTGGGCGCGGATCACGGCCGGGCTTTTCCAGCTCGCGCAGAATATCGGTCACAGTCGGCAGGCCGAATGTGTCATCGACAAACGACTGTGGTTTGACCTGCCGCAGTATCTCGGCGTTGCCGATCAGCGCCTTGATATCGCTCTTTGTGGCGGCGAGAATTCGGCGGACCACGGGATAGGCTTCCGGGTGGACACCGGATGCATCGAGCGGATCCTCGCCGTTGGTGATGCGCAGAAATCCTGCGCACTGTTCGAACGCTTTCGGGCCGAGGCGCGGCACATCCTTGAGCGCCTTGCGCGACCGGAACGGCCCATTCGCATCGCGATGCTGGACGATGCTCTGCGCGAGCCCCGATCCGATACCCGATACACGCGCCAGCAACGGCGCCGAGGCAGTGTTTGCATCGACACCAACCGCGTTCACGCAATCCTCGACCACCGCATCGAGGGAACGGGACAGCTTGGCTTCGCCGAGATCGTGCTGATACTGGCCGACGCCAATCGATTTCGGATCGATTTTGACGAGTTCGGCCAGCGGGTCCTGCAATCGCCGCGCAATCGAGACGGCGCCACGCAGCGTCACGTCCAGTCCCGGAAGTTCCTCGGACGCGAATGCGGACGCCGAATAGACCGAGGCGCCGGCTTCGGACACCACGATCTTCGACATCTTCAGTTCCGGAAGCAGCTTCACAAGTTCGGTCGCGAGCTTGTCGGTTTCGCGTGATGCCGTGCCGTTACCGATTGCAATCAGTTCGACGCGATGCTCGCGCGCAAGCTTGCCGAGAATCGCGAGGGTCTCGTCCCAGCGCCGCTGCGGTTCATGCGGGAAGATTGCCGTTGTGGCGACGACCTTGCCGGTTGCATCGACAATGGCAACCTTGACGCCGGTGCGATACCCCGGATCGAGGCCCATGGTAACCCGTGCACCAGCCGGGGCCGCCAGCAGCAAATCCCGCAGGTTTGACGCGAAGACGCGGACCGCCTCCTGCTCGGCAGCGGTCCATAGCCGCATCCGCAGGTCGATGTTGAGATGCATCTGGATCTTGGTGCGCCACGCCCAGCGCACCGTTTCAGCCAGCCATCGGTCGCCGGGGCGTCCTTTGTCCGCAATGGCGAAGCGCTGCATGATCCGGAATTCGTAGGAGCTGACGACAGCAGGCGTCGCGGCAGGTGCCTCCGGGAGCATCTGTAGATCGAGTATTTCTTCCTTCTCGCCACGAAACATCGCAAGAATTCGGTGCGATGGCAGCTTGTTCAAGGGTTCATTGAAGTCGAAGTAGTCGCTGAACTTGGCACCGGCTTCTTTTTTGCCGTCGCGCAGCTTCGAGGCGAGGAGTCCATTCGACCACATGTGTTCGCGAAGGCCACCGATGAGGTCTGCGTCTTCCGCAAAGCGCTCCACTAGAATTGAACGCGCGCCATCCAACGCCGCCGCGGCGTCCGCGACCTGTTTGTCCGCATCAATGAAAGACAGGGCGGCGACTTGCGGATCGTTCTGCGGCTGTGTGAGCAGTAAGTCTGCGAGGGGCTCAAGCCCAGCCTCCTTGGCGATTTCCGCCTTGGTGCGGCGCTTCGGCTTGAACGGCAGATAGATGTCCTCAAGGCGGCCTTTGCTGTCCGCGGCGAGAATGGCAGCCTCAAGCGCCGCGTCGAGCTTGCCTTGTTCGCGAACCGAGTTGAGGATGGTGACACGGCGTTCTTCAAGCTCGCGGAGATAGTTCAATCGCTCTTCCAGCGTTCGCAACTGTGCGTCGTCGAGCGCGCCGGTGGCTTCCTTGCGGTAGCGCGCGATAAAAGGAACGGTCGCGCCGCCATCCAGCAGCGCAACTGCGGCCTCGACCTGTTGTTCGCGTACATCAAGTTCTTCGGCGATCCGTTGAGATATTGTCTTTGCCACGCAGCGTCTTCCTTAGCGAGAAACCGCGTTCGTGAATCGTGACCGCGGAAACGGCTTATGGACCACAGATCGGCGATTCATCAACCCCATTGCGAAGGAAAATGGATCTGTGGATGAGCTATGCCGACTTCGACCCGCAGTTGTCGCACCTCTGCTGCTGACGAGATAACGGGAGGAAAGGATGGCGATCATGTTCCTGATGGATGGGCCGGAGCATGCCAAATTCACGCTTCTTCTTGCGCATGGCGCCGGCGCGGCGATGGATTCAGCCGCCATGACGGCGATGGCGAAGATCCTGGCTGAATCCGGTTTTCGCGTTGCGCGCTTCGAATTCGATTATATGGCGAGCCGCCGCACATCCGTTGGCCGAAAGCCGCCCCCGCGTGCCGACAAGCTGAAGCCGGAGTTCGTCGCTGCGATTGATGCGCTCGATGTGAAAGGGCCGCTGATTATCGGCGGCAAGTCCATGGGTGGCCGCGTCGCAAGCATGGTCAGCGATGAGCTTTATGCGTCCCGGCGAATCTCAGCTCTTCTTTGTCTGGGTTATCCGTTCCACCCGCCGGGTAAACCCGACCAGCTACGGACCCAGCATCTTGCTGAGATTAGAACGCCAACCCTGATTGTGCAGGGGACACGCGATGAGTTCGGCTCTCGGGAAGAGGTCCGGTCGTACGATTTGTCGAAGAGCATCGACATCCTCTGGCTGGAAGACGGCGATCACGATTTAAAGCCGCGAAAAAGTGTATCGGGCTTTTCAGCAGCCGATCATTTGAGGACCCTCGGTAAGGCGGTCGCGTCGTGGGCCGACAAGATCGTCAGCTGAGTGCTGGCCGATTACCGCAGCGGCATTGGCGGCCGCGGAACGCTGGTGTCGCCGGGTTGCGGCGGAAGCTGCGTAGGCGCTGGTGGCGGAATGTAGGCTTCGCGCTGTGCAGTGCCCTGCGGGTAAGGTTGCCGTTGCGAGTAGGTTGGCGGTGAATACGGCGTGGGACTTTGCTGGGCTACGGCGGGTGCACGCTGAGGTCGCGGCGGCGCTGGCTTCGATGCTTGCGTGGTGAGCTTGCGGCGCGCTTCGTGCTCTGTGGCTTTGGCGACGTCGCGGCTTAGCTGCGCCTGACCGGCCTGCAATTGCTCGACTGTTTGCTTCAGCGAAGCGATTTCACGCGTTATCGATTCGATCGACTGCGTAATCTCGGGAGGAACCACGCCCTGCGCAGGAGGTGCGTCCACCGCCGCCGTGGCGGGAGCCGTCGCCGGCTGTGGCGTCGGTGCGGTCTCCGCTGCCTCCTGCGCGGGAGCTGGATCGGCGGCCGGTTGGGACGCGGCGGCTTGAGGCGCCGTGTTTTGCGGTTCAGCGGCGCTTTGCGCCGGAGCGGCCGCGCCTGGAATAAGTTGCGGCACCAGATCCGAAACTCTCTGCCTCGCTTCTCCCCCATAGGAATGCCAGGCTGCAGCTACAGCGATACCCGCGCAGACGATGACCAGGATGGTGCCGCGACGGCCCCCCGTGCGTGGTGTCAGATTGCGGATGTCAGCGGTGTTGTCATTCAATGGATCTGCACGGAGCAATGGTTCAGCTGCCCGTTCCGGGGATACTGGAGACGGAACGTTGAGTCCGGATGGATCGGGCGCAAGACGTGGTGCCAGGTCACGGAGCTGCGCCACGATGACGTCGTGCGGATCGTCGGTTTGTGAATCCGCGTCTTGCAACTTGAATTGCATGGGCTCTCCGTGGCGATGCGAGGTGCGATGCGTGGCGGACATTCTGGTTTGTCCGTGCACAGGGAGGCATCGCGCTTTGACCACACCAAGGCCGTACGATGAAAAGTATGAGGCAGGGGAACCAGATTTTGCCTTGAGTGTCAGGTTCATGGGAGCCGATTTCCTGCGATTGGATGGAGCAGGATATCTGATCCCCAAGTGAGAAATTTGCGCTCAAGCTTGCATTCCATTTCGGAATTTATGTTCTTCTAGCGGACGCCGTAGAGCATCAGCAGGATTGAAGCATCGCCGCCCGCGCGGTTGGATTGCCTTTGGGCATCCAGCGGAGCGATACGATCGTCAGCAATGCGAAATACGTTGCGACGTCGTGACGTTAGTTCGTATGCTCGGATTTCCAGGCAGGCCAACGTGCTCCGGGAGACGGTCGTGAGAAATCCATACGAGGTTCTTGACGTTTCTCCGACGGCTTCTTCTGCGGATATCCAGAAGGCTTATCGAAAACTGGCGAAGAAGCTGCATCCGGACCTGAATCCGGGCGAAAAATCAGCCGAAGAAAAATTCAAGGAAGTCGCCGGCGCATATGATCTTCTCAGCGATGCTGAGAAACGGAAGCGCTTTGATAGTGGCGAGATCGATGCAACCGGGGCGGAACGCCCGCAGCACCATTATTATCGGGATTTTGCAACCTCGGACGAGGGGCATCATTACGCGGACAGTTCCGGTTTTTCCGATTACATGGACACTGACGACGCGTTCGCTGAACTCCTGAAAAGGGGCCAAAGAGCGCGGGCGAACCGGCGTGGACGTGATCTGCACTACACCTTGCTAATCGATTTTACGGATTCGATTACGGGTGCAAACAAGCGCCTGACGCTGCCGGACGGCGGCTCGCTCGACGTGAAAATTCCGCCGGGTTTGGTGGATGGACAGGTCTTGCGCCTGAAAGGCAAGGGAGCGCCAGGCACCGGCAAGGGTGAGCGCGGCGATGCCTTGATCGAGGTTGAAGTCGTGCCGGATCGGCGCTTCACACGCGAGGGGGACGACATATCTATAGAATTACCCGTCTCCCTATCCGAGGCCGTACTCGGAGGGCGGATTCGCGTCCCGACGCCGACAGGCGATGTGTCGATGTCAGTGCCAAAAGGTTCGAATACCGGAACGACCTTGCGGCTGAGAGGGAAAGGCGCGCCCCGTCGCGGGGGCGGCCAAGGCGATCAGTTCGTGAAGCTGAAGGTGGTTTTGCCTAAATCGCCGGACCCCGAACTCGAGGCATTTGTCTCGAATTGGGAGGAGGGCAGGGAGTTCAATCCACGTGAGGACAGGACGTCATGAACAAGCAGGAGTTTCTGTCTTATTCGGGTCTCCAGGCGCAGACGCTGGATATTTGGCTGGATCAGCAATGGATCATTCCCGAAGAAACCGCCGCGGGCGTTCAGTTCTCCGATGTCGACGTTGCTCGTGCCCATCTTATCCATGATCTGAAAAACGATCTGGGAGCAAACGACGAGGGTATCGACGTCATTCTTCATTTGATGGATCAGCTTCACGGACTGCGCCGCGCGTTCGCGGAGTTGCAACGGGAGATTCAGAAGTCCTCACCTTAGGTGCGAGATTTGCAGCGCAGGCTAGTCACCGAAGCTGCGAGCTAAGCCGGGAGATCCAAAATGAGCGGAAGATTGGCCACGCTGGGACACGGCGAAATCGACCCCCTCATCCTGCAGGCGTTGGTACGCAAGCTTGTCGCGAAGAATGTCCTCTCGCCAGATGATGTCCGCGCTCTATTGTTTGAGGCGGCGACACGCCTCGATCTCGTGGGCAGCAACCAGACGCCCCAGGCTGCGCAGATCATTGTTGAGGAAGACTTGGTGCCCGCGTTTCTTGGGGGATGATTTTCAATGCACGCTAACTCAATGAGGAGGACGTTGTGATGAAAGATCAGATCAAGGAAAACATGGAAGTCATCGGCGCTGATGGTGTCCACGTCGGTACAGTTGATCGCGTCGAAGGTGATCGCATCAAGCTCAAAAGAAGTGACAGCTTCGGGAAGCACGAGGGGCGTCATCATTACATCGAGAGGGGGTTTGTCGCCGGCGTAGAAGGGGACAAGGTGCGCCTGTCCGCGAATGCGGACATTGCCGTAACTCTGGAGGAGGAGTCGTCGGGTCGGCCCGTCAGGCTGTGATGGATTCCTCGAGGCGGTCACGCGGGCAGCTCGTCGTTGACCCATCGCATTTCCGTATTTGGTGTGCCAATTAGGAAAGTCACCTCGATGCAACAGTATGATCTCTACATTAACGCGAAAAAGCCAGCCATCGGCCTCTACGTGCGCAAAGGGACAAATCTTCCGGATCTCGCCGACAAGGCTGATTGGGTTTTTGATGGCAGTGCCGCACAAGACCTGCTTCCTCCGAGCGTCATAGAGGGCGTAGCAGCTTCCGGACACGCCTTTCGGGACATGGATTAGCCGGTGGCGCGATCCGGTTTGTTCTTCCAAGAGCGCGGCGCATCGAGGTTCGCCGCGATTGGCAGCGATGGACCCAATATTCTGGCGTCGCGTGCTTGGCGCGGATACGATGTGACTTGCACTTTTGCGCCCCGTTCGATGAACTGGCGATGTGTTGCAAATGGCATCGAACGGATCGAGTATGGTTTCAAATTTGCCGCCTCCCGTGTCCCAGTCGGTCGCTGCCAGGCTTACGCGTGCGGCAATCTTCCTTGTCGTGACGATCAATCCGGGGCCATCTTCTGAAGAGGCCGTTCGCGGTCTGTGCGGCGATCTTTCCAGCCTGCTGCGCGGTGTGGGATTCCGCGATTTGAACGGACAGTTGTCCTGTATCATGGGGTTTGGCTCCGACGCCTGGGACCGGCTGTTCGGAACGCCGAGACCAAAGGACCTGCATCCCTTTCGTGAAATTCGTGGTGTGCACACCGCCGTTTCGACGGCTGGCGACATCCTCTTTCACATTCGTGCGGCGAGCATGGATTTGTGCTTCGAACTGGCAACGCACATTATGTCGCGGCTCGCCGGTGCGGTCGCCGCCGTGGACGAGGTGCACGGCTTCAAGTTTTTCGACGACCGCGATTTGATCGGATTCGTTGACGGGACTGAAAACCCAGTGGGACAAGCTGCCGAACTGGCCGCCCTTGTCGGCGATGAGGACACCGCCTTTTCCGGGGGCAGCTATGTGATCGTGCAGAAGTACCTGCACGACGTGGAGCGATGGAACAAGGTGCCCGTCGAGGAGCAGGAGAACATCATCGGCCGGCACAAGCTGTCCGATATCGAACAACCCGACTCCATGAAGAAACCCTATGCGCACAATGTTCTGACCTCGATCGAAGAGAACGGTGAGCAGCTTCAGATCCTGCGCGACAACATGCCGTTTGGCGAGGTGGGCAAGGGCGAATTCGGTACCTATTTCATCGGTTACGCGCGGTCGCCTCATCGCATCGAGAAGATGCTGGAAAACATGTTTGTCGGTAACCCGCCGGGCACTTATGACCGTCTGCTTGATTTCAGCCGTGCGGTAACAGGATCTCTGTTCTTCGTGCCGACAGCGACGTTTCTGGACGACGTTGGTGCCGAGGTGCAGCCAGTTGCGGAGGGCGGGACGAAAGAGGCTCCTGAGCCTCGGCCAAAATCGGATGCACGTCCTGGCGATGGCTCACTCGGTATAGGATCCCTGAAGAAAGAGGCTGGACATGAATAATCTCTATCGGCATCTCGCGCCCGTTTCGGAGGGAGCATGGGAGCAAATCGAGCAGGAGGCGTCCCGCACCCTCAAGCGTCATCTGGCAGCACGCCGTGTCGTTGACGTTGTCGGCCCGAAAGGATTCGATTTTTCCGCCGTCGGGACAGGTCATGTCAAGCAGATCCCGGCGCCTGGCGAGGGAATCCAGACCACGCAACGCGAGGTAAGGGCGCTCGTTGAGTTACGTGTCCCATTCGAACTTACGCGACAGGCGATCGATGACGTAGAGCGCGGTGCAACGGATTCGGATTGGTCGCCCGTCAAGGAGGCGGCGAGGAAGATCGCATTTGCCGAAGATCGCTCCGTTTTCAATGGATATGCTGCGGCCGGAATTCAAGGCATCCGCGAAGGCAGCAGCAATGCCGTTGTGACACTTCCGGGCAGCGTGAAGGGCTATCCGGACGCTGTGGCGCAAGCCGTCAGCCAATTGCGCCTCGCGGGCTGCGATGGACCATATGCACTTGTGCTTGGGGCGGGCGCATACGCAGCCGTGTCCGGCGGAAGCGACGATGGGTATCCGGTCTTTCATCATATCGAGCGTGTGGTGGATGGCGGGATCATCTGGGCGCCTGCCATTGAGGGCGGGTTCGTGCTCACCACGCGCGGTGGGGACTTCGAACTGGATATCGGTCAGGACTTCTCCATTGGTTATCTCAGCCATTCCAGTTCAGTTGTTGAGCTCTATTTGCAGGAAACCTTCACGTTTCGGCAATTGACAGCCGAGGCGGCTGTTGCGCTTGTGACGGCAAAAAAATGATTGCGTGGCTCATTGTGGAGAGGATGGTGATACATGGCCGGTCAGATGGCTGTTGATCCCTCCCGTCCACATGTCGTCATCGTCGGAGCCGGCTTCGGCGGGCTTGAGGCAACGCGGGGTCTTGCCGACGCACCTGTGCACATCACGATCGTTGACCAGCGCAACCATCATCTGTTTCAGCCGCTGCTTTACCAGGTCGCGACCGCAACACTCGCCACCTCGGAAATCGCCTGGCCTGTCCGTCATCTTGTCCGCAGGCAGGAGAATGTCACAACGCTGCTCGGGAGTGTCGCCGGCGTTAACATCGAGGCGAAGCAGGTGATGCTGGACGGCGAGGAGCCGATCGCTTTTGATGTCCTGATTTTGGCGACCGGGGCCCGCCATGCCTACTTCGGTCACGACGAATGGGAGCCATATGCACCCGGGCTCAAGACGCTGGAAGACGCCACCAAAATCAGGCGGCGTATTCTGTCCGCGTTTGAGCAGGCCGAGTGGGAGACGGACGCGGCAGAGCGTGCAAAATTTCTGACCTTTGTCGTTGTTGGCGCAGGGCCGACCGGTGTCGAACTTGCAGGCACCATCGCCGAGCTCGCGCGCGACACGTTGAGAGGTGACTTTCGCAATTTCGATACAAGAAGCGCGAGGGTTGTTCTTATCGAAGCCGGACCTCGCATCCTCTCCAGTTTCAGCGAAGATCTGTCGGGCTATGCGCAACGGGCGCTGACGCGGCTCGGAGTCGAGATTAAACTTGGGCGCGCGGTTTCAAAGTGCGGAGAAGGCGGAGTTGAGCTTGACGGCGAATTCCTTCCCGCAAAGACCATCATCTGGGCAGCGGGAGTGGCTGCTTCGCCCGCCGCGGAGTGGCTGCATGCACCGGCAGATCGTGCAGGCCGGGTTCTTGTGCAGCCTGACCTGACGGTGCCGGGACATCCGAACATCTTTGTCATTGGCGATGCCGCGCATGTCGAAACGGCGGATGGAAAGCTGGTGCCTGGCGTGGCACCGGCGGCCAAGCAGGAGGGGCACTATGTCGCGGAGGTGATTCGAGCGCGGCTGAAGGGTGGCAGCCCAGGTGCGCCGTTCGCGTACAGGAACGCGGGCAACCTCGCCACGATTGGCAAGCGCGAAGCCATTGTCGATTTCGGCTGGATCAAGTTGAAGGGCCGCATCGCCTGGTGGATGTGGGGTATCGCTCACATCTTCTTCCTGATCGGACTGCGCAATCGTCTTGCCGTCGCGCTGAGCTGGTTGTGGATCTATGTCAGTGGACAGCGCAGCGCTCGCCTTATTACGCAGGGCAACATCAGGAAGGGCGGGAACTAGACCCGTCCTATGCGCGGTGTTAACGGGGTTCGAGGCGAAGCATGAAAGTCGCAGTGATGGGCGCCGGAGCCGTCGGTTGCTATTTCGGCGCGATGCTTGCTAGGGCGGGGCATCTCGTGACCTTGATAGGCCGGTCCCAGCATGTGGAGGCGGTCAAGCAGCACGGTCTGTTACTCGAACATCGTGATTTCAGGGACCACGTGCAGGTTGCCGCGACGACTGACGCCATCGGTGTTGCGGGCGCGGATGTCGTTCTGTTCTGCGTGAAATCGGCTGATACGGAAGCTGCCGGACGGCTGATCGCTCCGCATCTGAAGCAGGGTGCGGTGATCTTGTGCCTGCAGAACGGCGTCGACAACGCGGACCGCCTGCAAACGACGATCGATCAGATTGCCGTGCCTGCGATCGTCTACGTGGCGGCTGAAATGGCTGGACCAGGTCACGTCAAGCATCATGGCAGGGGCGAATTGATTGTAGGGGCCTCTCCATCAAGCACTGATCTCGCTGCAACCTTCACACAGGCTGGCGTACCTACTGTGGTCTCTGACAAGGTTATCGATGAACTCTGGATCAAGCTGATCACGAACTGTGCGTACAATGCGCTGTCGGCGGTAGCGCAGTTGCCTTATGGGCAGTTGTTCGAGGTCAGCGGTGTAACTGAAGTTGCCAGGAGCGTCGTCGCGGAATGCACTGCGGTCGCATCGGCCCTGGGCGTTGCCGTGCCGGGAAACATCAGTGAAACCGTTCTGGCACTGGCCAACTCGATGCCAAACCAATACTCATCCACGGCTCAGGATCTGGCGCGCGGCAAGAAAACCGAAATTGACTATCTGAACGGATATGTCGTGCGGAGGGGCGAGGAGCTTTCGATTCCGACGCCAGCCAACCGGGCGCTTCTTGTCATGGTCAGGCTGCTTGAAGAAAAAGCCCGGCGAACGCTTCGGTGAGCCAGCTGCTGCTGCGTCGCCTGGCTTCCGGTGATCTTGTCGGGGTTTGGGAAGCTTTTAGCAGCGCGACTTCTTACTGGCTGGTTGGTGCAGAAAACAGGGCTGACGATCCGCGGATATCGGCTTTCCGTTCATGGATCCTCAACGAGGCCGCGGCGTCGTGGGCATGATGATCGTCTGGTGAGAGTTTGCTGTTGTCAGATCAAGACCCTTGCTGATATTGCGCGCATCACTCCTGCTGTTAACGAGAGGCGCGCAGAATGAATCAAACTGTTGGTATCGTCGGTGTCGGGATTATGGGCACCGCAATGGCGCGTAACCTGCGCGAGACAGGCTTTACCGTCGTTGGATATGATCCCGTGCCCGCGGCCTCCGCGCGCCTGAATTCGCTGGGAGGGCAGGCACTGGCTTCTCCGCGCGCGGTTGCCGAAGCGGCGCCGATCACCATCATGTCCTTGCCGAAAGCCGAAGCGTTGACCGAAGTCATTGGCGGCGCCGATGGCGTCGCCAATGCGACAGGCACCGGGCAGATTGTCATCGAGTGCTCCACGTTGCCGCTGGATATCAAGCAGGCTGCGTTCGATGTCATGAAGAAGAGCGGCAAGGTGCTTCTCGACTGCCCGATCAGCGGCACAGGGGCTCAGGCGGTCGCAAAGGACCTTGTGATCCTGGGCAGCGGTGACAAGGCGGCTTTTGAACGCTGCGCTCCGGTTTTTGCCGGCATGTCCCGCGTGCAGCATTATCTGGGGCCGTTCGGGCGCGGGAGTATCATGAAGTACATCGCCAACCATCTGGTGACGATCCACAACGTCGCGGCGGCTGAGGCGATGGTTCTGGGCATCAAGGCCGGAATTGACCCCGCTATTGTCTACGATACGCTCGCGGATAGCGCAGGTACATCCCGCATGTTCCAGATGCGCGGTCCGCTGATGCGCGACGAGCGTTATGATGAACCGACTGCAACGATCCGCATGCAGCTTAAGGATATTGCAATCATCGACGCCTTTGCGGCCGGTCTCGACTGTGCCTTACCGGTTTATGCGGCGGCGTCGCAAGTTTATCACGCAGGCTCGGCGCTCGGGCGCCGGGAGCAGGACACCGCTGCGGTTTGTGCCGTGCTGGAAACCATGCATGGAATTGACCGGAAGACGCTCAAGCCGTAGAGCCTTCGGCGCTTCCTCTCATCCTTGAGCTTAAGCTTCTTCGAAAGGTACAGCATGGCCGATCTGACAATCATGGTTGCGCCGAACGGCGCACGCAAAGGCCATGCGGAACATCACAATCTACCCCTGACAACCGAAGCGATCGCAGCGGATGCGCTGGCGTGCAAGACAGCCGGTGCGCAGGCTGTTCATATGCACGTTCGCGATGCGGACGGGCGTCATACGCTTGATGCGTCACGCTATCTGGCTGCGACCGAAGCCGTGCGGCGGCTCGTTGGTCCGGAATTCGTTATCCAGATCACAACCGAGGCTGTCGGCATGTTCAGGCCCGATGAGCAGATCGCGGTGGTTCGGGCCGTTCGTCCCGAGGCTGTGAGCATTGCGACCAAGGAGTTGATTCCGGACGCGAGCGCGGAAGCCGCTGCTGGGGATCTCTACCGATGGGCCCATGAGCAGAAGATTGCTGTCCAGCACATCGTTTATGCTGCGAATGAATTTGATCATCTGCTCGATCTGATGAAACGCGGGATCATCCCCGGTCGCCGGCACTCCGTTATCTTCCCGCTTGGCCGCTATGCTGTCGCGCAGGAAAGCGATCCCGCTGAACTCGCACCGTTCGTTGCGAAAGTTCGCGACAACGGGGGTACCGAGCGGTTCGACTGGTGGGTTTGCGCTTTTGGTGCGTCTGAGACAGCGTCGCTGGTTGCGGCCGCAGCCATGGGCGGGCATTGCAGGATCGGTTTCGAGAATAGCTTCATGAATGCAGATGGCAGCCAGGCCGACAGCAACGCAGAACGCGTCCAGGATTTGCAGGCAGCATTGTGCGGAATTCATCGCCCGCGTTCGTCGCGCGCGCAGATACTGCGAGCGCTGGGCAGGCCAGATTAGGCTACCGCGAGGAGCCTAAAGGCCCGCTTCGCATCAGGAAATTCGAAATTTTGCAGGACGGATTGGCGCGCTGCACGCTTTGTGCGGCGCACTACGCAGTGCCGTGCTTGCAATTCCGGCTACGTTGCGTTATTTATCAGGTGATAAAATAAAAAGCATCGATCAGTTTACGGGAGAGCAGGCATGAAAGTCCTTGGTTTCAACCACCTTTCCATCGGCGCGAAGAACCTCGAAGAGTCCGCCCGCTTCTATCAGACCGTGCTGGGCATGGAGTTGATCCCGACCTATAATTTCGGCTTCAAAACCAAGTATCTGCGTTGCGGTGATCTTCAACTCCACCTGTTTGAACTTGAGGATAGCGTCCCGGTGTATCAGCACTTTGCGCTCGATGTGGATGACTTTCATGCGGCTTATGAGAAAGCGAAGGCTATCGGAGCGCTCGATTCCTCGGCGTTTCGCAATTCCGTCAACGAGCTCCCCGACGGGTGTGTTCAGATGTACCTGCGTGATCCAGCCGGCAATCTGGTCGAGATCGACTGGCCGGATGTGAACACGCTGGACCGGTCGCGGATTCCGGAGATGAAACTGTTGTCCGAATTTGCGACGCAGGATGACGAAGGACTGAAGGCTTCGCTCTATCTCGATCGTCCGCATATCAAGCCGAATGCTCCGAGGAAAGCATCGGCGCGATAGTTTTAGGGAGGCGACCATGTCGGGTACCGTTCATAAGCTTGGTCTGGACCGTCGTTCAAACGGTCAGGATGATGCATATTCGGAGATGCTGGAGCGTGCGCACGCGCTGGTTCCGAAATTGCGGGAGCGTGCTGCAAAGACGGAGGAAATGCGGCGCCTTCCTCCGGAAACCGAGCGAGAGCTTCATGAAGCCGGCCTGTTCAGGATTCTTCAGCCCAAGCGGGTGGGTGGCTCCGAGCTCGATTACGTGGCACTGGTCGATTTCGCGGACGTCGTCGCACTTGCCGATGCGTCGGTTGCGTGGAATCTCGCGAATCTGGCCAGCCATCACTGGATGCTGGGTATGTTCGATGTGCGTGCGCAGGACCTGATCTGGAACGAGAATGTCGATGCCCTGATTGCATCGTCGTTCGTATTCCCTGCCGGCCGCGCCACGAAGGTCGCCGGTGGGTATACCCTGTCAGGCCGTTGGCCGTTCTCATCGGGCGTCGATTCCAGCAGCTGGAACATGCTGGCAGGCATCGTGTCGTCCGATGATGATGCGGATGGTGTGGAATACCGGATCTTCTTGCTGAAGCAGTCTGACTACAAGATTCTCGACACATGGAGTTCGACCGGCCTCAAGGGGACTGGATCCAACGATGTCGAAGCCAAGGATGTATTTGTCCCGGATTACATGACCCTTGCGGTCAGGGACGTTGGTGGTGGAGCGACACCTGGAAGCGCAGTGAATCCCGGTGCGCTTTACGCCTTGCCAGTCTTTTCACTGTTTCCGTTCGTTCTCTCGGGAGCAGGCCTGGGTAATGCCCAGGCCTGCCTTGATGATTACGTCGGGATCGCCAAGCATCGCGCCTCGACCTACAACCGCGCGAAACTGGGTGACCTGCAGACAACACAGATCAAGATCGCTGAGGCGTCTGCAAAGGTTGATGCAGCGCGTCTGATCATGCGCCGAACCTGTATTGAGGCGATGTCCGACGCCCGTCGCGGCGTCGTCCCCAACCTTTCGGAGAAAACCAGATACCGGCGCGACGGCGCATATGCGGTCAATCTGTGCACCGAAGCGGTTTCCACATTGTTTTCGGCGAGCGGCGCGCGGGGCCTTTACACGACTGGCGCTCTGCAGCGGCAATTCCGCGATGCCCATGCGATTAACGCACACATTGCATTCAGTTTCGATGCGTCCGGAACCAACTACGGCCGCGTCGCGCTTGATCTGCCATCCGAAAATCTGACCCTTTAAGAGGTGCGGGTCATGGTTGCTGCTTCGCAGAATCCGGCCGACTTCAGGAACGAGCTTTCGAGCGACAGTTCATCGATTGATCCGCGCGATTTCCGGAACGCGCTGGGGGCTTATGCGACCGGCGTTACTATCATCACGGCGGCGACGCCGGACGGGAAGCAGGCAGGCTTGACCTGCAATTCGTTCGCGTCGGTTTCGCTCAACCCGCCACTCGTGCTGTGGAGTCTGGTGACCTATTCGCCAAGCATGACCATCTTTCAGAACGCGAGCCATTTTGCGGTCAACGTGCTGGGGGCGTCGCAGCAGGGGTTGGCGAAACAATTTGCCACGCGCGCCGAGGACAAATTCGCTGGGGTCTCATGGAAGCCCGGGTTGGGGGATGCGCCGGTCCTTGCGGATGCGGTGGCAACCTTTCAATGCCGTAGTGCCGACCGCTATTACGGCGGCGACCACGTTATTTTCCTTGGTGCGGTCGAGGCTTACGATTACAACCGGGCAGAGCCGCTGCTGTTTGCACGCGGAAGTTTTGGTCACTTTGTTCCTGGGGCATAATCCCAGCGGGTCTTATGAAAAAGAAACCGTCACCATCGGTTGCGCGCGTCAAACAGAAGCGCCTGTCTCCCGAAGACCGGCGTCAGGAATTCGTCCGCAAGGCTACTGAGTTCTTTTCCGAGGAGGGATTCAACGGCGGTACGCGTGAACTCGCGCGCCGGCTGGGTGTGACCCAGCCGCTGCTCTATCGCTATTTCCCGAGCAAGGAAGAACTGATCAAGGAAGTCTATCGCAAGGTCTATCTCGAGCCGCTCGACACCGGCTGGGAGAAGCTCCTCACCAACCGGTCGCGCCCCATTCGCGAGCGTCTGGTGCAGTTCTACGAAACCTATACCAATGTGATCTTTTCGCGGAAGTGGCTGAGGATCTATCTGTTCTCGGGCCTTAAAGGCCTCGACATCAACCGCTGGTACGTCGGCGTCGTTCGCGACAAAATCCTCACGCGCATCATCAAGGAGGTCAGGTTCGAGGCGGGTTTGCCTGCGCAGGCCAAGCAGACGGCATACGAGATCGAAATGGCGTGGGTCTTCCATGGCGGTATCTTCTATTACGGCGTCCGAAGGTACATCTATGAGATGGAGCCGCTTCAGGAAAAAGAAGAAATGATCGCTAATGCAATTGATGGATACCTGGCCGGATTCACGCGCGTGTCCGGCAATAGCGCCAAGCGGCCGTCTGTTAAGTCAAACCGGTTCAATGCCGCCGCTGGCGACTGATCGTTGAATTGCCTCGAACGCCCGAACGTTCATCAGCATTTCTTCATGTGTGACGGGATATGGGCTCCCGCCAAGCGCAGCGCGCCCGAAAGCTTCGAGGTTGTCCCGCACCGCGGGGTGGGGCTGATAGTAAGCGGTTTCCGGTGAGCGATCGCGCTGGACGCGCGTGACAGCCCAGCCCGTCGGATTTTCCGGATGGGTCCGGTCGCGGATTTCCATCCAGCCCTTTGATCCCAGCAGCGCCAGACGGCCCATGAAGGGTGTTGCAAGGACCGCGTTCAGCGTAGCCGTCGTGCGGTTCTCGAAGCCGATGGTGATTGAGAGCGTGTCCCCGTTTGCGAAATGGCTGCCGAGCGTGCCGAGCCGCGCCCAGACATGGGTGGGCTTTCCAAGGATCGCGATCGAAAGATCGACCAGATGAATACCGGTCGCCGACAGCGGGCCAACGGGATTCTCCGTATTCGACAGACGCCAGTTGTCCGGCGGCAGATTAAGGAACTTGTCCTGACTGAAATTTCCCTCCAAGACGAGCGCTTTGCCGAACTCGCCGTCCGCGAAACGCTTGCGCATTTCGATGACGGCCGGTTCGAAACGCCGCTCGTGCCCGATACCGAGCTGGACTTTCGCCTTTGTGACAGCGGTTATGGCGCGCTCTGCATCGGCTCCCGTCGTGCAAAGCGGCTTTTCGCAAAACACATGACGGCCGGATTTGGCTGCGGCCTCGATCTGTGCGGCATGGCGATCCTGCGGCGTGCAGAGGATAACGGCGTCAATATCGGAGCGTGCCAGCGCATCCTCGAAGCGAGCGGATGTCTCGAGTCCTAATGCGGAACCCTTTGCGCGCATGGGCTCCAGCGGATCGATGCCCAGTACCGGTTTGATGACCTCGCTGCTTGAAAGATTGCTGGCAATGGTCTGTCCCCACCATCCCAGTCCGACAATGGCGGCCCGGATCATGTCTGCACTCCAATCGGAATTTAAGCTTTGGTCATCTGGCCGCGATACCAGTCGCCGATTTCGCTCGCGGTCATCAAGGCGACGCCGTCGTGGCCGATCACATAGTCGAGCAGTTGCTCAAGATACTTGATGCGGTGCGGAACGCCTGTGATGTAGGGATGAATCGAGATCGCCATCACACGGGCATTCTCGGCGCCTTCGAGATAAAGCCGGTCGAACTGGTCGATACACCGGCGCATGAACTGGTCCGAAGCCATGTGCTGTAGCGCGTGGACGACAATGTCATTGGTTTCGACAGTGTAAGGAATCGTGGTGATCGGGCCGTGCGGGGTCTCAATGTCCTGCGGCAGATCGTCGATGACCCAATCCGCGACGTATTCGATCCCGTTCAGCCGGAGAAGATCGAGCGTGTCGTTGGTTTCCGTCAATCCGGGGCTTTCCCATGACCGCGGCGCCTTGCCGGCGAATTTTGCGATAGTGTCCACGGCGCGCTTGATGGCGTCGCCCTGATTGTCGAGCTTGTGCATCGGCCCTTGCAGGAAGCCGTGCCCCATGAACTCGAACCCGGCATCGCGTGCCGCGGCCGCGACGCGAGGATACGATATGCAGACGTTACCATTGATGGCCAGCGTGCCCGGAATGTTTCGGTCGGTCAGCGCTTTCAACTGGCGCCAGAAACCTGCGCGCATTCCGTATTCATGCCACGCCCAGTTCGGCACATCGGGGAGCAGCGGCTGACCCATCGGCGGGCTGAGAACCGTGCGCGGCATCGCATTTTCGATCCGCCATTCCTCGACATTCAAGATGATCCAGACTGCCAGCTTCTTGTCGCCAGGAAGAACAAGTTTGGGGCGATCGATGAGAGCCTGATAGGGAACGCGATCAGTGAGGGTCAATGGAGATACCTGCTTTACCAATTACTCTGCGGCTCTGGCCTGCTTCGGCGAACCTGCGTTCACCAGCGGCAGGACTTTCTCCGCCGCAAGGATCATGGACCTGCGCCCGAGTTGGCGGTCTTTCCAGTCCTTGCCGGCATAGAGCAGCGTTCCGAATGTGCCGACCTCCTCCTGAAAAGCAAGAAGCTGATCGGCAACACTGTCCGGCGTGCCGTAGATGATCAGCTTGTCGCAGATCATCTCAAGGGTCACCTCGTCGTCCGGCTGATCGCGGCGCGTCTTGAACAGTTCGATCCGTCCATTCTTCTTCAGCTTTGTGAACAATGAGCGGTAATAGTTCACATATGGACCGTTGGGATCGGTGGCATAGGCTTTGGCAGTCGCGGCATCGTCAGCCACGAAAACGCTCTTGGCGACACGCCAGTTTGCGGGATCCGCGGGGCGACCGCCGCGCTCGCAGCCTTCAACGTATTTCGGCCAGTGGCTTTTGACCCATGCGGGCATCAGGAAGTTTGCAGAAATCGGGTCCCATCCCCGAACGGCCGCTTCGGTAACGCCCTTTGAAAAGGGCGCGACCGCTGTCACGACGATCGGCGGATGCGGTCGTTGCAGCGGGCGAGGGATGTAGCCCTGGCCGATTTCCTTGATCTGCGTTCGCTGCGTGGACACCGTCCAGTACTTGCCTTGCAGATTGTACGGCGGCTCTCCCGACCAGATGCCAAGCACCTGATTGATCGCCTCGAGGAACATCTCGTTGCGGTTGAAATCGAGATTGCCGAACAGTTCCGCATCGGACAGGAGACCGCCGGGGCTGATGCCGAAAATGAAACGGCCATCGAGCATATGGTCCAGCATCGCGATGGTGGCTGCGACCGTCGCAGGGTGGGTGTTGGGCATGTTGACGGTGCCCGTACCCAGCTTGATCTGTTTGGTCGCGGCAGCGATCCACGCCAGAAACGTCACGCACGACGTAATATTCTCGGCCTTGTCGGTGACATGCTCGCCGACATAGGCCTCGGTAAATCCGAGTTCGTCGGCGAGCAGGAAAGCCTCGCGATCCTCCGCCAGCGACTGCCGCCAGTCTTTATCCAGCGGATGGATCGGCATGGTGAAAAAGCCCAGCTTCATTGCGCGTTTCCCGAGACGTTTGTGATTGAAGGCAAGAGTAGCGATTGTGGGCTATTAGAAAAATGATTATTCTTACTCTCTCACATTAAGAAAGTTGATGGATGGTTTCACTCCGCCAGATCAGGTCTTTTGTCGCGGTCTACGAAGAGGGCTCGTTTACGTCGGCCGCCAAGCGAGAGGGCGCGACCCAGTCGGGTATCTCGCAGCATCTCAAGCAACTTGAGTCTGAGCTCGGGGCGGCGTTGCTCGAACGAAACGGCCGCGACGTTGAGCCGACGCTGGCTGGGAAGCTCTATTATCGCGAATGCGTCGACGTCCTGAAAAAATTGGAGGCGGCGCAGCAAAGTGTCGCGGTCAGTCATGTCCGCGGTGCGATCCGTGTGGGCCTGATGCCGACGTTTACCAGATCGCTGCTCGCTCCCGCGCTAGACAGGTTTCTCGGCTCCGCGCCGGGCTCGGAAATCAGCGTTATCGAGGCCTATTCAGGGGTTCTGACCGAAATGATCCTGAAAGGCGAACTGGATTTTGCCATTGTTCCGGCATTCGAGGGGGCAACCGGGATATCGCATCGTCTTCTTGCCCGCGATCGGGAGATGCTAGTCAGCGCCAAGCGGACCAAGAATAATCTGAAACCGGTCAGGCTATCCGACCTCGGTCCGCTCAAAGTGGTATTGCCCGGGCTTCAGAATACGCGCCGCCGTAATATCGAAACATATTTCAGCGCCAATGGCGTGACGGTGGCGCAACGGCTTGAACTCGACGCAATGATGGGCACGCTGCAATTTGTCGCAGCGAGCGATTGGGTTGCGATTCTGCCCTTCGTAATGATGGTTTCGGACCTGGACGAAGGACGCTTCGATGTCAGGCCGCTCGATGATCCGCCGTTTTATTCCGAGTTCGTTCTGATCGAGCCGGCGCGCAAGGTGATGTCTCCGGCGGCGGCCTTGTTCGCCGAAATCCTCAAAATGGAGGCCGAGCGCTCGCGTCTTGTTTTTAAGAAACGCGCTGGTGTGCAGCAGGTATTGCGACGGCGCGTTGTTCGGACAGCGGGGCGCCGCTAGAAAATTTGTGCAGCGCGACAACGGCCGTCCAAAGCATTTTTCGATTTGGAATTCCGTAACCTTGTCGTTGATTTGTCGTGCCCCGCCGGTCTGTGCTGAACCCGCGGATCGCACGGTTCTTCAATTGCCAGTGTCATGAGCTGTTCATCGCCGCGAAATAATCGTTCGATAAACAACGCTTGACCTTTGATGTCTGGCATCCTCTAATAAAATCCAAGCCCATCATAAATTGTGGCGAGTGAGGGAGGTTGCCGGAATGAAAGCTTCGGCTTTCAGCTATACGCGTGCTTCAAGCGTCGACGACGCATTGGAGATACTTGCGTTGCACGGCGATCAGGCGAAGGTTTTGTCAGGCGGCCAGAGCTTGATGCCGGCCCTGAATCTCAGACTGTCGGCGCCGGCTCTGCTGGTCGATATCGGCGCGATTGCCGAGTTGCGCGGAATTTCGGTATCCGACGGCGTTCTCAGAATCGGAGCGCTCACCCGGCATGTCGATACCTTGAAATCTTCGGACATCGCAAAACACGCTCCGCTTCTGACCGAGGCTATCGCGCACGTTGCGCACCCCGCGATTCGAAACAAAGGCACCATCGGCGGCAGCCTTGCGCATGCCGATCCCGCATCGGAACTGCCGGCATGCTCGATCGCGCTCGGTGCAACGATCGTGGTGCGGGGCAAGGGTAATGTGCGCCGCATCCCGGCGACCGACTTCTTTACGGGAATCTACGAGACGTTGCTGTCGCCGGAAGAATTGCTGGTGGCTGTCGAAGTTCCTGTTGCGAAACCGAACTCTGTTCACTTCTTTCGTGAATATGCGCGACGGAAGGGTGACTATGCCATCGTGGGACTGGCGGCGTCCGGAGTGCTGGAGCGGGACGTTTTTACCGATCTCAAGCTCGGATTCTTTGCAGTTGGTGA
Organism: Afipia sp. OHSU_II-C1; assembly: GCF_000497575.1. GTDB lineage: Bacteria > Pseudomonadota > Alphaproteobacteria > Rhizobiales > Xanthobacteraceae > Afipia. The sequence continues at coordinate 142,787 of NZ_APJI01000013.1, forward strand.
CAAACCCCTGCTGGCGCATGCCTCACAACGTCTCATGGGAAAATCCATGACGGCATCGATGCTTGCCGATGCGCAGGCCGCCCTCGATGACGAACTCGATCCGCAGGAGGATCAGGAGGCTTCGGCTTCCATGCGCCGCTATCTGGCGCGTCAGCTCATGGAGCAATGTGTCGTGACGTTGCTCGGGCGGCCCGATCTCGAAACGAGAAAGCTCGCATGACTGATCTGATGCCCATCTCGCTGACCGTGAACGGCGAGCGCGTTTCTGCTCATGTGCTTCCCCGGCTAAATCTGGCGGACTTTCTGCGCGAGTATCTGTCCCTTACGGGGACGCATGTCGGTTGCGAGCATGGCGTTTGCGGTGCGTGCACAGTTCGCGTGAATGGCGATATTGTGCGTGCGTGTTTGCTGCTCGCAGTGCAGGCCGAGAATGCGTCGGTCGAAACGATCGAAGGGTTGTCGGATAGCGGCGAGATTTCCGACTTGCAGGCTGCCTTCCAGGATCGGAACGCCCTTCAGTGCGGCTATTGCACGCCCGGAATGTTGATGGCTGCACAGGACATCCTGATCCATGAGCCGCACGCCGACCGCGAGCAAATTCGCGAACACCTGTCCGGTAACTACTGCCGTTGCACGGGCTATCATGCGATTGTCGATGCTGTGGAGGCGACGGCGCGCGCACGTGCGGGGCGGGCGTGATGAACGATAGCCGCGAAAAGCAGCCCGCTCTTTCAGTTCTTGATCGCCCGAATTCGTATATCGGGAAGACCGTGCCGCGCCCGAATCTTGCCCGGTTGATGCGGGGGCGAGGCCAGTACGTCAGCGACATGAGTCTGCCGCGCATGGCGCATGCCGTGTTTCTGCGCTCGCCCTATGCTCATGCCAAGATTCTGAAGATCGACGCGACCGAGGCGAAAGCGATGCCCGGCGTGATCGCTGTCGTGACCGGCGCGGAGCTCGCGAAGGTCATCTCGCCATGGGTTGGCGTCCTGTCACATCTCAAGGGCCTGAAGTCTGCGCCCCAGCATGCAATCGCCGTCGACCGGTCTTGCTGGCAGGGCGAAGCGGTGGCCGCCATTGTTGCGACCAGCCGCGCGCTCGCTGAGGACGCCGCCGAACTTGTCTCAGTGGATTATGAAGAGCTCGTTCCTGTTACGGACATGCGCACGGCGCTCGACCCCGGTACGCCGGTGATTCATTCCGACCTGGGCGATAATCTGGCTTTCGAGCGCAATCTCGATGCCGGTGCTGTCGACCAGGCGTTCAGGGACTCGGATGAGGTCGTTGAGGCTGAGTTTGTTTTCGGCCGCCACACCGGAGTCACGCTGGAGCCGCGCGCTGTCGTTGCCGACTGGAACAGCGGCGACGAACGTCTGACGGTTTATTTGGGCACTCAGGCGCCGCATATGGTGCAGAACATCGCAGCCAAGCACCTCGGTCTTGATGAAGCGCAGGTTCGGGTTGTCTGCAAAGATGTCGGCGGATCGTTCGGCATCAAGGTCCACATCTATGCCGACGAGATGGCGACTCTTGCGCTGTCGAAGCTGCTTAGTCGTCCGATCAAGTTCGTTGCGGATCGGGTCGAGAGCTTTAATACGGATATTCACGCTCGCGATCACATCTGCAAGGCGCGTATCGGTGTTAGTAAAGACGGAGCCATCAACGCATTCGAGATCGACGATGTTACGGGTATTGGCCCGTATTCGATGTATCCGCGTACCAGTGCCATCGAAGCCAATCAGGTTGTCAATCTGGTCGGCGGACCGTACACGACGCAAAACTACAGGGCGCGGACCCGGGTGGTTTTCCAGAACAAGAACGTCACCTGTCAGTATCGCGGCGTCGGGCATCCGATTGCATGCTCGATCACGGAAGGGCTTGTCGATCTCGCTGCGCAACGGATCGGGATGGATCCGTTCGAGATTCGGCGGCGCAATCTGATCCGTGACGATGCCTATCCGTGCGGCTCCCCGTCGGGCCTGAAGTTCGAGGCGCTTTCTCATCACGCGTCCCTCGACAAGCTGTACGCAATGATGAATTACGACGCACTGCGGACCGAGCAGGCGGAATTGCGCAAGCAGGGAATCTATCGCGGCATCGGAATCGCCAGTTTCATCGAAGTGACTAACCCCAGCGCGGCATTTTATGGTGTTGGCGGCGCGCGGATTTCATCGCAGGACGGCGTCGCGGTCCGTTTGGACGCGACTGGCCGCGTGATTTGCCAGACCAGTATCACTGAGCAGGGACAGGGATCAGAGTCTCTTACTGCGCAGATCGTCGGCAGCGTGCTCGGCGTGTCGATGGAGCGCGTGCGCGTTATCCTCGGCGATACCGATAACACGCCCTATGGCGGTGGCACCTGGGCGTCGCGTGGTGCCGGTATCGGTGGCGAAGCCGCGCTGCAGGCGGCCAAGATCCTGCGCAAGAACATTCTCGATGTTGCAGCTGCTATCTCGCAAGCCAAGCCGGAAGATCTCGATATCGCCGGCAACGCCGTCGTTGATGCTCAAGGGGCCCAGCCGCGCATTGAGTTGCACGAGCTCGCCCGTATCGTTTATTTCCGGCCTGATACCTTGCCGCCGGGCTTCCAGCCGGAGTTGATGGCGACCCGCCATTTCGTGCCGCGGGAGTACCCATTCGCCTTCACAAACGGCATTCAGGCATCGTGGCTTGAGGTCGATACCCGGACCGGCTTTATCAAGTTGCTCAGGCACTGGGTGGTGGAAGACTGCGGAACGATCATCAATCCGCAGCTTGTGGACGAACAGATTCGCGGCGGTGTGGTGCAGGGACTTGGTGCCGCGCTTTATGAGCACTGCATCTATGACGAACGCGGGCAGCTCACCAACGCGAATATGGCGGACTATCTGGTACCGATGTCTGGTGAAATGCCGGATATCGATGTCGGGCATATCGTCTCGCCGACGCTGGAAAGCGAACTCGGCGCCAAGGGAGCCGGGGAAGCGGGGACTGCAGCGGCGGCCGCTGTTGTTGCCAACGCCGTGAATGACGCGCTTTCACCGTTCAATGTCACCGTTACCGAAATTCCGCTCACTCCACGCGTTATTCTCACCGCTCTCGGACGCATCTGATCAACGTCACAACAATATCAACCTCGGAGGAATACATGGCCAAGAAAACGATTGGTTCGAACTCGATTTCGCGTCGCCGTCTGCTTACTACAGCCAGTGCCGGCGCTGTTCTGGCGGCCTCGCCGTTTCGTATCAATCTTCTCCAGGCGCAGGAAGCGACCATCAAGGTCGGATTTCCCGTTCCATTGACCGGACCATACGGCACCGAAGCGCAGGATCAGGTTCGTGCGGCGGAAGTCGCTATTGCCGAGTTCAACGAAGGTGGCGGTCTTAATGGCCGCAAGGCCGAACTGCTCGTCCGCGACGACAAGCTCAATCCCGGTGAAGCGGCAACCCGCACGCTCGAGCTGATCGAAAAGGAGAAGGTCAACTTCATCGTCGGCAGTCTGTCGGCGTCAGTTCAGCTTGCGGTGAACAACGTCACCAAGGAACGCGGGATCATCTACAATTCAATCAGCCAGTCGGACGAAATCAACGAAGCGAAAGACTTCAGTAAGTACACGTTCCACGAGGCGCTCACGCCACACCTGACCGCCGGCGCTGTTGGACGGTATGCGTTCTCGAAATTCGGCAAGAAGGTCGCGTTCCTCACCGCTGACTATGCCTATGGCCACGAAATGGTGCGCGGCTTCCAGGAAGCCGGAAAGGCATTTGGAATTGAGAGCCTTGTCGATATCCGCCATCCGCTCGGCACCACGGACTTCTCCGCGCTGCTGCCGCGTATTCAGGCGCTGAAGCCGGACATTCTCGTCATAAGCAATTTCGGCCGCGATCAGCAGATCGCGCTGAAGCAGGCGACCGACTTCGGCATGAAGAAGAGCATGAAGATCGTTGCGCCGATCCTGCTTTATACCGGCCGGATTGCCGCTGGCGCACAGGCGTTCGAAGGCGTTGTCGGTGGAACCTCGTACTACTGGGGTATCGAAGACAAGGTCGCGTCCGCAAAGGCGTTCAATGATCGTTTCCGCAAGATGCATGGCGGCAAGGTGCCGTCGGATTACGGCGCGCTCGGCTATGCTGGCGTCAAGACGCTTCTGATGGGAGCCAAGGCGGCCGGAAGCCTCGATACCGACAAGGTTATCGCCGCGGTCGAGGCATTGAAGTACGATTACTACAAGGGCCCGGAATACTATCGCAAGTGCGACCACCAGGCCGTGCAGTCGGTTCTCATTATCGAGTCAAAGTCGAAGCCGGAGAAGGGCGATTCCGACGTGTTCAACGTGCTGGCGACCGAAGAGCCAAGCGAAAAGAACCTGCGCACCTGCGAAGCGCTCGGCCACAAGTCCTGATCTGTGAACTAGCAGACGCGCGTCCGCCGCGGACGCGCGTCTTACCTGGAGATATCTATGGCCGGCATGAGCTTTGATCTGATCGCCCTGCAGCTCTTTACGGGGCTGGCGCTCGGCGCGATCTATGTGTTGTTCGCCATCGGCTTGTCGCTGATTTTCGGCATGCTGACCGTGGTGAACTTTGCGCATGGTGCCTTTTATATGGTCGGCGCTTATGTCGGGTTGTTCCTTCTCTCGCTGGGAGGGAATTTCTGGCTGTGTCTGGTTGCCGTCCCGCTGATTGTCGGAACCATGGGGCTTGTCGTCGAGCGGTTCCTGATCCGTCCGCTCTATGGCCGTGGCATCGACTACCCGTTGCTCCTGACGTTCGGCCTGAGCTACGTGATGGTCGAACTTGTGCGCATCGCATTCGGCAAGAGCGGCTACCCGTTCGATACTCCGGAGCTTCTTCAGGGTGCCGTGAATATCGGCGTTGGATATTTCCCGCTGTATCGTCTGTTCGTGATCGGTATTGCGGCTGCCGTTCTGCTTGGCCTGTGGCTCTTCCTCGAGCGGACAAGCTTCGGTCTGATCATTCGCGCCGGTGCTCGCGATCCACAGATCGTTCGTGTGCTTGGTGTCAACGTGGCGCAGGTCTGGCTGTTCGTATTCGGCATCGGCTCGGGAATCGCCGCGCTGGCCGGGCTTCTTGCTGCACCCTTGCAGGGTGTTATCCCCGAAATGGGAGCGACCATCCTCGCCGAGGCCTTCGTCGTCACGGTCGTCGGCGGTATGGGATCGATCGGGGGCGCGGTTATTGCCGGTCTGCTGGTTGGCGTGGTCGTCAGCATGACCTCGCTGTTCGCACCCGAGATGGCCAAGGTTTCGATTTTCGCCCTGATGGCAGTTGTTCTCCTCATCCGTCCGCAAGGCTTCTTCGGCCGCGCGGGTCTTATGAGTTGAGGCGGGTATTAAAGAGATGAATGAGATTTCTCAAACCTTGATCCAGCCGGCCGTTGCTTCGGCAAGCTGGTTCGATTTCGCCAAGCGCCACCGCGCGATTCTGGCGAGCATTTTCGTCCTGGTGTTTCCGCTGGTGATGCCGTTTACGGCACTGGCGGTGAACATCTTGATCTACGGGCTCTACGCCGTCGGCTTCAATCTGCTGTTCGGATATCTTGGCCTGCTGTCGTTCGGTCACGCTGCGCTGTTCGGCACCGGTTCCTATCTGTGCGGTATCGCCATCGTTCATTTCGGGTGGCCATGGTATGTCGCGATTGGAATGGGCGTTCTCGGCGGCACCGTCATGGCCGCCGCGATCGGTTCGCTGGCGATCCGCACCCGTGGAATCTACTTCGCCATGGTCACGATGGCGCTGTCGCAGTGTGTCTTCTATCTGTTCTATCAGGCGGTGGACTGGACCGGCGGCGAAAACGGTTTGCGCGGGATCAACGTTCGCGTGGTCGATATCCTCGGTTTCAAATTCGACTTTATCAATCCGCTGACGCGGTACTATGTCGTCGCGGCATTCGTCATCATGGCGCTCTTCGTCCTGTCGCGAATTCTGGCGTCGCCGTTCGGTGCTGTGATCGAGGCCGTTCGTGAGAATGAAGCGCGCGCGCGCGCATCGGGGTATAATGTCACGCTGACGCGGCTGATCACATTCATCCTCTCTGGTGCATTCTGTGGCCTGGCCGGCGCATTGATGGCGTTGCACCTGTCCATCGTGCCGATCGAAATCTTGCATATCGAGACGTCGGGCATGGTTGTCATGATGTCTCTGCTAGGCGGGATGGGCACCTTCTTCGGTCCATTCGTTGGCGCCGCGGTTTTCCTGCTGCTGGAAAATCTGGTGTCGCTGTGGACCGTCCACTGGCAATTGATCGTCGGCGCAGTGTTCATGATCTGCGTCCTGTTTTTCCCGGCCGGCATCTGGGGAACGATCTTGAAGCGGATCAACAAATGATGACTTCGACAGATACATCGCAGGTCATCCTGCGCACCACCGGCGTGAGCAAGTCGTTCGGGAAGTTCGTGGCCCTGAACAACATTTCCGCTGAGTTTTCGCGCAATGCGATCACATCCATCATCGGCCCGAACGGCGCCGGCAAAAGCACATATTTCAACCTGCTGTCGGGCGCGTTTCCTCCATCCGGCGGCAAGGTCGAGTTCGAGGGGCGCGATGTGACGAACATCGCGCAGCACGAATTCGCGCATATGGGCATCGCGAAGTCGTTCCAGATTACGAACGTGTTCCCGCTGTTGACGACGCGGGAGAACGTGCGCGTCGGGTTGCAGGCCTTTGTGTCGCGCTACGATATCTGGCGTCCGCGTTCCAAGCTCCCCGGTTTGATTGAAAAGGCGGATGCGCTGCTCGCGCTGGTCGGCCTTTGGGATCGCCGCGAGCGTCTGGCGAAGGAGTTGGCGCACGGCGAGCAGCGTGCGCTTGAGATCGGGATGGCGCTGGCAGCCAACCCGCGACTGCTGCTGCTCGACGAGCCGACGGCGGGAATGAGCCCGGAAGAAACCCGCGTGATGATGGATCTGATCGTCAAACTGTCGAAGGAGCGCACCGTCATTCTGGTCGAGCACAAGATGAAGCTGGTGATGGGGATCAGCGACCGGGTGCTGGTTCTTCACCACGGCGAACTGCTTGCGCAGGGAACTCCGACCGAAGTCCGCCAGAATGAGCAGGTCAAGCGGGTCTATCTTGGCCAGCGGGAGCACTGAAGCGATGTTGCGCGTCGAAAATCTGAACTCCTGGTATGGCGCAAGCCACGTGCTGCAGGACATCGGCCTTGAAGTGAACAAGGGCGAGATCGTCTGCCTGATCGGCCGCAACGGCGCGGGCAAGACCACGACCCTGAAGTCGATCATTGGCTTGCTCGACAAGACACGGGGATCGGTCACGTTCAAGGGCAAGGAAGTCCTGGGCCAGCCCGCGCATGTCCGCTTCGGTCTCGGTCTGGCGTATGTGCCGGAGGAGCGCCGCATTGTGCAGGGGCTGACCGTGCGCGAGAACCTTCGGCTTGGCCTCGTTGCATCGCCGGAGAAGAAGGAAGAGGTTCGCCGCATTGCGCAGATCGCCGAGATTTTTCCGCGTCTGGCAGAGCGTCTGGATCAGGAAGCCGTCACGATGTCCGGCGGCGAACAGCAGATGCTGGCCATTGCACGCGCGATGATTTCGAAGCCCGACCTCATCATGCTGGATGAACCGTCCGAGGGCATCATGCCGGTGCTTGTCGATGAGATGTTCGAGTTGTTCCGCAAGATGAAGTCGGAAGGCACGACGATTCTGCTGGTTGAGCAAAACGTCGAGCTGGCACTCGATATCGCCGATCGCGCCTATGTGCTGGACCAGGGGTCCGTCGTCCATCACGCGACCGCAGCCGCCTTGCTGGCCGACGACGAAATCAAGGAGCGCTACTGCTCGGTGTAGCCCGGGAAGGCTACCCTGGCCGTCGCTCGTCAATTAAATTATCATTCGATAAATAAAATAAGGAGCAGGAACATGAAAGTCGACAGAGCCGCTATTTACGAAGCCGCCAAGAAGCTCTCGAACTGGGGCCGCTGGGGCGCGGACGACCAGATCGGGACGCTCAACAATGTGAGCCCTGAAGACGTTGTCAACGCTGGCAAGTTGATCAGGAAGGGTAAGGTGTTCGCGCTCGGTCTTTCATTGAAGGAGCCGATTCAATCCGGTCTGTTCGGTGGCCGATGGAATCCGATCCACACCATGCTGGCGACGGGCACCGACGCTGCGGCGGGCAACCAGGACGTTCCTTCGCCGTATCTGCGTTACGCCGACGACGCAATCAACATGCCTTGCCAGGCTTCGACGCAGTGGGATGCTCTCTGCCACATCTTCCTCGATGACAAGATGTATAACGGCTACGACGCCAAACTCGTTGACGCCCGCGGCGCAAAGAAACTTGGAATCGAGCACGTGCGCGACAAGATGGCGGGCCGCGGCGTGCTGCTCGATGTCGCACGGTTCAAGGGCGTGGAGTCACTCAACGACGGTTATGCAATCACCAATGCGGATCTGGATGCCTGCGCGAAACAGCAGGGTGTGGAGATCCGCAAGGGCGATTTTGTGATCGTTCGCACTGGTCATCAGGAGCGTTGCCTGAAGAAGAAGGACTGGTCGGGTTACGCCGGTGGCGATGCGCCGGGCATGGCGTTCGAAACCTGTTACTGGATTCGCGAGAAGGATATCGCGGCGATCTGCACCGATACCTGGGGCTGCGAGGTCCGTCCGAATGAGACCAATGAGGCCAACCAGCCGTGGCACTGGGTAGTGATCCCGGCCATCGGAATCTCCATGGGCGAGATCTTTTATCTGAAGGAACTGGCGGAAGATTGCGCGCAGGACAAGGTCTATGAGTTCTTCTTCGCGGCGCCGCCGATGCATTTGCCCGGCGCGGCCGGATCGCCGATCAATCCTCAGGCAATCAAGTAACGAGGAGATATCTGATGGCAAAGTATCTCAAGCGCAGCCGCGACGCTGCCCAGCGGGCCGAAGACGATACGAAAGTCCGTGCGGCTGTTGAAGGAATTCTCGCGGACATCGAGAAGCGCGGCGATGATGCAGTTCGTGAACTGTCGGTAAAGTTCGATCAGTGGGACCGCAAGGACTACCGGCTGACCGATGCGGAAATCAAGGATTGCGTCGGGCAGTTGTCCAAACGGAACATCGACGACATCAAGTTCGCACAGGAGCAGGTGCGCAATTTCGCGCAGCACCAGCGCGATGCGATGAAGGATGTCGAGGTCGAGACGTTGCCGGGCGTCGTCCTGGGTCACAAGAACATTCCGGTCAATTCGGTCGGATGTTATGTGCCGGGCGGCAAGTATCCGCTGCTGGCATCCGCCCATATGTCGGTGATCACCGCGAAGGTTGCCGGCGTCTCGCGCATCATCACTTGTGCGCCACCGTTCCAGGGCAAGCCCGCTCCCGCAATTGTCGCCGCGCAGCATCTGGCGGGGGCGGACGTGATCTATTGCCTCGGCGGCATTCAGGCCGTCGGCGCCATGGCGATCGGAACGGCATCGATTGCGCCGGTCGATATGCTGGTGGGGCCGGGCAATGCGTTCGTGGCGGAAGCCAAGCGGCAGCTCTACGGCCGGGTCGGTATCGATCTGTTTGCCGGGCCTACGGAGACGCTCGTGATTGCCGATGACTCGGTGGACGGTGAAATGTGTGCGACCGATCTGCTCGGGCAGGCTGAGCACGGACCGAATTCACCAGCGATCCTGCTGACCAATTCTGAGAAACTCGCGCGAGAAACCATGGCCGAGATCGAGCGCCTTCTGAAGATCCTGCCGACTGGCGCGGTCGCGGCGAAGGCGTGGGAAGACTATGGTGAGGTGATCGTCTGCGAGTCCGAAGAGGAGATGGTGACGGAGGCCGATCGCATTGCCTCCGAGCATGTGCAGGTGATGACCCGTGATCCGGACTATTTCCTGAAGAACATGACCAACTATGGCGCCTTGTTCCTCGGACCGCGGACCAACGTGGCTTACGGCGACAAGGTGATCGGCACGAACCACACGCTGCCGACCAACAAGGCGGCGCGTTATACCGGCGGCCTGTGGGTTGGCAAGTTCCTCAAGACCGTGACTTATCAGCGTGTCCTGACCGACGAAGCCTCCGCCATGATCGGCGAATACTGTTCGCGGCTGTGCATGCTCGAAGGTTTCGTGGGCCATGCCGAGCAGGCCAATGTCCGCGTCCGGCGCTATGGCGGGCGCAACGTGCCTTACGCGAGCGCGGCGGAATGAGCGGCTTGCCGACAACACCAGCCTTTCGACTCGACGGGCGGCGGGCGCTGGTCACCGGGGCGGGCCGAGGTATCGGGCTCGCGGCGGCAACAGCTTTGGCGGAAGCAGGTGCACATATCACGCTGTGCGCTCGCACCGCCAGTGAGATCGATGACGTTGCCGTGGCACTTCGCAAGAAGGGCTTCTCGGCGGATGCGCTTGCGCTCGATGTGACGGACATTGCGGCATTTCGTGCGGCGGTCGAAGCTCGCGAGCCGTATCATGCCTTTGTCAACAACGCCGGCACCAACCGCCCGAATTCCTTCACCGATGTGCCGGTGGAGGACTTTGACGTTGTCATGAACCTGAATGTGCGGGCGGCTTACTTCGCTGCCCAGTCCGTTGCCCGCAGGATGATCGCGGCCGGAGTGTCAGGTTCGATCATTAACATGTCGTCCCAGATGGGGCATGTCGGTGGCGCTAACCGTTCGCTTTACTGTGCGTCGAAGTGGGCGATGGAAGGTTTCTCGAAGGCCATGGCGCTTGACCTTGCTGCCAGCAAGATCCGCGTCAACACGCTGTGTCCGACCTTCATTGAAACGCCGATGACCAAACCGTTCTTTGAAAATGCGGCGTTCAAAGAGAGTGTACTACAGAAGATCAAGCTCGGTCGCCTTGGCACAGTCGAGGATCTGATGGGGGCAATTGTTTTCCTCGCCAGCGATGCGTCAGCGCTGATGACGGGATCGTCCTTGATGATCGACGGTGGATGGACAGCCGACTAGCCATTGGTCTGTTCACAGCGCTGCTATGGCATATGTAAAGGCGCGGCGTCGTAGATCTGAATTGTCGACGATGCCGAAAGTAAGCCGCGCAGGGTTTTGACGAAGTTGCGGGACGCTGGCACGTGAAAGTGCGCCAGCAGAGCCTCTTTATCGGCCCATTGCTCGACAAACACGAAGCGAAGCGGATTGTCGCAATCGATGTGCACGGCATGCGATATGCAGCCGAGCTCTGTCCGCGAGCGGTGAACATGTTCCAGGCTCAGCCTGCGGACCTCGTCAAACGTTTCAGGCTTGGCGATCGCGTCTCCAGTCACGACAATCATGTGTCTCCCCCAAGGCGTTTTCTAACCAGAGCGGCTTTTGCCGACGGTGAATAGCGAGGGAGCCTAATCGATTGGGGCGGGCATGGAAAAGCGGCACGGTGTTGTTTCACCGCGCCGTCAGATTCCACCAGGGCGTGGACCGTAGATATTAAGCCTTGGCGACCTCGTGATTGGCCATTGTTTCCAAGGCTTTCACCATCGCGGAGTGATCCCAGGCCTTGCCGCCGTGGGCGACGCAGGAATTGAAGAGCTGCTGGGCTGTCGACGTATTTGGCAGAGACAGGCCGAGCGCTCGCGCTCCGTCCAGGGCGAGGTTGAGATCCTTCTGGTGCAGTTCGATGCGGAAGCCGGGGTTAAACGTGCGCTTGATCATGCGCTCCCCGTGCAATTCGAGAATCCGCGAGGTGGCAAGTCCGCCCATCAGCGCCTGCCGGACCAGCGTTGGGTCTGCGCCCGCCTTGGAGGCGAACAGCAGGCCTTCAGCGACGGCCTCGATGGTGAGCGCGACGATGATCTGGTTGGCGACTTTGGTGGTCTGACCGTCACCGTTACCGCCGATCAGGGTGACGTTCTTGCCCATCTTCTCGAACAGCGGTTTGACGGTATCGAATGCGCTTTGTGGCCCACCCACCATGATGGTCAGCGATGCAGCCTTCGCGCCGACTTCACCGCCGGAGACCGGCGCGTCCAGATAATCAGCGCCTTTCGCATTGACCTTTTTTGCAAATTCCTTCGTTGCGATCGGTGAGATCGAACTCATGTCGACAACGACTTTGCCCTTCGAAAGCCCTTCGGCAACACCGCCTGCACTGAACAGTACAGATTCAACGTCCGGCGTATCCGGCACCATGACAATCACGACGCTGGCGTTCTCGGCGATTTCCTTGCCTGACTTGCAGGCGGTGGCACCTGTAGCAACAAGGTCTTTCGCGGCGGCGGATTTCTCCAGCACAAACAGGCGGTGTCCGGCAGCCTGAAGATGGCCCGCCATGGGCCGCCCCATGATGCCCAATCCGATAAAGCCGATATCGGTCATTCCTCATCTCCCTGCTTATTCTTGATTATGCATCGACCGTATGCGGTTCGTACCACCCAAGACCTTCGAGGGTGGTGGTCTTCGGCTTGTATTCACAGCCGATCCAGCCACGATACCCGATCTCGTCGAGATGGCGAAACAGGAAGGGATAGTTGATTTCGCCGGTGCCAGGTTCGTTGCGGCCGGGATTATCCGCCAACTGGATGTGCGCGATACGGCCGAGGTACTTTTTCATGGTGGGGGCGAGGTCACCCTCCATGATCTGCATGTGATAGATGTCATATTGAACAAAAAGGTTCTCGGAGCCGACCTCCGAAATGATCTGGATCGCCTGTTCTGTTCCCTTGAGGAAGAAGCCGGGAATGTCGCGGGTGTTGATCGGTTCGATCAGTAGTTTGATGCGGTGCTTTGCAAGCTCATCGGCAGCGTAGCGGAGGTTTTCCAAGAATACGGCGCGAAGCTCCGCTGGATCGGCGCCGGCCGGCGCAATGCCGGCAAGGCAATTCACCTGGCGGCAGCCCAGCGCCTTGGCGTATTCGACCGCTCGACTTACGCCGTCCCGGAATTCAGCGATGCGATCGGGAAGGATCGCAATCCCGCGTTCGCCTGCGCCCCAGTTCCCGGCGGGCAGATTGTGCAACACCTGGGTGAGGTCGTGCTGTTGCAATTGCTCCCCGAGCACCGCTTTTTCGAATTCATAGGGAAACAGATACTCCACGCCCGTGAACCCGGCAGCTTTCGCTGCCGCAAAGCGTTCGATGAACGGTAACTCGTTGAAGAGCATGCTCAGGTTGGCTGCGAACTTTGGCACAACGGAATGTCCTTTTTGTTTGTCTTGTTGCTAGACCGGCAGCAGTTTGCCGCGCGATGTCTTCTCCGGACTTGGTGGTGTGTCATCGATCGGCAAGTCGAGCACTTCCTCGAATTCGACGATGTTGTCGATCTCGGTCCCCATCGCGATGTTGGTGACCCGTTCGAGGATGAATTCGACCACGACCGGAACACCGTATTCCGCCATCATTTCGCGCGCCGTGGCGAACGCGGCTTGCGCATCTTCGGGATGGGTGACGCGGATCGCCTTGCAGCCGAGCCCTTCGGCGACGGCAACATGGTCGACGCCGTAGACACCAAGCTCGGGCGCATTGATATTCTCGAACGAGAGTTGCACATGGTAGTCCATGTCGAAGGCGCGCTGCGCCTGGCGGATCAGGCCGAGATAGGAGTTGTTCACGACGACGTGGATATAGGGCAGCTTGAACTGTGCGCCGACGGCAAGCTCCTCGATCAGGAACTGGAAGTCGTAGTCGCCGGACAGAGCGACGATCTCCCGGTCCGGATCGGCGGCGCGAACGCCCAGCGCTGCGGGCATGGTCCAGCCGAGCGGGCCGGCCTGTCCGGCGTTGATCCAGTTGCGCGGCTTATAGACGCCGAGGAATTGCGCGCCGGCGATCTGGGAGAGGCCGATCACGCTGACGTAGCAGGTATCGCGGCCGAACGCCTTGCTCATCTCTTCATAGACGCGCTGCGGCTTGATCGGCACATTGTCGAAGTGACTCTTGCGCAGCATGGTGCGCTTGCGGTCCTGAACTGCCGCTGGCCATGCCTGTCGCTCTTTCAGCTTTCCGGCCTTGCGCCATTCCTTCGCCACCGTGACGAACAATTCAAGCGCGGCTTTGGCGTCCGACACAATGCCGAAATCCGGATTGAATACGCGCCCGATTTGTGTGGGCTCGATATCCACGTGCACGAACGTGCGGCCCTTGGTGTAGGTTTCGACGGAGCCGGTGTGGCGGTTAGCCCAGCGGTTGCCGATGCCGAGCACGAAGTCCGACTCCAGCATCGTCGCATTGCCATAGCGGTGGCTGGTCTGAAGGCCGACCATTCCGGCCATCAGAACATGATCGTCCGGAATTGCGCCCCAGCCCATCAGCGTTGGCACCACGGGAACATTGACGATCTCGGCAAACGCGACGAGAAGGTCGGATGCGTCGGCATTGATGACGCCGCCGCCCGCCACGATCAGCGGGCGTTCGGCAGCGTTGAGCATTTCAAGTGCTTTCTCGACCTGCTTGCGCGTTGCGGCTGGCTTGTAGACGGGAAGCGGCTCATAGGTCTCGTCGTCGAATTCGATTTCGGCGAGTTGCACGTCGACCGGCAGGTCGATCAGCACCGGACCGGGACGGCCGGACCGCATGATGTGAAATGCCTTGCTGAAAACCCGCGGCACCAGGGCTGGTTCGCGCACGGTGACGGCCCATTTCGTCACCGGCTTGGCGATCGACTCGATGTCGACAGCCTGGAAATCTTCCTTGTAGATGCGGGCGCGGGGAGCCTGTCCGGTGATGCACAGGATCGGGATCGAATCCGCGATAGCCGAATACAATCCGGTGATCATGTCGGTGCCGGCCGGGCCCGACGTCCCGATGCAGACGCCGATGTTCCCCGCCTTGGCCCGGGTATAACCTTCGGCCATATGCGACGCGCCTTCGACGTGGCGCGCGAGAATGTGATTGATCGATCCGCGCTTTTTCAGTGCCGAGTACAGAGGATTGATCGCGGCGCCCGGAACGCCGAAAGCACAGACGACGCCTTCCTTCTCAAGGATACGCACCGCCGCATCGATTGCCCGCATCTTCGCCATGTCACACCTCGAATGGGTTAAGTTCGGATGCAATCATCGCGAGGCGTGCTGGCCGGCTCAACGGCCTTCAATTTGTTTCCCGCGATACGATGCCCGCGCGAAAATCTCTCGCGCGATCAAATGCCTAGGATGAAGCAAAAGTGAAAGCAGCTTTGCGCAGATGGCGTGGGGCGGTCAGCTTTTGTGCGCAGCAGGCGGCATGACGCCGCCGAGGGCAACCGTCAGTTCGGCTGCGACATCGCGCACGATGTTGCCGATGACCGGCAGACGCTCATCAGTGAAGCGGGAGGTCATGCCGGACACGGAAATCGTGGCAAGCGGTTCGCTGCAATCATTGTAGACGACGGCAGCAACGCACCGAAGTCCGATGCGCGCTTCTTCGTCGTCTACCGCGTAGCCCTGTTGCCGGATCGTTTGGAGCGCCTTGAACAGTTCGCCAGGCCGCACAATGGATTTTTCGGTCAGGCGCGGCATGCCCTGACGATGAATGATCGCACTTACGTCCTCATCGGAATACGTCGCCAGCACAGCTTTGCCAACACCGGAGGCAACCATGGCCACGCGACCGCCGACCTTGGTGAGTGAGCGCATGATTTCGCGGCTCTCCACGCGGGTCAGAACAATAATGGTTTCGTCGTCGACCACCGCGAGATTCGCGGTTTCCCGCGTCAGGTCGCGAAGCTTGCGCAGGTATGGCATGGCATGGGCGACGAAGTTCCGCCGCCGCGCAAATGTCGAGCCGACCGAGAAGGTGCGCACACCGATGTGCCATTTGGCTTCGCTACGGTCGAACTGCACGAACCGGCGCTTTTCGAGCGTCGTCAGGAGCCGATGTACAGTCGAGGTGGAGAGACCGGTGCGCACCGCCAGATCGGTCAGCCGGTAGCCTTCGTCGTCTTCTGCAAGGGTTTCGATCAATGCCAAAGCGCGGTCGACGGACTGGACGCCGCCATCCCGGCCTTCGGACTCTGTCTCCATGCCGCCCCGCGGCTCGACAGATTTTCGCCGGATCACGCTTTTCTTCATCGCCTACCTACGGCCCGCGGATAGAGGTGAAGGTCGTGCTGGGAAGCAAGTGAGTGCCGCCCTCCGGGGCGGCACCCGTTGGCTGAACTTAGAGCAGGCCCGCGCCGCGTGCCCACTTATATTTTGCACCGAGCACTTCGACCGGAAGTTCGGTCGAATAGGCGTAAGCCGGGATACCGTTCTGATAGAGGTATTCAGCGGCTTCCTCGACCTCGACGTCACCAGCCAATGAGGCGACCATCGGCTTGCTGATGCCCTTGGCCTCCATTTCTTTCTTCACCTCGACCATGTTCCTGGCGAAAACCATCGGCGGCGTGACGATGGTGTGCCAGTAGCCGAGGATCAGCGAGTGAATACGGTCATCCGACAGGCCGAGCTTCACGGTGTTGACGTAGGTGATCGGCGGTTCGCCGCCGGTGATGTCCACCGGGTTGCCAGCCGCGCCGAATGGCGGGATGAACTTGCGGAACGCCGCATCGAGATCCGGCGGCATCGCCATCAGCGACAGACCATTGTCAACCACGGCGTCCGACAACAGCACGCCGGAGCCGCCGGCACCGGTGATGATGAGCACGTTCTCGCCCTTCGGGGTCGGCAGCACCGGAATTCCGCGCGCGAATTCGAGAAGCTGACGCAGCGAGCGTGCGCGAATGACGCCCGACTGCTTCAGCACGTCCTCATAAATCTTGTCGTTTCCGGCGAGTGCGCCGGTGTGCGACGAGGCCGCCTTGGCACCAGCCGAGGTGCGGCCAGCTTTGAGCACGACAACGGGCTTCTTCTTGGAGACGCGCTTGGCGGCTTCCGCGAACGCGCGGCCGTCCTTCAGATCCTCGCAATGCTGCGCGATGATCGTGGTGTTGGGGTCCTGCTCGAAGAAGGCGAGCAGATCGTCTTCGTCGATGTCGGACTTGTTGCCGAGGCCGACGATGGCCGACACGCCCATCTTGGCGGAACGCGAGAAGCCGATGATGGCCATACCGATGCCGCCGGATTGCGACGACAGCGCGGCGTGGCCCTTCACGTCATAAGCCGTACAGAAGGTCGCGCAGAGATTGGCCGGGGTGTAGTAGAAGCCGTAAATGTTCGGCCCCATCAGGCGGATATCGTACTTCTTGCCGACAGCGACGATTTCTTCCTGGAGTTCTGGTGCGCCGGCCTCGGCAAACCCCGACGGGATCAGCACGGCGCCGGGGATCTTCTTCTCACCGCATTCGGTGAGTGCTGCTGCGACAAACTTCGCAGGGATCGCGAACACTGCGGTGTCGATCACACCGGGAACATCCTTGACGCTCTTGTACGCCTTGATGCCCATGATCTCATCCGCTTTTGGATGGATCGGATAGATCTGGCCCTTGTATCCGCCGTTAATGAGGTTCTTCATCACCGAGTTGCCGATCTTGCCAGCTTCGGACGAGGCGCCGATCACCGCGACAGCCTTCGGCTGCATGATGCGGTTCATCGCAGCCACGATTTCGTCATTCGAGCGCGGAGCAGGGCGCGGCTTGTAGTCGAAATCGACAACAATGCGGACGTCCGCGGCGATCGCATCTTTTTTGGTGGCGAAAACTGGATTGAGATCGAGTTCGATGATTTCAGGGAAGTCGCTGACGAGCTGCGAAACGTTGACGATAATGTCGGCAAGCGCCTCGCGGTTGACAGGATCGCCGCCGCGCACGCCGTTCAACATTTCGTGGGCCTGAATTCCGTCGAGCATCGACAGCGCATCGGCATTGGTCGCCGGTGCGAGGCGGAAGGTGACATCCTTCAGAACTTCAACCAGCACGCCGCCGAGGCCGAACGCGACCAGCTTGCCGAACGAGCCATCGGTGATGGAGCCGACGATGACTTCGGTACCGCCCAGCAACATCTGCTGAACCTGGATACCCTCAATCTTGGCGTCGGCCTTGTACTTCTTGGCGTTTGCCAGAATGGTCTCATAGGCTTTTTCAGCGTCTGCGGCGGTTTTCACGCCGACAATCACGCCGCCTGCTTCTGTCTTGTGAAGAATGTCCGGGGAAACGATCTTCATCACCACCGGGAACCCCATGCCGGTCGCGATCTTCGCAGCGTCGGCAGCGGACTTCGCTACACCTTCCTTCGGGACCGGAATTCCGTAGGCGTCACAGACCAGTTTGCCTTCTGGCGCCGTCAGGCTGGTGCGTTTGTCGGCCTTTACGGTGTCGAGAATCCTCCGAACTTCAGCCTTTGCCTGTTGTCCGACGTCGATCTTGCGAGCTGCGTCCTGCGAATGAGCCATTACTTCCTCCTGTCACGTCCATTTTTGAAATCTGGGTTGCGCGCGGGTTGTCGGACGGTCGTTCCCGAGCGCTTAGATCACCACATCTTGGCGTTTGCCCGCACATATAGAGTCGTGCAGAGACAAAATATCCATCATTGGCATTTGGTATGCCAAGAACCATCTTTGTCAAGCCTATTCACGAGGCCTTTGGATATTGAGAGCCCTGCTTGACATTCTGGCATCTGGTATGCCAAGAACCTTAACATCGCTTCCGTGGTATACAGCCCCTCTGGAAGAGAGGGAGATGATTCATGGTTACTCAGAAGATCTCGAAGGCGCCATTGAATGAGCAGGACATTGCGATCGTTCGCATTGCGCCTGAGGCAAGTTTCAAGAACAAGGCTTATGACGCTTTGAAAGAAGCCATCCTCAAAATGGACATCTACGCCAGCCCCGAGCCCGTCATGCTCGATGAGCGCGCACTGTCCGAGCATCTGGGTGTCAGCCGCACCCCGATCCGCGAAGCGATCGCGATGCTGGAGCAGGATGGTTTCGTGAAGACGGTTCCACGCCGTGGCATTGTTGTTGTGCGCAAGACCAAGGCCGAAATCGTAGACATGATCCGGGCATGGGCTGCGCTCGAGAGTATGGCCGCGCGCCTCATCACCACGACGGCGCGCAAGAAAGACATTTCCGCGCTGCGCAACTTCTTCAAGGACTTCAACAAGGACCGGCTGCCGCAGGATCACATCGAAGAGTATTCGAAAGCGAACATCGCGTTCCATCAGGCGCTGATCTCGCTGAGCGAATCCCCCGTTCTGGTCGACATGACCAATGACATCCTGCTGCATGTGCGCGGCTACCGGCAGTTGACGATCGGGCGGGTGGAACGCACTGCGGTGTCCTTGCCGGAACATCTTGCCATCATTGAAGCGCTCGAGGAGCGCGACACGGAGCTCGCTGAAAAGCGCGCCCGCGACCACACGCTTGGGCTTGCGACCTACGTCGAAACCCATGGACAGGAAATCTTCACGTAGACCAAACGATCAAAAAAAGAGACCAGGGAGGCCACCGATGCTGACGGCAGCGAGCAAGTTAGAGGCGACGACTGCGAATGATGCAGAGCAGGAATTGACAGATGGTTTTCATCTGATCATCGACGCACTCAAACTTAACGGCCTCAATACCATCTACGGCGTGCCCGGGATTCCGATCACAGACTTCGGCCGGATGGCCCAGGCAGAAGGCATTCGTGTTCTTTCATTCCGTCATGAACAGAATGCCGGTTACGCTGCGTCGATTGCGGGTTTTCTGACGAAGAAGCCGGGCGTCTGCCTCACAGTGTCAGCGCCGGGCTTCCTCAACGGCCTCACTGCGCTTGCCCATGCCACGACCAATTGCTTTCCGATGATTCTGATTTCCGGTTCGTCGGAACGCGAAATCGTTGACCTTCAGCAGGGCGACTACGAAGAAATGGATCAGCTTGCGGTTGCAAAGCCGCTGTGCAAGGCCGCGTTCCGTGTGCTGCATGCGCAGGACATCGGGATCGGTGTCGCGCGCGCGATCCGCGCGGCGGTCTCGGGTCGTCCGGGCGGTGTCTATCTCGATCTGCCGGCGAAGCTGTTCGGGCAGGTCATGAATGCGGACGCCGGCAAGAAGTCGCTGGTGAAAGTGATCGATGCTGCGCCGGCCCAAATTCCGTCACCTGAATCCGTGAAGCGCGCACTCGATGTGCTGAAATCAGCGAAGAAGCCACTCATTATTCTCGGCAAGGGTGCAGCTTACGCGCAGGCTGATGATGAAATCCGCGCATTGATCGAAAAGAGCGGCGTTCCGTTCCTGCCGATGAGCATGGCGAAGGGGCTTCTGCCTGATACTCATCCGCAGTGCGCCGGTGCGGCGCGCTCGACCGTGCTGAAGGATTCCGATGTCGTCATGCTGATCGGAGCACGCCTCAACTGGCTGTTGTCGCACGGCAAGGGCAAGACATGGGGCGACGCACCGAAGAAGTTCATCCAGATCGACATCGAGCCCAAGGAAATGGACTCCAACGTCGAGATCGTTGCGCCTGTGGTTGGCGATATCGGCTCGTGTGTCTCGGCTCTCGTGCAGGGCATGGGCGGTAACTGGCCGGCACCGTCTGCGGACTGGACCAAAACTGTACAAACCAAGCGCGACGATAACATCGCCAAGATGGCGCCGCGCCTGATGAACAACAACTCGCCGATGGACTACCACGGCGCGCTGGGTGTCCTGCGCACTATCATCAAGGAGCGTCCCGACGCAATCCTTGTTAACGAAGGCGCAAACACGCTCGATCTGGCGCGCGGCATCATCGACATGTATCAGCCGCGCAAGCGTATCGATGTCGGCACCTGGGGCATCATGGGCATCGGCATGGGTTACTCGATCGCTGCTGCGATTGAGACCGGCAAGCCGGTGCTTGCGGTCGAGGGTGACAGCGCATTCGGCTTCTCGGGGATGGAGGTCGAGACGATCTGCCGTTACAAGCTGCCGGTCTGTGTTGTTATCTTCAACAATGACGGCATCTATCGTGGCACCGACGTCAATCCCTCGGGCGGTCCGGATGTAGCGCCGACGGTATTCGTGAAGGGCGCGCGTTACGATAAAATGATGGAGGCTTTCGGCGGAGTCGGGGTCAACGCAACGACCCCTGATGAGTTGAGGCGCGCGGTCAATGCGGCGATGGATTCGGGCAAGCCGACACTCATCAATGCCGTGATCGATCCTGCTGCGGGCAGCGAGAGCGGCCGCATCGGCAATCTCAATCCGCAAAGCGTCTTGAAGAAGAAATGATGAACTCACACGGCTGGAAGCCTATTGCTTCCAGCCGATTTTTAGTCCTCGCACTCGGCGTCAGAAGGCGTCCGACCGATACGGAGTATTAAACGATGACACAGGCGCTGAAGGGCGTTCGGATTCTCGATTTCACCCATGTTCAGTCAGGTCCGACATGCACGCAGCTGCTGGCATGGTTCGGCGCTGACGTGATCAAGGTGGAGCGTCCCGGCGTCGGTGACATCACCCGCGGCCAGCTCATGGATGTTCCGAACGCGGACAGCCTCTATTTCACAATGCTCAATCACAACAAGCGTTCAATCACGCTCGACACCAAAAACCCGAAGGGCAAGGAAGTCCTCACCGAGCTGATGAAGAAGTGCGACGTGCTGGTCGAGAATTTCGGACCTGGCGTGCTCGATCGCATAGGCTTTCCCTGGGAGACCATCCAGAAGATCAATCCGAAGCTCATCGTGGCTTCGATCAAGGGTTTCGGCCCCGGCCCGTATGAGGACTGCAAGGTCTACGAGAACGTTGCCCAGTGCACCGGCGGTGCGGCATCGACCACAGGTTTCCGTGATGGTCTTCCTCTGGTGACGGGCGCGCAGATCGGCGACAGCGGCACCGGCCTGCATCTGGCGCTCGGTATTGTGACTGCGCTCTATCAACGCACCGTGACCGGCAAAGGGCAGAAGGTCACGGCAGCGATGCAGGATGGTGTGCTCAACCTCGCCCGCGTGAAACTGCGGGATCAGCAGCGGCTCGCTCATGGCCCGCTCAAGGAATACAGCCAGTTTGGTGAAGGCATTCCGTTTGGTGACGCGGTGCCGCGCGCCGGCAACGACTCCGGCGGTGGCCAGCCAGGCCGCATTCTGAAGTGCAAGGGCTGGGAGACCGATCCGAACGCTTATCTCTATTTCATCACTCAGGCTCCAGTCTGGGAAAAGATCTGCGACGTGATCGGCGAGCCTGGCTGGAAGACGCATCCGGATTACGCCAAGCCAGCGGCGCGTTTGCCACGCCTGAACGAGATTTTCGGGCGTATCGAACAGTGGACCATGACCAAGACCAAGTTCGAGGCGATGGAAATCCTCAACAAGGACGACATCCCGTGTGGCCCGATCCTGTCGATGAAGGAAATCTCCGAGGACAAATCTCTCTATGCCACCGGTACGCTCGTCGAGGTCGATCATCCGACCCGCGGCAAGTACATCTCGGTCGGCAATCCGATCAAACTGTCGGACAGCCCGACGGTGGTGACGCGCTCGCCGCTGCTGGGTGAGCACACCGATGAAATCCTGAAGCAGGTGCTCGGCTTCAACGACAATCAGGTTGCGGAGACCCATAATTCGGGTGCTCTCTCGCCACCCCGCAAGGTCGAAGCAGCCGAGTAGGTTATCTACAACTTGCGAGGAAAAGGCCGGCGTATTCCGCCGGCCTTTTTTATGGTTCCTGGCTACCTTTCAGCGCAGCGTCGCTGTGTGGGAAAGTTGAGGCATTTTGTCGCGTGGAAAGGCGATATTGCGATGCAATGCAGCAAATGCTGCTATGCAAAATCTCAGATTGAATCTGGCATCTGGTATACCTAAATTGATCGTGACGCAGCGCAATATCCACGCTGAAATCATCGGTTTCGAAAGGTCCTCCAATGTCCAAGACTGCCTCTGTCGGGTTCGCTTCTTCAAACGGGCTGTTTCGTCAGATCATTGCTTTCGTTGACCATTTTCTAATGAAGAGCGCTCAGATTTCCTTGAAGAATGGAGATCTGCCGAGGTTTGGGCTCTGAGCATTAAGCTACTGAGAGTTCGCGGATAATCCGCAGGTTCTATCTCTGATAATGTCATAAAAGGCCCCGGTTTTCCGGGGCTTTTTTGTTGTGCTGGCCATAAGTCAATGCCGCAACGCCGCACAGCGCTGTCTAGAATAACCCTTGTGCTCTGGCATATCGCATACAACGATACGCCTCGGGCAGCAGCTGTCGGTCTTCAATGGAACAGCGCGCCTTGGGAGAGGGACCATGGCTGATACCGTTCTTGCGGTGTCCACGCGGCTGCGCCGAAAGGCAGGCGACGAAGCCATGGCTGTTGGCGTGAATTTCCCCAGGACGATTTTTGCTGACCTGTTGCCGCAGCGTGGCTGCGCAGTTGCCATGCAGCGTGCATCGGAACCAGACATGACTACTCTTCACGAACATTCCTGGAGGCAACCTAACAGACGTCACTAGGGATCGATTATCCGCAGGATTGCCCGCGAGGCAGATCTTGGGAATTAAGCCGCCGTTGAGCGGCATAAAACAACGGGTGGGAGAAACGCAATGAAGTGGTCGTCTTATCGAACATTGGGTGTTGCACTGGGTGTTGGAGCTTCGCTGGGCGTGGGGTTCGCATTCAGCCCTGCTTCAGCGGCATGGGAGCCGACGCGGCCGGTTGAGATCGTCGTCCCTGCAGGTACTGGCGGCGGCGCTGACCAGATGGCCCGCACCATTCAGGGCATCATCACCAAGCACAATCTCATGAAGCAGCCGCTGGTGGTGGTGAACAAGGCTGGCGGCGCCGGCGGCGAAGGGTTCCTCGATGTCAAAGGTTCGGCAGGCAACCCGCACAAGCTGGTGATTACCCTGTCCAACCTTTTCACAACGCCATTGGGAACCGGCATTCCATTCAACCACAAGGATCTCACGCCGGTTGCGATGATGGCGCTCGATGAATTCATCCTCTGGGTGAACGCGGACAGCCCCTACAAGTCCGTGAAGGACTACATCGAAGCCGTGAAGGCGAAGCCCGGTGAGTTCAAGATGGGCGGCACCGGATCGAAGCAGGAAGATCAGATCATCACGGTGGCGATCGAGAAGGCATCCAACACCAAGTTTACCTACATCCCATATCGCGGCGGTGGTGAAGTCGCCGTCCAGCTCGTTGGCAAACACGTGGACTCCACGGTCAATAATCCGATCGAAGCAGTCGCACAGTGGCGCGGTGGAGCTGTTCGCCCGCTCTGCGTGTTCGACGCCAAGCCACTTCCCTACAAGGACGCTGTCGCCGATGGAAAATCATGGGGCGACATTCCGACCTGCAAGTCGCAAGGGCTCGATGTCGAGTACGTCATGCTGCGCGGCTTCTTCACATCGCCAAGAGCGACCAAGGAACAGGTCGACTATTACGTAGACGTGTTCAAGAAGGTTCGTGAAACACCCGAATGGCAGAGCCTGATGAAGGATGGCGCCTTCAACCAGACCATGATGGTTGGCCCCGAGTATTCGGCGTGGGTCGAGAACGAACAGAAGCGGCACCAGGCGTTGATGAAGGACGCCGGCTTCCTGGTCGCACCGCAATAACGTCAACAACGATGCTGCCGGCGGATCATGTTCCGCCGGCAAAGCTTCAGCTTGGGGAAAAAGATGAGCGAGCATTCTTCTGGTGTTGGCCAGCGCGGACCGTCGCATCGATGGACCGAGTTCGGCGTCGGTATGTTCTGCATTCTGTTCGGCGTGATCACGATTATCGGCAGCATGAAGGCAGGGGCTGGTTGGGGGCCTGATGGTCCCAAGTCCGGATTCTTTCCCTTCTATGTCGGCATCATCATCGTGCTGGCGAGTTGTGTGAACTGCATCCAGCTCCTGATGGAGCCGGACGATGGCCAGCTTTTTGCCGATTGGGCGCAGCTTCGCCAGGTTCTCTGCGTTCTCGTTCCGACCACCATCTACGCTTTGATGATTCCTTATCTCGGCATCTATGTCTCGTCGATCATCCTCATTGCCCTGTTTATGAAGTGGCTGGGCAAATATCCATGGACCACCACGGCCGCCGTGGCACTCGGCACGCCGTTCGCGGTCTTCATGTTCTTCGAAAAATGGTTCCTCATTCCGCTGCCGAAAGGCCCGCTGGAAGAGTTGCTTGGTCTCTAAATTCCCGCTGCGGCTGAGGACATTGATATGGAAGAAATCGTAAATCTGTTTCACGGCTTCTCGACGGTGCTGCAGCCGTTCAACATCCTGGTGATGGTTATCGGGATCGTTCTCGGCGTGGTGATCGGAGTTCTGCCCGGTCTCGGTGGTGCGAACGGTGTGGCGATCCTGCTGCCGCTGACATTCAGCATGTCTCCGACATCGGCGATCATCATGCTGTCGTGCATCTATTGGGGCGCGCTGTTCGGAGGCGCCATTACGTCGGTGCTGTTCAATATCCCCGGCGAGCCCTGGTCCGTTGCCACGACGTTCGACGGTCATCCGATGGCGCAGAAGGGCAAGGCCGGCGAGGCGCTCACCGCGGCATTCACGTCGTCATTTGTCGGCGCGTTGTTTGCCGTGATCATGATCACGCTGGTTGCGCCGCTGGTTGCGAAATTTGCCCTTCAATTTGGCCCGGCAGAAAAATTCGCGGTGTTCTTCATCGCGTTCTGCAGCTTCATCGGCATGGGCAAGGAGCCGCCGTTCAAGACAATTGTCGCCATGATGATTGGCTTCGCGCTGGCAGCTGTTGGCCTTGACAGCATAACGGGACAATTGCGCCTGACCTTCGGTTTCTCCGAGATGCTCAGCGGCTTCGACTTCCTGATCGCGGTCATCGGCCTCTTTGGTATCGGCGAAATCCTTCTTACCATGGAAGAGGGGCTCAACTTCAGGGGCAAGCCTGCGAAGATCAATGCGCGGGTGGTGTGGGATACGTGGAAGGAACTCCCGCGCTATTGGGCGACATCACTACGCTCGTGCCTCATCGGCGTGTGGATGGGCGTTTCTCCGGCCGGCGCGACGCCTGCATCGTTCATGAGTTATGGCATCGCCAAGCGCATGTCCAAGCAGGGCAAGAATTTCGGCAAGGGTGAAATCGAAGGCGTAGTCGCGCCCGAAACTGCCGCGCATGCGGCAGGCACTGCTGCACTGTTGCCGATGCTGTCGCTCGGCGTTCCGGGATCGCCGACGGCTGCGGTGCTGCTCGGCGGCCTGCTGATCTGGGGATTGCAGCCTGGGCCTCTGCTGTTTGTCGAGCAGAAGGAATTCGTTTGGGGACTGATTGCCAGCATGTATCTCGGCAACTTCGTCGGGCTGCTTGTGGTGCTGACCTGCGTGCCGCTGTTCGCTGCGATCCTGCGTATTCCGTTCAGCATCATCGCGCCGGTCATTCTCGTCCTCTGCGCCATCGGTGCGTACACCGTGCACAATAACACCTTCGACGTCGCGATGATGATGGTATTCGGCGTGGTCGGTTACGTGATGAAGAAGTGCAACTATCCGATGGCGCCGCTGGTTCTTGCCATCGTGCTGGGCGACAAGGCGGAGGAGGCCTTCCGCCAAGCACTGCTTGGATCGCAGGGTAGCCTCGGCGTCTTCTTCTCCAACGGTCTTGTCGGATCGATCATGACGCTGGGATTGATTGCGCTGTTCTGGCCCCTGATCTCGAACGGGTGGGCGCGACTGTCGTCGCGCGCGCCGAAAACGGCAATGTAAGTAAGGAGAAGGGAGGGACCGCGTTCCGGATCAGTCACGTCCGCTGCATCCTCTCCCTGACATATTATTCTCCTATCGAATGGCTCCGGCGCTTGCCGGGGCCATTTTTTTGCGAAATCCATGATCAAAGTGCATAGCTAAAAAGTCGCAGGTTCCCTCGAATACCTCTTGCATTCTGGCATATCATATACCAGCCTCCGCGCCGTAGCGTCTGCCGAACTTTAACTGAGCAAGGGCGCACTCGGAGGAACGATGACGGATACTGTTCATACGGCGGCCCCGGCGGCTGCACGCGTCAGCGATACGTATCGCTGGGTCCAGTTGGCGATCGGCGTTGGCGCCATGGTGATGATCGCGAACTATCAATACGGCTGGACGTTCTTCGTCCCCGATATTCAAAAACAATTCGGATGGGATCGCGCATCGATCCAGTGGGCGTTCACGTTGTTCGTGCTGTTCGAAACGTGGCTGGTCCCCGTCGAAGGCTGGTTCGTCGACAAGTACGGTCCGCGCATCGTTGTTCTCGTCGGCGGCATTCTCTGCGCGATCGGCTGGGCGATTAACGCGCAGGCGACAACGCTCAACGGTTTCTATCTTGGTATGATCATCGCGGGCATCGGCGCCGGCGGCGTTTACGGCACCTGCGTCGGCAATGCACTGAAGTGGTTTCCCGACAAGCGCGGTCTTGCCGCGGGCATCACCGCTGCCGGCTTTGGTGCTGGCTCCGCGCTCACGGTCGCGCCGATCCAGGCCATGATCAAGAACGACGGCTTCCAGAACACCTTCCTGTATTTCGGCCTGGGGCAGGGCATCATCATCGTGATCCTCTCGTTCCTGATGTTCGCACCGAAGGCAGGACAGGTGCCGCCGCCGGTGGTGAATGCCGCGCTTCAGCAGACGCGCCGCAACTACGCGCCGACCGAAGTTCTCCGCCATCCGATTTTCTGGCTGATGTATTTCATGTTCGTTATCGTCGGCGCCGGCGGACTGATGGTCACCGCGAACCTCAAGCCGATCGCGGTTGACTGGAAGGTCGACAGCGTTCCGGTCACGCTGATGGCAATGACGATGACCGCGGTGACGTTCGCCGCGACGATCGATCGCGTGCTCAACGGTCTGACACGGCCGTTCTTCGGATGGATCTCCGACATGATCGGCCGCGAGAACACCATGTTCATTGCGTTCGGCATGGAAGGCGTCGGCATCTACCTGCTGTACCTCTGGGGTCACGATCCGGTCTGGTTCGTGCTGCTATCGGGCTTCGTGTTCTTCGCCTGGGGTGAGATCTACTCGCTCTTCCCGTCGACCTGCACGGATACATTCGGATCGAAGTTCGCGACCACCAATGCGGGCCTGCTTTACACCGCGAAAGGAACGGCGGCGCTGCTTGTGCCTGCCGCGAACTACATGCAGCAAAGCTCGGGCACGTGGGACATGGTCTTCATCGTGGCGGCCGGCGCGAATATTCTCGCTTCGCTGCTTGCCATCATCGTGCTCAAGCCCTGGCGCAAGGTCGTGGTCGAGAAATCAATGGCGACGGCCTGACGCGCAACGACCTGACTGTCTCAAGAGCGCGCTCATCTCCGGATGGGCGCGTTTTTCTTTTTCCGACCCGATTGACTCCCATCGAGCGGCTAGGCAATCTCTGGTATACATAATACAAGAAGGTAAAACTGATCTCATAAGCCCTGAAAACAGGGTGTTTTTGGCTTCGGCCATGACGGGAGGAATCCGATGAATATCCACGAATACCAGGGCAAGGCAGTCCTGAAGAGTTTTGGAGTCACCGTGTCGGCGGGCGCGCCGGCGTTCACTGTCGATGAAGCGATTGCCGCTGCGAAGTCGCTGCCGGGTCCGGTCTATGTCGTGAAATCGCAGATCCATGCCGGCGGCCGCGGCAAGGGCAAGTTCAAGGGACTGCACGCGGACGCGAAGGGCGGCGTGCGGCTGGCGAAGTCGATCGATGAGGTCGCAAGCTTCGCCAAGGAAATGCTCGGACGTACGCTTGTAACCGAGCAGACCGGGCCAGCGGGCAAGCAGGTCAATCGGCTTTACATCGAGGACGGCTCGGAGATCGCGAAGGAATTCTATCTCTCGATGCTGGTCGATCGCGAAACCTCGCGGATCGCGTTCGTGGTCTCCACCGAAGGGGGCATGGACATCGAGAAGGTGGCGCACGATACGCCGGAAAAGATCGTGACGTTCTCCATCGATCCTGCGACCGGTGTGATGGCGCATCACGGCCGCAAGGTTGCGCAAGTCCTCGGCCTGAGTGGCGATCTGGCCAAGCAGGCCGAAAAACTCACGGCGCAGCTCTACAACGCCTTCCTGTCGGCCGATATGGCGATGCTGGAGATCAATCCGCTGGTGGTGACGAAGCAGGGCGACCTGCGTTGTCTCGACGCCAAGATCAATTTCGATTCCAACGCGCTGTACCGTCACCCTGAACTGATGAAGCTGCGCGACCTCACCGAAGAGGACGAGAAGGAAATCGAGGCGTCAAAGTACGACCTGAATTACATCGCGCTCGAAGGCACCATCGGCTGCATGGTCAATGGCGCCGGACTCGCGATGGCGACTATGGACATCATCAAGCTCTACGGCGCCACGCCGGCGAACTTCCTCGATGTCGGCGGCGGTGCGACCAAGGAAAAGGTCGCCGCAGCTTTCAAGATCATTACTTCCGATCCGAACGTGAAGGGCATCCTGGTCAACATCTTCGGCGGTATCATGCGCTGCGATGTCGTCGCCGAAGGCGTGGTCGCCGCGGTGCGCGAGGTCGGTCTCGGCGTGCCGCTGGTGGTCCGGCTGGAAGGAACCAATGTTGAACTCGGCAAGAAGGTCATTGCCGAGTCCGGACTGAATGTCGTTGCCGCGGACGATCTCGACGACGCCGCGCAGAAAATCGTTCGCGCCACACGGAAGGAAGCCGCGTAATGGCCATTCTTATCGACAGCAATACCAAGGTGATTTGCCAAGGTTTTACGGGCAAAAACGGCACCTTCCATTCCGAACAGGCGGCGCTCTACGGCACGCAGATGGTCGGCGGCACCTCGCCCGGCAAGGGCGGCTCCACCCATCTCGGCCTGCCGGTGTTCGACACGGTGGCGCAGGCGCGCGAGGCCACCGGCGCGGACGCCAGCGTGATCTATGTTCCGCCGCCAGGCGCTGCGGATGCGATCTGCGAGGCGATCGACGCCGAAGTGCCATTGATCGTCTGCATCACCGAAGGCATTCCCGTGACCGACATGGTGCGCGTCAAGCGCGCGCTTGAAGGTTCGAGTTCGCGGCTGATCGGTCCGAATTGTCCCGGCGTGATGACGGCGGGTGAATGCAAGATCGGCATCATGCCCGGCAACATTTTCAAGAAGGGCAATGTCGGAATCGTGTCGCGCTCCGGCACGCTGACCTATGAGGCGGTGTATCAGACATCAGCCGAAGGCCTCGGTCAGACCACCGCGGTCGGCATCGGCGGCGATCCCGTGAAGGGCACCGACTTCATCTCGATGCTCGAACTGTTTCTTGCCGACCCGGACACCAAGTCGATCGTGATGATCGGCGAGATCGGCGGTTCGTCGGAAGAAGATGCCGCTCAGTTCATCAAGGACGAAGCGAAGCGCGGACGCAAGAAGCCGATGGTCGGTTTCATTGCCGGACGCACCGCGCCTCCGGGCCGCCGCATGGGCCATGCCGGAGCGATCATCTCCGGCGGCAAGGGTGACGCCGAATCCAAGATCGCCGCGATGGAAGCGGCCGGCATCCGTGTCTCGCCATCGCCGGCGCGCCTCGGCAAGACTCTGGTGGATGTGCTGAAGGGGTAAGCGTTCGCGCGAGTGATCGCGCGACGACGGACCCCTGATCTTTTTCATTCGTTGCGATTCATCAAGATGCCCGGGCTGGTCCCGGGCATTTTTGTTGCGATTGATCCCGCATCGTTGTTGCGCGCAAAGCGAAGCAATCCGGAGAGGATCATCATCATGCGAGACTGGATTGCTTCGTCGCAAGCGCTCCTCGCAATGACAGAAAATGTGACTGCATTTGCAGATTTCTCACAACCGCTTCCTCAGAGAGCGCAGAGCGAGATTTCCCGTCCGAACTCAAGGCCTTGATCCCGATTCATCGCGCGCATCGCTGCATAAGGCGAAGTGGTGGCGAACTCCGCCGCAAAGGGCGGAGTGGTGACCGCATGATGGCCGCCGTTTCGTCCGCGAAAACCGGCCGGGCCCGTCGGTGGGATACCACCGCAATTAGGAATTTGTTCTGATTGACTCTTGGCATAATGTATACCAATCTCAGCCCATCAGAGAGGACATAGCTGTCCTCCAGCATGAACCGTCCACGGGGAAGGTCATCCCCACCAGCGAGGAGGTTGTGATGAGAGTCGGAGACATCCTGAACAGGAAGAGCACCCGTATCGCCACCGTCCGCATGAACGAAACCGTCGCCACTGCCGCGCGGCTGCTGCGCAACGACAATGTCGGCGCGCTTGTCGTGAAGGACGTCTGCCGCACCGAGGGCAATGTTGCCGTCGGCATGTTCTCGGAACGCGACGTGGTGCGCGCCGTCTCCGAGCACGGGCAGGCCGGCCTTGCCATGAAGGTTTCCGCGCTGATCTCGGTTCAGAAGCTGGTGTCGTGCCAGTCCACCGACTCGATCGAACACGTGCGCGAACTGATGATCGACAATCACATTCGGCATGTGCCGGTGATCGACGACCACACACTGATCGGCGTGATCAGCATCCGCGATATCAACGCCGTGGATGGCCTTATTGCAATTCCCGAACTCGAAGCGACCCAACCTGCGTTTGTTGTGTGACGGTTCTCCCTGCAGAGCGCGATCACATGATCTCCCCGGTGGTGTGATTGCGCTCTGATCTTTTTTCGCTTCGCGATATTCGGGAAACACCATGAAGATTTGTATTTACGGCGCGGGCGCGATCGGAGGCTATCTCGGCGTGCAGCTCGCGCGGGCGGGCGCTGACGTCAGCCTGGTGGCGCGCGGCGCGCATCTCGCAGCGATGAAGGCCAACGGCTTAAAGCTCCTGATCGGCGACGAAGAGCGGGTGGTTCATCCGCGCTGCACCGACAATCCCGCCGAGCTCGGTCCGCAGGATTTCGTCATCATCTGCCTCAAGGCCCATTCGATCACCGGCGTGATCGATGCGATGCAGCCGCTGCTCGGGCCGAAAACCCGCATCGTCACCGCGGTGAACGGCATTCCGTACTGGTATTTCTACAAGCACGGCAACGAGTGCGAAGGCTCGGCGCTGGAGAGCATCGATCCCGGCGGCCGTCAGTGGAAAGAACTGGGACCGGAGCGCGCCATCGGCTGCGTGGTCTATCCCGCGACCGAGATCGAAGCGCCGGGCGTCATCCGCCATGTCTATGGCGACCGCTTTCCGCTCGGCGAGCCTTCGGGCGAGAAGAGCGCCGATGTCGAGGCGCTGTCGGCGATGTTCGTCAAGGCCGGGCTCCAGGCGCCGGTGCTCGAGAACATCCGCGACGAAATCTGGCTCAAGCTGTGGGGCAACGTCTGCTTCAACCCGATCAGCGCGTTGACCCATGCCACGCTCGATGTGATCGGCAGCGATCCGGGCACGCGGGCGGTGGCGAAGTCGATGATGGTGGAAGCCCAGACCATCGCCGAGAAATTCGGCATCAGATTCCGCGTCGATGTCGAACGGCGAATCGAGGGCGCGCGCAAGGTCGGCGCGCACAAGACCTCGATGCTGCAGGATCTCGAACGCAGCCGGCCGATGGAAATCGATCCGCTGGTCACGGTGGTCCAGGAGATGGGCACGCTGTCGAAAATCCCGACGCCGTCGATCGATATCGTGCTGGCGCTGGTGGCGCAGCGCGCCAAGGTCGCCGAGCTATATTGAGATTGCATGGCGGGTAGCGCGACGCTTGTGCGTCGTGCTCCCTCTCCCCGCCTGCGGGGAGAGGGGTGGGGTGAGGGGGCACTTTGCAGTCGCTCCCGAAGCTAAAGCCCCTCACCCGGAGACTTCGCTTCGCTCGTCTCCGACCTCTCCCCGCAAGCGGGGCGAGGTGAAGAGATGCCGGCATCCTTTCTTTCTCCTGGAGTTTTCAATCGTGACGAGTTGGGTTCGCTTTCGCCATCAGGATCAGATCGGGTTCGGCACGCTGTCGGGCCAGAACATCGCCGTGCATCACGGCAACATGTTCGACAGCCCGAAGGCGAACGGCAAAACGCTCGCGCTGGCCGATGTCGAACTGCTCGCGCCCACCACGCCGTCGAAGATCGTGGCGCTGTGGAACAACTTTCATGCGCTGGCGGCGAAGCTTGAAAAACCCGAGCCGCCGGAGCCGCTCTATCTTTTGAAAGCGCCGACCACAGCGGCTTCACCCAATGCGGTGGTGCAGAAGCCCGCCTGGTACGACGGCAAGGTGGTCTATGAGGGCGAACTCGCCATCGTGATAGGGAAGGTTTGCCGCGCGGTTTCGGTCGAAGAGGCCGACGATTTCATCCTGGGCTACACCTGCGTCAACGACATCACCGCAGCGGACATTCTCAACAAGGACCCGACCTTTCAGCAATGGGCGCGCGCCAAGGGATTCGACGACTTCTGCCCGTTCGGCCCGGCCATCGTGACCGGTATCGACCCTGCGTCGCTCACGGTGCGCACCGTTCTCAACGGCGCGGAGCGGCAGTCCTACAAGATCTCGGACATGATCTTCTCGGCGCAGGAACTGGTCAGCAAGATCTCGCACGACATGACGCTGCTGCCCGGCGACATCATCGCCTGCGGCACCTCGCTCGGCGTCGGCGTGATGAAGGAGGCGGTGAATTCCATCACCGTCGCCATCGACGGCATCGGCGAGCTGACCAACGAATTCAGGAACTGATGTTTTGTTGTCCCGGCCTTGGGTCTTTCTTAACCTCGCCCCGCGCTTGCGGGGAGAGGTCGCGAGCGAAGCGAGCGGGTGAGGGGCAATTTTTTTTGTTGATGGATGTTAGCCCCTCACCCGGAAGCTTCGCTGCGCTTTGCTTCCGACCTCTCCCCGTAAACGGGGAGAGGTGAAGAAGCCTCACCGCGAGTTCTCAGGTTCGTTCTTCGTCATCTTGGTACCGGTGAGTTCGGCGAACGCCGGGCCGAGACCCGCCATGCGCACCAGCAGCGCGAGATCGTTCTTCTGCGTGCCGTTGAGTTGCGAATAGAATGCGCGCGTCGCGGTCTTCAGGCGGGCGATGGCGTCGCTCTCGGTATCGAACGAATCGTCGCGATCCTTCTTCAGCCGCTTCTGATAGTCCTCGATCTGCAGCGTGACCTCGCGCATCGCGCTTTCCACCGGCTGCCAGTATTTTTGCTGCGCAGGCGTCAGGTTGAGCCGCTTCTTGATGCCGGCGATCTGGCTTTCATTGAGGAACAGCCGCGACGGCTTCTCGGATTTCGCGGTCAGCCGGCGCGGCAGTGTCACCGGCGCGTTGATCCATGCGCGCGCAGTCTCATACATATCATTCGGCAAACCGGCGTCCGTGCTCTCGGCAGGGGCAGGCGAGGCGATCACGCGGTCCTGCTTCATCATCGCGTTCGAGACCGGATACCGGGCCTCGAACACGGGCTCGTCCGGCGTCAGCGAGGCCGATGCCTGCTGGAAGAACAACTGGTCGCCGAGCAGCCATCCACCCACGGCGGCAAGGGTGCCTGCGCCGCATATCAGCACGAGATATGTTGTCCTGATCGCCAATGGGTTTCTCGATCGCGGGTTTCCGGTCGCGGAAAGCCGTCAAGTCTGCCGCAAAATGTTGAACAATTGTGGCTTTCCGAGGCTCCGTCCCGGCAGGCCTTAGCGCCTCCTTGCCAATATCGGGTAAATTAGCCCATTGGGGCCACTTTCGCAGCGCAAGACAGGGCAGCCCGGATCGGTTAAAGGGAGCGCAGTAGCGACAGGTTCCCCCGTTTCGGGATCATCACCTCGTCCCGGAGAACATCAATGAGCGACAAGAAACAGGACGCCGTCAGCGCAATGGCGCAGTACGACGCAGAAGGCCGCGCGGTGCGCGCCAATATGGAAAAACTGCGCGCGCTGCGGCTCGCCAAGGAGGCTGCGGAAGCGGCATCGGCGCCCCCGCCCAAGGCGAAACGGGCAGCAGCGGCGAAGCCCGCCAAGAAGGAAGCTCCGGCGAAGCTGTCCGACTGGCTCGCCAATCAGCAGAAGGGCGGATTCCGCACCTGAGGAGCAAGATTCTGAAAAGCGGGAACCGGTTTTCGGATCAGCTCATGCCCCCACAGCAAGCGGCATGACGGGAGAGCGCCATTGACGTCGGTCTACGATTTCTCGGCTGCGACGCTGGACGGCGAAGATCGTCCGCTTAAGACTTATGAGGGGCAGGTGCTGCTGATCGTCAACACCGCGAGCGCGTGCGGGTTTACGCCCCAATACGCGCAGCTCGAGCAGCTGCAACGCGCGCTCGGTCCGCGCGGCTTTTCGGTGCTGGGCTTTCCGTGCAACCAGTTCGGCGGGCAGGAGCCGGGCAGCGCGCAGGAGATCGCGGCGTTCTGCTCGCAGAAATACGACGTGACGTTTCCGATGTTCGCCAAGATCGATGTCAACGGCGACAAGGCGCTGCCGCTGTTCGATCATCTCAAGCGCGAGAAGCCGGGGCTGCTCGGCGCCTCGATCAAATGGAATTTCACGAAATTCCTTGTCGACCGCGCCGGCAAGGTCGTCGCGCGGTACGGCTCGACCACCTCGCCCAGTGCGCTGACCCGCGATATCGAAAAGCTCCTGTCATCCGGGACGCTGTGATTTAAGACCGCTGTAACTTCAGAATAACAAGAAGCAGGATATGACGATGAGCGAATTGCCCGACCGCCTCTCCACCGACCCCCGCAGCCCGTATTACAACGCCGAGGTTCTCTCGCGCGATGTCGGCATCCGCTTCAAGGGCGTCGAAAAGAACAACGTGGAGGAGTACTGCGTCAGCGAGGGATGGGTGCGCGTGACTGCAGGCTCGTCCAAGGACCGCTACGGCAATCCGCTGACCATCAAGCTGACCGGCCCGGTCGAGCCGTATTTCCGCGACGAGCAGTAAGTTCGATTCTGCCGCTGCCCCTTCGCGGGCGGCGGCTAATGGCGGCGCGCGTTGACCGCTTCGGCGCGCTGCCGTGCCGTCTCGAAAGCCGCTGCGGATTCGTCGTGCCGCTCAAGCTTCTGCAGGCTGAGGCCGATGGCCGCCCAACTGTCGATCAGGCCGGGCATCAGCGCCACCGCGCGCTGATACGCCGCCAGCGCGTCTTCATAACGGGCGAGGCCGGACAGCGCGTTGCCTCTGTTGTGATGGGCCAGCGCATAGTTCGGCTGGAGCGCGGTCGCCTTGTCGAAATCGGCCAGCGCAGCCTCAAAGTTTTTCAGATCGTTGTAGACCGTGCCGCGATTGCTCAGGGTTTCGGCGTCGTCGGGATTGATCGCAAGCGCCTGTGTGAACTGCGTCAGCGCTTCGTCGGAACGGCCCAGCGCCTTGAGCGCGAGCCCATGGTTGTAGAGTGCGACATGAGCGCCCGGATTGAGCTTCACCGAGGACCGCAGCAACCGTTCCGCTTCGTCGTATTTTCCGGTGCCGACAAGAATGGCGCCGAGCACACTGAGCGCCAGCGGATGATCGGACGTCCTGCGCACCAGCTTGCGAAGGGTCTTCTCGGCCTCGCGCGTGCGCCCGGCCTGAAGGAACGAGATCGCTTCACTGAACAGGATGTCGGTCGAGGCGGCCACTGTCGATCTCGCTGAAATTGATGTGGAGTTGATGTCGGCCGGTGCCGCCGCCTCCGCCGCGAACCGCGGCAGGCCGGAGCTCATGGTTGGACGATATAGTATCCGCCGACGACGAGGATGAGCGCGAGCCCCACGATGATGCCGAGGACGGCAGCGATGATCGCTCCCAGTCCGTGCGAATCCAGCCAGTTCTGAAGTGCTCTGCCCGCTCTCATGGCGGTCTTCTAGACCAGTTTGCGCGGAGATGGAAACCGGGGTGCGGCAAAAAGGACCGGACGGTTACCGGGCCTTCTTGTTGTCCACGACTTCGGTGACTGGCCGGTCGGTGCCCCGGACAGTTTCCTCGCGCCAGTTGCCCTGGCCGTCCTCGAACTGGATGACCTCGGTCCGGCCGGGCACCCGCTGTTCCGCCGCGGCGCGGGTGGCGGCCGCGCGCGCCGCCTCGTGGGTCGGAAAGGTCTCCGAAAACACGTTGTTGAACTTGTACGCCCAGCCGCCGTCATGCTCGACTATCTCGTAGACCACCTTGACCATGCTGGCACCTCAAGTTTGCGGCTGGCGAAAACAAGACCCTTAACTTGATATCTGGCGTCGCCGATTTCAACGCCTTGGCTGCACCGGGTTCCAGCCCGGATGGCTAGCCGAGCCCGCCCAGGACACCTTCGACGATCTTGCGTTCCTCAGGCGTGAGCGGGGTTTGCGGCGCAATCGGATCGCCAACGGCATAGCCCTGCATCTCGAGCCCCGCCTTGATGCAGGCGGCGAGATTGAACCGCGCGAACACTTCGTTGACCCGCCACAGCTTGCGCTGAAGCGCGATCGCTTCGTCCCAGCGCCCCGCCTTGCACAGATCGTAGAGCTTCACGCTTTCGCGCGGCACGATGCAGGCCGGTCCCGCCATCCAGCCGACGCCGCCGATCAGCATCACGGCGGCGGGAATATGCGCCGATGCCGCGAACACTTTCATCTTGTCGCCGCAGCGGTTGATGATCGACAGGAGACGGCCGGTGTTGTTCGAGGCATCCTTGATGTACTGGATGCGCGGATGCTCGGCGAGGCGCGCGATCACGTCGAGGGTGAGATCGGAGCGCTGGAAGTTCGGATTGGTGTAGATCACCACCGGAATGTCGACGGCGTCCGCGATGGCGCGGAAATACGCCTCGACCTGCGCGTCCTTGACCGGGAAGTAGGCTTCGAGGATGGCGAGAATGCCGTCCACGCCGAGCGCCTGATAGGCCTTGGCCTGCGCGACAGCGTCTGCCGTCGATGTCGAGGCCACGCCCGCGATCACCGGCACGCGCCTGGCGGTGGCCTCCACCGTTGCCTTCACCACGGTGGTGCGCTGTTCGCGGCCGAGATAGGCGAACTCGCCGGTCGAGCCGAGCGGCGTCAGTCCGTGAACACCGGCCTTGATCATGTCGTCGCAGAGCTTGCCCAGAACGTCGGTCTTGATGCTGCCGTCGGTTGCCGTGGGCGAGACGAGGTAGGGAAACACACCGTGCAAGTCCTTTGGCAGGTCTTTTAGCAAGTCCTTTGGCAAGTCTCTTGGCAGGTCTGTTCGCTGGTCGGTCATTGCGGGCTTCGCTCTCTTTTGGGGGCGTTAACGATTGATGGCCTGTTTTCAACGTTTCGATTGAACTTCGCAACCCTCGCACAGCATGATGTGGACGCGCTGCGTGCATGCGACACAAGATGTCGGTCAGCCATCTGGCTAGCATGGTATGAATCGCTGATTCGGGCGCGTTTCGTTCCACCCGCGTTCCAAACCTTAAGATCGCGCAACATCTTCGCGGTTACCCCGTCACGTTATGAGACAGTTTGCGCCGGATGCGCGGAAACGTGCACGATGCAGCAAGGCTTTGAGGAGGTCGGACATGGTGAGATTTCTGATTGGCGCTGCGCTGCTGGCAGCCGTGCCGCATCAAGCGATAGCGCAGGACGTGCCCGGCATCGAAATCTGCACCGCCGAGAAAACCATGGAGCGCCGCACCGGCTGTCTCCAGAGCAATGTGAATTTCCTCAAGGCGTCGCTGACCAAGGCCTCGCTGGAGCACCAGCAGAAGATCGACGCCGCCAACCGGCAGATCGATGCACTGAAGGCGACCGTGATCGGGCTGCAGAACACTGTGGCGCAGTTGCAAGGTCAGGTGCAGGCGTTGGGCAAGCCGGCGAACGGCGCAGCCAAGGACGCGCCGAAGGAAGCGCCAAAGGCGCCCGGCGCGAAGTGATGTGCTTCGCATGTGATACTGAGGCCTTCACCTCGCCCCGTTCTTACGGGGAGAGGTCGGATCACGTAGTGATCCGGGTGAGGGGCGCTTTCTTTCAATCGAGATCGTTTGAGTTATGCCCCTCACCCCACCCCTCTCCCCGCTGGCGGGGAGAGGGAGCACATCTCGCTGCTTGGCGAGATGCACCATGACGATTGCCGCGCCACGTTCGCCGAAGACGCGTACAACAAAGGCCAAATCGCGCGCCGCGAAGGCAAAGAAGCGTGCGGCAAAATCAAAACCCGCCGCCTTCGTCTATGTGCTCGGTAGCTTTCACAAGGGCCGTTACATTTCCTATGTCGGCTGGACCAATGACGTGACGCAGCGGCTTGCGAAGCATAACAACGGCACCGGCGCGCGCTCGACACGCGGCCGGGCCTGGACGCTGCTGCACACCGAACCGTTCCAGACGCGCAACGAAGCCATGAGCCGCGAATGGCACCTCAAGCGCGACCGAGCTTTCCGGAAGAAGCTGATGGACGCGGTGAGGGCGGCTTCGCGCGGCGCTGATGTTTCTTCACCTCTCCCCGTTGTGACGGGGAGAGGTCGGATTGCGAAGCAATCCGGGTGAGGGGCGCTTTCGCGAAAGCGTGATTATTTGCAATATGCCCCTCACCCCAACCCTCTCCCCGCAGGCGGGGAGAGGGAGCACGTCCGCGAGATTCTCGGAAACTGTAAATGACCGTCGCCACCCCATCCCCCATCGTCATCGACGCCGCGCGCACCCGCGCCAGTCTGCCGTTCGACCGGCTGATTGCCGCATTACGCGAAGCCTTCACTGTCGGTGCGGACGTGCCGCTGCGGCACCACCATTTCATGCGGCAGCCTGACGGCTCGACGGCGACCATTCTGATCATGCCGGCATGGCAGCGCGCCTTCATCGGCATCAAGATCGTCACGATCTTCCCGGAGAACGGCAGGCGCGCGCTGCCGGGACTTTTCTCGAGCTATCTGCTGTGCGATGGCGAGACCGGGCGGCATATCGCGCTGATCGACGGCAACGAGATCACCTCGCGGCGCACCGCGGGCATCGGCGCGCTCGGGGCGGACTTTCTCGCACGCAAGGATGCGCGCAGGCTGCTGGTCTGCGGCTCGGGCCGGATCGCGAGCCTCACAGCGGATGCATTTCGCGCGGTGCGGCCGATCGAGACCGTCGCGGTGTGGAATATCAACGAGGCCGGCGCGGCCCGGCTGGTGTCCGATCTCCGCGCCAGAGGCATCGACGCTCATGTCGCGATCGATCTGGAACGCGCGGTGGGCGAGGCGGATATCGTGAGCTGCGCGACGCTTGCGCACAAGCCGATCATCAAGGGTGAATGGCTGAAGCCCGGCGTGCATCTCGATCTGGTCGGCAGCTTCACGCCGTTCATGCGCGAGGCCGACGACGAGGTGTTCCGGCGCGGGCGCGTCTGGCTCGATACCTACGATGCGCTGAAGGAAAGCGGCGAACTGCTCGACCCGATCCGCGACGGTGTGATTGCGCCAGCTGATATTCGCGGTTCGCTCAATGAGCTGTGCAAGGGCGAGCGCAAGGGCAGGACCAGCGATAGCGAGATCACCGTGTTCAAGGCGGTCGGCAATGCGCTGTCGGACATCGCGGCGGCAGGGCTGGTGTGGAGGGATTTTTCGGCGAAGGAATGACGTCTCTCCCCGTTCTTACGGGGAGAGGTCGGATCACCATTAGCGCGTTTACGCGCGTCTTCGACGCGCTATGGTGATCCGGGTGAGGGGCATCTTTTGGTGCACGATAAACTTGGCCCCTCACCCCACCCCTCTCCCCGCAAGCGGGGAGAGGGAGCAGATCGTGCACGGACTTCGACAACTCACCCCTGCATCCACGCACTGGTCATAGCTGAATCCGCGCGATAGGTTTTCGCGCGTCAAAATCAAAAACGCTCATCGGGAGGTCTTCATGTCCAACGTCCGCGTCATCGCAACCGGTCTCGAGTTTCCAGAAGGGCCGGTGGTGATGCCCGATGGCTCGGTGGTGCTGGTGGAAATCCGCCGCCAGACCCTGACGCGGGTTTATCCCGACGGGCGCAAGGAGATCATCGCGAAAATTCCCGGCGGGCCGAACGGCGCGGCGCTGGGACCGGACGGCAAGATGTACCTTTGCAACAACGGCGGCTTCTCCTGGGCGCCGGGTCCGGGCGGCAACATCATGCCGGGCGCGCCGCGTCCGTCGGAATATATCGGCGGCTCGTTGCAGCGTGTCGATCTCTCAAACGGCAAGGTCGAGACGCTGTTCACCCATTGCGACGAACGGCAGCTCAAGGGGCCGAACGATCTTGTCTTCGATAAAGAGGGCGGGCTCTGGTTCACCGATCTCGGCAAGCGCCGCGCGCACGATCTCGATGTCGGCGCCGTCTACTACATGAAGAAGGGCGGCACAGAACTCGTCGAGGCTGTGCCGCACATGCTGCCCGCCAACGGCATCGGCCTGTCACCGGACGAGAAGACCGTCTATGTCGCCGAGACGCCGACCGCGCGGCTGTGGGCGTTCGCCATCGGTGCGCCGGGGCAGATCGCGCCGGTTGAGCCGATCTATCGCGGCGAAATGGGCAGGCCGATTTCCGGTCTCGGCGGCTATCAGATGTACGACTCGCTCGGCGTCGAAGCGTC
This sequence comes from Afipia sp. OHSU_II-C1, assembly GCF_000497575.1. Classification (GTDB taxonomy): domain Bacteria; phylum Pseudomonadota; class Alphaproteobacteria; order Rhizobiales; family Xanthobacteraceae; genus Afipia. The sequence goes on from NZ_APJI01000013.1 coordinate 183,828, forward strand.
GGGCAACGTCTGCGTCGCGACGCTGATCTCCGGCTGCATCTCGGTGATCGCGCCGGATGGCAAGCTGGTCGAGCAGGTGCCGACCGGCGACAATGTCACCACCAACATCGCCTTCGGCGGGCCGGAGCTGAAGACCGCCTACATCACGCTGTCCGGCAAGGGCGAACTGGTGGCGATGGACTGGCCGCGCGGCGGCCTGCCGCTGAATTTTCTGAATAAGTGAACTTAACCTCTCCCCGTTCTTACGGGGAGAGGTCGACCGCAACGCGGTCGGGTGAGGGGCTTTTTCCCAACACGCAGTGCCCCTCACCCCGACCCTCTCCCCGCACGCGGGGAGAGGGAGCAGACAATTGCCGTGACGTTGCATCAACTTGAATCTCCGCGGGGTATAAAATGACCTGGCTTTCTCCCGTCACTCTCAGCGGCCCTCACGCGCGGCTTGAGCCGCTGTCACGGGATCACGCCGCCGAACTCACGGACGCGGTGCGCGACGGCGAGTTGTGGAAGCTCTGGTACACCTCGATCCCGTCGCCGGAGGCGATGCCGTCCGAGATCGAGCGTCGTCTTGGTTTGCAGGCGGCGGGATCGATGCTGCCGTTCACGGTGAAGGATACCGAAGGCAAGGTCGCCGGCATGACGACCTACATGAATGTCGATGCCGCCAACCGGCGGGTCGAGATCGGATCGACTTGGTATGCGAAGCGTGTCCAGCGGACTGCGCTGAATACCCAATGCAAGCTGCTGCTGCTGACTCATGCGTTCGAGAAGCTGAACTGCATCGCGGTCGAGTTCCGCACGCATTTCTTCAATCATCAGTCGCGGCGCGGCATCGAGCGGCTGGGCGCCAAGCTCGACGGCGTGCTGCGCAGTCACCAGATCGCGCCGAACGGCACCCTGCGTGACACTGTCGTGTACAGCATCACCGCTTCGGAATGGCCGACGGTGAAAGCGCACCTGACCTATCAGTTGCACGAGAAGACGCGGTAACGCGCTGCCGTCGCCACACCTTCATTGCGGAGAGCGCAAGCGACGAAGCAATCCAGTTTGATGAGTGGATTGCTTCGCTTCGCTCGCAATGACGCGGAGCGCCCTCGTAGATGCCGTTTCGGTTCCGGAATTAACCTGCGCGGCGGGCATTAAGGTTTAAACGCAGGTTTCGTTGCGCGCGCAAACCGTCGGACTAACGTCGGATTGCGGACAATTGCCCCATGTCCGTTAACAACAAGACGGGGTCGTCGGCCGGTATACTGCGATCGGCGGCCCTCGCCATGAGGCAACCATGTCCGAGGCTGTATTCGTTCTTGTTCTGGTGTTCGTGGCCGGTTTTGGCATCGGCTACGGTGTGCGATCCCAGATGGTCATCCTGCGCCGAGCCAAGGCCCGCCGCAGGATGTGATATGCCCGCCGCGCGGAAGCGTGACGCGCCCGCGGCGCCGGCGCGCAGCGTAAGCGAACCGATGAATTCAGGTGACGCCGAGGAACCGGCGGATCTCGTCGAGAAAGATCGGCAAGCCCGGATCCTGCTGGAGCGGGATATGATTTTTGCCCGGCAGCGTGACGAGGCGTGCGCCGGGGATACCTGCTGCAAGCTCCCGGCCTGACGCAATCGGCACCCTTCGGTCATCGCGGACATGCATGACAAGGGTGGGCACCTTGATTTGCGGCAGCAGATCGCGGACATCGAAGTTGATCACCGTTTCCAGATATCTAACGGCGCATTCAGCTGACGCGCTGACCCGCTGGGCTTCGTTGAAGGCGTCCATCTGTTCCCTTGTCGCGGTGGGGATCATCGACGCTGTGAAGAGTTGCCGGAAGGTTGGCTCGTTCGCGCCCCAGCCGAGTTTCATCAGGACCTTCATTGCGTCGAACTGCTCGCGTGCGGCGGGCGTCACGTTCGGGCTCTTGTAGACGCCGGCGGCAAATCCTCCATAAAGGATCAGATGCGAAACCCGCTCCGGATGCCGGATCGCGAAGGCGATCGCCACCGCGCACCCCTGAGACAACGCAAGAATCGGAAACCGGTCGAGTCCCGCCGCGTCAGCAACACTCTCCATGTCGCTCACCCAGTGATCCAGCGAGATGTTGCCGACGTCCCAATCCGACAGCCCGTTGCCCCGCGCGTCGAAACGGACCAGCGAAAAGCTCGAGGCCAGTTCGAGCAGGAGACCGCGGAAGATCGGCAGCTCCCAGTCGTATTCGAGATGCCCCAGCCAGTGTGCCGTGCGCAGCAATGGCGGGCCGTTGCCGACCTTCGCGAAAGCCAGCCGGACGCCGTCCGCCGCCTTGCAGTAGCGGATCTCCTGTTGAAGATTCGCGCCGGTCAGAATACGCGCGGCCTTGGATGCACCGTCATGGAGATCGATCGCAAAGACCTCGATCGGCCGTGCGATGTTCTTCAGGTTCTGGCGGCCCATTTCGCGGAACTGAAGCTTGAGCTTGCCTTCGATCTGATCGAGCACCTGCCGGGAAATACAGACGCCGCCCCTCGGCGCGATACTCTCCAGCCGCGCCGCGACATTGACACCATCGCCGAAGATTTCGCCGCCGTCCTCGATCACATCGCCGATGTTGATGCCGATGCGGAATTCGAGCCGGCTCTCCTCGGGCACGTTCGCGTTCCGTGTAATCATCGCGCGCTGGATTTCGATCGCGCAGCGCACGGCTTCAACCGCACTGGCGAATTCCGCCAGCAATCCGTCGCCGGCAGTATTGATGATGCGGCCGCGATGTTTCCTGATCCGCCGGTCGATCAGATCGTGGCGGTGCGCCTTCAACTGTGCGTGGGTGCCTTCCTCGTCCGCACCCATCAGCCGGCTGTAGCCGGCGACGTCCGCGGCGAGAATGGCTGTCAGGCGGCGATCGACGTGCTTCTTGGTCACGCGGCACCTCGCATCCGAGGCGGCCAGTTTATGCGGCTCAGGGTGCGGTGGCCAGTGTTGGATCGTTGCGTTCGCAACAGTGGCCGAAGTCTGGCGTGCAAGCAAGTTCGCGGTGCAGGGCTGGTTTCCCCCGAGAATGGAACATTGAAATTGTCGTCATTTTAGCGTGAAATTATGCGACACGTTCGTCCGTATTTGCTTTCCGGCGAGTCAGGGGGCCAAGCATGCTGAAATTTGGGGTGATCTGCACTGCGGTTCTGTTCGTCACAGGCGCTCAGGCGCAGTCCGTGCCGAGCAGGGTCACCAATACAGTTGGCGGGGTGACCGGCGCGGTGCCTGGTGTCGGTGGGACCACCGGTGGCGGCGGAAATCCTTATTCCGCACTCAACACGTCGGCGGGTCCCGGCGGAGAGGCGAGCGGCGGTCTCGGTGTCCGCGTTGGCGACAAGACAGTCACCCTGAAAGGCGCCGTCGGCGTCGATGACGGGCGCAGCGGCGCATTTCGCGCTGGCGCCGGCGTGCCGTTCTAGGCCGTAAATCCGGATCAATTCCTGAATCGAAAAGGCGAGAGAGCCGGGGCTCTCTCGCCTTTGTTCGCTTCAGACGTGAGGCGCCGCTCAGACTTCCCGGCGGCTCAGAAACGCGAGGCGCTCGAACAGGTGCACGTCCTGCTCGTTCTTGAGCAGCGCGCCATGCAGCGGCGGAATCAGCTTGCGCGGGTCGCGTTCGCGGAGCTGTTCCACCGTCATTTCCTCGTTGAGCAGCAGCTTGAGCCAGTCGAGCAGTTCCGAGGTCGATGGCTTCTTCTTCAGACCCGGCACGTCGCGCACCTCGAAGAAGATCTTCATCGCTTCCTGAACGAGGCGCTTCTTGATGTCGGGGAAGTGCACTTCCACGATGGCGTTCATGGTGTCGATGTCGGGGAACTTGATGTAGTGGAAGAAGCAGCGGCGCAGGAACGCGTCGGGCAGTTCCTTCTCGTTGTTCGAGGTGATCATGATGATCGGGCGCTGCTTCGCCTTGATCGTTTCGCCGGTCTCGTAGACATGGAATTCCATGCGGTCGAGTTCGAGCAGGAGGTCGTTCGGGAATTCGATGTCGGCCTTGTCGATTTCGTCGATGAGCAGGACCGGGCGCTTCTCGCTGGTAAAGGCGTCCCACAGCTTGCCGCGCTTGATGTAGTTGGAAATGTCGGAGACACGCGGATCGCCGAGCTGGCTGTCGCGCAGACGCGACACCGCGTCGTACTCGTAAAGGCCCTGCTGCGCCTTGGTGGTGGACTTGATGTGCCAAGTCAGCAGCGGCGCATCGAGCGCGCGCGCGACTTCTTCCGCGAGCACGGTCTTGCCGGTGCCGGGTTCGCCCTTCACCAGCAGCGGACGTTCGAGCACGATCGCTGCGTTGACCGCGACCTTGAGATCGTCGGTGGCGACATAGTTTTTGGTACCGGTAAATTTCATCGACGTTTGCCTTGGTGAGTTTGTCTGAGTTCGTTTGTTCTGCTTCGCGTGATTGCCGCGGGAAATCTCTTCAAACAAGAAGCGACCGCTTTATCGGCGGCCGCTTCCAGGAGCCCTTTAAAACGTCATGCGCGCCGGATCAACGACAGGATGACCAGCACGACGATGCCGCCGATCGCTCCGTTGATGATCTCGCCGATCATGCCAGCGCCGAGCCGGATGCCAAGCTGCGGCAGCAGCCAGCCCGCGACCACCGCGCCGACGATGCCGACGACGATATTGCCGAGAAGTCCGAAGCCCGCGCCCTTGACGATCAGGCCGGCCAGCCAGCCCGCGATCGCACCGACGATAATCCAAGCAATAATGCCCATGGACCAAACCCCTTGTTTAAAACGCTGCGACTCCCGCTGCGGGGTGTCGCGCGTCCCCGGTCAACGCCGCGAACTGTCTCCGGCCGGAGCAGTCCGGGAGGCGTCAAACAACAGTTTAAATGAAATGGCACACCAATCCAGACCGTGCCAGTGCTGTTTTCGAACGCAAGCCTGCCTTGCAGGGCGGTTTTCCGGGTGGGCGCAGGCAGACGAATGGCCCGCAACCCTGTAGTTTCATCACTCTAATCCCGTCACGAGGGCGACGCCCGCCCTTGACGGAAGCGGCTTCGGAGGCGATCTAAGTCCCATGTTCCTGCAATTTTTTACATCGCTGCGCGACGCGCAGGTTCCGGTCACGCTGCGTGAATATCTGACGCTGATGGAGGCGCTCGACGCCAACCTCGCGGATCAGAGCGTGGAGCATTTCTATTATCTGTCGCGCGCCTCGCTGGTGAAGGACGAGCGCAACCTCGACAAGTTCGACCGCGTGTTCGGCACCGTGTTCAAGGGGCTCGAAAGCCTGCTCGACGCCATGGAGAAGGCGGAGATTCCCGCCGAGTGGCTGCGCAAGGCCGCCGAGAAATATCTCACCGAGGAAGAGAAGAAGCAGATCGAGGCCATGGGCTGGGACAAGCTCATGGAGACTCTCAAGAAGCGTCTTGAAGAACAGAAGAAGCGCCACGAGGGCGGCAGCAAGTGGATCGGCACCGGCGGCACATCTCCCTTTGGCGCGGACGGCTATAATCCCGAAGGCATCCGCATCGGCCAGGAGAAGAACCGCAACTTCCGCGCGGTGAAGGTCTGGGACAAGCGCGAGTTCAAGGATCTCGACGGCAACGTCGAACTCGGTATCCGCAACATCAAGGTGGCGCTGCGCCGACTGCGCAAGTTCGCGCGCACCGGTGCGCCTGACGAACTCGATCTCGACACCACGATCAAGGAAACCGCCAACCACGGTTATCTCGATGTGCACATGCGCCCCGAGCGGCGCAATGCGGTGAAGGTCCTGATCTTCTTCGACATCGGCGGATCGATGGACGGTCACATCGCGCAGGTCGAGGAACTGTTCTCGGCGGCGAAGACCGAGTTCAAGCACATGGAGTATTTCTACTTCCACAACTGCCTCTATGAAGGCGTCTGGAAGCAGAACAAGCGGCGCTTCTCCGATCGCACGCCGACCTGGGACATCCTTCACAAGTACCCGCACGACTACAAGGTCGTGTTTGTCGGCGATGCGTCGATGAGCCCATATGAAATTGTCGTCCCCGGCGGCTCCGTCGAGCATGTCAACGAAGAGGCTGGGTCGGTCTGGCTCGAGCGCGTGACGCGGACCTATCCGCACGCGGTCTGGCTCAATCCCGTCGCGCGCAAGCACTGGGACTATTCGGAGTCCACCACCATCATCCGCAAGCTGTTCGCGGAGCGCATGTTCCCGCTGACCCTCGAAGGACTAGAGGGCGCGATGAAGGAATTGACGCGGTAGGCGCAAAGGAAGAAGGCCGGTTTGCTCGTCATTGCGAGGAGCGCAGCGACGAAGCAATCCATCTTTTTCGGGTGGCTGCCTCGCATGGATTGCTTCGCTTCGCTCGCAATGACGGGCCGTGAGCGATCATCGAAATTCAGATCAGCGTATCGTAGAGATCATCCCAGCCCGGATTCAGTGCTTGGATCAGTTGGATTTTGTCGTTCCGGCTTCCAGCCTTGATCTGCTTTTCACGGACAATCGCTGCTTCCATTGTGTCGTGATGTTCGTACCAGACCAGCCGCTTGCAACCGTACTTCTTTGTGAAACCGTCAATTAGTCCTTCGCGATGTTCATGGGCGCGGCGGGGCAAGTCCGACGTTACGCCAGTGTAAATTGTCCCGTTGTGCTGGTTGGCCACGATGTAGACGCAGGGTTGTTTCATCAGCGCGTCCTGTCATACGTTGACGGCAGGTGCAGAGTATCGTCATTGCCAGCGCGCCGAAGCAATCCATTCCGGCCTTCTCATGAGAAAAGATGGATTGCTTCGTCGCTGCGCTCCTCGCAATGACGGAGAGAGACGCTAGCTTTTAGAACTGATTAGCGGCACATTGCGGGTAAGACACTTCGTAAAGGACCGCCCCCAAATGCCCTCCACCATCACCCGCGGCTACAAGAAACTCCTCGACGAGGCCAACGCCCAGATCGAGACCATCAACGCGGCGGAAGCCGTCGAGCGTTTTCCGCAAGGCGGCGTGGGGCAGAGCGAAGTCGTGATCGTGGACCTGCGCGACCCGCGCGAGATCGAGCGCGAGGGCCGCATCCCCGGAGCGTTTCACTGTCCGCGCGGCATGCTCGAATTCTGGATCGATCCGGAAAGCCCTTACGCCAAGCCGGTCTTTCAGGAAAACAAGAAGTTCGTGTTTCAATGCGCGTCGGGCTGGCGCTCGGCGCTGGCGGCCAAGACCGCGCAGGACATGGGCCTCTCTCCCGTGGCGCATCTTGGCGGCGGCTTCACCGGATGGAAGGCCGCAGGCGGTCCGATCGAGAAGGTCGAGCCGAAGAAGTAATTCAATCACGAACCGTCACACGCGGGCTTGACCCGCGTGTCCATCTTGAAAGATGGATTGCCGGGTCAAGCCCGGCAATGACGATTGAGGAAGAATGCCCATGCCCGCCACCGATCCTCTCGTCTCCACCGAATGGCTTGCCGCGCATCTGAACGATCCGCACGTGAAGGTTCTCGATGCGACGTTCAAGCTGCCCGGCATCCTGCCGCTGCCGAAGGACGACTATCTGGCGCAGCACATTCCGGGCGCTGTGTTCTTCGACGTCGATGCGGTGTCGGATCATTCAAGCCCGCTGCCGCATATGTTTCCGTCGGCCGAACAGTTCGGTCGCGACATCGGGGCGCTTGGCATCAGCAACGATGACACGGTGGTGCTGTACGATGCCGGCGGATGGGTCGCCGCGCCGCGCGGGTGGTGGATGTTCCTGTCGTTCGGCCACCAGAATGTTCGCGTGCTCGATGGCGGCCTGAAGAAGTGGCTGGCGGAAGGCCGCGCGGTCGAGGGCGGCGAGGCTAAGCCGAAGCCCGCGTCGTTCAAGGCGGCGTTCGATGCCAGGCGTGTGCGCAGCATCCAGCAGTTGATCGGCAATCTGGAGAGCCAGGCCGAGCAGGTGATCGATGCGCGGCCGAGCGCGCGCTTTGAGGGCAGCGTGCCCGAGCCGCGTCCCGGCTTGCGCGGCGGGCATATTCCGGGCGCGCGCAGCGTTCCCTATGCGGGACTGTTCGATGCCAGCACCGGCGCGATGAAGCCGCTCGATGATTTGCGCGCGGCATTCACCGGCGCGGGCGTGGATCTCGCCAAACCCATCGTCACGAGCTGCGGCTCCGGCGTATCTGCAGGCGTGCTGACGCTGGCGCTCTATCGCCTCGGCATTGCCGACACCGCGCTCTATGACGGATCATGGGCGGAGTGGGGCGAGCAGGGGGGCCCGCCGGTGGCGACAGGGCCGGTGTAACCAGCCTTAGCCGCCGAACAGCGGAAATGCTTTTTGCTGCTGCCGCAATTGTTCAGCCCGTGCGCGTTCCTCCGCGCGGGCGCGAGCGACCTGACGCCGCTGTGCGACGGCGCGCGGATTGACGCGGCGGACTTTCTTCGCCGCAGGCCGGGGGATCGTCGCGGAGGCCGTTGCTTCCGTCGATCGTTCCAGGGACGCAACCGTCTCCGTCGATCGCGGCTCGGACGCTTCGGTCACCGAAGATTTGGTCTCTGAGGATATGGCCTCGGTCGGCTTCGGATCAGCCAGTCCGGGTTCGGATTTTGCGTCGACGGCTTTCGCTTCGGAGATCCGGAGCTCGGAGGCCTTCACGCCCGCCGGCGCGGCTTCCTGAGGCTTCACGTCCGGAACCTTCGCGTCGGTGGCGCTGGCTTCGGAGGTCTGGGTATCCGAGGGCTTGGCATCCGTGGCCGGTGCTTCCGCTGCCGGAGCTTCTGTGCTGGCCTTTGCGCTCAGAGCTGCGGACGTCTCCGGGGCCGGAGCGGGTTCGGCCGGTGTCTGTTCGGCTTCCCTGAGTGTGTCGCCGGCGTCCTGCTTCACGGTTTCGGCCGGTGGCAGGTCGCGCGGAATGTCGCGGATGATGGCCTGCTGGCGGATGGTCCGGTCCGGGGACGGCTTCGCCGTCAGCGCCTCGACCCGCAGCATCGCCAGTGTCGGTCCGCTGAGTTCGAATTGCGGCGCCAGCATCGGCTGCTGCGCCAGCCGCCACGACGGCATGCTCGCGAATTCCTCATGCGCCGCGCGCAGCAGCGCGGCCGCGCCGAGGCCGAAGATCAGAATCGAGATCGCCAGCACGGTCGTCGCAAACAGGATTCGAAATCCGGGGAGCATTGTGACGTGTCCTGCCTTCGGCGGTGGAGGCGCGAAGGTCTCGAGCCAAAACGAAACGCATGTGAACGCTGGAGAAGCAAAAACTGAACGCCGGAAGCGCGGCTGAAGGCCACGAATCAAGCCTTCGGGAAGGATACCGCAGGCCATGAATTTGCCTGAAAAAACTTCGGCCGGGGCTGGGGATGGCGTCACATTGGCGGGAACCTGTTGCCCGGCTGCAATCTCGCGAAAAAGTCAGCCGTTTTCGGGCACTTTTTTCAACGATTGTCTTGAATGCGCCGCTATCCTGCGCGAACTGCCGTTAACGATACGGTGGCGGGTTCGCGCTATATAAGGGGCATGATGTTCAATCGCGTTTCCAAGGGTTTTTCTGCCAAGTCCTTCACGACGGCTTTTGCGGTTTCCGCGGTGGCCGGTCTGGCAGGTGCATCTGTTGCACTGGCGCAGTCCTATCCGCCGCCTCCGGGCTATTCGCAGCCGCTCCAGCCAGCGCCCTACGCGCGGGACGACCGCAGCGTGCCGGATTTCGACCGCCTCGATGGCGATGACCGTGGCACGGCGCTGTCGCCTCCGGGCTACCAGCAGCAGCCGAATTACCAGCAGCAGCCCGCTCCGCAGCAGCAGAGCTACCAGCAGCAGCCGGGCCTCGACCCGCGCGGCCCGGTGATGTCGCCGGACGATCCGCGTTACGGCCGCCCGACCGCTTACACCCCGCCGGCGCCCGGTTATTCCGATCGCGGCCCCGCGCCGATCTACAGCGACCGCGGTCCGCCGCAGGGCACCGATTTTACCGACCGTCCGCGTCCGCCTGGGACAGTGGACGGTGCGCCGACGGGTGCGCTCGATCTGCAGGCGCCCGGCACGGCGCAGGGCGCCAACGGCCGCTCCGTGATGTCGGCATTGCCGCCTGAAGAGCAGCCCGAAACCGGCCCGCGCAAGGAATTGCCGCCGAACCTGCGGCGCACCGAGGTCAATTATCCGACCAAGGAGCCGGCCGGCACCATCATCGTCGATACGCCGAATACGCACCTCTACTACATTCTCGGCAATGGCCGCGCGATCCGCTACGGCGTGCGCGTCGGCCGCGACGGCTTCACCTGGACCGGCGTGCAGAAGATCACCCGCAAGGCGGAATGGCCGGACTGGCATCCGCCGACGGAAATGATCGAGCGCCAGCCTTACCTGCCGCGCTTCATGGCCGGCGGTGACGGTAATCCGCTCGGCGCGCGTGCGATGTATCTCGGCTCGACCGTGTACCGCATCCACGGCACCAACCAGCCGTCGACCATCGGCCAGTTCGTATCAAGCGGCTGCATCGGCATGCTGAACGAGGATGTCACGGATCTGTTCGAGCGCACCAAGGTCGGCACCCGGGTTGTGGTGCTGCCGGGCGGTAAACCGCCGGCCTTGCCGCAGCCTCAGCCGGTCACCGCGTCTGCCCAGCCGCAGCCGTATCAGGGCGGACCCGCTCCCGCGCCGATGGCGAACGGTGCGCCTCCGCAGCGCCCGACCGCGTCGATGGGCGTGGCCAATCAGGGACCGACGGCTGTGCCGCCGCTGCCCGCGCCGGTCACGATCCGGTAAATCAGGATTTCAGTTCGAATGAAAATGCCCGCGCCTGTCGCGGGCATTTTTGTTTGGGCTCGCAGTGTCGAAGAAGCCTATCGACAGAGTTCCACGCTGTTGCCCGCGCGCTACAGTAACGACCTTCGACTCTCCTTAGGGTGCATCCAGATTTTGTTGCATGTTTTTGAGGAATTTCATGAAAAAGCTTTTGGCCGCTGCTGCGGTTGCCGCTCTTGGCGCAACCGGCGCACACGCTGCTGACATCGCGGCGCGCCCCTATACAAAAGCGCCTCCATTGGCGGCGGTCTCAAGCTGGACGGGCTTCTACGCCGGCCTCAACGTCGGCTATGGCTTTAACGATCCGGTTGCGACCTTTGCGCCCAATGACCCTGTATCCGCGAACGTATTCAACTTTTCCAATCCAAACCCGGCGGCTTCGGTTGCATACGATGTCAAAGGCGTTCTTGGCGGCGCGCAGGCTGGTTACAACTGGCAGGTCTCGCCCAATTGGCTGATTGGTCTGGAAGCGGATTTTCAGGGCAGTGACATCAAGGGATCGGCGGCCACGCCCTACGCGCTCATCGGTCGACCCGGGCAGGTTAACGCCGAGCAGAATGTTGAATGGTTCGGAACGCTGCGCGCGCGCGCTGGATGGCTCGCGACTGACAAACTCCTCGTTTACGGAACGGGCGGTCTGGCTTACGGCTCGGTCCACGCAAACTCGACCCTCAGCAACACGATAGGCTATACCGCAACGGGCGGTGGCTTCGGTGCCGCATGTCCTCCTGCTTCGGGAGCTTGCTACACGGGACCAACGACAAAAGTGATGACCGGGTACACCGCTGGTGGCGGCTTTGAATACGCGGCCTGGCGAAATGCTTCTTTCAAAGCTGAGTATCTCTACGTCAATCTTGGAAGCAGCAGCATCACTTCGGCTGCCCCCGGCGTTCCGGGTAACGCAATTTCATCTTACAACACGCACTTCAGCGATCTTGACTTCCATGTCGTGCGCATCGGCGCGAACTATCACTTCTGATTTTTTGATCCGTTAAACAGAAGCCCGGCCAAGACCTTAAGGTTTTGCCGGGCTTTTTGTTGCGCATGACATGCAACCTTTGCAAATTTGCGATCTTGATGGAGTGACAACGACCGAGGAAGGAACCGCATGGCCAAGAACAAAAGCACGATCTGCGTCTGGTACGACAAGGACGCGGAAGAGGCCGCGAAGTTTTATGCGAGCGTATTTCCGGACAGCAAGGTCAACGCCGTCCACAAGGCGCCGAGCGACTATCCGTCAGGCAAGGCGGGTGACACCATCACGGTGGATTTCACCGTGGCGGGCATTCCCTATATCGGCCTGAACGGCGGGCCGATCTTCAAACACAATGAAGCGTTCTCGATCTGCATCGCAACCGACGATCAGGCGGAGACGGACAAGTACTGGAACGCCATCGTCGGCAACGGCGGGCAGGAAAGCGCCTGCGGCTGGTGCAAGGACAAATGGGGAATCTCGTGGCAGATCACGCCGCGCGTCCTGACGGACGCGATGGCCAAGGGCGGCGAGGAAGCCAGGCGCGCGTTCGAAGCGATGATGACCATGAAGAAGATCGACGTGGCCGCGATTGAGGCCGCGATACGCGGGTGAAGGCTTCGTCCATCCGTCATTGCGAGGAGCCATATCTTCTCCCTCTCCCCGCTTGTGGGGAGAGGGTTGGGGTGAGGGGCAAGCTGTCCACATCACGGATGCTTCCGCCCCTCACCCGGATCGTTTCACGATCCGACCTCTCCCCGTAAACGGGGAGGGGTGAACACTACGTCATCACCCGCACCGGCGCGCCGCTGAGCCACGCGGCGATGTCCTCGACCATGTCGCCGTAGTAGCGCCGGTAGTTGTTCTCGGTGACGTAGCCCAGATGCGGCGTCAGCACGACGTTGTCGAGCTTGCGCAGCGGATGATCCAGCGGCAGCGGTTCCTGCGAGAACGTGTCGAGGCCCGCGCCCGCGATAGCCTTGCGCTGGAGCGCGTCAAGCAGCGCGGCTTCGTCCACAATCGGCCCGCGCGCGGTGTTGACCAGATAGCTCGTCGGTTTCATGCGTGCGAGATCGTCGCGCGTGATGAGCCCGCGCGTGCGCTTGCTCAGGATGACGTGAATGGTGACGATATCGGCGGTCGCGAATAGCTCATCCTTGGTGGCGTAAGTCACACCCGCGGCGGCGCAGGCCTCCGGCGTCAGGTTCTGGCTCCAGGCGATCACGTTCATGCCGAGCGCCTTGGCGATCGTGGCGACCTTCGTGCCGAGCTTGCCGAGCCCGACGACGCCGAGCGTCATGCCCTCGACGTCCTGCCCCATGGTGGTCTGCCATTGCTCGCCGGCGTGCATGCGCGCGTTCTCTAAGCCGATCTTGCGGGTCAGTTCCAGCATCAGTCCGATGGTCAGTCCCGCGGTGGCGTTGCCGACGCCGCCGGTGCCGCACACCGTGACGCCGCGCTCCTTCGCGGCTTCAAGATCGAACGAGGCGTTGCGCATGCCGGAGGTCAGCAGCAGTTTCAGCTTCGGCAGCGCGCTCAGCGTCTCGCGCGGAAACGGCGTGCGCTCGCGCATGGCGCAGACGATCTCGAAATCCTGCAACGAGCGCACCGCCTCGTCGCTTGACGCGAACGGCTTGTCGAACACCGTGATGTCGATCCGGTCCTTGAGCGATGACCAGTCCGCGAACTTGAGCGCGACGTTCTGGTAGTCGTCGAGAATGGCGCAGCGCACGGGCATTTTTGTTTTTCCGTTTTTGATCTGCTGGCGGGAATGTGGTGCTCCCTCTCCCCGCAAGCGGGGAGAGGTGAGGCAGCGCACACGTCATTATGAACGGAGCGCGAGACCAATCGTTGCGAGCTAATATTGCGCAACACCCCAGGCCGCGCAACTCGCGGCTATAATCGCGATGATTGGCATGCCGACAAATCGGACCAGAAAGTAGATGGGGACGTATACCGCAGCCGCATTTGCTTGGCTGGGTTCACCTTTGAGCGATGTCGCAAAGATAAAATCTATCACAAACCAACCGCCCCAGAGGGCCAGTAGGCCAACGACAAAGAATCCGGCAATCATAAATGTTAATCTGATCGGCTCCATCTGGCGATGTCAGCCGCGACGGGCCTGTTTGGCCGCGCAGGCCGGACCCGGGCCGCGCATATAGTGCTGTTCCGGGTGGTAGGGGTCGAAGGCCGCCTTGATGAAGGTGCGCCAGAACTCGGCGATCTCGGCCAGCAGTCCCTTGGATGGGGCCGTGCGGGGTGCGGACATTTCCGCGATATGGATCGGTGTGCTGTGCGTCGTCATGGCTTCTGCTCGACGATCTGTAGTGCTGATTCTTGACGCCTGAATATTGGTCGCGGCGCGTCTGTCCGCGGTTCGAACCGGCAAGTTGCGCGGATTCGATTAAAAAGCCGTTTTCGTCGTGGCAACGGCCTCAGATCGCTGGAAAATTCTCTCGGCAGCCTTTCCAAAACCCTACCTTTGGAGGGCCGCGCCGGTTGCCCTTTGCGGTTCCCGCCGCTACATCAACGGCAGCAAATTTCCCCGCACAACGAAGGTTTTCCGGAACCGTCAAAGGATCACGATGGCTCGCCAGTTCGTCTACTTCATGCAGGGTCTGACCAAGGCCTACCCGACCCGCAAGGTGCTCGATAACGTGCATCTGTCGTTCTATCCCGACGCCAAGATCGGCGTGCTCGGCGTCAACGGCTCGGGCAAGTCGACGCTGCTGCGGATCATGGCCGGCATCGACAAGGACTATAACGGCGAAGCCTGGGTCGCCGAGGGCGCGCGGGTCGGCTACCTCGAACAGGAGCCGCAGCTCGACGCCACCAAGACCGTGCGCGAGAACGTCATGGAAGGCGTCGCCAAGCAGAAGGCGATCCTCGATCGCTACAACGAACTGGCGATGAACTACTCGGACGAGACCGCCGACGAGATGACCAAATTGCAGGACGAGATCGAGGCCGCGGGCCTGTGGGATCTCGACAGCAAGGTCGATCAGGCGATGGACGCGCTGCGCTGTCCGCCGGACGATGCCGATGTCACAAAGCTCTCGGGCGGTGAGCGCCGCCGTGTCGCGCTGTGCCGCCTGCTGCTCGATCAGCCGGACCTGCTGCTGCTGGACGAACCGACCAACCATCTCGACGCGGAATCCGTGTCATGGCTGGAAGGCCATCTGCGCAACTATCCGGGCGCGATCCTGATCGTGACCCACGACCGCTACTTCCTCGACAACGTCACGGGCTGGATTCTCGAACTCGACCGCGGCAAGGGCATTCCCTACGAGGGCAACTATTCGCAGTGGCTGGTGCAGAAGCAGAAGCGCCTGGAGCAGGAAGGCCGCGAGGACGCCGCGCACCAGAAGACGCTCGCCCGCGAGCAGGAGTGGATCGCATCCTCCCCGAAGGCACGTCAGGCCAAATCTAAGGCGCGCTATCAGCGCTACGAGGACCTGCTCAAGCAGGCCAGCGAGAAACAGACCCAGACCGCGCAGATCATCATTCCGGTGGCCGAGCGTCTCGGCAACAACGTGGTGGACTTCGAGGGGCTCAGCAAAGGCTTCAACGATCGCCTTCTGATCGACAATCTCACCTTCAAGCTGCCGCCGGGCGGCATTGTTGGCGTGATCGGCGCCAACGGCGCGGGCAAGACCACGCTGTTCAAGATGATCACCGGACAGGAAAAGCCGGATTCCGGCACCATTACAGTCGGTGAGACCGTGCATCTCGGCTACGTCGATCAGTCGCGCGATGCACTCGACGGCAAGAAGACCGTGTGGGAGGAAATTTCCGGCGGCAACGACCAGATCCTGCTCGGCAAGAAGGAAGTGAACTCGCGCGGTTACTGCTCGGCGTTCAACTTCAAGGGCGCGGACCAGCAGAAGAAAGTCGGCGCGCTGTCCGGCGGTGAACGCAACCGCGTGCATCTCGCCAAGATGCTGAAGTCCGGCGCCAACGTCCTGCTGCTGGACGAGCCGACCAACGATCTCGATGTCGATACGCTCCGCGCGCTGGAAGAGGCGCTGGAGGATTTCGCCGGCTGCGCCGTGATCATCAGCCACGATCGCTGGTTTCTCGACCGCATCGCAACGCATATCCTCGCTTTCGAAGGCGACAGCCATGTCGAATGGTTCGAAGGCAACTTCCAGGACTACGAGAAAGACAAGATGCGCCGGCTCGGCCAGGATTCGGTGATCCCGCATCGCGTGAAATACAAGAAACTGACGCGGTGAATGCTTCGCTGAACAGCGACCTCGACGAGCAGGAGCGGGCGCTCCTGGCGATGGATGTCGCGTGGGTTCAGTGGCGGTCGGAGTTCCGCCAGAAGCTTGTCGCGAACGGCGTGCTCGGCCGTCCGGTGCGAAGCATCTTCGAGGCCGACATGATCTTCGCCATCATCGCTCACCACGCGCTGAAGGGGAGGCCGGTCACGCTCAAGGAAGTGGCGACCTATTTCGGATCGATCGCGACCGACGCGACGGTCTCCCGCCATATCGACGACATGGTGCAGAACGGTCTGGTCGAACGTCGGGTCGATGGAGGCGATCGCCGCCGCATGTTCCTGATACCAACGCGGCGGCTCGAAGGCATCGGGCATGAATTCGAGCAGGCGCGTCTGCGGATCATGCGGGAAAACGGCTTTGTCTGGAACGGCGGCAACAACGCGGGGTAAAGGTTCGTGGGGGACGACGACAAGAAGGTGACGTCCGAGGAAATCGGCGCAAGTCCAGCGGTTACATTCAATCTCGATGACTGCACGATCGATGCAGAGGAGCGCGCAGCGCTCGGCATCGATGTCGCCTATGTGCAGTGGCGTGCGGATTTCCGCCGCACCGTGATCGCCGCCAATGTGCTGAACCGGCCGTGGCGCAGTGTGTTCGAAGCCGACATGATGTTCAGCATCGTCGCGCATCGCTGGCTCGCCGGACGCGCGATCACGCACAAGGAACTGGCGACTTACTTCGAAATCTTCGTGACCGAAGCGACCGTCTCGCGCCACCTCGACGACATGGAAAAAAGCGGCATGATCGTGCGCCAGACCGATCCCGACGACCGCCGCCGCATCTTTCTGCTGCCGACGCGGCGGCTTGAAACCATCGGTCACGGCTATCTGCAGGCGCGAATCCGCATCATGCGCGATCACGGCTTTGTGTGGGTGGGCAGCGACGCCATCGACAGCAAAACTGCAATCGATCCCGCGTGATCCCTGCGTGCGGTGCCGCTATAGGCGTCGGCCAAGGGAATGGATCACCGTTCTCCGCCACCGGGGTCGAGCGCCTCTTATCGAACACGTAGCGCAAGCGCACCTTTTGGGTGCGTGATCCCGGTGGCCTTTCAGCCACGGGAGAAGATCATGATTTTACGGTTTGTTGTGTTTGCACTCACGCTTCTGCTGCTAACGCCGGGTTCGGTGCTGTCGGAGGAAGCTGCGCGTCCATCCAAGCCGCGCGCGGCGAAGCGCGCCGTCGATCCGCAGCAGCAGGCGATGGAACGCGCCAGGCGCTGCCAGGACGCGGTCAGTGACGCGCAGAATACGGCGGTGGGAACGTCTGTCCTGTCGAGCGCGGTCGGGTTTCTGCCGTTCGGCAGCGCCGCCGCCAGCGCCGCGGCGAACATCGGTACAGGCGCTGCGAGCGAAATCGCGCGCCAGAAGGCGGCGGCTGCGGTTCAGGGAAATTGCGGCGGTTAACCGGTCGTCATCTGGCCATCGTATATCGGCTGACGTAAAAGGTGCGCTCCGGAATACGCGCGAGCGTGGAGCGTCACGATGGCCGACTGGGATGCGCAGCAATACCTCAAATTCGAGGACGAGCGGACGCGGGCGGCCCGCGACCTGCTGGCGCAGATTCCGGTTCAGGATGCCAGGGGCGTGGTCGACATCGGCTGCGGGCCCGGAAACTCCACCGAACTGCTCGCCAGGCGCTGGCCGCAGGCCAAGATCACCGGCATCGATACCTCCGCGGACATGCTGCGTCAGGCCCGCGAGCGGCTGCCGCAGCACACCTTCATCGATGCCAATATCTCGCACTGGGCGCCGCCGGCCGGCACCGACGTGCTGTTCGCCAACGCGATCTTCCAGTGGGTGCCGAACCACATCAAGCAGCTGATGCGTCTTGCCATGGCGTTGCCGGACGGCGGCGCGATGGCCGTCCAGATGCCGGACAACATGGACGAGCCATCGCATGTGCTGATGCGCGAGGTTGCGCGCCTGCCGCAATTCCATACCCAACTCGCGCATGCGCTGGAGGCGAGGGGCGAACTGCCGGGCCCCGGCGTTTATTACGACGCGCTGCGTCCGCTCTGCAGCCGCATCGATATCTGGCACACCGTCTATTACCATGTGCTCGATGACGCCGCCGCGATCGTCGAATGGGTCAAGGGCACGGGATTGCGTCCGTTCCTCGATCCGCTGGAGATCCCGGAGCGAAAGGAATTCCTTGAGGCCTATACGGCGCGCATCGCCGCAAGCTATCTGCCGCAGGCCGACGGCAAGGTGCTGCTGCGGTTTCCGCGGATTTTCATCGTGATCGTCAAGTAGCGCCGCAGCCTGACAAATCTGACGCGATGATGTCGAACGGGAAAATCCGCTGCGGTGAAAAGCCGCTGGAGCGCGCCTCGACAGAATCTGACATGTTCCTTAGCTGAGTACCGTCTGAAAACGGCCAGCCGGAGCACACATGTCCCTTACGCCCGATACCCCCTTGCCGCCACGAGGCGATACCTCGTTGCGTCCGATTCCGATGCTGATCTTCGGATCACGCTGGCTGCAATTGCCGCTCTATGTCGGTCTGATTGTGGCCCAGGGTGTTTACGTCATTCTCTTTCTGAAAGAGCTCCTGCACCTTATCACCCATTCGTTCGATTTCTCCGAGCAGCAGATCATGCTCGTGGTTCTGGGTCTGATCGACGTGGTGATGATCTCCAACCTCCTGGTGATGGTGATCGTCGGCGGCTACGAGACCTTCGTGTCGCGGCTGCATCTCAAGGGCCATCCGGACGAGCCGGAATGGCTCAGCCACGTCAACGCCAGCGTGCTCAAGATCAAGCTTGCGATGGCGATCATCGGCATCTCCTCGATCCACCTGCTGCGCACCTTCATCGAGGCAGGCAATCTTGGCGGCGCTGGCCGTACCACCAATTACACCGAAGCCGGCGTGATGTGGCAGACCATCATCCACGGCATGTTCATCCTCTCCGCCATCGGCATCGCCTATGTCGACCGGATTTCGAACGGGCCGGTGCTCGCGCCGAACGGCGAAGCGGCGCATACCGGACACGGGGCGAAGGGCCATCACGGGCATTGACGCAGCCACGCGAAAGCCGTCATTGCGGGCGACGGATGAACATGGAATTTCTCCTTCTTCCGTCATTGCGAGCGAAGCGAAGCAATCCATATCGGACCCGCAGCGATGATCGATAAAAGACTAGATTGCTTCGTCGCTGCGCTCCTCGCAATGACGTTGTTTCTGATTCCGCATTCTTCACGCGCCGCCGACGCCGGCTTCACGAACTTCGTCGCCTCGCTCTGGCCCGAGGCGCAGAAAGCCGGTGTCTCGCGCGCGACGTTCGATGCGCAAACGCGCGGGCTGGAGCCGGACTACAAGCTGCCGGATCTGCTGCTGCCCGGACGTCCATCGACCGGCGCGCCGTCGCAGGCCGAATTCGTGCAGGTGCCGGCGGACTATCTGAAGGAGGCGAGCATCGCGCGGCTCGCCGCGCATGGCCGCACCCTGATGCAGCAGCATGCGGCGACGCTGAAAGCCATCGAGCAGCGCTTCGGTGTCCCCGGCACGATCATTCTGGCGATCTGGGGCCGCGAGACCGATTACGGCCGCTACGCGCTGCCGTATGACGGGCTGCGGGTGCTGGCGACGCAGGCCTATGTCGGGCGGCGCAAGGATCAGTACCGGGGCGAATTCATCGAGGCACTGAAGCTGATCCAGAACGGCGACGTGACGCGCAAGGATCTGCGGACCTCATGGGGTGGCGCAACGGGGCTGACGCAATTCCTGCCGTCGGAACTTCACAAGCACGGCGTCGATTTCGACGGCGACGGCCATATCAATATCTGGACCTCGGTGCCGGATGCGCTCGCTTCCGCCGCGCAGCAGCTGAAAAACAAAGGCTGGCAGCCGGGCCTGCGCTGGGCCTACGAGGTCCGTGCGCCGGCCAATGCCGACTGCGCGCAGGGCGTGCCGGAGGTGACCAAGCCGATCTCGCAATGGTTGCGCGAAGGCTTTGTGCCGGTGCGCGGCCTGCGCCTCTCCGCCGCCGAACAGGCGCAGGACGCATCGCTGCTGCAGCCGGAGGGCATCTATGGCCCGGCATTCCTGACCACGAAGAACTACTTCGTTATCAAGGAATACAATTTCTCCGATCTCTACGTGCTGTTCGTCGGCCATCTCGCCGACCGCATGGCGGGCGGGCAGCCGTTCGCCACGCCGTGGTCCGCGTCGACACAGTTGCGCAGCACCGATGTGGAAGCGATGCAGAAGCATCTGACGCGGATCGGCCTCTACAGCTCGAAACTTGACGGCAAGGCGGGGATGCAGACCCGCGCAGCGCTCGGCGCCTATCAAAAGCGGGCCGGGCTGAAGGTCGATTGCTGGCCGAGTGCGGACGTGCTGCGCGCGATGAGCGCGGGGCGATAAACAAAAAACCCGGCCGCGAGGCCGGGTTTTGAAACGCATGTCTCACGACGCAATCGTGAGGTGTTCAGATCAATCGCAAACCTGAACGCGGCGAACACGCCAGCCGTAGCCGTCCCAGAAACGCTCGCGCACGAGGCGGCAGGCGGGTTCTTCGACGTACACGGGGCCCGGGGCGTAGCCGTAGCCGTAAGCCGGGCGGCTGTTGGCAATCGCGGCACCGGCGATTGCGCCGCCGAGAATGCCAAGGCCAACGCCGGCGGCAACAGCGCCGCCATCACGCGCCTGAGCGGCAGGCATCGCGGTTGCAAGCGAACCAGCGATCGTCGCGACCGCGAGGAACGCTGAAAGAACCTTCTTCATGTTTATCTCTCCTCAGATCACGCCAGAGCCCGGCGCAAGGCGATTGGTCTGCAAGGATCCAATGACGGAACTCAAGATAGCCCGATTTGGCCCCTGTTAGAAAGTACCGGCGTCATCCCCCACCGGCGATTCAGCATTGTCCCGGCGCCAATATAGCGGATTCTGGCGCGCGGGCCGTTAACAAAAACGCTCCGGAGCGGCTTTTGCCGTCCGGAGTGTACCTTTCTTCCAAGCCCGGACGGCCAAAAAATGGCCGCCCGATGAACGATTGCGTCAGTTGCAAACCTGCACGCGGCGGACGCGCCAGCCGTAACCGTCCCAGAAGCGCTCACGCTGCCAGTAGCAGGGCGCGCCACCGTAATAGACGGGGCCGGCCCCGTAATAGCCGTAGCCCGGGCCGTAGTAACCGCCGCTGTTTGCAATCGCCGCGCCTGCGATGGCGCCGCCGAGAATGCCGAGGCCCACGCCGGCTGCGATACGCCCGCCGCGCGCTTCGGCCGGTGCCGGGGCTGCGAGGGCGGTGACTGCGACAGTGGCGGCAGCGGCAACTGCCAAGACGATCTTCCTAGCGCCGATCTTCTGCATGGCTTTCACCTTTCATCGTTGTGACCCTTAGATAACGGGTCCCGGCGATGAAGGTTTCACAGTTGCGTTGAACGGGAACTGAATGGAGGAGCCGGATTTCCGCCATCATCAGGCGCGGGCTTAAGAAAAACGGCGCCTCGCGAATGCGAAGCGCCGCCGGAATTTTCGAAAGCCGCGGAAAAAAGCGGCGTGGCCTGTGATCAGAACAGCGAAGCGTACTGCTGCAGACCCGCCTTCTGAACGAGGCCCATCGCGGTGCGCTTCTGGTCCTCATCGAGGCTGGCGAACAGCGCCGACGCGGCCGGCGCAAAGCGGCGAACGGCGGCTTCGTTGACCTGCGGCTCGCGTGCGAGAACGCGCAGCGCGTTGGCGACGGCGGGCCAGTACTTCGCCTGCTCGGCGCGCAGTTTCAGCGCCGCGCGATAGCGCATGATGGCGACTTCGCTCATCGCCGACTGGAACATCGAAACTTTCTTCTGAGGCGCAGCGGCTTCAGTGCCGACGGACGCAGTGAAGTCCTGAGCGGAGGCGGGTGCAGTGGCGGCAATTGCCAACGTGGCAACAACAGACGCAATCGCGATTGGCAATCTTCGCATTTGTCTCACTTCTGTGTGGGGAATGATGGACGCGAGGTACGTGCCATATGTGACCAAAATGCGATGAGTGGGTTAACAAACCCGGAAAATGGGGCGCTACTCTTTGTTAAGGTTTAGGGGGCGGATTTGTTCCGCAAAAACAATGCTGTTTTTGCCCCCGTAACATTCGCTCATCAAAGGTGAAGCGGGTTCCGTGGTTAATTCGGGAACATGAACGACCAAATCTGCCGATAAATGCTGGAGAATTCGCATATCCGCGATTCGATGCAGTTCAGTTCAGTTCAGCGCGGCGCGCCGATCGTTTCGGCGAACAATTCGAGCGCGCGAAATGCAAAGGCCCGCATGTTGGCGATGCGATCGCTGTCGCCGGTCTCCAGCGTGATGACGCGTACGAACGGGCCCGCAACCGCCATGCACGAATGCCCGGCGGCGTCGCCATAGCGATTGCCTGACGGGCCGGTCGCGCCGGTTTCGCTGAGGCCCCATGTCGTGTTGAGAAGTTCGCGCGCGCGGTTCGCGAGCAGGGTGGCATAAGGCTCGGTCGCGCCGCGATTGCCGATGGCCTCCATCTCATCTTTTGTGATGTTCACCAGCGCCGCGCGCGCACGCGGCGTGTAGATCACGCCGCCGCCGCGGTAGTAGGCCGATGCGCCGGGCACCGCGAGCAGCGCCGCCGAAATCAGTCCGCCGGTGGAGGACTCCGCGATGGCGATGGTTTCCTTTCGCGCGATCAGGGATGCGGCGATTTTTTCCGCGAGCGGCAGCAGCTTGTCCATGGGGAGACTTTCAGCGAGATGGAATCAGAGTTGTGTCTTGTAGCGAGCTTCGACGGCTTCCTGGGATTCAGGCGTGCCCTGACCGGTCTGCTCGTGAATGACCTCGGAGATGCTCGGCTGCGCCGAGCGGGCGACACGCGAATCCGGCGACCAGAGCTTCGAGCGCATCAGCGCCTTGCCGCAGTGGAAATAGACTTCGCGCACGGCGATATCGAGCACGGCGCGCGGCAGCTTGCCAAACTCGATCATGGAGGCGAGCAGGTCGGCATCCGCCGAGAGCTTTGCATTGCCGCCGACGCGCAGCGTTTCGTCGAGGCCGGGCACGAAGAAGATCAGTTGCACATAGCCGCTGCCGGACAGCACGTTGCGGAAGCTGTCGATGCGGTTGTTGCCGGGGCGATCCGGCATCAGGAGGCGCGTTTCGCCTTCGACATGCACGAAGCCGGGATTGCCGCCGCGCGGGGAGGCATCGACGGTGCCGTCGGGACCTGATGTTGCGAGTACGCAGAACGGTGACATGCCGATGAAGTGCGCGGCGTAGCGATCGATGCGCGGAAGCTGTTTCGCGATCACGCGGTCGGTGGGCGGCGCGTAGATGGCGCCGAGGTCGTCAGGTCCGATATGCGCCACGCCGTGCTCCCGTTCTTGCGATATTGACGTGTAGCCCAATCTGCAGCGCCCTGCATTTGGAGGGTGCGCCACAGCGCTAAAATCCCTTTCAGCTTGCAGGCAGGTTCCGTTTAGATTGATTCTAGATTGGATTGCAGGGGGTTAGCCAGTTTGGAATAGCTTAAAAGTGGCTGTTTTCCTTTTGCATCGGTGGCTTCGCTCCAATACCTGTGGGTCAACAGTCCTTACAGGTTCTCCGGGCCTCCATGATCGTTTGTTCCTGCAATGTCCTGACCGACCACGACGTGCGTAGCGTTGTGACCCAGGCCAAGGATTTTCCGCGCACGGCTGGGCAGGTCTACGGCTGTCTGGGCTGTAGCGCCGAATGCGGCCGTTGCGCCCGCACCATCAAGAAGATCATGGACGAAGCACTGGGTGCCTGCGCCAAGGCTTGCTGCTCTGGATGCCCCCACAGCCAGCATGAAGCGGCCAACGAGGACCAGCACCCGGTGGTCCTTCTGGCCCAGGCCGCCTGCTAAACACCTTCAGACATTCAAATTTCCCCAGCCGATCCCGGTCCCTCGGCCCGGGGTTGTAGTTGCCTGTAATCTCATTTAGAACGCTTCTAAATTGAATTTGGACCGTCAAGCGACGGTTCCGCAAGGGAGTGCAATATGAAGGGCGACCCCAAGGTCATCGACTATCTCAACAAGGGCCTGCGCAGCGAGCTGACTGCGATCAACCAATACTGGCTGCATTTCCGGCTGCTCAATCATTGGGGCCTGAAGAGCATGGCCAAGCATTGGCGCAAGGAGTCCATCGAGGAGATGCACCATGCCGACCGCTTCACCGACCGCATCCTGTTTCTCGACGGCTTCCCCAACATGCAGGTGCTGGATCCGCTGAGGATCGGCCAGAACGTCAAGGAAATCCTGGAATGCGATCTCGCCGCGGAAGTCGGCGCGCGCACGCTCTAC
The DNA here is from genome assembly GCF_000497575.1 of Afipia sp. OHSU_II-C1. GTDB lineage: Bacteria > Pseudomonadota > Alphaproteobacteria > Rhizobiales > Xanthobacteraceae > Afipia. Next base: position 208,048 of record NZ_APJI01000013.1, read on the forward strand.
CAGGAGGCGGCGACCTACTGCCACAGCATCAAGGACTACGTCTCGCGTGACCTGTTCGAGAGCATCATGAAGGACGAGGAGCATCACATCGACTTCCTCGAAACCCAGCTTGATCTCGTCGAGCGCATCGGAATCCAGCTTTACGAACAGAAGCATGTCGGCGATATCGGCGACGACAATCCGCCCGAAGGCGAGGGGCACTGATCGCTCCTGCCTCGATCCAATTGAAGACAAAGGCCCGGACCGCTTGATTGCGGCTCCGGGCTTTTCTTTTTGCGCTTCACCTCACCGCAAAATGCTCTAGCCTCGGCAACAACAAGAACATCCGGGAGAAACGCGATGACCTATGACTGGCCTGCGATTGTTGGTGACCTCGACTCGCTGCTGAAGCTGCGTTCGATCCCGTTCGGCATGAAGATGTTCGCGCGGCGCGAGGACATGGAAGCGATCCCGAAAATTCGCCGGCCGCAATCGGTGCACACGCTGGATCAGATCGTGGCGCAGGCGGCGCGGATCGGCTGGACGGTCGGCATCACCAGCGACGATCTGGTCGGCGCGCAGTGCCGCGCCGTGGTTGGTCTGGGCGGCGCCAAGACCGAGGCCTGGCAATCCGGCCAGCACATGACCGGCGTCTGGTTTTCGACGCAGCAGGATGCGCAGGCGCATCAGGAAGCGATGCATTGCGTGCCGGACGGAAAATACGATGCGCTCGCGGTCGGGCCGCTGTCGTCGGGCAAGCTCGACCCGCCCGACATCGCGCTGTTCTACGCAACACCCGGCGCGATGATCTATTTCATCAACGGATTGCAGTGGTCGGGCTACAAGCGGTTCGACTGGAGCGTGGTCGGCGAATCCGCCTGTGCGGATTCATGGGGCCGCGCACTGACGACGCGCCTGCCGAGCCTGTCGATCCCGTGTTTCGCCGAGCGCCGCTATGGCGGTGTGCTGGACGAGGAAATGCTGATGGCGACTCCGCCGGAATATCTCGTCAGCGCCATCGCCGGGATGAAGGCGCTGTCGAAGAACGGTTTCCGCTATCCGTTCGCGCAGTATGGTGTGCAGCAGGACGTGCGCGCCGGCATGGCGGTGAGCTATCCGGGGCGCGCGTAGGGCGCATCTGAAGACCAATGCTCGTCATTGCGAAGAGCCGTTAGCGCGTCTTCGACGCGCTTTGGCGACGAAGCAATCCAGCTCTTTCCTGTAGCTATGGATTGCTTCGCTCCGCTCGCAATGACGATCGGGAGACGCCTGCGTTCCTCACGACCCGTCAGCCGGCACGAAGCATGTGATCTCGATGTTGCCGCGGATCGTCACGTACCAGACCACGGCGCCGCCGGTAGGATTGCCGCCGGTGCGGATGATCGCTTTCTCCGGCACCATCCACCACTGCCCCTCGATCGGCACCCAGTAGCTGCCCTCGCGCACATCGTAGTCGGTGCGATGCCCGTCCGATACGTCGCAGCACGGCACGCCGGCCGGACTGCGCGCATCCTTGAACCATTTGCGGATGTGTTCGGGGACATCGCCGAATTGTCCGCGATCGACCGCGAGAGCCGAAGCAGCAGACAGCGTCAGCGGAATTATCAGGGCAAGGCGAGCAGGCCACCTCATGCGATCCTCCGCGATCAGAATCGTCCAGGTGAGTTTCCGACTTCGGGTTGAAGGCGTCCAGACAAACCCGCGCGAGCCGCGGTGTTCCTCCCGTGCGTAGTTGAGGCACGACGCAGCGCAGCATCGCTCACGCCTTCGCGCTGCGCTTCTTTTTCGTTTCAGGTTGCGGGGCAGGTGGCGTCAGCGGGCAACCGGCAAAGGCGGCTTCAAGCGCGGCAGGGGCGCCGTCGAGCCTGAATTCGGCGGTGGTGCGCCCCGCGGCAAGCGAGCGTATCCGGATGACGAGCACGTTCGACATCGAAAGTTCATTGGCGAACGTGGTCACCGCCGCGCGGTCTTCGATTACGACGGTGCGGTACTCCTGAAGGAAGCGCGCGGCGACATTGTCGTGGCCGGGCTTTTCGTCGAAGCGATAGCCGAGCGTCGAGTTCGGATCGGTGCCGACCTTGAAATCGAAGGCGAAGCGCACCATCGGCTTGCCGTCGAAACAGGTGAGCTGCATCGAGGCCGGCTGGGCGTAATCGGCAAAGCTGTTCGAGGCGTTGTTGATGATCAGCATCGCGCTCGGCACCGGAACGCCGGTGATGCGATCGACCTGTTTTTCGATTTTCCAGTTGCCGGACGTCGTCGTGACCGGGGTCGCGACATAAGGATCGCGCGTGTAACACGCGCCCAACCCGGCGCACAGCAAGACGGCTATCATGGCGAACGCGATACGGCGCACAACGCAATCCCCGGCCCGCCCTTATCCTGCAACCGGGGCGAGTAGGGCGCAAGCGGCTTTATGCGGGGCGCGTTTCCTCGATCCGGATCACAGCGGCGGCAAGGCCGACGGCAACCGAGAGCGCCAGGCACCAGAAGCCGACATAGACATACATCACCGCGGCGACCGCGCAGCCGAGCGCAAAGAAGCAGATCGCAAGCGCGAGACGGCTGAAACGGGTTCGTACCTGCGGCCGCTCTTCGGGCTTGGCGCCGGTGAGGAGATCGACGGCATCGAGCGTCACCTGCACGGTGGAGCCGGTCATCATGGTGGACGGCGGCAGGCTGGCCAAATGCACACGCTGGACCGCGTTCTGCATCGCCATGGCGGCGACGCCGGCAAAGCCGGTCAGCAGCGCCATCGGGGTGTTGGCATCGGGAAACGGTCCGAACCGGACGGCGAGAAGAAAGAAGGCCAGCAGAAGCACGACCTTCACACCGAGCAGGATCTGCATCGCGGGGAGTTTGTGCGCGCGCAGCGCAATGCCCGCGAGCCGGGCCAGCGCGATCACCAGAATGAACTCGGGCAGCGCCAGAATCTTGCCGACGATGCCATGGCTGCCATGGACCAGCGCCGCGCCGAGCGTGACGAAATTTCCGGTGACATGTGCGGTGAACAGCCCCGCGAGACCGAGGAAGCCCGCGGTATCGACGAAACCGCCGTTGAACGACAGCAGGGCCGCAACGGTCAGGGAGCGAGCGACGGGACTACTCATGCGCGGATCCGGTTTGTGTCCGGTCATTATCCAGACCGTTCACCGGCCCGCAAGGTGCCGCATCGCTTTGCCATGGCCGGGCGGCCACATCGGAATGCAGCGATTTGATCCCGGTCAAGGACGACGCGGCGGCGCGTGATACTTTGAAACACCGGATCGAAGCGGGGTGACGATGAGTGACGGCTGGCGTCTGTTTCTGATTTCGGCGGCGGTTCTGGGCGGGGCTTCTGCGCTTGAGAAGCTTTTCGTGCCGGGCATTGTGCCGGTTGCCTTCGCGGACGAACCGCAGCCGCTCTGGGCGGTGGAGACGGCCTTTGTCTTCCGCGCCATCGAGCTGATCGCCGCGGGCATCGCAATCATCTCTTTCACGCTGGCGATGACGGCGTCGATGAAGAGGCGACGGGACGGACCTTAAAAGTCATCCTGCGTGTCCCGGTTAGGCGTGCGCCGGTCTAGGTTTCATCATCTGCAACGAACAAACCAACCTCTTCGCGCACCGCGTCGATCGGCTGGATCGCCGCCGACCAGAAATCCCACTCCGGGGCGAACAGGTCGGCGGTGGTGTCCTCGCCGCGCGCCCAGGCATAGAAGAATTCCTCCGGCTCGAACGCACCGGTGGCGGAGCCTGCAACATCGTTGAGCGGAATGCCGAGATGCCAGCTCAGGATCACCGGCAGCACATGCCCCGCCATCGCGTGAGCGCGATGCATGGTCGCCGTCAATGTCGACGTCAGCAGTTCGCCGCGCGGCGATGTGTTGTAACCGGCGAGGATATGCGTGGAATCGTGCGGCACGGCGAACTCGAAGTTCAGTGCCGTCGGCTCGCCCGGATAGGCGTAGCCATTGGCCTGATAGAACATCGCGAACGCATGGCCGAAGGTGGTCTCCGGCAACCGCGCCAGCGCATGGAAGCGTGTCGCAAGTGCGGGATCGGGCTCGGCATCGTAAGGCTGCAGCCACGGCGCCATCTCTGCAGCGGCCCAAGCGCGGCCGGTTATGCTCTCGAGATTGGCGCGGAGCATGTGGGTCTTGGCGTCTTTCAGATCGCCGAGCGCGATCCGCGCGAGATCGTGGACGAACTCGTCCTTGACGTTGAGGGAGTCCGCAAGTTTCACAACCCCGCTCAGCTTTGCGGGATTGATCGAGCCGCCAACGAACGCCATGACCGCGGCGAAGCTCACGGCTTGTGCGGCAAGGGCAGGATCGTCGGCGAGCTCAGCCTGCCGATAGGGGCTGAGCGGTGTCAGTCCGGCGAGGCCGAACTGCGGCTCGAGATGAAAAATGTAACGCGTGGCCGCGGCGATGGTCTCATGGTCGATTTCGGTCGGCATTCCCTCGGTGGCGGCAATGCCGAGCATCACGGCGAGGGTGCTGCGGGCCTGATCCAGCGTCGCGGGAATGTGCATGGGCCCGCCGCGTTCCTATCTGAACTGCGTTCGGCAGAGCGGACTGAGCTTTCTGACGTTCTTCTGCATGCAGGCCGTGATGCGCTTCACGTCCGGGACGAATTCCCGGCAGTATTTCATCGCGTCCTTGCGGCAGGCGCGGCGTTGCTCCGGCGTTCCCGCGGCCTGCGCCGATGAGGCGGCAATCAGCGCGATGGCCGCACAGGCAGCGAGGGATTTAACGAGCGGTCGGGTCATGATCAGGTTCCGGGTGAGGGAACCGTAACCTGATCATTCCCGCCCATCAAACGGTAAACCCGATTGCGCGAATTCTAACTTTCCGCCTGGGCGCAACTCCGGTGCCCACGCTAGTGATGCGCAGGCACCTCGGCCCCGTCCGCCGAATACTGCCGGATCTTGTTGCGCAAGGTGCGCACCGAGACGCCGAGAATGCGGGCCGCATGGGTGCGATTGCCGTCGCAGCGCGCGAGCGTTTGCAGAACGAGTTCGCGTTCGATTTCCTGGACTGTGGCGCCGATGAGCAGCGGGACCACCTGGCCCGGTGCCACGGCCGGCGCATCGGGTAATACTTCCGGTGCGCGTACGTGCATTTCCTGGGTCATCGAGACCTCCTGACCACTGCTGCACCTGTCAGGGACGCAGACTATATCCAAGGTTCTCCGATCTCAGCCCGCTCAAAGGGTGGGCCGATATGGTTAACAGGACCTTAATTTCCGGGGTAACCCGTTCATGGAACTCACGAATTGGAACCGGATGGAACCGCCGGGGATCGTTCGGGAAAATCGGATCGGTCGCGCAGCACGCCTAAAATTTGCGCGCCCCACAGCCGGAAAATAAAGTGAAGTGCAGGCCCGCAGGGCGTGAAAGGGAAGAAGCACCATGTGCCGCAACATCAAGACGCTGTTCAACTTCGAACCACCCGCCACCGAAGACGAAATTCACGCGTCGGCCTTGCAGTTCGTGCGCAAGCTCTCCGGGTTCAACGCACCGTCGAAGGCGAATGAAGAAGCGTTCAATCGCGCCGTCGCCGAGGTGTCCGCCAGCGCACGCAAGCTGCTGACGTCGCTGCACACCCATGCGCCGGCGCGGGATCGTGAGGTCGAAGCAGAGAAGGCGCGGGAGCGGAGCCGGGCCCGGTTCGGCTAAACGCAAAACGGGCCAGCGAGAGCCAGCCCGTTTTCTTTTGCGTTGCGAAGTGCTTCAGGAGCGCGGCATTGCGATCGGCACGAACCTTGGATCGCTGGCGCGGCGGTCGATTGCCGCGACCCGCAGCAGGGCTTCAAGCTTCAATAAAAAGATTTCCGCCAACATTGTCATAATCCTTCCGATCGACCGTATGGCAGTTGGACGCCGACTCACCGCCGGGCGTTCAATGTCTGAAATAAAAGCTATGCCTCGCTGTTCACGTTCGCAATGGTCTTGCTGCCAGATCGCGACAAGTTAACCTTACGCAAGATCGCGCCCGCCCGGAGGCATTCGATGAAACACGTCGTCACGGCGCTGCTGATGGCTATCTCTCTGGCTGGAGCGGTGTCCGTCGCGGAAGCCGACACCTCGGATCGCTTCGCCATGGGCGGCTGGATCGAGAAATTCCAGCCCGCCATCGATCAGGCGAATGCCAGCGGCGAACTGTTTCGCATCCGCGGTCACTGCCAGTCGAACTGCACGCTGTTTCTCGGCGTCCGCAACGTCTGTGTCGAGCGCAGCGCGCGGCTGTTGTTTCACGCCGGTCACGGGCGCGGCCCCAACAGGTATGTCATCAACGCCGGTTCGACCCAGCGGATGCTGAATGCCTACAACGCCAAGCTGCGGCAGTACGTCGTCGCGCAAGGATATCTTACGAGGCTGGAGTTCAGCACCATCTCCGGCGCACGGATCATCGACGAATTCGGCTACAGGGAATGTCCGCGCGGCGGCTGATGCCGCGCGTTACGCCGCGCGCTGCGCCAAAAAGCCCCAGTCCCAGGGCAACTGCTTCGAGCCGCGCGGCTTGCGCAGGCCGTCCACCGACCAGGGATAATATACCTTGGCGATCCGGGTCATCTCGAAGCCGGTCCCCGAGACGGTGGAGACCAACTCGTCGCGCTCGTAGAATTTCTGCCAGACGCCGTCACGATGGACGAGGCCGCCCGCCTTGATCTTGTCTGCCGATGCGCCGAGCTTGTTGACCATCAATTGCGATTCCATCGACGGCACCACCACCAGCGCAAAGCCCGACGGCTTGGTGACGTCGGCCATGGTCGACCACAGCGCGTCGCGCTTGGCCTGACGCGGCGAGGTGATGACGTTCAGGCAGACCGTGAGATCGGCGACGGTGCCGAGGACCTTCGCCGACCGGGTGACATCCATCGCGAGCCACTTCGCATTCGGAATGTCCGCGCACCGCTTCTTCGCACGCGCGACGATGCGCGGCGCGAAATCGATTCCGGTGATCCGCTCGAAGCGATGGCCGAATTTCTTGACGAAGCTGCCGACGCCGCAGCCGAGATCGACCAGTTCAAGATTCTTTCGCGAGCGGCAGGCCGCGGCGACGAAACGCGGCATCTGGCCACTCGTCTCGTCGGTGACGATATCGCACACCAGCGACTCGAACTTGGCCGCGTGCAGATCCCATTCAACTCGATTCACAGGAACCTCCCGTCGGTCTTTGTGAAGCCCGAATCGATTAAACAACAGAAATCCGTGCGGCGATACGCGTTGCGGGGCCGAATCTGTTGATCGATTTTCCGCTATAAGAGTTCCGCTTGCGCCATTAGCGTTTTGCGAATCCGTGTCATGGGCTAAACTTGATTCGGTTTTACCGATTCATTCGCGACATTCCTGCTCACACCTGTTGCCCAACATCCGGAGAACTCATCATGCGTCTGTCATCTGCCATTCGCGCCGCGCTGATCGCTGTGACGGCGCTCATCGGAGCCGGCCTCTCATCCGCTCATGCCGACAGCGGCACCGTGTCGCTCGTCATCTACAAGGCCGGATGGTTCATCGGTGGTTCGGGCGGCAGCGGCACGCTTAACTTCCGCGGCAGGAGCTATGCACTGTCCACCGGCGGCATCGATTATGGGCTGGTGTTCGGCGGATCGAAGACGGTGCTGCGCGGCCGGGTGAGCAACATCAACCGTCCGTCGGACGTCGCGGGTGTCTATGGCGCGGCGGGTGCCGGCATTGCGGTTGGCGGCGGCGCGCGCGCCATCGTGCTGACCAACCAGAAGGGCGCGGTGCTCGAACTGTCCGGCCGCCAGGTCGGGCTGATGGCGAACGCCGACCTCAGCGGACTTGCGATCACGTTGAAGTAAGCGCGCACCTGCGGCGCTCGCTGAATCATAAAGGCCGGGCACATGCCCGGCCTTTTTGCTTGATCAATGAACTATGGCCACAGGGAGCAGCGGAATACGGTGCCGCTACTTCTTGTCCTTGCGATGCTTCTTTTTCTTTTTGTGATGATCGTCGTCGTCATCGCCGTCATCATCATCTTGCACGCCAGCCGCTATGGCTGCGGCATAACGCGCGGCGGCTTCCTGCTCCTCGCGCTCCTTCGCTTCGCGCTCGCGCTTTTGGCGATGCTCTTCCCATGCGTCGAAAATCGTTTCGAGCCAGGGAAGGATTTCCTCGAAAGAAGGCAGGCGGCCGGGCGGCCCCTGCTCGCCGCGCGGGCCTTGCGCACCCACGGGGCCTTGCTTGCCTTGCGGACCTTGTTCGCCGCGCGGGCCTTGCGCGCCGGGCTTGCCCGCCGGTCCGGCTTCGCCGCGCTTGCCCTGCGGTCCTGCTTTGCCCGGCATCCCCGGCTTGCCGCGCGGACCTTCCGGCCCGGGGCGGCCCGGATGTCCTTGCGGTCCCGGCTTTCCGGGTTTTCCCTGCGGGCCTTGCGGTCCGCTCCGAGGTTGCCGTGTGGTCGCGTCGTTAGCCACGTCTGCACTCCAGGTGATTTGCTACAAGTGATTTGCTACGCTGTCTTTCTAGCAGCGTTTTCATGACTGCCATAACTCAGCGGAAGGCGCGGCCGATGGAATCGGCGGCGTTAGCCGTCTCCGCCTGCCGCAACAGTGGCTTGCGTGGTCTGTCGCGCCGATGCGCGGGATCTGCTCCATGCATCATGACCCAGCATCCCGACGGCCATCGCGGCGACGAACACGATCACCGGCAGGCTGAGGCCAGCGAGATTGACCAGCGCCGGGCCGGGGCAGAGCCCTACCAGTCCCCAGCCGATCCCGAACAGCACCGCACCGGTGACCAGCGGCGCATCGATGTCCTTGCGCGTCGGCCAGAGAGATTGCGCGGCAAACACCGGCGCGCCCCGCCGCCGTGCGAGCACAAAGCCGATGCTCGAGACCGTGACCGCACCGGCCATCACGAAAGCCAGCGTCGCGTCCCACGCGCCGAAGATGTCGAGGAAGCCGAGCACTTTCGCTGTATCCGTCATGCCGGAGATCAAAAGGCCCGCGCCGAAAATGAGTCCGCAGACGAAACTCACGAGAACGAGCGGCATCGCATCAGCCTCCGATCATGTGGCGCGCGATGGCGACGGTGGCGATGGCTGCCGCCATGAAGATCGCGGTGGCGGCCAGCGAACGCGCTGACAGCCGCGCGACGCCGCAGACGCCGTGACCCGACGTGCAACCGCCGCCCATGCGGCTGCCGAAGCCGACCAGCAGGCCCGCAACGACGATCACGATCAGGCTCGCGGGCATGGCGGGTGAGGGGAGCGGCGTGCCGGTGGCGAGTGCCGCGGTCAGCGGCGCTGCGATCAGGCCGGCGACGAAGGCGATCCGCCAGCCGCGATCGCTTATTGCGGGCGAAAGAAGCCCGCCAAAGATGCCGCTGATGCCGGCGACGCGTCCGGTCAGCAGCATCAGCATCGCTGCGGCGAGCCCGATCAGCCCGCCGCCGATCAATCCGGAAAGAGGCGTGAGGTTGTGCATGATTGTGCTTCCTTCTCAGGTGCGCCGCGACAGCGTGCGTCTGTGTCGAACCATCACCCAAATCCTGCCAGCACGGCACATTTTCCCGTGCGCCAGATCGCCGTCATCAGCATGCGCGCCGAATGCGCGCCGAGACAGCGCAACACTTTGCGGGTAACGGCCCGCCAATCCGGCGATTCGCGATGCTCCTTGTAACATCTCAATATCTGTCCGACGCTTGTGCTGACGGCCGCCTTGATCAGGCAGCCCAGGATCGGGTCTCCGGCGGGAATGGCGGCGATGGCATGCTCCAACGCATTGGGATTATCGACGAGGTCTGACAGATGGTTCCAAGCTTCGTCCGGAAGCGCGTCGTACGCAACATCTTCGGGCGGTCCGAATTCAGGCAGCGGTATTGTGCCGACGACCATATCGCCGTGCCGGATCACAATTTTCCAGGGCTTTGGCTTTTCGCTGGTCTCGAGCGTAACCGAGAACTCGACCGAAATAGTCGTCTTGGTGACTGCATATTCCTTCTTGCCGGTGATGGCGACGCTGACCGCATCTTCCATCATCGCGGCGTCGTCGAGATCCATCTCCAACGAATAGGTATTCCCTTCCGGATCTCTAAATGAATACGATCCAAGCGATGCCATGGTAGCCTCCAAATATATGAAAGCGTTGTTTTCAAGCTATCGATTTTCCTTCACGCGCAGCCATGAAAAGGCTCGCAAATCGAACGACGCTGGCTGCGTTTTATCAATTTCAAGGAGAGCCGATCCTTCAAGACGGTGATCAGCATACAGTCTTGGCGTTCGGTGTGTAGCGTCCGTCAATAGCATTAGCATCGCGGCGGCGATCAGCGCGCTCCCGCGAAGACCACGACGGCCTCAATCCCGGAAGCTGAACGGAATGCGCGGATCGTCGATCGGCAGGCGGCACTTGTCCGGATCGCGGGGATTGTAAGCCTTTGTCGGCATATTGGTGAACGTCGCGTCCTCACCGAGATTTTGCACGGCATGAACAACGAAAGGCGGAATCCGCAGCAGGCCGGGACGTTCCTTGCCGAGGATCAGAACCGAAAGCTGGTTGAAGGTCGGGCTGTCCTGCCGGATGTCGAACAGCGCGATCCGAAAGCGGCCGCGCGTATAGGCCAGCCGGTCGAACTGATGGCGATGATACACCCAGCCGCGGATCGATCCGGCTTTCGCTTCCACCTCATAGACATGCACGATCGGCTCGCTCAAGCCGTCGCGCGTGGTGAGAAGCTCGGTCAGCGCGCCACGATGATCGGTGCGCGCGACCAGCGGCGTCACCGTGACACCGTCGATCAGATCCGCGACAGGCGTGATAGCGGGCGCCTGCGCCGCCGCAACCGGCGCGTCCTGAACGAAATCGTTCGGGGTGACGAAGGTGGCGGGGGTGGAGTTCTTGGACGTGTTCATAAGGTGTGCCGCCTGATGGAAAGGCGAGACGTATACACCAGCGGGCGCTGAGAGGAAGGTGATCATCACTTGTAAATTTGAGTCGGCGCGTCATGTTTGATCGCACGATATATGTGGCTCGGCCCCATGCTGTGCCGAACGCAAGGAGAGTTTGAGATGTCGATGGAATTGTATGTCCTATCCGACCATCGACTGGAATCTATTGATGAGTGGCAACGGGCTATTGACGTAGGTGGCTTTCCGGTGCGGCTCTTCACGGGGCGGCCTTTCATCGAATTGAGCGGTGTATTGCCGGTTCAACTCGGTGACAGGCAGACAGCATTCGAATGTGGTCACTGGGATCTGGGTGATCTAGTGGAAACCTATACCGACATCGATTTCGGCCATCGCTGGAAATATACCCTCGCGTTTCGCTGGACTGGAAACCCTTACGAAGGGATCGCTGCGTACATGGCGGGTGGCGCTTACGCCAAGGCTACCGGTGGAGTCGTTTTCGATTGCGAGGAAGGAAAGATCATCTCGCCGGAGCGCGCAGGCGAGATTGCAGGAGAACTCGAACGGGACATTCCGATGATCGAGGAGGCGCTGCGGCGGATGACTGAGAAGCTTAGGAAGTAAGGGGAAATATGCTGGGAAAGAAAAAAGGCCGGACTCTCGCCCGGCCTTCCGTTTCCGATGGATGCCTGGGTCAAGCCCGGGCATGACGTTGAGGTTACTGCGGATCAGAAAGCCTTGTTGCTCTCTTTCACTGCCTCCGCCTCGACATAGACCTGTCCGCCCATCTTGACGAACTTCTCGCTCATTTGCGCCATGCCGTCGGCGATCACGCCCGAGATCGTTATGCCGACGCCGGGGAGCTTGCCGTCGAGATTGAGCGCGGCCTTCTCGTTGTCGCCGAGGGTCGCCGCATAGTCGCGCACGTCCTGCGTGATCTTCATCGAGCAGAATTTCGGGCCGCACATCGAGCAGAAATGCGCGACCTTGTGCGCTTCCTTCGGCAGCGTCTCGTCGTGATAGCTGCGCGCGGTGTCCGGATCGAGGCCGAGGTTGAACTGGTCCTCCCAGCGGAAGTCGAAGCGTGCGCGCGACAGCGCATCGTCACGGAGCTGTGCCGCCGGGTGACCCTTGGCGAGGTCGGAGGCGTGCGCCGCGATCTTGTAGGTGATGACGCCGACCTTGACGTCGTCACGGTTCGGCAGGCCGAGATGCTCCTTCGGCGTGACGTAGCAGAGCATCGCGCAGCCGAACCAGCCGATCATCGCGGCGCCGATGCCCGAGGTGATGTGATCGTAGCCCGGTGCGATGTCGGTGGTCAGCGGCCCGAGCGTGTAGAACGGCGCTTCGCCGCACTCCTTGAGCTGCTTGTCCATGTTGATCTTGATCTTGTGCATCGGCACATGGCCGGGGCCTTCGATCATCACCTGACAGCCTTTGTCCCATGCGATCTTGGTGAGTTCGCCGAGGGTCTCGAGTTCGGCGAACTGTGCGCGGTCGTTGGCGTCGGCGATCGAGCCGGGGCGGAGGCCGTCGCCCAAAGAAAATGAAACGTCATACTTGCGCATGAGGTCGCAGATTTCCTCGAAGTGGGTGTAGAGGAAACTCTCCTTGTGATGGGCGAGGCACCACTTTGCCATGATCGAGCCGCCGCGCGAGACGATGCCGGTGACGCGGTTGGCAGTAAGATGGATGTAGGGCAGGCGCACGCCGGCATGGATGGTGAAATAGTCCACGCCCTGTTCGCACTGTTCGATCAGCGTGTCCTTGTACAGTTCCCAGGTCAGCTTGACAGGGTCGCCGTCGCACTTCTCCAGCGCCTGGTAAATGGGCACGGTGCCGATCGGAATCGGCGCGTTGCGCAGAATCCATTCGCGGGTGGTGTGGATGTTGCGGCCGGTGGAGAGGTCCATCACGGTGTCCGCGCCCCAGCGGATCGCCCACACCATCTTGTCGACTTCTTCCTCGACCGACGACGTCACGGCGGAGTTGCCGATGTTGGCGTTGATCTTGGTCAGGAAGTTGCGGCCGATGATCATCGGCTCGAGTTCGGCGTGGTTGATGTTGCACGGGATGATCGCGCGGCCGCGTGCGATCTCGCTGCGGACGAATTCCGGCGTGATGAACGCCGGGATCTCTGCGCCGAACGACTCGCCATCGGCCAGCGCGGCTTCCGCCCGCTCCAACTGTTGCTTGCGCCCGAGGTTCTCGCGCGCCGCGACGTAGATCATCTCCTTGGTGATGATCCCCTTGCGGGCGAATTCAAGCTGCGTGATCGGCGCGTTGCCGACGCCTCGGATCGGCTTGTGGTGCGCCTTGAAGGCGGCGGCCGCATGGGACGCGCCGACATTGCCGTTGTCTTCCGGCTTGATCTGGCGGCCCTCATACTCCTCGACACCGCCGCGTTCCTTCACCCATGCAAGGCGGTTGCGCGCCAGACCGGCGTTGACGTCGATGATGACGTTCGGATCGGTGTAGGGGCCGGAGGTGTCGTACACGGGAAGATTGGGTTCGCCCGCGCCCTCGGACAGAATGATCTCGCGCAGGGGGACGCGCAGGTCCGCCGCCTCGTCCGGGGTCACGTAGATCTTGCGTGACGAGGTCAAGCCGCCGGTGGTGACGGCGGGCTTGATGTCGGCCGTGTTGATTTGTTTGTTCATGGCGTCCTCCTTTGAGGTGTGTTTGTCGATCCTGGGTCGTCATTGCGAGCGAAGCGAAGCAATCCATTCTTATGAAGAACGGATGGATTGCTTCGTCGCTTGCGCTCCTCGCAATGACGGTTGTTTCCTGTTCGCATCACGCCAACTCCGCGGCCGCGTCGAGCCAGGCGCGCACGCGCGCATCCGGATCGGCGTTCTGGGTGACGTCGCTGACGACGGCGATGGAATTGGCGCCCGCGGCAAAAATCATTTCGGCCTGTTCGAGCTTGATGCCGCCGATGGCGACCAGCGGAATGTCGCCGATCAGCAATTTCCATGCTGTGATGCGCTCAACGCCCTGCGGCGCGAACCTCATCTTCTTCAGCGTGGTCTCGTAGATCGGGCCGAGCGCGATGTAGTCGGGCTTGTAGGCCAGCGCGTTGTCGAGCTCGGCTTCGTCATGGGTCGAGAGGCCAAGAGTCAAGCCCGCGCGGCGGATCGCATGCACATCGGCGGTGTCGAGGTCTTCCTGGCCGAGATGCAGATGCTGTGCGCCGGCGTCGATGGCCGCGCGCCAGTAGTCATTGACCACCAGTTTCGTCTGCGTGTCTTTGGTAACGGCCAGCGCCTCCTTCACGATGGCGAGCGCCGCTGCGTCGTCGAGATTCTTCGCCCGCAACTGCACGGTGCCGACGCCGAGCTTTGTCATCCGCGCGACCCACGCGACGCTGTCGACCACGGGATAGAAACGATCAGGATACGGCATGCCAGAACGGTGTCCCAACGACAGGGGTTGAAGGAGAAGCGAAATCGCGCGCGCCCATCAGGCCGGCTTCATATCCGGCGCGGCCGGCTTCGGCGGCGAGGCGGAAGGCGTTGCCCATGGCGACCGGATCGTCGGCCTTGGCGATGGCGGTGTTGAGCAGCACGGCGTCATAGCCAAGCTCGAAGGCCTCGGCGGCATGCGACGGCGCGCCGATGCCGGCGTCGACCACAAGCGTGATGTCGGGCAGGCGGGCGCGCAGCAGCTTCAGCGCATCGCGGTTGGTGATTCCGCGTGCACTGCCGATGGGAGAGGCCCAGGGCATCACAACCTTGCATCCGGCATCGACCAGACGCGAGGCGACACTCAAATCTTCGGTGCAGTAGGGGAACACCTCGAAGCCGTCCTTGATCAGGATGGAGGCCGCTTCGACAAGGCCGACCACGTCGGGCTGCAGCGTCTCGTCGTCGGCGATGACTTCCAGCTTGATCCACGGGGTGTTGAACAGTTCGCGCGCGAGCTTTGCCGTGGTGACGGCTTCACGCACGCTCTTGCAGCCGGCGGTGTTCGGCAGCACCGTCACTTTCAGCTCGCGGATCAGCGACCAGAACTGGTCGCCGGTCTTGCCGCCCGCGGTTTCGCGGCGCACGGATACCGTGACGATTTCGCTGCCGGCGGCGCGAATCGCGTCCTGCATGATCTTCGGCGAGGGATACAGCGCGCTGCCGATCAGCAGGCGCGAGGAGAATTCGCGGTCGTAGAATTTCAGCATGGGAGCACCTTCTGCTCCCTCTCCCCGCTTGCGGGGAGAGGGTTGGGGTGAGGGGCAGCGCACTGCGCGTGAACCTGCCCCTCACCCGGAGCCTTCGCTGCGCTCAGTCTCCGACCTCTCCCCGTAAACGGGGAGAGGTGACAGATGGGTTCCCGCCTTCGCGGAGACGACGTGGAGAGATTTTTCATTTCAGCCTCCCTGCCGCGGCGTGAGGATTTCAACCGCGTCGTTGTCGTTCAGCGGCGTCTCGGCCCAGCGTGCGCGCGGCACCACGTCGTAGTTCACCGCGACGGCCAGATGCGTGCCTTCATACTCGAGTTCGGCCAGCAGCGCGTCGACGCGCGTGGCCTTGGTCTCGACGCGTTCGCCGTTGACGATCAGGAACATTGCATCACCTCGTTGTCCATCACTTCGTTATCAATGGCGCCGCGCTTGACATAGGCCAGCGTCAGTTCGGCAAGGGCAGGCGCCAGCAGGAAGCCGTGGCGATAAAGCCCGTTGACGGAAATGCGCTTCGCGTCGATCGCGATACGCGGCAGGTTGTCAGGGAAAGCCGGGCGCAGGCCCGCGCCGAATTCGAGAATGCGCGCTTCGCCGAACGCCGGATGCACCGCATAGGCGGCGCTGAGCAGTTCAAGCGCGGAGCGCACGCTGACGCCGGTGTCCTCGCTCTCGATCGAGGTCGCACCCAGCATGAAGCGGTTGCCGTCACGCGGGATCACGTAAAGCATCCAGCGCGGATGGAGGAAGCGGACCGGACGCGACAGCTGCACATCGGGCGTCTGGATGACGATCATCTCGCCCTTGACGCCGCGCAGACCGGAATACGCGTCGCGCGCGCCAGATTCTCTCGCAGCCAGACCGCGGCAATCGATGACAATACCGGATGTGATCTTGTCGGGATCGCAATCGCTTTCGAATTTGATCGCCGCGCCGGCCTCGGTCAGTTTCGCATGCAGCTTTGGCAGCACGGTGCGCGGCTCGACATGGCCTTCGCCGGGAAAGAACAGCGCCTCGCGGAAACGTCCGTCGAGGGATGGTTCGAGGCTCGCAATGCCGGAGGCATCGAGGCGCTCATGATCGGTGGTCAGCCTGGCAAAGCGCTCGAAATCGGTGCGGTCGCGGGGATGTGACACCACCAGCGAGCCGTTGAACGGCGTCTCCGGAAGCTGTTCGCGCCACAGATCGAGCGAACGGATGCCGAGGCGGGTGATGACCGGTTCGGAAGCTTCGCGCTCGCACCACGGCGCCAGCATGCCGCCGGCCCAGTGGCTGGTCGCCTGCATCATGGCGGCGTCGCCGCGCTCGTGCAGCGTGACGTCGTAACCGGCGCGCGCGAACAGCAATGCCTGCCATGAGCCGGCAATGCCCGCACCGATAATATTGATGGAAGATTCCCCTTGCGGAGATTTGACGCTCTGTAACATCCCTGTCCCTTCGCCGGCATGACCCGGATCAGGTTCAAAGGGTCACCGCGCATTGTGCGGTATCTCAGCTCCACGCCGGAGCCCCCCTCGGAACATCAATACGATAGACCTGATGATCCTGCGTTTCAATGGCTGGACCCGCGATGTGGCATGGCTTTTCCGCATCGTGGAAACGCGTTTTCGCATTTCGCATCGCGAAGGCAGCGCCGAGCGGCCGGCGAGTAAGGGTTCGTTGACCTTGGGGTGACGCAATTCGAGGCCGTTTTGTGCCTGTTCCGGGCAAGATCGGCAGCCCGAGTTTACCCGGAATTATGCCGCCGGTGGTTAGGTCGCGGAAACAGGTTCCGCGCTTCAGGATCAATAATGAGTATCGCCGGTCTCGATCACATCGGGCACAAGCCGGGCACGGCCGAAAGGATCTTCGGCCAGGTGCCGGCATGGCTGTGGTTCGGCGCCGGGCTGTTCCTGCTGATGGTGATCGGCGGCAACCGGTCGCTGCAGGACGCCGACACCTACTGGCAGATCGTGGTCGGGCAATCGATCATCGATCATCGCGCGCTGCCTCATACCGACATCTATTCGTTCACGAGACATGGCGCGCCGTGGATATCGTCGTCTTGGCTGGCGCAGGTTCTCTATGCCGCATCATACGCGGTGGCGGGTTGGGCAGGGCCGGTGATCCTTGCCGCGCTTGGAACGGCGGCGGCATTCGCGCTGCTGGTTCACATCCTGTGCCGGTATTTTTCGGCGGCGCATGCGGTCATCGTGGCGATGGGCTCGGTGCTGATGTCCGCGCATCATTTCGTCGCGCGCCCGCATCTGCTGGCGCTGCCGGTGATGGTGGCGTGGGTTTACGGTCTGGTGAAGGCCAGCGATGGGCGCAGGGCGCCGTCATTCCGGCTGCTGCCGCTCATTATACTGTGGGCGAACCTGCACGGCGGCTTCGTGCTTGGGCTGGCGCTGATCGCGCCGTTTGCGCTCGATGCGCTGTGGAACGCGCAATCGCCGCAGAGATTTTCGCTGACGCTGCGATGGGCGGCATTCGGCATCGGTGCGCTTCTGGCGAGCTGGATCACGCCCTACGGCTGGAATTCACTGCTGGCCGCGCGCCAGATTCTCGATCTCGGTCCCGCGATGCCGCTGATCGCCGAATGGCAGGCTGCCGACTTCAGCAGTCTCGGCGTGTTCGAGATTTGCCTCTTTGCCGCCGTGGCCGGTGCGCTCTGGCGCGGCATCGTGCTGTCGCCGCCCCGCATCCTGCTGGTGCTCGGCCTGCTGCACATGGCGCTTTCGCACAATCGCAATATCGAGGTGTTCGCGCTGCTGACGCCGCTGGTGGTCGCCGGTCCGCTCGCTGCGCAACTCGGAAGAGCTGAAGCTGTTGCGCGGACGAGAAGCTGGATTGGCGTTGTCGCTGTTGTTCTCGGTGTCGTGGGGGCGACCACGGCCTTTGCCGTGAGCCATACCTTTTCACCGATGGTCAGCCAGACCCCCGCTGCGGCGGTCGATGTGCTGAAGGCCCGCAAGGCATCGCGAATTCTCCACAACGCCGGCTTCGGCGGCTATCTTATCACACAGGGCATTCCGACCTTCTTCGACGGACGCGGCGAACTTTATGGCGCGCCGTTTCTCGTCAAGACATTCGACGCGCTCGCGCTCCGGGACGTCGGCGGATTTCTCGGCCTGCTCGACAGCTACAAGATCGACGCGACGCTGCTGACGCCGGAGACGCCCGCGGCCGGACTTCTCGACCGGCTCGATGACTGGCAGCGCATCCATACCGACGGCATTGCCGTCGTTCACGTTCGCAAGATGGAAAAAACAGAACCAGCGGAAGGCGCGGCACGATGACCGCACAGACCATCGACGCAGCACCGGCGGAGCGCTGCACGCTGCCGATATGGGTCGGCCTTATCGTCTATGCCGTGCTGCTGAGCACCGGCAACCGGCTGCTGATCGATCCCGATACATTCTGGCAGGTCGCGGTCGGGCAGTGGATGGTCGATCACCGCACGGTGCCGGTGACAGATGTGTATTCGTTCACGATGCAGGGCCAGCCATGGATGTCGACGCAGTGGCTGGCGCAGGTGATCTTCAGCCAGGTCCATGGATGGTTCGGCTGGGCGGGGCTTGTCGCGCTGACGGCGCTGGCGATTGCCGTGACGTACATGCTGCTGACGCGGTTCCTGGTTCGCTATTTCGGCGACACGCCGGTGATGATCCTGCTTCCGGTCTCGTTCCTCATCGGACTGCCACATTTCTACGCGCGGCCGCATGCTCTGGCGCTGCCGGTGATGGTAGCGTGGGTTGCCGGATTGCTCTCGGCCGCTGAGCGGCGGCAAGCGCCGCCGTTCGTCTTGGTCTTGCTGATGACGCTGTGGGCGAACCTGCATGGCGGTTTCGTTCTCGGCCTGATGCTGATCGGCCCGATCGCGCTGGATGCGGTCCTGAATGTCGAGGCATCCGCGCGGCTGCGGCTGTTGCTGCGCTGGTTCGTGTTCGGGCTCGTCGCGCTCGCGGCGAGTTGCCTCACGCCCTATGGCTGGAATTCGCTGCTGGCGGCGCGCGCCATTCTCAATCTTGGCGAGGCGCTGACCCTGATCCGCGAATGGGCCCCGGCCGATTTTAGTTTCCTCGGCCCGCTGGAAGCGGGCGCGCTGCTGATCATCGTGCTTGCGTTTCTCAAGGGTGTGAAGCTGCCCTTGATGCGCACGGTGCTGTTTGTCGGCCTGCTGTATATGGCGCTGGCGCATATCCGCAACGCGGACGTGTTTGCACTTCTCGGGCCGATGGTGGTTGCCGCGCCGCTGGCCGCGCAGTTCGGCGGACGCAGCGACGCCGGCCTGACCTTTCCGCAGTCTCCAGGACTCGCGGCAGCGCTCACGGTGGTGCTGATGCTCGGGATGACCATGGCGGCGCTTGCCATGGGGCAATATCGCCCGGCAGCGAACATGTCGCCGGTCGCGGCGGTGCAGGCATTGAAGCAGTATCACGTGCAGCGGGTGTTCAACGATTATGATTTCGGCGGTTACCTGATCTCGCAGGGTGTCGCACCGTACATTGATGGCCGGACTGAACTGTACGGCGAGAAATTTGTGGTCGAGCACAGTGCGGCAAGAGGCTTGCGCAATCCGGCAAGCTTCTTCGACCTGCTGGAGCGCCACAAGATCGACGCGACCCTGCTGCGCAAAAAGACGCCGGGCGCGCAGCTGCTCGATCAGATCGATGGCTGGCGCAAGGTGTTCGCCGATGACGATGTGGTCGTCCATGTCCGCGATGCGGCCGCGCGCCATACCGTCCAGCCCAACGTCAAGCCGCCGGAAGGCGCCGCGCGATGACGACGCAGGCCAGCGGCGTTCCGGCAATGTGGCTATCGTTGGTGACAGGCGTGTGCGTTTACGCGGGACTGCTCGCGCTGGGCGATCGCATGCTGGCCGATCCCGACACGTTCTGGCAGATCAAGGTCGGCCAGTGGATTCTCGATAACGGGGCCGTTCCGCGAACCGATATCTTTTCCTTCACGATGCAGGGCCAGCCCTGGATCTCGACGCAGTGGCTGGCACAGGCCTGTTACGCGCTCGCTTTCTCGACCGCAGGCTGGGGCGGACCCGTCGTCCTGACGGCCGCATCGATCGCGACCGCGTTCGCGCTGCTTGCGTGGTTTCTCGCGCGGCGTCTGGATAAATCCGTTGTCCTCGTTCTTCTGATGGCCGCGGTCGCGATTGCGTCGCCGCACTTTCTGGTGCGGCCGCACGCCCTCGCCATGCCGGTGATGGTGGCCTGGGTTGCGGGCCTGATTGCAGCGGCCGACCGCGGCGTTGCGCCGTCACTCTGGCTGCTGCCGCTGATGACCCTCTGGGCCAATCTTCACGGCAGTTTTGTCTTCGGTCTCGTGCTGGTCGGGGCGATTGCGCTCGACGCCCTGATGAACGTAGAGCGTCCTGCACGCGCTCCGTTGCTGATGCGCTGGTTCGTGTTTGGTTTGATCGCGCTGGCGGCGAGTTGCATCACGCCCTATGGCTGGAATTCGCTGCTCGCGGCCCGCAACATTCTCAATCTCGGCGCGGCGTTGTCGATGATTACCGAATGGCGGCCCGCCGACTTCACGCGCTTCGGCGCTTTCGAGGGCGTTCTGCTGCTTGGGCTGGGGGCGATCCTGTTCAAAGGATTGAAGCTCCCCTTGATGCGTATCGTGCTGACGCTTGGGCTGCTTCACATGGCGCTGGCGAGCGTGCGCAATGCCGCGGTGCTGGCGTTACTGCTGCCGATCGTGCTGGCTGCGCCACTGGCGGCGCGTTTCGGACAGGCGGCGATCCTGCCGACGAATGGCACACGGCCACGGTCGATGGTTGCAGTGGCGGCGCTGGTGCCGGTTATCGCGATAACAGCATTTGCGATAGCGACCGGCCGATATACGCCGCCGTCCGGTATTGCGCCGGCCGTTGCCGCATTGAAGGATCGTGGCGTATCGCGGGTGCTGAACGATTATGACTTCGGCGGCTACTTGATCTGGTCGGGAGTGCCGGTTGCGATTGACGGGCGAACCGAACTGTACGGCGAACGCTTCATGGTCGATCTCGATCGCGCCATGATGCTGAAGAATCCGGACGTGCTGTTCGACATGCTCAAGTCACAACGCATCGACGCGACGCTGCTGTGGCGGCGAACCCCGGCCGCGCAACTGTTCGATCATGTCGATGGCTGGAAGAAGGTTTTCGCCGACGACAACGTCGTGGCGCATGTGCGCGATCCATCGGCGCGCCACTTGGCCGAGCCAGAAATAAAGCCGGCTTCTAACTGAAGCCGGCTCTACATTCTAGTCAGGCGGCCTTGCGTCAGTGACGATGACGCCGATGCTTGCGCGGAATTTCCTGCGCGTTCGCGTCGAACAGTGTGATGCCTTCCGGCGCGGCGTTGGCCGCCTGCCGTTGTAACAATCCCTGCCGCTTCGCTGCATAGTAGTAGCCGCCCGCATAATAGGAGACCGCGCGGTTGTGATTGCCGCCCGCCGCCTGATACGCGCCGGCGAGATACTTCACGGCGTAGGTGAGGTTGGTGTCGGGATCGAGCAGGCCCTGCGCGGTGCCGGTGTAGCCAAGGCTGCGCGCGGTCGCGAGCTTGATCTGCATCATGCCGTAATTGCCCTTGCTGACAGCGCGCGGATTGTAGCGGCTCTCGCGAACGATCACGCGATGCACCAGTTCCGCAGGAACGCCGTTTGCGGCAGCGTGGCTCGCAACCATCGATTCGTAGTTGGCGCGCTGTGCGCTGGCGGGATGAATCAGCATCATCGCCGCGGCTGCGGCGAGCAGGACTCGTTTCATGATGTAAATCCTCAGCGATGAATTCTTGGAGATGGGTTCAGCGCGGGCATCTGTGCCGGCGCGACGGCTGGCCCGGCTCAACGGCAACGGGCGCGAGCGGTTCCAATGCGGAGCAAATGTGGAGAGAACGTGTCCTAAGAATTAACGCGGGAACTCGCGGAAATTAACGCACTGATATGAGCGGCTTGCAGCTATGCGAATGCGCGGGCGAGCTATGCGTCGGCGTTCACTGCAGGTTCGGCAGCGATGTCACGGCGACGCTGATCGAACCTTCTGCTTCGGCGATGATGCGCAGTGTGTTGGAGTCGAACGCAATGCTGCCGAGGCGCACGCTCGACACCGATGCCTCGACGCGAATGCCGTCATCGTTCTTGCGGAAGTCTGCGACGATCCCGGAAATCTTCTGCTGCGCGTTGGCGGCGAATGTTTTCAGATCGATGGTGGCGCGCTGCTCGAGCGCGCGTTGCAGATAAGGGATCGCCGGGCGCGCAGCGGCCCCTAACAGGCCGAAAGCGGAATCGGACTCGACGGCGAGTTCGAGATCGGTCAGCCGCAGAATCTGCTGCGCCTGATCCAGGACGGGACGGCCCCAGATGTGGATCGTCGCTTCGCCGCCGAGGCCAAGCCAGCTTTTCTTCTCTTTCGCGTTGACGAGCAGCGATATCAGCAGCCGCTGACCGGCGGCTGAGACGCTTGCGCTTTTCACCGTGACATCGACCGAACCGCTGCCGTCCTCGGGGAAGGTGCGGCCCTTCAACTGCGTTTCAACGATCTTGTTGACCTCGGTGAAGGGCAGATCGATCGGCACGCCGATGGCAACGCGGCCGCGATCGGGCGGCGGAACGATGTCGAGATTGGCGGGGAAGGGGCAATCCGGTTTGGTCTCGGTCGGAAGAACGCGCGTCTCCGCCTGCAAGCCGAGCATGAAGTTCACCGAGTTGGGATCGATACGCGGCTGCGCGGCCATCGCACGAACCGGGCGCATCTCCAGCCAGAGCGTCGGCATTCCGGTTGCAGCCGGTGGCAACGGAATCGAGCGGCAGAGTTTCGCCCATTCGCGCCGCGCATTCTGTTCGAGCGAGCGGTCGTTGCGCAGCCGCGCCTGCAACTGTGCCATCTGCTCGTTGACCGTCTTGTCGATCATCGGCTTGACCTGCGCGGGCACCGCGACCTTGGCGCCTGCGATGGTGAGACTGCTTTCGCCGAGCGTGACTTGCGCAGTCAGCTTCGGATCGATCCGCCATTCCCGCAGGACTTCAGGGCGCGAGGTGATCGCGACATTGCCGTGGATCGCGGCATTGGCATTCAGCTGTTTGATATTCACGCTGCCGAGCTGCTTGACGGCGTTGCTGCCGAGAACATTTCCCAGCGCGTTGCCGAGTGCGGTGCCGCTTGCTGCGGACAATGAGCCAAGCACGGTCAGCTTGCCATCGAGTGGCGTCGACAGGGACAGCGCGTTCTGCACGCCGCTGGCGGCAATCGGCCCGCGCGCCACCGTCCAGTTGATGTCGGCATTCTGGAGAATCTGGCTGACCGGATTTTCCGCCTTGCCGCCGACATTGCGCGGCGCGGCGCGATCGAGCCCATCGCGGAGCGCCGCGATCGAGATGGAAATCGGCGTCAGGATTTCGGAATTGCGCGAGACCGGCGGGAGCGGCGGCAGTTTTGTCAGCACGGGCTTCTGAACTTCAGCCGGCCAGAATTTGTTCATCGCATAGAGACTGGCGGCGAACGATGCGACAAGCACCGCCAACCCGAGCAGGATGAATTTCAAGCGCATAACGACTCCGGCAGCATCACGACAGCGATGCTACAGCCCGCGTCCACCGCACGCCACCCCGCGTATCAGAGGAGGCCGGATCGACTTACCGCAACAACTCTTTCGGAAGCGGCTTGTCCTTTGGTGTTTGCGGCAGCTTTTTCTGCAAGGCAGGGACTGCGGGCTGGCCCGGACGCGGCACCGCGGAGGGCACCTGCGGAATGCCGAGACGGTTCGGCACGCCGAGCCGGTTGAGAATTCCTGCCGGGCCTTGCAATCCAGGTGCGCTTGGCGAAGCCGTCGGCCGCTGGAATCCGCCCGGCACTCCGGGCTGTTGAATGCCGGGCCGTGCGAGTCCCGGCTGGTTCGGAAGCGGTGGCCTAGAACCGAGCTGACCCGGCGCACCGGGCGTGCGCTGGAATCCATTTGGTGGCGCACCGGGCGGCCGCTGCAGTCCGCCCTGGTTCGGCAAGCCGGGCCGTCCCGGCTGACCGGTGCCCGGCTGCAAATTGCCGCGTTGCCCCGGCGGGTTTTGCAGACCCGGTCGTCCCGGCTGGCCGGGTTGATTCAAGCCCGGACGATTTGGCTGCCCCGGCTGATTGCGTAGTCCCGGCTGGTTGGGCTGTCCCGGCCTGTTGTTCAGGCCCGGTTGATTCTGATTGAGGCCGCCACGCTGGCCCGGTTGGTTCAGGCCGGGGCGTTGGCCGGGCTGGTTAAGCCCGCCGCGCTGCGGAGCGTTCGGATTGAAGCCGGGCCGTCCGAAAGCCGGCGGACGATTCGGATTCTGCATGCGGAAATTGCGCTGCTGCAAGACGATGTTGCGTCCGATGCCCTGCATGGTGTGAACGCGCTGCATGAAGCCGCGATCGCGCGCGATCATCTGCGCGGACATCACCATCGGCATCGCCGACATGCGCATGCCGAAGCCTGGCACCATCGTGCCGCGCACGGTGAATCCGCTCGCGGCCTGTGTCAGCATGCCGAGCGGTGCGCCGTCGCGCGCCCTGACTTCGATGCGGCCGACCTTGCCGTCGGCGTCGGGATAAAGCTTGATCCCCACATTGCTGGCATTGGCTGCCGTGGCAGTTGCGCGTTCGGGCACTTCGACGACGCCGGTCGTGCCGCGAATGCCGAGCGTTGCTGTGGGTGTTTCGATTTTCATGTCGCCGGTCTTGGCGACGGCGGCTGCGACGAAGGCCATGGTGCCGCGCGTGACATTGAGAAGCGCGGCGTTGTCCTTAGCCCCTTCCTGATAGACGAAATTGTCCACGGCAACGCGTGAACTGGCGGAGAGATTGAGCGTGGTATCGTCGCTGAACGTCACGCCGAGTGTCGAGTTCTTGCCGGTCTGAAGAACGTCGCCCTTGAAGATGTCGTCTTGCAGTTTGAGGGGCCCGGTCATGCCGTTGCGGGTGACCGTGGCAGTGCCCTTCAGGGTGGCGACGTTTCCCGCCGGTTCTTCGGTGTCGGTTGCAGGCTGATCGGCAGATGGTGGCTGGCCCGCCTGCGCAGGCGGTGCGGACGAATCCGCCGGTGCGGGTGCGGGGCTCGCCGGTTGTGCGGGAGTTGCCTGTGCGAGCTGGATGATTTGTTCTGCATGGGCGGGCGCAACGGCGAGGCCGCACAGCATCGATGCAACGAGCAGGGCAGAGCGCATCAAGATATTCACCTGCTCGAGGAGCAATCTGAAAGGCCGCACAATGGCATCATTTTTGACAGCCCTCGCAGGGCGATGCAACGCCACGCGCTCTGGCAGCCGGATTTTTCATTGCAATTGTGATGCGAAAGAGGTCGAGGTTCAAACCCCGCGCATCATCGCTCGGGCGCGATCCGGCCGCCGGCGACGCGCCAGGCCTCGATGCCGCCCTGGATATGGCGGGCGGTGGTGAGTCCGGCTTCCTGCGCGGCCTGCACAGCCATCGCGGAGCGCTCGCCGAACGCACAATAGAACAGCAACTGATTGCTGGTGATGGTGCCGAGCTGGTGAAGGACACCGCCCGGTTTCACATTATCTTCGAGGGCGGGGTAGGGCGCATGCAGCGAGCCCGGAATCACGCCGTGTTTTTCGCGCTCGCGCCGTTCGCGCAGATCGATAAGCACGACGTCGGGCCGGCCGGCGATTTCTTGGGCTTGCGACGCTGTCAGCGCCCAGCCGCGCCGCGCGACTTCGTCCTGCGCCAAACCCATATGCAGGTTGGCCGGCACCGCCACGTCCATCATCTTCGGATTCGGCAGGTGCAGGCTGTTCATCAGGTCGACATACTGCTCCATCGACTTGACCTGAAGCCGCGGGTTACAGGCTTTTTCCTCGCCGATGGTCGAAACCGTGTCGCCCTTGTAGTCGTGCGCCGGAAAGATCAGCGTCTGGTCGGGCAGCTTCAGCAGCCGGCCGAAGATCGATTCATACTGTGCGCGGGGGTCGCCGTTCTGGAAATCGGTGCGTCCGGTGCCGCGAATGAGCAGCGTGTCGCCGGTGAAAACGCGATCGGGCAGGATGAAGCTGTAGGAATCATCGGTGTGGCCCGGCGTGTAAAGCACATCGAGGCTGAGGCCCTCGATGTCGATCTTGTCGCCGTCGGACACGCGCATCGAGACGACATCGACACCACTCTGCTCGCCCATCACGGTGATGCAATGGGTTTTGTCGCGCAGTGCGCCGAGGCCGGTGATGTGATCGGCGTGAATATGAGTATCAACCGCCTTGATCAGCTTGAGATCGAGGTCGTGCAGAAGCTGGATGTAGCGGTCGACCTTTTCCAGCACCGGATCGATGATCAGTGCTTCGCCGCCGCGGCGGCTCGCAAGAAGATAGGTGTAGGTGCTGGAAACGCTGTCGAAGAGCTGACGGAAAATCATGGAACCATGATTGCAGATTCCTGTGAGCGATCAAGGGTGGACCGCGTCACTCAATCTGATGATCCGCTTGGCGGACAATATCTCTAGAACATGCCCAGCACGATCGCGCCGACCAGAATAAACGACGCATACGCTGCAACGACGCTCAGAGGTCCGACGATGGTCATGGGGAATCTCCCTTGGCTCAACGCTGGGTCATGTAACGCGGACGCTACCAAGACGTTCCCCATTCAAAAAAGTCAGACCTGCTGACGGATCACCGGCCGGGCGCGTCAACATGGTTAAAAAACCTTGAATAACAATGCGTTGAAGAGTCCTTAATTATCTTCGGTGAACTTGCGCGGATGACGCGTGGAGTGAGTTGGTTCGTCGTCGGCTCCCTTGTCCTTGTTGCGCTGGCGGGTTGCGGCCGCGGTTTCATGACCGCCGAACGCGAACCCTGGCGGGCTGAGGCGGAGAAGGCGTGCCTGAAATCCGGTGCGGTCAAGGAGACTGCCGATCTCGTCCGCATCGATCCGATTTCCGGCCCTGGCGCGTGCGGTGCTGAATTCCCGCTGAAAGTGGCGGCACTCGGCGAGCCGATGAGCAGCCTCGGTTACGCCGATGAGCTGCGTCCGCCCGGCAGCATCGGCAATCAGCCGCGCTGGCCGGCATCGCAACCGCAGCCTCCGTCCTATCAGCCGTCTTATTCGTCGTCGCAGCCGCCATCATATCCATCATCTTACCCATCGCAGCAGCCGTATCCGGCAGCGCGTTCGCCGTCGTATCCAGAGCAGGCCGGGGCGCCGATGCGATTGAATGCGCCGGGAACAGAGCCGCCTGACGAGGAAGATCTGGCCACGGGGCCTGACTCGGCGTCGCCGACCATCAGCCGCCCGCAAAACCGTGCGCCCTATGCGGCGCAGCCTTATCCGCCCGCGAGCCAGCCATACACACCGCCGCGCCTCGGCCCATCGCAGGGCTCGCCGGTGAACAGGTTCGGCGCGGTCGCCGTGAAGCCGGCTGCGACGCTGGCGTGCCCGATCGTATCCGCGCTCGACCGCTGGTTGGCGGACGCGGTTCAGCCAGCCGCCCAGCGCTGGTTCGGCTCGCCGGTCGCGGAGATCAAGCAGATTTCGGCCTACTCATGCCGCGGCATGAACGGCAACTCGCGCGCGCATATTTCAGAGCACGCGTTCGGCAACGCGCTCGACATCGCCTCGTTCACGCTGGCGGACGGCCGGCGCATCTCGGTCAAGGATGGCTGGAAGGGATTGCCCGAAGAGCAGGGCTTCCTGCGCGACGTGCAGGCCGCCGCATGTCAGACGTTCAACACCGTGCTGGCGCCGGGATCGAACGTCTATCACTACGATCATATTCACGTCGATCTGATGCGCCGCGCGAGCGGGCGCATCATCTGCCAGCCGGCGGCGGTGTCCGGCGAGGAGATCGCCCAGCGCGCCGCGCCGCGCGGTTATGCGCTGCGCGATGGCGGCGTTACCGGTTCGATCGGGCAGCGTGTGAAGCGGATGTTCGCGCGTGGTCCGCTGTCGAAGGAAGATCGCGACTCGATCGAAGACGAATCCCGCGTCCGGGAGCGCTGATTATTTCTGGCGGGCGCGGTAAGCGGCAAGGAAAACCCGCGTCGCGCTGTCGACCACCGTTGCGATCTGCTCTTTGGTCGGGGCTGGCTTGACCTGAAAGACGTAAGGCTGAAACAGCGTCGCCTGGCACATCATGATGAATTGGGCGGCGGCCAGATAGCAGTCGTCGATTGCGAGTTCCTTTGCCTTGACCCGTGCTCCGAGATAGTCCGCGAGGAGCCGCATCGTGTGCGCGATGACATGGTCGTAAAAGCGGCGGCCGACATCGGGCATCCGTTCCGCGATGGCCATTACGGTTCGGACCGCTGAGCCACCATCGGGCCGGCAGATGATTTCGATGTAAGCGCGGCCGAATGCTTTCAGGCTGGTTTCGGCATCCAGCGTGGGGTCGAAATTGAACGCCTTCTTGCCATGATCGAGGCTTTCCTGCTCGACGATGGCCTCGAACAGCCGATTCTTGTCGTTGAAGTAGACATAGAGCGTTCCCTTGGAAACGCCGGCGGCCCGCGCGATCTCGTTCATGCTGGCGCCGTCGAAACCCAGATCCATGAAAACACGCCGCGCACCATCCATGATCTGATGGCGTTTCGCGCTGTCCTCGTCACCGGAGGCGACCGTGAGATGGGTCTGTGAAACCATTCGTTTAGTCTGTTCTTTCGTTTCGCTGTGGATCGCGCCGCCGGAAAGGATGCGGGAACCCGGATCGAGGTATCCAAGTATCGATTCAAATTTACAATTGACCGAACCGTTCGGTCAATGATAATTTTGTCGCAGGCTGGGTGCTGTCAGCGGCGCCCGAGGTTTGCCGCATGCGTTTGAGTTTGAAAATTTAAGGAGGCCGTGATGGCCGTGCCTGCCCGAGACCAGGTTGCAAGGGTCGTTCACCCTGAGCCTGACGCATCTGACACCGATGCATCGCGCGCCGTTCCGGTGGCGGAGATCGAGCAGCGTTCGCGCCCTGCGGAGCAACCGGCGGAAGCGCCGGCGGCGGACGGATCGGATGATCCCATCGGGCAATCCGCGAAACCCAAATCCAAAACACGCAAACGCGTTCTGGTCGGCGTCGGCGCGGTTGCTGCGCTCGCCGGCATCTATTTCGGTTATCACTACATGGTCGTCGGCCGTTACATGGTGACCACCGACGACGCCTATGTCCGCGCCAACAACTCCACCATGGGCGCGAAGATCGCCGGGCACATCTCGAAGGTGATGGTCGGCGACAATGCGCGTGTCGGCGCCGGCAATGTCGTTTTCACGATTGATGACGGTGACTATCAGCTCGCCGTCGAAAGTGCGCGCGCCAAGGTCGCGACCCAGGAAGCCACCATCGAACGTATCAGACGGCAGGTCGCGGCGCAGCAAAGCCAGGTCGATCAGGCAAAGGCGCAACTGGTTTCCGCCGAGGCCGGGATCAAGCGCGCACAATCTGATTTCGAACGTCAGGAATCGCTGAGCACGAAGGGCTTCGCCTCGAAGGCGACCTTCGACGTCTCGCAGGCCGGACGCGATCAGGCCGTCGCCGCCGTGCAGGCTGCACGGGCCACGCTAGAGGCTGCGGAAACGCAGGTCGATGTCATCAAGTCGCAGAAGGCCGAAGCCGAGGGCCAGTTGCAGGAGCTGCGCGCGGCGCTTGCGAAAGCCGTGCGCGATCTGTCGTTCACCATTGTGCGCGCGCCGGTCGACGGTATTTTCTCCAACCGCATCGTCAATGTCGGCGATTATGTGCAGCCGGGACAGCGGCTCGCCAATGTCGTGCCGATCGATGACGTCTACATCGATGCCAACTACAAGGAAACGCAGCTTGGCCGCCTGAAGCCGGGACAGCCGGTGTCGATCACTGTCGACGCGGTGTCCGGACGCACCATCAAGGGCGTTGTCGACAGCCTCGCGCCTGCCTCAGGCTCGGTGTTCACGCTGCTGCCGCCGGACAATGCCACCGGCAATTTCACCAAGGTGGTTCAGCGTGTGCCGGTTCGCATCCGCGTGCCGTTCTCGGTGGCGCGTGAAAACCTTCTGCGGCCCGGTATGTCGGTGATCACCACGGTGAACACCAAGCCAAATCCGGACCACGTCGATCCGATCACCGCACGATAACCGCGTGCGAGGTTCCGCATCGCGGGCCTCAAGGAAAGAGTGATGGCGTCAAACACCGCATCACCAACCATGAACGGCGCCCCGGCCGCGCCGGCTCCTGCGGAAACGATCAGCACCCGCCGGCTGATCGCGTTCCTCATCATGGTGTTCGGGATGTTCATGTCGATCCTGGACATCCAGATCGTCTCGGCATCGTTGAATGAAATCCAGGCCGGCCTGTCGGCCAGCACCAGTGAAGTCGCATGGGTGCAGACTTCGTACCTGATCGCCGAAGTTATCGCGATCCCGCTGTCGGGATTCCTCTCGCGGGCGTTCGGCACGCGACTGCTGTTCGCGATTTCCGCCGCGGGTTTCACCTTTGCGAGCTTCATGTGCGGCCTGACCTCGACCATCGAACAGATGATCCTGTGGCGCGCGATCCAGGGCTTCGTCGGCGCGGGCATGATTCCGACCGTGTTTGCGTCGGCTTACACGGTATTTCCGCGCAGCAAGTTTCATATCGTCGGTCCGATCATCGGTCTGGTCGCGACGCTGGCGCCCACTATCGGGCCGACTGTCGGCGGCTACATCACCGACCTGATGTCGTGGCACTGGCTGTTCTTCATCAATGTCGTGCCCGGCATCGGCATCACCATCGGCGTTTTGGCGCTGGTGGATTTCGACAAGCCGAACTTTGCGCTGCTCGAGCATTTCGATTGGTGGGGCCTGATCTCGATGGCCGGCTTCCTCGGTTCGCTCGAATACGTGCTGGAAGAGGGGCCTCGCAACGACTGGCTGCAGGATGAGTCGATCTTCTTCTTTGCGATCGTTTGCGTTGTGTCCGCCGTGGTCTTCTTCTATCGCGCGCTGACGCAGAAAGAGCCGATCGTCGATATCCGCGCCTTCACCGACCGCAACTTCGCGCTTGGCTGCATGTTCTCGTTCTGCGTGGGCATCGGACTTTATGGCCTGACCTACATCTATCCGCGCTATCTCGCCGAAGTGCGCGGCTACAGCGCGCTGATGATCGGCGAGACGATGTTTGTTTCGGGTGCGGCAATGTTCGTCAGTGCGCCGATTATCGGGCGGCTGATGACCAAGGTCGATCTGCGCCTGATGATCGCCGCCGGGCTGGTTATTTTCGCAATCAGCTCCTGGATGATGACCGGCATCACCCGCGATTACGATTTCTATGAACTGCTGGTGCCGCAGATCCTGCGCGGCGTCGGCATCATGATGGCGATGGTGCCGGTCAACAATATCGCGCTCGGCACGCTGGCGCCCGCGCGGTTGAAGAACGCCTCCGGTCTGTTCAATCTGACGCGCAATCTCGGCGGTGCTGTCGGACTAGCCGTCATCAATACGGTGCTCGATCACCGGACCGATCTGCATATCTCGCGGCTGCATGACCGGGTCACCTGGGGCAATTCGATGGCGGTCGAGACGCTCAACATGCTGACCCAAAAATTCCAGGGCGCGGGCAACGCCTCGCTGATGGCGCTGAAGCAACTGTCGCAGATTGTGCACCGGCAGGCGGTGGTCATGAGCTTCGGCGACGCCTTCTTCATCCTCACATGCTTCTATCTGGCGCTCAGCGTGCTGGTGTTCTTCGTCAAGAAGCCGAACATGATGGGCCCGCCGCCGGACGCGCATTGAAGTCCGGCTGTGGCCATGGCACATCAGTCACGGACATGGCAAAGGCAAGCGCGGACACATGAGCTTCATCAGCGGCGTCGGATTGACGTCTTTCGGAAAACACGAAGGCCGCTCGACGCTCGATCTGATGACCGAAGCGGCTGAGGCCGCGCTGTCGGATGCCGGCCTCAGGCGTGCGAACATCGACGGTCTGTTGACCGGGTACTCCACCACCATGCCGCACCTGATGCTGGCAACCGTGTTCGCCGAACACTTCGGTGTGCAGCCGTCCTATGCGCATGCGATTCAGGTCGGCGGCGCGACCGGGCTTGCGATGGCGATGCTGGCGCATGAACTGGTCGAGGCGGGAGTCGCCAAAACCATTCTCGTCGTCGCCGGCGAGAACCGTCTCACCGGACAGGCGCGCGACTCGGCGATGAGCACGCTGGCTCAGGTCGGCCATCCTGACTACGAAGTGCCGCTCGGTCCGACCATCCCGGCCTATTATGGATTGCTCGCCTCGCGTTACATGCACGACTACGGCCTGACGCAGGAGGACATGGCGGAGTTCGCGGTGCTGATGCGCAATCACGCCATGCAGCATCCCGGCGCGCAGTTTCATGATTCGATTACGGTGGCCGATGTGATGGCGTCACGCGAGATTTCCTCGCCGCTCAAGCTGCTCGATTGCTGCCCGGTGTCGGACGGCGGCGCGGCCTTTATCGTCAGCCGCGAGCCGACCGGCGATCGTCATGTCCGCATCATGGGTTGCGGGCAGGCGCATCTGCATCAGCACGTCACGGCGGCGAAATCGTTGTCCGATGTCGGTGCAGCGGTTGCGCTGAAGCGGGCGCAGGCAAAGGCAGGCTTGGATCCGCGCAGCATCAAGTATGCCGGGATCTATGACAGCTTCACCATCACGCTGGCGATCCTGATCGAGGAGCTCGGCCTCGCGCAACGCGGCGAGTCCGCCGCGCGTGCGCGCAACGGCGATTTCGGCGTCAAGGGCGCGCTGCCGCTCAATACCCATGGCGGACTGTTGAGTTACGGTCACTGCGGCTGCGGCGGTGCGATGGCGCATCTGGTCGAGACGCAGTTGCAGATGACGGGACGGGCAGGACCACGGCAGGTGCGCGACGCCTCGCTGGCGCTGCTGCACGGCGACGGCGGCGTGATGTCATCCCATGTCAGCATGTTTCTGGAGCGGGTGCGATGAGCGAGGCGACAGAACTCAGGGGCTGGACCGACGGCGCCGATGCGATTCTTTATCAGTTGTGCGGCGCGTGCCGTCATCTCTGGTATTTCCGCCGCGCATTCTGTCCGTCCTGCGGAAATGCTTCGCCGCATGTCCACAAGGCGAGCGGGAACGGTGTGGTCTATGCCGCGACGGTGGTGCGCCGTGCGGCAACGCCGGATGCGAAAGCTCATGTGCCGTATGCGATCCTGCTGGTCGATATGGCGGAAGGCTTTCGCATGATGGCGCATGGCGACATTGATTTGAGCATCGGCGATAACGTCACCGCGGAATTCAGGCCATTTACGAACTTGCGCATCCCGTATTTCGTCAAGGCGTGAGCATGTGCGGCGTGTCGCCGCGCCGACATTGCCGGATTTTAAACGGCCGGTACAAAATTTGCCGCAATTATTGCCCAAAACATCATCAGCGGCTTACGCAACGTAAGTCTGCATGACTCGAACACGGGAGGATCGCATGGATTTGAAGTTTGCGTTTATCGCGACCCCGCGAGTCATGCGCATTCGCGCCTCGGCGTCCGGATACCCCATCGGTTAACCCCGCGGTCCTCCGCGCAAGGTTGCCGGCTGCCGTCGGTTTTCCGATGGCCTGTCCGAGGTCGTCCGGTTCGCGTTGTCGCGGATCCTGCTGACCAGCTTCCATAACCTGTTTCTTGACACGTGACGATTGCGCGCGGGTTGCCGCTGCGTCGTCCAAAATTTCTGGAGTCGGCTTGCGCCCGCGCAGCCGAAATATGCCATGACTCTGTCTCGTAATAAAAAGTCCGCCTTACGCGCGGTGCTTCCGTTCGTCTTCCGCCACTGGACTCATCAGCCGGTGCGCCTCTCCGTGGTTGCCGGTGGCCTGATCGCCGCAGCGGCGGCGGATGTGTTCATGCCGCTGTTCGCCGGAAAGCTGGTGGACGCCATCGCGCTGACCGATCCGGCTGCCGCAAAGCGCGGCGCGATGATTGCCTTCGGTGCCATCGTCGCACTCGGCCTTGCGGCGATGATTACGCGCTTCATCGGTTTGAAGGCGATCATTCCGTTCACGCTGCGCATCATGTCGGATGTGGCGCAGAATGCCTTCGTGCGCATCCAGCGCTTCTCGACCGACTGGCATGCCAACAGCTTTGCCGGTTCGACCGTGCGCAAGATTACGCGCGGCATGTGGGCGCTCGACCTGCTGAACGACACCATCCTGATGGCGCTGATCCCGTCGCTGGTGGTGCTGCTCGGCTCGACCATCCTTGTCGGCTGGCACTGGCCGGTGCTGGGTGCCGTGATCGCCCTGATGACGGTGATCTATGTCGGCATGACGGTTGCGCTGACCACGAACTACATCGCACCGGCGGCGCAACTGTCCAACGCGCTCGACACAAAAGTGGGCGGCACGCTGGCGGATGCGCTGACCTGCAATGCGGTGGTGAAGTCGTTCGGTGCGGAAGCACGGGAGGACGAGCGTCTCGGTGGCGTGCTCGGCAAGTGGCGTCGCCGCGCGACCCGGACATGGTCGCGCTACACCTATGTCGGCACGGCGCAGCATGCCGTGCTGGTCCTGATGAGCGTGACCGTGATCGGCGGCGTGCTTCTGCTGTGGGCCGCGGGGCGGGCCTCGCCGGGTGAGGTGGCCTATGTGGTGACGACCTACTTCGTCATTCACGGTTATCTCGGCGACATCGGCCAGCACATCAGCCATCTCCAGCGTTCGGTGAACGACATGGAGGAACTGGTGGCGATGCACGACGAGGTGATCGGCATTGCCGATGCGCCCGACGCGAGGCCGATCAAGGTCGCTGGCGGCGGCATCGTGTTCGACGATGTGACGTTCCACTATCGCGGACACGACACGCCGCTGTACGACCGGCTTGCGGTCAGCATCAGGCCCGGCGAGCGCGTCGGTCTGGTCGGCCGCTCCGGCTCCGGCAAGACGACCTTCGTCAAGCTGGTGCAGCGGCTGTACGACGCAACCGGCGGCCGCATCCTGATCGACGGTCAGGATGTCGCGAAGGCTACGCAGCAGTCGCTGCGCAGCCAGATCGCCATCGTGCAGCAGGAGCCGACCCTGTTCCATCGCTCGCTCGCGGAAAACATCGCCTACGGGCGGCCGGGCGCGAGCATGGCGCAGATCGAGGAAGCGGCGCGTCTTGCCAATGCGCATGACTTCATCATGCGGCTGCCGAAGCGCTACGAAACGCTGGTGGGCGAGCGCGGCGTGAAACTGTCGGGGGGCGAACGTCAGCGTGTGGCGCTGGCGCGTGCCTTCCTCGCGGACGCGCCGATCCTGATCCTGGACGAGGCCACGTCAAGTCTCGACTCGGGATCGGAAGCCTTGATTCAGGAGGCGATGGACCGCCTGATCCAGGGCCGTACCGCGATCGTGATCGCGCATCGTCTGTCGACCGTGCGCAGCCTCGACCGCATCCTCGTGTTCGACCGGGGCCGGATCGCGGAAGAGGGGACGCATGCATCGCTCGCCAGGCGTCCCGGCGGCATCTACCGTTCGCTGTTCGAGCGGCAGGTGCTTGAACTCGACCGCATGTCGGCGGCCGAGTAAGGCCTTGTCCCACAAGAACGCGAAGCCGGAATCGAAAGGTTCCGGCTTCGTCACCCCGCGGCGCAGCCGTCGAACACGCAACGCCTTTCAACGCGGGTGACGTGGTCGGCAATCGCGCGCGCAGAGTCCTCGGCGTGAGTCAGGATCATGAAATGCGACGCGCCTTCGGTCGTCACGAGCGATGCGCCCTTGATGTAAATGCTCAGCAGTTCGTTGGCGCGCTTCACGGCCGGATGGCTTTCTCCGCCTCGCAGGACCATGACGGGGATGTCGACACCGGCAAGCTCCGACGGAAATAACGGGAAAGCATATGCGCTCGCCCAATCGAGAATGTTGACGTGCGTTGTCTCCGTTGCATATGCGCGGACACGCGATGGCCATGATGCGAAGGTGCCGGGCCCACCATAGAAGTCGATCACTGCCGAAATCGCTTCCCTGTCTCCGCCGCGAAAGGCGGCGAAATAGGCATCGGACATTTCCCGGAACGTGCGGTAGTGCCGGTAATCCCCGATTTCGCGCAGGATGTTGACCGCCGGAGCCTCCATGATCGTCAGGCTCTGGAGCGGCACCTTTCCGCGGAGCGCGACAGCAAGTGATGCGAGGCCGCCAAACGAATGACCGACCAGGTGAACCGGGCCGCCCGTCCGCCGGATGACGGCTTCGATCACTTCGGCCTCATGAGAGATCGAAGGATCGCGTGTGGTGCGGCGCTCAGTGGTTCCGCCATAGCCGAGCAGGCTCGTGGTCACACAGTGAAAATGGCCGTTCAGTGCGGAGATCACCGGCCGCCAGGCGGCGCCGGTGCTGCACGATCCAGGCACGAACACGACAGTCGGTCCATCGCCGCTTTCGTCATAGTCAATATCGTCAATGAGCTGTTCGGCTATCATCTGGTTTCCTGACATCAGTTATGTCGCACGGGGCGACGAGACGGGCTGCCGATCACGTGAAAGCTTCGCAGCCCGCCCCCTTTTTCAGCGCTTGTTGATGACGATCTCGAGGTATTCGCTGGGCACGACCACGGTGTGATCTCCCGAGCGATTGAACTGGGCGAGAAGCGCTCTGATATCGCGCTCGAGAGCCGATTGCGCCGTCCCCTCGAGTGCCGCGAACGCCTTGAGCACAGGCCCGTAGTAGGTCCTGAAGATCTCCAGCCAATGGTCCGCCGAGCGATAACGGAAAACGAAATTCCGCTGTGCGGTCACGATCGACGACGCGTGCGGTTCGAACATCTCCTTGATCCGCTCCCGCGTGCCCCACAGGGCGGGGGACTTCACACCCGCAGGCGGGGGAACGTGCTTGCCGATGGTCTTGAACAACTGGCCGATGAAGCCATCGGGTGTCCAGTTCGCGAGGCCGATCTTGCCGCCCGGCTTGCAGACGCGAACCAGTTCGCTCGCGGCGAGGTCATGGTTCGGAGTGAACATCACCCCAAAGGTCGAGACCACCACGTCGAAGCTGTCATCGGGAAACGGCAAGGCCTCCGCATCGGCCTCACGGATCGTGAGGTTGAGCCGATCGGCCGCTGCCCGCTCCCTGGCGCGCTCGAGCAGCGCGGCCACATAGTCGGTCGAGGTGACGTCGCACCAGCGGCGCGCAGCGGCAAGCGACGCGTTGCCGTTCCCGGCTGCGACATCAAGCACCGTTTGCCCTGCGCGTATGTCGAGTGCTTCACACAACTGCTCGCCGACGATCTGTAGAGTGGTGCCGACAACGGCGTAGTCGCCGGACGACCAGGCTCCTTGCTGGCGGGCCTTGACCGCCGTAAAGTCGATCGCTGGCTTGCTAACGGTATCGACGGAAGTCAGCATGGTTCTTCTCCGATTGTCCTGGGATAGCCCCGCGAGCGGAGCAAGCATTGGATCCGGCCATCTGCGCCATTTCCTCGACATACCGTAGCGGCCGCACATGGAGACGAGCGTGGTAGCCGGCGTGGAAAAGCACGTGGAATTGGGGCGCGCCGGCCGCGGTGATTTGTCGCTGCAGGTGCAATTGCTTGGCGCCCTGACGATTTCCCGAAACGGCGCTGCGCTGAAGTTGCCGGCGTCGCGCAAGGTGCGCGCGCTTCTCGCCTATCTGGCGCTGGCTCCGCATGCTGTGCCGCGAAGCCAGCTTTGCGAATTGCTGTGGGACGTCCCGAACGATCCGCGCGGCGAGCTGCGCTGGTGTCTCAGCAAACTGCGTGGCGTGGTTGACCAGCCGGATCGGCCGCGCGTTGTGACCGATGGAGATACTGTCACGTTCGATCTGACGGATTGTCTCATCGACGCGGTCGAGATCACACGGGCGACACAGGAGGGACTGGAGACGCTGCGGCCTGAGCGGCTGCGGTCGCTGTTGTCCCTGTGCCATGGTGAATTTCTCGATGGCTTCGAGATTGACCGAAACCCCGCGTTCAATGCCTGGCTCACCGCGCAGCGCCGCCAGTTTCGCAGCCGCCACGCCGCTTTGCTTGAACGGCTCGTTGAAAGCGAAGCCGGTGATGACGTGTTCGGATATCTCGAGAAATGGCTGGAGCTCGCGCCGTTCGATCTGCGGGTTCATGAAAATCTCCTGAGCGCGTTCGCCCGCCGTGGCCGGATTCGTGAAGGGGAAGACCATCTGTCGGCGACAGCGCGGCTGTTTGAAGCCGAAGGTCTCGACTGTGCGCCGATCCGGGAGGCGTGGCGCGCTGCGCGTGCGCATGGAGAATTGCCGATGCTTCACGTTCAGGCGGTTGAGCCGGCGGTTGTCGTGTCAGCTGGGGCTGGTGTGACACCTGCCGAGAGCATCATCACATCACCTCGCCGTGCGTCCATCGCCGTGATGCCGTTTCTCGAACGGAGCGCTGAGGCGCCGATCACTCCCGGAGGACCTGCCGGTGGCCTCGCCCACGACCTGATTACAAGGCTCGCGAAGCTGCGAAGTCTTTTTGTCATTGCGCAGGGCTCCGTCTTCGCCCTGAACGAGCGGCACGTCGGGCCGGAGGAAGCCGGCCGCATGCTCAACGTGGACTATGTCGTCAGCGGATCGTTGCAGCGCCGGGACAATCGCCTCGCCGTTACGGTCGAGCTGGCCGAGACCCGCACCGCCCGCGTGGTCTGGGCAGAAGTCTTCGATCAGAAGGTGGACGACGCCTTCCTTGTCCTTGGCGAAATCGGTGACCGGATTGTCGCGTCCATCGCCAACGAGATCGAGATGATCGAGCGCAACCGCGCGATGCTGAAGCCGCCCAACTCGCTGGATGCGTGGGAGGCCTATCATCGCGGCCTGTGGCACATGTACCGATTCAACAGGGCCGACAACGAGCGGGCTCAACAGTTTTTTCAGGCCGCGGTGCATCTCGATCCCACGTTCTCGCGGGCATATGGCGGCTTGTCCTTCACGCATTTCCAGAACGCGTTTCAGGGGTGGACCTCGCGCGAGCCGGAGGTGGAGCGCGCGTTCGATGCTGCCGGGCAGAGCCTGATGGCCGACGACCGCGATCCCGGGGCGCACTGGGCCATGGGCCGCGCACTGTGGCTGCGCGGCCATCAGGACCAGTCGCTGATCGAGCTGGAGCAGGCGATCGATCTCAGTCCGAACTTTGCCCTCGGCCACTACACGCTCGCATTCGTGCATTCGCAGGGTGGCGATCCGAGCGCGGCCGTCAGGTTCTCCGACCATTCGCGTCACCTGAGTCCGTTCGATCCGTTGCTGTTCGGCATGCTCGGCGCGCGGGCGATGGCGCTGGTGCGGCTCAAGCAGTTTGACGAAGCCGCCGAGTGGGGCGTCAAGGCGGCCGCCCGTCCCAATGCGCACGTGCATATTCTGGCGATTGCTGCCTATTGCCTCGCGCTGGCAGGCCGCCTTGACGAGGCGCGGGTCCATATGGCGGTGATCCGCAAACGATTTCCCGGATACCGCGTCGATGATTTTCTGACCGCCATGCAGTTCGCGCCGGAGAGCGCCGAACTGTTCCGGGAAGGCGCGCGGCGCATCGGCTGATCTGCGGATCAGCGCAGTTTGACCGTTTTGCGGCCGATCGCGTTGTGGTCCTGAAAATCGTCGCCGTCGTTCAATGAAGGAACAAGGTGCGGTGCGACGGTGTAGACGGCGTAGCCGCTTCGCGTTCGCTTGGCCTGATAGAGCGCCTGATCGGCGCGGGCGAGCAATTCGTCCGGCGTGAGTGGCTCGCTTGTCAGCAGCGCGATGCCGACACTGGTGCCGATCTCGATGGTGTAGCCGTTGACGCTGTAAAAGCTGCCGATGTCCTCGACGATGCGTGACGCCAGTCCGGTGGCCTGTTCGCGCTCCGCGACGCCGGTCTGCACCAGCACAAATTCGTCGCCACCCAGCCGCACCAGGAGATCGCTCGCGCGCGTCAGGCGTGTCAGCCGCCGTGCGACCTCTCTGAGAATCGCGTCGCCCGCTGGATGGCCATAAAGATCGTTCGCCGCCTTGAAGCGGTCGAGGTCGAGGCTGTGCACGGCGAGGCCATAGCCGTTGCGCTGTGCATCCGCGATGATGGTTTCGAGATTTTCGGCGAGGCCGAGCCGGTTTGCGAGGCCGGTGAGGGCGTCGAGTCGCGCGAGGCCCGCGAACTTTCGCTTGAGGGTCAATTGGCTGACCGCCGTCGCATAGGCATGCTTGACGATATCGAACGCGCCGAACAGGAACATGAGCGTGATGAGCCCGAGGCAGATATAGATCAGGCCGCCGTTCAATATGCAGGCGATGCTCGGTGGAATGGCGACAATGAAGATATTCAGCAGCGCCAGCCGCGGGCGATACGCCACGCGTGTCACCGTGCCTGCGGCATAGGTGAAAATGACTCCGCTGATCAGCATGTGAACGGTCGGGTCCGGGAGCATGAAGCAGCGAACGCCCATCGCACTGACCGTCACAGCGGTCGCGATGCTGCGGATCGCGAACCGGCGCTCCCAGATCATGGCTGCGTCGCGCGACAGCGGTCGTCCGGTGGCGGCGCGATGATAGCGGCGGATCATCCAGATGCGTTCGATGGAGATAGCAACAGCGATCAGCGTCAGCGCCAGAACGTAGGGGTCGCCCGTTTGCGCGAAGATGGCCGCGCCGATCACGCACTGGCTCAGCAAGAAGACGACAATCGACGGCGTTGCACTGAAGAGATCGTTGATGATCTC
Organism: Afipia sp. OHSU_II-C1; assembly: GCF_000497575.1. Lineage (GTDB taxonomy): Bacteria > Pseudomonadota > Alphaproteobacteria > Rhizobiales > Xanthobacteraceae > Afipia. The sequence continues at coordinate 248,624 of NZ_APJI01000013.1, forward strand.
GACATAGATGCCATCCGGAAGCCGGTGAGGCCGGAGCAGTTGCAGCGGTGAAATGGCCATCGGACGCAATTCTTCCTGCAGCCCCGTTATCGAGGCCGGCGCCACTCTTATCCGCACCCGGTAAAATGAAGGGTCCGCGGAAGGCTCAAAATTGAGGGAACTGGAACCTGGTTCCAAAATTGGCGAGGGGTCCGGCGTATTCCGCCGAACCCCTCCTTCTTTCGCATGATCCTATCGGGATCATGCGATCAATATCAGCCAGCCTGTAAGCCGGGTTCTGTAGGGCCTGAATGGTTCACACCACGCAGACGTGACGGCCATTCCTCTGGGACGCAAGTTGCGTTGCGCCTCGAGCAACCTACCCGGACAGCGGGCTTGACATCGCCCCGCGGAGTTATCGCCCGAGAGCGAACTTTCCACTGTGCCGTCCCTATTCGGTTTTGCTCCCGGTGGGGTTTGCCATGCCGTCTCTATTGCTAGAAACGCGGTGCGCTCTTACCGCACCTTTTCACCCTTACCTTCACGGAGTGAAGGCGGTTCGTTCTCTGTGGCACTTTCCCTGGGGTCGCCCCCGCCGGGTGTTATCCGGCACCGTATGTCGATGGAGCCCGGACTTTCCTCCCCGGCGACCTTTCGATCCTTGCCGGAGCGGCCGTCCAGCCGACTGACAGATGAGGACATGAGCGTTCCCGGCAGTCGCGTCAAGTCAAATGCGGTGCGGCGGACCTTTCAAATAATTTATGCTGAAGATGTCGTTCGGGCCTCGGTCCGTTCGTCTAGGGTTACGGCGAATGGCGCCGGTCAAACGGAGTGACCCACATGCAGTATTTGTTGCTGATCTATCGAAACGAAGCAGATGAGGCCAAACGGAGCGAGGCTGAAGCCAAGGCAATGACCGACGAATACGGCGCGTTCACGCAATCCATTATCCAGAGCGGGAACTTCAAGGGCGGCGACCGGCTGCACCCGACGTCGATGGCGACCACGGTGCGCGTGCGTGACGGAAAAACCCTGACCACCGACGGCCCGTTTGCGGAAACCCACGAGCAGCTCGGCGGATACTACATCGTCGACGCGAAGGATATCGACGCGGCGCTGGCGATTGCAGCCCGAATTCCGGGCGCCCGGGTCGGTTCGATCGAAGTCCGGCCGATCTACATGTACAACAGCTAGCAGGCGGTGCCGATTCTGATTGGCGAGGCGATGAAGACCGCGGACATCGAAAACATATTCCGCAACGAGGCGGGTCGCGCGCTTGCGACGCTGATCCGCCTCGTCGGAAGTTTCGATCTCGCTGAAGACGTATTGCAGGAAGCGTTTGCGGCTGCGCTGGAACGCTGGGCGATGGACGGCGCACCTTCAAATCCGCGGGCATGGCTTATCACGACCGGCCGCAACAAGGCCGTCGATCGTATCCGCCGCGAGACCGCGTTTCGTGCGAAGCAGAACCAGATCGTTCAGGAGACGGAGCTGCTTGGAGCCGATGTTGCGGACGGCGATGGTGTGACGGACGCCGTCGATGACGACGCGCTGCGGCTGATCTTCACCTGCTGCCATCCTTCGTTCGCTATCGAGACGCAGGTCGCGCTAACTCTGCGCACGATCTGCGGGCTAACCACGGGGGAAGTCGCCCGCGCGTTTCTTGTTAACGAGGACGCGATGGCGCAGCGCCTGACCCGCGCGAAACAGAAGATTCGCCTCGCCGGAATTCCCTATGAAGTGCCGCAGCACGATGCGCTGGGCGCGCGGCTGCGCGGCGTGCTCACCGTGGTTTATCTTGTTTTCGACGAAGGCTATGCCGCGACCGCAGGCGAGAAGCTGATGCGGCCTGACCTCGCGCGGGAAGCGATACGGCTCTGTCGTCTGCTCGACGTCTTGATGCCGGGGCGAAGCGAGATTCATGGCCTGCTCGCGCTGACGCTTCTGCACGACGCGCGGCGTACCAGCCGCGAGACGGCAGAGGGCGATATCGTGCTGCTGGAGCATCAGGATCGCACGCTGTGGGATCATGTCCAGATTGCGGAAGGGCTGCGGCTGGTCGAGGAATCGCTGTCGTCGCCGGGCCGTCCTGATCCTTATGTCGTGCAGGCTGCCATTGCGGCGCTTCACGCGCGCGCGCCGAGTTTTGCCGAAACCGACTGGCCGCAGATCGCAGGGCTCTATGAAGTGCTGGTGCGGATTGCGCCTTCACCGGTGGTCGCGCTCAACCACGCCGCGGCCATATCGATGGTCGATGGACCGGCCAAGGCGCTGGTGCTGGTCGACACGCTTGCCGCGCGTGGTGAACTCGACGGCTACGGCCTGCTGCCCGCTGTCCGTGCGGACTTGTTGCGGCGGCTGAAACGTGTCGACGAAGCGCGCGCTTCCTATATGCAGGCACTTGAGGCGACCAGTCTCGAACCGTTGCGGCGTCTATATCTTCGGCGCCTCTCTGAACTGAACTAGGGCCGCCGCTCAGCTCACAAGCGCTTCTTTCGGCATGAGCGCGAGCAGATCGTTCAATGTGGTCAATGTTGACTGATCGGCGATGCCGTCGATCCGCTCCGGCCGGAAGTGCCGCTGGAAAGCTGTAACAACATCCATGGTGGCGGCGTCATAGAGTCCGTTCAGCGGCACGCCGTAACCGAAGCTCGCCAACAGCTTTTGCAGGGCGAGAACGTCGTCGCCGGATTGTCCGAGCATGGTCTGCACGCCGCGGACGATCGGGGCGGGTTCGACCCAGAGGCCGACGCCGGAATCCGCCAGCAGCCGCCACGGAAATTTCTCGCCGGGATCCTTCTTGCGGCCCGGCGCGACGTCCGAATGTCCGAGAATGCGATGCTTCGGAATATCGCGGCGGATCATGATGCCTTTGCACAGGGCGATCACCGCCGCGGTCTGCCGCAGCGGGAAATCGGTGTAGCCAAGGTCGTGACCGGGATTGACGATCTCGATCCCGATCGAAAGGGAATTGATGTCGGTTTCGTTGCCCCATGACGACGCGCCCGCATGCCATGCGCGATCCGATTCGCGCACGCACTGCACGATGTTGCCGTCCTCGAGCACGACATAATGAGCGGAGACCTCGGTCCCCGTCGTGCACAGCCGGACGATCGCGCTCGCGGCATCGGCCATCCCGGTGTAGTGCAGCACGATCATGTTCGGCGATAGCACGCCCTTGCGGTCGCCGTAGTTCGGCGATGGCGTGACATTCGAGACGACAGACGAATCCGGCACGAAGTTCGGCATTTCAGCAGGCTCCCCCAGGTGAACAATCGGGACGCTGACGCTTCGAACCAAATCCAGCAGACTCAAACGATCCTCGCGGCATAGAGGTACTCAAAACGGGGCGAGAGAAGGGCGGTAGTCGGCTAGTGATAGGGTAATGCACACCCGGCGCAATCGGGGCCGGTTCCATAGCCCCCAGAACATTGCGCATGGCCGGGTTGCTCGCCGGCGCCGGGAAAACACCTTCTTCAAAGGCAATCCTCTGCGTCAACCATTCCTTAACGATAACTGCCGCCAATGAAGGGTGGAGAGTCGCGCCAGAAGGGTGCGGCTGTGGTCCTTAAATGCGCAAAAAGCCCCGCGAAAAGCTCGATGGCTGGCCAGAAAATCCCATGCGGAACCTCGAATTTAAGGCGGGTCATCGCCAGCGCCTCCGCGTTCAGGTCGATCTGGATGCCGGAAAGGGCCAATCTGGGGCTGTACGGCCGCGATCTCGCGGATCGGCCCGGATATTCCGGCCGGCATGCGGCCGTCTTTCACCGGCAGGCGTTTGAAATGTCGCCCGACGATGCACCTGTACGCCACGTTCCGGTTCTCGGCCGCGAAGCGGTTGAGGCGCTCGCGCCGCGCGACGGAGGCGTTTACGTGGACGCGACGTTCGGAGCCGGCGGTTACAGCCGCGCGATCCTGAAAGTTCCCGGCACCCGCGTGATCGGCATCGATCGCGATCGCACCGCAATCGCCGGCGGCTTCGATCTCGTGGACTCCTCGGGCGGGCGGCTGACGCTGGTCGAGGATCGTTTTTCCAATTTGGCGGATGTCTGCGCGTCACAGGGCATCACCTCCGTCGATGGCGTGGTGATGGATGTCGGCGTCTCATCCATGCAACTCGACCAGTCGGAGCGCGGCTTCTCGTTCCGCCTCAACGGCCCGCTCGACATGCGGATGGGCCAGGACGGGCCGACCGCGGCCGATGTGGTCGCCAAGGCGTCCGAAACCGACCTCGCCAATATCATTTATATCTTCGGCGAGGAGCGGCATTCCCGCGCCGTTGCGCGCGCCATCGTCGCGGCGCGGAAAGAAGCGCCGATTACAACGACACGCGCGCTGGCCGACATCGTCTCGCGCGTGGTGCGCTCCAAGCCGAATGAAATTCATCCCGCGACGCGGACGTTCCAGGCGCTGCGCATCTTCGTCAACGAGGAACTGGATGAGCTTCACGCGGCGCTGGTGGCGGCGGAGCAGATGCTGAAGCCGGGCGGCAGGCTGGCCGTGGTGTCGTTCCATTCGCTCGAAGACCGCATCGTCAAGAATTTCCTTAACGAGCGCGGCAAGCGCGGCGGCGGTTCGCGGCATCTGCCCGAAGTCGATCAGGCGTTGCCGAGCTTTGAAATCCTCACCAAGCGCCCGATCGTGGCGGATGATGAAGAAGTCGCGGACAATCCGCGCGCGCGCTCCGCGAAGCTGCGCGCCGCTGCGCGCACCGATGCGCCTGCGCAATCGGAGACCGCATCATTCGACTGGCCGCAGCTTGCTGACGTGATGAGGGGAGGCTGACATGCGGTTTGTCCACCTCTTTGTCATCTGCGCACTGATCTTCGGCGCGGCCTACGTCTACCGCATCAAGATGGAATCGACGGTGCGGACCGAAAGCGTTCTCCGGCTGCGTGCCGACATCCGCAAGGAGCGCGATTCCATCGCCGCCCTCAGAGCGGAGTGGGCCAAACTGGAATCACCGAAACGTTTGCAGGAACTGGCCTCGCGTCACCTGTCGCTGCGTTCGATCGAAGCCATACAATATGACTCGCTGAAGAACCTGCCGCCGCGTCCGCCGAGCTTCGTGAGGCCGGGCGATCCCGATCCGATCGGGACCATGATCGAAAGCGTCGATCTGGAAGCGCTTGCCAAGGCCGCGTCGGAAGATGAATCGCTCACCGGCTCGATTCCCAAACCGGAGGGCGCGCAGTGACCGAGCAAATCACACGGCCTACGGAACCCTGGCGGCAACGGCTGATCCGCACGCTGCTTTACGGAAAGAACGTGGACCGCTCGGCCAAGGCGCGTGCGCGCGTCGGCCTTGCGATCATCGCTTTCGCGGCGGTTTACGCGATCATTGCCGGTCGCCTCGTCATGTTCGCGATCGGCGGCGATGGTCACGGCACGCGGCGCACGGCCTCGCAGGATGCCGTCGCCACGGCACGGCCCGATATCCTTGATCGCAACGGGACGATCCTCGCCACCGACGTCAAGACGCCGTCGCTGTTCGGCGAGCCCCGCCGCATTATCGATAAGGACGAGGCGATCGAGCTTCTCACCGGAACGCTGCCGGATCTCGACGCGGGCGAAGTGCGGGATCGTCTTTCGTCGAAGAAGGGGTTTGTCTGGCTGAAGCGCGAAATTACGCCAACGCAGCAGAAGGAAATCTATCGTCTGGGTCTGCCCGGCGTCGGGTTCCTGCGCGAGAACAAGCGGGTGTATCCGAGCGGTCCCGTGGTGTCGCATCTGATCGGCCATGTGAACATCGACAACCAGGGCATTGCCGGCATCGAGAAGTGGCTGGACAGCAACGGCCTTGCCGATCTGCACCGGGCCGGCTTCGCCACCGACCGGCAACAGGAGCCCGTGCGGCTCGCGGTCGATCTGCGCGTCGAACATGCGCTGCGCGATGAACTGCTCAAGGCCAAGGACAAGTTCAAGGCGAAGGCGGCCGCTGGTCTGGTTTCGAACGTCAATACCGGTGAGATCATCGCAATGGTCTCGGTGCCGGATTACGATCCCAACAATCCGCGCGAAGCCAACGACCCGACCCGCATCAACCGCCTGACCACCGGCGTGTTCGAGATGGGCTCGACGTTCAAGTCGCTGACGCTTGCGATGGCGCTGGATTCCGGCCGCGCCACCGTCAACACGCTCTACGACGCGCGTGCGCCGCTGACCTACGGCAAGTTCAAGATTCATGACACCCACAATCTGGGGCGTGCGGTGCCGATGTGGGAGGTGTTCACTGAATCGTCGAACGTCGGCGCGGCCCGTGTCGCGCTGTCGATGGGCGTCGAGGCGCACAAGGCGTTCCTGCGCAAACTGGGACAGCTCTCGCGGCTTCGCACCGAACTGCCCGAAAGCGCTGAGCCGCTGGTGCCGAAACGCTGGGGCGAACTGAACACCATCACCATCGCGTTCGGACACGGCATGGCCGTGGCGCCGTTGCAGGCCGTGATGGGCATCAACGCGCTGGTCAATGGCGGCTATCTGATCCCGCCGACATTCCTGAAGCGATCGCGCGAGGATGCCATGCAACTCGCCAAGCAGGTCGTGAAGCCGGAGACCAGCGCCAGCATGCGCTACATGATGCGGCTGAATGCGGAGAGAGGCACGGCGCGCAAGGCCGACGTCAAAGGTTATTATGTCGGCGGCAAGACAGGCACCTCGGAAAAGGTGGTCAACGGCCGCTATTCCAAGAAGCAGGTGCTGAATTCCTTCACGGCCATCATGCCGGCGGACAATCCGCAGTATCAACTGCTGATCATGCTTGACGAGCCGCAGCCGTTGCCCGAAACCCACGGCTTCATCACCTCGGGCTGGAACACGGTCCCGACCGGCGGCAAGGTCATCGAGCGAATCGCCCCGCTGCTCGGGATGGTGCCGCGGTTCGATCTGCCGCCGTCCGACCGCCTTATTCTTGCGGCATCGAAGGAAAGCCGGTAACCGCTCACGGAGTTTTGTGGACGTGCGTATCCCGCAGCGCGGGCGCCGGTTCTGCGGTTAGACTACGCTATGATTCCAAATCCGGGGTGAGATGAAGTTACGCGATCTTTTCAGCGGGGATGCCGTGGTCGGCGCGCAACATGCCGATGTTGCGGTCGCGGGCATTGCCATGGACAGCCGGGAGGTGAAGCGGGGCGATGTTTTCTTCGCGCTGGCCGGTGTCAAGACCGATGGCGCGCGCTTCATCGATCAGGCGGTTGCGTCCGGCGCTGTCGCTGTCGTCAGCGACCGTATTCCGGAGGGCGACGGTCGCGTTGCATTTATTGCCGTGCCGAATCCGCGCCGCGCGCTGGCGCTGGCCGCGGCGAGATTCTACCCACGTCAGCCCGCGACCATTGCGGCGGTCACCGGCACCAGCGGCAAGACCTCCGTGGCCGTATTCACGCGGCAGATCTGGCAGCGTCTCGGTTATGCAGCCGCGAGCATCGGGACCATTGGCCTCGTGTCGCCGAAGCGGACGGTCTACGGCTCGCTCACCACGCCCGATCCGATCGCGTTGCATCGGTCACTCGACGAGATCGCGGGCGAGGGCGTGACCCATCTGGCGTTCGAGGCGTCGTCGCATGGTCTCGACCAGCATCGCCTCGACGGAGTGCGGGTGAGTGCGGGCGCGTTTACGAACCTGTCGCGTGACCACATGGATTATCATCCCACGGTCGAGCACTATCTCGCAGCCAAGCTGCGGCTGTTCACGGATCTGGTCGTCGATGGCGGCGCGGCGATCATCGCCGCCGATCATGACCATTCGCAGGCGGTGATCGATGCCGCGCGTATCCGCAAGCTGCGGATCATCACGGTCGGACGCAAGGGTGAAGGCATCAAGCTCATTGATGCGGCTGTCGATGGCTTTGCGCAGAAGCTGACGCTGGAGCATGACGGCAAGCGCATTCAGGTGCGGCTGCCGCTGGTCGGAGAATTCCAGATCGAGAACGCACTGGTTGCGGCTGGACTTGTGATTGCCACCGGCGGCGATGCGAAGCGTGTGTTCGCGGCACTCGAACATCTTGAAGGTGCGCCGGGGCGTCTTGAGCTGGTTGGTGAGCGCAACGGCGCGCCAGTCTTCGTGGATTATGCGCACAAGCCCGATGCGCTGGCGAAAGCGCTCGAAGCCCTGCGGCCCTATACAAAACGCAAGCTCGTGGTGGTGTTCGGCGCGGGTGGCGACCGCGACGCCGGTAAGCGTCCGCTGATGGGCGCGATCGCCGCTGAGAACGCAGATACTGTCATCATTACCGATGATAATCCCCGATCGGAGGACCCCGCCTCGATCCGGGCCGCCATCATGGCGGCTGCGAAAGGCGCCAAGGATATCGCCGACCGCAATGAGGCGATCCGCGCCGCCGTCGCAGGCCTGCAACAGGGCGATGCGCTGCTGATCGCGGGCAAGGGTCACGAGACCGGACAGATTGTTGGAGATAAAGTGTTGCCGTTCAGCGATCACGACGCCGCCATGGCGGCACTGGCGGAGCACGCCGCATGAGCACGCCACTGTGGACAAGCACGGCGATGGCGAAGGCGATGCAGGCCTCGACGCGCGGCGCATTGCCCGATGCGATCACCGGCATCTCGATCGACAGCCGCACACTGACGCCGGGCGAGGCTTACTTCGCGATCAAGGGCGACGTACACGACGGGCACGATTTCGTCGAGGCGGCGCTGAAGAACGGCGCGGGGCTCGCGGTGGTCTCGAAGGCGCATGCGGACAAATTCGCCGCGGATGCGCGGTTGCTTGTGGTGGACGATGTACTCGCCCGGCTGGTGGACCTCGGCCGCGCGGCGCGGGCCAGGCTTGGCGGAAAGGTCATCGCGGTGACCGGATCGGTCGGCAAGACCTCGACCAAGGAAGCGTTACGCGCCGTGCTCGGCGCGCAGGGCGAGACCCATGCGTCGGTCGCCTCGTTCAACAATCACTGGGGCGTGCCGCTGACGCTGGCGCGTTGCCCGGCGTCGTCAAGGTTCGCGATCTTCGAGATCGGCATGAACCATGCCGGCGAGATCGAGCCGCTGGTGAAGATGGTGCGGCCGCATGTGGCGATCATCACCACCGTTGAGCCGGTGCATCTGGAATTCTTTTCCGGGATCGAGGCGATTGCCGACGCCAAGGCTGAAATCTTCTCAGGCGTCGAGCCGGGCGGAGCCGTTGTGCTTAATCGCGACAACCCGCAGTTCGCGCGGCTGAGCAAAAGCGCCAAGGCAGCGAAGATCGAACGTATCGTCTCGTTCGGTAGTGACGAAAAAGCCGATGCGCGGCTGATCGACGTCTCGCTGCATCCCGCATGCTCGGCGGTGCACGCCAGCATTCTTGGCCAGGATATTACCTACAAGATCGGTATGCCAGGACGGCACATGGCGATGAACTCGCTGGCGGTGCTTGCCGCAGCCTCGCTCGCGGGTGCCGATCTCGCACTCTCCGCACTGGCGCTGGCGCAGCTCAAGCCCGCCACCGGGCGCGGTGTGCGCGAGGTGCTTGCCCTCACGGAGGGCACCGCCACACTGATCGATGAAAGCTACAACGCCAATCCGGCTTCGATGAAAGCTGCGATCAATGTCCTCGGTCAGGCCGAGGTCGGCCCGCGCGGACGGCGAATCGCGGTGCTCGGCGACATGCTGGAACTCGGCGTCACCGGACCGGATCTGCACCGCGGCCTCGCCGACGCCATCAAGGCGAATAATATCGATGCGGTATTTTGCTGTGGTCCGCTGATGCTCAATCTCTGGGAGGCTCTTCCTTCCGCCAAGAAGGGCGGCTATGCCGATCATTCCGCCGCGCTCGAACAGCAGGTTGTCGCCGCTGTCGGCGCCGGCGACGCCATTATGGTCAAGGGTTCGCTTGGTTCTCGTATGAAATTGATTGTGACTGCGTTGCAGAAGCGTTTTCCAGAAAAGGCCGCGCTCGACGGCGCCACACACTAAGGCAATTGGAATGTTTTATTGGCTCACTGAATTGGCCGGCACCATCCCCGGCATCAATGTGTTCCGCTACATCACCTTCCGCACCGGCGGCGCGATGGTCACCGGTGCGCTGTTCGTGTTCATGTTCGGGCCATGGATTATCGACCAGCTTCGTCTGGCGCAGGGCAAGGGTCAGCCGATCCGTGCAGACGGTCCGCCGACGCATCTGGTGACCAAGAAGGGCACGCCCACCATGGGCGGGCTGATGATCCTGTCGGGACTGATCGTCTCGACACTGCTGTGGGCCAACCTGCGCAATGCGTATGTCTGGATCGTGCTGCTGGTCACGCTCGGCTTCGGCTTTGTCGGTTTCTATGACGACTACCTGAAAGTCTCCAAGCAGACCGACAAGGGATTCTCGGGACGCTCGCGTCTCGCGGTCGAAGGATTGATCGCGCTGATCGCGTGCACCTGCATCGTCTGGTTCGGCCGCGACGCGACCGTCACGGCTGTATCGATCCCCTTCATCAAGGAATTCCTGCTCAACATCGGCTGGTTCTATGTGATGTTCGGCATGTTCATTATCGTCGGCGCCGGCAACGCGGTGAACCTCACCGACGGCCTTGATGGTCTCGCGATCGTGCCGGTGATGATCGCGGCCGCGAGCTTCGGCATGATCGCCTATCTGGTCGGCAACGCGGTGTTCGCCGAGTATCTGCAAATCCGTTACGTCCCCGGCACCGGCGAACTCGCTGTGCTCTGCGGTGCCGTGCTCGGCGCGGGCCTCGGATTCCTCTGGTTCAATGCGCCGCCGGCGTCGATCTTCATGGGCGATACAGGATCGCTCGCGCTCGGCGGCATGCTCGGTGCGATCGCGGTCGCCACGAAGCATGAAATCGTGCTGGCGGTGATCGGCGGGCTGTTCGTGGTCGAGGCGCTGTCCGTCATCGTGCAGGTGGCGTCATTCAAGCTCACCGGCAAGCGTTTCTTCCGCATGGCGCCGATCCATCATCACTACGAGCAGAAGGGCTGGACCGAACCGCAGATTGTGATCCGCTTCTGGATCGTTTCCGTGATGCTGGCGCTCGCCGGTCTCTCCACGCTCAAGCTGCGGTGAACGCGTGACGCCGGTCACTTCCTTCAAGGGCAAGACGGTTGCCGTGTTCGGCCTCGGCGGATCGGGGCTTGCAAGCTGTCATGCGCTGAAGGCGGGTGGCGCGGAGGTGATCGCCTGTGACGACACACTGGCGAAGATGGCGGAAGCGGCGAGGGCCGGTTTCATCACCGCGGATCTGCGGACGGTCTCCTGGGCGAATTTCGCAGCGCTGGTGCTGACGCCGGGCGTGCCGCTGACCCATCCCCAGCCGCACTGGACCGTGGTCGCCGCGAAGCAGGCTGGCGTCGAGGTGATCGGCGACATCGAACTGTTCTGCCGCGAGCGCAAGCGCCATGCGCCCGATGCGCCGTTCGTCGCCATCACCGGCACCAACGGCAAGTCCACCACCACGGCGCTGGTCGCGCACCTGATGCGCGAAGCCGGTTACGATACCCAGATGGGCGGCAACATCGGCACCGCGATCCTGTCGCTGGAGCCGCCTGCGACGGGCCGCGTTCATGTGATCGAGATGTCGTCGTACCAGATCGATCTCACGCCGTCCCTCGATCCGAGCGTTGGCATCCTGCTCAATGTCACCGAAGATCATATCGACCGTCACGGCAGCATCGAACATTACGCCGCAGTGAAGGAGCGGCTGGTGGCGGGCGTGCAGCGGAACGGCACCGCGATCGTCGGTGTCGACGATCACTGGTGCGCGGCGATTGCCGACCGCGTCGCGCAGGCAGGCAAGAATGTCGTCCGCGTGTCGGTCAAGCACCCGGTGGCCGACGGCATTTGTCTCGAAGAAGGGGATACCATCGTCCGCGTCGACAGCGGTGCGCGGTCGCGGATCGCGAGCATCAACGAGATCGGTTCGCTGCGCGGACTGCATAACGCGCAGAACGCGGCGTGTGCGTCGGCCGCGGTGCTGGCGCTCGGCGTCAGTCACGAGATGTTGCAGCAGGGACTGCGCAGCTTTCCGGGCCTTGCGCACCGCATGGAGCAGATCGGGCGCCAGGGCAATGTGCTGTTCGTCAACGACTCCAAGGGCACCAATGCCGACGCCGCGGCGCGCGCATTGTCGTCGTTCAAGGACATTTTCTGGATTGCCGGCGGCAAGCCGAAGACCGGCGGCATCGAATCCTTGCGCGAATTCTTTCCGCGCATCCGCAAGGCCTATCTGATCGGCGAGGCGGCGCAGGAGTTTGCGGCGACGCTTGGCGATGTGCCGCACGAAATCAGCAAGACCCTTGAGGAAGCGGTGCCGCATGCTGCACGCGATGCGCGAGCGTCTGGTGTCGGAGAGCCGGTTGTCTTGCTGTCTCCGGCCTGCGCTTCTTTCGACCAGTTTCCGAATTTCGAGAAGCGGGGCGACCGTTTCCGCGAAGTCGCCAACGCGCTGCCGGGCGGCCTGACGCCTCCCTGAAGCGAGCCTCTTCCGTTATCCCGTTGCACTTTGACGAGATTTTTTCTCGTATTTGCCCATCCTTAACCCTCCGGAAACCATGATGCGGGAGTAATACCCCGTTAACCGCTCGTGTGGCGGTTCGCAGGTCTGCATCGCTGTGCAGCTAGCTCAATTTGCGGACCGGCGAACCAAGGCCACACGAGAAGGCATATTTATTCAGTGTCCTTCCGAATCCGAAGTTCGCTACGGAACGTGCAGCAGGACTGGCGAACTTCGGATTCGAAAGGACACTGGTACCAGGATGGCGGACGGCCCATGATCTCCCGCGAACAACGCACACCCTTGAGCGAATGGTGGTGGACGGTGGACCGGCTGCTGGTGGCCGCGTTCATCACGCTCATGCTCGGCGGCGTGATCCTGTCGCTGGCCGCGAGTCCGCCGGTGGCGGCGCGCATCGGCCTCGATCCGTTTCACTTCTTCAACCGGCATGTGCTGTTTCTGGTGCCGTCGCTGATCGTGATGCTCGGCGTGTCGTTCCTGTCGCCGCGTCAGGTGCGCCGCACCGCGCTGGTTGTGTTTACGGTCAGCATCCTGCTGGTCGTGGCGACACTGCTGTTCGGGCCGGAGGTGAAGGGCGCCAAGCGCTGGATCACCATCCTCGGCATCAACATTCAGGCCTCGGAATCCCTGAAGCCGGCTTTCGTCGTTCTCGTCGCGTGGCTGTTCGCCGAATCCGCCAAGCGGCCCGAAATGCCGGCGACGTCGATGGCGCTCGGCTTGCTGCTGATGACGGTGACGCTGCTGGTGCTGGAGCCGGACTTCGGCCAGACCATGCTGATCCTGATGGTGTGGGGCACGCTGTTCTTTATCGCCGGCATGCGGATGATCTGGGTGTTTGGGCTGATGGGCGCGGGTGCGGTCGGATTGTTCGGCGCGTACATGATGGTGCCGCACGTGGCAGGCCGCATCAAACGCTTCGTGGACCCTGCTTCGGGTGACACGTTCCAGGTCGACACGGCGATGGAAGCTTTCACCCATGGCGGCTGGTTCGGGCAGGGGCCGGGCGAGGGCACAGTGAAGCGTATCTTGCCGGACAGCCATACCGACTTCGTATTCGCCGTGGCGGCCGAGGAATTCGGCATCATCCTGTGCCTCGCGCTGCTGGCGCTGTTCGCCTTCATCGTGATCCGCGCGCTGTCGCGGGCCTATGCCAGTGAGGATATGTTCGCGCGCTTTGCCGCGGCGGGCCTTGCGATCATGTTCGGCATCCAGGCATCGATCAACATGGCGGTGAACCTGCACCTGATGCCGGCCAAGGGCATGACCCTGCCGTTCATTTCCTATGGCGGCTCGTCGATGATCTCGCTGGCCTATGGCGTCGGCATGCTGCTCGCCCTGACGCGGCAGCGTCCGCGCGTCGAAATGGAATCGATCGGCGCTGCCAACGCCGCGCACGGCTTCGCCTGACGAGGCGGTTATGCCCAACAGACCTTTGATTATGCTGGCGGCGGGCGGAACCGGCGGGCACCTGTTTCCCGCCGAGGCGCTCGGCGTGGCGCTGATGAAGCGCGGCGCGCGCGTGCGGCTGATGACGGACTCGCGCGCGGTGCGCTACGGCGGAATGTTCACTCCCGACATGATGGATGTGGTGCCGAGCGAAACCGTCCGTGGACGCACGCCGTGGGCGCTCGCGCGCACCGGCGCAATGCTCGCGGCCGGCGGCGCGATGTCGCTCGCGCTGCTTTTACGGCAGAAGCCGAAAGCCGTGATCGGGTTCGGCGGTTATCCGACACTGCCACCTTTGATTGCCGCGAAACTGCTCGGCATCCCGACGATCATTCACGATTCCAACGCCGTGCTCGGCCGCGCCAATCGCTTGCTGTCGACGCGGGTCAGCGCGATCGCGACATCGCTGCCTGGTGTGCTCGACCGCGATCCGGCGCTGGCTGGAAAAGCGACGGTCACCGGCACGCCGATGCGGCCTGCCATCCTCGCTGCCGCTGCGGTGCCTTACGCTTCGCCGGATACAACGGGGCCGTTGCGTCTGCTCGTGGTCGGCGGCAGTCAGGGCGCGCGCATCATGGCGGACATCGTGCCGCCCGCGATCGAGCGGCTGGAGCCGGCGCTGTGGCGCAGATTGAATCTGGTCCAGCAGGTGCGCGAGGAAGACATGACGCGCGTGCGCGCGGTCTACGATCGCCTTAAAATCGAGGCCGAGCTGGCGCCGTTCTTCGCCGATCTGCCAGCGCGGCTCGCAGCAACGCATCTGGTGATCTCGCGTTCGGGCGCTGGCACTGTCGCAGAACTCGGAGCGATCGGTCGTCCGTCAATTCTGGTGCCGCTCCCCGGCGCAATCGATCAGGACCAGTTCGCCAATGCCGGTGTGCTGGAGAAAGCAGGCGGCGCGATCCGGATTCCGCAAAACGAATTCACGCCGGATCGTCTGGCGTCGGAAATTTCCACGCTCGCGGCCGATCCGGCGCGGCTGACCACGATGGCGACCAGCGCGCGTTCGGTCGGACGCCTCGATGCCGCGGAACGGCTTGCCGATCTCGCCGTGAAGATCGCGGGAATTTAGATTTTTATCACTGTTATTCCGACGACAATTGCGAACATGACGAAAGAGTCATGATGCGCTGGGCGATCTGCCCGTTCTTTCCGCATGTCACAAGCCCGTGAGTTTGTTGCGCTGCGCGGTTTGAATCGAAGTGCTTTGTGAAGGGGCGCAACGCCCCTGAATAATCACGGAGCAAGATCATGAAGTTTGTGAAACTCGTTATGGCGGTGGCTGTCAGCGTGGCGACAGGCGCATACTGCACATTGGAAGCGGTCGCGCAGACCAACCCGCCGGTGGCGGCAAAGAATGTGGTGCTGGTGCACGGCGCATGGGCCGACGGCTCAAGCTGGGGCGAGGTGATCCCGCGTTTGCAGGCGGCAGGATTGCATGTGACCGCCGTCCAGAACCCTCTTAGCTCTCTTGAAGATTCCGATGCGGCGACACGCCGTGTGCTTGCGCTTCAGGACGGTCCGACCGTGCTCGTTGCGCATTCGTGGGGCGGCACGGTCATCAGCGATGTCGGCAACGATCCGAAAGTATCGTCGCTGGTTTACGTTGCAGCGCGGGCCCCCGATGCCGGAGAGGACTTCGTTGCGCTGTCCGGCAAATTCTCGACGGGGCCGGTGCGCGCCGGCATTCAGACCCATGACGGCTACACGCGCCTGTCCAAAGACTCGTTCCTGAAATATTTCGCCAACGGCGTTCCGCACAGGCAGGCCGAAGCGCTTTATGCGGAGCAAGGCGACACGGCGGCATCGATCTTTGCCGGGCGTACCACGCAGGCAGCATGGCACGACAAGCCGTCATTCTATGCGGTGTCGAAGGACGACAAGACCATCAATCCCGACCTGGAGCGCTTCCTCGCCAAGCGCATGAACGCGACCACGGTCGAACTGGATGCCGGTCATCTGTCGTTGGTCTCGCATTCCAAGGAGATCGCGGACCTGATCATCCGGGCTGCGGGTCAGCATAAGAGCTGATTGTTGCGGATTGCCGCGAGAGAGCGTGCATCCATTAAGTCGTCATTGCGAGGAGCGCTTGCGACGAAGCAATCCATTCCTTCTGTTCTAACAGATGGATTGCTTCGCTCCGCTCGCCATGACGAAGAGGTCATTCCTGCCTCGCAATTTCCGTCACAACTTCACGTTCTCAACGAGATAATCGAGAAACGCGCGTACCCGCGCCGGCAACTGCCCGCCGTGGCCGACGAACACGGCATGGATCGGTTCGAGATCGCCCGGATTGAAGTCTTCCAGCACCGGCACCAGCCGTCCCGCCTTGATATCCGCATCGACATGAAAGCGGGCCAGGCGGGAGAGCCCAGCGCCGGCGGCCGTCAGCCGTTGCATGGCCTCGCCGTCGGAGACCAGCGTGTTGCCGACCGGCTGCACGGAGATCGTGCCCGCTCCATTGCTGTCACGAAACGGCCATCCGTCGATCTGCTTTGAAAAGCAGAAGCCGAGCATGTTGTGTTTTGCAAGCTCGGCGGGCGTGCGCGGCGTGCCGTGGTCCGCGAGATAGGCTGGCGCCGCGACCACGACCATCCGGCTCTCGCCGAGCTTGCGCGCGAGCAGACGGGACTCGCGCAGCGGTCCCACGCGGATGGCGATGTCCGCGCGCTCTTCCATCAGGTCCACCACCGTATCGGTCAGCGCCACGTCGACATTGACGCCGGGATGCAACTTGAGAAATCCGGGCAGCAGCGGCAGCAGCCAGTGCAGCCCGAACGGCACGCTGGTATTGACCCGCACCCGGCCGCGCGGGGTTGCGCCGATCGCGGCTTCGCGTTCTGCCGTATTGATGTCGTCGAGAATGCGGATGCTGCGGTCGTAGTAGGCCGTCCCTTCCGGAGTCAGTTGCAGCTTGCGGGTCGACCGGTTGATAAGGCGCACGCCGAGCCGCGATTCCAGCCGGGCGACCAGCTTGCTCACAGCCGACGGAGTCATCCGGAAAGCGCGCGCGGCGGCCGAAAAGCCGCCCAGTTCCACCACGCGTGCGAACACTTCCATTTCGCCGGATCGGTTGACGTCCTGACGTGCCATTGTGACTTTGTTTCACAAATATTGTTACTTATGGCAGTCTAGTTCACGAATGGCTTTGCGTCCACTTCTCCGAAGTTGCCGGCGGTTGGCCGGATTCGCCTGAGGGATGCTCCATGCCACTCGCACTTTACGCGCTCACCGCCGGCGCTTTCGGAATCGGCGTCACTGAATTCGTTATTATGGGCCTGCTGATCCAGGTCGGCGCCGATCTCGGTGTCTCCATTCCGGCGGCGGGCCTGCTGATCTCCGGCTACGCGCTCGGCGTCGTGGTTGGCGCACCGATCATGACTATCGCCACCGCTCGCTGGCCGCGGAAGACGGCGCTCCTTGTGCTGATGGCGGTCTTCACCATCGGCAATCTGGCCTGCGCGCTTGCCCCGAACTACTGGACCCTGATGGCCGCGCGCGTGCTCACGGCATTTGCACACGGCACCTTCTTCGGCGTGGGCTCGGTGGTCGCGACTTCATTGGTCGCCTCCGACAAGAAGGCATCGGCCATTGCGATCATGTTCACGGGCCTGACCGTTGCCACCATTCTCGGTGTGCCGTTCGGGACGTGGCTCGGACAACATTTCGGCTGGCGCGCGACGTTCTGGGCCGTCACGCTGGTTGGTGTCGTGGCTTTCGCCATCATTGCGCTGCTGGTGCCGGCCAGCAAGGAAGCGCCTGAAGCCTTCAATCTCAGGGAAGATCTTGCGGTTCTCAAGCGCGGTCCCGTGCTTGCAGGACTGCTCACCACCGTTCTTGGATGGGTTGGCGTGTTTGCTGTCTTCACTTATCTCGCGCCGCTGCTGACCAAGGTGACCGGCTTCTCGGATGCTGCCGTGTCGCCGATCCTGCTGGTGGTCGGCATCGGATTGCTGATCGGAAACCTGCTCGGTGGACGGTTCGCCGACAAGCGGCTCATGCCTACCGTATTTGGCAGCCTGTTCGCGCTCTCGGTTGTGCTCGCACTGATGACATTCGCGGTTCACAACAAGATTGCAGTGGTTGCCTTTGCCGCGCTGTTCGGCGTTGCCGCTTTCGCGACGGCGCCGCCGCTTCAGATGTGGGTACTGGACAAGGCGCATGGTGCCGGGCAATCGCTGGCGTCGAGCTTCAACATCGCCGCTTTCAATCTCGGCAACGCCATCGGAGCGTGGCTCGGCGGGACTATTATCGACCACGGGCCGGGCCTTGAGTCGGTGCCGTGGATCGCGGCGCTGGTGCCGCTGGCTGGTCTTGTGCTCGCAATGGCGAGCTATCGGGCCGAAATGCGGCGCGCCAGGCTGGGTCCAGCGGTTGTCTGCCCAGCGGCCGCCGAGTAGCGGACGGGTTGGGCCTTTCCGGCCTGATTTGAAAAGAATCGTGTATTTTTCCGAGCTGGCCGGGCTTGTCCCGGCCAGCTTCGTCTGTTTGAAGGATGCCATAGATGCCTGAGACGGCGTCCTCCCATGACTGGAAGATATTGATGAGACTGCCGCGCGAGATCGGACCCATTCACTTCGTCGGAATCGGCGGTATCGGTATGAGCGGCATCGCCGAGGTGCTGTGCAATCTCGGCTACACCGTGCAGGGCTCGGACGCCTCGGAGAATGCCAACGTCACCCGGCTTCGCGACAAGGGCGTCAAGATCAGCATCGGCCACAAGGCCGAGAACGTGAACGGCGCGGACGTAATGGTGGTGTCCACCGCGATCAAGCGCGACAATCCCGAACTGATGGCCGCGCGCGGATTGCGCATTCCGGTGGTGCGCCGCGCCGAAATGCTCGCCGAGCTCATGCGGCTCAAGAGCTGCATCGCCATCGCGGGCACCCATGGCAAGACCACCACGACCTCGATGGTCGCGACGCTGCTCGATGCCGGTGCTCTCGATCCAACCGTCATCAACGGCGGCATCATCAATGCCTATGGCACCAACGCACGTCTCGGCGCAGGTGACTGGATGGTGGTGGAAGCCGACGAGAGCGACGGCACATTTCTTAAGCTGCCCGCCGACGTCGCCATCGTCACCAATGTCGATCCCGAACACCTCGATCACTTCAAGACCTTCGATGCCGTGCAGGACGCGTTCAAGGCCTTCGTGGAGGGTGTGCCGTTCTATGGCTTCGCGGTGATGTGCATCGATCATCCGGTGGTGCAAACGCTGGTCGGGAAGATCGAAGACCGCCGCATCATTACCTATGGCGAGAACCCGCAGTCCGACGCGCGGCTGGTCGATCTCGTGCCGTTCAGCGGAGGTTCGAAGTTCAAGGTGGCGTTCCGCCACCGCAAGACCGATGCCACGCACGAGATTTCGGATCTGGTGCTGCCGATGCCGGGCCGTCACAACGCGCTGAATGCGACGGCGGCGATCGCCGTCGCGCACGAGATCGGCATTTCCGATGAGGCGATCCGCAAGGCGCTGGCGGGCTTCGGCGGCGTGAAACGCCGCTTCACCCGCACCGGCGAATGGAACGGCGTCACCATCATCGACGATTATGGCCATCATCCAGTGGAGATCGCCGCGGTGCTCAAGGCCGCCCGGGATTCCACCAAGGGCAAAGTGATCGCCGTGGTGCAGCCACATCGCTACACCCGGCTTCAGTCATTGTTCGAGGAGTTCTGCACCTGCTTCAACGACGCGGATACGGTCATCGTCGCGGACATCTATGCGGCGGGTGAAGATCCGATCCCCGGCATCGATCGCGACGCGTTCGTGCTCGGATTGCGTGCCCACGGTCATCGTGAAGTGATTCCGCTGCCAGGCGTCGACAAGCTCGCGTCGGTCGTGCGCGATGTCGCCAGGTCCGGCGACTTTGTCGTTTGTCTCGGCGCGGGCAACATCACGCAATGGGCCTACGCGTTACCGGATGAGTTGAAGGCGCTGGACAAATAGAGTGGCTTTTCCCGACATCAGCGCCGATCTGAAGTCTGCGATGCCCGATCTGCGCGGGCGTCTGCTGGCGAATGAATCCCTCGCACCTCTCACATGGTTTCGCGTCGGCGGCCCTGCGCAGATTCTGTTCACCCCCGCTGATGAAGACGATCTCGCCTATTTCCTGTCGAAACTGCCGGAGGACATTTCTGTCTACACGGTCGGTGTCGGCTCGAATCTGATCGTGCGTGACGGCGGCGTGAGCGGTGTGGTTATCCGTCTCTCGCCGCGTGGCTTTGGCGAGGTCAAGGCAGAGGGCGATACGGTGCGCGCGGGAACGGCTGCGCTCGACAAACGCGTCGCGGAAGCTGCCGCAGCAGCCAATATCGGCGGGCTCGAATTCTACTTCGGGATTCCGGGGTCGATCGGCGGGGCGCTGCGCATGAACGCAGGCGCCAATGGCGGCGAGACCAAGGATGTTTTGGTCGAGGCGAGGGGCATTACGCGCGCAGGCGAGAAGGTCACGTTCTCGAACGCCGATATGAAATTCGTCTATCGCAATTCGGGTGTCGACACATCGGTGATTTTCACCTCTGCGCTTTATCGCGGGCGCGTCACCGATCCTGAGACCATCCGCGCGCGCATGGCCGAGGTCCAGAACCACCGCGAGACGGCGCAGCCGATCCGCGAGAAGACCGGCGGTTCGACCTTCAAGAATCCGCCGGGTCATAGTGCGTGGAAACTGATCGACGCGGCCGGGATGCGCGGCTATCGGGTCGGCGGCGCGCAGGTGTCCGAGATGCACTGCAATTTTCTGATCAACACCGGCGACGCGACCGGTCACGACATCGAGACGCTGGGCGAAACCGTGCGCGCGCGGGTGATGGAGAATTCAGGTATCGATCTGCATTGGGAGATCAAGCGGATCGGCGTCGCGCGTACGTAAGGCGCTTAATCGCTCAGCGACTGCAGCGCCTTGATCGGGTCCGATGAAACCTGGAACGTGCCGTCGAACGGATATTCCTGGAGTGCGATGAGGCCGAGGGCCACCACGGCCGCGCTCGCGAAAACTGCCAGCGATGCAAGAAACGCGCGCGGCTTGTCGAGATGCGCGAGGGCGATGCCGACCTGCGTCAGCAGGCCGAGCGCAATCACCGCCAGCCATTTCAGGTCGTTGGTATGGTCCGATGCCAACGAAAGACGGTCGTTGCGTGCCGTCCCGGCGCGGACTGTCGCGTTGAGAAGCGCGGCGTGGACGGCCTGCCCTGAATCTTTCGCAATTGAGGGAACGCTGACTTCGCGCAGCAGGCTGTCATACGCGGCTCCCGTAGCGGGTGAGGTTTTCATTTCATCCATCGCCGGCCACTCTTCGTTGACGACGGAGTTCACGTAGGCCTTCAGAGCTGCCCGGATGGCGCGCATGTCGGACGCGGAGGCGACGCTGAGGGTATGGACGTTCCGCAATTCACCCGCCTCGGCGTGGACCGCGTTGTACGCCTGCCGTCCGCGCACTGCGACGTCGTTTGCGAGGAAGCCGGTGAGCAGGGCAAACAGCATGGCGATGCCGCTGAAGAAGGGAGCGACGACACCGCTGAGTGACTGGAAATAAGGTTTGAACGGGCGGCAAAAAGTGAAAACGGCCAATAGCAGCGGCATGCCGAAATAGAGCACGATAAGTACGGCAAAGATGCCGCCGGGAGCCAGGTCGAGCCATGCTCGGATCATGAAAATAACCTTCTTTTCGAGGCTTGGTATCGTGCCTGATTCTCGTTTTGCGAAGACACTAGCCGACTCCATGCGGCTTGGTCATCGGCGCAAATCAGCGTAGGTAGGGCGAAAGTAAAGAACGGATTGTCATGAGCGGATCGAAACACGTCGCGGTGCTGATGGGCGGATGGTCGTCGGAGCGGGAGGTCTCGCTGCGATCGGGCAAGGCGTGCGCCGATGCATTGGAGCGCAAGGGCTATCGTGTCACGCGCATCGATGTGAAACGCGACATCGCGACCGTCCTCCAGCAGTTGAAGCCGGATGTGGCGCTGGTGATGCTGCACGGCAAGCCCGGCGAGGACGGCACCATTCAGGGCGTGCTTGAGACGCTCGGGATTCCCTATTCGCATTCAGGCGTGCTGTCGTCGTCCCTGGCGATGCAGAAGGATCTTGCCAAAACCGTGATGGCGACGGCGGGCGTGCCGGTGCCGGAAGGGTTGACGCTGACCCGCGCCGAGGTGGCCAAGGGGCACGCCATGGCCCCGCCTTATGTCATCAAACCGGTGGCGGATGGCTCCAGCGTCGGGGTTTTCATTGTCACCGAGGCTCACGCCCACCCGCCGCAGGAACTGTTCCGGGAGGACTGGCCCCATGGCGACCAGCTTCTGGTTGAAAAATACATTGCAGGTAAGGAACTCACCTGCGCGGTCATCAACGGCGAGCCGACCGGGGTGATCGAGATCGTACCTTTAATCAAATTCTACGATTACGAGGCAAAGTACTCTCCGGGCGCATCAAAACACATCCTGCCTGCACCTATTTTACCTTTTGTTTACCAGGAAGTCCGAAGGTTAACGCTGGCGGCGCATGTGGCGCTTGGCTGCCGGGGCGTAAGCCGTGCGGATTTCCGTTACGACGATCGCATCGAGGGAACAGGGGGACTGACCTGCCTCGAGGTAAATACCCA
The DNA here is from genome assembly GCF_000497575.1 of Afipia sp. OHSU_II-C1. Lineage (GTDB taxonomy): Bacteria > Pseudomonadota > Alphaproteobacteria > Rhizobiales > Xanthobacteraceae > Afipia. Next base: position 271,101 of record NZ_APJI01000013.1, read on the forward strand.
ACCCGGCATGACCGAGACGTCACTTGTTCCAGAGCTTGCGGCTCACGCAGGCGTAACATTTGACGAGTTGGTGCAATGGATGGTGGAGGACGCCTCTCTCGATCGGTGAGATCGCAGAGGCCCCAATCTAATCCTCAGACGAGGGGCGCTTCAGCAGCCCAGCGTCCGCGCGCCCGCGCGCAGGGTGCGGCCCGCCGTGCCGGTAATGCACCCGTCACCCGATACGAAGAACCGCATTGGATCGCTGCGCTCGAGCGCCGTCGTCCGCGCGGTTTCGGGCTCTTTGCGACTGCCGTGGTGCTGATCGGCGCTGCCGTGCTGGGCGTGGTCAAAGGCGGTCACACTGACGAGGTGCTCGGCGCGCTGAGCGACGCCCGCAACGCTGCGGCCAATTCCGTCGGCTTCCGAATCACCAGCGTCGCGATCACTGGCCGCAAACAGCTCACGCAGGACGAAATCCTCGCCGTCGGCGGCGTCAATGGCCGCTCGTCGCTGCTGTTCCTTGATGCCGCGACTGCGCGCGACAAGCTGAAGGCCGATCCGTGGATCTCTGACGCCACCGTGCAGAAGCTTTATCCGGGCCGCCTGCAGATCGACATCACCGAGCGCTCGCCCTTCGCGCTGTGGCAGGAAAACGGACGCGTCTCCGTGATTTCGGCCGACGGCACGGTGCTTGAGCCCTATGTGGCGCGGCGTTTCGTGTCGCTGCCGCTGGTGGTGGGCAAGGGGGCGGAAACCCGCGCCAGGGATTTCCTCGGGCTGTTGGCGCAATACCCGCAGGTGCGGTCGCAGGTGAAGGCGATTGTGTTTGTCGGTGAGCGGCGATGGAATCTGCGGCTCGCCGACGGCGTTGATGTTCGCCTGCCGGAATTCGAGGTTGAGAAGGCGCTGGCAACCCTGTCCAAGATGGACAAGGAGACCGGCCTGTTCTCGCGCGACATCACCGCCATCGACATGAGGCTGCCGGATCGCCTGACCGTACGCCTGTCGGAGGACGCGGCGAAGGCGCGCAACGACCTGCTCAAGGACAAGAAAACACCGAAGAAGGCTGGAAGCGCATGACCAGTCTCGATGGCGTTCACACCCCGAAGACCCGCCAGATGCCGCCGAACAAGACGGCGCTGGTCGCGGCGCTCGACATCGGCACCAGCAAGATCGCCTGTCTGATCGCGCGGCTGAAGCCATGCCCGCCGAGCGATGCGCTGCGCGGCCGGACCCATGCCGTCGAACTGATCGGGCTGAGCCACATCCAGTCGCGCGGGGTCAAGGCCGGCGCCGTGGTCGATCTCAATGAGTGCGAACAGGCTGTGCGTCAGGCCGTGGCGCTGGCGGAGCGGATGGCCAAGGTCCGCGTCGAATCGGTGCTGCTGTCGGTCTCCGCCGGCCGCCTGCAAGGCGCTATGGTCGAGGCCTCCTCGGAATTGCGCGGCGGCGCGGTAACACCCGCCGACATGAGCCGTGTCATCAGCGCCGGAATGCATCATGCGACGCCGCGGGGGCGCACCGTGCTCCATGTCCTGCCGGCCACTTACTCGCTGGACGGCGTCAGGGGCGTCCGCGATCCCAGCGGTATGGTCGCCCGCCACTTCGGCATCGACATGAATGTCATCACCGCTGACGCTACGGCGGCAAAAAACTTGATGCTGGTGGTCGAGCGTTGTCATCTCAACGTCGAAGCCATGGCCTGCGCACCTTACACGGCCGGATTAGCGGTCCTGACCGACGATGAAGCCGATCTTGGCGCTGCCGTGGTCGAGATGGGCGCGGGCACCACGACGATCGCGACCTATTCGAGCGGCCAGTGCGTCCATGCCAGCGGGTTTGCGGTCGGCGGACAACATGTGACGATGGATTTGGCGCGCGGGTTAGGTGCGTGCATTGCGGATGCCGAGCGAATCAAGACGTTATATGGCACCGTGCTGACCGGCGGTTCTGACGCGCGCGAAGTCATGAGTGTGCCGACGGTGAGCGGTCACGACGGTGATGCGCCGCAGATTGTTTCCCGCGCCACGATCGCGAACATCGTGAAGCAGCGGGTCGAGGAGATTTTTGAGATGGTCCGGGACCGGCTCGCGGATTCCCCTTTTGCGGCAGAGCCGCGGGCGCGAGTGGTGCTGACCGGCGGTGCCTCGCAGCTCACCGGCATTCCGGATCTCGCCAGCCGCATTCTCGGCCGCGAGGTCCGCATCGGCCGCCCGCTCGGCTTCGGCCGGCTGCCCAACGAAGCCAAGAGCGCATCGTTCGCGGTGCCGGCCGGTCTCCTAGTCTACCCGCAATTCGCACATCTTGAACACGTCGAACCGCGGCACACGCGGCAGCTCATGACAGGGACCAACGGCTATTTCGGAAAGGTCGGCAGATGGCTTCGAGAGGGCTTCTGATGATCTCAACACCGGATCGGATCAATCCATCAACCGCTTTGGCGTGCAGCCCAAGCCCCCACGCGCGCGCATAATCGAGAGGCAACCATGACCATCAATCTCACACCCCCGGATGTTCGCGAGCTGAGGCCACGCATCACCGTGTTCGGCGTCGGCGGCGCGGGCGGTAACGCTGTCAACAACATGATCTCCGCCGGTTTGCAGGGGGTCGATTTCGTCGTCGCCAACACCGACGCGCAGGCCCTCACCATGTCGAAGGCCGAACGTATCGTGCAGATGGGCACGCAGGTCACCCAGGGTCTCGGCGCGGGTTCGCAGCCGGACGTTGGCGCCGCGGCTGCCCAGGAGGTCATCGATGAGATCAAGGATCATCTCTCGGGCGCGAACATGGTGTTCGTCACCGCGGGCATGGGCGGTGGCACCGGCACCGGCGCTGCACCCGTGATCGCAGCTACCGCGCGCGAGATGGGCATCCTCACCGTCGGCGTCGTCACCAAGCCTTTCCACTTTGAAGGCCAGCGCCGCATGCGCACCGCAGAGTCCGGGATCGCCGAACTCCAGAAGGTCGTCGATACGCTGCTGATCATCCCGAACCAGAACCTGTTCCGCGTGGCCAACGAGAAGACCACGTTCGCCGACGCCTTCGCGATGGCCGACCAGGTGCTCTACTCGGGCGTTGCCTGCATCACCGACCTGATGGTCAAGGAAGGCCTCATCAACCTCGACTTCGCCGACGTCCGCGCCGTAATGCGCGAAATGGGCAAGGCGATGATGGGTACCGGCGAATCGACGGGCGAGAAGCGTGCGCTGACCGCGGCAGAAGCTGCGATCGCCAACCCGCTGATCGACGACAGCTCGATGCGCGGCGCACGCGGGCTTCTGATCTCGATCACCGGCGGCAAGGACCTGACGCTGTTCGAAGTCGACGAAGCCGCAACCCGCATCCGTGAAGAAGTCGACAACGACGCCAACATCATTGTCGGCGCGACGTTCGACGAGAGCCTCGACGGCATCATCCGCGTGTCGGTGGTCGCCACGGGCATCGACACTGTCGCCGCCAGCCGCGCCGCGCCGGCGCCGGTGGTCACTTCGGGCGCGCCCGAAAGCCGCCTTGCCGAGCTGACCGCGCGTCTGCGTGCCGACAATCAGCGCATGCAGGAGCGTGCCCAACAGCAGAAGGCCGCCGCCGCACCTGCGCCGGTGCGTGCCACCGCCGACCAGATCGACCGCGCGGCGCTCGCCGCCATCGCGGAAGCCGTGTCTCCGACCGAGCGTCCGGCTCCGGCGCCGATGCAGCCCGCCGCCTATGGCGACGTCAGCGTGCGTCCGATTCCGCCGAAGCCCTCGCTGTTTCCGGATCACGATGAGCCGATGAACCTTCAGGAGGCCGCGCCGCCTGCGTCCTTCATTCCGCAGCCTGCCGAGCGTATGCCGCTCCGTGCGCCGCGGATGCCGCAGTTCGAGGAATTGCCGGTTCCAGCGCAGAACCAGATCAGGCAGGCGCGCGGCGAGACCGCCGAGGAGCATCCGCCGCAGAAGCGTGCTTCGCTGCTGCAGCGCCTGGCCAATGTCGGCCTCGGCCGTCGCGACGAGGAAACCGAAGCCCCGATCGCCGCCCGTGCGTCCGGCCCGGCCATGCCGTCAATGCCGCCGCTGCCGGAGCGCAAGCCGCAACGTCCGGTTCCGGCTGAGTTCGGCGGACCCGGTGGACCGGTATCTGAGTATGCTCGCCGTCCGGCACCTCAAGGCCTTGATTCGCACGGCCGTCCGGCTCCGGCCGCGCCGCAGGGCGGTGGGGACGACCATCTGGATATCCCCGCCTTTTTGCGGCGTCAGGCCAACTGACGATTGTTACAATCGCTGAACGCAACAATGCCCCGGTCACAAGCCGGGGCATTATTCATGAGGCGCCGTCGTGGGCGACGGAATGTAAATTAAATATTTGTTTTTCCTGATAAAATTATTTGGTTACAGGCTGCCCTGAACCGGGGTGAAAGCCGTCCCCGCGACCGGGAAAATGGCCAGACCGGCGGCGTGATTGCGGCGAGTTTGGGGTAACAATCTGTAAACAAGCGTGAGTGGCGCTCTTTGTTGCAGAGGTTAAGGTTCTCGCACTTGGGGACGATCCACGGTCGCACCGCCGGCTCAACAGGCGAAACCAGTTCGGTTACAGCGACTTGGGATGACTAAAACTTTGGGCAAGCGGGAATGAAATCGAGTCGGCAGACAACGCTCCGGTCGCAGGTCACCGTGACGGGCATCGGCGTTCATTCTGGATCTCCGGTCAGTGTGACGATCGGACCAGCCGAAATCAATTCAGGTTTCATCTTCACCCGCGCTGATCGTGAAGTTGCCGCCATCGCGGCCTCCGTCATCGCCACCGATTTCGCGACCGTGCTGGGCGACGACCAGGGTCCGCTCGTTTCCACCGCCGAACATGTTCTGGCCGCGCTGCGCGGCATGGGCGTCGATAACGCCACCATCGAAGTCGACGGGCCTGAAGTGCCGATCATGGACGGCAGCGCCGCTCCCTTCGTGGATGCGATTGATAGAGCCGGTATCGTTCAGCAGAACGCAGCTCGCCGTTTCATCGAAGTTTTGAAGCCCGTAAAGGTCGAGATGGGCGAATCGTTCGGCGAACTCCGCCCCCATGCCGGCGGGTTCCGCGCAGAGCTGGAAATCGACTTCGCCAATTCTTCAATCGGCCGACAGGCTTACGCCTTCGACCTCGACGCCGGCAGCTTCCGCCGCGATATCTGCCGCGCCCGGACCTTCGGCTGCGTCGGCGATGTCAACAAACTCTGGAGCGCAGGCTATGCCCTTGGCGCTTCGCTTGAGAATTCCGTCGTGTTCGACGACACGCGCGTGCTGAACACAGAAGGCCTGCGCTACGCCGACGAATGCGTCCGTCACAAGGTTCTCGACGTGGTGGGCGATCTGGCGCTGGCCGGCCTGCCGCTGATCGGCCTCTATCGCTCGGTGCGTGGCGGCCACAAGCTCAACCATGCCGTGCTCACCGCGCTGATGGCCGACCGTCACGCCTGGCGGATCGTTGAAGCCACCGAGCCGGTGCTGGAACGCCCGGCCGTTGCCCGCCGCGCCGTGCGGGGGCACGCCGATGTTGCCGGCGGCATGGTCGCCGTGGCCTACGCTCCGGATGTGTCCTGAGCGTTCCGGAACTCCCGGTTTAGCCAATTCGTCTTTGGACCAAGGTACCGTTTAACCAAGCCATTCTTGAACTGCCGAAACCCGCCTTAATCCCGGCGAATTGTCCTCCTATCCGGTTGGTTAAGGCCCGTTTTTCAGTTACATAGGCGCGCTGGACAAGCCTTGGGGATTGCTTCGGGATTGTTTTTTGCCGCGACGACGGCAGCAGGCTGGTCAGCGACCCAAACCGCGTCGGATTCACATTCAGGTCGGCCCAAACGTATGACGCTCGAACTGCGCAATAGTCCCGACCCGTCCCTGATGAGCCGTATCGGCCGTCGGGCGCGCCTTGCGTTCGGACTGATGGTCTTGGCCGTGCCGCTGAGCGGCTGCGGCACCGGCGCCTTGTGGGACAAGTATTTCGCCAAGGAAGAAACCTTCGTCGATGAACCGGCGGACAAGCTCTACAACGAGGGCTTGTACCTGATGAACAAGAAGGGTGACCGCAAGTCGGCGATGAAGAAGTTCGAAGAGGTCGACCGCCAGCATCCGTATTCGGAATGGGCGCGTAAATCTCTGCTGATGTCGGCCTACGCCGCTTACGAGAACGGGGACTACGACGAGTGCATTTCGTCCGCCAACCGTTATGTCGCGTTGCATCCGGGCAGCCCGGATGCCGCCTATGCGCAGTATCTGATCGCCGCCTCGAACTTCGACCAGATTCCGGACGTTTCGCGCGATCAGGGCCGCACCGAAAAGTCCATCGCCGCGCTTGAGGAAGTGATCCGCAAGTATCCGACCTCGGAATACGCCAGCAGCGCCAAGCGGAAGATCGAAGCCGCCCGCGACCAGCTCGCCGGCAAGGAAATGACCGTTGGCCGCTACTATATGGACAAGAAGGACTACACGGCGGCGATCAACCGCTTCAAGGTGGTGGTGACTCAGTACCAGACCACGCGCCACGTCGAAGAGGCGCTGGCGCGTCTGACCGAGGCCTATATGGCGATCGGCATTGTCGGCGAGGCGCAGACCGCCGCCGCCGTGCTTGGCCACAACTTTCCTGACAGCCGCTGGTACAAAGACGCCTACAATCTTGTAAAGTCCGGCGGTGTCGAACCGGCCGCCAACAAGGATTCGTGGATGACCCGCGCATTCAAGAAGGTTGGCCTCGGCTGATCTTCTCGTTGCAGGACTAACCCCGCATGCTGGCCCGGCTTTCGATCCGCGACATCGTCCTGATCGAGCGGCTCGATATCGATTTCCTCAAAGGTCTGGCTGTCCTCACCGGTGAAACCGGCGCGGGCAAATCCATCCTGCTGGATGCGTTCGCGCTGGCGCTTGGCGGGCGCGGCGATGCGGGTCTGGTGCGCAACGGGGCCGAGCAGGGCCAGGTGACGGCTGTGTTCGATGTGCCGAAGAAGCATCCCGCCAGCGCCATCCTCCGCGAGAACGGCTTTGAGGATACCGGCGAGATGATCCTCCGGCGGGTGCAGCTCGCCGACGGACGCACCCGCGCGTTCCTCAACGATCAGGCGATCAGCGTGCAGACCCTGAAGGCGGTGGGGACCACGCTGGTGGAAATCCACGGCCAGCATGACGAGCGCGCGCTTGTGGATACCGCCACGCATCGGCGGCTGCTCGATGCTTTCGCGGCCCTCGAGAAAGACGTGAGCGCCGTCGAAGCACTCTGGGATGCGCGTCGGACCGCGCGCACGGCGCTGGACGAGCATCGCGCCGGGATGGAACGCGCTGCCCGCGAGGCGGACTATCTGCGCCACGCCTCGGATGAATTGAAGAAACTCAATCCGCTGGTCGGCGAGGAGACCTCGCTGGCGGAACGCCGCACCGTGATGATGCAGGGCGAGAAAATCGCCGAGGATTTGCGCGAGGCGCAGGCCGCGGTCGGCGGCCCGCAGTCGCCGGTCTCGTCGCTGGCGGCGGCCGTGCGCCGGCTGGAGCGCCGAGCCGGCACCGCGCCGGCGCTGATCGAGCCCGCGGTGAAGGCGATGGACGCCGCGATCAATGCACTGGAAGAAGCCGACCAGCATCTCAATGCGGCGCTGATCGCCGCCGACTTCGATCCGCTTGAACTCGAGCGCATTGAGGAGCGGCTGTTTGCATTGCGCGGAGCTGCGCGGAAATACTCGACACCGGTCGACGGGCTGGCGGCGCTCGCGCAGCGTTATGCGTCGGACGTCGCGCTGATCGATGCTGGTGCGGACCAATTGAAGGTTCTGGAAAAGGCGGCCACCGCCGCCGACAAGGCTTATGACGCGGCTGCGCAGAAGCTTTCAGCCGCGCGCAGCAAGGCCGCCGAGAAGCTGAACAAGGCCGTCAACTCCGAACTCGCGCCGCTCAAGCTCGACCGTGCGAAATTCTCGACGCAAATTGAATCTGATCCGGCATCACCCGGCCCGCAGGGCTTCGACCGCGTCGAATTCTGGGTGCAGACCAATCCGGGCACCAAGCCGGGCCCGCTGATGAAGGTCGCGTCCGGCGGCGAGCTGTCACGCTTCCTGCTGGCGCTGAAAGTCGTGCTTTCGGACCGTGGTTCGGCGCCGACGCTGGTGTTCGACGAAATCGATACCGGTGTGGGCGGCGCCGTGGCCGACGCCATCGGCGCGCGGCTGGCGCGGCTGGCCGAAAAGGTTCAGGTCATGGCCGTGACCCACGCACCGCAGGTGGCGGCGCGCGCGGATCAGCACCTGCTGATTTCCAAGGATGCGCTCGACAAGGGTAAACGCGTTGCCACGCGGGTCGCGCTGCTTGCCAAGGATCATCGCCGGGAGGAAATCGCGCGGATGCTCGCTGGGGCGGAGATCACCGCCGAGGCGCGTGCTGCCGCTGAACGGCTGCTCAAAGCCGCGGGCTAGAGCGTTTTCGAGTGGGAATTGGAAACCGGATCGCGTGAAAAACGCGTCAAAACAAAAGGCTCTAGTGCTACGATCCTCGCCGCGGGCACGCCGGAACAGCAATGCCTAAAGTTAAAACCGACAAGACCCCCGTTGCGCTCCTGACGCGGAAGCAGGCAAGTGCCGAGCATGCGCGGCTGGCAACGGATATTGCCGCGCACGACAAGCGCTACTACCAGCAGGACCGGCCGAGCATCACCGACGCCGAATACGACGACTTGCGCCGGCGTTATAACGCGATCGAAGAGCGCTTCCCGGAACTGCGCACGCTGGAGTCGCTGTCGCTGAAGGTGGGCGCGGCACCGAGCGGTCGATTCAAAAAGGTGCGCCATGCGGTGCCGATGCTGTCGCTCGACAATGCGTTCGCCGAGCAGGACGTCACCGATTTCGTCGGCCGCATCCGCCGTTTTCTCAAGCTCGGCGACACCGAGGCCATTTCGTTCAGCGCCGAGCCGAAGATCGACGGCCTGTCGATGTCGCTGCGTTATCAGGACGGTGAACTCGTCACCGCCGCCACCCGCGGAGACGGCGCGGAAGGCGAGGATGTCACCGCCAATATCCGCACGCTGCACGACGTGCCGCACAAACTGAAAGGCCGCAACATTCCGTCGGTCTGCGAGGTACGCGGCGAGGTCTATATGACCAAGGCCGCCTTTCTGAAGCTCAACGAACGGCAGAAAGAGGCGGGCGAGACGATCTTCGCCAATCCGCGCAATTCGGCCGCCGGTTCGCTGCGCCAGAAGGATCCGGCGGTTACCGCTTCGCGCCCGCTCGGCTTCTTCGCCTATGCCTGGGGCGAGATGAGCGACATGCCGGCCGATACGCAATCGGGCATGATCAAGTGGTTCGAGCATTGCGGCTTCAAGACCAATCCGCTGACGAAGGTCTGCCGCTCGGTGGAGGAACTGCTTGCGTTTCATCGGAAGATCGAAACGCAGCGCTCGCATCTCGACTACGACATCGACGGCGTGGTCTACAAGGTGGACCGGCTCGATTGGCAGGAACGCCTTGGCTTCGTCTCGCGTACGCCGCGCTGGGCGATCGCGCACAAGTTTCCGGCCGAACGCGCCACGACCGTGCTCAAGGACATCGAAATCCAGGTCGGCCGCACCGGCGCGCTGACGCCTGTCGGCAAGCTCGAACCCGTCGGTGTCGGCGGCGTCATCGTGCAGAACGTGACGCTGCACAACGAGGACTACATCAAGGGGATTGGCGGCAAGGGCGAGGTGCTGCGCGAGGGGCGCGACATCCGCATCGGCGACACTGTCATCATCCAGCGCGCGGGCGACGTGATCCCGCAGGTTGTCGATGTGGTGATGGACAAGCGGCCGAAGGGCGCGAAAGAATATCACTTCCCGAAAAAGTGTCCGTGCCCGTTACACACCGAAGTGGTCCGCGAAGAGACGGCGACCGGCGAGGAAGGATCTCGCACACGCTGCACCGGCGAATTCGCCTGTCCGTTCCAGAAGATCCAGCACCTGATGCTGTTCGTGTCGCGCCGCGCGTTCGATATCGAGGGCTTTGGCGAAAAGCAGATCGAGTATTTCTTCGAGCAGGGCTGGGTGAAGGAGCCCGCCGACATCTTCACCCTGGAGGCGCGCAACAGGACGCTCAAGCTCGAGGAGATCGAAGGCTACGGCGAAACCTCGGTGCGCAACCTGTTCGACGCCATCAACGAGCGGCGTGATATCGGCCTCGACCGTTTCATTTATGCGCTCGGCATCCGCCATGTCGGCGAAACCACCGCGCTGGCGCTGGCGCGGGGTTACGGCTCATGGGAGGCTTTTCACGACGCCTGCGTGAAAGTCGCCAAGGGCGATGATCAGGCCGTCGCGGAGATGGACGACCTCGACCAGATCGGCGACACGGTGATCCAGGCGGTGGCGGCATATTTCGGCGAGAGCCACAATCGCGGCATTGTCGAGCGGTTGACCAGGCAGGTAAAGATCCGCGACGCTGAGAAGCCGAAGAAGGACACCGCCCTCGCGGGCAAGACGGTGGTCTTCACTGGCTCACTGGAGAAATTCACCCGCGATGAAGCCAAGGCCACCGCAGAACGTCTCGGCGCCAAGGCGTCCGGCTCGGTGTCGAAGAAAACCGACTATGTCGTCGCCGGGCCGGGCGCTGGCTCGAAACTCGCCGAGGCCAAGAAGCTCGGCGTCAAGGTGCTGACCGAAGACGAGTGGCTGGCGCTGGTGGGTGGTGCTTAACCCCACCTCTCCCGTGGGGAGAGGTCGACTTCGCGGCAGCGAAGTCGGGTGAGGCGTAGAATCTCTCGATAGATCCAGAGCCCCTCACCCCAACCCTCTCCCCGCCGGGGAGAGGGAGTAGCAGCATTGAGGTGGCGAAGCCTCGATCTAAAGGGAAGTGGTTGCCCTAGATCAATCCCGTCTCTTCGCCTTCCGCTTCGATGATTTTTTCAGTCGTCACCAGAACGTGCGTGCGCGGCACCAGCAGCACGATCACGACGGCGCACGACGCCGAAATGATCAGGATCGCGATGTTGAGCGGCAGCGGCGTCGCGAACTGACCGCCGAGGAACGCCCCGAGCTGCGAGCAGAGCGAACCGAAGCCCATTTGCAGAAATCCCATCGCGCCGGCTGCCGTGCCCGCAGCTTGCGGCCGGATGCTGATGGCGCCGGCGGACGCGTTGGCCATCGCAAACGCATTGCCGAACATCACGATCATATGAGTGCCGAACAGCCATGATGGCATCTGGTTGAGGCCGGTGACGCCCCAGATGACATTGAGGATCGATCCGCCGATTTGAAGCGCGATCCCGAGCCAGATCATGCGGTCGATTCCGTGACGGGGCGAGAGGCGCACCGAGACCAGATTGCCAAGCAGGTAGGCCAGGCCCGACGTTGCGAACCACAGGCCGTACTCTGCGGTGGAGCGGTGCATCTGGTTGACGACGATATAGGGGCCGCCGCCCGCGAAGGTGAAGATGATCGCTGACGCCAGCATCTGGCACAGCACATAACCGATGAACACACGGCTTGCCGACAGTGCACGGACGTCCTTGAAGAACCCACTGTCCTCTGCCGGGCCCTGTGCGGGGCGAGTCTCCGGCAGACCCAGCGCGATGCCGACCGCGATCGCGACCGACGTGGCAGCCATGAAATAGAAGATCGCGCGCCAGCCGAAACTGGTTTCCAGCACGCCGCCGATTAGCGGGCTGAGCAACTGCGCGATCATCATCACCGCGATGACAAGGCTGATCATGCCGCCGACACGCTCGCGCGGATAGAGATCGCGGATGATCGCGCGGCTCATCACCATGCCGGTGGCGCCGCCGAGCGCCTGCAGGAAACGTCCGGCGATCAGCTGCGGCAGGGTCTGCGCGAACATGCAGATGATGGTGGCAATCACTGCAAGGCCGAGCCCCGCCAGCAGCACCGGCCGCCGCCCGAAACGGTCCGACAATGATCCGGTCACGAGTTGCGAGATCGCCAGCCCGACCATGAACAGCGAGACATTGAGCTGCACCGCGGAAACGTCGCTGCCCAAGGTCTTTGCCAGGATCGGCAGCGCCGGCACAAGGATGTAGAGCGAGACCGGCGCGAGGCCGTTCATCGCCACCAGCATCAGCAGCAGTTTCCACGAGGTTGGGTTTGCCGCTTTCACGGCCGCGGTTCTTGGATCGGTCACGTTGTCCGGATCTTTTTGGTTGTCGTCAGCGTGTAGCTTCCGTCATCTCTCGTGTGTCAGGGGTTCGGTTGCCGCGTCGAGCCACACTTTCGTCGCCTCGTCGACCAGCGGGCGAATCTCCTGCCGCACCCGCGCGTGATAATCGTTGAGCCAGCGCAGTTCCTGCTTGCTGATGCGGTTGGCGTTGATCAGCCGCCGGTCGATGGGCGCAAGCGTCAGCGTCTCGAACGCGTTCATCGGCTTTTCGGCGCCTTCGATCTTCGCCTCGACCACCAGTTCGAGGTTCTCGATGCGGATGCCGAAGGCATCGGTCTTGTAGTAGCCAGGTTCGTTGGACAGGATCATGCCGCGCTTCAGCGGCGTAGTGCCGAGTTTGGAAATGCGCGCCGGGCCTTCATGCACCGACAGATAGCTGCCGACGCCATGGCCGGTGCCGTGGTCGAAGTCGATTCCTGCATGCCACAGAAATTGCCGCGCGAAAGCGTCGATCTGCGCTCCGGTGACGCCGTCGGGAAACACCGCGCGCGAGATGGCGATGTGCCCGCGGAGGACGCGGGTGAAACGGTCGCGCATTTCGTCCGTCGGCTCGCCGATGGCAATGGTGCGGGTGACGTCGGTGGTGCCGTCCTCATACTGCGCGCCGGAATCGATCAGCAGCAGGTCGCCGGGCGCGATGCGGCGGTTGGACTTGCGGGTCACGCGATAATGCACAATGGCCCCGTTCGGGCCGGTGCCGGAAATCGTCGGGAAAGACACGTCTTTCAGCGCTCCGGTTTCGCGGCGGAAGGTTTCCAGCGCTTCGACGGCGTCGATCTCGGTGAGTTTGCCGGATGGCGCTTCCTTGTCGATCCACGCCAGAAACCGGACCAGCGCTGCGCCGTCGCGCTGGTGCGCCGTGCGGGTGCCTGTGATCTCGGCGGCGTTCTTCACAGCCTTCAGCATGGCGACCGGATCTGCCACACGCACCGGCTTGCCGCCTTCGGCGACAATCATCCGGCTCAGTGCATCGGCGGCCGTTGCGGCATCGAGACCGATGGCGGCCTTGGTGCGGGCCAGTTCGGCAAGCCGGGGCATCAGCGCATCGGGCTCCTCGACACCCGCATTTTTTTCGAGGTGATCGCGTACGCTGTTCGACAGTTTGCGGTGATCGATGAAGATCGTCGGCCTGCCGTCTTTTGGCACCAGCGCGTAGGACAGCGGCAGCGGCGTGTGCGCGACGTCCGCGCCGCGGATGTTGAAGGTCCATGCCACCGCGTGAGAGTCCGACAAGACCAGCGCATCGACATTGAGCTTGGCGATTTCGTTGCGGATGCGCGCAAGCTTGTCGCTCTCGCTCTCCCCGGCGAACTGGGCGGGGTAGACTTTCACCGCCCCGAGCGGCGCGGCGGGACGGTCAGTCCAGATCGAATCCACCGGATTGCTGTCCACCGCGATAAGCTCCGCCCCGGCCTTTTCGCAGGCCCTGGCAAGGCGTTCGGCTGCCGCCGAAGTGTGCAGCCAGGGGTCAAATCCAAGGCGGTCACCCGGTGACAGGTTCGCGGTGAGCCAGGTTTCCGGCGGCGGTTCGATCAGGGATTCGATGGTCCAGGCTTTCGTATCGACCTGCTTCGCGGCCTGGATCGTGTAGCGCCCGTCCACAAAAACGGCAGCCTTTCCCGTCAGGACGGCGGCCAACCCGGCCGAGCCCGTAAAGCCCGTCAGCCACGCCAGCCGCTCGTCGGAGGGCGGCACATACTCGTTTTGCTGGCTATCGGCGCGGGGAATCACGAACCCGGTCAGTTGCCGGTGCAGCAATTCCTCGCGGAATGCCGACAGACGCGCGGTCAGCGCGACGCCGCCTTCGGGCTCGTCGAATGACTGGAACTGGGCTTCGAACATCTGGCGACCTTAGAATTCCGGGGCGGGGGCGGCAATGCGCTGCCCCTCAATGGTGGCATGACTTGTGCTTGACACAGAATTAACCCCGCATCCAACGACGGCTGTGGGGACTAACAGGTGACGGGGAACGATTTGGCGACTGCAACTGTTGAGGTTACTGCGCCGCCAGGAAGCGCGAAGGGGTGTGTTTTTCAACTCAATGAAGAGGGGATAGGGCATGCCAGCATTTATGTTTGAGAAGATTTCGCCGCCGGTACATCAGGGGAGCGGCATTCCAGCGGTCACGATCAAGGAGCCGCGCGGGGTCATCGTCCAGATGCTTGATCGCCTGACGGAAAGCCGGTTGCGGCGCGAGGCACGGCGGGCACGATTTGAAGCTGGCTATACCGAGGCCGACATCACACCGCATCGGATGAAACGGGAATAACGTCTGCAAGTCGGCGAGACTTAGCGCCGTTGCATCAAGAGGCTGCTCCAGCCGTCGATCTGGATTCGCTTGAGCAGCTTCAAGCCTGCGCCGCGGTAGGCGGCAACCACGCTGTTCGCCTGATGCGGCAGCAATCCCGACAGGATCACGAATGCATGCGGCGCCAGATGCCGCGCCATGTCGGGCGCAAGCCGCCGTAGCGGGTTGGCGAGGATGTTTGCCATCACCAGACCGAAAGGGCCATTCGCCGCGAAGTGAGGTGAATGGAAGCCTGTCGCATGGACGGCCTCGACCCAGTTTCCGACGCCGTTGAGATGCGCGTTCTCATCCGCCACGATCACTGAACGGAAGTCGATATCGCTGGCCAGAATCCGCCGGCGCAGCGCCTTCGCTGCGGCGATGGCGAGCACGCCGGTTCCCGAGCCGAGGTCGAGAATCCGCTTGGGGGTTCGCTGACTCAGCACCTGATCGAGCAGCAGGAGGCATCCACGTGTGGTGCCGTGGTGGCCGGTCCCGAAGGCCAACGCGGCTTCGATCTCGATCCCGAGCTTGTTGGGGGGCACCCGGTCGCGGTCATGGCTGCCATGGACCACGAATCGCCCGGCGCTGACCGGCACCAGATCCGCGAGGCTCGCCTTGACCCAGTCCTTGGTCTCGATCGTACCGAAGACGATCGACCGGGCCGCCGCGTCTCCCGCAGTCTCTGTCACCAGCGCCCGGATGAAGTCCTCGTCCGGGGCTTCGGCGAAATGCATGGTGATGTCCCAGCGGCCGCCCGGCGCCTCGAAGGCAGCGATGGCGAGGTCATGGCTGGGGTAGCGCTCGGTGATGGCATCCACGATGCGGCTGGCCGTGCGTTCGTCGCCGATGGCGAAGGTGGCCTGCGTCGCGGGCGAGGGGGAGGATGAGGTCACGGGCGGGTCCAGCGGGCTGAGGATCGTGATTGCATCGCCCATTTTCCCACGCTCTGTCCACCGGTTACGCACCGAACATACCGGGGTTCTTCACACTTTGTTAACCGGGGTTTTCCACACGTTAGTAAAGCTTTAACCAGGCGGAAATCCTCTGATTATCCACAGCGTTATCCACAGTTTTTCAACAGCCGACGGGCGTTCTTTCCCCAGCCCTTCAAGAGAAGATTCCCTGATGGTCCCGGAGGATAACGGCTGCCGCGTTGTGTCCCGGCGCGCCGGTGACGCCGCCGCCCGGATGGGCTCCTGATCCGCAGTGATAGAGACCCTTGAGCGGCCCGCGGTAGTCGGCATGGCCGAGCATGGGGCGAGCGGAGAACAACTGATTGAGCGACAGCGCGCCGTGGAAAATGTCGCCGCCGAGCAGTCCGAATTCCCGTTCCAGATCGAGCGGCGACAGCACTTGCCGCTCGATGACGCTGCGGGCGAATCCCGGCGCATAGCGATCGACGGTCGCGATCATCAGGTCGGCAACCTCGTCGCGGCGGTCGTCCCACGACCTGCCGTCCGGTAGCTGCGGCGCGACATGCTGGCAGAACAGGCTGGCGACATGCTTGCCCGGTGGAGCCAGCGAGTCATCGAGGGTGGAGGGGATCAGAACCTCGACCACCGGTTCGCGGCTCCAGCCGTGCTGGCGCGCGTCGAGCCAGGCGCGGTCCATGTAGGCGAGGCTCGGCGCGAGGATGATGCCCGCGGTGAGGTGGTCGCCGGGGCCGGGCAGCGCCTTGAACGAGGGCAGCGCCGACAGCGCCACATTCATCCGGAAGGTGCCGGAGCCGTTGCGCCAGTTCGCGATGCGGTCGAGGAACGGCTTTGGCAACGCGTCCGCCGGGACCAGCCTAGTGTACAGCAGCTTCGGATTGAGGCCGGAGACGACATAGCGCGCGCGGACCGTTTCGCCGTTGTCGAGGACCGTTCCGACGGCACGGTCGTTCTCGACGATCACCTCCCGCACGCCGGCGCCGGTCTGGATCTCCGCACCGTGGGCGCGCGCCGCCGCAGCCATGGCTTGCGTGATCGCCCCCATTCCGCCGATGGCATGGCCCCACAATCCCTTCCGGCCGTTCACCTCGCCGAACGCGTGATGCAGCATGACGTAGGCCGAGCCCGCCGCGTAGGGGCTGGCATAGTTGCCGACAATGGCGTCGAAGCCGAACAGCGCCTTGACCAGATCGCTCTCAAAACGGTCATCGAGCATGTCGCCTGCGGACCGCGTGAACAGGTCGAGCAGGGTTCGCTGGCTCTCCAGCGTCAGTGCGCGCAGGATGTTGGCGCTGCTGAAAGCATTGAAGGCCTCACGGATCGCCTGCACGCCGAAGCCTTCGACGATATTTGGGGGCGCGCGGAGCACGAAGGCGCGCAGCACGTCGGCAATGGTTTCCAGTTCCCGGTTGAAATCGTCGATCTGCAACGCGTCGCGTTCGCTGAATTTGGCGATCGACTGATGCGTGCGGCCGTCGCCGGTCAACAGATAGCGACCGTCCGGCGCGGGCAGGAAGTTCTGCGCGCGCCGCTCCACAATCCGCAAGCCATGATGGTGCAGCCGCAGGTCCGCGATGACTTTCGGATTGAGCAGGCTGACCGTGTAGGCCGCCACCGAATTACGGAAGCCCGGATGGAATTCTTCAGTCACCGCCGCGCCGCCGACCACCCCGCGGCGCTCGATCACCTTGACGCGCAGGCCATTCATCGCGAGATAGGCCGCGCAGGTCAGGCCGTTATGGCCAGCGCCGATGATGAGCGCATCATAGTCCGACATGCCTCAGTCATAATCGCGGGTCGCGTCACGCGCGAGTGATTTCTGTCACGCGCATGTTATTGCCCGCTTGTGAAGGCTATGCTCCACTCCAGTCCCGCGTCCGGTGATTTGCCGGATCATTCCGGAGCTTCCATGATTTCAGTGCCGTCCGACACCGCGAGCCAGTCCACCGGCGCGAGAAATACGCTTGTGCTGGTGGTTTACACAGTGGCAATTTTCACCAGCGCCCTGCTGTTGTTTTCGGTCCAGCCGTTGTTCACGAAAATGGTGCTGCCGCGGCTCGGCGGTTCGCCCGCGGTATGGTCGGTAGCGATGGTGTTTTTCCAGTCGCTGTTGCTCGGCGGCTACGCCTATGCCCACTATTTGATGACCTTGAAGAACAGGACTGCTCCGGTCGTCATCCATCTTATGCTGCTGACCGCCGCGCTGCTCACCTTGCCGCTGTCGATTGCGAGCGGGTGGGGGGAGCCGCCGGCCAGCGGCTATGCGTTCTGGCTGCTCGGCCTGTTCGCTGTCTCGATCGGGCTGCCGTTCTTCGCGCTCGCCGCCAACAATCCAATGCTGCAGGCATGGTTCGTCCGTACCGGACATCCTGACGGCCCCGATCCGTATTTTCTTTACGCATCCTCGAACATCGGCAGTTTCCTTGCGCTGTTGTCCTATCCGGTGCTGTTCGAACCGATGTTTTCGCTGCGAACGCAGAACGTGATCTGGACCGGTGGCTATGCATTACTCATCGTCCTGATCGCGGCCTGCGGCGTTTTGCTGCTGCGCTCGCCGCCGATGACGGTTGACGCTGTCAGCGCAGCGGACGGGGACGCACCCGCGCCAAGCTGGCCGACACGGCTGCGCTGGATCTTTCTGGCCGCCGTGCCGTCTGGTCTTCTGATCGCGGTGACGGCGCACATATCCACCGACGTCGCGGCCGCGCCGCTGCTGTGGGTGCTGCCGCTGTCGCTGTATCTTCTGACATGGGTGCTGGTGTTCCAGTCGCGCCCGCTGTTGCCGCATTGGCTGATGCTGCTGCTCCAGCCACTCGCTATCGCGGGCGTGATGATCCTTCTGGTGATCGGCGGCGAACAGAATCTGCTGCTGACGCTTGGCGGGCATCAGCTTTGTTTCTTCATCATTGCCATGGCCTGCCATGGTGAATTGGCGCGTACGCGGCCTGCCGCGCGCTATCTTACGGGCTTTTACGTTGCGCTGTCGTTTGGCGGCATGGTCGGCGGATTGTTCGCGGGCCTGATAGCGCCTTACACCTTCTCGTGGATCGCCGAATATCCGATCCTGCTGGCGCTGGCTGCGCTGTGCCGCCCGGCCGGGGCACCGACCGAGCGCGGCGGTTTCAGCCTCTGGGTGCTTGCGGCGATCGCGGGCCTTGGTCTGATCGCGTTGGCCTACCGGCAGGGGACGGTTACCGAATTCCTGGAAACCAACCGGGTCTGGATAGTCACGGTCTTTGCGTGCGCCATGATGATGCTCGCGGTGCTGTTGAAGATCGGGCGCTGGCAAATCACCGCGCTGGTTGTGCTGGGACTGATCCTGATCCGGGTCTATCCCGCCGATGACGGCCGCGTCGAGACGGTGCGCAGCTTCTTCGGCGTCCACAAGATCGTGGTGACCTCGAACGGCCAGTATCACGTGCTGATGCACGGCACGACGATTCACGGCGCGGAGAAATTCCTGGAGGACGATGGCTCGCCGGTAAAAGGCCGCCCGGAGCCGATCAGCTACTATCACAAGGACGGCGGCATGGGCCGCGCGATCGCCGCGATCCGAGAGCGCAAGGGCGGTCCGATCCGCGTTGCCGTGATCGGTCTCGGCGCCGGCACACTTGCCTGTCAATCGCAGCCCGGCGAGGACTGGAAGTATTTCGAGATCGACCAGACCATGGTCGATACCGCGCGCGATCCGAAATACTTCACCTACGTCAGCGCATGCGACCCTGGCATGAAGCCGGTGATCGGCGATGCGCGGCTGACCTTCGCCAAGGAACAGGACGGCGCCTACGACCTCATCATCGTCGATGCCTATTCATCGGATGCGATTCCGATTCATCTGGCGACCGAAGAAGCAATGGCGATCTACAAGGCCAAGCTCGCGCCGCAGGGCGCGGTGGTGATGCATGTTTCCAATCGGCATCTCGAACTGGCGAGCGTTGTCGTCGGCATTGCCGAGGAGAACGATCTCAAGAGCTGGGTCTACAACGAGGATTCCGGACGCGACGCCGATTACATCTTCACCACGAATGTCGTGATCTCGGCGCGCGAGGAGGCCGATGTCGGCAAGATCGCGTCGGACGAAAAGTGGGTGCTGACGGAAGCCACCGAAGGTCAGCGGGTCTGGACCGACGATTATTCCAACGTGCTCGGCGCCGTATGGCGCAGGCTCAGGAATCCCGACGAGTAGCGGTTCGTCCGCTTACTCAGTCGGCGTAGTAATAATAGCCGCCGCGAGGAGACTGAACGCGCCGCTGATAGCGTGCGTCCTGCTCATAACCCTGGGCGTAGCCCTGATAGTATCCGCCCTGCGACTGGTAGATGCGGCGCTGCATCGGGCCCGCGTCGCTGGGGCCGTAATAGGCCTGGTCCTGCGCGTAGGTTGAATCGCGATAGACGCGATCGGGCGAGGCTTGGCGCGCGCGGGTGTTGGCGTTCAGGTCCTCGCTATAGACGTCCTGTCCGCTGGGTGCGATCTGCAACGGCCGCCCGTAGGCATCGACGTCGCCGCGTGTGGTTGCGACATTGGTGCGCGGCTTTGGATTGCGCGCAAGAGCGACCCGCGATGAGCCTGTCAGCGTTACTGTGGTGGTGAGCAGTCCTTCAGCCTTGACGAGATCCCAAAGCTTCAGCGCATTGGCGCGCGACAGCCGCACGCAGCCGTGTGATGCCGGGGTGCCGAGGCGGCTCACGGCATCGGTGCCGTGGATGGCATGACCCTGTTTGGTGAAGAAGATCGCATTCGGCATCGGCGCGTCATCGAACTCCTTCGAGTAGTGATCCTCTTCCATGCGGAAGGTCTTGAAGCTGCCGTTGGGTGTTTCGTGCGATGGATTTCCGCTGGAGACAGGCCAGGTGTAGCGCTGCACGCCGTCGACCGAGACGGTCATCTGCTGCGTGTCCTTGTTGACGAGGATGGATACCGCAGCCTGCGCCGCGCTGCCCGAAAGCAGCATCAGGCCTGTAACCGAAATCAATACCGCACGCATGACTGTCGCCTCGTCTCTGCCCCTCGCTCTTAATAGAGCATGGAAAGCGGCTTTTTTAACAGTGTCTTCGTCTTAAGGTTGACGGAAGCGGCCATACGGTTTCGTGAACGGCGCACGTTTGTGGCGTCTTTTCGCCAAACTTGACGCAACTTTCCGGCGGTTAAGGCGTTGCAAGATGGGTCAAAGTTCGCCCGCTCATGGAGATTTTCAGGATGAAGACGAAGACTGAGGCTTTGTTCATGTTCACCGCGGCGCATCGCCGCCTTACGTTTATCGCGGCGGCTCTGGCGATCCTTGCATTGCCGATGGCTGCACATGCGCAAGGTGTCTTCAGAGGCATGGAGGGCGGGGCGAACGAGGGTGCCTATCGCGGCAATCGCGTAGCAGGGCCGGTCGGTGGTGTTGTCGGCGGTGCGGTTGGCGCAGGTGTCGGCGGTGTCGTCGGAGGTGTAAACGGTGTGCTCGGCATCGACAATCGCCGCAGTTACCGCAGCCGCCACTATCGCAGCCGGCACTATCGCCATCACCGGCGGCATCACTAACCTGATGTAAGATCATTTCAAAATGGCGCGTCCGGAAATGGATGCGCCATTTTCATGTCCCGATCTTGTGGGCCGGCCCGGCGGATCACGGCTTTAGAGCTAAATTTGAGGTGAGATAAGGCGCAGCCGCGGATTGTGTTTCTCCCGAACCTGACGCAACCTTGACGCTGCTGATTTGCTTCAGGGCCGGATTCGGCCGGGCAGGGAGGTTTCTTCATGAAAATTGCAGCTTCGGTCACATTGATTTCAGGTGTCGCACGGACGGCGGCGACGCTGGCTTTTCTGATGGCGCCTGCCGCCGCTCAACAGCAGGACCCCATCAACGGCGCCATCAGCGGCGCTGCACAAGGAACGTATCAGGGTAAGACCGCGGCCGGACCGGTAGGCGGACTGGTCGGCGGTGCGCTTGGCGCAGGTGTCGGCGCTGTGGCCGGCACGCTCAACGTGGTCGGCACCGGTGTGAGCAATGCCGTGCAGCCGACGACGGTGCCTCCGCCTCCAGGTACAGGCCCGAGCGGCTATTACGACAGCAACGGAAACTGGCGCCCGAACTGAAACGGCGCCGCTGTCCTTGTTCAACACGCCCCGTTTGAGGGGCGTGTTTCGTTCGGGATCAGGTCTTGAGCCGATAGCCGGTCTTGAAGATCCACCACACCACAATCATGCACAGGGCGAGAAAGCCCAGCGTCATGCCGAGGCTGATGGCTACGCTGACGTCGGCGATCTCGAAGAAGCTCCACCGGAAGCCGCTGACGAGATAGACCACCGGGTTGAACAGCGTCACGGTTTGCCAGACCGGTGGCAGCATGTGAATGGAATAGAAACTGCCGCCCAGGAATGTCAGCGGCGTGATCACCAGCAGCGGGATCACCTGCAGTTTTTCAAAGCCGTCGGCCCAGATGCCGATGATGAAGCCGAACAGGCTGAAGGTCACCGAGGTCAGCACCAGGAAGGTCAGCATCATCACCGGATGCGCGATCCTCAGCGGCACAAACAGGCCGGCCGTGGCGAGAATGATGAGGCCGAGGATGATCGATTTGGTCGCTGCTGCGCCGACATAGCCGACCACGGCTTCGAACGACGAAACCGGCGCCGAGAGCAGCTCATAGACGGTGCCGGTGAATTTCGGGAAGTAGATCGCGAACGATGCGTTGGCGATGCTTTGCGTCAGTAGCGACAGCATGATCAGGCCCGGCACGATGAACGTGCCGTAGCTGACGCCGTCGATCTCGGTGATGCGCGAGCCGATCGCCGAACCGAACACCACGAAGTACAGCGATGTCGAGATCACCGGCGAGACGACGCTCTGCAACAGCGTGCGGAAGGTGCGCGCCATCTCGAATTTGTAGATCGCGCGAATGGCATAGAGGTTCATTATTGATGCACCAGACTGACGAAGATTTCTTCGAGCGAGCTTTGAGTGGTGTTGAGATCGTTGAAGCGGACACCGGCAGCGCTCAGGTCGTTCAGGAGCGCCGTGATACCGGTGCGTTCGCCCTTGGTGTCATAGGTGTAGGTAAGCTCCTCGCCATCCGGCGACAGCTCGAGATGATGCGCGGCGAGGGCGGCAGGAATTTCGGCGAGCTTCGATTGCAGATGCAGCTTGAGCTGCTTCCTGCCAAGCTTCTGCATCAGCTTGGCCTTCTCCTCGACCAATACGATCTCGCCCTTATTGATGACGCCGACGCGGTCGGCCATCTCTTCGGCTTCCTCAATGTAATGCGTAGTGAGGATGATGGTGACGCCTGAGGCGCGCAGTTCGCGCACCACGTCCCACATCGCCTTGCGCAGCTCGACATCGACACCTGCTGTCGGCTCATCGAGAAACAGGATCTGCGGCTCATGTGCCAGCGCCTTGGCAATCATCACACGGCGTTTCATGCCGCCGGAGAGCGTGATGATCTGGCTCTTGCGCTTGTCCCACAGCGAGAGCTCCTTGAGCACCTTCTCGATATGGGCGGGGTTGCTCGGCTTGCCGAATAGGCCGCGGCTGAACGAGGCGGTCGACCATGGCGATTCCCATGCGTCGGTATGCAGTTCCTGCGGCACCAGCCCGATCAGCGAGCGGGCAGCGCGGTAATCCTTGACGATATCGTGCCCATCGACCGTCACAGACCCTGCGGTCTGGACCGCGAGACCGCAGATCACGCTGATCAGCGTGGTCTTGCCGGCGCCGTTCGGGCCGAGCAACGCAAAGATCTCGCCGCGGCGAATATCGAGATTGATATTCTTCAGCGCGGTGAAGCCGGACGCATAGGTCTTCGAGACGTTGGAAACCGAGATGATGGGGGACATGGGAACAATCTGTCGAGGCGGGAGCATGAGATAGGCGCGCGCAAGCCAGTGCGCAATACATAATGCCTCTTGCGGGGCTGATGCGCGCACTGAAAATTCTATGGCGACGTATTCAAATTTGTCATGCGCCGCGGTCGCGCCCGCTATGCGCGCGTCACGAAACTGTCGACGACCTTCTTTTCGCCCGCCTTCTCGAAAGCGATGGTCAGCTTGTTGCCGTCCACCTTGGCGACATGGCCGTAGCCGAACTTCTGATGGAATACGCGATCGCCGGGGGAGAACTCGGAATTCGCGCCGGTGGATTTGGCGATCAGTTCGCCCTCGATCACCGTCGGCTTGCGGCTGAAGCCGCCACGCGAACCGGAGTCATATCGCGCGCCGGTTTCATCAAATCCCTTGCCGCCGGTGCGGGCGCGATTGGCCTGCGCGCGCTGCCAGCCTGGCGTCGTGTAGGTCGAGCCGAACGATTCCACGTTGTCGAAGCGCGATGCGCCGTAGCCGCCAGATCCGCCCCATCCCGAGCCGCCCTTGCTCTCGGTGATCTCGACATTGGCCGACGGCAATTCATCGAGGAAGCGCGAGGGAATGGTGGTTGTCCATGATCCATGGATGCGCCGGTTGGTGGCGAAGTAGAGCATGGCGCGCTTTCGCGCGCGCGTGATGCCGACATGTGCCAGGCGGCGTTCTTCCTCAAGCCCCGCGCGCCCCTGTTCGTCGAGGGTGCGCTGGCTCGGAAACAGGCCTTCTTCCCAGCCGGGCAGGAACACGTTGTCGAACTCCAGGCCCTTCGCCGAATGCAGGGTCATCAGCGACACCGCATCGTCATCGGCTCCGCCTTCGCGGTCCATCACCAGCGAGATGTGTTCGAGGAAGCCCTGCAGGTTCTCGAATTCTTCCATCGAGCGCACGAGTTCCTTCAGGTTGTCGAGGCGGCCGGCAGCGTCGGCGGAACGGTCTTTCTGCCACATCTCGGTGTAGCCGGATTCATCCAGCACGATTTCCGCAAGCTGCGTGTGCGGAACGATATCGCGCTGCGCGCGCCAGCGGTCGAAGCTGGTCATCACGTCGCGCAGGCTACCGCGCGCCTTCGGCTTCAACTCATCCGTCTCGATCACAGCGCGGGCGGCTTCGGTCAGCGGGATACGGCGCTTGCGCGCGACATCGTGCAGCATCTGCACGGTGGCGTCGCCGAGGCCGCGTTTCGGCACATTGACAATGCGCTCAAAGGCGAGATCGTCGGCAGGCGAATTGATGACGCGCAGATAGGCCAGCGCATCGCGGATTTCCGCGCGCTCATAGAACCGCGGGCCGCCGATCACGCGATAGGGTAGTCCCAGCGTAACAAAGCGGTCCTCGAACTCGCGCATCTGGAATGAGGCGCGCACCAGAATGGCGATCTCGTTCAGCTTCTGCCCGGCGCGCTGAAGTTGCTCGATCTCCTCGCCGATGCCGCGGGCTTCCTCTTCCGAGTCCCACGCGCCGGTGACGGTGACCTTCTCGCCATCGACATCCTCGGTGCGCAGCGTCTTGCCAAGGCGGCCTTCATTATAGGCTATCAGATGCGAGGCAGCGGCGAGGATATGGCCTGTCGAGCGGTAGTTGCGCTCGAGGCGAATGACCTTCGCACCGGGGAAATCGTGCTCGAAGCGCAGGATGTTGTCGACCTCGGCGCCGCGCCAGCCGTAGATCGACTGGTCGTCGTCGCCGACGCAGCAGATGTTTCTGGGTGCGGCGAGGGGGGCGACTTTTTCTCGATTGTCATCCCCGGGCCGACGCGAAGCGTCGAGACCCGGTGATCCATCTTGTGAAGATTCGATGGATTGCCGGGTCAAGCCCGGCAATGACGACTGCGACGGCGCCTGTGCGAGCAGCCGCAGCCAGAGATACTGCGCGACGTTCGTATCCTGATACTCGTCGACCAGAATGTATTTGAAGCGGTTCTGATACTGCCGCAGCACATCGGGATGTTCGCGAAACAGCCGGATGTTCTCCAGCAGCAAATCGCCAAAGTCGGCGGCATTGAGAATTTTCAGCCGCTCCTGATAGGTCGCATAGAGCTTGCCGCCCTTGCCGTTACCGAACACGGCGGCTTCACCCCCCGGCACCTGCGAGGGGGTCAGTCCGCGATTTTTCCAGCCATCGATCAGCCCGGCCAGCATGCGTGCGGGCCAGCGCTTGTCATCGATGTTCTCGGCCTGCAGCAATTGCTTCAGCAGACGGATCTGGTCATCGACGTCGAGCACGGTGAAATTGGATTTCAACTGCACCAGTTCGGCGTGATAGCGCAGGATTCGCCCGCCGATGGAGTGGAAGGTGCCGAGCCACGGCATGCCTTCGACCGCCTGACCGAGCATCTGGCCAAGCCTGTGCTTCATCTCCCGCGCCGCCTTGTTGGTGAAGGTGACGGAGAGAATTTCGTGCGGCCGCGCACGGCCGGTCGAGAGAATATGCGCGATGCGCGAGGTCAGCACCCGCGTCTTGCCGGTGCCTGCGCCCGCCAGAACCAGAACCGGCCCGTCGAGCGTCTCGACCGCCTCCCGCTGCTCGGGATTGAGCGCGGTCAGGTATTGCGGTGCGGCCGACGCCCGCGCCCGCGCAGCGATGCCGCCAGCGGCTGGCTGGTGGCTCGGCACGGCGCGTGACAGGTCTGACGGCGGCAGCTTGTTCGGTTCGGTCATGCGATTCGTCTTTGCCGTCACGATGGCATCGCGACGCCCGAAAGGGGAGGCTTCATATCAGGGTACGGGGACATATAGGCATGATTAGGCTTGCCTGACACCGCTGTTTTCTCCGTCAACAGGCTGGCCGGGAGGCTGTCCCGCCCTTTTTGTTCCATTCCTGCTTGATTTTTTGCCCTTCCGGGCGTGGCCCCGGAGCTGGAACTCCGGCGCTTCTGGCGGATTGTTTTCTCAGTCGGAGCGCCGTTCTCGCGCTCGAAACGAAACGCAGGAGCGTGTCATGATGAGTTGGGTGGTTACATTCCTGATTATTGCGCTGGTCGCGGCTCTTCTGGGCTTTGGCGGGATCGCGGGCGCGTCAATCGAAATCGCCAAGATCGTTTTCTTCGTCGCCCTGATCCTGTTCGTGATCTCGGCGGTGGTGAGCCTCGCTCGCCGCAGCAGCGGTCCGTGATGCGACGGCCAGCGGTGCGGTGGCGTTATTTGGCCGGCATGGCGATGCGCCGGCCGATGCCATCGGGCCGTGTGACCGTTCCGTGCGCTGCGACAACGTCGCGAATGCGCGCGGCGATGTCCGGAGGAAACGGCGCGGTTTTGCGCGCGTTCATGTCCATATGAAGCGTCATGTTTTCGGACGTTGCAGAGAGCCAGCCTTCAGTTGCGTGGCGCAGCTCCTCGAAGGTGTGGATGCGCTTGTCGTCTGCCTCAATCAGATAAACCGACACCTGCACCGGATCGCCCAGATGAACTTCCCGCAGGTAGCGCACATGCGCCTCGGCCGTGAAAGTCGATCCGTTGCGTGACTTCTTGTAGTCGGGACCGATGCCGAGTTCGAGCCACATCTCGTCGATGCCGCGGTCGAACAGCACGTTGTAATAGGCCATGTTCAGATGGCCGTTGTAGTCGATCCATTGCGGTTCGATCTGCATCACCGTGGTGAGAAACGGCGCAGCGATATGTTGCGGCGCATTGTTTTTCTGAGGGGTGCTTGATGTCATCTCAATTCCCGGTTGGCGTCGGCATTCTCTTGACCGGCAATATATCCTTTGCCACCGTCCCCGCCACAACCGCCTCGAAGAAAAGAAACGAGCAGCCGTGGCCTTTTCCAACGCAGTCCTGACACGTCCCGCACCATCCGCGCTCTCCGGCGCCATCGAAGCGCTTGCCGCGCGGTTCGGTAACAATCTGATCACGTCACAGGCGGTGCGCGAACAGCACGCCCATACCACCACCTGGCTGCCGATGCAGCCGCCGGACGCGGTGGTGATGGCGCGGACCACGGAAGACATTCAGGATGTGGTGCGGATTTGCGCGAAGCACCGCGTTCCGGTGATTCCATTCGGCACCGGCACCTCGCTGGAAGGGCAGGTCAATGCGCCGGCGGGGGGCGTCTGCATCGATCTGCGCGAAATGAACCGCATTCTCGAGGTGCATGCCGACGATCTCGATTGCTTGATCGAGCCGGGCGTGACACGCAAGGCGCTCAACGAGCACCTGCGCGATCAGGGTCTGTTTTTCCCGATCGATCCGGGCGCCGATGCGTCGATCGGCGGGATGGCGTCCACCCGTGCATCGGGCACCAACGCCGTGCGCTATGGCACGATGAAGGACAACATTCTCGCGCTGAAGGTCGTGCGCGCCGACGGTGAGATCATCACCACAGGCACGCGCGCCAAGAAATCCTCGGCCGGTTACGATCTCACGCATCTGTTTATCGGCGCGGAGGGGACGCTCGGCATCATCTCCGAAATCACGCTCAAGCTGCGCGGCATTCCCCAGAGCATCGCCGCTGCGTCATGTTCGTTCGCAAGCGTCGAGGGGGCGTGCAACGCCACCATTCTCGCGATCCAGACCGGCATTCCGGTGGCACGCATCGAATTGCTGAACGCCGCACAGGTGAAGGCCTGCAACGCTTATTCAAAGCTGTCGCTGCCTGAAACGCCGCTGCTGCTGCTGGAATTCCACGGCACCGAGGCCGAGGTCGCCGAGCAGTCGAAGATGTTTGCCGAGATTGCCGCTGAATGCGGCGGTGGTGGATTCGAGTGGGCGACGCGTCCGGAAGACCGCACCCGGCTTTGGCAGGCGCGGCATGATGCCTATTGGGCCGTACGCGGGCTTCGCCCCGGTGCGCAGGCGGTGGCGACCGACGTGTGCGTGCCGATCTCGCGGCTGGCGGAATGCGTGGTGAAGACCGAAAAGGATCTGGAGACTGTCGGTCTCCTGTCCCCGATCGTTGGTCATGTCGGCGACGGTAATTTCCACTGCTCGATGCTGGTCGATGTCAACGATCCGGACGAGATGCAGCGCGCGGATGGATTTCTCCATCGCCTGGTTGAGCGGGCTCAGGCCATGGGCGGCACCTGCACCGGCGAACATGGCATCGGGCAGGGCAAGCAGCAGTATTTGGAAACAGAACTCGGGCCCGAAGCCGTGCAGGCGATGCGCGCGCTAAAAGCCGCGCTCGATCCGCACAACATTCTGAACCCCGGCAAGATCCTGCCGTCGTGACCGATACGATAGCCATGGATGTGAACAGCGTCGCCACCGAGGCGTTGTCGGTGCTCGGTCAGGCTCGCCAGATTGCCCCGTTCGTCCGGTTCAGCTGAAGGCCAGCGATTAGTATTTTTTCCGGAAGCTGTAACGCATCAGGCTGACCATGCCGGCACGGAAGCCGCCGGCGGACATCCTCAGGTAGCGGCGGAACTGATCGGTGTTCGACTTGCCGACCAGCGCGACCGCCTTGTCGTAGTTGGCGAGCAGGTTCTGCTCCCACAGCACCAGCGTCCGATAGTAGTGATCGGCGTCATTGCGCGCGGCGATCAGGCTGAAGGTGCCTTCGGCGGCTGCGATCGGCTCCCACTCCAGCGGCAGATCGCTTTCCGGAAAGGTTTTGTCCAGCAGCGGCTGGACTTTGGTCCGTTCGGAGTAGGCGATGGTCTGCAGCGAAACCTTTCCGTTGATCGCAAGCACGCTGTCGCAATAGGCGAAGAATTCGCGATAGGCC
This sequence comes from Afipia sp. OHSU_II-C1, assembly GCF_000497575.1. Taxonomy (GTDB): domain Bacteria; phylum Pseudomonadota; class Alphaproteobacteria; order Rhizobiales; family Xanthobacteraceae; genus Afipia. The sequence continues at coordinate 299,954 of NZ_APJI01000013.1, forward strand.
TTGAGCTTTGCCGCAGGGTCGAGCCCCTTCTGGACGAAATGCTCGAACGCCCCAACCGAAATGATGGCGTCGTAACGGCGCTCAGGCTTGTGGTCGCGCCAGTCCTGTTCCAGCACCTCGATTTTGGGATTCCTGCCATCGCGGATCCAGGCGGCCTGCGACGGGCTGAGCGTCAATCCGACCGCATGGGCGACGCCGGCATGGTCGACTAGCCGCCGGAGCATCGCGCCCCATCCGCAGCCGATGTCGAGAACCCGCGCGGTGTTCGCTGCACCGGCGGCTTCGATATGGTGATCGAGTTTGCGCCGCTGCGCCGTAATGAGATCGTCGCCATCTCCGAACAGCGCGCACGAATAAATCATCTCGGGATCGAGCACGAGTTGGAAAAAGTCATTGCCCATGTCGTAATGCGACATGATTGCCTCGGGTGAGGCGCCGGTTCTTTCCGCTGGCCGCGCAATCTTCTCGGACATCTTCCCCACGGGGTTACAGGGTTGTGAACGAAGCCTGTTAAACTTAGTATTCTAAGCCACACACAGGTTCAATATTCGTGCCATCCGATGTCCGATCCCACTGAGGAAAGACCTTGCAGACCACGCTGCTCGGACTGGCCATTGCCTTCATTCTTGCGCTAATCGCAGCGCTGGTCGGTCCCTATTTCGTCGACTGGAACCAGTTCCGCCCTCAATTCGAGGCGGAGGCGTCCCGCATCGTCGGTGCACCGGTGCGCGTCGGTGGCAAACTGGATGCCCTTCTGCTGCCGACGCCGACACTGCGGCTGCGGTCGGTTGCCATCGGCGGCGACAACGATCCGGCCAGGGTTCGGGCCGGGAAACTGGACGTCGAATTCAGCCTCGGGTCATTGATGCGCGGCGAGTGGCGTGCCAGCGAGCTGTCGCTGGACGGGTTTATGCTCGACCTCGGCCTCGACCGTCAGGGCCGCTTCGAGTGGCCCTCGACGGGGGGCCGCTTCAACCTCGGCTCGCTCGCCATCGACCGGATGAATGTCGCCGGGCGGATCGCGCTGCATGATGCGTCGAGTGGCAAGACGCTGCTGATGGACGATCTGAAGTTCAGCGGCGACGTGCGCGCGCTGGCTAGCAGCCTGCGCGGGGATGGGTCTTTCACGCTGCTCGGAGCGCGGACGCCATTTCGCATTTCGTCGGGGCAGAGCAGTGACGGCAAGGGGACGCGTGTGCGGTTCGTTGTTGAGCCGGGGGAGCGGCCGCTGCTGGCCGATCTCGATGGCGTGCTGACATTCGATAGCGCCGTGCCGATTTTCGAGGGCGGCCTGACGCTGGCGCGGCCGGCCGATGCCAAATCCACCGAATCCGGACAACCGTGGCGGCTGACATCGCGTGTGAAAGCCAGTCCGTCGTCAGCGGCATTCGAGCAGGTCGAAGCTGCGTATGGCCCCGAAGACCATGCACTGCGGCTGACGGGTAGCGGTGATATCAGGTTCGGTGCATCGCCGCTGCTGCATCTCGTCTTGTCGGCGCGTCAGCTCGATGCCGATCGGTTGTTGGCGAAAGGGGCTACGAACGCCGAACCGATGCGGCTGTTTCCCGCGATGCGAACGCTGGTAACGTCGCTGCCGGTGATGCCGCTTCCGGCGCAGATCGAAGCCAGTGCCGATCAGATCGCGCTCGGCGGGCGGCCGCTCCAGAATGTTGCCGTCGAACTGCGCGGCGACGAGCAGGCGTGGACCATCGTAAAACTGGAGATGCGCGCACCCGGTGCGACGCGTGTTTCGGCGAACGGCATCGTTGCGCAACCGGGTGCATCAGCGCGCTTCACGGGGCCGGTCAGCATCGAATCGTCCGATCCGGCTGTGCTCGCAGCATGGCTGCACGGCCGGAGCGACGCGACGTATCGCAATCAGAAGCCGCTGCGCCTGCGCGGCGATGCGACGGTCGCAGCGGATCGCGTCGCATTCGATGGCATTAAGGCGGACGTCAATGGCGGCACGATGGAGGGCCGCCTCGCGCTGTTGAATGTCGCTGACGGCAAGACGCGGTTTGAGGCGGTGCTGAAGGCTCCGAGCTTCGATCTCGATGCGATGTCGCCGCTTGTAGGTGCGCTGGTGGGTCCACAATCCGGATGGCCGGACGAGGGGCAAGTCACGCTCAATGCCGAGAGCGCCGTGCTGGCTGGAGAGACGGTTCGTCCGGTCGCAGTCAGTCTGAGTTTCGGTCCCACAAAGTTCGCACTCGATCGCATTGAGATTGGCAATGCGAACAGCGATCTTGCCGTCAGCGGCACAGGATCGTTCGATCGCGCTGAGGGGGGAGGCAAGCTTGGGCTGTACGCATCGGCTTCATCGCTGGAGCGGGTTGGAAGCCTCGTCTCGCCCTTTGCTCCCGCGCTGGCCGAGCGGCTGGCAGCGCTTCCGAAGGAGCCCGGATCCGCGGTGATGCTGGTGGCCGCCACACTTGGCAAGGCGAAGGACCGTTCCGGCCGTAGCGATGCGGAAGCTGTGCTCAACATCGAAGCGCCGCAGCTCAAGGGTACGATTACGCTAAAGGGATCTCCGAGTATCGATCTTGCGCGCGGGCTTGATCTTGCGGCGTTGCGAGGCAACCCATTCAATCTGGAAACCAGCCTGACGGCGAACCAGACTTCAACCATCGTGGCATCGCTCGGCCTGGACCGGATCATTTCGCCGGGTGATGGCCCCGCGCAATTTGAATCGTCGGTCGCCGGCGTCTGGGGTTCGCCGCTGCAACTGAAAGCCAAGCTGACGGGGGCGGGTGTCGATGGCGACATTCAAGGCACCGGCAATCCATGGGCGGACCAATCGACGGCCGCGTTGACCGTCGCAGTGCGCCGCGCCGATCTCGCCGCGCTGTTCGATCTGCAACGTGGGAGCATGCCAGCGCCAGGCGTTTCGCTGTCGTCGCGCCTCGGTGTCGCGGGCAACACCTTCACATTCGATGATCTCGACACCACCGTGGGTGGATCGCGAATCCGCGGCCGGCTTGTATTGACGCGCGGTGATGAGATCGGCGTCGACGGGGAGGTTGGTCTCGACACGCTTGACGTCGCGGCGGTGACCGGCGTTGCGTTCGGAGCAATCGGCCGTGATGCCTCGGCGCCGCTCGGCCGGGGATGGTTGCGCGGCTGGCGCGGACGCCTCGCGTTTCAGGCCTTGAGCGGGACGTTGCCCGGTGGCGGGGAATTGCGCCCGATCAGCGGCGCGATCAAGGGCGACGGACAATCTCTCGTGCTCGAGAATGTCAAAGCTGGCATGGGCGGCGGTGAAGCAGTGATCGATCTCGATGCGCGTCAGGCCGCGCAGGGAACGGGTCAGGGAACGTCGTTCAATGCGCGGGTGCAGGTGACCGGCGTCGATGGCCCGGCGCTTCGCTACCGCGGCCTTGCGGTGCCGGACGGGAAGGTGGCGCTGAAAATGACACTGGCCGGGCAGGGGCGCAGCGCCGCCGGATTGACCGGTGCGCTCTCGGGCGCTGGCACTCTGACGCTCACCGACGCGCGTATCGCGGGGCTTGATCCGCGTGCGTTCGAAGCGGCGGTTCGCGCCAGCGATGGTGGCCAGGCGACTGACGATATCAGGCTGAAGGAAATCGTCGAACCGATGCTGGTTGCGGGGGCGTTGAAGGTGCCGTCCGCGCAGATACCCTTCACCATCAAGGACGGCCGTTTGCGTGTCGAAGCTGCGACCCTCGACGCGTCGCGCGCCCGTGTTGCGATTGCCGGTGGATACGACCTATTGGCGGATCAGGCCGATATTCGCGCAGTGATGTCGCCGGTCACCACGCGGCTGATTCAAGGGCGCCCGGAAATTCGCGTCGACCTGAATGGCTCGCCGGACAGGCTGGCGCGTACGGTCGACGTGGCAGCGCTGTCGTCATGGCTCGGCATGCGTGCGATCGATCGTGAAACACGGCGGCTCGATCAGCTGGAGCGTGGTGTTGCGCCGTCGCTGGACCCTGACGGCTTGTGGGAAGAGGAATTGCCGAAGGCCGAGCCTATCCCGCCGTCGGAGGTGAAGATTCCGAATCGCGATCCGCGGCGCAAGAATTCAGGGGCGAAGGCTGCCGTGCCTCGTGCACCGGTCGCTTCCCCTGCGGTCACGCCGCCCGCGGTGCCTCCGCCGGTCGCGCAACCTGCTCCCGCTTCGAGCGGAGGCCCCTTGGTGCAGCCACTGCCGCCGCCGATCGACATCAAGCCGGCCCCCGGCGCCATGAGGTTGCCGAAGCAGCGCCCGGCTCCATCATCGCCGGCCGGGACGTTTTGATCCCGCAGCAATCTGGGAGGTGAATCAACTTGTTGGCGCAATGCTTGGAGACGGCAGCCGTTCGCCAATGAAGACCGACGTGACAGCGCGCGCGCGGAAATGATCCAGTACGAACAACCGGATCGCGGACGACAGGTTGCTGGTCTTGCGGGTTCGATCGATGGCGTCGATCTGCGTCGACAGCGGGAGACCGCGGCGGGTCGCGATGTCTTTCAGGCTGGTCCAGAAGGCGTCCTCGAGACTGACGCTTGTTTTGTGGCCGCCGACCACGACGGAGCGCTTGACCACCGCGAATTCTTTCACGCCGCGGGGCCGGACGCCTTCTGCGGCGTCCAGGTCCTGCATCATCGTATCGTCCTGCATCGAAGGATCCTCCACCGGCCAGGCATCCGCACGCGGCGAGACGATGTCTCGCCGGAGATGAGCCTCTGGCGCTTTTGCAAGATGTTCGCTCGAACCGCGCGGATCAGAATACAGACCGCTGTCGCGAAAACTGTATGGCCGCCCCCGCAGCCGGCCCCGAAACGGTATGTGGTTCGAGACACGGGTACATAGTAACTGAAACCAGCTACCTGCGGTATTCGTGCGAAAACCTACGGCGGAGTCAGGATCGTAGCTGCGTTGTGCGCAAAACTACGGATGGGAGTCTTCCACCTGCATCCGGCCGCTGCCGTTTCCAGCCGCAGGGAGTGCCCGCGAACGGAAATAGTCCAGCACAAACAGCCGAATTGCGGAGGACAGGTTGCCCTGCTGGCGACCGCCATCGATCTCGCCGACAAGCTCGGACAAGGTCAGGCTTCTCACCGAAGCAATTTCCTTCATACCGTTCCAGAAAGCCTCTTCGAGACTGACGCTGGTTTTGTGGCCGGCGACGACGATCGATCGTTTGACGACAGGCGATTTCATGCTGGCGTCCCATCATCGATGCGATGCTGGTCGAGGATGTTGCTCGCACGCTGCGCCTGTCGCTCGTCGCGGCTGCGCTCGCCCTTGGTGCGGCCGAAGCGAATGCGATTGGTCTCGGCCTGCTTGTCTGCTTCTTCGCGCGCAATGCGCTTTTTGATTTGTTTCAGGTTGACCAGGTCGCCCATGACGCCTCCTTCATTTCACAACAGCAACAAAGAGCGCGAGATGCAATGGCGCGGGTTTGTTGTGTTCTGCGACTCGTTGAGCTGCGTTGCTCAGACGGGTCCGTTCAAAAAGTCATTCGTGGTTGGTGTGCACATGCAGTGCGCAGCACCGAAAAGTTAGCATGCGATAACTAGTAGGTGGTAGCCAATTGGCGTAGGACTTTAGGCGGTGCGACGAGATGTCCGAAATGTTACGGCGAGTTAATGTACGCAAAGATTCATTCTAACTAGCCGGGATGCGTCATTTCTTCGGGCTTCACGAGCCGATCGAATTCAGCTGCCGACACGAAGCCGAGTCGCACAGCCTCTTCCTTCAGCGTCGTGCCGTTCGCGTGAGCGGTCTTCGCGACCTTCGCGGCGTTGTCGTAGCCGATCTTCGGCGCCAGCGCCGTCACCAGCATCAGTGAACGCCGCATCAGTTCATCGATGCGTTTCTCATCAGCGCGAATGCCGAGGATGCAGTGTTCGGTAAGCGAACGTACGGCATCCGCCATCAACTGGATCGATTGCAGCATGCAATGCGCGAGCACCGGCTTGTACACGTTGAGTTCGAAATGACCCTGGCTGCCGGCGACGGTGATAGCCGTTTCATTGCCGAAGATCTGGCAGCACACCATGGTCATCGCTTCGCACTGGGTCGGATTGACCTTGCCGGGCATAATCGATGATCCCGGTTCGTTTTCCGGAAGAATCAGTTCGCCAAGCCCGGAGCGCGGTCCGGAGCCGAGCAGCCGGATGTCGTTGGCGATCTTGAACAGGCCGGTGGCCATCGAATTGATCGCGCCGTGCACGAACACGTAGGCGTCGTTCGATGCCAGAGCCTCGAACTTGTTCGGCGCGCTGGTGAAGGGCAGCTTCGTCAGCGTAGCGACCTGTTTGGCGAACAGTTTGGCAAATCGCGGCTTGGAATTGAGGCCGGTTCCCACTGCCGTTCCGCCCTGCGCCAGCGGGTAAAGATCTTTCGCGGCGGCGCGTATCCGCGCGATACCGCTCTCCACCTGAGCGGCGTAACCGGAGAATTCCTGACCAAGCGTCAGCGGCGTCGCGTCCTGGGTGTGGGTGCGTCCGATCTTGACGATCCTGGCGAAGGCTTTTTCCTTCTGGCGCAGCGCCTTCAGCAACAGGATCAGCGCGGGAATCAGATCGTGCGTGATGCGCTCTGCGGCTGCGATATGCATCGCGGTCGGGAACGAGTCGTTTGACGACTGGCTCATGTTGACGTGATCGTTCGGATGCACCGGCTTCTTGGTGCCGGGTTCGCCGCCGAGCAGTTCGCTGGCGCGATTGGCGATCACCTCGTTGAGGTTCATGTTGGATTGCGTGCCCGAGCCGGTCTGCCAGACCACCAGCGGAAAATTGTCGTCGAGCTTGCCGTCGATGATTTCCCGGGCGGCGCGGACGATAGCGCGGGCGCGGCGCTGGTCGAGCAGGCCGAGCTCAAGGTTCGTCTGCGCCGCTGCAAGCTTGACGATGGCGAGTGCGCGGACGATCGGCATCGGCATGCGCTCATTGCCGATCTTGAAGTTGTGTTTCGAACGCTCGGTCTGTGCGCCCCAGTAGCGGTCCGCCGGCACTTCGATCGGTCCGAACGTGTCGGTTTCGGTGCGCGTCGTTTTCTTCTGGGTCGCCATGATGTTTTTCCGGTGCGTTTTGGTGAATGCCGAAGTTTAGGACTTCGTAACAGGCGCACGCAACCGCTGCGCGCTCCCGCATGTGTGGAAACGCGTGCTTGAATTTAGAAATGCTTCAAGATGGTGTGAGGGAAAGGCGTCTGCGCCGGATTACTTCTTGCGGAAGCGATCGAGCCGCACGACTTCGGCGCCTTCACCCTGCTTGACGGGCTCGTCGCCAGCTTCAGCAGGAGCCTCGGAGGCGGCTGCAACCGGCAGCGTCTCCACAGTCGGCGCATCGGCCGCCGCGGCGGATTCCTCGACGGGCTCGAATTGCAGTCCGAACTGAACGGAGGGATCGAAGAAGCTCTTGATCGCACTGAACGGAATGACGAGGCGCTCGGGAATTCCGTTGAACGACAGCCCGACCTCGAAACGATCGTCGGTCACCACGAGATCCCAGAACTGGTGCTGGAGGATCACGGTCATTTCCTGCGGATACTGCGAGAGCAGGCGCGGGGACAGTTTCACCCCTTCGGCCTTGGACAGGAATGTGATGTAAAAGTGATGTTCGCCCGGCAGGCCATGCTCGGCGGCGTCCGCGAGCACATGCTTCAGCACGCCGCGCAGGGCGTCGCGTGCAAGGACGTCGTAACGAATGTGATCGGTCGCCATCAGGTAGTCCTGTCGAAGTGTGGTCTCGTCGAAATTCAGTCGCTTGACGTGAACGTTCCGACTCGCGGTTTGATCCATGCTATCCGGTCATGACCCGCAGGTCAGCACCTGCGCCCGGCAGATCGCAGATATTCTCACACGCCGCAACGCGTCCGCCTGACAAATTCAATGCAACAAGATGAAAGTGGAGGCTTCTGTTGCCAGGTGCCTCCGAACCCCGCCTAGAGGGGCTTAATCCCCTAGGACTTTAGACTTGGTTTTTCAAACTGCGTTACGCAGCCTGAGCAACCGGAGCATAGTTGTCGTTTGCAACTATTGCATAGCCCGATAACGGCGGAACCATACCGAGAAAAAGCGAGCCCTTTACGCCCTCGTCGATCCTGTTTCGCCCCCGCCAAAACCCGCCCTTTCAGGCCGGGAAATCCGGGCTTTGGTGGAGGCGCCGGGTGCTGCCCCCGGGTCCGAATGGTTTATTACGACGGCCATTTATTTCCATAGCCGGCGAACCGGCACCCTCAATATAGGGGGCAAACCCCGACGACAAAAGGCCCCTGTTCTGCTTTCGCGAAGAGGCCAGCGGGACGGCATCACGCGGCGTGAGGTTTGCGTTCGTCCCCGATACGCGCCCAGCGCATGCGCCCAGCACCGGAATAGCGTTTGGCCGCCACCAGCGGCCATTCTAAATCGGGCCATGTCTCAAGACACCGCTTCCGCGATTCCCCAATCTCCTGATGCATTGACGCCTGAGCGTCCGGGGCTGCTCGAACTGTTCGTTGCGTTCGCGAAGATGTCACTGGCCGGCTTTGGCGGAGTCCTCGTGTGGGCGCGGCGCGCCATCGTCGACCAGCACCGCTGGATGACGCCTGACGAATTCAATGAAGCCTTCGCGCTGTGCCATTTCCTGCCGGGCCCGAACATCGTCAATCTGTCCGTGGTGTTCGGCGCGCGCTTTCGCGGCATTCCGGGGAGCATCGCCGCATTTCTCGGGCTGGTCGGCCCGCCGGTGGTGATCGTGACGGTCCTCGCCGCGATCTACGCGCGCTATGGAGAGATTCCTGCGCTGCAACGCACACTGACAGGTGTGTCGTGTGCTGCGGTCGGACTGTTCCTCGCGGTCATCCTGCGCATGATGATGCCGCTTTTGAAGAAGCGCGATCCTGTTGCTCTTGCGTTGCTTGCCGCCGTGTTCATTGCCATCGGATTGTTGCGGCTGCCGCTGGTGGCGGTTCTGCTCACGGCGATCCCGCTCAGCATCGTTGTGACCTTCCTGATGAGAAGGAGGGCCGCGTCGTGAATTCGCCCGCGGGAACGCTTCTGACGCTGGCATGGACATTCGGCCTGATGTCGCTGCTTGCGATCGGCGGTGCCAATTCCACCATTCCGGAAATGCATCGGGTCGCTGTCGATGTGCAGCACTGGCTGTCGAACGCGCAGTTCGCAGACATGTTCGCAATCGCGCAATTGTCGCCGGGGCCGAATGTGCTGATCGTGACGCTGATCGGCTATCATGTGGCTGGCATTGCGGGCGCGCTGGTCGCGACATTCGCCATGTGCGGTCCGTCCGCGGTGTTTGCCTATTTCGTCAGCAATATGCTGAGGCGATCGAGCCAGTCCATCTGGCCCGCGATCCTTCAGGCGGCGCTGGTTCCGATATCGATCGGCCTGATGTGCGCCAGCGGGCTCATTCTGGCACTCACGACCGGTGGTACATGGGTTGCGGCGTGCGTTATCGTTGGCGCTGCAGCGCTTGCATTGGTGACCCGGCTCAACCCGCTGTGGATGTTGCTTGTGGGCGGGATTCTCGGTTTTGCTGGCATCGTCTGACGAAAATCGATAAGCAAAGAGTGCGGGGGGACAGCCTGCGCCACAAGAATAGACCGGGCTCAAGCCCGTGATTCAAGGGGGATGACGAGTATGAGTGACGCGCCGGAGAGCGCAGCGGGCAAGGCCGCGCGAGGACTTATCAAGGGCCCACAGGATTTTTACGGCGGTCTGGCGCTGATGGCGATTGCGTTGTTCGCCCTGTGGGCGTCCAGCGATCTTCAGGGCATGCGGGGCTTTTCGTTCGGGCCGGGCACGGCGCCGCGGATGTTCGCCTACCTGCTGCTGGCGCTCGGCGCCGGCGTTGCGCTGACCGGGTTTCTGATGGAGGGCCCGCCGCTGCAACGCTACGGCATTCGCGGCCCGGTGTTCGTGACGCTGTCGATCCTCGCGTTCGCGGTTGCGATCCGTCCCCTCGGCCTGATCGTCTCATCGTTCGTGAGCTTCCTGATCGCCGCGATGGGAAGCGACGAGACCAAGTGGACGGAAGCCGTCATCGTCGGAATCTTCCTGACGATCGGGTGTGCGCTGCTGTTCCCGTATGCGCTCGGGCTTCCGCTCGATCTCTTCCCACGCATTCTGCGCTGAGGCCGTCATGGATATTTTTGCAAATCTCGCGCTCGGCTTCAGCGTCGCGTTCTCGCCTGTCAATCTCGGTCTCTGCCTGATCGGCGCGCTGGTCGGCACGCTGGTCGGCGTGCTGCCCGGCATCGGCACCATTGCGACGGTGGCGATGCTGCTGCCGATCACGTTCGGCCTGCCGCCGGTCGGCGCGCTGATCATGCTTGCCGGCATCTATTACGGGGCACAGTACGGCGGCTCCACCACCTCGATCCTGGTGAATATTCCCGGCGAGGCCGGCTCGGTGGTCACCGCGCTCGACGGCTTCCAGATGGCCAAGCAGGGCCGCGCTGGCCCGGCACTGGCGATCGCCGCCATCGGCTCTTTCTTCGCCGGTTGCGTCGCGACGGTCCTCATTGCGCTTCTCGGCGCGCCGCTGACCAAGCTCGCGCTGGCGTTCGGCCCCGCCGAGTACTTCTCGCTGATGGTGCTCGGCCTGATCTTCGCCGTGGTGCTGGCGAAGGGCTCGGTGCTCAAGGCCATCGCGATGATCGCCTTCGGCGTGCTGCTGTCGATGGTCGGCTCCGACATCGAGACCGGCGCCTCGCGCATGTCGTTCAACATTCCCGAGCTCGCCGACGGTCTCGGGTTCGCCACCGTGGCGATGGGCCTGTTCGGCTTTGCCGAGATCATCCGCAACCTCGATCCCGGCGCGTCGATGGAACGCAGCCTGGTGCAGCAGAAGATTACCGGCCTGATGCCGACGAAGAAGGACCTGAAGGACTCCATCCCCGCGGTACTGCGCGGCACGGTGCTGGGTTCGATCCTCGGCATCCTGCCGGGCGGCGGCGCGGTGATCGCGTCGTTCGCCGCCTACACCTTCGAGAAGAAGATCTCCAAGCAGCCGCAGCGCTTCGGCCGTGGCGCCATCGAGGGTGTCGCTGCTCCCGAAGCCGCCAACAACGCTGCGGCGCAGACCTCGTTCATTCCGCTGTTGACGCTCGGCATTCCGCCCAACGCGGTGATGGCGCTGATGGTCGGCGCGATGACCATTCACGGCATCGTTCCCGGTCCTCAGGTGATGCAGAAGCAACCCGAACTGGTCTGGGGCATGATTGCCTCGATGTGGATCGGCAACCTGATGCTGCTGGTCATCAACCTGCCGCTGGTCGGCATCTGGGTGCGCCTGCTGCGGGTGCCTTACCGGCTGCTGTTCCCGTGCATCGTGATCTTCTGCGCGATCGGCATCTACTCGGTGAACAATGCGCCGATGGACGTGGTGCTGACGGCGGCCTTCGGCCTCGTCGGCTACTGGCTGGTGAAGCACGACTTCGAGCCGGCCCCGATGCTGCTCGGCATGGTGCTCGGCCCGCTGATGGAGGAGAACCTGCGCCGTGCGCTGCTGATCTCGCGCGGCGACTGGTCGGTGTTCCTGACCCGCCCGCTCTCCGCCACCCTGATGGCCGTCGCAGCATTCCTGCTGATCCTCTCGCTGCTTCCTGCACTGCGCAAAAAACGCGATGAGGTCTTCGTCGAGTCCGAGAACTGAGAACAGGAGGTGCGGCGTTGCGCCGCGCCTCTTTGCCTCTTCTAGGTATCAAGTTGAATGGACTCATCCAGCCCGGTGATGCTGAGACTGCGGGCAGGACGCATCTATCCATAATCAATAACATTCGGGAGAACGTTATGAATTTGCTTAAACGTATGCTCGCGACGTGCGGGTTCTCGGCACTGGCTGCGGCCGGCCTGGCTGCTGCGCCCGCGCAGGCGCAGGACTATCCGACGCGCAACATCACGATGATCGTTCCGTTCGCGGCCGGTGGTCCGACCGACGTCATCGCCCGCATCGTGACCGGCCATATGCAGCAGACGCTCGGCCAGTCGATCATCATCGAAAACGTGGTTGGCGCCGGCGGCACCACCGCATCGACGCGCGCCTCGAAGGCCGCGCCGGACGGCTACACGCTCATCACCGGCCACATGGGCACGCACGCCGCATCGGTGCCGCTGTATCCGAAGCTGGCCTATCATCCGTCGAAGGACTTCGAGCCCGTCGGTTTGATCGCCGGCACGCCGATCCTGATCCTTGCGCGCAAGGATTTCCCGCCGAAGGATCTCAAGGAATTCGTGGCCTACCTGAAGGCCAACACCGACAAGCTCAATGAAGCCCACGCCGGCGTCGGCTCGGTGTCCTATTCGTCGTGCCAGTTGCTGGACTCGGTGCTGAAGATCAGCCCGACCGGCGTTCCGTTCAACGGCACCGGCCCGGCGATGAATGCACTGGTCGGCGGCCAGGTCGATTACATGTGCGACCAGATCGTCAACGCCGTGCCGCAGGTCAAGGGCGGCACCATCAAGGCCTATGCCGTGGCAACGCCGGAGCGCAATCCGTCACTGCCGGACGTGCCGACCACCGCCGAGGCCGGCCTGCCTGAGTATCAGGCACAGGCCTGGAACGCGATTTTCGCGCCGAAGGGCACTCCGGCGCCGATCGTCGCCAAGCTCAACGCCGCGCTGGTGAAGGCGCTGGATGACGAGGGCGTCAAGAAGCGCCTGCTCGAGCTCGGCAGCGTCATTCCGAAGCCGGCAGAGCGCACACCGGAATCGCTGAAGACCCTGGTCGACAGCGAAATCACCAAATGGTCGGGCGTGCTGAAGCCACTTTCGAACTGATATTGTTGAAATCTAACGGGTTTGGCAGGGGCGGGACGTGAGTTCCGCCCCTTGTCTTTTGTCATTTGGGGCATGATCTTTCGGAAACCCGGTTCCCGCTTTTCCGGATCATGCGCGTGCGCCGCGGGAGGCCACTTTTCAGGGTATAATTGCCCGGCCGAAATCGAATCGCGGCGCGCGTCAGGCTAAATAGGTCCCATGAACCAGTATCACCACCTGCTCGAACGCATCCTCAGCGACGGCGCGGAAAAGACCGACCGCACCGGCACCGGGACGCTGTCGATCTTCGGCCATCAGATGCGGTTCAATCTGGCGTCGGGCTTCCCGCTGCTGACAACCAAGAAGCTTCATCTGAAGTCGATCGTCCACGAACTGCTGTGGTTCCTGGCGGGTGACACCAACATCAAATACCTGAACGACAACGGCGTTCGCATCTGGGACGAGTGGGCTGACGAGAACGGCAATCTCGGCCCGGTCTATGGCTCGCAGTGGCGGTCATGGCCCGCGCCGGATGGCGGCACAATCGACCAGATTTCCAATGTGATCGAGATGATCCGGAAAAATCCGGACTCGCGCCGTCTGATCGTCAGTGCCTGGAATCCGGCTGAAGTGGACAAGATGGCGCTGCCGCCGTGCCATTGCCTGTTTCAGTTCTATGTCGCGAACGGCAAACTGTCGTGCCAGCTTTATCAGCGCTCGGCCGATGTGTTTCTCGGCGTGCCGTTCAACATCGCGTCTTACGCACTGCTCACGATGATGGTGGCGCAGGTGACGGGGCTGAAGCCGGGTGATTTCGTGCATTCGTTTGGCGATACGCACCTCTATCTGAACCATATCGAGCAGGCGCGGCTGCAACTGACGCGTCCGACGCGAGCGCTGCCGACGATGAAGATCAATCCCGATGTGAAGGATATCTTCTCGTTCCGCTACGAGGACTTCAAGCTCGAGAACTACGACCCGCATCCGCACATCAAGGCCGAGGTCGCGGTTTGAACGCGCCGACAGCTTCACGTCCGCATATCGTCTTTGTCGTTGCCGTCGCGGAGAACGGCGTCATCGGCCTCAATAATGCGATGCCGTGGCATCTTAGCTCCGACCTTAAACGTCTCAAGGCGATTACGTTGGGGCACCCTGTCATTATGGGCCGCAAGACATTCGCGTCTATCGGACGCCCTTTGCCGGGCCGTACCAATATTGTCGTGACGCGCGACAAGGCCTTTCAGGCGCCGGGCATTGCGGTCGCGACATCGCTCGACGCCGCGCTCGATATTGCGCGGGGCGATGCGCTGCGGCGTTTCGTCACTGAGATCATGGTGATCGGCGGCGCCGAGATTTTTGAGCAATGGTTGACGAAGGCCGACCGGCTGGAGATCACCGAAGTTCACGCGACGCCGGAAGGCGACACGTTCCTGAAGCCGCTTGATCTCGCGGAGTGGCGGGAAACAGCAAGAACCCGCCATTCAAGGGGCGAAAGAGATACGGTCGATTTCTCCTACGTCACATATGAAAGACGGCGTTAGGGGCTGCGACGCAAAGTGCCGCAGAGTGCGGCATTAACTCCGTTTCGCGATGTTTCCATTGACAAATTCGCCCCGCGCCATAGCTCTCGAAGGGCAGCGTCCTGCGTTGTAAGGACCGGGCGCGTCCCCTATAAGGCCCCAAGAGTTTGCGGAGCGCGAGCTTCGCGCGGAGGAGATCGACGATGCCGTGGAAGAATCAAGGCGGAGGCCCCTGGGGCTCCGGTCCGAAGGGTCCCTGGGGCTCCGGGCCGCAATCGCCAGGACCCAAGCCGCCTGATCTTGAAGATCTTCTGCGCCGCGGCCAGGACAAGTTGCAGACGATGCTGCCGGGAGGAAACTTCAGCGGCATGGGCATAGCGCTGATCCTTGTCGCCGCATTGGCGATCTGGGGATTGTCCGGCTTCTTCCGTGTACAGTCAGAAGAACTCGGCGTGGTGCTGCGCTTCGGCAAGCATGTGCGCACGGTTCAGCCCGGCCTGAACTATCATTTGCCTTATCCGATCGAGACCGTGCTGCTGCCGAAGGCGCTGCGTGTTTCGACCCTGAGCATCGGCATGCGTGTTGTCGATGACTCGCGCCGTGGCGGTGGCACCACCATTCGCGACGTTCCCGAGGAAAGCCTGATGCTGACCGGCGACGAGAACATCGTCGACGTGGACTTCACGGTGCTATGGCGCATCAAGCCTGACGGCGTCGGCGACTTCCTGTTCAACATCCAGAATCCGGAAGGCACCGTGAAAGCGGTTGCCGAGAGCGCGATGCGCGACATCATCGGCCGTTCGCAGATCCAGCCGATCCTCACCGGCGCGCGCACGCAGACTGAAGCGGCTGTGCTCGAACTGATGCAGAAAACGCTCGACAGCTACGGCTCAGGCATTCTGATCCAGCAGGTGCAGATGCAGAAGGTCGATCCGCCGTCGCAGGTCATCGACGCATTCCGCGACGTTCAGGCGGCCCGCGCCGACTTCGAGCGTTTGCAGAACGAAGCACAGACCTACGCCAACCGCGTCGTTCCCGATGCCCGTGGCCGCGCTGCGCAGATCCTGCAGGTCGCGGAAGGCTACAAGGAGCAGGCGGTGGCGGAAGCCAAGGGCCAAAGCGCTCGCTTCCTGAAGGTCTATGAGGAATACAAAAAGGCGCCGGACGTCACGCGGCAGCGCATCTATCTGGAAACGATGGAGCGGGTGCTCGGCGGATCCGACAAGCTCGTGCTCGATCAGGGCGCGAACGCATCGGCGCCGGGCGTCGTGCCCTATCTGCCATTGAGCGAGATTGGACGCCGCACAACGCCGGCAGCGCCGCAGCAGGGCGGGAGCAACCGATGAAAAACGGCATCGCAGGTATCGTCGCTCTTTTCGTAGTTCTGGTCGCCGTTGTCGTCGGCTACAGCTCGCTGTTCACCGTGAGCGAGACGCAGCAGGTTTTGCTTGTGCGCCTCGGCGAGCCGGTGCGCGTGGTGACGACGCCGGGCCTGAACTTCAAGGTGCCGTTCATCGACACCGTGATCAGCATCGACAAGCGTATTCTCGATCTGGAGAATCCGGCGCAGGAAGTGATCGCGTCGGACCAGAAGCGCCTCGTGGTGGACGCGTTCGCGCGTTATCGCATCAAGGACGCGCTGCGCTTCTATCAGACCCTCGGCTCGATTCAGGCCGCCAACATCCAGCTCACGACGCTGCTGAACGCGGCGATGCGCCGTGTGCTCGGTGAAGTGACCTTCATCACCGTGGTCCGGGATGATCGCGATGCGCTGATGAGCAAGATTCGCACCCAACTCGACCGCGAAACCACCAGCTACGGCATTTCGGTGGTCGACGTGCGCATTCGCCGCGCCGATCTGCCCGAGCAGAACAGCCAGGCGGTCTATCAGCGCATGCAGACCGAACGTCAGCGTGAAGCGGCCGAGTTCCGCGCGCAGGGTGGCCAGAAGGCGCAGGAAATCCGCTCCAGGGCCGACCGCGAAGCGACGGTGATCATCGCCGACGCCAACTCGCAGGCCGAACAGGTCCGCGGTGAGGGCGACGGCGAGCGCAACCGCCTGTTCGCAGAGGCTTATGGCAAGGACGCGGACTTCTTCGCGTTCTATCGCTCGATGACCGCTTACGAGAACAGCCTGAAGAGCAACGATACGCGCTTCCTGCTGCGGCCGGATTCGGAGTTTTTCCGGTACTTCGCAAATCCGGCGGGCAAGCCTCCCGCCGCTGCGGGTTCCGCGCGTTAATATGCGGCGCGGAGAGCGGGATCAGGCAGGAGCCGTGTTCGGATGAAGTCGATCGGGTACGGCGACCTCCTTGTCGGGGTCGGGGTCATGCTGGTTCTGGAGGGCCTGCTGTTCACGGCGCTCCCGAACTGGATGCGTTCGGCGATGAAGAGCGCGCTGTCCTCGCCGGACAACATCCTGCGCGCCGTCGGGCTTGTCTCGGCGGTGGTAGGCTTGCTTTTGATCTGGCTGGTGCGGCACCAGGGCTGACCTAAAGCCGGGTTTTCGCCGTAATCGGCAGGTTGATCGCTGGAATGCCGCGCAATGGTGGTGCTTGCGCACCCGTCGCGTTCAGGCGCAATCTGGATGCAAATGATCCGCCCCCTTTCAGGAGACTTTTCGACCATGTCCGATGCGTTTCAAGCATTGAGCCGCCGCCTGTTGCCGCTCGCCGCGGCTGTCGGCTTCGCCATCGTTGCGACGCCTGCGCTGGCCCGCGGACCGGAAGGCATCGCCGACGTCGCGGAGAAGGTGATCGACGCGGTCGTCAACATTTCCACCTCGCAGACCGTCGACGCCAAGAACAACGACGGCGACAGGGGCAGTGACGAGCGTGGCAACAAGCGCGGCGCCAATCCGCAACTGCCGCCGGACTCGCCGTTCAGCGAGTTCTTCGATGAGTTCTTCAAAAACCGCCGCGGCGGTCCGGACTCCAGGGGCAACTCGCCGCGCAAGGTGAACTCGCTCGGCTCAGGCTTCATCATCGATACCGACGGCACCGTGGTGACCAACAATCACGTCATCGCCGATGCCGACGAGATCAACGTCATTCTTAACGACGGTACCAAGATCAAGGCTGAGCTGATTGGCCGGGACAAGAAGAGCGACCTCGCGGTCCTGAAGTTCACGCCGCCCGAGAAGAAGATCACCGCGGTGAAGTTCGGCAATTCCGACAGCCTGCGCCTCGGCGAGTGGGTGATTGCCATCGGCAACCCGTTCAGCCTCGGCGGCACGGTCACCGCCGGCATTGTCTCGGCGCGCAACCGCGACATCAACTCGGGGCCGTATGACAACTACATCCAGACCGACGCGGCGATCAATCGCGGCAACTCCGGCGGCCCGCTGTTCAATCTCGACGGCGAAGTCATCGGGGTGAACACCGCGATCATCTCGCCGTCGGGTGGCTCGATCGGCATCGGCTTCGCCGTGCCGTCGAAGACCGTGATGGCGGTGGTCGATCAGCTCCGCCAGTTCAAGGAAGTCCGCCGCGGCTGGCTCGGCGTCCGCATTCAGCAGGTCACCGACGAAATCGCCGAGAGCCTCAGCATCAAGCCGGCTCGCGGCGCGTTGATCGCGGGCGTCGATGACAAGGGTCCGGCCAAGCCTGCCGGCATCGAGCCTGGTGACGTCGTCGTCAAGTTCGACGGCAAGGACATCAAGGAGATGAAGGATCTTCCGCGCGCTGTTGCCGACTCGCCGGTCGGCAAGGCCGTGGACGTCGTCATCATCCGCAAGGGCAAGGAAGAGACCAGGAAGGTGACCCTCGGCCGTCTCGACGATGGCGAGAAGCCGGTCGAGGCCTCGGCCAAGACCACCAGCCCGGTCGAGGCCGAAAAGCCTGTGACGCAAAAGGCGCTGGGCCTCGATCTCGCCGGTCTCAGCAAGGACCTGCGTGCGCGCTACAAGATCAAGGACAGCGTCAAGGGCGTGATCGTGACCGGCGTTGATGATGGGTCGGATGCTGCTGAAAAGCGGCTCAGCGCCGGCGATGTCATTGTCGAGGTCGCGCAGGAAGCGGTGACGAATGCGGCCGACGTCAAGAAACGGGTCGACCAGCTGAAAAAAGACGGCAAGAAGTCCGTGCTGCTTCTGGTGTCCAACGGCAGCGGTGAGCTGCGCTTTGTGGCGTTGGCGGTGAAGTAACGCGCCAGATCAACATAATAAAAAATGCCCGGCCAATGTGCCGGGCATTTTCGTTTTCGGGCGGCGATCGATATGCGGTTTCAGCCCGCAACGAACTCGCTGCGCTTGTAACCCTGCATGTACAGCAGCGCGGAGAGATCGCCGTGATCGATCCGCGCGCCGGCGGCAGCCGCAACAGCGGGCTTGGCATGATAGGCGACGCCAGCGCCGGCCTGCTCGATCATGGCGAGATCGTTGGCGCCGTCGCCGACCACCATCGTATCCAGATTGTCGAGGTCGAAGGATTCGCGCAGGTCGACCAGCGTCGCGAGCTTCGCTTCGCGTCCCAAAATTGGCTCGGCCACCTGGCCGGTCAGCTTGCCGTCCTCGACCAGCAGCACGTTGGCGCGGTTTTCCTGAAACCCGATCATCTCAGCAACAGCTTTCGTGAACAGCGTGAAGCCGCCCGAGACGAGGCAGGTGTAGGCGCCGTGCGCGCGCATGGTCCGTGCCAGTTCGATCGCGCCCGGCGTCAGGGTGATGCGATTCTTGAGAACGTCATCGACCACTGTGACCGGCAGGCCTTTCAGCAGCGCCACGCGCTCGCGCAGCGCGGGCTCGAATTCGATCTCGCCGCGCATCGCGCGCTCGGTGATCGCCGCGACATGCGCCTTGAGGCCGGCGAAGTCGGCGAGTTCGTCGATGCATTCCTGACCGATCATGGTTGAATCCATGTCCGCCAGCAGTAGCTTCTTGCGCCGGTCGATCTGGGGCTGCACCACCACATCGACGCGGATGTCGCTCATCGCCTGGCGCAAACGATCTGAAATTGTGCGAATGTCCTCGGTGCTGCTAAAGCGGATGTCGGCCGCGACGCCTTCGAACAGCCAGTCGCCATGTTCCGGCGAAGTCAGCGCGGAGCGGGCGGCATCGATCGCGGTGGAGTCGAGCTCGGGCTCGGCGGGATTGCAGATCAGCGTGGCGACGAGAGACATGACGGCTCGATGTTGAAGGATGACGGAGACGGGAAGGGCGGCACCAAGGCCGTGCTTATCGCAGGGCCGACGGCCAGCGGCAAGTCGGCGCTGGCGCTCGCCCTTGCAGAGGCGACCGGCGGCGTCGTCATCAATACCGATTCCATGCAGGTTTATCGTGACTTGCGGATCATCACGGCGCGGCCCTCACCGGAAGAAGAAGCGCGTGTTCCGCACCGGCTGTATGGATACTGCGATGCTGCGGTGAACTGCTCAGCGGGCACATGGGTTGCGGACGCGGCGGCGGCGCTGGCGGAGGCGAGGGCAGCAAATCGCCTGCCGATCTTCATCGGCGGCACCGGGCTCTATTTCAAGGCGCTGACGCGGGGACTGTCGGCAGTGCCGCCGATCCCGCAAGAGGTGCGTGACGATGTGCGGGCGCGGATGGAGCGCGAGGGCGTCGAAGCTCTCCACGCAGAACTAGCACGGCGGGATCCTGTGTCCGGCGAAAAACTCAAACCCCGCGACAGTGCGCGCGTCGCGCGCGCACTGGAAGTGATCGAGGCGACGGGCCGTGCGCTGCCGGATTGGCATCGTGATGGATTGCCGCCGCTGCTTGAACCGGAGGGTGTGAAGGCCGTGTTTCTCGCACCCGAGCGCAAGGACCTCTATGCGCAGATCGACAGGCGTTTCACAGCGATGATGGACGCAGGCGCGCTGGATGAGGTTGCGGCGCTGGCGGCGCGCAAGCTCGATCCGATGCTGCCTGCGATGAAGGCGCATGGGGTGCCGGCGCTGATCGGGTACCTAGCGGGCGCGATCACGCTGGAGCAGGCGGTCTACACCGGCCAGATCGACACCCGCCACTATGCCAAGCGGCAGTTCACCTGGTTCAGGCACCAGCTCCCGGAGTTCGAATGGGTGGCCCCCGATGCGGCCCGGGAATGGCTCACCCATGCACTTTCGCTATCGCCAAATGCCGGGAAACCGGTAAGCTCGGAAAGGCAAGCGCGGGCTTGACTTTCGGCCTGTGGGTCGTATAACCCGCGCAACCTTTGGAAACGCTTAGACGATCATGCGCAATAAAATTACCAGCCTTCTTATTACCGTCGTACCCTGGCGCACCGCTGGGGGTAGCTGACGGCTACCCACGAGAAGGCGGTGTGCGAAGGGTCCCTCTCGGGCCCTTTTTTGTTTTTGCGCATGACCCCGAGAGTTTGAAGCAGTTTCAAATCAGGTCATGCGGTAAGGAAGCCTCGACCAAATCAGCGCCAGCGGCGCCCCGGAGCGAACCATGAGTGACAGCAAGACACACGATCCCAACCAGATGACCGGCGCGGCGATGATCGTCCGCGCGCTCAAGGACCATGGGGTCAAGCACATCTTCGGTTATCCGGGCGGCGCGGTGCTTCCGATCTACGACGAGATTTTCCAGCAGAGCGATGTCGAGCACATCCTGGTGCGGCACGAGCAGGGCGCGGGCCATGCGGCGGAGGGCTACGCGCGCTCCACCGGTCTGCCCGGCGTTGCGCTGGTGACGTCCGGGCCGGGCGCCACCAACATGGTGACGCCGCTGACCGACGCGCTGATGGACTCGATCCCGCTGGTCTGCATCACCGGACAGGTGCCGACACACCTGATCGGCAATGACGCGTTCCAGGAATGCGACACCGTCGGCATCACCCGGCCCTGCACCAAGCACAACTGGCTGGTGCGGCGGATCGAGGATCTGCCGAAGGTTCTGCATGAGGCGTTCTATGTGGCGACCACGGGCCGTCCCGGTCCGGTGGTGGTGGACGTGCCGAAGGACGTGCAGTTCGCGACCGGCACTTATCATCCGCCGCGCAAATCTGACGTGCATGTTTCCTACGCCCCGCGCGTGAAGGGCGATGCCGCGCAGATCCGCAAGGCGGTGGCGTTGCTCGCGTCGGCCAAGCGGCCGGTGATCTATTCCGGCGGTGGCGTCATCAATTCCGGCCGGGAAGCCTCGAAGCTGCTGCGTGAGCTCGTCGAGGTCACCGGATTCCCGATCACCTCGACACTGATGGGCCTCGGCGCCTATCCGGCGTCGGGCAAGAACTGGCTCGGCATGCTCGGCATGCACGGCACCTACGAAGCCAACATGGCGATGCACGACTGTGACGTCATGCTGTGCATCGGCGCGCGTTTCGATGACCGCATCACCGGCCGCACCGACGCGTTCTCGCCGAATTCGAAGAAGATTCACATCGATATCGATCCATCGTCGATCAACAAGAATATCCGCGTCGATGTGCCGATCATCGGCGATGTCGCCAATGTGCTCGGCGACATCCTGACGGTGTTCAAGGCGGAAGCGAAGAAACCGAAGATCGATCCGTGGTGGTTCGAGATCGGCCGCTGGCGCGCGCGCAACTCGCTGGCCTACAAGAAGAACGACGACATCATCCTGCCGCAGTATGCGATCCAGCGGCTGTTCGAACTGACCAAGAAACACGACACCTACATCACGACGGAAGTCGGTCAGCATCAGATGTGGGCTGCGCAATTCTTCGGCTTCGAGGAGCCGCACCGCTGGATGACCTCCGGCGGTCTCGGCACCATGGGTTACGGCCTGCCGGCCGCGCTCGGCGTGCAGGTGGCGCATCCGGACAGCCTCGTGATCGATATTGCCGGTGATGCCTCGGTGCAGATGACGATGCAGGAGATGTCCTCGGCGGTTCAGTATGAACTGCCGATCAAGATCTTCATCCTGAACAACCAGTACATGGGCATGGTGCGCCAGTGGCAGCAGTTGTTGCACGGTAACCGGCTGTCGCATTCGTATTCCGAGGCGCTGCCGGATTTCGTCAAGCTCGCGGATGCATTCGGCTGCGTCGGACTTCAGGTGATGAAGCCCGCCGACCTCGACGGTGCGATCGACGAGATGATCAAGATCAAGAAGCCGGTGCTGTTCGATTGCCGTGTCGCCGCACTGGAAAACTGCTTCCCGATGATTCCGTCGGGCAAGGCCCATAACGAAATGCTGCTTCCGGCGGAAGCAAACGAAGAAGCAACGACCGCGGCGTTCGCCGGCGGCAAGGCGCTGGTGTGACAATGAAAGCAGATACAATGGAACAGCCCGCATCCGCGTACTTCATGGAGGAGCGTCACGATCCGAACGAGACGCACACGTTGTCCGTGCTCGTGCAAAACGAGCCGGGTGTGCTTGCGCGAGTGATCGGCCTGTTTTCCGGCCGCGGCTACAACATCGACAGTCTCACGGTGTCGGAGACCGAACACGCCAAGCACATGTCGCTGATCACGATTGTCACGACCGGTACGCCGATGGTGATCCAGCAGATCAAGCATCAGCTCGACCGCATGATTCCCGTCTATCGCGTGGTGGACATGACGCTCACCGGCCGCGCCATCGAACGCGAACTGGCGATGGTGAAGGTCAAGGGGACCGGAGATCTTCGCATGGAAGCGCTCCGGCTGTCGGAAGCGTTTCGTGCGCGGGTGATCGACGCCACTACCGAGAGCTTCGTGTTCGAGATCACCGGCGGCACTGCGAAGATCGACCAGTTCATCAACCTGATGGTACCGCTCGGGCTTGTCGAAGTGTCGCGCACCGGCGTCGCCGCCATCTCGCGCGGTCCGGAAAAAATGTAATCTCGCGCGCGCATCCTGCCCATGAAACCGATCGACATCGCACTCGCAATCGCGATTGCCGTGATATGGGGAGTTGGCTTCGTGCTGACCCGGTTCGCGGTCGACGAGATGTCGGCGACGCTGCTGACGACGCTGCGCTTCGGAATTACGGCGCTGCCATGCCTGTTTCTGCCGCGCCCGAAGCTGTCATGGGGGTTGATCATCGCGATCAGCTGGCTGCTGGTGGCGCAGTTCCTGGCGCAGACCTACGGCTTGGCGCATGGCGTGCCGGCCGGTCTGACTGCGGTGATCGTGCAGAGCCAGGCTCTGTTCACCGTCGCCTTCGCGGCGATTTTCCTGCGTGAGCTACCGACGCGGCTTCAGATGCTCGGCATCGCGATCGCGATGTGCGGGTTGCTGCTGATCTGCTTCACAGTCGGTTACGATTTCAGCGTCTGGGCGTTTTCGGTATCGATGACCGCGCCGATCAGCTTTGCGGTCTCCAACCTGATGCTTCGCCGCGCGCAGGATGTGTCGATGCTCGACTTGTTCGCATGGATTGGTCTCTTGGCAATGCTGCCGCTGCTCGTGGTTCTGTTCACCGTCGATGGGCCGGCCGTCACATGGCATGCGCTGACGCACATGTCTCTTCTGGCGGCTTCATCTGTGCTGGCGCTGGCGCTGCTCGGAACCACACTGGGTTACTGGATCTGGGGCCGGCTGCTGCGGAGGTATTCCGCCGCGCAGGTGGTGCCGTTTGCGCTGCTGGTGCCGTTTTTCGGCGCGGGTGCATCGAGTATCGTTTTCGGCGAGACGTTCGGGACGTTGCGTCTGACCGGCATGGTTGTCGTTGTGTTTGGCATTGCCGTGATGCTGCTGTCGCGCCGTCCGCCGCCTCTGGTTGAAGTGGCCTGATCCATGATCTCGCAGCAACTCGCCATCGCGTTTATCGCCTTTGCCGCCGCGGCGCTGTTCACGCCGGGGCCGAACAACATCATGCTGATGGCGTCCGGCCTGAACTATGGTTTCCGGCGAACGCTGCCGCATGTCGCCGGCGTCACCATCGGATTCTCGTTTCTGGTGGCGGTGATCGGGCTCGGGCTGGGCGCGGTGTTCGCGGCCTACCCGGTGCTGCATACGATCCTGAAATATGCCGGCGCGGCTTATCTGATTTACCTTGCCATCGTGATTGCGATGTCTGGTCCCGCCGATACCGATGGAGCGGGCGAGGGTAAGCCGATGACGTTCCTCGGTGCGGCGATGTTCCAGTGGGTCAACGTCAAGGGCTGGGTGATCGCGGTGGGTGCGATTACCGCCTATGCGGCCATCGCGGCCTATCCGCTGAACATCGCGGCGCTTTCGATCCTGCTGTTCCTGATCGGCCTGGGGTCGTCGCTGACCTGGGTGCTGCTCGGGACCTCGCTGCAGGCGGTGGTGAAATCCCCCCGTGCGGTCCGCATTTTCAACGTCGTCATGGCCCTGCTTTTGCTGGCCTCGCTTTACCCCGTTCTGAAGGAGCCCTGATTTAGTTGCACTGCAGAAATGGGGCTTACGGGCTTGTCTCGTAGCACCAGCCGCCCTACACAACGGCGGCAATTCATCCGGGCCCCGGCCCGATCCCATCCGAAAAACGCACGAACAAGGCCAATCGTGGCCGCCTGAGAAGGAAAACGAAAATGCGTGTTTACTACGATCGCGACGCCGACCTGAACCTGATCAAGGGCAAGAAGGTGGTCATCGTCGGTTACGGCAGCCAGGGCCACGCCCACGCGCTGAACCTGAAGGACTCGGGCGTCAAGGATGTCGCTATTGCGCTGCGCAAGGGCTCTGCCACCGTCAAGAAGGCCGAGAACGCCGGCTTCAAGGTGATGGAAGTTGCCGACGCCGCGAAGTGGGCCGACGTCGTGATGATGCTCACGCCTGACGAATTGCAGGGCGACATTTATCGCGATCATCTGCACAACAACATGAAGCAGGGCGCTGCGCTGCTGTTCGCCCACGGCCTCAACGTGCACTTCAACCTGATCGAGCCGCGCGCTGACCTCGACGTGCTGATGGTTGCGCCGAAGGGCCCCGGCCACACCGTCCGCTCCGAGTACCAGCGTGGCGGCGGCGTGCCGACCCTGATCGCGATCCACAAGGATTCGTCGGGCAACGCGCATGACCTCGGCCTGTCCTACGCCTCTGCCATCGGCGGCGGCCGCGCCGGCGTCATCGAAACCACCTTCAAGGAAGAGTGCGAGACCGACCTGTTCGGCGAGCAGGCTGTTCTTTGCGGTGGCACCGTCGAACTGATCCGCGCCGGCTACGAGACGCTGGTAGAAGCAGGTTACGCGCCGGAAATGGCCTACTTCGAGTGCCTGCACGAACTGAAACTGATCGTGGACCTGATCTATGAAGGCGGCATCGCCAACATGAACTACTCGATCTCCAACACCGCCGAGTACGGCGAGTACGTCACCGGTCCGCGCATCATCACCGCCGAGACCAAGGCTGAGATGAAGCGCGTGCTGACCGACATTCAGTCCGGCAAGTTCACCCGCGACTGGATGCTGGAAAACAAGGTCAACCAGGCGTCGTTCAAGGCGACCCGCGCCCGCGCCAACGCGCACGACATCGAAGCGGTCGGCGCCAAGCTCCGCGACATGATGCCGTGGATCAAGGAAAAGGCGCTGGTCGACAAGACCAAGAACTGATCTCTCCTCCTTTCGGGAGGCCGGGCCGGCTGCCGCGAGGTAGCCGGTCTTTTCTTTTGGGGCAGCTGAACACCGGCTGAATGTCGGCCTTAACCGAACGAAATATGTCGCAGGGTCAGTCCCTTGCGGCTTCATGACGGTTCTATTACGTTTTTGTGACACGTCGCGGTTTCCGGCCGCGCGGTTGGCCTCCTGGTCTTCGCCAGCCAAGGCCTCGGACAGTGCCGGGTTTAGTTCGCGTCGAGGCAATGTTGCCGCTGCCGACACCAGCTTCTCCAGCGATGAATTCGATGGCCGCCCGCCGTCGCGTTCTGCCGTAGCGGAGCGCACCGTGTCCGTGATCACCACATCGACTCCGGCCGGCGGCAGGGTTCAGCTTTGGCTGAAACGGCTCGGCGATACCGGGTGGCTCTGGCGTCTGCGTGTTGCGCTGATCGCGGCGATACATCTCACCGCTGTCTATGTTCTGGCGTCGGTCGAGTACGGCCCATTCGCGATGACACTGGCGCTGCTGACGTGGGCGCTGCTGAACTTCTCGTGGCTTGTTGTCTTCCGCCGGCCAGGCGTTTCAGCCGCGCTGTCGCTGGCGCTGGTTGCGGGCCTGATCGTGCTGTCGCAGTTCAAGTACGGGATCACGCAGCTCACGCTGACGTTTCTGGATTTTCTGATCATCGATCGCGACACGGTTTCGTTTCTGCATTCGATCTTTCCGCAGCTTAAGACGCAGTCCGTCCTGCTCGCGGCCATCGCCGTGCCTGTGATGTGGCTGATCTGGCGCGCGGACCCGTTCCGCATTCGCCGCGCGACGGCCGCTGCCGGTGCAGGCGTTTGCATGCTTGGGGTCGTCGGCCTGTCGGTGGCCAATCCCGAACAGCCGTGGGAGCCGTTCCAGGGCGTCAATCACATTTCCAATCTTGCGCGATCCGGCGTCGTCTCTGTGTCGCATCTGACATCGACGACAGGATGGATCGAGGCGGACTCGAAAAGCCTTGTCGGGTCCGCGCAGGCCACACCGCTCACCACCTGCACGCCGCGCGGGAAGCGTCCGAACATCATCATGGTGCTGGACGAATCCAGCTTCGACATCACGGCTGCTCCCGGCATCAAGGTTCCCGAGGATTATCGGGACTATTTCAGGTCCGCCGACGGGCAGAGGCGCTCGTTCGTCACGGAATCCAGCGGCGGACCGACCTGGTACACCGAGTTCAACGTGCTGACCGGCCTGTCGGCGCGGTCGTTCGGCAAGATGAAGTTCTATGTGACGCGGATTACGGCGGGGAAGATTTCACGCGGACTGCCGCAGGCGTTGCAACGCTGCGGCTACCGGACATTCTCGCTGTATCCGACGTACGGGAATTTCCTCAGTGCACGGAATTTCCAGACCTCTGCCGGTGTCGGAAAATTCATTGACATGGCCGACATGGGCGTCAGCGAGGACATGCAGCCCGACAAGTTCTACTTCGATCAGGCGTTGCAACTGATCGCGCGGGAGCGCAAGGCCGAGCAGCCGATGTTCGTCTTTGTCTACCTGACCGCCAATCATTTTCCATGGACGTCGACCTATCGCTCCGATCTCACGCCGGCTGGGTGGAAGGCGCCGGGCAATACGGCTGAAGTCGACGAATACATCCGCCGCCAGTCCATGACGGCCAACGACTATGCAAGCTTCGTGGCACGGCTGAAGAGCGAACACCCCGATGAGCCGTTCCTGCTGGTGCGGTTCGGTGACCATCAGCCCGCGATCTCGCAGAAGTTGCTGGAGCCGAAGCTGCCGCAATCGCTGCTGGCCGATCGCATCATGACCCACGATCCGCGCTACTACAAAACCTACTATGCGATCGACGCACTCAACTACAAGCCGGACATGTCGTCGGCTCTGGAGACGCTTGATGCGGCCTATCTGCCGCTCGCGATTCAGGATGCAGCGGGCATTCCGCTCGATCCGTCGTTCGTCGAGCAGAAGAAGATCATGCTCCGCTGCCGGGGGCTGTTCTATGCATGCAAGGATGGCGCGGAAGCGAAACGCTTCAATCGCCTTCTGATGGACGCGGGGTTCGTGAAGAACCTTTAGCGCTTCCCAATCTCCTCCCAAAGCCACCGCGCCACCGCGTCCGGTGAACTGGCCCCATCGCCGCCGCCGGCGCGCAGGTTGGCCTCGCGCATCGTGGCGATGTCGATCCTGCCGAGCAGCGGCTGTAATGCCTCGCGCAGCTTCGTGTCGCCGGCGCGTTTCGGCGCAATCAGCACGACAGCGTCATAGGGCGGGATCGCTGCTTTCGGATCGCCCAGCACGACCAGATCGTATTTCGCGATCAGGCCGTCGCTGGTGTAGCCCGCGATCACATCAACCTCGCCGGATGCAACCGCCGCATACATGAAATCCGGCTGCATCTGCCGCTGCTGGCGAAACGATAGATTGTAGCTCTGCCGCAAAGCCGCCCATTCCGGCCGCGAGAAGAATTCATAATCACCCGCGATCGACAGCGAGGAAGCGCGCGGCGTGAGATCGGCGATGGTACGGATGCCGAGTTCTTCGGCGCGCTTGCGCGGCATCACCAGCGCATAGGCATTCTCAAACCCAAGTTCGCCGAGCAGGGAGATTCCGTATTTGTCCCTAAGTGTCACCGACAGGTCGCTCAGCAATTCCTTGCGGGGCCTGATGTCGGTGCGCTTGAGCTGGTTGGCCCACAGCGTGCCGGAATAATCGACATAGACGTCGATGTCGCCGGAGGCGAGTGCCTCGAAGATCACATTGGAGCCGAGGCCTTCGCGCGGCGAGGCCGACAGCCCCGCGGTCTGCAGGCGCTGCGCGATCAGCGAGGAGAGAATGTACTGCTCGGTGAATGTCTTGGCGCCGACGATATAGTTCGTCCTGGCGCGGGACATTGCAGGCATCAATGTGGCGGCGATCAATGCGATCAGACCAAGGCAGCCGGCAATGATGCGCATGCGGCTATTCAGTTTCACGCCGCCTTCGATCATCGCCAGCAACTGATCGACTGCGAGGGCCAGCAAAGCCGCGGCGGCGCAGCCGAACAGCACAAATACCCAGTTCTGCGTCTGCAATCCGGCGAAGATGTAGTTGCCAAGGCTTGTCTGGCCGATCGGCGTCGACAGCGTTGCCGTGCCGATCACCCAGACGGCAGCAGTACGGATACCGGCCATGATCACCGGCAGCGCCAGCGGAAGCTCAACCATCGTGAGCGATTGCCGCTGTGTCATGCCGACACCTTCCGCGGCTTCCATGATCGCAGGATCGATCCCCTGCAACCCGGTGATGGTGTTCCGCAGCACCGGCAGCATGCTGTAGAGCGCCAGCGCCAGAACCGATGGCAGGAACCCGAAGGCCGAAAAGCCATGGCCGAACCATTGCAGCGACAGTCCGGCCAGCGCCAGTAACAATGGATAGAACAGCGCGAGCAGTGCGAGCCCCGGGACGGTCTGCACAATGCTGGCGACGCCGAGTGCGATGTCACGCGGCAACGGCCGCTTTCGGACGATCAGCGCGAGCGGAAAGCTGATCACGAGCCCGAGCGCCAATGCCGTCAGGCTGGCGCGGACGTGACTGCCCAGATAGTCGGGCAGGCGCGTCAGGGCGTCGCTCCAGCGTGGATCGGACCAGAAATTCATGCCCGATCCTTTGGCAATAATTCCTGCAATCGCTCGGCTTGCCGGCGCGGGTTGTTGAGCAGCTCGCCGACATAAACATCCGTGGCGTTCGACAATTGCTGCGCGGTACCTTGTGCGATGAGGCGTCCGGCACGCATCACTGCAACACGATCCGCAAGAAGCAGAGCTTCGGTCATGTCGTGGGTGATCATCACGGTGGTCAGGCCGAGGCTGCGGTGAAGTGCGCGATAGTCTTCGCCAAGCGCATCGCGGGTGAGGGGATCGAGTGCGCCGAACGGCTCGTCCATGAGAACGATCCTGGGATTTGCTGCCAAGGCTCGCGCCACGCCGACGCGCTGGCGCTGGCCGCCGGAAAGTTCGTGCGGAAACCGGTCTTTGTGTGCCCGCTCCAGTCGGACCAGATCGATCAATTCATCGATACGCGCGGAAATCTTTTGAGCCGGGGTGCCCAGCAGCCGCGGTGTGATGCCGATATTTTCTGCGACCGTCATGTGCGGGAACAGCCCGCCGCTCTGGAATACGTATCCGATGCTTCGGCGAAGCGCGATGGGATCGAGTCCGCGCACATCGTCGCCGTGAACGCGCACAGTGCCGCTGTCGGGGGCGATCAGGCGGTTGGCCAGCCGCAGCAGCGTGGTTTTGCCGGAGCCAGAGCCGCCGACGACGGCCAGAAATTCTCCGGCGGTCACATCGAGCGAGACGCCGTCGACGGCCTTGATACGGCCCCGCTCGAAGCTCTTGCCGACATTTTCGTAGGCGATGGACGGCGCGGCGCTGGTCATGCTGCATGATGGACCATCGGTGCTAAGCTGTCGACGGGCCGTGCGCCGCCGTGTAGCGTGCCGCGATCAATCGGAGAGTTTTCGTTATGGCCAGGAACGGCAAGTCCGCGCAACCGAGCGCGAAACAGTTGAAGTCCTATGTGGACCCGTTCCGGGTCGATGGTTCGCAGGAATTTCACCTCAAATCACATAAGCCCGGCGAGAAGGGCGGTCTCGACAAGGACGCGGCGCGCGCGCTCGTCGACGCCAATCGCGGAAAGATGCGCGAGCTGCAGGAGAAGCTTTATGCGCAGGATCGCTGGTCGGTTCTGCTGATCTTCCAGGGCATGGACGCCGCCGGCAAGGACAGCGCAATTGAAAACGTGATGTCGGGCATCAATCCGCAAGGTTGTCAGGTCTATTCGTTTAAGCAGCCGTCCACCAAAGAACTCGACCACGATTTCATGTGGCGCACGTCGAAGTGTGCGCCGGAGCGCGGGCGTATCGGCATCTTCAATCGTTCCTATTACGAAGAGGTGCTGGTGGTTCGTGTGCACCCGGAGATTTTGGCGAAGCAGCGGATTCCGCCTGAACTGGTGACGAAGAATATCTGGCGCGAACGCTTCGAGGATATTACGTCGTACGAAAGATATCTTGCGCGCAACGGCACGCTGATCCTGAAATTCTTTCTCAATATTTCCAAAGAGGAGCAGCGCCAGCGCTTTCTCGACCGTCTCGATCAGCCGGCGAAGAACTGGAAGTTCTCGCTCGGCGACGTGGCCGAGCGCAAATTATGGGACAAGTATCAGGCGGCCTATCAGGATCTGATTCATCATACGTCGGCAAAGCATGCGCCGTGGATTGTCGTGCCGGCCGACCACAAATGGTTTGCCCGGGTCGTGATCAGTTCAGCCATCGTGAGCGCGATGGAAAAGCTGAATCTGAAGTTCCCGGAAGTGGACAAGAGCGACGCCGGGGAACTCAAGAAGGTAAAGGCTGCTCTCGAAGGCGAGGGGAGGAGCGCTGTTCGTGTGCCGAAAGCAAAGGCAACTGCTGCGAAAAAGGGAAACGTTTGAACAAAATATGTTCCCGTATTGGTCTGCCCCCGTAATTCACAATGATCACATCGCGGGTTGCCGGGAGGGCATGCTGAAAATAGTATGCGGATGGGCGAGGATTCCTTCTGTGGCTAACCTGCGTACGCTTGTTTTCTTGTTGCTCTTGATCGGCCTCGGCGCTGCATTGAGTCCGATGGCGCATGCCGAGTGGTGGAAGTTTTACACTCCAAAAGACTTCGAGGAGTGTTCCCAAAGCGCGGGACAGCCAGGACTTTCGAAGGATGCCCAGGAAAAGATCATCTCGGGATGCGATTCAAAATTCGCAGGTCGGCGCAAGGCGGGCGGCGGCTACACGTATTTCGATTTCATGCAAAACCGTCACTTCGACATCGCCGGTCCGAATCCCACACCGCAGGAATTGAAGCGGATGGATCAGGAATATCTGGCCTATCTCGAGGTGAACCCTGCGCCTCCCGTTGAGGTTGCTGACGCAGGTCAGGCCATCGCGGCGATCAATAATCAGATGAGGCCGGTCAGCCAGAAGCCGGCGCAGCCAGCGGTTGCCGCAAAGCAGCCTGTTGCCGCTCCTCCGATGCGGGCCCGCAAAAAGCCGGCCTGCAAGGACGACGCATTGGCCTGCGGGCTGGCAAAAATCACGGCCACCGTGACGGATCTGAAGCACGCCTTGCTGGGCGCGGATGCCAAACGAGAGGCGCCCTCTCAGCCTGCCGCCATCCGCCCGCCCAGGGCGATAGGGCAGCCTTCCTGACCAATCTTTGGCGTTGCGGGACCTCGCCTTTCTCGTCTAGAACGGCCTGACGGAACGCGTCGGCAACCATCCATCAATGGTTTTGGGCCGATTATGCGGTTTCGAGGATGAAATCGATGATTCGCGACGGCATTCAGGGACAGCAGGGAACGGTGGCATTCGCCGCCGGGCTCGACGCGATTCCTGCTGCGCCGATTTCGTCCCTTCTTGGCGGGCTTCTGCTTCTTATCTGCCCCTGAGGGCCGTCTGGGCATTTGCGCCTGGGCACTCAGGGGTTCGACGACAGCACCGAAACCCGAGCGCCCTGACGTGGCGCATCTGACCAAAGGATTTTCCCAATGAATACCGCGAACAAGTCCGACAAGGACCGCGTCGTTATCTTCGACACCACCTTGCGTGACGGCGAGCAATGCCCCGGAGCGACAATGACCTTCGAGGAAAAGCTCGAGGTCGCGGATTTGCTCGACTCCATGGGCGTCGACATCATCGAGGCCGGTTTTCCGATCGCCTCCGACGGCGATTTTGAAGCCGTCCGCGAAATCGCCAAGCGCACGAAGAACGCGGTGGTTTGCGGTCTCTCCCGCGCGGCCCACAAGGACATCGACCGCTGCGCCGAGGCAATCCGTCCGGCGCGCCGCGGCCGCATCCACACCTTCCTGTCCACCTCGCCGGTGCACATGAAGTACAAGCTGCAGATGGAGCCGGCAGATGTGCACGAACTGGTGATCTCGCAGGTCACGAGGGCGCGCAATCACACCGATGACGTCGAGTGGTCGTCGGAAGACGGCACCCGCACGGAATTTGACTTCCTGTGCCGCTGCGTGGAATCGGCGATCAAGGCCGGTGCCGCCACCATCAATATCCCGGACACCGTCGGCTACAGCGTGCCGGAGGAATACTACGACCTGTTCAAGCGCGTGCGCGAGACGGTGCCGAATGCCGACAAGGCGGTGTTCTCGGTCCATTGTCACAACGACCTCGGCATGGCGGTGGCGAATTCGCTGGCCGGTGTCCGTGCGGGTGCGCGGCAGATCGAATGCACCATCAACGGCATCGGCGAGCGTGCGGGCAATGCCGCGCTCGAGGAAGTCGTGATGGCGATGCGCGTGCGCAACGACAAGTTGCCGTACTGGAACAATATCGACACGACGATGCTGACGCGCGCATCGAAGTCGGTGGCTGCGGCGACGTCGTTCCCGGTGCAGTACAACAAGGCCATCGTCGGTCGTAATGCCTTCGCGCACGAAAGCGGCATCCATCAGGACGGCATGCTCAAGAACGCGCAGACCTACGAGATCATGCTGCCGGAGACGGTCGGCGTGAAGCAGACCTCGCTGGTGATGGGCAAGCATTCCGGCCGCCATGCCTTCATCCACAAGCTGGAGGACATGGGCTACAAGCTGGCGCAGAACCAATTGGAAGACGCCTTCGTGCGCTTCAAGGCTTTGGCCGACCGCAAGAAGGACATCTACGACGAAGACATCGAGGCGCTGGTCGATCAGGAGATCGCCCACTCGCACGACCGGATTCATCTCGTGTCCCTGACGGTGATCGCCGGCACGCATGGACCGCAGCGCGCGACCATGAAGCTCGATATCGATGGTCAGGTCAGAATCGAGGAAGCCGAGGGCAACGGTCCGGTCGACGCGACGTTCAACTGCATCAAGTCGCTGGTGCCGAACGAAGCAAAGCTGGAACTCTATCAGGTCCATGCGGTAACTGCCGGCACCGATGCGCAGGCCGAGGTCTCCGTGCGGCTGTCGCAGGACGGGCGTTCCGTCACGGCGCGTGCTGCGGATCCTGACACGCTGGTGGCTTCGGCGAAGGCGTATCTCAGTGCGCTGAACAAGATTGTCATGAAGAAGCAGCGTGACACGTCTGCGGTGGCTGCCGCGGGTCACTGATCGTCTCTTCGTCTGCGAATAAACGAAACGCGGTGCATCTTTCGGTGCACCGCGTTTTGCGTTGCAGCAATCGCGACGGCGCGCCCCCTTCTAACGGGCAATGGTCTTGACCACGCCAGTCTGCGATGATCCGGTTTGGTCCGGAATTAAGCCTCGGAACAACCGCGGCTCAACAATGCCTTTGGGAGGTAACATGAAAAAACTCATTCTGGCTGCGGCTTCAGTCGCCGTGCTTGCGCTCGTTGGACCTGCCACGGCGCAATCGCCGATCGTCATCAAGTTCAGCCATGTCGTCGCGCCGAACACGCCGAAAGGGCAGGGCGCCGAGAAATTCAAGCAGCTTGCCGAGAAGTACACGAACGGCAAGGTGAAGGTTGAGGTCTATCCGAACTCCCAGCTCTACAAGGACAAGGAAGAGGTCGAAGCGCTTCAGCTCGGCGCCGTGCAGATGCTGGCGCCGTCGCTTGCCAAGTTCGGTCCGCTCGGCGTGAAGGAATTCGAGGTGTTCGATCTGCCTTACATCCTTCCGGACAAGGCGGCGCTCGGCCGCATCACCAAGGGTCCGGTGGGGCAGGGGTTGCTCGCCAAGCTTGAGCCGAAGGGCATCAAGGGACTGGCGTACTGGGACAACGGCTTCAAGATCATGACGGCCAACAAGCCGATGCATAAGGTTGCTGATTTCCAGGGCCTGAAGATGCGCATCCAGTCGTCGAAGGTGCTGGAAGCCGAGATGCGCGCGCTCGGCGCCATCCCGCAGGTGCTGGCATTCTCCGAAGTCTATCAGGCGATGCAGACCGGCGTTGTCGACGGCAACGAGAACACGCCGTCGAACGTCTACACTCAGAAGATGCACGAAGTGCAGAAGCACGCCACCATCTCGAACCACGGCTACATCGGCTATGCGGTGATCGTGAACAAGAAGTTCTGGGATGGCCTTCCGGCGGACGTGAAGCCGCAGGTCGAGAAGGCGATGGCGGAGGCGACGGAGTTCGCCAACGACATTTCGCAGAAGGAAAACGACGACGCGCTGGCGGCGATGAAGAAGGCGGGAACCACCACCTTCTATGAATTGACCCCCGCGGAGCGTGCCGAGTGGATGAAGGCCCTCGAGCCGGTCACCAACGATATGGCGTCGCGCGTCGGCAAGGATCTGATCACGGCGTTCCAGAAGGAAGCCAACGCCAAGACGAATTGAGACAGCTTTCGTGACAGGAAAGTGGTCCGGGATCGACCCGGGCCACTTTCGTCTGATAGGATGATGCGGGGCGTCAGCTGAATATCGGACCGCGCGAAGACGCGGCCGCTGCGGGTGGGGACAAACTTGAAATCATTCATGCGCATCCTCGATGGCCTCGAGGAAACCCTGATCGCGACGCTGATAGCGGCCGCGACCATCGTGATCTTTGTGGCTGTTGCGCATCGCTACACCACGGATTTCGTGGTCAGCCATCGCAGTTGGCCCGGCGCGGTGCCCGCTTATGTGTTTCTCAGCAAGATTCACCTGTCCTGGGCGCAGGAGCTTTGCATCTACATGTTCGTGTGGATGGCGAAGTTTGGCGCGGCCTATGGCGTGCGCACCGGCATTCACGTCGGTGTCGACGTTCTGGTTCTGGCGCTGAGTCCGAAGTGGCGGAAGTGGACCATCCTGTTCGGCTTGCTGTGCGGCGCGCTGTTCACCGGCATCATCGGCACCATGGGCGCCAGTTTCGTTTACGGCCTGTCGCACACCGATCAGACCTCGCCAGATCTCGAACTGCCGAGCTGGATCGTCTATCTCTGCATCCCGCTGGGTTCTTACCTGATGTGCTTCCGCTTCCTGCAAGTGGCGTTTGCCTACTGGCGCACGGGTGATCTGCCGCATCACGATCATACGCACGTCGAAGGCATCGAGGTCGACACCGCGATTGGTCCGACGCCGGAGGGCGTCCGATGACCACGCTGTTTATCTTCGCGCTTCTCATCGCCCTGATGCTGACTGGCATGCCGATCTCGATCGCACTCGGCCTGACGGTTCTGACGTTCCTGTTTTTCCTGACCAGCGTGCCGATCGAAGCGGTGGCGCTGAAGCTGTTCACCGGCATCGAGAACTTCGAGATCATGGCGATCCCGTTCTTCATCCTCGCCGGTAATTTTCTGACCCACGGCGGCGTCGCCAAACGCATGATCAATTTCGCGACCTCGATGGTCGGGCATTGGTATGGCGGCCTCGGCCTCGCGGGTGTGATGGCCTGCGCATTGTTCGCTGCCATTTCAGGCTCGTCGCCGGCGACCGTGATCGCAATCGGTTCGATCCTGATGCCGGCAATGGTCGCGCAGGGCTTTCCCAAGCGCTTTGGCGCCGGCGTCATCACGACCTCGGGCGCACTGGGAATTCTGATTCCCCCATCCATCGTGATGGTGATCTACGCGGTCGCGACCGGCGGCAGCGTAGCCTTCGGTCCCGGCGGCGAACGCGTGACATCGGCCTCCGTCGGGCAGTTGTTCATGGCGGGCGTGATCCCCGGACTGATGCTGGCCTCGCTGCTCGGCCTGACAACGGTTTACCGCGCATGGAAGTTCGATTATCCGCGGCTGCCCCGCGCGACATGGGTCGAACGGTTCAAGGCATTCCGCGAGTGCATCTGGGGCCTGCTGCTGATCGTGATCGTGCTCGGCGGCATTTACGCCGGCCTGTTCACGCCGACGGAAGCGGCGGCCATGAGCGCGGTCTACGCGTTCGTGATCGCGGTGTTCGTCTACAAGGATCTGACGATCAGGGACGTGCCGCGCGTGTTGCTCGGCTCCGCCAGCATGAGCGCGATGATTCTCTACATCATCACCAACGCCGTGCTGTTCTCGTTCCTGATGACCAGTGAGCAGATTCCGCAGCAACTGACCGCATGGATGCTGGAGAAGGGCGTCAACTGGGTCACCTTCCTGATCTTCGTCAATGTCCTGCTGCTGGTGGCAGGCAACGTGATGGAAGCCAGTTCCATCGTGCTGATCACCGCGCCGATCCTGTTCCCGATCGCGGTGAAGCTCGGCATCCATCCGGTGCATCTCGGCATCCTGATGGTGGTCAACATGGAGGTCGGCATGTGTCACCCGCCGGTGGGCCTAAATCTCTATGTGGCGTCCGGTATCGCCAAGATGGGCATTACCGAACTCACCATTGCGGTGTGGCCATGGCTGCTGACAATGCTGATGTTCCTGGTGGCCGTGACTTTCGTGCCGGAAATCTCGCTGTGGCTGCCGCGAACGTTGGGGATGCTGAATTAATGCGCGTTCACCTAGGTGTCCAAAGCTTAAGTTGAAAGCGCGGCGGGGGCTGCCATCTTCGTGGAAGTTTCATCTGGAGATGTCCCCATGAAGAAAGCCATCCTTGCCGGCGTTGCAGCGGTTGCAATCATCGGCTCGACCGCCGTCTACGCACAGCATCGCCATCATCATCAGCATATGAGCATGGAAGATCGGGCGGCCTTCGTCGATGCGAAGATCGCGTCGGTGAAAGCCGGTCTTCAGCTCACGCCGGACCAGGAAAAGCTTTGGCCGCCGGTCGAGGCGGCGGTACGAGATTTCGCCAAGCAGCGCATGGCGCAGGCCAATGCACGCGCCAGCGAACGCGATGCGCGCCGCGCCGAACGCGACCTGAAGGGCAGTCAGGACGGCAAGCCGTCAGCCCCCGATCAGACCCGCGATCCGGTCGCCCGGCTCCGTGAGCGCGCCGATCGGATGGCCGAGACCGCTGCCGGTCTGAAGAAGATCGCCGATGCCGCCGACCCGCTCTACAAGACCCTCAACGACGGCCAGAAGCGCCGGCTGGCGGTGCTGACCCGGATGGGCGGCCATCATGGCTGGCGCGGACGGGGCTTCGAGCGCGGGCTGGACGGCGACCGATTCGACGGGGATCGCGGACCTGACCGTGATCGCGGCGCAGGCGGCTCCGAACGCCTCTGAGAGACCGGCTGAAAGCCTGTCGTTAAGGTAAAAACCGCCGGTTTTCCGGCGGTTTTTCTCGTTCGGAACCACTCCGATTTTCCCGCCGCCCACGGCCGGGAAAACCTTGCAACCTTGCTGGACATGGCCGTTTCGCTTTGCTAAACGACGCCGTCCTCAACGGACATCCGGATTGGATCCGGGCGCATAGCTCAGTTGGTAGAGCAGCTGACTCTTAATCAGCGGGTCCCAGGTTCGAGCCCTGGTGCGCCCACCAAACAAATCAAACAGGTTGTTGTTTTGGATTGGTGAGGACGAGTCGATGTTTCGGCTTGGCCGACCGGTTTGTCCGGGCGGCGGATGCGTCAGAACTGCCCGGCCGCCGTCAGGCGAACTGCAAGCGGTTCGACGGGATGCAGAACCCGGTCCATGACTCCATTCGCGCATACAGCCGCTGGCGGTATGCCCGCCTGGCATTGCGCGAACAGCGCGTCGGTCTTCAGCAGCGAGCCATAGGCGTAGGTGATCTGGTCGGACTTGCTGTCGGTCAGATTGTAGGCGTCGAGTTGAATGCGCCATCCGTTCTCAAACCGGTAGCCGACCTGGCCGTTGAGAAGACCTGTCGCCGGTGAAACGAAAGCGCCGTCTTCCGTGAGCGGCCGCGGCCCAAAATAACGGTACCGCAATGCGCCAAACCATCCTGTCCGCTCGCCGATTCTGACACCGGCAGATGCGATCATGTTGGGCGCACCTGGAATGTAATTGCCTCGCGCATTTCCGATCTGGGCCGCGGGATAACCCGCCAGTTCGGCATAGGCCGCGGGCTGATCCGGATTGGTGCCGCGGAAGCGCGCATGCGTGACGGCAATGTCGCCGTCGAACGCCAGCCATGAGGCCGGCTGATAGTGATTGGTCCATTCGACGCCATAGCGCCGGCTGGGACGGCTCGGCTCGGTGTCGCCGGCGTCGCCCACGAACAGAATTTCGGATGCGGAATCCAGCACGAACAGACTTAGAGAACTGTCCAGACCGGGAATAAGCTTGGTGCGGATTCCGACCTCAGCTCCGCGCGTTTTGACCAGGAACGGTGACGACGACACGGCTTCGCTTGGGTCGGTTGGTGATACCTTGATGGTCACGCCTCTGGCGTCATTGCTGTGGAAGCCTTCGCCGGCGTTGATGAAGAATTCCGTCTTGGCGAACGGTCCGAACACGATGCTGGCCTTTGGGCTGCCGATTACGGACGTCGCCTTGCCGGAATTCACCGGATTGAGAAGTGAATTGACATTGGTCGCATAGAAATCGCCGCGATAGCCGACAATGGTTCTCAGCCAGTTGGTCCAGTAAACGGTATTTTGTATGAACAGGCCGGTACTGCCTTCCTGCACC
The DNA here is from genome assembly GCF_000497575.1 of Afipia sp. OHSU_II-C1. GTDB lineage: Bacteria > Pseudomonadota > Alphaproteobacteria > Rhizobiales > Xanthobacteraceae > Afipia. The sequence continues at coordinate 339,012 of NZ_APJI01000013.1, forward strand.
TTGTCGTCTCGCGTGCCGGACAGGAATTGGCGCTGAACCGTGTTCGAGAGTCCGACCCTGATGGAATCGTAGCGGTTCTGTATGCCGACCTCTGTTTGCATGGGCAGGCCGGCAAACGTGTGGTTGAACGTATGAGATGCGTTCAGACCGCCGATCACGCGACTGTCGCGCTGATGGAACTGATCCCCATTGAGAGGATCGCCGGGAGGCACCATGGCGTCGTTCAGGAAATAGGTGAAGTTGTTGTAGAGGTCGAGCGAACTCCTGATGACGTAGAAGTTGACCTTCGTGGTTCCCTCCGCCTCGGTCTTCCTGAACTGGCCAGAAATCGAGAAGCGATTGGATCTGCCGCCGTCGGTAGGATCGAGCGCGCCGTAAAGGCCGATCAGTCCTTGCGAGATCGTGCGCAGCGGAATCTGGTCGGTCGAATTCCAGCTGTTGCTGTAAGCCATGCCGGTCAGCGAGAAGCCGTTATCGGGCGTGCCCTGCGTGTAGCGGACAACGCTGTTGAGCTTGCGCACCTTGTCCGGATTGTCCCACGGGCCGTTGTAGGTGCCGGCTTCACCGGCCACGAGCAGCGTGCCGTCTCCAACTTTCCCGGATGTGATTCCGAGCATCCGGCGATACCCGAAGCTGCCGATGGTGGATGACAGCGTCGATTTCGCGATGCTGTCGATGAGATTGATGTGGACCGCACCCACCGAGGAGAAGTCGCCTTCATCGGCGAAGTAGGGGCCCTTCCTGATGTTGACCGACTGGATCAGTTCCGGGATCTGAAAATTCAGATCGGCATAGCCCTGTCCGTGGCCATGGGTGCGCATGTTGACAGGCATCCCGTCGACGGAAATGGCGAGATCGGTCCCGTGGTCGAGATTGAAGCCGCGCAGAAAGTACTGGTTGGCTTTGCCCTCGCCGCTGTGCTGCGTGATCATCAGGCCGGGAACAACCTCAAGGGCCTCAGCGGGGCGCGAGATGGGTCGTGCGTTGACCTCTTCTCCGCTGACATTCTTTTCGCTGGCCGAGGAAACCGGCCCGCCCATCGATGCGTCAGTGGACGGCGGCGTGTTGTTGACTCTCGTTGTTGAAACGTTGCTCCGCCGATTGCCGACCACTTCGATCGAAGGAAGCGTGCTGGCGGCGGGAGCAGACGCCTGCTGAGCCGCAGTTTCGGATGCGAGCATGAGCGAGGAAACGAGGGCGACAAGTCCGGCCTGTGCGGCGTCGGTCTTGATGCGCCGCATCAGAGGCGAGCGGAAGGTTTCTTTGAAAATGGAAGGTACGATCTCGCCCACGGCCTGTCTGCACTCAGTAATATAAAGTCGCGCCAGCCACACTGGCGAGTATGACGATATTTATAAATCATCATACACGAGGAGGGCAATCGAGCGAGCTCATAAAATCGGCACCGGATGCACTGTCTGGGCTCGCTCGAGCTGGGTAAACCGCTCCGTTGCGGCAGCATCCGTTAAACTACGGATGCGCTGTCAGTGGCTGCTCATAAGCCGTTCTACGGCTTCGCTTTCTGTGGTGGTGCATGACAGACAACGGATAGGGCGCCAACGGCACGCTTGATATGCGCGCCGCCCGATGTCTAGAGTTGGGGAGTTTTTGAATTTCTGATTTTTCAAATTTTTCAATCAAAAGAGATTTTTCATGCTGGGTCAGATCTATCAGGTCTTTCGCGATTCAAAGTGGATGATCGCGATTACGCTGCTGCTTTGCGGCGCTCTGTTGTTGCCGAACCAGGTCATCGAACTTTATCGCATCGCGGCGATCGAAGGCGGAATTGTCGCGCTCTTTATGTTCGGAGCGGTAGCCCTTATCGGTTTGGCGATCTGGCTGGGCGCGATACAGATTGCTGCGCAAACACAGTCGTCAGGCAGCATAGCAGATCCCTGCGCGGCCAAGCTGAACAACTATCTGCCTGTCGTACTGGGAACGTTCCCGCTTTTATGCGCTGCCATCGCTCTGTTCCGCTCCCGGCCGTCACTGGACAAAGTGTCGGAGGAGGCGCGGCAGGTCGGAAGCGTGCTCCGTGTGCAGTACGACACGCTGGTCGTGGTCAAGGACACGCTCCTGATTTACGGATTCGTGTTTCTCGCGATGGCCTGTCTGATCGCAGCAGCGATGTCCATGCTGAACAGCCGCATACTCGCAGTTTCCATCAAGACAAACCGGGTCTACTTTGCAAGGCGGCGGTTCCTTGCTGCGACGGCGATTATCACCATCCTGCTTGCGGTTCTGTTCGTCCGCTACCCTGTCGGCTTTGCGAGCGCTCTCGGGAGCTTTGGCGTCCTTGCGCTGTTCACGGTCTGCCTGACCGCCGTATGCGTTCATCTCTCCTTGATCACCATCCGGGATCGCATCCCGTACATCCCGCTGATCCTGATTGGCGTGCTGCTCATTTCGCTGTTTGATCTCAACGATAATCATGTGATCAGGACGCTGCCGGCAAAATCGCCTGCGGACGGCGAAACCAGCATGCCGAAGCGCCTGAACGCCAGCGCGGCGTTTGAGACGTGGCTCGCTCAGCGGGGTCTGCCGATTGGAGGGCCCTACAACAAGAGCCCGTATCCGGTGTTCGTCGTCACGGCACAGGGCGGCGGAATTTACGCGGCGTACAACGCCGCCATATTTCTCGCTCGCATGCAGGATCTTTGCCCGACCTTTCACCATCATCTGTTCGCAATCAGCGGGGTATCTGGCGGCAGCATAGGAGCATCCACCTTCGCGGCGGCGCTGGACGCGGCAGGCAAGGCGGGTCCTCAGCCGGGTGATGTTTCGCCGGACCCCTGTCCACGAATGAGGCGCTTTCTGTCGAACGCACATGCCGACAATCTGGATATCATCGGGAACACCGAGGCGAACGTAGACCTCGCCCTGTCTTCCGATTTTCTGTCCCCGCTCCTGGCGTCAACGCTGTTTCCCGATTTCATGCAGTCGCTGATTCCAAGACCCGTTGGCTCGCTTGATCGTGCCCGGGCGCTGGAGTTCACGTTCGAGTCGGCGGCGCAACAGATGTATGCGCGCAAGCAATCACCGATCGGGTCCAGTGACAGCAAGACGGTCCTGACATCGGGAAAGCCGCGAAATCTTCTGGAGGAAAGTTTTCAGGCTCACTGGAGCCCATCAGGAGCGATTCCGGCCCTTCTGCTGAATGCGACCGACAGTGGTTCCGGCAAGCGCATCGTCATGTCGCCGTTCGACCTCGACAAGGCGAAGTCCGAGGCGTCTGATATTTGCGTTCTAGCGCCGGCGAAGCGCGCCGATGACTTTGCGCTCAGCACAGCGGCCTTCATTAGTGCGCGATTTCCGTGGGTGACGCCCGCGGCGACGACGCGTCTGCTCGACCCCAATCCCTGCATTGCAGACAAGCTCGTCAAGAAGATCAGGCTTGTCGACGGCGGCTACATCGACAATTCGGGCGTCGAGACTGCGCTTGATCTGGTGACCGAGATGAAGAGAGCGGTGAGGGACAAGGGTGGAGACACCGGCGGAGATCCGTTCCCGATTTATCTGATTTCCCTGTCGAGCGGTGATTTCCCGAGCAAGCGCGATTACTCCATGAACGAGTTGATGGAGCCCATCCGTGCATTGCTGAACGGGCGGGAAGCGCGGGCGGCGATCGCTCTCAACAGGGCCCGGATGGAATCCCAGATCGTAAAGGTGAGCGGCCAGCCGGAGCTGCCGCGGTTTAACCGCACCAATTTGCGGAGTTACTTCTATGATCTTCCGCTTGGCTGGGCGATGTCCGACAAGACGCGCGACATCATCGCGCTCGACAGCGGACGGTTCTGGGATTGCCAGCCCAGTACGAGTTTTGTGCAGACAAACGTCAACCTGAGCAACGCGGATTGCGTCCAGCTTCAGATCTATCACCTGCTCAACGGTTCAGCGACTTCCGCGCTGGCCGGCCTTGAACAGGCAAACAAGATAGCAGCCCGCATGGCTGACCTTGCGAAGGCGGAAGGCGACCCGCCGAAGCGTGTCGATCATGAAAATCTGCTGAGTTGCTATGAGCGTGGATGGCGGGACGAAAAGTTCAGGGAATGGGAGAAGGTCAAGGGGACGACGCTGACGCCCTACAAGAAGAATTATCTCTCCCACAATCAGGCGGAGCATGTCAGAGAATTGCTTCGTGAATGGGATCGGCTCAACACTCTCACGGACCCGGCGGTCCTGTCCGGTGTCAAGGATCCGGCCGTCCTCGCATATGTCCTCGGGTCACTGTCCTACGACAGCAATGATTTCCGGCGGCTCACCGAGAATGTGACTTTCAAGTCCGCCAGCCAGATCGAGGCAAGCCCATGGTGGTCGCGAATCCAGCGGATAAACAAAATTCGCAAGGATGCGAACCCATCCGCGCAAGACGTTGATGTCAGTACGTTGATTAACAAGCCAGAGGATCTGGCCGAACTGGTTTGGGGATGGGAGAAGAATATCTTCGGCAATAACTTTCAGAGCGGGGTCTATAATTCAGCACTTAAAGAGGGCTGGAAGTACAGGCCTCGCGGCGTCTATCAGATCATCGGACGTGAGCAATACGAATCAGAAGGCCGCCGGTTGAAATTGCTCAACAAGGAGCTTGATGACAAGTTCTTGCTCAATGAGCCGGACGCGCTCTGGGACAAGAGAATTTCCGCCAAGGTTGCTTTTGCGCATTTTCTGAACTGGAGAAGCTCGAAGGTCGCTCAGGGCACGTCTGACGAGCGAGCGAAGAAGCGCAGGGATGCCGGTCTGGAAAGCAAGGCATTGCCTGCTGTTCTTGCCGAACATCCAGACGGATTTGAGCTTGCGCGCCGCAACCAGCACGACATGGGCGACGGAAAGGACGAGGATATCGTTTCCAGGCAGAGCAAGTTGTTCAAGACCTGCATTCAGCAAGCCCGGATCAAGTAGCAGCCGGTCACTCGCCGATTGACCGGTGCCCTGGCAGATGCGAATTCAGGCATCTGCCAGGAGAGATGCCATGCCTCACATCGTTTGCCATTACTCCGCATCGTCCGATATGCCGCCGCTTGGTGATGTGATGCTGGGGCTTCATCGCGCCGCCGCCTCGACCGGTGTGGTTCAGGCCGATGATCTCAAGATCCGGGCGCAGTCGTTCGCGGATTATCTCGTCGCCGGCGAGGAGCGATCGTTCTTCCATGTCGCGCTGTATCTTCTGGCCGGGAGGACCCCGGAACAGAAGGAGCGTCTCAGCATCGCGCTGCGTCAGGAACTCTCGGAGCTTTTGCCGGGCATCACCAGCATCAGCATCGACATCCGCGATATGGATCCGCTGGCTTACAAGAAACGGCTGCTCGACATTCCGTCCCGTTCCGCACGGCAGGCCTAAACCAGCAGCGGTTTGGCCGTCACGGCCATGTCCTTGAGCAGCGGAAGGAAGCGGTCGATCATCTCGCCGGTGGTGATGCGGTCGACATGCGCGCCGATATTTGCCGCCGCGACCACCGTGCCATCGTAGCGATGGATCGGCACCGAGATCGAGCGGAAGCCGGGCTCGGCCTCGCGATCGACCAGCGAATAGCCCTTGCTGCGGTCGCTGATGATGGTGGCGATGACGGTGGATTTGTCCGTGACGGTTTCCGGCGTCTGCGCCGTCAGCGTCATGGCGCCGATGGCCGACGTCAATTCGTCATTGGAGAGGCGGCCGAGCAGAACACGGCCGACCGACGTGCAATAGGCCGGCAGCCGGTAGCCGATGTCGATGCCGGCGGAAAAAACCCGCGCTGGACTGGCTCTGGCAACGAACACGGCTTCCTGTCCATCCAGAATCGCGAGCGAGCAGACTTCCCTCGCTTTTGTGGAAATATCGTCCATCAGCGGCTGCAAGACGGCGACGATCTGGTTGGACGACAGATAGGCCGAAGCCAGCGCCAGCACGCGCGGTGTCAGCGAAAACAGCCGCTCGTCGCCTGCGACGAAGCCGGATTTCTGGAGGGTCAGCAGAATTCTGCGGGCGGTGGCGCGCGGCAGATTGGATGCCTTGGCGATATCGCTCAGGGTCATCGGGCGGTGTTCGGTGCCGAACGACTGCAGCACCCGAAGGCCGCGGTCGAGGCTTTCGATGAACTCGCCGCCGTCGCGTCTGGCTTCTTCTTCCTCTGCGGTGCGCTTTACGCGGGGCATGCTCGGTCGGCCGTTCTTTCCGGTCATGAGTCGATCTGCCCAGACGAGACCATAATTCGCCGAATTATGCACCCACCGCTTTGATTGGTGTCAAAAGCGACTTGAAGTCGAAGGAGAGGTCAGCCGCCTGTTCCGGCGTCGGCGAAATGCCGCTGCCGATCAGCCGCCTGGCGGCCATTTGATCGCCGGCGCGGTTGACGCTGTCCACGGCGCACAGCTTGTCCTGGCGATAGTAGAAAACCGAGAATTGACCGTCTTCCAGCGACCCGCGAATGGCGTAGCGGTTGAAATTCCGGGACAGTCCGACGGTTTGCAATTTCGCGTCGTATTGATCCGACCAGAAGCGCGGCACGCTGTCGTAAGGTCCGGTTTTTCCCGCGATGGCGAGTCCGGCCGCCTTGGCTTGATCCTGTGCATTCTGGACAGATTCCAGACGAAGCCAGCCCTGCGCGTGGGCGTTGTAGTGATTGGCGCAGTCGCCGGCTGCAAAGATATCGGGATCGCTGGTCAGGCCGTGGTCGTCGACGACGATCCCGTCGGTGCAGTTCAACTGAGCATCGCGCGCCAGTTGGTCGTTCGGAACGCCGCCGATTCCCACCAGAACGAGATCCGCGCGCAGCCGTGCGCCGCCTTGCGTGGTCACGAAGCCCGCGCGGCCATTGTGCTCTTCGATTCCCGCGACGCTCTCGTTGAGCCGCACATCGACGCCGTGGCGGCTGTGCAGGTCGAGCAGGAATTGCGAGACGACCGGCGAGACGGAACGTTCGAGCAGCCGCGAAGCACTTTCGATAATGGTGACTTTCTTGCCGAGCTTGCTGGCCGATGCCGCGACCTCAAGGCCGATGAAGCCGCCGCCGATGACAACGATCTCGGCTGCATTGCGCAGTCGTTCTTTCAGTTCGATCGCGTCACGGATGGAGCGCAGATAGCATACGCCGTCGAGATTCGCGCCGGGAAGGGCCAGCCGCCGCGCGTGAGAGCCTGTGCCGATGAACAGCTTGTCGAAAGCGAGCGTTGTGCTGCCATTGATCGAAAGCTGCCGCGCATGCCGGTCGATTGCATGCACGCGCGTATCGAGAATGAGATCGATCTGCTTGAGCCTGAAGAATGCGTCGTCGCGAAGAACGAGGCCATCTTGCGTGACCTTGTCGAGCAGGAAATCCTTGGACAGCGGAGGGCGCTGATAGGGCAGCAGATGATCGTCGGCGACGACCGTGATGCGCTCCGCGTATCCGCTGTCGCGTGCCGACAATGCGGCCTGGATGCCGGCGTACGATGCGCCCACGACAACGAGGCCGCTCATGATTGCGTCCCGGAAATATGGACGGTCAGGGCCGTGATCGATGGCGGGAGTTTCAACTGACAGCTCAACCGGCTGGTGGGTTTGCGGGTGGCGGTGACCGAGCCGAGCAGCTCGAGTTCTTCCGGCTGCGGTGGTGCCAGACTCCCCGAATGACTGACGTCTATGTAGACATGGCACGTGGCGCAGTCGAGGCAGCCGCCGCACTCTCCATCGATTCCAGAAACGCCATTTCGGATGGCGGCGAGCATGACGCTCGTGCCGCTGTCGACGTTCACGACAGTCTCTGAACCGTCGGGCTGAATGAATGTGATCCGGGCCATGACCATGTCCGTTGCTGAGCGCCGTCCATAAAGTTCATTTAACGAACATATGGGCGTTGAACGAACATATCAAGCGAGCGACGCATGAGATACCTTTCTTTTGGCTTCGCATTTGCAGCATAAATAGGCGATGACAGCCTGCAGATTGCGCTTGCACGTTTTCCAATTTGGAGACAGTCTAACGAATATCGCACATATGTTCGTTCATCGAACATATCGAAGTGGGAGCGCGAGCTCGAGAGCCAAAGCAAGGCTCTTGGGTGCGCGGCCAGGTCGGGGGAGTTGCCGCGTAAGGCAATTTTTCATCTGCCTGGGCTCGCGTGTTGCGGTGGAAAGGTTTTCAATCGTTGGAGCTTCACGGCTTCAATCTGGCCCTGCGCGGGTCATCGATGTTTTCGGCAAGAAAATCGTCTCGGGACCGGAAGGAAGAAACGCCATGATGAGCCAAGAGCAGAATGATCTGATCACCCGCACGGGCCCGGCCGATCCTGCGGGAAAACTGCTGCGGATGTACTGGCAGCCGGCGGCGCTGGTCGATGAACTCGAGGGCCCGCGGCCGATCAGGGCCGTCAGGTTGCTCGGCGAGAACTTCGTGCTGTTTCGCGACGAGCAGGGCCGTTACGGATTGATGGATCGCGACTGCCCGCATCGCGGCGCGGACCTCGCCTTCGGCCGGCTTGAAAACGGCGGCCTGCGCTGCGCCTTCCATGGCTGGCTGTTCGACGTTCAGGGTAATTGTCTTGAGACCCCGGCCGAGCCGGTCGGTTCGGTCCTGTGCAAGAACATCAAGCAGCGCGCCTATCCCGTCCTCGAGAAGGGCGGCATTCTGTGGGCGTATCTGGGCGAAGGCGAGCCGCCCGCGTTTCCGGAGATCGACTGTTTCGTCGCGCCGGATGCCTATACGTTTGCATTCAAGGGGCTGATCGAATGCAACTGGCTTCAGGCGCTTGAAGTCGGCATCGACCCGGCGCATGCCTCGTTCCTGCATCGCTTCTTTGAAGACGAAGACCTCGAGAAGTCCTACGGCAAGCAATTCCGCGGCGCGTCCGCGGGAAGCGACATGCCGATGACCAAGATCCTGCGCGAATACGACCGCCCGATCATCAATGTCGAGAAAACCGAGTACGGTTTGCGGCTCGTGGCGCTGCGCCAGATCGATGACGAGCGCACTCATGTGCGTGTCACCAATCAGCTGTTCCCGCACGGCTTCGTCATTCCGATGAGCCAGGAAATGACGATCACGCAGTGGCACGTGCCGGTCGATGACACCCATTGCTACTGGTACGCGATCTTCACCAGCTACACGACGCCGGTCGACAAGAAGAAGATGCGCGAGCAGCGCCTCGATCTGTATGAACTGCCGGACTACAAGTCGCGCCGCAACAAGACCAACGATTACGGTTTCGATCCGCACGAGCAGGCCACCGAGACCTATACCGGCATGGGCCTCGACATCAACGTGCACGACCAGTGGGCCGTGGAATCCATGGGCGCGATCCAGGATCGCACGCGCGAGCATCTCGGGCAGTCCGACAAGGCGATCGTGCAGTATCGCCGCCTGCTGCGTCAGGAAATCGAGAAGGCCGTTGCCGGCGGCAAGCCGCTGCTGTTCCTCGATGAAGCGCATGCGCGCAGCATCCAGGGGCCCGCGACGATGGACGGCATCGGGCCGACGCGCGGCTGGGAAATCTACTGGATGGAGGTCGACGTGAAGCGGCGGCGCGGTGCACCGTGGGCTGCGCCGATCCCGACCGAGATCGCCGAGAAGGTGCCGCATCTCACCGCGGCCGAGTAAGGATCTGCTGAGCCAATGTCAGGGAAAGCAACGTCATTGAGCTTTGTCGCGCGACATCGTCTTTGGTCGGAGGAACAGAACGAAGCGGCGGTTCGTCTTCGACGGATCGTTGAGGAGAAGGGGCTCGACACCATCCGTTTGTCGTTCCCCGATCAGCACGGGATTCTACGCGGCAAGACGCTGGTCGCGAGCGAAGCTCTGCGCATCCTTGAAAACGGCTGTACGATCACGACCACGATGCTGGCGAAGGACACGTCACACCGAACGGTGTTTCCGGTGTTCACCGCCGGCGGCGGTTTCGGCATGCCGGAGATGCAGGGCGCCGCCGACGTCCTGATGATCCCCGATCCATCGACCTTCCGGGTGCTGCCCTGGGCGCCGACCACCGGCTGGATTCTGTGCGATGTTCATTTCGCCGACGGACGCGCGGTGCCGTTCGCAACGCGCGGTCTGTATAGGTCCGTGCTGAACAAGCTGTCCGCGCGCGGCTATGATTTCATGGCCGGGCTTGAGGTCGAGTTTCACGTCTTCAAGGTCAACGATCCGAAGATGCAGCCGGCCCATGCGGGCCAGCCCGGCGAGCCGCCGGATGTCAGCCTGCTGTCCCACGGCTATCAGTATCTGACCGAGCAACGCTACGACGAGATGGAGCCGGTGCTCGAACTGATCCGGCGCGACGTGGTGGCGCTCGGTCTGCCGCTGCGCTCGATCGAGGTTGAGTTCGGCCCCAGCCAGTGCGAGTTCACCTTCGCTCCGACCGTTGGGCTTGATCCGGCCGATACGATGGTGCTGTTCCGCAGTGCGGTGAAGCAGATCTGTCACCGGCACGGCTATCACGCAACCTTCATGTGCCGCCCGCGCATTCCCAACGTCGTGTCGTCGGGATGGCATCTGCACCAGTCGCTGCTGTCGCGCGCCGATGGCCGCAGTGCCTTTATGTCCGATGCTGACGGCGAATTCCTCTCGGACTTCGGCAAGGGCTATCTCGGCGGATTGCTCGAACATGCCCGCGCGGCGACCGTGTTCACGACGCCGACCATCAACGGCTACAAGCGTTACCGGTCCTATTCGCTGGCACCGGATCGCGCGATCTGGGGACGGGACAACCGCGGCGTGATGATCCGCGTTCTGGGTGGGCCGAGGGACCCGGCCACGCGGTTCGAAAACCGGGTGGGCGAGCCGGCGGCAAACCCGTACCTTTACATGGCGTCGCAAATCCTGTCGGGGCTGGACGGCGTGGACCGCGGCATTGACCCCGGCCCCTCCGCCGATACACCTTATGAGACCAAGGCCAGCCTGCTGCCGAAGTCGCTGCGCGAAGCGGTTTTCGCGCTGAACGACGATCCCTTTTTCAGGAACGCAATGGGCGCGGAACTGGTAGACTATTACGTCCACATCAAGAACGCCGAGATCGAGCGCTTCCAGGCTGAAGTCACCGAATGGGAGCAGCGCGAGTATTTCGGGATGTTTTGATCGCTGGCGCCAAGCGAGATCGAATAAAACAAAAACAGGAGCAGGGGACCACAATGAAAAAGGCATTTAAATACGCGTGTGCGCTGACTGTCGCCGGACTGATGTCGGGAGCAGCCCAGGCGGATACGATCAAGGTTGGCGTCATCGGCACCATGTCGGGTCCCTATGCGCTGTTCGGCCAGAACTTCAAGGCGGGTATCGATGCCTGGGTGGCGGAGAACGGCTCGAAGGTCGCGGGTCACGACGTCGAGTTCATCTACCGCGACGAGGAATCGCCGAATCCTGCGAAGTCCAAGGCGCTGGCGCAGGAACTGATCGTCAAGGACAAGGTGCAGTACATCGCGGGCCTTTATTTCACGCCCGATGCCATGGCCGTCGCGCCGCTGCTTGAAGAAGCCAAGACGCCGATGATCGTCTTCAATGCTGCGACGTCTGCGATTGTCGAGAAGAGCCCGTACATCGTCCGCACCTCCTTCACCATGTGGCAGAACACGGTTCCTGCCGCGAAGGTCGCGAAGGCAAAGGGCGCGAAGAAGGTCGCGATCGCCGTCACCGATTACGGTCCGGGCATCGATGCAGAGGCCGCATTCAAAAAGACGTTTGAAGCCGATGGCGGAACGATCGTCGAAGCCATCCGCATGCCGATCGCCACCACCGATTTCAGCCCGATCATGCAGCGCATCAAGAGCTCGGGCGCCGACACCATCTTCACCTTCCTGCCGGCCGGCCCTCCGACGCTGGGCTTCGTGAAGGGTTATATCGACAACGGTTTGAAGGCGGCTGGCGTCAAGCTTATCTCGACCGGTGACGTGGTGACGGAGCCGGATCTTCCGAATATCGGCGACAACGGCCTCGGTATCCTGTCCACCTATCACTATGCGGTGTCGCATGCGTCACCAGAGAACAAGGCGTTCCTCGAGCGGATGGCCAAGGTCGGAACGAATGCCGACAACGTCACGATGACGTCGGTGGCGGCCTATGACGGCGCACGCGTGATCTACAAGATGATCGAGGCCACCAAAGGCCAGCGCGATCCGGAGAAGGCCGTTGCCGCGGTCAAGGGCATGAAGTGGGTCAGCCCGCGCGGGCCGGTGTCGATTGACCCGACCACGCGGCACATCACGCAGAATGTCTATCTGCGCGAAGTCGCGAAAGAGAATGGCAAACTGATCAACAAGGAGCTTCAGACATTCGAAGCTCAGCCCGACTGGGCGCTGGTCAAGAACTAAACCACACACTTGCCTCTCAAGGATTGGCGCGAGTTCGCTCGCGCCAATCTTTTAACTAACGGACATATTGGCCGAGCAATGCCGCACAGCCCGGACTCCCTGCGATTCATCAATGCGCGGATCTACCGATCCGCCGATGACACGCGGCCGGCCAATGCTCTTGTCACCCGAAAGGGGGCGATCCACTGGGTTGGGGATAGAGAGGACGCGCCGGAGGCGGCCCGCACCATCGACATGCAGGGCGCGACGATCATTCCGGGCCTGACCGATGCGCATGTCCATCTGTTCGCCATCGCCAATGAGCGGCAACAGATTTCGCTGAATCGACCGGATGTGCGCAGCATTGCCAACGTCCTCCATCGCATTTCAGGAGCCGTGCGAAGTTCGGCACCCGCGCAATGGATCAGGGCGGTCGGGTTCGATGAGAACAATCTCGCCGAACATCGCTATCCCACACGGGATGAGATCGACGCGGTTGCACCCGATCATCCGGTCATTATTCGCCGCTTTTGTGGGCACACCGCGATCCTCAACAGCGCCGCGTTGAATCTGCTTCAGATCGGTGAGGGTATTTCCGATCCGCCGAGCGGATCGTTCGGTCGCGACGCCACGGGGCGCCTGGATGGCAGCGCCAAGGAAAGCGCTGCGGAAGCGGTATTTCGCGCGATCCCGGCCATCGATCCGGCTGCGATGGCTGCTTCGCTGGGCGAAACCATCGAAGACAGCATGCGGATGGGCCTGACTGCCGCTGTCGAAGCCGCCGTCGGTTTCACCAGCGGGTTCGACGACGAATTCGCGGTATGGAAGTTGCTTCGTCAGGAGTCCTCGTTCTCACCGATCCGCCTCGGATTCATGTATCAGCTCGATCCGAAAGACGCCGCAATGCGCGGCTTCATACCGCGCCGCGATCCTGACTGGCAGGCGATGACGCTGAAGTTTTTCGCCGACGGCATTGTCGGCGCGCGTACCGCCGCGGTGAGCAAGCCGTTTGCCGACACCAATTCGCTCGGCTTTTTCATGCGCGGCGAAGAGGACCTGGAGCGCGCCATCGTTGAAGCGCATCTCGATGGCTGGCAGACGGCGACTCATTGTGTGGGCGACCGCGCGTCCGCGCGGGTGATCTCCGCGTTTGAACGCGCCGAAAAGGCGCTGCCCGGACAACAGCCGCGTCACCGAATCGAGCACTATTTCTGTCCGCCCGATGGCGGTCTCGCGCGCATGAAAGCGCTCGGCGCCCTGGTTGTCACCCAGCCGAGCTTCCTGACGCGGATGCGGCGCTCGATCCTGGAAGCATTCGGCCCGGATGCCCACAGCAAATATCCTGCACGATCGGTGATCGATGCCGGTGTCACCTATGTCGGAAGCTCCGATGCGCCGACCGGGCACGTCTCGCCATGGATTGGCATGGCGAATGCCGTGGACCGCGGAGCGTCGCTCGGGTCTCCGATTGGAGCGGATGAGGCTCTGACACGCCGGCAGGCCGTCGGCAGTTATATCCATGGCGGCGCCTTCGCCATGAAGCAGGAAGACTGGCGCGGGACGCTTGTGCCGGGCATGGCGGCTGATTTCGTCGCGCTTGATCGTGATCCGTTCGACGCTTCTACCGATCTCGCTGTGACTAACGTGCTGATGACGGTACTTCGCGGCGCGGTGCGCCATGACACGCTGTCGGCTGCTGCCGAGATGCAGGCGGGGGTGCACTGATGCTGACCGCGCTGAGCATCCTGCTGGACGCGATATCCTACGGAATGGTGCTGTTCACCATCTCCATCGGCCTGTCGATCATGATGGGCCTGATGCGCGTGGTAAACCTCGCCCATGGCGCGTTCGCGATGATCGGCGGCTATCTGGCGTCCTATGCGCTGAAAACGCTCGGTATCAGTTATCCGATCGCCATTGTCATTGCCGTGATCGGCACAATCCTGATCTCGATTCCATTCGAAGTCCTGCTGTATCGCCGTATCTACCGCCATTCTGATGCGCTGACCCAGCTCCTGCTCACCATCGGCATCACCTTCGTCATCATCGGGTTGGCGAACTTCACCCTCGGGCCGACATCAAAGCCGATCCCACTTCCGGCGGCGCTCAGCGGTCCGTTCGATCTCGGCTTCCGCATGATCTCGACACATCGGCTGCTGGTGATCGCGTGCGGGCTGATAACGGCGCTGGCGCTATGGCTGCTGATCGACAAGACGGAGTTCGGCGTGCGGATGCGCGCCGCCGTCGACAACGGCGATATGGCGGAATCGCTCGGCATTCGGACGCAGTGGATTTATTCGGCGACCTTTGCGCTGGCGGTGGGCCTCGCGGCCTTCGGCGGCGTGCTGGGCGCGGAAATGCTGCCGATCGAACCGTTCTATGCGCTCCGCTACATGGTCACGTTTCTCGTGGTCGTGTCGGTGGGCGGCGCGGGGTCGATCCTTGGCGCACTGGCGGCGTCGTTGTTTCTCGGGCTCGCGGATACCACCGGCAAATATCTGGCGCCGGAGTTCGGCGAGTTCTTCTTCTATCTTGCGGTGATCCTGACGGTGTTCCTGTTCCCGCGCGGTCTTCTCGGACGGGCGCACTGACATGACCGAGCAGGCCATCAAATACGACATGCCGCGGCCGGGATTTCCGCTCCAGCAGGAGATCCTTGGCCTTCTCACAGTCGCAGTCGTTGGCGCGATCGGCTATTTCGCGTTTCCCGATGATCTCGCATTCCTGACGCGGCTGATCAGCATCACGTTTCTGGTGCTCTCGCTCGATCTCGTGACGGGCTATTGCGGTGTTGCCACGCTGGGGCAGGCGGCGCTGTTCGGTGTCAGCGCCTATGCGGTCGGCAACGCTTGTATCGCCGGCATCACAAATCCGCTGATCCTGCTCGCCATTGGCGCCTTCTCCGGCTCGGTGATGGGTCTGATCTCCGGCGCGCTGATCACGCGCTTTCACGGTTTGCCGCAGCTCGTGCTGTCGATTGCGATCGGCCAGCTCGTCAGTTCGCTAGCCAACAAGCTGTCATCGCTGACCGGCGGCAGCGACGGCCTGTCGGGCATCACGCCGGGGAAAATCTTTGGCGTGTTCGCGTTCGATATGTACAGCCGGACGTCGTACATCTTCTCACTGGTAACGCTCGCCGTCGTGATGGTGCTGTTGCTGAGGTTTGTGCGCTCGCCCTTCGGCCTGCTGTGTCGCGGCATCAAGGACGACAGCCTCCGTGCGCTGATGATCGGGGCATCGGCTTATCCGCGGCTTGTCGTGATGTACGGCGTGTCCGGAATCGTTGCAGGAATCGGCGGAGCGCTGATGGCGATCAACACCGGCGTCGTTGGTCTCGACAGCGTCAGCTTCGAGCGGTCGGCCGAAGTGCTGGTCATGCTGGTGCTGGGCGGAGCTGGGAACCTGTGGGGCGCGCTGGCAGGCGCGGTGATCTTCCAGATCTTCGAGCACATTGTCTCGGCGGCCAATCCGTTCCACTGGATGACCTTGGTCGGGCTGTTGCTCATTATCATCGTCATTTTCGCGCCGCGCGGCCTTGGGCACAGCATTGCCTCGCTCTGGGCATCGGTCTCGCAGCGGAGGTCTCGCTCATGAGTCCGCTGCTCGAATTGCGAAACGTCTCGAAGTCGTTCGGCGGTTTGCATGTCAACCGCGACGTCTCCTTCAGTCTCGGCAAAGGCGATCGTGTGGCGCTGATCGGTCCGAACGGCGCGGGCAAGACGACGTTGGTCAACGTGATTTCCGGTGACCTCTCGCCATCCGACGGCAATATCTTCTTCGAGGGCAATGACCTGACGGCGGTCTCGATTCCCGGGCGCGTCCGGCAGGGACTGGCGCGCACATTCCAGATCACCCGGTTGTTCACGAGTCTGACGGTTGCGGAAAACGTTGCGCTGGCGGTGATGCAGCGGAAGGGTCTCACGCGCCGGTTCTTCTCGGTGGAGACGTTCGCGCCGCAGGTGCGCGACGAATGGATGCACATTCTGGGAATGCTCGGCATTGCACATCTGGCGCAGCTTCCCGTCGCGAAACTGGCCTATGGCCAGCAGCGTCTGCTTGATCTCGCCATCGGTCTCGCGTTAACGCCGAAGGTGCTGATGCTGGACGAGCCGGCGGCGGGCGTTCCGCACGACGAAGCGCCGAAGATTCTCGACGCGATCAATCGCCTGCCGTCCGACATCGCCGTTCTGATGATCGAGCATGACATGGACCTTGTGTTCAGGTTCGCGAAACGCGTGCTCGTGCTGGCCAACGGCCGTCTGATTTTCGAAGGCAGTCCGCAGGACGTCACGAAGGATGATGAAGTCCGCCGCGCCTATCTGGGGAGCTACGCCGATGCCAGCCGCACGGCTTGAGGTCGAATGCCTGAGCGCGGGCTACGGCCCGACGCAGATCGTCTCCGACATGTCGTTCGCCGTGCCGGCCGGTGGGCGCCTTGCGATCCTCGGGCGCAACGGCGTTGGCAAGACGACCCTGCTCGCGACGCTGATGGGGCTTTCGACGCGGCACCAGGGAAAAATTCTTGCGGACGGAAAAGACATCAGCGCATTGCGGACATCGGCGCGGGCGCTGTGCGGTCTGGGATATGTGCCGCAGACGCGCGATATTTTCGGCTCGCTGACGGTGGAAGAAAACCTGTCGACAGGTTTCAAGACGCACGAGCGGGACGGGCTGGCCGGAATTTACGAGATGTTTCCACGCCTGGCGGAACGCCGACGGCATCTCGGGCTGCAACTGTCCGGCGGCGAGCAGCAGATGCTGTCGATGGCGCGAACGTTGCTTGGAAAGCCGTCGATCCTGCTGCTGGATGAGCCGCTGGAAGGGCTTGCGCCGGTGATCTGCGACCAGTTGATGGAAACCATCTCCCGGCTCGCGACCAGCGGCGACATGACGATCATCCTGGTCGAACAGCAGATCGAGCGAGCGCTCAACTTCGCGGATCGCGTCATGGTGGTCGAGCGCGGCCGCGCGGTCTGGGAAGGCCTGTCCGAGGAACTGAAATCGGACCGGGCGCTGGTGAACCGGTTGCTCGGTGTGGGCATCCACTGACTGAATTGATATGCTGGCGGGAACAACGAAAAGAAGACGCCCATGACTCTGATCTATCCGCGGGAAAGCAACGCCGTCCACGCGCCGCGACTGTCGCCGGCCTACAAGAGCACGGTGCTGCGTTCGCCCACGAAGCCGCTTGTCATTGTCCCGCATACGCTGTCGGAACTGACCGGGCCGGTCTACGGCCATGAGACGGTGCGCGAGAATGACAACGATCTCACCATTCAGCACAAGGGCGAGCCGCTCGGCGAGCGCATCATTGTCCACGGCCATGTCCGGGATGAGGATGGCCGCGGTGTGCCGAATACATTGCTCGAAGTCTGGCAGGCCAACGCCTGTGGCCGCTACATCCACGTTGTCGATCAGCATCCCGCGCCGCTCGATCCGAACTTCACCGGCGCAGGCCGCGCACAAACGGACGCAAAGGGTTACTACCGCTTCATCACCATCAAGCCCGGCGCGTATCCGTGGGGCAATCATCCCAATGCATGGCGGCCCGCCCATATCCATTTCTCGGTGTTCGGGCACTCCTTCATATCGCGCCTCGTGACGCAAATGTATTTCCCCGGCGATCCGCTGTTCGCTTACGACCCGATCTTCAATTCGGTGACGGACGAGAAGGCGCGGATGCGGATGGTGTCGAGCTTCGACCTGGAACACACCAGGCCCGACTGGGCGCTCTGCTACCGTTTCGACATTGTATTGCGCGGGCGCAACGCCACACCGCTGGATAACGACTGATGAGCAACATCACGCCTTCGCAGACCGTCGGCCCTTATTTCAAGTATGGCCTGACGCCCGGCAACGATTACGCGTGGAATGACGCGTTCAGCAACGATCTGGTGACGCCTGACGTGTCGGGCGACCGCATCCGCATCGTCGGGCAAGTGTTCGACGGCGAGGGCAAGGTCATTCCCGATTCCATGCTCGAAATCTGGCAGGCCGATGCGCAGGGACGCTTCGCCGATCCGCAGGACACGCGCGCCGCTCCGAACGCCGTGTTCAAGGGCTTTGGCCGCTGCGGCACCGACGCAAAGGGCGGTTTTGAATTTCGCACCATCAAGCCCGGTCCGGTGCCGGGTCCGGGCGGCAAACAGCAAGCTCCGCACATCCTTCTGGCGGTGTTCGCGCGTGGCATGACGCAGCAGGCGATCACGCGGATTTATTTCGAAGACGAGGCCGCCAACGCCGCTGATCCGATCCTCGCCTTGGTGCCGGCGGAGCGGCGCGCAACGCTGATTGCGAAACGCGAGCGGGGTGACGTCGCGACCTACCGGCTTGACGTCCATCTGCAGGGCGACAGGGAAACCGTGTTCTTCGATCTCTAGCGCGGCGTCAGACTGGCAGCGCGATCGAGTATTTCACCTGACTGAGCGCGAAGCTGGACTCGATCGAGGCGATGCCATCGAGCCGCGTCAGTTTGGTCTTGAGGAACGCTTCATAGGACGGAAGGTCGGCGGTGACGACACGCAGCAGGTAATCGCGATTGCCGGTCATCAGGTAGCATTCCAGCACTTCTTCCCATTTCGAGATCGCCTTGGCGAAGCGGTTGAGATCCTCTTCCTTCTGCCGCTCCAGCTTGATCGAAATGAAGACGCTGACTGGAAGCCCGACCGACTTCTGGTCCACCATCGCGATATAGCGCGAGATCACGCCGCGCTCCTCGAGCAGTTTCACCCGGCGGTGGCAGGGCGAGACTGACAGTCCGACCCGATCGGCAAGGTCCTGCATGGTGACGCGGCTATCGGACTGAAGAATCGCCAGGATCTTGCGGTCGATTGCGTCGAGGTCTGTCATTGGTGCAAAATCTCAATAATTTGCGAAATATTGGTATGATATACCAATATTTCTATACCGGTCGAGATGATTTGAGATTTTTCAGCTCCCGGTGAGGACTAGCATTGGCGCCGGACCCCTTCATTCCGGTGAACGCCATGCCCATCGACCCCTCTCGTCTTGAAATCCTGTCCGCGCTCGCCCGCAAGGCGCTGTGGCTGTCGTCGTGGACCATCCATCATGCCAATCACATCCGTCCGGATTCCGATGGGTTGAAAGTCGGCGGCCATCAGGCCTCATCGGCGTCGCTGGCGACCATCATGTCGGCGCTGTATTTCGGCGTGCTGAAACCTGAGGACCGCGTCGCGGTGAAGCCTCACGCCAGTCCCGTGTTTCATGCGATCCAGTATCTGCTCGGGCAGCAGACCCGCGAGAAGCTGGAGAATTTCCGCGGCTTCAAGGGCGCGCAGTCCTATCCCTCGCGCACGAAGGACATCGACGACGTCGACTTCTCCACCGGCTCGGTTGGCCTCGGCGTGGCGCAGACGCTGTTCTCGTCGCTGGTACAGGACTACGTGAAGTCCCATGGCTGGATGAAGGACCGGCCCGAAGGCCGCATGATCGCGCTGGTCGGCGACGCCGAGCTCGATGAAGGCAACATTTTCGAGGCGTTGCTGGAGGGCTGGAAGCAGGGCCTGCGCAACACCTGGTGGATCATCGACTACAACCGCCAGAGTCTCGACGCGGTGATCCACGAAGGATTGTGGGAAAAGCTGGAGACCATGTTCCGCAATTTCGGCTGGGATGTGGTGATCGTGAAATACGGCAAGCTGCTGCAGGCTGCGTTCGCGGAGCCGGGCGGGGAGGCGCTGCGCAAGTGGATCGATAGCTGCCCGAACCAGATGTATGCGGCTCTGTGCTTCCAGGGCGGTGCTGCATTTCGCAAACACCTGCTCGACGACATCGGCGATCAGGGCGCAGTCACAAAGCTGATCGAGAAGCGCAGCGATGACGAACTGCTGGCGCTGATGTCCAATCTCGGCGGGCACGACATGGCGAGCATGCTGGAAGCCTTCGAGGCGATCGATCACGATCGACCGGTGTGCTTCATCGCCTACACCATCAAGGGCGTCGGCCTGCCGTTCCAGGGACACAAAGACAATCATGCCGGGCTGATGACGGTTTCTCAGATGGAAACCTTCCGCACGGCGCAAAACATCCGTCCGGGTCACGAATGGGATCGGCTGGAAGGCTTGTCGCTCGATCATGCGCGCATCGAAAAATTCCTGAAGAATGTGACCTTCGCGCGGGATGGCGCACGGCGGTTCGATGCACCGAAGATCGAGGTGCCTGCACAACTCAATGTGACGCTGACGCCGCGCATGGCGACGCAGCAGGGCTTTGGCCTGATCCTCAATGAACTGGCGCGCGGCGATACAAAACTCGCAGGGCGCATTGTCACCACGTCGCCAGACGTCACGGTCTCGACCAATCTCGGCCCGTGGGTGAACCGGCGCGGCCTGTTTGCGATGGCCGAGAACACCGACCTGTTCCGCAAGGAGAAGATTCCGTCGACTTTCGCATGGGATTACTCGCCGAAGGGCCAGCACATGGAACTTGGTATCGCGGAGATGAATCTCTTCATCATGCTGTCCGCGCTCGGCCTGTCCCATTCCATCAATGGCGAACGGCTCCTGCCGGTCGGCACGCTGTACGATCCGTTCATCGAGCGCGGCCTCGATGCGCTGAACTATGCCTGTTATCAGGATGCGCGTTTCATGGTGGCGGCGACGCCTTCAGGCATCACGCTGGCGCCGGAAGGCGGCGCGCACCAGTCGATTGCGACGCCCTTGATCGGCATGGCGCAGGATGGACTCTCGTCATTTGAGCCTGCATTCGTGGACGAACTCGCGGTCATCATGCGCTGGGGCTTCGATCACATGCAGCGCGATGACGATGGCGGATCGGTCTATCTTCGGCTGTCGACACGCACGCTGGATCAGCCGCAGCGAACGATGACGCCGGAACTTGCGAGCGACATTGCCGCGGGCGCTTACTGGCTGCGCAAGCCGGGGCCGAATGCCGAACTGGTGATCGCTTACACCGGCACCGTTGCGCCGGAGGCCATCGAGGCGACGGGATTGCTTGGCGAGTCACGCCGGGACATCGGCCTGCTTGCGATTACGTCTGCGGATCGGTTGCACTCCGGCTGGAGCGCATCGCGGAAGCTTCGCCGCAACGGAGGTCCGCGTGAGCCGAGCCATATCGAGCGGTTGCTTGCGCCGCTGCCGCGCGACTGCGGGCTGATCACTGTGATTGACGGTCACCCGGCGACGCTGGCGTGGCTTGGCAGTGTGCATGGCCATCGCGTGGAGGCGCTTGGTGTCGAGAAGTTCGGCCAGACCGGCACCGTCGGCGACCTCTATGCGCACTACGGCCTCGATGCCAACACCATCATCGATGCGGCGGCGGGGCTGACGTTCGGTTCGCCGATCAGGCATCGCAAGATGGCGGTGTGATAGGCGCTCGGCGCGGCTTTTAACCACGCGAGGCATCCGCGAGGTGACCGGTGAAATGCCGAGTTGACCCGACGCGGCAACCGCAGCACCATTGGCCCATACGGGTTAAGGTGCTGAATGACCGAGCTTTCCAACCGCCAGTCCGACATCCTGAACATTGCGCGCGCCTCCGGCCGGGTGACGGTGGAGGACCTGGCTCGGCGTTTTGAAGTCTCGGCGCAGACCATTCGCAAGGACCTGAACGATCTGTGCGACCGCCGTTCGATGACGCGGGTTCATGGCGGCGCGATCATCGCCTCGGGCGTCGAAAACCTGGCCTACGAGGCGAGACGGTTCGTCGCGGCGGAGGAAAAGAAGGCCATCGGTGCGGCGGCGGCAGCGCAGATTCCCAATGGCTGCTCGTTGTTCATCAATATCGGCACCACGACGGAAGAGGTCGCCAGCGCGCTGACGGCGCATGAAGACCTGCTGGTCATTACCAACAACCTGAACGTGGCGATGCTGCTCTATCGCCATCCGCGCATCGAGGTGATTGTCGCCGGCGGCACGGTTCGCCGTGCGGACGGTGCGGTGATCGGCTCGACGGCGAACAATTTGATCACGCAGTTCAAGGTCGATTACGCCATCATCGGTGCATCTGCGATCGACGAGGAGGGCGCGCTGCTCGACTTCGACTATCGCGAGGTGCAGGCCGCGCAGGCCATCATCGCAAATGCGCGCAGCGTGATGCTGGTGGCCGACAGCACCAAGCTCAGCCGCAATGCGCCGGTTCGCATCGCGCATCTCAGCCAGATCCACACCTTCGTGACGGACCTGCCGCTGCCCGCCGGCCTTCAGGCCATTTGCAGCAGCCGGGGCATCGAGGTCATCGCGGCGATGCCCGACAAGCCCGCTGACGTGGCCTGACGGCCTTCAGCCGATTCCGCGGCTTGCTGGTTCGGCTTGTGGACAGTTGGCGCCCGCTTCTTATCTGTCGGCCTTTGAGCCGTAACTCACTCACATATCTTCACTTTTCCCGAGCGCTGGCACGTCTGCCTGCGCATTCATCACGCTGCTTGCTTTCGCTTTAAGTTGTGATTTAATCCAATACGAAAGCGAAATCGCTATAAGTGAAAATAGCGAGCGCCGGGGAGAAACGTTGGACAAGGTTTTCGACCTCGCAATCATCGGCGGAGGTATTAACGGCTGCGGCATCGCCCGCGACGCCGCGGGCCGCGGCAATTCCGTGTTCCTTTGCGAAATGAACGATCTCGCCAGCGGCACCTCATCCTGGTCGAGCAAGCTCATTCACGGCGGCCTTCGCTATCTCGAGTATTACGAATTCCGGCTGGTCCGGGAGGCGCTGCTGGAGCGGGAAGTGCTGTGGCAGATCGCTCCGCACATCATCCGTCCGCTGCGTTTTGTGTTGCCGCATCACGCCGGGCTGCGCCCCGCTTGGCTGCTGCGGCTCGGCCTCTTCATGTACGACCATCTTGGCGGGCGGCGGCTGCTTCCGGCGACGCGCACCGTCAATCTGGCGCGTGATCCGGTGGGTCAGCCGCTGGCTCCGGGCCGCTTCACAAAGGGCTTCGAATATTCGGACTGCTTCGTCGATGACGCGCGCCTCGTGGTGCTCAATGCGCGCGACGCGGCGGATCGCGGCGCGGTGATCCGCACGCGAACCCGCGCAGTCGAGGCGCGGCGGCTGGATGACTGCTGGCAGGTGATGCTCGAAGACACCATCACCGGGGCACAGAGCAGCATCAAGGCGCGGGCGCTGGTCAATGCCGGCGGTCCGTGGGTCGAGGATGTACTGAGCCGGCGTGCCGGAATCAACGCCAAGGCCAAGGTGCGTCTGGTGCAGGGCTCGCACATTGTCGTGCCGCGCCTGTACGACCACGATAACGCCTACACGTTCCAGAATGCCGATGGCCGCGTCGTGTTCGTCATTCCGTTCCAGAACGATTTCACGCTGATCGGCACCACCGATCGCGACTACGACGGCGATCCATCCAAGGTGAAAGCCTCGCCTGAGGAAATTGCCTATCTGTGCCAGTCGGTGAACGACTATCTCGCCAAACAGGTGACGCCCGCCGATGTCGTGTGGGCCTATGCGGGCGTGCGTCCGCTGTACGATGACGGCGCCAGCGAGGCGAAGGCTGCGACGCGCGATTATGTGTTCGAGTTCGATGCACCGGGCGGGTTGCCGTTGCTGTCGATCTTCGGCGGCAAGATCACGACCTATCGCCGCCTGTCCGAAGAGGCGCTGGAGCGGCTGGAGCAATATCTGCCCGGCAAGGCCAAACCCGCCGGCTGGACCGCCACCGCGCCGCTGCCCGGCGGCGATCTCGATGTGTCCGCGATCCCGGCACTGGCGGATGAACTGATCCGCGACAATTCGTTCCTGTCGCGCTCCCTCGCGCTTCGTCTCGCGCACGCCTATGGTACGCGCGCCAGCAAGGTTCTCGATAAGGCGTCGTCTGCGGCGGATCTCGGGCAGTTGTTCGGCGACACGCTGACGGAACGCGAAGTCCGCTATCTCATTGCGCATGAATTTGCGCGCACCGCCGAGGACATTGTCTGGCGACGGTCCAAGCTGGGCCTGCGTCTGTCCGCCGATCAAGTGAAGGCGCTCGACGACTGGATCGACACGCATCGCAGCGGCCTCGACCGGCCGCTGAAGGAAGCGGGAGGCCGTGCATGAGCGTCACCCTCGATAAGGTTTCGCGCGAGGTCAACGGGGTTCCCTGGATTCGGGATGTCTCGCTGACACTTGAGCGCGGAACATTGAGCGTGCTGCTTGGCCCGACGCTGGCGGGCAAGACATCGATCATGCGGCTGCTCGCCGGGCTCGACAAGCCGACATCCGGCCGCGTGCTGGTCGACGGCAACGACGTCACCGGCTTCGATGTGCGCAAGCGCTCGGTGGCGATGGTCTACCAGCAGTTCATCAACTATCCGACGCTGACGGTTTACGAAAACATCGCGTCCCCGCTGCGCGTGCAAGGCGTCGCGCGCGACGAGATCGAAACCCGCGTCAGGAGCGCAGCGAAGCTGCTGAAGCTCGAGCCCTATCTCAACCGGACGCCATTGCAGCTATCGGGCGGTCAGCAGCAGCGCACCGCCATCGCCCGCGCGCTGGTGAAAGGCGCGGACCTCGTGCTGCTCGATGAGCCGCTCGCCAATCTCGACTACAAGTTGCGCGAGGAGCTGCGCACCGAACTGCCGCGCATCTTCGAGGAGTCCGGCGCGATCTTTGTCTATGCGACGACAGAACCCTCGGAAGCCCTGTTGCTGGGGGGCCGGACCATCTGCATGGGGGAAGGGCGGGTGCTGCAGGCCGGTGCGACGCCGCAAGTCTACCGGCGTCCTGACACGGTGGAAGTGGCGGAGGTGTTTTCCGATCCGCCGCTCAACACCGTCGGCATCGAGAAGAAGAACGGATCGATCTTCTATTCCGGCGGCGAACGCGCGTCGGTGGCGGGTCTCTATGAGGGCTTGAGCGACGGCGCCTACCAGGTCGGATTCCGCGCGCATCAACTTGAAGTGGCGACCCCACCCAACGGTCGCCATGCATTCGTCACCACCGTCAGCGTGACCGAGATCACCGGCTCCGAAAGCTTCGTGCATCTCAAGCGCGAAGGTTACAACTGGGTCGCGGTGCTGTCGGGCATCCACGAATTTCTGCCGGGGCAGGAACTCGATGCCGTGCTCGATCCGAACGACCTGTTCATTTTCGATCAATCCGGCCGGCTCGTCGCCGCGCCGGCGGCGCGGTGAGGGCATACCATGGCTCGCATCGATCTTGTCGATCTGGCGCATTCCTACGGCGGCAACGCTGCGGACCGGGCGTCCTATGCGCTGAAGCCGATGACCATGACCTGGCGGCAGGGCGGCGCCTATGCGCTGCTGGGTCCGTCCGGCTGCGGCAAGACCACGCTGCTGAATATTATCTCCGGGATCGTGACGCCGTCGCACGGCAAGGTGCTGTTTGACGGCAAGGACATTACTCACGCCACCACACGCGAGCGCAACATCGCGCAGGTGTTCCAGTTTCCGGTGATCTACGACACGATGACCGTGGGCGAGAACCTCGCGTTTCCGCTCAAGAATCGCGGGCTGCCGCGAAACGAGATCGATGCACGGGTGACAGAGATCGCCACGCTGCTCGACCTCAAGCCGTATGTGAACCGCAAGGCCGTGCGGCTCAGTCCCGACGCCAAGCAGAAGATTTCGCTGGGACGAGGCCTGGTCCGCTCCGACGTGGCGGCGGTGCTGTTCGATGAGCCACTGACGGTGATCGATCCGCATCTGAAATGGGAGCTGCGCTCGAAGCTCAAGGCGCTGCACCAGGCGCTCGATCTGACGATGATCTACGTCACTCACGATCAGACCGAGGCATTGACTTTTGCCGACACCGTCGTGGTGATGCACGACGGCAGCGTGGTGCAGAGCGGGACGCCGGAAGAACTCTTCGCAAAGCCCGCGCATACCTTCGTCGGCTATTTCATCGGGTCGCCCGGCATGAATATCGTGCCTGCCGAGGTGAAGGGCAATGAGGCGAGGATCGACGGTCACACCATCCGGCTGAACCGGACCTACGACAGCCTGCCGCTTGGCGCGAAAATCGAGATTGGCGTCCGGCCCGAATTCGTTCATGTCGCGGCGCCTGCGCCCGGTCTGCTGTCGGCGCAGATTGAGCGGATCGACGATCTTGGCCGCGTGCGTTTCGCGCGTGTGCGCATCGGCGATGTGAAATTCGCTGCCCGCGTGCCGAACGGTTTCTCCTTACCCGACAACACCGCCGGACTGGTGTTCGATCCAGCCCATATTCACGTCTATGCCGACAGTCGTCTGGTTGAAGGGCGCGCGTGATGGACAAGACGATCAACAACAAGGCCTGGTTCCTGGTACTGCCGGTATTCCTGATCGTGGCGTTCTCCGCGATCCTGCCGCTGATGACCGTTGTCAACTATTCGGTGCAGGACACTTTCGGGAACAATCAGTTCTTCTGGAATGGAGTCGGCTGGTTCAAGGAACTGCTCGATCCCTCGACCGACCTTGGCGACCGCTTCCTCGCGTCGCTCGGGCGCAACCTGCTGTTCTCGGCGATCATCCTCGCCATCGAGGTGCCGCTCGGCATTCTGGTTGCGCTGTCGATGCCGCGCGAAGGCTGGCGGGTTGCGGCGTGCCTTGTGATCCTGGCGTTGCCGTTGCTCATTCCATGGAACGTGGTCGGCACTATCTGGCAGATCTTCGGCCGTCCCGACATCGGCCTGATGGGCTACGTGCTGAACAAGATGGGGTTCGACTACAACTACGTGTCAAACAGCTTCGACGCGTGGTGCACCATCATTGTCATGGATGTCTGGCACTGGACCAGCCTTGTGGCTCTCCTGTGTTACGCCGGCCTGAAGTCCATTCCCGATGCGTATTATCAGGCAGCGCAGATCGACGGCGCGTCGCGCTGGGCGGTGTTCACCGCGATCCAGTTGCCGAAGATGAAGCGCGTGCTGCTGATCGCGGTGCTGCTGCGCTTCATGGACAGCTTCATGATCTACACCGAGCCGTTCGTCGTCACCGGCGGGGGTCCCGGAAATTCAACGACCTTTGTGTCCATCGAGCTGGTCAAGATCGCGCTCGGGCAATTCGACCTCGGCAAGGCGGCCGCGCTGTCGATCGTCTACAATCTCGTCATCCTGATCGTGTGCTGGGTGTTCTACACCGTGATGACGAACGCCGACAACGAGCGCGCGCAGCCGGCGGGAGGCGCATGATGCATACCATTCCCGGACGCCGCATCATTCTCGGCCTGTTCCTGATCTTCCTGCTGTTGCCGATCTACTGGCTCGTCAACATGAGCTTCAAGACCAACACGGAAATCGTCACAACCATGACGTTGTGGCCGAATAATCCGACGCTGGCGCACTACAAGCGCATCTTCACCGATGCGAGCTGGTATTCCGGCTACATCAATTCGCTGAAGTACGTGATCATCAATACGATCATCTCGATTTCGTTCGCGCTGCCGGCGGCCTATGCGTTCTCGCGCTATCGCTTCCTCGGCGACAAGCATCTGTTCTTCTGGCTGCTGTCGAACCGTATGGCGCCGCCGGCGGTGTTCGCGCTGCCGTTTTTCAATCTTTATTCGGCGATCAACCTGTTCGATACGCCCTGGGCGGTCGCGCTGGCGCACTGCCTGTTCAATGTGCCGCTGGCGGTCTGGATTCTCGAAGGCTTTATCTCCAGCGTGCCGAAGGAAATCGACGAAACCGCGTTTCTCGACGGCTATTCGTTCCCGCGTTTCTTCGTGAAGATCCTGATGCCGCTGATTGCAAGCGGCATCGGCGTCGCGGCCTTCTTCTGCTTCATGTTCTCGTGGGTCGAACTGCTGCTGGCGCGCACGCTCACATCGGTGAACGCCAAGCCGATCGCCGCGACCATGACGCGCACGATCTCGGCATCCGGCATGGACTGGGGGTTGCTGGCCGCCGCCGGCGTCCTGACCATCATTCCCGGCGCACTGGTGATCTGGTTTGTCCGCAATTATATCGCGCGCGGCTTCGCGCTGGGACGGGTGTAACCATGGAACATATCGCATGGATGGCCTGGACGGCACCAACGGCGATCTTCTTCTGCCTGCTGGCGGGAACGCTTGGAGTCATGACCTGGCTCGCGGTGCGTTACCCCGAGGCCGAGCGCGTCGGAATCCTGCATATTCCGACCACGCGCGGCGACAGGCTGTTCATTTCGCTGATCGCCACGGCGGTCATCCATCTTTTGTGGATTGCATTTGCGGGCACAAACCCGATTGCGACGCTCCCGATCGGCGAGGGCGTCGAGGTCTCGAGTTTGTGGATCGCTACCGTAATTTCCATCGTGTCGGCCGTTGTCATATTTCGCAACGTCTAGCGGGTGGAGAAAAGGCAGATCCGTGGATCAACCCGGACCTGAAGTTGTGTTTTCAACGGAGGAAACCATGCGACACGTTACAAAAAGGAATCGTCTTTTGACGATGACAAGCGCGGTGGCACTGATTGCGGCGTCGGCCGCGATCAGCGCGCCGGCTTTCGCAGACGAAGCTGCGGCGAAGAAGTGGATCGATGCCGAGTTCCAGCCTTCGACGCTGTCGAAGGAAGACCAGATGAAGGAGATGCAGTGGTTCATCAAGGCCGCTGAGCCTTTCAAGGGCATGGACATCAATGTCGTCTCGGAAACGATCACGACGCATGAGTATGAAGCCGGTACGCTGGCGAAGGCGTTCACCGAAATCACCGGCATCAAGGTCAAGCACGACCTGATCCAGGAAGGCGACGTCGTCGAGAAGCTGCAAACGCAGATGCAGTCGGGCAAGAACGTCTATGACGGCTGGATCAACGACTCCGATCTGATCGGCACCCACTTCCGCTACAACCAGACCGTGGTTCTGTCGGATTACATGACGGGCGAGGGCAAGGACGTCACCGATCCGATGCTCGACGTCGATGATTTCATCGGCAAGTCGTTCACCACCGGACCGGACGGCAAGCTGTATCAGTTGCCGGATCAGCAGTTCGCGAACCTGTACTGGTTCCGGTACGACTGGTTCACCAATCCGGACTACAAGGCGAAGTTCAAGGCCAAGTATGGCTACGAGCTCGGCGTGCCGGTGAACTGGTCGGCCTATGAAGACATCGCCGAGTTCTTCACCAACGACATCAAGGAAATCAACGGCGTCAAGGTCTATGGCCACATGGACTACGGCAAGAAGGACCCATCGCTCGGCTGGCGGTTCACCGACGCCTGGCTGTCGATGGCGGGCAACGGCGACAAGGGCATCCCGAATGGCAAGCCTGTCGACGAATGGGGCATCCGTATGGAAGGCTGCCGTCCGGTCGGTTCATCCGTGGAACGCGGCGGCGACACCAATGGACCCGCGGCGGTCTACTCGATCGTCAAGTATCTCGACTGGCTGAAGAAGTATGCCCCGCCGCAGGCGCAGGGCATGACCTTCTCCGAAGCCGGCCCGGTTCCTGCGCAGGGCAATATTGCCCAGCAGATCTTCTGGTACACCGCCTTCACCGCTGACATGGTCAAGCCTGGTCTGCCGGTGGTGAATGCCGACGGCACGCCGAAGTGGCGCATGGCTCCGTCGCCGCACGGATCGTACTGGAAGGAAGGCATGAAGCTCGGCTATCAGGACGCCGGCTCCGTGACCTTGCTCAAGTCAACGCCGGCAGACCGCCGCAAGGCTGCCTGGCTCTACCTCCAGTTCATCAACTCCAAGTCGGTGAGCCTGAAGAAGAGCCACGTCGGTCTCACGTTCACCCGCGAGTCTGACATCTGGGACAAGTCGTTCACCGAGCGTGCGCCGAAGCTCGGTGGTCTGGTCGAATTCTACCGCTCGCCCGCGCGCGTGCAATGGACCCCGACCGGCAACAACGTGCCTGACTATCCGAAGCTGGCTCAGCTCTGGTGGCAGAACATCGGCGATGCGTCGTCCGGTGCGAAGACAGCGCAGGCTGCGATGGACTCGCTGGCTGCGGCGCAGGACTCGGTGCTTGAACGCCTCGAGAAGTCGGGCGTACAGGGCGCCTGCGGACCGAAGCTCAACAAGAAGGAAACCGCCGAGTTCTGGTTCGCCAAGTCGGAGAAGGACGGCAACATCGCTCCGCAGCGCAAGCTGGCGAACGAGAAGCCGAAGGGCGAGACCGTCGACTACGACACCCTGATCAAGTCGTGGCCGGCCACCCCGCCGAAGCGGGCCGAAGCGAAGTAAGCTCAACCAACCTCCCTGCGCGCTTAACAATTGCGCACAACTTGAAGGCCGGGAGAAATCCCGGCCTTTTTCCATTTGATGCAGCGCACTCTTGCGGGTGTTGTTGACACGCCGTCACCGTTTGGGGTCTGATTGCTGAAAATGCTCGTGCAAAAACGCATAGCAAGTCGACACAAGAACTAAACAAGGCGATCGATAGGATCGCGGCGTGACCAAATGCGATCGTTAGAATCGCGGCACGTGGGGGAGGGTGACCAGGAATGCTGGACTTTGTTCAGCAGTTGGTGAGCGGTATTGCGCTCGGCTGTGTCTATGGCCTGATCGCGCTTGGCTTTGTTCTTGTTTACAAGGCCACCGAAGTCGTCAACTTCGCGCAGGGCGACCTGATGATGCTGGGCGGGTTCTTCGCCTTCACCTTCATCAGCCTTTTGGGTTTCAATTACTGGCTTGGCTTTGTCGCCGCTGTCGCGGCGATGGCACTGTTCGGCATGCTCGCCGAACGCCTCGTGGTGCGGTCGATCCTCGGCTATCCGCAGTTCTCCATCATCATGGCCACCATCGGTCTTGGTTTCTTCCTGCGTTCGGTCGCGGGCATGATCTGGGGAACCGACGATCTCAAGATCGAAACGCCGTTCAGCCATGGGGTGCTACGGCTCGGCAGCCTGGTGCTGGCCCACGACAAGCTGTCGGTGATCGCTGCCACGGTCATTCTTTGCGGCGTGCTCTACCTCTTCTTTAACAAGACGACTCTCGGCACTGCGATGCGTGCAAGCTCCGAGAACATGCTCGCTGCCTACTACATGGGCATTCCGGTCAAGCGCGTGGTGTCCATTGTCTGGGCGATCAGCGCGGCGGTCGCAACCTGCGCGGGCGTGCTGCTTGCACCCATCACCTTCATTCACTCGAATGTCGGGCTTGTACTCGGATTGAAAGCATTCCCGGCGGCGGTGCTCGGAGGCTTTGGTTCGATTCCCGGCGCAGTGGTCGGCGGAATCCTGATCGGCGTGATCGAGAGCATGGCCGGATTTTATCTGCCGCAGGGATGGAAGGACGTCGCCCCGTACATCGTGCTGCTCGTGGTCCTGCTGTTGAAGCCGGAAGGCATCTTCGGGATTCACGTGCGGAAGAAAGTCTGAGGGGCGCCGCATGCGGTTTTTGTTCAAGACCGATTACAACGACGATATCCGGCTGGTGCCGCATAGCGGTTACCTCTGGTCCTATGGGGCATTGCTGATCCTGCTGGTGATCGCGCCGTTCACGCTCTCAAGCTATCTGATGAGCCAGCTTGTGTTTGTCTGCATTTACGCCACCGTGGGCGTCGGGCTGATGATCCTCACCGGCTTCACCGGGCAGGCGTCGCTGGGGCATGCGGCGTTCCTCGCCATTGGCGCCTACACGACCGGGTATCTGCAACAGCTCGGCGTGCCGTTTCCGGTGTATTTCCTCGCCGCGGGAATCCTGACCGGGATCATCGGCGCGATGGTCGGATTTCCGGCGCTGCGGCTGCAGGGCATCTATCTCGTGATAGCCACGATTTCCTTCGCGCTGATCGTGGAAGAAGTACTCGCGCGGTGGGAAAGCGTCACCCATGGCAATGACGGCATGCGGATCAAGACTATCCAGCTACTCGGCAACAGCGTGCCGCGCGACAGCCCGACATTCTACTACCTCTGCCTCGGGCTTCTGATCCTTGTCATAGTCGGCACGCTGAACCTGATGCGTTCGCCAACAGGCCGCGCGTTCGTCGCGATCCGGGACAGCGAAACCGCCGCCAAGAGCATGGGCATCAACGTTTCGCGCTACAAGGTGAAATCGTTCGCGCTGAGTGCTGCGATCACCGGCTTCGCGGGCTGTCTGTTCGCGCACAAGATGTCCTTCATCAGCCCGGAGATGTTCACGCTCCAGTTGTCCATCGAATTCATCATGGTGATTATCATCGGCGGCGTGCTCAGCCTGCACGGCGCAGTGCTGGGCGCGATCTTCATCGTTATGGTCGATCCGTTCCTGACCTTCCTGAAGGACGATATTCCCGGCGTGATCGCGGGGCTTGCGGCGACGTTCGGCGCGGGCACCGAGCAGGCGGCGCATATCAAGGCGAACGTCGCAGCGATTGCCTCGGCCAACGGCCTCAAGGGCGCGATCTACGGCCTGATCATCATGCTGTTCATCCTGTTCGAGCCGTACGGAATCTATGGCCGATGGCTGAAGATCAAGCTCTTCTTCCAGCTCTTCCCGCTCTACAAGCGTGCCACCTTCAAGCGGCAGAAGATCTACGTGAAATCGGAGCGGAACCGATGAGCTGCTTCCGCGCGGAAAACCTCTCGCTCCACTTCGGCGGCCTGAAGGCGGTGGATTCCGTCAGCTTCGCCGTGGAGAAGGGCGAAATCCTCTCGATCATCGGCCCCAACGGAGCCGGCAAAAG
Organism: Afipia sp. OHSU_II-C1; assembly: GCF_000497575.1. Lineage (GTDB taxonomy): Bacteria > Pseudomonadota > Alphaproteobacteria > Rhizobiales > Xanthobacteraceae > Afipia. Next base: position 371,749 of record NZ_APJI01000013.1, read on the forward strand.
CTCGATCTTCAATCTGATTTCGCGGCTCTATGAGCCGACCTCGGGAAAACTCTATTTTGAGGATCAGGACATTACCGCCGCGCCGCCGTACGACATCGCAAAACTCGGCATAGCGCGCACCTTTCAGAACATCGAATTGTTCGAGAATGCCACCGTTTTGAGCAATCTTCTGGTCGGACGGCACCGCCACTCCACCACGACCCTGTGGCAGGAGCTGCTGTTTCTGCCGAACGTCCGCCGCGACGAAAAAGCGCATCGCCGCCGCGTTGAGCAGGTGATCGATTTCCTTGACCTTGCCGCCCATCGGGACAAGCTGATCTCCGGATTGCCCTATGGCGTGCGCAAGGTGATCGAGCTGGCCCGTGCCCTGTGCACCGAGCCGAAGCTGATCCTGCTGGATGAGCCGTCATCCGGGTTGAATGTGGAGGAGACCGACGACATGTCGTTCTGGATCCGCGACATGAAAACCGAGCTCGGCATTACCGTGCTGATGGTCGAGCACGACATGACGTTGGTCAATCGCGTCTCCGACCGAGTCATCGCGCTGAACTATGGCCGTGTGCTGGCGATGGGCGCGCCCGCCGAGGTGCAGGCGCATCCCGATGTCGTCGCAGCGTATCTGGGCACCTGAGGGCGATGTCATGAGCAGCCCCGACATTATTCTCAAGCTCTCCAATATCGAAAGCTACTATGGGCCGATCATGGCCATTCGCGGCATCAGCCTTGAAGTGCCGCGCGGCAAGATCGTCACGCTGCTCGGCGCTAATGGCGCAGGCAAGACAACCGTACTCAAGACCATCTCCGGCATCCTCGATCCGCAGAAGGGCTCCATCGAATTCAAGGGGCAGCCGATCCAGCGCATGGAAGCCGATCGGATCGTGCGTCTTGGTCTCAGCCATGTGCCCGAAGGGCGCGAGGTGTTTCCGTTCCTCAGTGTGCGCGAAAACCTGATGATGGGCGCCTATCCGCGCAAGGATCGTGACGGCGTGGCCGCCGACCTTGAGCGTGTCTATGGCTATTTCCCGCGCCTGCGCGAGCGCGTCAACCAGCCGGCGGGACAATTGTCCGGCGGCGAGCAGCAGATGCTGGCCATCGGCCGCGCGCTGATGAACCGCCCGGCCTTGCTGCTGCTGGATGAGCCGTCGCTTGGCCTGTCGCCGCTGCTGGTGAAAGAGATTTTCACCATCATCAAGCGCGTCAACGAAGAACAGGGCATGTCGATCCTGTTGGTAGAGCAGAACGCGAAGGTCGCGCTGGAGACGGCGCACTATGGCTATGTGCTGGAAATCGGCCGCGTGGTGATGAACGACACCTGCGAACGGCTGATGCAGTCGCAGGACATTCAGGAGTTCTACCTCGGCGCCAAGGAAGACGGCGCGCGGGGCGAACGGCGCTGGAAGAAAAAGAAGACGTGGCGCTAAGAAATTCGCGATAGGCTTGGCACGGCGAATAGGAAGCTCGGCACCAAGACCGGGTGGAAAAGAACAGGAGAGAACGCACACCGCGTGATCCGCGGCGAGGACAGGGAGCGAGCTATGGCGAGACCCGCAGTGATCACCGTCGCGGACACCATCGCGAAGAGTTTTCTGCTGGCGGTTGAAACGCGCGGCGACAAGACGGCAATCCGGGAAAAGCATCTCGGCGTCTGGCAGTCCACGAGCTGGCGGCAATGGTTGCAGACGGCGAAGGAGATCGCCTATGCGCTTCATGCGTCCGGGTTCAAGCCGGGCGACGTTGCGTCCATCATCTCGAACGCGACACCCGAGTGGGTGTTCGCCGATATGGGCGTGCTTTGCGCAGGCGGTGTGTCATCCGGCATCTATCCGACGGACTCGGCCTCGCAGGTCGAATATCTGATCAACGATTCCCGAACCAAGGTGATCTTCGCCGAGGACGACGAGCAACTCGACAAGATTCTGGCCTGCCGCGCGCGCTGCCCGACCCTGGAAAAGATTGTCGTGTTCGACATGGAGGGTCTCAGCGGTTTCAGCGATCCGATGGTAATGTCGCTGGACGAGTTCACGGCGCTTGGCCGCAATCATATGCAGGGCCGGGACGCGCTGTGGGATGAGATGATTGCCAGCCGCGGGACGAACGATCTCGCCATTCTCGTCTATACGTCGGGGACGACCGGCCCTCCGAAGGGTGCGATGCATTCCAATCGCAGCGTCACGCATCAGATGCGCTACGCCGATTATCTGCTGGTCCCGACCGATCACGAGGAGCGGCTGGTGTTCCTGCCGCTGTGCCATGTCGCCGAGCGCATCGGCGGCTACTATCTATCGATCGCCGTCGGCTCTGTAATGAACTTCGCGGAAAGCCCCGAGACTGTGCCCGACAACCTGCGCGAGGTGCAGCCGACCGCGTTCCTCGCCGTGCCGCGCATCTGGGAGAAATTCTACTCGGCCATCACCATTGCCCTGAAGGACGCGACGCCGCTCCAGCAGTGGATGTACCGCCATGCGCTGGGCATCGGCCAGCGCCTGACCGAGTACAGGCTCGAGGGTGAAACGCCGCCGTTGTCGCTGCGCCTCGCCGGCAAGGCGGCTTACTGGCTGGTGTTCCGCAATATCCGGCGAATGCTCGGGCTGGATCGGGTTCGCATCGCCTTCACCGGCGCTGCGCCGATCTCGCCGGACCTGATCCGCTGGTATCTCGCCATCGGCCTCGACATGCGCGAGGTCTACGGACAGACCGAGAATTGCGGCGTCGCGACCCTGATGCCGAACGACCGCATCAAGCTCGGTTCGGTCGGCAAGGCCGCGCCGTGGGGCGAGGTCATGATCTGTCCGAAAGGGGAAATCCTCATCAAGGGCGATTTCCTGTTCATGGGCTATCTGAATCAGCCGGAGAAAACCGCTGAAACCATTGATGAAAAGGGTTGGCTTCATACCGGAGATGTCGGGACTATCGACAACGAAGGCTTCGTCAAGATCACAGACCGGATGAAGGACATCATCATCACGTCCGGCGGCAAGAACATCACGCCGTCGGAGATCGAGAACCAGTTGAAGTTCTCGCCCTATATTTCGGACGCGGTGGTGATCGGCGACAAGCGGCCGTACCTCACCTGCCTGGTGATGATCGACCACGAGAACGTCGAGAAGTTCGCGCAGGACTACAACATCCCGTTCACGAACTACGCGAGCCTGTGCCGCGCGCCGGAGGTCCAGGATCTCATCAGACGCGAGATCGAGGCGGTCAATGCGAACTTTGCCCGCGTCGAGACCATCAAGAAGTTCCATCTGATCGAGCGGCAACTGACGCCCGAGGACGAGGAATTGACGCCAACCATGAAGCTGAAGCGCAGCTTCGTGAACAAGTCCTACGCAGCGGAAATCGATGCAATGTACCGGGCGGGAGCGATGGCATAAGCTTCCGCATCATTGCGACACCACAAGAAGCGCATTCCGCGGCCCGCGAGGGCCGCTCAGCGGCGAAGGTAGCAAGGCCCGGCCTTCGCTGAATATGGGCCAACAGGAAGGAGACCGTTATGTCGAAATCGTTCAAGGCGCTTGGCCTTGCGGTGGGGGCGCTCGCGCTGACCCAGTCGCCGGCCTTCGCACAGACCAAGGTGACCAACGAAGGCATTTCGCCAACCGAAATTGTCGTCGGATCGCATCAGGATTTGTCCGGCCCGATCAAGGGCTGGGGCGTGCCGGTGGCCAACGGCCTGAAAATGGCGGCCGATGAGATCAATGCCGCCGGCGGCATCAACGGCCGCAAGATCAAGCTGATCGTGGAAGACTCTGGCTACGATCCGAAGCGCGCGGTGCTCGCCTCGCAGAAGCTGATCGAGAAGGACAAGATCTTTGCCATGGTCGGGCCGATGGGATCGCCCACCGTGCTTGCCGCGCAGGACATTTTGTTCGACGCGGGCGTGTTGCAGCTTTTCCCGCTGACCGCGGCCGAATTCACCTTCAAGTTCGATCCGGCGAAACCGCAGGAACGGCTGAAGTTCAACAACATTCTTCCTTATGTTGAAAGTACGCGTGCCGCGCTCAAGCACATGATCGAATGGAAGAAATTCGCCAAGCCCTGCATCATGCATCAGGATGACGAATACGGCAAAAGCGTGCTCGACGGCTTCAACCAGCAGACGGCTGCGATGAAGCTGACACCGGCTTCCGTCACCAGCTACAAGCGGGGCGCATCCGACTTCAGCGCGCAGGTTGCGAAGATGAAATCTGACGGTTGCGATCTCGTGGTGCTTGGAACCGTGATCCGCGAAACCATCGGCGCGATGGGTGAAGCCAAGAAGCTCGGCTGGGATGTGACGTTCCTCGGCGCAACACCGACCAACGTCCTCGAAGTTCCGGCGCTCGGCAAAGAGGCTGTCGAGGGTCTGTATGCCGCCGCCGGTTTCGAGATTCCCTATCCGGACACGGCGAAGGGCAAGGCCAAGGACTGGCTGGACAACTACAAGAAGGCGTTCGGCACTGACGCGAACACGCAGGCGATCATCGGCTACAATGCGATGATGACCTTCGCGCATTACGTTAACAAGGCGGGCAAGGATCTGACCGGCCAGAAGGTGCTCGATGCGATGGAATCCGGCGATGTGTTCCAGGATATCTTCGCTTCGCCGCCGACCAAGTTCTCCAAGACCAATCATCTGGCCAGCACGGTGACGCAGGTTCAGCAGGTCAAGGGTGGCCGCTGGGTGCTGGTGAAGGACGGCCTGATGTTCTAAGCAGGCCGCTCTGAAACGACATCGCGTGCGCGGTTGCCCGCGCACGCGATTTTATTTACGGTCCGGCTCCAACAAGAGAGCCAACAAGCCCCAAGAATCCAAATGACGATTGAGAGTACGCTCAAGACCGGCATCGCGCGCTGGTTTCCGGGAGCCACAGGCATCGATCGCCTCGCTCAGCTCTCCGGCGGGGCAAGCCAGGAAACCTGGTCGTTCCACGTCCTGCATCCTTCCGGTGACATCGCCGTCATTCTGCGCCGCGCGCCGTCGGGTTACGGCGCGGCTCCGGGGCGTGCAGCCGGGCTTGAGGCGGAAGCGGTGCTGATGCAGCAGGCTTATGAGGCGGGGATCCCGTCGCCGCGCGTGCGCCACGTTTTGCAAGCGGAGGACGGTCTCGGCAGCGGATTTATCATGGACCGCGTCGAGGGTGAAACCATTCCGCGCAAGATCCTCCGCGATGCGGAGTTTGCCAATGCGCGCAAGGTGCTGGCGAGTCAGCTTGGCAGGGTGGTTGCGGACATTCACGCGCTGGATAAGGCGCGTTTGCCGAAGCTGCGGCTGATGACGGTGGCGGGCGAGCTCGACGATCTTGCCGCCGAATACAAATCCTTCGACTGGCCGCGCCCGGTGTTCGATCTGGCGCTGCGCTGGCTGCGCGACAATGCGCCGACGACGTCCGACACGGTGACGCTGGTTCATGGCGATTTCCGTCACGGCAATCTCATCATTGGCCCGGAAGGCGTTCGCGCGGTCCTGGATTGGGAACTGGCGCACTTCGGCGATCCGATGGAAGACCTTGGCTGGATCTGCGTGAACTCGTGGCGGTTCGGTGAGATCGACAAGCCGGTCGGGGGATTTGGGTCGCGTGAAGACCTGTTTGCGGCCTATGAAGCCGCATCCGGCCGTCCGGTGGATGTGGCGCGGGTGATGTTCTGGGAAACGCTCGGCACGCTGCGGTGGGGCATCATGTGCTGCGGCATGATGCAGCGGTTCCGCGCCGGTCCCGACCATTCGATGGAGCGCGCCATGATCGGCCGCCGCGCTTCGGAAACCGAAATCGATCTGTTGCGGCTGCTGGCGCCGCGACGCGCATAACGGAGGGGTGTGAGATGCAGGATCAACCCACACCGGTCGAACTGATCAACGCGGTCGCGGAGTTTCTTCGCGCCGATGTCGCGCCGCAGTTGTCCGGCCACGCCGCGTTCAAGCTGCGCGTCGGGCTGAACGCGCTCGATCTTGTCGTGCGTCAACTCACGCTTGAGGCATCCGGTGATGCGGCCGAGCTTGAGCGGCTGTCAAAGCTGCTCGGCGCGTCCGGTTCGCTGGAGGACCTCAACCGTCTCTTGTCGGCGCGCATCGCGAGCGGCGAGATCGGATTCGATACGCCGGGACTGACCGAACATGTCTGGACGACCACGCTGGACAAGCTCGCCATCGACCAGCCGAATTATGCGTCCTATCGCCGCGAGCGGGAGAGCGAGATTTGATGTGGATTCTTCCTTCACCTCTCCCGTGGGGAGAGGTCGGCACGCGAAGCGTGCCGGGTGAGGGCGTAGAATCTCTCGATAGATTTAGGGCCCTCACCCCAACCCTCTCCCCACCGGGGAGAGGGAGTCGACTTGCATTGCGTAAACTTACCGCCCCTTCCACTGCGGCGGTCGCTTTTCCGCAAACGCCTTCGGACCTTCGACATAATCCTCGGATGCAGCCAGCGCCTTGACTGCCGGATAATCAAACTGTTCGGCCAGCGCCTGTTCCAGCGACACGCCGAGACCGCGATGCATGGTCTGCTTCGAGGCGCGGATCGACATCGGGCCGTTCTGCAGAATGAGATTGGCCCAGCGCTCGGCGCCAGCGAGCGCTTCGCCCTTCGGCACGACTTCGTTGACGAAGCCAAGTTCAAGTCCTTCGCGCGCGGGAACGTGCCGCCCGGTCAGGATCATGCCCATGGCGCGCTTGAGGCCGATCAGGCGGGGCAGGCGATGCAGTCCGCCGGCCAGCGCGGCGAGGCCGACGCGGGGCTCGGGCAGGGCGAAGGTCGCGTTTTCCGAGGCGATGATGAGGTCGCAGGCCAGCGCGATTTCAAAGCCGCCGCCCATGGCGACGCCGTTGACCGCGGCGATGATCGGCTTGTCGCAGTCGAAACGGTGGGTCAGCCCGGCAAAGCCACTGGTGTCCCAGCCGCGCTGACCGCCCTGGGCCTGCCACTTCAAATCGTTGCCTGCGGAAAACGCCCGGTCGCCTGCGCCTGTGACGATCGCGATCCACTGATCGGGGTCCTTGTTGAATTCGTCAAAAACGCGATGCATTTCAAAGTGCATCGGCGAATGCACGGCGTTCATCACCTCGGGGCGATTGAGCGTGATGATGGTCAGCGGACCTTTGCGGTCCACTTTGGCGAATTCATAGGCCATGAGCGATTTCCTCGGACGGTTCTTACGCTGCGTTGCAACATTTGAGCGATGTTGTCGTGCCCAGAATAGACCAGCAAAGAAGCCGCTTCACAAATTAATTAAGCGCTTGACTAACGCCGTGGCCCTTATCTTAATTCGCCATCCGTCGCGGGCTCTCTCAAGCAGCGCGGCGCAATGAAAAAACCAGGTCCGGGATGGACGTTCGGGAGTCGCGCGTTGGATTTCTCGCTGCCTGACGATCTGACAGCGTACCTGTCCGAGCTCGATCGTTTCATCGATCAGACCATCAAGCCGCTTGAGCAGCGCGACGACAACATTCGTTTCTTCGATCACCGTCGCGAATGGGCGCGCACGGATTTCGACAAGGGCGGCCTGCCGCGCCATGAATGGGAAGACCTGTTGCGTCAGGCGAAAAATCTCGCTGATGAGGCTGGGCATCTGCGCTTCGCAATTCCCAAGCGCTACGGCGGCAAGGACGGCTCCAATCTCTGGATGGCGGTGATCCGCGAGCATTTCGCCGCCAAGGGCCTCGGCCTGCACAACGATTTGCAGAACGAGCATTCGATCGTCGGAAATTTTCCGCTGGTGACGATGCTCGATCGCTATGGCCGAGACGACCAGAAGGCGATGATCGAAGGCGCGCTCACCGGCAAGTACCGCATCACCTTTGGTTTGACCGAGCCCGATCACGGCTCGGACGCGACCCACATGGAAACGAGCGCGGTGCGGGCCACGCGCGACGGCGTTAGCGGCTGGGTCATCAACGGCGAAAAGATGTGGACCACCGGCATGCATGTCGCCACCCACTGCGCGACGTTTGCGCGCACATCGGGCAACGATGGCGATGCGCGCGGCATTACGTGTTTTCTCGTTCCGGCGAATACGAAGGGCGTGAAGGTCGAGGAATATCTCTGGACCTTCAATATGCCGACCGATCACCCGCGCGTTAGCTTCACGGACGTGTTCGTGCCGGATGATGCATTGTTCGGCGAGGTGGGACGTGGCCTGTCGCTGGCGCAGTGTTTCGTGCACGAGAACCGGATTCGTCAGGCCGCCAGTTCGCTCGGCGCCGCTGTGTATTGCATCAATGAGAGCGTGCACTATGCACGCGAGCGCAAGCCGTTCGGTCACGCGCTGTCGGAAAATCAGGCGATCCAGTTTCCGCTGGTGGAGCTTGCGACGCAGGCTGAGATGCTGCGTCTTCTGATCCGCAAGACGGCGTGGGAAATGGACCATATGACCCAGGCCGATGTCGAGCATCGGCTCTCTGACAAGGTGTCGATGTGTAATTTTTGGGCGAACCGGCTGTGCTGCGAGGCGGCCGATCGCGCCATGCAGGTTCATGGCGGCATGGGATATTCGCGGCACAAGCCGTTCGAGCACATCTATCGCCATCACCGGCGTTACCGCATCACCGAGGGCAGCGAGGAAATCCAGAAGCGCAAGGTCGCCGGGTTTCTGTTCGGCTACATGGGTGCGGGAAAATTCGAGACGACGGAGAAAAGCCGTTAGTTCAGGTTTTCACAAGAGGCGAACAATCGCCCGTGACGAATGTTTCTGGAGGAAACGATGCGCAGATCTACGTCCGGCCGGTCCGACCGGTTCATGCTGATCAGTTCGGAGCGGGTGTTCTACGCCGGGCTGCACGGCAAGCCCTCGGTGCGCACGCTCGGCGCACTGGCGATTTGCGTGCCGCTGCATGGTACCGCATGCCTTGAGGTCGCTGGTCAGCCGCCGCGCGTTGGCGAAATCCTTGCCGTGCCGGCATATCTGCCGCACAAGATCACCTCTGAGTCCCGTGAAATTCTCGGACTTCTGATCGAACCGGAGTCCGTTTGCGACGAGGATCTGGCCGAAATTATCCGTCAGTGCGACGATCCGGCGGCGGCAAGCCACCTTGCAGCCCGCTTCCGCGAAATCTACGCGACCATGGCGCTCAGCGGCACCAGCGGCTTCACGTCCGCCGATTTCGACCAGATATTTCTCCAGCGCCGCCTGAAGCAGCGGGACTTGGATACGCGCATATCGACCATCGTGTCGCGGTTTCAGGCGAAGCCGTCCAGCAGCATTTCGGGCGACGATTGCGCGAGCGGCGTCAAGCTCTCGCTGTCGCGCTTCCTGCATCTGTTCAAGGACGAGACCAGCATGAACTTCAAGACCTTCCGCGCCTGGAAGCGGGCGCGGAATATCCTGCATCATGTCAATGTCGAGCGAAACCTCGCGCATTTCGCGCTCGATGCCGGTTATCCGGATTCGACTCATTTCAGCCACTCGCTGCGCCGCATTTACGGACTTCAGCCGAGCGCGCTGTTTTCCGGATCGCGCCGCCTGCAGATTATCAACGGCAGGGATGTGGCGAGCGACGCAATCGGAATGCGGGCCTAGGTCGCAGCGGGGACTCTTGGCGCGACGCCTTGCTCGGCGCTGGCGCGATCCTGTGCGGCGATAGCCCTGCGGAAGCCCTCGCGCTGCTTGAGCCGCTCCCAGTAGGCCGCGACGGCGGGCGTGAACTGCGCTGACAGTCCGTTGGACTGCGCGAACATCAACGCGTAGCCGACCGAAATATCGGCGGCTGTGAAGCGCCCGGCGCAGACCGTCTCGGAATTGGTGACCGCTGTCTCCAGCGCGCGCAGCCGGGCGAGAAACCATCGCGCATAGTCGGCGGCGGCCTGCGGGTTCTTCTTCTCGTCAGGCTCGAGCTGCGAATAGCGGAAGTAGATCGTCTGCGGGAAAGTCAGCGTCGCCTCGCCGAAGAACAGCCAGTTCAGATAGGCGCCATAGGCGGGTTCATCGACCGTGACGTTGATCGGCGTCGGACCATACTTTGTTGCGAGATAGAGACAGATCGCGGATGACTCGGTCATCCGCGTGTCGCCGTCGATGAGGAACGGAATGGTGCCCAACGGATTGAGTTCGAGATACTCACGCTTCAGGAACCGTGGCGGGAAGGGCAGCATCTTTAGCTCGTACGGAATGCCGATTTCTTCCAGCGTCCAGAGCGGACGGAAGGAGCGGGCACTCGAACAGTGAAACAGCGTGAGCATATCGGCTTGTCCTGCGAAGATGTTCGGCGTTATACAGCGCGGAAAATGCTGTAACGCAAGCACTTACTGCTCCGGTAGCGTCCCCATGTATTTGCAGAGGATGCTGAGCATCACTTCGTCCGCGCCGCCGCCGATGGAGGTCAGGCGGCGGTCGCGATAGGCGCGGCTGACGCGGGTTTCGTTCATGAAGCCCATGCCGCCCCAGTACTGCAGGCAGGCGTCGGGAATTTCGCGGCCCAGGCGCCCGGCCTTCAGCTTGCCCATGGTCGCCAGCGGCGTCACGTCGTTGCCGCCGATATACTCCTCACAGGCGCGATAGAGCAGGGAGCGCAGCAGTTCGACCTCGGTCTTCAACTCGGCAAGACGGAAGTGAATCACCTGATTGTCGAGCAGCGGTTTTCCGAACGCCTTGCGCTGACGTGTGTAGTCGATGGTCTCATCGATGGTTTTTTCGTGGGACTTCAGGCAGGCGGCAATCGCCCACATCCGTTCTTCCTGAAACTGCATCATTTGGTAGGTGAAGCCCTTGCCTTCCTCGCCGATGCGGTTGCGCTTGGGAATGCGCACATCGGTAAACTTGATTTCGGCGGTGTCCGAGCAATGCATCCCCATCTTGTCGAGCTTGCGCAGCACCTCGACACCCTTGGTCTTCATCGGCAGGCAGATCAGCGACTTGTTGCGGTGAACCGGACCATCGCCGGTATTGGCAAGCAGGCACATCCAGTCCGCCTGCGTGCCGTTGGTGATCCACATCTTGCCGCCGTTGATGATGTAGTCGTCGCCGTCGGACCGGGCCGTTGTCTTGATCGAGGCGACGTCGGAGCCCGCGCCGGGTTCGGACACGCCGATGCAGGCCACCATGTCGCCTGCAATGGACGGCGCAAGAAACTCGCGCTTCATCTCATCAGAGCCGAACCGCGCGAGTGCAGGCGTCGCCATGTCGGTCTGCACACCGATCGACATGCCGACGCCGCCTGCATTGATGGCGCCGAGTTCTTCTGCCATCACCATGCCATAGCTGTAGTCGAGGCCCGAGCCGCCGTACTCCACGGGTTTGCACAGGCCGAGCAGGCCGAGGTCGCCCATCTTCTTGAACACCTGATGGGCCGGATAGATTCCCGCGCGCTCCCATTCATCAACGAACGGATTGATCTCGTTCTTGATGAACTGCTGCATGGTGCGGCGGATGCCGTCGTGTTCCTGCGTGAACTGCATTGCGTTTCCTGATGTTTTCCTTTGTTTTCTGGTATTCGGCTTTGGCTCAGTCGATTTGCTTGGATGTTGCTGCAAACGTGATCAACTCCCTCTCCCGTGGGGAGAGGGGCGGGGTGAGGGCGTAGAATCTATCGAGAGAGCGTACGCCCTCACCCGATGCACTTCGTGCATCGACCTCTCCCCACGGGAGAGGTGAAGAAAGGTCTATGCTCTTGCATTCTATCCTCATGGCCGCGCGCTAAAGTCCCATCTGGCGGCTCGCCAGATCCTTCATGATTTCCTCGGTCCCGCCGCCGATGGCGTTGACTTTAACCTCGCGGTAGATGCGCTCCACCTTCGGCCCGCGCATGAAACCTGCGCCGCCGAAAATCTGCACGGCCTCGGAGGCGCAGTAGGCCATGGTCTGCGTCGCCTGGTTCTTGCACATGCAGACTTCGGCCACCGGGTTGTCACCTTGCTCCAATCGCCAGATCAGCATTTCCAGCATCGCCTGCGTCGCCGCCACACGCTGCGCCATGTCAACGATCTTGTGGCGGATCACCTGATGGTCTACGAGGCGCTTGCCAAAAGTCTTGCGCTCGCGCGCATAGGCGATGGCTTCCTCGACACAGACGCGCGCGAAGCCGGTGCAGCCGGCCGCGAGGCCGAGCCGCTCGCTGTTGAAATTCTTCATGATCAGCTTGAAGCCGGCGTTTTCCTGTCCGATCAGGTTGCCGACGGGGACGCGGCAATCGTCGAAGTAGAGCGTTGCTGTATCCGACGCCCACCAGCCCATCTTCTTCAGCGGTGTGCGCGAGAAACCCGGCGTGTCGCGCTCGATCAGCAGCAGGCTGACACCGCCCGCGCCTTCGCCGCCGGTGCGCACCGCGACGGTGTAATAATCGGCGCGCATGCCGGAGGTGATGAAGGTTTTCTCGCCCTTGACCACGTAATGGTCGCCGTCGCGCTTGGCGGTGGTGCGCAGGTTGGCCACGTCCGAACCGCCGCCGGGTTCAGTAATCGCGAGCGCGGAGATTTTCCGGCCCGCGAGAATGTCCGGCAGCACGCGGGCCTTCAGTTCATCGGAGCCGCCATACACGATAGGCGGCGCGCCGATGGTGTGGCTTTTCAGGCTGGCACTGACGCCTCCGGCTCCGGCGCGGGCCAGCTCCTGCGCAGCGATCATGGACATGAAGCGGTCGCAGGGGACGCCGCCATATTCTTCAGGGAAGCCAAGCTGAAGCAGGCCGATGGAGGCGGCTTTAAGATAAAGCTCGCGGGGGAATTCCCCGGCCTCGTCCCATTGCGCTGCAAAAGGCTCGATCTCGGTCGCCACAAAGCGCCGCAGCATATCGCGGAACGCCAGATGTTCCGCGGTCAGAAAGGGGCTGGCCGAAGTCTCGGCAAACCGCTCGGGGGCATCCATTTTCATCCTCCATGTCGGAGATTATGGCCCGTTCCCGCGGCGCAGACTTGCGTTAAGCCGCCATGTCTTCTGAAATTATGCACCCGAAAATTGTGGCAAGCCTAGCTAGTTTTCACAAGACGCTGGCAGCCCCCGCCTTTTACCGTTTGGAGCAACGTCGCGATCGAATCTGAGGACCCGGAATGGATAAAGCTGTCGTTACCTGCGCGCTCAATGGCGTGCTGACCAATCCGAAGCAGCATCATGTTCCGGTCACGCCCGAGGAAATGGCGCGGGAAGCGAAAGCGGCCTTCGAGGCCGGCGCGTCGGTGATGCACATGCATCTGCGGCGGCAGGAGCCGGATCAGGGGCACATCCCGTCCTGGGACGTCAACCTGTCGAAGGAAGTGCAGCAGGCGATCCGCGAGGCGTGCCCCGGCGTCATCATCAATCATACCACCGGTGTCAGCGGCCCGAACTATCAGGGCGCGCTCGACTGCGTGCGCGAGACGGCGCCGGAAATGGCCGCGTGTAATGCCGGCTCGCTGAACTATCTCAAGGTGAAGGCCGACGGGTCCTGGGCCTGGCCGCCGCATGTGTTCGACAATCCGCCGGACAAGATCCAGAAATATCTCGACGTGATGAAGATCACGAAGACCTTGCCGGAGTTCGAATGCTTCGACGTCGGCATCGTGCGCAGCGTCGCGATGTACAAGCAGAACGGCATGTATTCCGGCCCGCTCGAATACAACTTCGTCATGGGCGTGGCCTCCGGCATGCCGGCCGATCCCGATCTGCTGCCGATCCTGCTCAAGCTGAAGCTCGCCGACTCCAACTGGAGCGTCACCGCCATCGGCCGCGAGGAAATCTGGCCGCTGCATCAGCGCTGCGCCGAGCTCGGCGGTCATCTGCGGACCGGCCTTGAAGACACGTTCTATCTCGGCGACGGCACCAAGGTGACGTCGAACGGGCAGTTGATCGAAGGCATCGTCAAGTGCGCGCGGAATGTCGGCCGCGAGATCGCATCGCCTGCCGAAGCGCGAAAGATTCTCAAGCTGATGCATTGAGCCGAAGCGGACAAGAAAGCGCCGCAGGCTGACACGGGGAGATAACGTCATGAGCGATCTGACTGCAACGGGCGGCGTGCCCGGTCCTGGACGTATCGGGCGGGTGGCTGTCGGCGATATTTTGCGCCGCGCAGCTAAACGATTTCCCGATCGCATCGCGCTGACCGACGGTGCGCGGCAGGTAACGTTTACGGAGATCGATCACGACGCTAACCGTTTCGCCAACTATCTCCTCGCTCGCGGCCTGAAACCCGGCGACAAGATTTCGACCATCTGCAACAACTCGGTCGAATTCGTCAAAGCACTGTTCGGCATTCATCGCGCGGGCCTTGTCTGGGTCCCGATCAATACCATGCTCGGGCCGGGCGACATGGATTACATCCTCGGCCATGCCGAGGTGCGTTTCGCGCTGATCGACGACAATCTGCATGCACAGCCGGAGCGGCGTGCGGCGCTGGAGAAACGCGGCGTCGACCTCATTGCGGTGGACCTCACTGGCAAGGCGAATGAGCAGGGTCTCGGAAGTTTCACCGATCTGATCAAGGGGCACTCCGACATCGAGCCTGAGATCGCCTTCGACGACCGCGATCTGGCGATGATCATCTACACATCGGGAACGACCTCGCGGCCCAAGGGCGCGATGCACTGTCATCTTGCGGTGGTGATGGCGGCCATGAGCAACGCCATCGAAATGCATCTCGATCGCAACGACGGCATCACGGGACAGTTCCCGCTATTCCACTGCGCGGCGCATGTCCTGCTGCTGACGTATCTGTCGGTCGGCGGAAAGATGGCCATCATGCGCGGGTTCGATCCCGTCGCCTGCATGGAGGCGATCCAGCGCGACAGGCTGACGATCTTCATCGGCCTGCCGGCGATGTTTCAGGCGATCCTCGATCATCCGCGCCGCAAGGAGTTCGATCTTTCGACCCTGCGCACCTGCGTTTACACCATGGCGCCGATGCCGCGTCCGTTGCTGGAACGGTGCATCGCAGAGCTTTGCCCGACATTTGTGCAGCCGAGCGGCCAAACGGAAATGTATCCGGCGACCACCATGTCGCAGCCGGATCGGCAGCTTGCGCGCTTCGGTAACTACTGGGGCGAGTCGATGATCGTCAACGAGACCGCCATCATGGACGACGAGGGCAATCTGCTGCCGCCCGGACAGATCGGCGAGATCGTCCATCGCGGACCGAATGTGATGATGGGCTACTACAAGGACCCGGAAGCCACCGCCGCCGCTCGAAAGTTCGGCTGGCATCATACCGGCGATCTGGCGCTGATCGACGAGCACGGCGAGGTGCTGTTCATCGACCGCAAGAAGGACATGATCAAGTCCGGCGGCGAGAACGTCGCTTCGGTGAAGATCGAGGAAACGCTGCTGGCGCATCCTGCGGTGCTGAACGCCGCGGTGGTCGGCCTGCCGCATCCGCAATGGGGCGAGGCGGTCTCCGCCTTCGTCAAGCTCAAGCCCGGCACACAGACGGGCGAAGCCGAGATCATCGAGCATTGCCGTAAGTCGCTTGGCGGTTTCCAGATCCCGAAGCTGGTGCGGATTCTGGAGGAGATGCCGATGACCGCTACCGGCAAGCTGCGCAAGGTCGAACTGCGGCAGCAGTTCGTCGACCATTTCAACACGACATCGGCGGCCTGAAAGTCAATTATCCATGGCGGTGATCGAGAATTCCATTTCGCCTACGAGCGAGAGCTATCAGGCCAATCGTGCGGGGATGCTGGCGCAGATTGCGCGGGTCAATGCCGTGGTGGGGCGGACGGTTGCCGCGTCTGAATTGTCCAAAAAGCGCTTTCATGAGCGCGGGCAATTGCTGCCGCGCGAACGCATCGCGCTGTTGCTCGATGCCGGTGCACCGTTTCTCGAACTCTCGGCCCTTGCCGGATACTGTCTCGATACGCCGGACCCGGACAAGAGCATTCCCGGCGGGGGCACCATCGCGGGCATCGGTTTCGTGTCCGGCGTGCGCTGCATGGTGACGGCGAGCGATTCCGGCATCGAAGCGGGATCGCTGCAGCCGATGGGTCTCGATAAGCGGCTGCGCTCGCAGGAGATCGCGCTGGAGAACAAGCTACCGTCAGTGCAACTCGTCGAGAGCGCCGGCGCCAACCTGATGCGCTATCGCGTCGAAGATTTCATTCGCGGCGGCACGACGTTCCGCAATCTCGCCTTGCTCTCGGCAGCGGGACTGCCGGTCATCACCGTGACCCATGGCTCGTCCACCGCAGGCGGTGCGTATCAGACCGGCCTGTCCGACTACATCGTGATGGTGCGCGGGCGGACGCGTGCGTTCCTTGCGGGGCCGCCGCTGCTGAAAGCAGCCACGGGCGAAATCGCAACCGAGGAGGAACTCGGCGGCGCGGAGATGCACACCAGCGTTTCCGGCCTGGGCGATTATCTCGCCGAGGACGACCGCGAGGCGCTCGGCATCGCGCGGCAGATCGTTGCCGATCTCAACTGGGACCGTGCGTCGCCTTCGAGCGGTGAACCGCCGCGTGCGCCGTTGTACGACACGGAAGAGTTGCTCGGCATCATGCCGATGGACCACAAGCGGCCCGTCGACATGAAGCAGATCATTGCGCGCATTCTCGACGGATCTGATTTTCTCGAGATTGGCGCGAACTACGGCCCTGCAACGGTCTGCGGCCATGGCCGCATCGGCGGCCACGCGATCGGGATCATCACCAACAATGGCCCGCTGGATCCGAGCGGGGCCAACAAGGCGACGCATTTCATTCAGGCCTGCTGCCAGTCGCGCACGCCGATCCTCTATCTCAACAACACCACGGGCTACATGGTCGGCAAGGCCTATGAGGAAGCCGGCATGATCAAGCACGGCTCCAAGATGATCCAGGCCGTGACCAACGCCACCGTGCCGCAGATCACCATTTACTGCGGAGCATCGTTCGGTGCGGGTAATTACGGCATGTGCGGGCGCGGCTTCCATCCGCGCTTCTGTTTCTCATGGCCGAACGCCAAAACCGCTGTGATGGGCGGCGAGCAGGCGGCGGAAACCATGGCCATTGTCGCAGAGGCGGGGGCCGCGCGGAAGGGCAAGCCGATGGACCCGGCGAAATTGCAAGAGATGAAATCGCGCATCATCAACGTGTTCGACAGTCAGATGGATGTGTTCGCCACTAGCGGGCGGCTGCTTGATGACGGCGTGATCGATCCACGCGACACCCGCGCTGTGTTGACCAATGTATTGGCGATTTGTCGCGAGGCCGAGCGGCGAAATCCGCAGAAGGTCCAGTTTTCGGTGGCGCGGCCATGAGCGGAGCAAAATTGACGCCGTTCCACAAGATCCTGATTGCCAATCGCGGCGAGATTGCCCTGCGCGTGATGCGCACGGCCAAACGTCTCGGTTACGAGACCGTCGCGGTCTACTCCTCCGCCGACGCCAATGCGCGCCACGTCCGCGAAGCGGATCAGGCGGTATGGATCGGCGAGTCGCAGCCGTCGCAGTCTTATCTGCGGATTGACGCCATCATGCAGGCAGCGAAGGCGAGCGGTGCGGACGCGGTGCATCCCGGCTATGGATTCCTCGCGGAGAACGCAGACTTCGCCAAGGCTTGCCGCGATGTGGGTCTTGTCTTCATCGGCCCGTCGCCTGAGGCGATCCATGCCATGGGCCACAAGGCGGGCGCGAAGGACATCATGGAGAAGGCGGGCGTGCCCTGCGTGCCCGGCTATCAGGGCGAAGACCAGAGCGACGCCACGATGCTCACCGCCGCGAAGCGCATCGGTTTTCCGGTGATGATCAAGGCTGTCGCCGGCGGCGGGGGGCGCGGCATGCGTCTTGTCGCCGATGACGCCGCATTTCCGGATGCGCTGCGTGCCGCGCGTTCGGAAGCGCAGAACGCGTTCGGCGATCCGCAGGTCATTCTGGAGCGGGCGATCGTCCAGCCGCGCCATATCGAAATCCAGGTGTTCGGCGATCGTCATGGCAACGCGATTCATCTCGGTGAGCGCGATTGCTCGGTGCAGCGCCGGCACCAGAAGCTGATCGAGGAAGCGCCATCGCCAGCGGTGTCGCCGGAATTGCGCGCGCGGATGGGCGCCACAGCCGTCGCCGCCATCAAGGCGATCGGTTATGAGGGCGCGGGCACACTGGAATTCCTGCTCGACAGCGCGGGCAATTACTATTTCATGGAAATGAACACGCGATTGCAGGTCGAGCATCCGGTGACCGAAGCGATCACCGGGCTCGATCTGGCCGAGTTGCAGTTGCGTGTGGCTGGCGGCGAACCGCTGCCGCTCAAGCAGGAGGACGTGTCGTTCTCCGGCCATGCCATTGAAGTCCGGCTCTGCGCCGAAGATGCCGCGCACAACTTCATGCCGCAGTCAGGGACGATGCTGCGCTGGCACGCGCCAATAGGCCTGCGGGTCGAGGACGCGCTGGAATCCGGCGGCGAAATTCCGCCGTTCTACGATTCGATGATCGCCAAGATCATCAGTCACGGCACAACTCGCGACGAGGCGCGGCGAAAGCTGATCGCCGGTCTCGATCGCATGACAGCGCTTGGAGTCACCACCAACCAGTCGTTCCTCGCGCGGTGTCTCGATCATCCCGCGTTCGCGGCTGGGCAGGCGACCACGGCCTTCATCGCCGAACATTCGGCCGATCTGCTTCCGCCGCAGTCCAGTGCCCGGCTTCGCGCCGCCGTCGCCGCGCTGCTGGTGCACGCCGCGTCGATCGGACCGGTTCATGTGCAGCAGCGGCTGGGACTCGCGCACGGCTATCCCATCCCGCTGCGCTTCGAGCTCGACGGCCACGTGGTCGAGCCGACGGTGCGCCGCGAGCGCGGCGATATTTTCAAAGTCGGGATGGGGGACAACGAACACACGCTGACGCTCGGCGCGCGCGACGGCGACGTGCTTCATTTCACCAGCGACGGTGTTCTCGGCTCGGCCACCTTCGTTCGCGAAGGCGCGAACCTCTGGTTCAGCTTTGCCGGGACAACCTCGCATGTGCGCGATCTGTCTCATGTTGCGGTGATGAAGGCGGGCGATGCCGGGTCGGACGGCAAGCTGCGGGCCTCGATGAACGGGCGCGTGGTCTCGGTGCTCGCCAGAGCCGGAGATATTGTCACGGCCGGAGCGCCGGTCATCGTCCTGGAAGCCATGAAAATGCAGCACGTGCATGCGGCTCCGGTGTCGGGTAGGCTCACAGCCCTGAATGCCGCGGAGGGCGATCAGGTCACGACCGGATTTGTGGTCGCGGAGATCGAGGCCGCGCAGGACGCGGCTTAAAGGAGAAGCCATGTCTGACGCATCGGTTCTTCATGACAAACGCGGGCATGCGTTCTGGATTACGATCAACCGGCCCGACAAGCGCAACGCGCTGAATGCCTCGGTGATCGCCGGGATCGTCGATGGCTTCCGTCGCGCACATGAAGACAATGACGTGCGTGTCATTGTGCTGACCGGCACGGGCGACAAGGCGTTCTGCGCGGGCGCGGACCTGCAGCCGGGTGCAGGCTTTGCGTTCGATCTGTCGCAGCCCAATCTCGCCTATGCCGACATGCTGCGCACCGCGCAGAATGCGACCAAACCGACCATCGCCCGCATCAACGGTGTCTGCATGGCGGGCGGCATCGGGCTTCTGTGCATGACCGATATGGCAGTGGCGGGGGACAATGTCGTGTTTGGACTTCCAGAGGTGAAGGTCGGCGTATTCCCGATGCAGGTGCTGAGCCTGTTGCAGGCGGTCGCGCCGCCGCGTCTGGTGCGCGAATGGTGTTTTACCGGCGAGCCGTTCTCGGCGATGGAAGCGAAGGAGGCCGGGCTGCTCAATCATGTGGTGCCTGCTGCCGACCTCGACGCCAAGGTCGAATGGCTGGTGGGGCGGCTCACCGACAAGTCGCCGACCGCGATCCGCCGCGGCAAATATGCGATGCGCGCGCTGGCCTCGATGTCGTTCGATCAGGGTATCGCGTACACCGAATCCCAGATCGCGCTGCTGGCGATGACGCAGGATGCGAAGGAGGGGCTTGCGGCATTCGCGGAGAAGCGCAAACCGGTGTGGACCGGAAAGTAATGCCATGACCAAGGTCTGGATCGAGGCCGCGCTGAACGGACCATGGACCCGTGCCAAACAGCCGGGCATTCCCGTCGCCGTCGAGGACATTGTTGCGGACGGCATCGCCTGCGCGGAAGCGGGTGCCGCGATCATCCATGCCCATGCCTATGATGTGACGACCGGCCGCCAGAAGGACGACTGGGAGATTTATGCGCGGATCATCGAGGGCATCCGCGCAAAGGCGGATGTGATCGTCTATCCGACCATTCCGAGTCCGGGGCTCGGACAGGACCAGAACACCAATCGCTTCGGCCATACGCTGGAGCTGGCAAAGCGCGGCCTGATCGAATGGGCGGTGATCGATCCTGGCTCCGTGCATATTTCGCGGTTCGACGATCTCGCCCATGGCGGCGTCTACATGAACCCGCATGACGACATTATGGAAGGGATGCGGATCGCGCGCGCCCACAATGTCCATCCGAGCTACGCGATCTATGAGCCCGGTTTCACGCGGCTGGGCGCGGCCCTGGCGGCGATTGCGCCGCCGTCACCGACACCGATCTATCGCTTCATGTTCTCGGACGAATTCGCCTGGGGCTTCCCGCCGCGGGAAAAATATCTCGACATTCATCTCGATCTGCTGGCGGAGACCGCGCCCGGCGCACCGTGGATGATCGCGGGCCTCGGCGTCGATATCACGCCGCTGATCCCACACACGGTCGCGCGGGGTGGGCATGTGCGCGTCGGCCTTGAAGATGCGCTTTGGGGAAATCCGCAGACCAATGCGGCGTTAGTGAAGGATGCTGTCAGGCGTGTCCGCGCCGCTGGCGGCGAACCGGCGACCACGGCAGAGGTCCGTCGCCAGCTAAAGGTGATGGATGCAGCGCGAGGGCGGACCTGACACCGTCATTGCGAGGAGCGCAGCGACGAAGCAATCCAGCTTCTTGCAAGAATGGATTGCTTCGCTTCGCTCGCAATGACGGCTTTACCGACCGACTGCAAATGGGAAGCGAAATAAGTTTTCGCGCTCAGCGCCCCTTGAACAGCGGCTTGCGCTTTTCCATGAAGGCCGCACGGCCTTCCTTGTAATCTTCGCTCTTGAAGCACGCATCAACAAGATCCTCACAGCGCTTCATGTCGCGCTTGAGTTCATCCTTGCAGGCTTCGCCGACAATGAACTTGATCGAATCCACCGTCAGCGGCGCATTGGCGGCGATCGTGGCGGCGTAGTTCTTGACGTAGAATTCGAGTTCGTCATTTTCGACGATGCGGTTCACGAGGCCCATCTCGACCGCTTCCATGGCCTCGAACAGCCGCGCGGTGAAGAAGATTTCCTTGGTGAAGGAGGGGCCAACGACGTCCATCAGCCGCTTCACGCCGGGATAGCCGTAGCCGAGGCCGAGCTTGGCGGCGGGAACGGCAAAGCGCGCATCTTCGGAGCAAATGCGCAGGTCGCAGCAGCTTGCGATGCCCATGCCGCCGCCGACGCAAAAGCCGCGGATCATCGCGATGGTGGGCTTCGGAAATTCATGGACGCTGGCATAAGCGGCTTCCACCGCATCGTTGTATTTCCGGACGCCTTCCTCGGTCGAGCGCTCATCGCCGAACTTGGAGATGTCCGCGCCCGCGACGAACGCCTTGTCGCCCGCGCCCGCGAGCACGACGACGCGGATGCTGTCGTCTTTTGCGTATTCGCTCATCAGCCGTGTGGTGGCTTCCCACATCTCCAGCGACATGGCATTGCGTCGTTCGGGATTGTTGAAGATCACGTAACCGACGTTGCCGTCCTTGCGCGAGATCACCTTGTCGGTCGAAGCCATGAGCGTATCCTTAAAATTCAGACGACCTTGCTCTTTTGGAGCGAGGCGATCTCCTGTTCACTGAAACCGAATTCCGTCAGCACGTCATGTGTCTGCTCGCCAACGAGTGGCGGGCGCGCAGCCATGCGGCTCGGCGTGCGCGACAGCGTGAAGGGCTGGCCGACGAGCTGCTTGCCGCCATAGGGTAAGGCTTGCGCGATGCCGAGATGCTTGACCTGCGTGTCATCGAAGACCTGATCGATGGAATAGATCGGGCCGCACGGCACGCCGGCATCGTTGAGAATACTGACCCATTCGCCGGTCGTGCGCTTCGCCATGTACGTTCCGATCGCGGCGTTCAGCGCATCGCGGTTCTTCGAGCGGAGCGCGATGGTCGCGTAGTCGGGATGCGTCAGCAGGTCCGGGGCCTCGATCGCCTGCGCGAAGCGCTCCCAGATTCGCCCGCCGGTGGTGGCGATATTGATGAAACTGTCGCTGGTCTTGAACACGCCGGTCGGAATGCTGGTCGGATGATTGTTGCCGGCCTGCTGCGGCACATCGCCGTCTACCAGCCAGCGTGCGGCCTGGAAGTCGAGCATGAATATCTGCGCCTGCAGCAGCGAGGTCTGCACCCACTGGCCTTCGCCTGAGACATCGCGCTCCAGCAGCGCAGTCATGATGCCGAGCGCGCAGAACAATCCCGCGGTGAGATCCGCGACGGGAATTCCGGCACGCACCGGTCCTTGTCCCGGCAGTCCGGTGATCGACATCAGCCCGCCCATGCCCTGAGCGATCTGGTCGAAACCGGGGCGCTTGGCATAAGGCCCGTCCTGTCCGAAGCCGGAGATGCTGGCATAGACGAGGCGCGGGTTGATCGCGCGCATGCTTGCGTAATCGATGCCGAGCTTGTCCTTCACGTCGGGACGGAAGTTCTCGACGATGACGTCGGCCTTGGCGGCGAGACGCTTGAATACCTCAAGACCTTTCGGGTCTTTCAGGTTGAGCGTCATCGCGCGCTTGTTGCGATGCAGGTTCTGGAAGTCCGGGCCGTTGCGCGGCCCGCCCGGCTGCTCGCTATCGGCGAGGTCGGTCGGCGCCTCGATCTTGATGACGTTCGCGCCCCAGTCCGACAATTGGCGCACGGCGGTCGGCCCGGAACGAATCCGGGTGAGATCCAGAACCGTGAAGCGCGAAAGGGCGGACGAGGCGCGCGGAAACGTCATCGATTTCTCCGAAGAGATTACCCGGCGTTGCCGACGAGGCCTGCGGCGGCGATGCCGGCGAGGGCCGCGGTTTCGTCGTTGTCGGAGGTGTCGCCGCTGATGCCGATGGCGCCGAGCAGGTTGCCGTCCTTGTCATTGATGAGAACGCCGCCGGGTACCGGCACCAGCGCGCCGCGCGCCATGGTGTTGATGGCGTCGACGAAATAGGGCTGCTCGTTGGCGCGCTTGAAGATCGCGCGCGAACCCATGCCCAGCGCCAGCGCGCCGTAAGCCTTGCCATGGGCGACTTCGCCGCGCAGCAGGCTGGTATTGTCTTCCGCCACGAACGTCTTGAGCGCGCCGCGCGCGTCGAGGATCGCGATGGCCATCGGCTTTAGTTTCAGTTCCCGGCACTTGGCGAGGGCGGCATCGGAAATCTTGCGGGCAACGTCAAGAGTCAGGGCGGTCATCATATGTCCTTTGAGGAGGGGATCAGGAAGAAGCGGAGGCTTTCGCCGCGCCGTTGTCCAGACTTATGGCAAGGACGCGCGCCACGTGCAATGCGCCGCGGCCTGAACCGTCCTTGATTTGATGGCGGCAGGAGGTGCCGTCCGCCACGATCAGCGCGTCATCGGCAGCCTTGCGCACAGCGGGCAGCAGGGATGCTTCCGCCATCTGGATCGACACGTCATAGGTGTCGGCGCCATAGCCGAACGCGCCGGCCATGCCGCAACAGCTCGACTCGATCTTTTCCACTTTCAGGCCGGGCACCAGCCGCAGAATCTTCTCCACCGGCGCGAACGCCCCGAACGATTTCTGGTGGCAATGGCCGTGCACATGCGCGCTCTTGTCGATGGCGCCGAGTGGCAGTTTCAACTGGCCGGTCTCGGCCTCGCGCACCAGGAATTCCTCGAACAGCAGCGCATGAGCGCTGACCTTCTTCGCGGCATCGTCGGAGCGCAGCGACAGCAGTTCGTCGCGCAGGGTCAGGAGGCAACTTGGCTCAAGGCCGACAATGGGCACGCCGCGCGCGGCAAACGGGATCAGCGTCTCGACCACGCGCGTGAGTTCGGCCTTCGCATTCTCGACCAACCCCGCCGAGAGGAAGGTGCGGCCGCAGCACAGCGGCCGTCCGCCATCGAGCGCGCGGGGCAGGTGAACGCGATAGCCACCGTCGACAAGAACGCGCAGCGCGGCATCGAGATTTTCGCGCTCATAGGCGCGGTTGAAGGTGTCGGCAAACAGCACCACCTCGCGGCCATTTTCCGGGCCAAAGGCAATTCCAGCCGGCGCGAACACATCGCTGCGGAATTCCGGCAGATCACGCCTGGCGCTGATGCCGGCGATTTTCTCGAACAGGGTACGGAGAATGCCGCTGCGGTTCCGCAGATTGGCCAGCCAGGCGAAACGGGACGCGAGCGCAGCGTAATGCGGCAGGTAACCCACCAGCCGGTCGCGCAGGGTGAGTCCATGTTTCGCGGCGCGTGCGGCCAGCACCTCGATTTTCATTTTCGCCATATCGACGCCGGTCGGGCATTCATGACGGCAGGCCTTGCAGGAGACGCAAAGCTTCATCGTCTCCATCATGGAATCCGACGACAGCGCATCGGGACCGAGCTGGCCGGAGATGGCAAGACGCAGCGTGTTGGCGCGGCCGCGGGTCACGTCCTTCTCGTTGCGGGTGGCGCGATACGACGGGCACATCACGCCGCCCTCCAGCTTGCGGCAGGCGCCGTTGTTGTTGCACATCTCGACCGCGCTCTGGAAACCGCCAGCCGCGCCGGGATACGCCGACCAGTCCATCACCGTCCTGATGTCCGCGACCTTGTAACCGGGCGCATAACGAAACAGCGAACGGTCATCCATCTTCGGCGGATGCACGATCTTGCCGGGATTGAGCGTGTTGCCGGGATCGAAGCGCTCTTTCACTTCCTCGAAGGCATGAACGATCCGCTCGCCGAACATCTGCGCGTGAAATTCCGAGCGCACGATTCCGTCGCCGTGTTCGCCGGAATGCGAGCCTTTATATTCGCGCACCATCGCGAAGGTCTCTTCGGCGACGGCGCGCATGGTCTTGACGTCGTGCTCGAGCTTGAGATTCAGCACCGGGCGGACGTGCAGACAGCCTTCGGAGGCGTGGGCATACATGGTGCCGCGCGTGCCGTACTTCTCGAAAATCCGGTTGAGCCGGTCGGTATAGTCGGCGAGCTGCGGCAGCGGCACTGCACAGTCCTCGATGAAGGAAACCGGCTTTCCTTCCTGCTTCATCGACATCATGACGTTGAGGCCGGAGGTGCGGAAGTCGGTGATCGCCGCCTGCATTGCGGGCTCGATCACATCGACCACACCGCCCCATTTGCGCTTTGGCTGATCCCAGCCGAAACCGAGATCGCCCATCAGGTCGGCGAGTTGCTTGAGCTTTGCGAGGTTGGCGGCCTGATCGGCCTCCGCAAATTCGACGACCAGCAGCGCTTCCGGCTCACCCTTCACCACGGCTTCGATAGTCGGCCTGAACATCGCGATATCGCGGCCGAGCGCGATCATGGTGCTGTCGACGAGTTCGACGGCAATCGGCTTCAGTTTCACCAGATGCTGCGTGGCGTCCATTGCTTCATAGAAGCTGCCGAAGTGGCAGACGCCGAACACCTTCGCGCCGATCAGCGGCCACAGCTTCAGCTCGACGCGGGTTGTGAAGGCAAGTGTGCCTTCGGAGCCGACCAGCAGGTGCGCCATGTTGTTGACGGGCTGCGGTGTCAGCGCATCGAGGTTGTAGCCGCCGACCCGGCGCTGGACATGCGGAAACCGCGCGTCGATCTCCGCTGCTTCGCGTTCGCCGAGCGCCAGCATGTCGCGAAAAAGATCGCGGCCCGGCATCTCGGTGTTCTGCCAAGCCATGTCGCGCGGTACTTCGCCGAAATGCAGCAGGGTGCCGTCGGCCAGCGCGGCATCCATCGAGATGGTGTTGTCGCGCATGGTGCCGTAACGCAGCGAGCGGCCGCCGCAGGAATTGTTGCCGGCCATGCCGCCGATGGTGGCGCGCGAGGCGGTGGAGACGTCGACCGGAAACCACAGGCCGTGTTTCTTCAGTTGCCGGTTGAGATCGTCGAGCACAATGCCGGGCTCGACCACGCAGGTGCGCTTCTCGACATCGAGCGAGATGATTCTGTTCAGATACTTCGAGACATCGACCACGATGCCGCTGTTGACAGTCTGGCCGCATTGCGAGGTGCCGCCCCCGCGCGGCGTCACGATGCGTCCGTCATCGCGCGCAATCGCCATGGCGCGCAGCGCGTCGTCCATGGTGCGGGGAACGACCACGCCGAGCGGCTTGATCTGGTAGAACGACGCGTCGGTGGCGTAGCGGCCGCGATCGAATGGATTGAACAGGATATCGCCGCTGACTTCGCGCCTGAGGCGTGCGCCGAGGGCGCTGTCCTGCGCGGTGGCGTTTCCGGTTGCGGCCTTCTGCTGAGCCATTTGGTTCTCGGTACTCTGGGTGGCCCTAAAAGCCGTCATTGCGAGCGAAGCGAACTCGCTCTTTCTTCACCTCTCCCCATCGGGGAGAGGTCGGTGAGCGAAGCGAATCGAGTAAGGAGGGATCGATTTTCAATTTGGACATTTAGAGCCCCTCACCCCCGGCCCTCTCCCCGACGGGGAGAGGGAGTTTGTCTGCCTTCGTCGCTTCGCTCGCAATGACAAAAATACTTTAGGTCGTTTCGCGCAACGCCGACACCTCGGCAACCGCACGTCCGCTTGGCTGATGTTCGCGCATGTACTCGCACACGGCATCGCACTTGCCGCGCATGTGATCGAACATCAGCTTGCCGAGTTCCTCGCCGTTGCGGCGACGCAGGGCATCGACCATCGCTTCATGCTCGCGCATGGCGTCGCTGAGCCGGTCCCGCCGCAGAAGGTTGGCGGAGTAGCGCAGACGGCGGACCATGGCGTTCGCGGTGGCGTAGCTCGAACTCAGGAACGGATTCGCCGCGGCATCGACGATGGCCTGATGGATTTTCTGGTTCAGGCGGAAATAGTCGGTCAGTTCCTGGCGGATATAGTGGGTGTACATCTCCAGATGCATGCGCTCGATGGCGGCGATGTCCTCGTCCGAGATCCGTTCGCAGGCCGCGCGGCCGGCGAGGGCGTCGAGCCCGGCGATCAGTTCGAACAGATGCCGGATGTCCTGCTCGGAGAACTGGCGGACCCGCGCGCCGCGGTTGGGCAGCAGTTCGATCAGCCCTTCCGATGCCAGCACCTTCAATGCCTCGCGCAGCGGCGTGCGCGATACGTCGAAGCGCTCGCACAGTTCGCGCTCGGGGATGCGGCTGCCCGGCTCCAGATGCCCCTCGACAATAAAGTCGCGGATCTGGCCCAGCAGGTCGTCGTGCAGCGAGGCCGGCGAGGTCTCGACGATTTCCAGCGACTTGGTTCGCAAAAGATTATTCAAAATCCAAAGCCTTCCAGAGAGGTGACAAGCTGGATTTCATTCCAAATCAGCCAGCAGCGACACGCTTTGTGCCGATAAGTGTATTGATACTCGATTTTTCTGTTGTGAAGAAGGAAATTTTGAATACAATCCATTTCAAGAAAATCTTGCGGTGCACAATTTATTGCATGCAAAATTGTAAACGAGATCTTGAGGGAGCGCCGATCGATGTCCAACGCCTCAGTCCATACCGGGCGGCACTTTCTCCAGATTCCGGGGCCGACCAACGTTCCCGATCGCGTGCTGCGAGCGATGGACATGCCGACCATCGATCATCGCGGGCCTGAATTCGCGCAGCTCGGCCTCGAGGTCATCGAAGGCTCCAAGAAGGTCTTCAAGACCAAGAACCCCGTCATCATCTATCCGTCGTCCGGCACCGGTGCGTGGGAAGCCGCCATCGTCAATACGCTGTCGCCCGGCGACAAGGTGCTGATGGTGGAGACCGGCCACTTCGCGACGCTGTGGCGCGCGATGGCCGACAAGCTGAAGCTCGATGTCGAGTTCGTGCCGGGTGACTGGCGTCATGGTGCGTCCCCCGAAGACATCGAGGCCCGCCTGTCGAAGGACAAGGCCCACAGCTTCAAGGCGGTGATGGTGGTCCACAACGAGACCTCCACCGGCGTCACCAGCCGCATTCACGACATCCGCAAGGCCATCGACGCCGCGAAACATCCGGCGCTGCTGATGGTCGACACCATTTCGTCGCTCGGCTCGATTGATTACGAGCACGACAAGTGGGGCGTGGACGTCACCGTGTCCTGCTCGCAGAAGGGGCTGATGCTGCCGCCGGGTCTCGGCTTCAACGCCGTGTCCGACAAGGCGCTGGAAGCCTCGAAGAAGAACACCTCGCTGCGGTCCTATTGGGACTGGCACGAGATCATCGGCGCCAACAAGGGCGGTTCATGGTCCTACACGCCCGCGACCAACATGCTCTATGGCCTGAAGGAAGCCATTGCGATGCTGATGGAAGAGGGGCTGGACAATGTGTTCGCCCGTCACAAGCGCTATTCGGCGGCGACGCGTGCAGCGGTGGAGACCTGGGGCCTCGAAAACCTGTGTCTCGATCCGCGCGAATATTCGCCGATCCTGACCGCGGTGGTGATGCCCGAAGGGCATGATGCCGACCAGTTCCGCAAGGTCACGCTCGACAATTTCGACATGTCGCTCGGCGCAGGTCTCAGCAAGATCAAGGGCAAGGTCTTCCGCATCGGCCATCTCGGCCATTTCAACGACCTGATGCTGATGGGCACGCTGGCGGGCGTCGAGATGGCGCTCGATCTCGCGAAAGTGCCGCATCGTTCGGGCGGTGTGATGTCCGCGATGGGTGTTCTGACCGGACGCGATGCGAAGGCATCGCAGGCGAAGACGGCAGTGGCGTAACGCCGCGTTGGCGGCGTCTGCGATCTGAATTCAAAATCCGCAGGATAGCGGAAACCAAAACAAGGTCCGGCCAGCGCCGGGCTTCACAAATGCGACAGGGAGAGACTGCATGAAGAATCTCATCAAGGCGACAAGTGTGCTTGCGCTGCTGGCGGCAACGCCAGCTCTCGCATGGGAGCCGGCCAAGCCGGTCGAAATCGTGGTTGCAGCCGGCGCCGGCGGCGCCTCCGACCAGATGGCCCGCATGATGCAGGCTGCGATCCAGAAGAACAATCTGATGAAGCAGCCGATCATCGTGTCGCTGAAGGGCGGCGCATCGGGTGCCGAAGCCCTGATGTACATGAAGGGCAGCGACGGCGATCCGAACAAGGTGCTGATCGCATATTCGCTGATCTACATGCTGCCGCTGTCGGCCAAGATTCCGTTCAACTGGCGCGAACTCACGCCGGTCTCGGTGATCGCGATGGACCAGTTCGTGCTGTGGGACAACGCCTCTGGCCCGAAGACCGTGAAGGACTTCATTGCTGCCGCAAAGGCCTCAAGCTCGCCGTTCAAGATGGGCGGCACGGGCTCAAAGCGTGAGGACCACGTGCTCACCGTCTTCATGGAAAAGAAGACCGGCGCGAAGTTCTCCTATCTGCCCTACAAGTCGGGCGGCGAGGCGGCGACCCAGCTCGTCGGCAATCACACCGAAGCCAACGTCAACAACCCGTCGGAAAATCTTGAAGTCTGGCGCGCCGGTCAGGTGCGTGCGCTGTGCGTGTTCGACAAGGAACGCATTTCCTACAAGACCAAGGTCACCGAGACGCAGTCGTGGAATGACATTCCGACCTGCAAGGAAGAAGGCCTCGACATGCAGTACCTGATGCTGCGCGCGATGTTCCTTCCCGGCAAGGTCACGCCCGAGCAGGTCGCCTTCTATGACGATCTGTTCAAGAAGGTGACCCAGACCCCGGAATACAAGGAATATATGGAGAAGCAGGCCTTGAAGCCCGTTTATCTCAACGGCAAGGACATGCTCAAATTCCTTGAAGAAGACGATGCCCTGAACAAGTCGCTCATGACCGAAGCAGGCTTCGTCGCAAAATAGCCCCGCCAATCGGGGCCCTGGCGCCGTCGTCCAAGCGGCGGCGCCATTTTTCTCTTACATCAGCCGGGGCGGACTCATGGCTCAAGACATCGAAATCGTCGTTGAGGATCCCACTGCGCCGGATGAGAATTCGCCTGCGATCACCAATACGCGCACCGTCGAAATGGCGGTCATGGCGCTGCTGCTCGGGCTTGCTGTGCTGCTCGGTTTTGACAACTGGCGCACCGGCGCATCGTGGGACGACACCGGTCCGCAGGCCGGTTACTTTCCGTTCTACCTTTCGATCATTCTTGGCGGCGCAGCGCTCTATGGGTTCGTCAGCGTGGCGCTCAAGCGCAGCGAGGGATTGGAGACATTCGTGACCCGTGCGCAATTCCGCCGCGTGCTTCAGGTCTTCGTGCCGACACTGCTGTTTTGTTTGGCGATGCAGTGGCTCGGCCTCTACGTGGCGAGCTTCCTGCTGATCGCGGGTTTCATGGGAATCATCGGCAAGATCACGTGGTGGAAGTCGCTGCTCACAGCCTTCATCTTCGTCGCGATCATGTTCGTGACCTTCGATATCGCTTTCGACGTCATCATGCCGAAGGGTCCGCTTGAAGCGGCCTTCGGACGCTAAGCCAGAACCGGGACAGGATCATGGAAGCACTTGGCCTCTTGTTTCACGGTTTCGCGGTTCTCTTCACGTGGAAGATTCTCGCGCTGATGATGGTCGGGCTGGTACTCGGCATTTTCGTCGGCGTGCTGCCGGGGCTTGGCGGCCCCAATGGCGTCGCGATCCTGCTGCCGCTCACATTCTCGATGGACCCCACATCGGCGATCGTGATGCTGTCATGCATCTATTGGGGCGCGCTGTTCGGCGGCGCGATCACCTCGATCCTGTTCAACATTCCCGGCGAAGCCTGGTCGGTCGCGACCACCTTCGACGGCTATCCGATGGCCCAGCAGGGCAAGGCCGCGGAAGCACTGACGGCTGCCTTCACGTCATCCTTCATCGGCTCGCTGGTCGCAGTGATGCTGATCACATTCCTCGCGCCGAGCATTGCCGGTTTTGCGTTGAAGTTCGGCCCGCCTGAATTCTTCGCGGTCTACCTTCTGACCTTCTGCTCGTTCGTCGGCCTTGGCCGCGAAGCCAAGCACAAGACCGTCATCT
Organism: Afipia sp. OHSU_II-C1; assembly: GCF_000497575.1. Classification (GTDB taxonomy): domain Bacteria; phylum Pseudomonadota; class Alphaproteobacteria; order Rhizobiales; family Xanthobacteraceae; genus Afipia. Next base: position 402,708 of record NZ_APJI01000013.1, read on the forward strand.
CCATGGCGCTGGGACTTCTGCTCGCGGGTGTCGGTCTCGACACCGTATCGGGTCAGCTGCGCATGACGTTCGGCTCGAACGATCTGCTGCGTGGTGTGAACTTCCTCGTGGCCGTGATCGGCCTGTTCGGCATCAGCGAAATTCTGCTCACCATGGAAGAGCGGCTGGCGCTGCGCGGCCATGCGGCCCGCATCAGCCTGCGCACCGTGCTCGGCGTCTGGATGGATCTGCCGAAGTACTGGGCCACGCTGATCCGCTCATCGTTCATCGGCTGCTGGCTCGGCATCACACCGGGTGGCGCGATCGCCGCGTCGTTCATGGGCTACAATCTCGCGAAGCGTTTTTCCAAGGAGAAGGAATCCTTCGGCAAGGGCCGCATCGAAGGCGTGTTCGCGCCGGAAACCGCCGCGCATGCGTCGGGCACCGCCGCGCTGCTGCCGATGCTTGCGCTCGGCATTCCCGGCTCCGGCACCGCAGCGATCCTGCTCGGCGGCCTGATGGTGTGGGGCCTCAATCCCGGTCCGCTCTTGTTCGTGGAGCACAAGGATTTCGTCTGGGGCCTGATCGCCTCGATGTATCTCGGAAACGTCGTCGGCCTCGTGCTGGTGCTGACTACCGTTCCGATCTTCGCCTCGATCCTGCGCGTGCCGTTCGCGGCCATTGCGCCGATGATCGTGGTGTCCTGCGCCATCGGCGCCTACGCGATCCAGAACGCGATGTTCGACATCTGGCTGATGCTGCTGTTCGGCGTGGTCGGCTACGTCTTCAAGAAGATCGGCATTCCGCTGGCGCCGTTCACGCTCGCGCTGGTGCTCGGCAGCCGCGCGGAAGATGCATTCCGTCTCGCGATGATCGGCTCGGGCGGCAGCGTGAAGGTGTTCTGGTCGAACGGCCTTGTCGGCTCGATTACGACACTCGCGATCGTGCTGCTGTTCTGGCCGGTGATCGATCGAATCTTCGCGAGCTTCGGACGCAAGGAAAGCCCGGTAAGGGCGTAGCATTCGTCATTGCGAGGAGCGTCAGCGGCGAAGCAATCCAGCTGAGTCCAAGGCTGTATTGCTTCGCGTAGTTTATCATCGGGCCGGCGAAGCCGGACCCGTTGGTTCGCAATGACGTGAGGAGTTACACCTGCGTCGCGCCGGTGACCTTGCAGGAGCCTTCGGCGGCTTCCTGATCGATGAACGGGAATTTCGTTTTCTTAAACAGCTTGGTGGTCTTCGCCTTGACGGTCACAGCCAACCTCTGGTCGGTCTCGATCTTCCGGCCGCCGGTCTTGGACATGTAATCGCATTTCACGCGGATGTCCTTCACGGCGAAGTCATTGTCGTTGGTGACGGTGATGTCGGCGGTGCCGGCGTTGTTGGAGCCGGGCTTGCGCCATTTCTCGATCGAGATCTTGACCTTGTCTCCGGGTTCGGCGGCAAAGGCGATGCCGGTTGTGCTGAGAAAGACTCCGGTGATGGCGGCGGCGATGATCGTCTTCATGGTCGAAATCCCGAAAGTTCAAGTCATGGACGGATTGCCGAAGCGTCATTGCCCAGGAATCCGGAAATCAGGTCAGGGCCATTGAGCAGGAGCATTTCGCCGCTACTATAGTGGCCGCAAGAATAATGCAGCAACGGTCTATGGTCAGGAATTGCAATGAACGACATCTGGCGTCTCTCGGCTACTAAACTTGCGTCGCACATCCGTTCCCGAAAAATATCCGCCAGGGAAGCCGCTCAGGCCGCCCTTGACCGGCTGAACGCAGTCAACCCGGTACTCAATGCAGTGATCGACCACCGGCCGGTTGAGGTACTGGCGCAGGCCGACGCGGTCGATACCGCGATTGCGAAGGGCTCGGATCCCGGGACGCTCGCCGGTGTGCCGATCACCATCAAGGTCAACGTCGATCAGGCCGGATTCGCTACCACGAACGGATTGAAGCTGCAGCGTGACCTTGTGGCGCAGACCAACAGTCCTGTGGTGGACAATTTGCGCAAGGCGGGCGCGGTCATTGTCGGGCGGACCAACACACCGGCTTTCTCCTCCCGCTGGTTTACGACAAATTTGTTGCATGGCGAAACGCGCAACCCTCGCGACCCGTCCATCACCCCCGGCGGTTCGTCGGGCGGGGCGGCTTCGGCCGTGACCGCAGGGATCGGTCATATCGCTCATGGCACCGACATCGCGGGTTCGATCCGCTACCCGGCCTATGCCTGCGGGGTGCACGGCCTGCGGCCGACCGTCGGGCGTATCCCGGCTTTTAACGCGTCGTCGCCGGAGCGCCCGATCGGCCCGCAGATCACGGCGGTCTCCGGTCCGCTCGCGCGAACCGTCGGCGATGTGCGGCTGGCGTTCCATGCCATGTCGCAGCGCGATCCGCGCGATCCGTGGTGGGTGCCCGCGCCGCTGGAAGGGCCGAGCCGGGAGAAGCGCGCGGCGATCTGCCTGCGCCCGGATGGCCTGGACACCGTGAAAGAGGTCAGCGACGCCGTCGCCGATGCGGGCAGGCGGCTGGAGCGGGCGGGCTGGATTGTCGAGGAGATCACGGAGATCCCGCCGTTCGCCGAGGCGGCCGACCTGCAGATGAAGCTCTGGCTGTCGGACGGCTATGACGCGTTGCGGGACATGGCCGAGCGCGAGGGCGATCCCGGCGCGCTGGCCGTTCTGCGCGACCAGGAATCGGTAGCGCGCGCGCTCGATCTCGCGGCGTTCTCAAAACTGCTGACCCGGCGCGCGACGCTGGTGCGTGCGTGGGAGATGTTCTTCGAGACCTATGCCGTGATCGTGATGCCGCCCTGCGGCGAACTGCCCTTTGAATGGCAGCTCGATCTCAAGGGCGATGCCTCGCTGCACCGTGTGCTTCGGGCGCAGATGCCGCAGATTGCGCTGCCGTTCATCGGTATGCCGGGCCTGACGGTCTCGACCGGTCTGGTCGGCCGCGTGCCAGTCGGTGTGCAGATCGTGGCGGGACGTTACAGAGAGGACCTTTGCCTTGCGGCGGGCGAGGCCATCGAGGCGGGCGGTGTGCCGCCAAGCCCGATTGATCCGGTATCGGCCTGAAAGCGGCGCTTGGCGTTGAAGACGCTTTCCGTGTCGGCGAGAAGCTGCTGCGTGCGCCGGACGACGCTGCGTCCGGCCTTAAGATCGCGGTTGGCGACATAAAGCAGGCGGTGCCCTTCGATGACGAGTTCACGGGCATGTTTGATTTGCTCGTCGAACGAGACAGCCTCTGTCGCTGCTTTGGCCGTCGTCATGGTGCGGCTCCTGTGTCTGCGTCTGGCCTGCAGTCACCAACGCCGATGTTAGCGAATCGTTCAGGGCGAGTCCCGCAGACCGCCGAACTTTCCACCAAAACGTGATTCGCCGGGCAATCCCTTGGCGCAACGAGGCAATTCGGCGTTGAACCGGGCTTGCTGCCGGGGCGTCCAACCAAAACGGCCGATCCGCCGCCGCTTGCGACGGCGCAAGCGCCGGTCCTATTGTTTAACAGGTGTTTGGCTGGGGCGGACATGAGCGTGGTCAAAACGGCGGAGCGGAGCGATCCAGCAAATACGCGTGAGACTGCCGTCGCCGGCGGCAACGGCAAGGTCGGCGTCTATCTCGCGCTGCTGCAACTGTTCTTCACGCTGGGCTGGACCGTTTATGTCGTCTACCTGCCGCAGCTCGCTGCAAAGGTCGGACTGCCGCCCGGCGCGGTGGTTGTCATCCTTCTGGTCGATCAGGCCGTCTTCACCATCACCGACACGCTGATGGGTATCGCGGCAGACCGCATGACACCGATTGTCGGACGGCTCAGCCGTGTCGTGATCTGGCTGACGGTGGTCTCGTGCGCTGCGTTCCTCGCGCTGCCGTTCGTCGCCGAACTCGGACCGGATGCGAAGATCGTGCTGATCGCGCTTACCATGACCTGGGTGGTGACGTCGTCGGCGCTGCGTGCGCCGCCGCTCGCCTTGCTCGGGAAGTTTGCCGCGAAGCCATCGATTCCGATCCTGTCGTGCCTCACGATGCTGGGCTACGGCATCGCCGGTGCGATCTCGCCGTATCTTGGCGTCGTGCTGCGCAATCACGATCCGCGCATCCCGTTTGTGATCTCCACGGTGGTGCTGCTGCTCACCGCGCTCTCGATGTCGTGGATCGAGCGCCGGCTGCGCGAGGGGAAGCTGAGCGCGCCGGAACGCACGCCGCTCGCGGTGCCGAAATCATGGGGCGTTCTCGCGCTCGTCTTTATTGCCGCGATGCTTGTTCTCGCGCTCGGCTATCAGCTGCATTTCAGCGTCAACAGTGCGCAATTGTTTCTGCGCTTCGCCAAGCAGCCCGACCTGCAATGGCTGATGCCGGTGTACTGGATCGGCTTCAACATCGCGATGTTTCCGGCAAGCTTCATCACGCGGCGGCTCGGCGGACTGCTGGTGATCGGCTGCGCAGGACTATTGGGCGCCGGCGCGGTGTTCGGTATGGAGAACGCGGCCGGGCTGAACACCATGATCGCCATGCAGTTCCTCGCCGGTGCGGCATGGGGCTGCATCCTGATGAGCGCGGTCGCAGCCGCCATCGCGGTCAGCGGCGGTGCTGAGGGCAAGGTCCTCGGCCTGATGTTCTCCGCATTGGCATTGGCGACATTCGCGCGCATCGCAGCCGTCAGCGGCGGCCTGACGAAAAATGCCGCTTACGAGGCGCTGCTGCAATGGACGCCGATCCTGTGCTGGGCGCTGGCAGGCGCAGCGCTGCTGTTCATCGCGGTGGCGCGGCTGCGCAAATGGCGGGACGGCGCGGACCCCGCCGATGCACCGGTCTAGAACACGCGTTTATTCCGGAAGGCTTGCACTTTTTATCGTCGGTTGCTCGCCAACCTTTGACTTGGCAAAGCGCCGATGACGTCGCAGAACAATGCCATGCGAACGCGCGCAATTCTCCAGATGCTTTGTCTCATATGCCTGCTGCCGGTCGCGGCGGGCGCTGCTCCGCCGATGGAACGGGGTGCTGCCATCACTGACCCCGTCCTGCTGCGTCAGCTTGACGAGACGGGACTGAGCCTTGGCAGGCTGCTGGGTGCGGAAGCTAGCGCCGCAGCCGCCGATCTGTTCGCGCTGCCATCGATGACGCAGGCTCAGGAAACGGCGGATCGCGATTTCAACAAGTATGTCCTCGATCACCACGACGATCTCGACACGCTGTTTCTGTTCGACCGCGATGCACTGAACGCGCCGGGCACGCGCTTCGATCTGGCAGGCATTGTCAACCGGATGGACCGCGCATTTGTTTCGCCTGAGACGTGCGGCGAAATCCGTCTGATCTATCGGCCGATCACCAATCACGATTCCAGGAACAAGGACGATCCGCCCGCGCGGCTGCCGATGACGCTCAATCTCGTCATGAAGGCGAAGCCTGCAGGCGCGGATACCACATGCGCCGAACTCGCCCGGCGCTGGCTGGCGCTGGCCGATCAGCCGCCCGCATCCGAACAGACGGAGATGCTCACTGCAAAAGGCGGTGCGCTGGAATGGATCACGCGCGACGCCATCGACCGGATCGAAATCAATGTGCAGATCGCGCGCGCCTCGGCTGATGCGAATGACTTCGAGGGCCGGGCGGACTATCTGATGAAGGTGTTTCGCTTCGACGGACTGAATTTTGTGGAATCTCCGATGGAGAACCAGATCGACGCGGCGCGCATCCGCGGCGATGAAAAGCTGCTTGCGGATTTCAAGGGATGGCTGCTCGATCCGGTGCGCATCGCGGAGCTTGACCGCGGGGCCATCGTGCTGCCTGACCGCTTTCTTGCAACGAGCGTCATCAACGTGACGCCTGCGCAGACAAATCCTGACGACAGAGCTCGCGAGTTGTTGGCCGACGACGAGATTGTTGCGGCTTTAGCGAAGGCATCTGCAAACGCGCCGCTCGAAAATCTGCAATCTCCGGCAGGCTTCGCGCGCCGTCTCGATGACATGACCTGCAGCGGCTGCCATCAGACCCGCGCGGTCGGGGGTTTTCATTTTCCGGGCAGGGAGCGTCCCGAATGGGCGGCAGGTGCGGTGGTGGCGGCAGCGTCGCCGCATTTCTTCGGCGATCAAGAGCGCCGCCGCGATGTTCTCGGCGCATTTCGCGATGGCCGTAGCCCGGATTTCTCGCGCGGTTTCTCTGCGCGGCCACAGGCCCGCCGCGCCAATGAATTGACCGGGACGACCTATCTGAACGGCTGGGGCGCGACGTGCGCTGTCGCGGGCGAGAATGTTGCGTCCGACAAGAGCTTTACGTCATGGACCTGTGCTGACGGCCTGACGTGTCAGGCGGCTGGCGCGAAGGATGCGCGCACGGGGTTTTGTTTTCCGAAGGAGAAGTGAAGGAGCGGGCGGCGTCTTTCACCTCTCCCCGTTGACGGGGAGAGGTCGGATCGCGAAGCGAGCCGGGTGAGGGGCCATAAACCCCGTTGGTGCACAGAATGCCCCTCACCCCAACCCTCTCCCCGCATGCGGGGAGAGGGGGTTAAGCCACGATTCCCGCGGCGCGCATCTTGGCGATTTCGGCGGCGTTGAAGCCCGCCGCCGCCAGCACCTCGTCGCTGTGTTGTCCGACGTTCGGCGCCATGCGCGGCTGTACCTTCTTCGCACCCTCGATGAAGATCGGCGTGTTGATGGTGCGCAGGTCGCTGTCGGCGAACGGCACGACAGCCTCGGTCACGCGCATCTGCTCGTCGTCCGGAATGTCCTGCGGAATGCCGACCACGCCGAAAATGAGTCCGTTGCCGTCGAGTGCCTTGCGCCAGTGCGCCAGCGGCTTGGTCGCGAACACCTTATCGAGGATCGCGATCAGTTCCGGCGCATGCTTGTGGCGTGCGGGCTTGGTTTCGAAGCGCGGATCGGCCAGCAGGTCCTCGCGCTCGATTACCTTGGCGAACACCGGGAACTGCTTCTCTTCGTTGAGCAGCGACAGGATGATCCAGCGGTCGTCGGCGCACTTGTAGTGGCAGGTCACGGCGTTCAGCGCGCGGTCACGCGGCGGGCGCTTCTGGAAGGTCGCGCCGCACAGCGCAGCCTGCGCGTAGATGCCGTTCGACCAGATGCCGTTCACCATGAGATTCGACATCACCTGCGTGCCCTTGCCGGTCTTCTCTCGCTGATAGAGGGCGGTGACGATGCCGGCGAACAGCGACATGGCGCAGGGATGATCGCCCATGCCGGGCATCGAACGGGCAGGCGTGGTCTCGTCGGTTTCGCGAACGAGGTCCATCAGGCCGGAACGCGCCCACCAGGCATTGCTGTCGAAGCCCGGCTTGTCGGCCTCCGCGCCGGTCTCGCCGTAGCCGGTGAACGAGGCGTAGATCAGGCGGCTGTTGAGCGGCGCGAGATCCTTGTAGGTGACGCCGAGCTTCTTGCGCACCGGCGGCGGGAAGTTGGTGATGAACACGTCGCATTCGGTGGCGAGCTTGCGCAGCACGGCCTGACCCTCGGGTTTGCTCAGATCGAGCGCGAGGCTCTTCTTGTTACGGCCCTCCAGCATCCACGCATAGTTGTGGGGGCTGATCGGATATCCCGGCAGGTGGGGCAGGTTGCGGACCGGATCGCCGGCACCCGGCGGCTCGATCTTGATGACGTCGGCCCCGAAGTCGGACAGCGCGGTGGCGGAGGATGGTGCCGCGATGAAACTCGCGCAGTCGATGACCTTGAGACCTTCGAAAATTCCCATTTCGGCGTGTTCCCTGTGTTTCTGTCAGGGCCGCCGGTGGGGTAGGCGGCCCGTCAATCGTTTTTGCGTTCGTCCGAAATCGCCTTGCCGTCGTTGGGCAGAGACCCCGGGCTGACGAAAGTGACATTGCCGGACAGCTTTGTCACGGCACGCAGGGTCGACGCAACCGCATCCCGCAATGCGTCAGCGGGGGTTGCAGTTTCGGCCGAAAGCGTCATCGCGTCGGTCTCGCTGTCGCGGGTCACAATCAGGCGGAGGCGGCCCAGTTCCGGGTGCCGCTTGCCGATTTCGGCGATCTGTTCCGGGCGCACGAACATCCCCTTGACCTTGGTGGTCTGGTCGGCGCGGCCCATCCAGCCCTTGATGCGCATGCTGGTCCGCCCGCAGGGGCTCGGTCCGCTCAGCACGGCGCTGAGATCGCCGAGCGCCAGGCGAACGACCGGGTGATGTGTATCCAGCGTGGTCACGACAATCTCGCCGACGTCGCCCTCGGCCACCGGATCGCCGGTTCCGGGGCGCACGATTTCAACGATGATGTTCTCATTGACCACGAGGCCTTCGCGCGCCTTGGTCTCATAGGCGATGATGCCGAGATCGGCGGTGCCGAAGTTCTGATAGGCATCGATGCCGCGCGCCTTCATTTCTTCCTGCAGGGATTTCGGGAACGCCGCGCCGGACACCACCGCGCGCTTGATCGAGGACGCGTCGCGTCCGGTCTTGTCCGCCGCATCGAGCAGGATCTTCAGGAAGTCGGGTGTGCCGGAGTAGCCGACCGGCCGATAGGCTTCGATCAGTTCGAACTGCTGCTCGGTGTTGCCGGGTCCCGCCGGAATCACGGCGCAGCCGAGCGCGCGGGCCGACGTGTCGAAGATGAAGCCGCCAGGCGTGAGGTGATAGCTGAAAGTATTGAGCACGATGTCGCCCGGACGAAAACCCGCAGCGAAGATCGCGCGCGCGCCGCGCCACGGATCGTCAGCGGCAGTTTCCGGCTCGAAGATCGGTCCGGGCGAAGTGAACAGCCGGCCGAACGATCCCGCATTTGAGGCCACGAAGCCGCCGAACGGCGGCGCGGCCCTGTGCAGGGCAGGCAGCTCGGACTTGCGCAGCACCGGAAGTTTCGCCAGTGCGTCGCGGCTGGTGATGGATTTCAGGTCGATGCCCCCGAAGTGTGCCGCATAGGCGGGCGCCTTTGCCGCCGCGGCCAGCACGCCGGGCAGCCGCGCGAACATGTCGGCCTCGCGCTCGGACTGCGAACGTGTTTCGAGGGCGTCGTAATAGTTGGTCATCGGTAGTCCATTTGTTCGTCATTGCGAGGAGCGAAGCGACGAAGCAATCCAGCCTTGCCTGGCGCTGCTGCCTATGGATTGCTTCGCTCCGCTCGCAATGACGGATGTGGTTACAGCCAGCGCTTGCGGCGCTTGAAGCTCTTCAGGTTCTTGAAACTCTTGCGCTGGTCGCCCGCGCCGCCGAGGTAGAATTCCTTGACGTCTTCGTTGTTGCGCAGCTCATCGGCGGTGCCGTCGAGCACCACCTTGCCCTGTTCCATGATGTAGCCGTGGCTCGCGACCGAGAGGGCCGCGCGCGCGTTCTGCTCGACAAGGAGAATGGTGACGCCGAGGTCGCGGTTGATCTGCTTGATGATGCCGAACACTTCCTTGACCAGCAGCGGCGACAGGCCCATCGACGGCTCGTCCATCAGGATCATCTTCGGGCGCGCCATCATCGCGCGGCCGATTGCCAGCATCTGCTGTTCGCCGCCGGAGAGATAACCGGCGAGGCCTGTGCGCTCCTTGAGGCGCGGGAAATACTTGTAGACCATGTCGATGTCGTCATCGACGTTCTTGTCGCTGCGGGTGAACGCGCCGAGCCGCAGGTTTTCCAGCGAGGTCATGTCGGCGATGATGCGGCGGCCTTCCATCACCTGGAAAATTCCGCGGCGCACGATCTTGTCGGGATCGATGCCGTCGACCCGCTCGCCGTCGAACACGATTTCGCCGCGGGTGACTTCGCCGTCCTCGGTCTTGAGCAGACCCGAGATCGCCTTCAGCGTGGTCGACTTGCCGGCGCCGTTGGCGCCAAGCAGCGCAACGATCGCACCCTTCGGCACGTCGAGGCTCAGTCCGCGCAACACGAGGATGACGTTGTCGTAAACGACTTCGATGTTGCGTACGGCCAGCAGCGGTGCGGCTGTCGTGAGCGGGGCTGGCCTGGCGTTATGTTCAGCGGCTGTTTGCACGTCGGTCGTCCTGGGTTTTCTGAACCTCTCCCCGTTTACGGGGAGAGGTCGAAGCCTGAGCGTAGCGAAGGGTTCGGGTGAGGGGCCATGTTCCGAACCGAAGTCCTGCCCCTCACCCCAACCCTCTCCCCGCAAAGCGGGGAGAGGGAGCAGTGCTTACCAGCCGAGCCATTCGTTCTTGCGCGGCAGGTCGACGGTCTTGACCTTGTCGAGCTTGATGGTGCCGGCCTTGACGAGGTCGGCAACCGAAGCGTCGGTCGCGCCGGAGACCTTCATGCGATAGATGTCGACCTTCAGCGTCGGGCGATGGTCCTTATCGGTCCAGGTCGAGGGATTGCAGACGCCTTCCATTCCGGCCGGCACCCAATCCTTCTTCTGATGGAAGGCCTTGAGAACGTTCTCGCCGGTCGCGCCGCCGTTCTTGGCAGCCCACTCGACAGCTTCCTTCATGTACAGCGCGGTGCAGACGCCAGCGATGTAGTGCACCGGCCGATAGGTCGTGCCGGCCGCATCGGACATCTTGGAGATTTCCATCACGGTCTTCATGCCGGGTGCGTTGCCGCCCCAGGCAACGGCCGTGCGCAACGGGAATACGACGCCGTCAGCAGCCGCGCCCGCGGCCTTTGCGGCGTTCTCGTCCATGCCCCAGACGTTGCCCATGAACTGCACGTCGACGCCGGCGGCCTTGCAGGCGTTCAGCACGGAGATGTTGGAGCCCGCGGTGTTGCCGAGATAGGCGTAGTTCGCACCCGAGCTCTTCAGCGTCAGACACTGTGCGCTGTAGTCGCCCGGTGTGAGTGCGAACACGATCGCCGGCAGCACCTCGAAGCCGAGTTCGGCGGCGAGCGCTTCACCTGCGGCCTTCGGCGCGTTCGGATATGGATGGTTAGCACCCATGTGAACGTACTTCGGCTTGCCGGATTTTCCCTTGGCCTTCCAGTCGTCCGCAGCCCAGGTCAGCATGCCGCGCAGCGCGTCGGAATAGCTCGGGCCGTAGAACAGATTGTAGGGCGCTGCCTTGCCCTTGCCGCCTGCGCCTGTCGGATCGGACAACGCCGCCGAATACGACGCCGACATGTCGGGGATCTTGTCCTCGGCGAGGAAGCCGGTGAGGGCTTCAGTATCGGCCGTTCCCCATCCGATGATCGCTGCGACCTTGTCGCCGCCCGACCACTTCTTGTACTGCGCGATCGCGCGCGGCACCTGATAGCCGTAATCGACGGTGTCGATCTTCACCGGTTTTCCGCCGATGCCGCCGTTCTTGTTGATCCATGCGTATGCGTCGGCGACGCCTTGTCCGTACGGTGTTCCGACATCGGATGTCGCGCCGGAATAATCGGCGAGATGGCCCAGCGAAACCTGCGCCTGAGCCACGCCGGCGGTGCCGCCGAGCAGCAGGGCGAGTGACGCTGTACTCAATAATTTCGTCATGGTCATAAGCGTAATCCTCCGGTTTCCTCTCGAGGTCTTCTTATTGTCTGTCCCGTTCCGACCTCAATGCGAGAACGGGTAGAGTTTCCAGTAAGCCTTGATTTGCCGCCACCGGTGAGCAAGCCCATCCGGCTCGAAGATCAAAAAGATGATGATGATGACGCCGATGGCCATCTCGCGCAAGAAAGCGATGTTGTTCTTGAGTCCGAGCGCGTGATCGATCGAGCTTCCGCTCAGCGCCGCGCTGATCCATTCCATCGATTCCGGCAGCAGCACCATGAAGGCGGTGCCGAGCAGCGTGCCCATGATCGAACCGATGCCGCCGATGATGATCATGGCGAGGAAGATGATCGAGCGGTCGATGCCGAAACCTTCGTTGGAGACGACTTGATTATAATGCGCGTAAAGCGCGCCGCCGACGCCGGCGAAGAATGCAGCCAATCCGAACGAAAGTGTTCGGTATTTGGTGAGGTTGATGCCCATGATTTCGGCTGACAGGTAATGGTCGCGCACCGCGACCAGCGCGCGCCCGTCACGGGTCCGCATCAGGTTTGTGACGAGCAGATAACAGACGATCACATAGGCCAGCACGACATAGAAATACTGCCGGTCGCCGCGCAGGGTCTTGCCGAAGATCGAGAACGCATCGGCATGGGCCGGAACGCTGCCACCGGTGAACCACTCGGCGCGCGAGAAGAAGTCGAGCAGGATGAACTGCGCGGCCAATGTCGCGATCGCGAGGTAAAGCCCCTTCAGCCGCGCGGCGGGGAGGCCGAAGATCAGCCCGACCAGCGCGGTCACGAGGCCTGACAGCGGAATGGCGAAGAACACCGGAACGTGCAGCTTGCTCGACACATAGGCCGAGGTGAACGCGCCGAAGCCGAAGAAGGCGGCATGGCCAATGGAGATCTGTCCGGTAAAGCCCACCACGATGTTGAGGCCGAGGGCGGCGATGCCGAAGATGCCGATCTGGATCAGCAGGCTGAGGCTGTATTCGTTCAGCACATAGGGCGCGAAACAGATCAGCACGATGCCGAGGATCATCATGTTCCGGCTGGTTGTGGTCGGAAACACGGTGGTGTCGGCCGCGTACGTGGTGCGGTAGTCGCCTGCGGGGAGAAGGGTCTGGCCTGCCATGATCAGATACGCTCGATGTCTTTGGTGCCGAACAGGCCGTAAGGCTTGATCATCAGGATGATGATGAGGGCGTAGAACGGCGCGATCTCGAACAGATTGCCCCAGTGCAGGTACTCGCTGTCGACGAAGTGCGCGAGGTTCTCAAGCAGTCCGATGATGATGCCGCCGATCACCGCGCCGCCGACGCTGTCGAGGCCGCCGAGGATCGCCGCCGGAAACACCTTGATGCCGTAGGCGGCAAGGCCGGCCGAGACGCCGTTGACCACGGCGACAACGACGCCGGCGACCGCCGACACGGTTGCGGAAATCGCCCAGGCCATCGCGAACACGCTCTTCACCGAAATGCCGAGCGACTGAGCGACCTGCTGGTTGAACGCGGTGGCGCGCATCGCAAGGCCGTATTTCGAGACCTTGAAGAACCACGCCATGCCGCCCATCATCGCCACCGAGACCGCGAGGCTGAGAAGGTAGACGGTCTGCACCTGAAGCCCGAAGATGTTGACGAGCTGGGTGTTGAAGATGCGCGGGAACGGCTGCAGGTTGACGCCGAACATCCACTTCATCAGCGCCGAGAACACCGTGGACAGCGCGATGGTCACCATGATCACCGAAATGATCGGCTCGCCGATCATCGGGCGCAGGATCACGAGCTGGATCGCGATGCCGAACAAGAACATGAACACCAGCGTGATCGGCATGCCGAGATAGAACGGCACCTGATATTTGGTCAGCAGCCACCAGCACACCCATGCGCCGATCAGCAGCAGTTCGCCCTGCGCGAAGTTGACCACCTGCGTGGCCTTGTAGATCAGCACGAACGACATGGCGACGACGCCATAGAGGGTGCCGACGACAAGGCCGTTGATGAGGAGTTGGATCAGAAGCTGGGTGTTCACTCGGCGGCCTCCGCCGTCTTGTTTCGGGCTTCAAGGTCGATCACCGGCAGGGTGCAGCGGATGCGCTGGGTGGTGCCGTCCTGGAAGCGGATCACGGTGTCGATGTCGATGTCGGGTCTGTCGCCATAGATGGCGTTGATGATGTCGCCATACTTCTCGTTGATGACGGTGCGGCGGACCTTGCGGGTGCGTGTCAGTTCGCCGTCGTCGGCATCGAGTTCCTTGTAGAGCAGCAGGAACTTGGAGATGCGCTGCGCCGGCGGCAGCGTGGCGTTGACCGCCTCGACTTCCTTGCGCAGCAGCTCATAGGTCTCGGGCCGCGAGGAGAGGTCGGTATACGTCGTGAAGGACAGCCGGTTCTTCTCCGCCCACTTCGAGACGATGGAGAAGCGGATGCAGAGCATGGCCGCGAGATAGTCGCGCCCGTCGCCCAGCACCACGGCTTCGGCGACATAGGGCGAGAACTTCAGCTTGTTCTCGATGTATTGCGGCGAGAAACGGTCGCCGCGCGAGGTCTGCGCCAGATCCTTGATGCGGTCGATGACCACAAGCTGCTTCGCCTTGTTGAAGTAGCCGGCGTCGCCGGAATGCATCCAGCCGTCGCGCATATCGACGGCGGTGGCCGCCTCGTTCTTGTAGTAGCCGGAGAACATGTTCGGATGGCGCACCACGATCTCGCCGACGCCGTTGATGTCGGGATCGCGGATTTCGATCTCGATACTGTCAGCCATCGACACGCCGGTGGTGTCGGGATCGACCTCGTCGGGCTTGTGCAGCGTGAACGCGCCCAGCGTTTCGGTCTGGCCGTAAAGCGTGCGCAGCGGCACGCCCATGGCGCGGAAGAACTTGAAGGTGTCAGGACCCAGCGCCGCGCCGCCGGTGGCCGCGGAACGCAGCCGCGAAAAGCCGAGGCGGTCGCGCAGGGCGCGGAACAGCAGGGTGTCGGCCAGCGCCGAATGCTTGCCTTCGGCCAGCGCGGCAAGGCCCGATTTCATGCCGATATCGTAAAGCCGCTGCTTGAGCGGCGAGGCATCCATCACGCGGGCGCGGACATCGGCGGCAATGGCTTCCCAGATGCGCGGTGCAAACAGCACGAAGGTCGGCGCGATCTCGCGGAAGTCGTTCATCATCGTGTCCGGCTCTTCGACGAAGTTGACCTTCATCCGCGAGAGCAGACCTTTGCCGAGCGCGTACACCTGCTCCATGATCCAGGGCAGGGGCAGCACCGAGACGTACTCGTCGTCCGGGCCTTTGGGATCGAAGGCGAGATAGTTCGCGCAGTGGCGGAGCACGCGGCCCGCCGCCAGCATGGCGAGCTTGGGGTTCGATGTGGTGCCGGACGTCGTGCAGAGAATGGCGACGTCATCGCCTTTGGTCGCGTCCACCAGTTGATCGTAAAGCTGCGGCTCGCGCGCGGCGCGGTCGCGGCCCATCTTCGCCAGCTTGTCGGCGTCGAGCAGGCGCGGATCGTTGTATTTGCGCATGCCGCGCGGATCGGAATAGACGATGTGCTTGAGATGCGGCGCGCGGTCGCCGAGTTCGAGCAGCTTGTCGACCTGCTCTTCGTCCTCGGCGAACACGATCTTGGTCTCGCCGTAGGTCAGGAGATACAGCACTTCCTCGGGCAGCGACTCGCGGTACATGCCGAGCGACATGCCGCCGACGGCATGGGCCGCGATTTCAGCGGCGACCCAGTCCGGCCGGTTGTCGCCGATAATGCCGATCACGTCGCCGCGCTTGATGCCGAGTTCAACCATGCCCAGCGTGAAATCACGCACGCGGTTCTGATAGTCGTTCCAGGTGAACACGCGCCAGAGACCGAAGTCCTTTTCGCGCAGCGCAATCTCGTTGCCGTGCTCCGCCGCATTGAGCCGCAGCATCTTGGGGTAGGTGTCGGCCTGTGCGACGCGGCCTGCATAGTCCATCATGCCGTGGCCTCCGCGACAGGATTGGTGTCGTCGAGCGCATCGAGCACTTCGTCTTCCTCGCCGAGATAGGCCTTGCGCACATGCGGATCGTCCAGCACGTCGGCGGGCAGGCCCTCGGCGATCTTGCGGCCGAAATCCAGCACGGTGACGCGGTGGGAAATATCCATCACGACGCCCATGTCGTGCTCGATCATCATCACCGTCATCCCGTACTCTTCATTGAGATCGACGATGTAGCGGGCCATGTCTTCCTTCTCTTCGAAGTTCATGCCGGCCATCGGCTCGTCGAGAAGAATGAGTTTCGGCTCCAGCGCCATCGCGCGCGCGAGTTCGACGCGCTTGCGCAGGCCGTAGGAGAGGGTGCCTGCGGTCGCCTTGCGCACGGACTGCAGGTCGAGGAAGTCGATGATCTCTTCCACCTTGCGGCGGTGTTCGAGTTCTTCGCGCCGCGCGCCGGTCAGCCAGTAGAGCGAGCCGGTGATGAAATTGTTTTTCAGGAGGTGATGCCGCCCGACCATGATGTTGTCGAGCACGGTCATATGGTGGAACAGCGCGAGATTCTGGAACGTGCGGCCGATGCCGAGCGCGGCACGCGCATTCGGCTTCAGCCCCGTGATATCGCGGCCCTGATAGAAAAGCTGTCCTTCCGTCGGGGTGTAGCGGCCGGAGACGCAGTTGACGATCGAGGTCTTGCCGGCGCCGTTGGGGCCGATGATCGAAAACAGTTCGCCTTCGTTGACGCCGAAACTCACATCGGTCAGGGCGCGCACGCCGCCGAACCGTAGTGAGACCCCCCGCACCTCCAATGCGTAAGCCACTCAATTCCTCCCAGATACGGCGCTTGGCGCGCTCTTTATCTATGGTCCGATAACCACGGGCCCGATCCTATACCGGGGGGCCCTGGCAAGCCATTCTACTATTGATGTTTTGCGCCGCAGGACGCATTTGCCGTAGCCGTCCTTACGGCAATCCGCGACATTGAAATGTCTTGTGCCTGACAATTCATTGGGCAATTTCACAGCGTGCGCGGTATACCAAAGGACGGTTTACTGCGTCGCAGCATGACGCGAGGGGACGATCGAGACAGCATGGTTTCTGCGGAATACCTCAAGCGCATTGCGGTCTGGTCGCGCGGCCTGAACGAGCGGGAAATCGAAGTCGCGCGTGCTGGCGTGATCGAGAAATCCTTCGGCGCGAACGAATTCATCTGCATGCGCGGGGATCATTTCGAATACTGGATGGGCGTGGTCACTGGGCTGGTGCGGATCGGCACCGGTTCGCGCGACGGCAAGGCGGTCAGCTTCACCGGCATGACCAACGGCGCCTGGTTCGGCGAAGGAACCGTGCTCAAGAACGAGGCGAGGCGTTATGACGCGGTGGCCCTGCGCGACACGCGCCTGGCGCTGATGGACCGCGCCACCTTCTTCTGGCTGTTCGAGAACAGCGTGGCGTTCAACCGCTTTCTGGTGGGGCTGTTGAACGAGCGCCTCGGGCAGTTCATGGGCCTGGTCGAATACGGCCGGATGCTGGATGCGAAGGCGCGCCTCGCGCGCTCGATCGCGTCGCTGTTCAATCCGATCCTGTATCCGGATCATTCGCGCCATCTCGACATCACGCAGGAAGAGCTCGGCGCCATCTCCGGCATCTCGCGGCAGAACGCCAACCAGTGCCTCAAGACGCTGGAGAAGGAAGGGCTGCTCCGGCTCGAATACGGCGGCGTGACGGTGGTCGATCTGGAGCGGCTGCGCGGATATGGGGAGTAGGGCGAAGCGGCACGGCTTCACTCCGCCCATTCCAGATCAGTTGTGAACACAATCGACAGCCAGCGGTCGGGCGTGTCGTTGCCGATGGCCTCGCCGATCTCGTCGCGGATCTTGTCCCATTCCTCGAGACGCTTGGGCGGCAGGCCGGCCGGAACGATGAAGTACAACTCGATCTGCCGGCCACGGCCGACGCGCGCGACATAGGCCCGGTAGGACAGGAACTGATAGCGCAGCACGATCTGCCGGGCGATCTCTTCGACGTGCTGCATCAGATCGGGCGGCGTGACCAGCAGGGCGTCCGCCAGCGCCTGACGCACGGTGCCGATCGGGATTGGAATGACAATCAGACAGACGATCGCCAGCGCGGCGGGGTCGATATAGGGCGACATCCATTTCAGGCTGGTGCCCTGAATCATGTAGCCGAAGACAAAAGCCGCGAGCAGGGCGGCCGTCAGCGCCGCCGACATCATCCATGCTTTGGCGTCGAGGGCGACGAAGTTGGACCGGATGGTCCGGTTGGCCCTGAGGTCGAAGATCGCCATGCCGATTGCGGCGAGCGTTATCACGATGGCGTAGATAATCGCCTGATCGAAGGCGAGTTCGCGCCCTCCCGCCAGCAGGCTGCCGATGGCGGTGATCAGCGCATAGATCGCTGCGCCGATCAGCAGGATGCCGTTCAGGCCGAGAACCATCGGCTCCAGATGCCAGAAGCCCATGGTGAACTGCGCGATGAACCGGGATTTGGAGCCGCCTTCGCGCGTGGATGCCGCGATCAGGTTGGACACCAGCAGCGCGAGGATCGTCATCACAGCGTCGATCAGCGCATAGACGCCGTCGAAAACAATCGCGTAGGAGCCCGACAGAAGGCCGAACAGAATCCCCATCCCGGCGAGAGCCAGGGTCACGGCGATCGACAGGCGCAGAACGCTTTGTTCAGTCCTCATGCGAATGCATCCGCAATTCCGCGGCGTAATTTCTACGCCGCGGGGCGGACGATATCACACCTCGAGCCATTCCTTGCGGATGGCCTGATTGGCCTTGAGCTCGGCCGGGGTGCCCTCGAACACGATCCGTCCATGGCCCATGACGTAAAGCCGATGGGAGATGCGCATGGCGATGGAGAGCTTCTGCTCGACGAGAAGGATCGCCACGCCGCGCTTGGCGATTTCCGCGATCAGGTCGCCGACCTGCTGCACGATCAGCGGCGCCAGACCTTCGGTCGGCTCGTCGATCATGATGAGTTCGGGATCGCCCATCAGCGTCCGGCAGATGGTCAGCATCTGCTTTTCGCCGCCGGACAGCACGCCTGCGGCCGTATCGGCGCGCGCCTTGAGGTTGGGGAACATCTCGAGCATGTCCTCGAGCTTCCACTTGCCCGGACGCTTGGTGTCCTTGATCCCGAGCAGCAGGTTCTGCCGCACGGTGAGGCCGGGGAAGATGTCGCGATGTTCGGGAACGTAGCCAAGCCCGAGATGCGCGATCCTGTAGCTCGGCAGGCCGGCAATCTCCTGGCCCTTGAACTTGATGACGCCGTGCGGCGGCACCTCGCCCATGATCGCCTTGACCGTGGTCGAGCGTCCGACGCCGTTGCGCCCGAGCAGACTGACGACCTCGCCGGCGCCGATATGCATATCGACGCCCTGGAGGATGTGGCTTTTGCCGTAATAGGCGTGCAGATCCTGGACTTCCAACATCAGGCAGCCTCCTCGCCGAGATAGGCTTCCTTGACCTTCGGGCTGTTACGGATTTCCTCGGGCGTTCCCGACGCGATGATATGGCCGTAGACCAGCACGGAGATGCGGTCGGCGAGGCCGAACACCACGCTCATGTCATGCTCGACGATCAGCAGCGTCTTGCCGACGGTGAGGCGGCGAATCAGATCCACCGCGCGCTCGGTCTCGGCATGGCTCATGCCGGCGGTCGGTTCATCCAGCAGGATGACGTCGGCGCCGCCCGCGATCGTGATGCCGATTTCCAGCGCGCGCTGTTCCGCATAGGTCAGAAGACCGGCCGGGATGTCGCGCCGCGAGGTGAGGTTGATGTCTTCCAGAATCTGCGCGGTGCGCTCGCGCACTTCCGGCAGCTTGTCGACGCTTTTCCAGAACGCGTATTTATGTCCCGTCGCCCACAGCACGGCGCAGCGCAGGTTTTCCCACACCGTCATGTTGGCGAAGACGTTGGTGACCTGGAAGCTGCGCGACAGGCCGCGCCGGTTGATCTGGTAGGGCGCGAGGCCGTCGATGCGCTCGCCGCGCATCAGGACTTCGCCGCTGGTCGGCGCCATGTAGCCGCTGATGAGATTGAACGTGGTCGATTTGCCGGCGCCGTTCGGGCCGATCAGGGCATGGCGTTCGCCCTGCGCCACTTTCAGGTTGAGGTCACGGATCACCTTGGTGATGCCGAAGCTCTTCTGAACGTCGCGGATTTCGATGGCGTTGGGTTTCACGTCCGAGGTCATGCCGCCAACTCCTTCGCACGTGCTACGGTCAGCGCCTCGTCCCAGGCCACGGCGACCCGCTTCCATGTCATCCGCGAGACGATGAAGCCGCCGACGATCAGGATCAGCGACACGGCCCATGTGATCGGGCTTGCGGCATTGAACGGAATGCCGAACGCCTTGATGTTCGGATCTTCCATCGGATTCATCGTGTAGTGCACGATAGATTCGATCCCGAGCATCAGTCCGATCATCAGCGCAAGCGTGGGGACCAGCGCCACGGCATAGGACGGCAGCACGCTGCCGAGTGTGCCGCCCCTGATGAGCGGGCGATGCATCATCAAAAGGCCGGTGATGCCGCCGGGCGCGTACATCACCACCGCGATGAAGAACAGGCCGAAGTAGAGCTGCCAGACCGTCGTCAGGTCGCTCAGGCCGAGCGAGAGAATCGTGACGAAGATCGCGCCGACGATCGGGCCGATGAAGAACCCGATGCCGCCGATATAGGCCGCGAACAGCACCGTGCCGGACTGCACCGCGCCGAGATAGGCAGAGTTCGCGATCTCGAAGTTGATGGCGGCGAGCGACCCTGCGATGCCGGCAAAGAAGCCCGAGAAGCAGAACGCGATATAGCGGACCACATGCGGATCGTAGCCGACGAACTGCACGCGTTCCGGGTTGTCGCGAACCGCGTTGCACATCCGTCCCAGCGGCGTGCGGGTCAGCGCATACATCGCGATCATGCAGATCAGCGTCCAGGCCGCGACCAGATAGTAGATCTGGATTTGCGGGCCGAAGTTCCAGCCGAAGAAGCTCAGCAGCTTGGTGCGGTTGGCCGAGATGCCGGCTTCGCCTCCGAAGAACGTCCGCAGGATCAGCGCGGAGGAGGCGACCAGTTCGGCGACGCCGAGGGAGATCATGGCGAATGCAGTGCCTGAGCGCTGTGTCGACACCCAGCCGAGCAGGATCGCGAACACAAGACCCGTGAGTCCGCCGATCAGCGGCACCAGCGGCAGCGGGATCGCCCACTTGTTGGCGCCGATGATGTTGATGGCGTGAATGACGAGGAAGCCGCCGAGGCCGTAATAGACCGCGTGGCCGAACGACAGCATGCCGGTCTGGCCGAGCAGGATGTTGTAGGACAGCGCAAAGATGATCGAGATGCCGATCAGGCTGAATGTCGTCAGGGCGCCGCCCGAGCCGAAGACCTTCGGCAGCACCAGCAGGAAAATGGCGACGGCAGCCCACAGTCCGTAGAACTTGAGATTGTCGGCAGCGGTCGGTGGCGGCGGCGCGGCGCGTGAGGTGATGTTGCTCATGTTTCACGCGTCCCCAAAAGACCCATCGGACGGAGCGCGAGGATCAGCACCAGCAGCACATAGGGCATGATCGGCGCGATCTGCGCCACAGTGACGTTCCAGATATCAGCCACCCATGTTGACGACCATGCCGGGCTGAGCGGCCCGAACACTTCCGAGAGCGAGCCGTTCATCGACACCGCGAAGGTCTGCACGAAGCCGATCAGAAGCGAGGCGATGAATGCGCCCGGCAGCGAGCCGAGCCCGCCAACCACCACGACCACGAACAGGATGGGTCCGAGAAGACCGGCCATGTTCGACTGGGTGACCAGCGCGGGGCCTGCGATCACGCCGGCGACTGCGGCGAGCGCGGTGCCGACGCCGAACACCATCATGAAGATGCGTCCGACGTTGTGGCCGAGATGGCCGACCATGTGCGGATGGGTGAGGGCGGCCTGAACGATCATGCCGACCCGCGTCCGCTTCAGCACGACCAGCAGCGCGATGAAGATGGCGATCGACACCAGCAGCATGAACATCTTGTAGGCGGGGTAGTTGGTCGAGAAGATCGTGAAGGCCGGGAAATCGAGCAGCGGCGGCACGCGGAAATCGACCGGGCTCTTGCCCCAGATGATCTGCACCACCTCCTCGATCGCGAAGGCGAGACCGAAGGTGAACAGCAGTTCGGCGACATGGCCGTTGCGGTGAACCTGGCGCAGGCCGTAGCGCTCGACGCCCGCGCCGATGATGCCCGCGAGGATCGGTGCGATCAGCAGGGCAGGCCAGAACCCGAACCACCGGCTGATCTGAAATCCGAAGAATGCGCCGAGCATATAGAAGCTCGCATGCGCGAAGTTCAGCACGCCGAGCATGCTGAAGATGACCGTCAGGCCGCTGGCCATCAGGAACAGCAGCATCCCGAACAGGACGCTGTTCAACGTGGATATGACGATGAGCTCGAGCACGACCCCAGCACTCCCCCCGGATACGTGAAGGTCTCGTGTTCACCCCGGCAGGCGCCGGGGCGAACACAACTAGTTGGCGAAAGAAGCCAGCTTGCAGTGACCTCTTATGGGCGGGTCATCTTGCAGGTGGTCGGCAGGATGGTCTTGTCGGTATCGATCTTGGCGACACCCTTCCAGCCCCAGCCGGTCTTCTCTTCGTCGAAGGGCTCCTTGTTCTTCAGCTCGCCGAACTGGGCGACATACATCGGCTGGAAGAACTGGTGGTCGTCCTTGCGCATGACGCCCTTGCCGCCGGTGAAGACCTCGAATTCCAGGCCTTCGAGGGCTGCAGCGACCTTTACGGGCTCAAGCGATTTGGCCTTCTCGGCCGCCGCCGCGAACATCCGCATTTCGTTCGCTGCGCGCGGGTACCAGAAGGTCTGGCCGGCGTACTTGGCGCGGAAGGCCTTCTCGAACTCGATCGATTCCTTGTGGTCGATGTTGGCGTAGCCTTCGACGATCGTGAACACCTGATCGTTGAGGTTGCCCTGCTTGATCGCGGTCGGGCCACCGGCGCCGCCTGCGTAGTAGGTGTACCAGCCCACCTTGAGCCCGGCGTCAGCCGCGGCCTTCAGCAGCAGTGCGAAGTCCTGGCCCCAGTTGCCGGTGATCACGGTGTCGGCGCCCGACGCCTTGATCTTCGCAATGTAAGGCGCGAAGTCGGTGATCTTCAGCAGCGGGTGCTTTTCGTCGCCGACGATCTCGATGTCAGGACGCTTTTCTTTCAGCATCGCACGCGCCGTGGTGCGCACGGATTCGCCGAACGAATAATCCTGATTGATGAGGTACAGCTTCTTGATGGAGGGAACGCCCTTCATGTAGTTGGTGAGGGCTTCCATCTTGATGTCGGAATTCGCGTCCCAGCGGAAGTGCGCAAAGCTGCACTTGTCGTTGGTGAGGATGGGGTCTACCGCGGCGTAGTTGAAGTAAAGCACTTCCTTGCCGGGGTTGCGTTCATTGTACTTGGTGACGAAGTCACTCAGCGCGCCGGCCACGGAAGAGCCGTTGCCCTGGGTGAGGTAACGCACGCCGGAGTCGATGGCCTTCTGGGCCTGGATCAAGCTTTCCTGCGGGTTGGTCTTGTTGTCGAGCGGAACGATTTCGACCTTCTTGCCGAGAATGCCGCCCTTGGCGTTCAGTTCATCGGCCAGATACTGAAAGGTCTTGAGGCCGACTTCGCCGACGCTGGCGCCGCCGCCCGAGAGCGGGTCGATATAGCCGATTTTCACGGTGTCCTGCGCCATCGCCGCTCCGCCTAGCATGGGCAGTGCGAACGCCGCAGCCATCATCAATTTACGCATTCTCATCTCCCTAAATTCTCTTTGAGAACAGCCTGTTTGAGTGGGCGGACAAGATCCTGATCTGAGGATTTTGATCTTGTGCCGTCCGCGGCCATTTCGTGCGGCGGATTGTGGTCCAAGGGCCCGCAGGCTGCAAGCCCCGGTCTTGGGCAGGATGGAGAATGCTTAATTTGCCTGTCCCGGCGCGCACGTGATAGGGCGCCGAACCGTCCCGCACCCGCAGTCAGCCCGCGCAAAATTGCGCTGGGTGACAGTTGTATTTTTCTCCGAACTGCTCTTTGGTGATTTCGCGAGCGGGGATTTTGTATGCCAGCGTTGATGGAAGAGTTGCGGCCGGCGCGGCCGCGGTTTGGGGTTGCCCGTGGCTGCCCTTCCGTTTGATCTGAAAGGCAAGCGCGTTTTTGTGGCAGGCCATCGCGGGATGGTCGGCAGCGCCTTGGTGCGCCGGCTTGCGCGCGAAAACGTCGAAATCCTCACCGTTTCCCGCAAAGAACTCGATCTGCTGGATCAGGCGGCGACCAACCGCTGGTTTGCGGCGATGCGTCCGCAGGTTGTATTCCATGCGGCGGCAAAGGTCGGCGGTATCGTCGCCAACAACACCCTGCGCGCGGAATTCATCTACGAGAATCTGCTGATCGCGACCAACGTCATCCACGCAGCTCATGTGCAGGGTGTCGAAAAGCTACTGTTTCTCGGCTCTTCCTGCATCTATCCGAAACTGGCGCCGCAGCCGCTGCGCGAGGATTCGCTGCTGACGGATACGCTCGAGCCGACCAATGAGCCCTATGCGATCGCCAAGATCGCCGGCGTCAAGATGGCGGAAGCCTATCGCGATCAGTACGGCAGCGACTTCATCAGCATCATGCCGACCAATCTCTACGGCCCCGGCGACAACTATCATCCCGAATACAGCCATGTTGTCGCAGCGCTGATCCGCCGCTTTCATGAAGCGAAGGAAACCGGCGCGCCGGAAGTGGTGGTATGGGGCACCGGCACGCCGCGCCGCGAGTTTCTCTATGTCGACGACATGGCCGACGCGTCGATCCACCTGATGAAAAATTATTCCGAGGGCGGCCTGATCAACGTCGGCTCCGGAGAAGATATTTCCATCGCCGATTTCGCGCATGTCGTCGCCCGGACCGTCGGCTACACCGGTAAGATCGTGTTCGACACTTCGAAGCCCGACGGCACGCCGCGCAAGCTGCTCGATGTTGGCAAACTCGCCAGGCTTGGATGGCGGGCCTCGACCTCCCTCGATGACGGGATGAAGCTCGCCTACCAGGCGTACCTGGACGAGCGGTCTCCGTAGTCCGATTCCGCAGAGCGAAACGGAACGGCCGATGACATCGCTCGTTGGTTGCTTACCTGTCGTTCTGGAATGGCGATGAGCGATACCTACGATCTTCAGCGTTTTGTCGAGGCACAGCAGCCGGTCTATCCGCGCGTGGTGTCGGAGCTGCGCGCGGGCCGCAAGCAGAGCCACTGGATGTGGTTCATCTTTCCGCAGATCGAAGGTCTCGGGCATAGCGCAATGGCGCAAAGGTATGCCATCGGTTCGCGCGCGGAGGCGGTGGCTTACCTGGAACATCCGCTGCTCGGGCCGAGGCTGCGCGAATGCACGCGGCTGGTGAACGCGGTTGCCGGCAAGGATATCCATGCGATCCTGGGGTCGCCCGACGACATGAAATTCAAATCGTCGATGACACTGTTCGCCAGGGCTGCTGCCGACAATGCAGACTTCGCCGCAGCTCTCGACAAATACTACGGCGGCGAATTCGATGCGGCGACAATCGCACGGCTTTGAGCAACAATGAGGCCGGGAAAGCAGACATGAAGCAGACGCCGGTTGTTGTCACCGAGGTTGAAACCATCGCCAGCGCGACGCTGACAGTGCCGACGCGGGGCGAAGGCTTCATCGACATCACGCACGAGGTCGCGCGGTTTCTGGCGCAGAGCGGCGGTGCGACAGGGACCGTGACATTGTTCATCCGGCATACGTCCGCATCCCTGACCATTCAGGAGAATGCCGATCCAGATGTGCTGGCGGATTTGCTCACCTCGCTGCGGCGTCTCGCGCCCGCCGATGGCGGCTGGCGTCACACCGTCGAAGGCCCGGACGACATGCCGGCGCATATCAAGACCATGCTGACCTCGGTCAGCCTGCAAATCCCGGTGATCAACGGCGCGCTCGCGCTCGGCACCTGGCAGGCGATCTATCTGATCGAGCACCGCGCGCGTCCGCACAGCCGCGAGGTGGTGATGCAGTTTATGGGGCGGTGAACGAAACTCATCCGTCATTGCGAGGAGCGTAAGCGACGAAGCAATCCAGCCTTTTCGAAGAATGGATTGCTTCGCTTCGCTCGCAATGACGACAGGGGAGCGACGAAGCTCCTAACTCGCCGCACTCGCGGTCTTGCCCTCGGTCTTTTTCTTCTTCGGTTTCGGCAAGGTCGCCTCGGTGCCGATGATTTCGTTGCGCGCAAGCTCGGCGATCTCGGCATCGCTGAGACCAAGCACCTCACGCAGCACTTCGTGATTGTGCTGGCCCAGCGTCGGCGCGAGATGGGTGATCGGATAGGGCAATTCTGAATCGCCCTCGCGATAGGCGACCGACGGCAACAGATGCGGACCCATAAACGGCCGGTCGCTCGGCTGCCAGTGTCCGGTCTTGAGCAGATGCGGATCGCTGGCGAGATCCTGCGGCAGTTTCGCGATGCCCGCGGGAATGCCGGCCTTCTGCAATGTCACCATCGCAATGTCGGGGCGCACATCGGCAAGCCAGTGACGGATCGCGACTTCGATCGAATCTTCATGTTCGCGCCGACCTTCCACGCTGGCGAGCGCGGGATCGTTGGCGAGGTCCGCGCGCCGCATCACGCCGCAGAGCGCCTTCCACTCGTCATTGTTACGGACTGCGAGCGTCAGCCACTGATCGATGCCGAGCGTCGGGAAACATCCGTTCGGCACATACTGCGGATGGCGGTTGCCGATGCGCGGGCTTGTCGCGCCGGTGGCCGATTGTTCGAGGATCGACGGCGCAACCATCGGCAGCATGCATTCGACCTGGCTGAGATCGATGTGCTGGCCTTCGCCCGTCTTGCGCTGTTGCATGAAGCCGAGCAGTAGGGCGGCGGCGCCGTTCAGTCCGCCGATCGGATCGCCGATCGCCGCATGCAGCATCACCGGCGGATCGTCCGGGCCACCGGTCACTGACGGCAAACCGGAGGCTTGTTCCAGCGTCGAGCCATAGGCGCGTACGCCGCTCCATTTCCCTGTCATGCCGAAAGCGGGCATGGTGACCACGATGAGCCGCGGATTGATCTTTAGAATGTTTTCGACACTGAGGCCGAGACGCGGCATCACGTCGGCGGCGTAATTGTCGATCACCGCATCGGCGTCCTTCATCAGCCGCTTGAGCAGCGAAAGGCCGGTCTCGGTGGTGAGGTCCAGCGTGATGCCGCGCTTGTTGCGGTTGTTCATCTGGAACCAGTAGGTCTTCTCGTAGGTCCGCTCCTCATGATAGGGCGGGCGCGTGTCGGTGCCGCGGAACCAGTCCGGATACTGGCACGACTCCACTTTAATAATGTCCGCGCCGAGATCGCCCATCTGGCGCGTCGCGGTCGGCCCAGCCCAGCCCATGGTGAGATCGATGATGCGCAGGCCTTTCAGCGGCAGCGCATCCTGCGTGGTTGCCGCGCGCGTGGCCTTGCGCTGA
The DNA here is from genome assembly GCF_000497575.1 of Afipia sp. OHSU_II-C1. Classification (GTDB taxonomy): domain Bacteria; phylum Pseudomonadota; class Alphaproteobacteria; order Rhizobiales; family Xanthobacteraceae; genus Afipia. The sequence continues at coordinate 429,522 of NZ_APJI01000013.1, forward strand.
TGCGCGGGCAGGGTCGTGTTGTCGTCTGCGCCAAGGAGCGGCGCGCGTCCGTTGGGCTTGGGCCGTGAGCGGGTCAGATATTGCGGCAGCACCGGACCTTCGAACGACGCGGTGCCTATCTCGACCGTGCCGAACGCGCCGCGTTCGCGGTGCACGTCCTGTTCCAGCAGTTCTTTCATGTCGGGCACCACCGCAAGCGGCAGCCGCAGCTCGATGCCCATCTCGAACCATTCCAGCGCAGTCTTCTTCAAGAGCGCCGGTGTGATGATCGCCTTCAGTTCGTCCGCATGCATGAAGCGGCCGATGGTCGCCGAATATTTCGGATCGGCGCCAAGCTCAGGCATGTCGAGCATCTTGCAGAACGCGACCCACTGTGCAGGCGTGACCACCGTGACGCCGAGCCAGCCATGCTTGGTGACGAAGTTGCCGGACGGATAGCCGCGGCCGAAGCGATTGATGCCGGGGCGCGGGCGGGTGAAGCCGGATTCCAGCGCCAGTCCGGTGTCGAACTCGCTGATATGAAGCATTGCTTCGAGATTGTTGACGGCGAAGCGGCGCGCGCCGTGTTCGTGTCCGTAAAGACCTGCAAGGCTCGGAATGAACGCGGTCAGTCCGCCGACCACGCCGATCTGGCCGTCGCGCGGCAGCACCGGCGGGCCTTCGACAGGGCCGACGAGTTTCACGAGGCCCGCGAGACTGCGGCACACCGAGTCGGTGGCGAGATAGTTGCGATAGGGGCCATGCTCGCCGAACCATGAGATCGCGGTGATCGCGAGGCCGGGATCGGCCTTGCGCAGGCGGTCGTGCGAAATCTGCGACGCCTTGATCTCATCTGGATGCCGCGCATCCAGCAGCAGATCAGCGCCGGCGAGCAGGTCGAGAATCCGGCTCGCGCCGTCCGGCGTTTCGGGATCGGCGATGATGCTCTGCTTGTTGGTGTTAAGCCAGGCGAAGGTGAGGCTCTCGCGCTGTCCGCCGCCTGCATCGGTCAGCGGCGGAATGCGGCGGCCGGGATCGCCGCCCTGCGGTTCGATCTTGATGACCTCTGCGCCGAAATCCGAAAACAGCTTGCCACAATAGCCGAGCGTATCGCCCGATCCGAGTTCAACAACGCGCACCCCTGACAGTGGCAAGTTCGGCATATCCACCCCGGTCTATTTGCGGCGCACAACAATCGTGCGCGCATCTTTTCCGGTTGTCTTAGCAAGGGTGGCCGCGTTCGGCAAAGCCGGGAGCCATGCTCTATTCAGCGGGACCGTGCTGCGTTTTGCAGACGTGGCGGCGATGCATTCAGAACTGTTGCCATCGCGCTGATCAGCGGCTTCATGAAAAAGGATTCGTTGGCGGGATAAATGTCGGTGCGCAGGCCATAGGCTTTCAGTTCGTCGGACACTACGGGGCCGACCGACGCCACCGGCGTCTGTGCGAGCCCCGCGCGCAGTTTGTCTTCGCAATTGTGCGCTCGCGCGACGTCGACCAGACGCCGCACCTGGCCGGAACTCGTCAGCGCGATGGCATCGACGCGGCGCTGCGCCATCTCGTCAATTGCGGCAACGATATTGGTGTCCGCCGCCTGTCCGTCATAGATGTAGGGCAGCACGGTTTCGACCGTCGCGCCATACGAGGTGATCGCGCCGATCAGTTTGCTGTGGTCCTTGTCGGGATAAAGCTGCAGCCCGACGCGGTGGCCTTTCAGGTCCTGCTGCGCCAGCATGGCGGCGACGCCCTCGGACGTCGGCGTCTCGGTCTGCACATTGGCCTCGAGGCCGATCTCGCGCAGCGCGCGCACCGGCTTGGGACCGCGCGCGTACCGCTTCGCTTTGGCAATGGCGGCAATGAAATCCTGATCAAGGCCGATGCGCTGCGCGACCTTCATCATGCGCCGCAGGCCTTCGCCGGTCATCAGCACCAGATCGTCGAACGGTTTGGCGATGAACAGCCTGATCCAGGCGTCAACCGGGGCGGGGTCCGGTGCATCGCGGATGGTGAACATCGGACATTGCAGCACATTGGCGCCCTGTTCCTGCAGCAGGCGCGAAAACTGCGCTTCCTCGCGCGTTTCCAGAATCAGAATGCGATAACCTTCAAGCCTGCCAGCCATATGGACCCGTTTGCGGCGAATGTGATGAGGCGCAGCCTATTGCTCCCATGACCCCCATGCCAGCCTGTTTTGCATGCGGGATTGGCGAAATTGTTGCGCGGATGTTAGAGGAGGGCTCCGCCCGCCGTCCGCTGTCCCAAACCGAAAAAATCCCCCATGTCCGCACAGCAATTCGTCCTGACCCTGTCCTGCCCGGACCGCCCCGGCATCGTGTCGGCGGTCTCCACCTTCCTGTTCGCCAACGGTCAGAACATTCTCGACGCGCAGCAATACAGCGACACCGAGACCGGCAGGTTTTTCATGCGGGTGAGCTTCGATTCGCCTGCCGCGAAGGCGGACCTCGCCGCGCTTCAGGCCGGGTTCGGCGTGATGGCGAAGCCGTTCGACATGGTCTGGCAGTTGCGCGACCGCGCCGTGCAGCAGCGCGTGCTGCTGATGGTGTCGAAATTCGATCACTGCCTTGCCGACATTCTTTATCGCTGGCGGCGCGGCGAACTGCCGATGACCCCGACTGCGATCGTCTCCAACCATCCGCTGGAGACTTACGCCGGGCTCGATTTCGCAGGCATCCCGTTTCATCATCTGCCGGTGACGCGCGCGACCAAGGACGAGCAGGAAGGCGCGGTCTGGAAAATCATCCAGGAGACGAAGACCGATCTCGTCGTGCTGGCGCGCTACATGCAGGTGCTGTCGGAGGACTTCGCAGGCAAGCTGTCGGGCCGCTGCATCAATATCCACCACTCGTTCCTGCCGGGGTTCAAGGGCGCCAAGCCGTACCATCAGGCGCATGAGCGCGGCGTCAAGCTGATCGGCGCGACCGCGCATTATGTCACCAGCGATCTCGACGAAGGCCCGATCATCGAGCAGGATATCGAGCGCATCAGCCATCGCGACTCGCCGGAAGGGCTCGTGCGCAAGGGCGCGGACATCGAGCGCCGGGTGCTCGCCCGCGCGATCCGCTATCATCTCGAGGACCGCGTGATCCTCAACGGTCGCAAGACCGTGGTGTTCACGGACTGACGTTCATTAGTGCAGCGGGGACTGCTCCCGCTCCATGATCGCCGCCAGCCGGTCGAACCCGCTGCTGGTCCCGGAGGCCCGCATCTCGAGTCCGGCAGCGGCATCCAGCGCGGCAGCCTGCTCGGTGAAAGTCATCCGGGTCTGTGCGCCGTCTGCGGCGAACACCACCGTCGCCAGCGACACCGACAGCCGCTGCGTGTTGAGCGTCATCTCATACGCGTAGACGATCCGCTCGCCGGGCACGATATCGAAATAGTGCGCGCGGAATCCGCGCGTCTCGCCCTCGGCGGTGCGCCAGCGAACAACTTCCGATCCGCCGATGTGGAAATCGAAACTGTCTTCGAGCACCGTCCAGTCGGGGTGGCATGACGTCCATTTGCGCTTCAGATCGAATTCGGACCAGAAGCGAAAGGCATGGGGCGGGCGTCCCGGCAACATGCGCTCGACAACAAAAGTCGCGTGGTCCACGGGCTGGTTCTTCATTTGCCGTCCTGTTCGGGAAAATCGGCTATCGCCTGCGCCAGTCGGTCGAAAGCCTGGTTCATTGCCGTCTCACGTTGCTTCACCCATCGCCCGATCGAGGCGAGCGCCTGCGGCTTGATGGTGTAGGTGCGGACGCGCCCGGCCTTTTTTGAGGCCACGAGGCCGCCTTCCTCCAGTATCCTGAGGTGCTTCACCGCGGATGGCAGCGCCATCTCCATCGGGTCTGCCAGTTGCTTCACCGAAGCGGGGCCGCGGCTCAGCCGCTCAACCATGCTTCTGCGATACGGATCGGCGAGGGCATGGAACATGTGATCGAGCTGTTGCGATGCCGGCATGCGAATCCCCACGGTCAGATTGCAAGATAGCGTGCAGGCATGGCGTCCCTGTAGGGAAACATTTCAAAGAAAGGCCGTGCCTCGCCGATCGTTCGTCTGATCGAAGGCCGCGCCAGAAGCTGGTCCAGATAAGTCTGAAGATTGGTCTGACCGGCGGTGAATGGATGCACGATGAACGCGAAGAACAGCGCGGAGGCCGCCGAACAGTCCGCCATCGTGAAAGTCTCTCCGGTGGCCCATGGCTGACCGGACAGTTGCCGCTCGATCATTGCATAGGCCGTGTCGAGCGTCGCGCGGGCACTGGCGACTCCATGCGGATCGTTTTGACCGCTGGGCCGGATGCGATCCGTCACGATCTTCTGCATTGGCGTGCTGACGTAGAGATCGAAGAAGCGATCCCACAGCCGCACCTGCAAACGCGCCTCGGTATCGGACGGCAAAAGCGGTGCGGGGCCGGGATAGTTCTGCTGGAGATATTCGATGATGATGCTGGTTTCCGGGATGATGCGCCCGGCCGCTCCGTCATGCAGGACCGGGATATTGCCTACCGGCCAGCGCTCCAGCAGCGCGGACGCCGACGCGGGATTGCTGAAATCGACGGTCTCTGAACGGAACGGGATGGCGTTCTCGTAAAGCGCGATGAGCACCTTGTGACAGAACGACGCCAGCGGGTGGATATAAAGGATCAGTGCCATCGGCTCTCGCAAATAGTTTCTTGTATCGGAAACTATCACGGCCGGTCCTGTTGGCAACAGATAGTTTCCGGAAACGGAAACTTTACTGCTGGAATGGCGCTATGCCGCCGTCAGGCGCCGTTCGATGTCCTCGACCGGATGGCTGGTCAGATCCTTGTCGATTTCGGCGATGATGCGGGCTCTCACATGGGCGTCGAATGCGCGGCGCAAATCCGCAAGTGCGCGCGGCGGGGCAACGATGACGAAGCCCGGGATGTCGCGATCCCGCGCCAGAGCCTCCAGCGCGTCCGCGATGGTTCGGGCAAATCGCTGCTCCCCGATCTCGTGCCAGTCGGTCTGTTCGACCGAGCTGCGGCTGCTGCCGACGCTCTGGAAACTGCGCCCCGGCGGGCCCGATCCCTGGTCGCGCGTCGGCGGATTGTCGTTCTGAAAAACCTGCTCGGTTTTCAGGCGGGGCGCGGCTCCGTTGCCTTCGTTGCGCAGGAAAAGGGCTTTTCGGCCATCGCCGACAATGACGTACGCGTTGTGGGGAATGCGAAGGAAATCGGATTTGGTCATGTGGAAGTCTCCCATGCCTGGGAAACCAACCAATCCATCCCGGTTTCGTTCCTGCGGGCGGTCCCCGCGGTCTCATCGGGACGACCATACGCCGCAATGCGGAAAACTTGCTCGGTTCTGCTAACCGGTTTGTGGTAGTGAGCGCTGCAAAACAGGGCGCATGAGTCGATCCGGAGAACATGATGCAGAGGCCGAAGCCGCCGTTTCGCGCTGACCATGTCGGCAGCCTGCTGCGGCCGCAACGCATCAAAGAGGCGCGCGCGCGTTTCGCCAAGGGCGAGATCGCGGCCGCCGAATTGCAACGTCTTGAATCGCTTGAAATCGGCAAGATCGTCCAGAAGCAGAAACAGAATGGCCTGCGGCTCGCCACCGACGGCGAGTTTCGCCGCTCATGGTGGCATTTCGATTTTCTGAAACATCTCGACGGCTGCGCGCTACACAAGACCGACGGTATCCAGTTCAACGGGATGACCACGCGCGGCGAAAGCATCCGCGTCACCGGCAAACTGGACTTTCCCGCCAGCCATCCGATGATCGAGCATTTCAAGCTGCTCAAGGACAAATGCGATCTGGCAGGCGTCGTTCCGAAGATGACGATTCCCTCGCCGTCGCTGCTGCATTACCGCGGCGGCCGCAGTGCCATCTCCCAGGACGCCTATCCGGAGATCGATGACTTTTTCGTCGATCTGGCGAAGACCTATCGCAAGGCCGTGCAGGCATTCTACGATGCCGGCTGCCGCTATCTGCAGTTCGACGACACGGTGTGGGCCTATCTCTGCTCAGAGGATCAGAGGACGAAGCTGCGCGGACGCGGCGAGGACCCTGATGCGCTTCCGGCGGTCTATGCGCGCGTCATCAACTATGCGATTGCCGAGCGGCCCGCCGACATGACCATCACCACGCATGTCTGCCGCGGTAATTTCCGCTCGACCTGGATTTCATCCGGCGGCTACGAGCCGGTGGCGGAGACGCTGCTGTCGCGGGTCAACTACGACGGCTACTTCCTCGAATACGATTCCGAGCGCGCGGGCGGCTTCGAGCCGCTGCGCTTCCTGCCCACGGGCAGCAAGATCGTGGTGCTCGGCCTCGTGACGTCGAAGACCGGCGCGCTTGAGACGAAAAATGACATCCGGCAGCGCGTGATGGAGGCGGCGAAGCTGGTTCCGCTCGATCAGCTGGCGCTGTCGCCGCAATGCGGCTTCGCCTCGACGGAGGAGGGCAACATCCTCACTGAAGACGAGCAGTGGGCGAAGCTGCGCCTGGTCGTCGATGTCGCGAACGAGGTCTGGGGCAGGTAGTTCGCGAATGACTCTCGGCGATCATTCGCGATTCCAGCTTCCTCAGTGCCCGCTCAGCACCAGCGTCTTGACCGGAAGCAGCAGCGCCTGAATCCGCAGCAGCATGGCATGTACGATGCCCACAGCGTCGACCGCGTGCAGCCAGATGCGCTGGCCCGTGCTGGTGCCCTTGGCTGAGATCACATCGTGATTGCTGGTGTAGGCATTGGCGATGCAGCTGCTGCCGGGCGTCACGCCGTCGAGGCCGCCCTTGTAGATCGGCTCCATGAAGACGAGGATCGACCCCGGCCGTTGCGTCTGCTGCGCCTCGAGCAGTTGCTCACCGCCGCGGAACTGGCCGGCGGCGATGAAGTTCTGCACGCTGGTGACGACCATCGGGATGACGACCCACGGCTTTGAAATGCAGGTGGCTTCGGCCACCATGCCGACCTTCATCACCTGGGCTTCGATCTGGCCGAACCCCGCCTGGAGCGAGCGCTGGCCTGCGCCTTCGGGAATGAGAACGCCGGCGGACCGGATCATCGGGTTGACGACATCGCCCGGCCGCAGGAAGAACTGCTCGACGCGGCCATCCACGCCGGCACGAATGCTGGTCTTGTTCAGATCCACCTGCGCTTCGGCCAGCGCGGCTTCCGCGCTTGCTTTCTCGGCGGGGAGCAGCGAGGTGATACGGATCACTGCGGATTGTTTTGACGCCATGACCGCATCGAGCGAGCCCTGCCGCCCGGTCTGGATGACTTCAAGCTTTTCGATGTCCCGCTGCGGGACGATGCCGGGATTGCGCTTTTGCAACTCGCGCTTGACCTCGAGTTCATCGGTTGCCTGCTGCAGCGAGCTCTTGGCTTCCTGAATCTGGGCGTCGGCCTTCTGGACATCCGCCTGTGCCGCGATCATCGCGGCGTCGACCTCCGCGATCTTGCGCTGTGCCGTTTGCAGCGCCGCTTCCTGCTTCGAGCTGTCCAGCTTGAAGATGACGTCGCCCTTCTTGACCGGCGCACTGAAATCGACATTCACATCCGCGACGCGCCCGATTGTCTCGGGAACGAGCGGGACTGTCCGGTAATAAAGGGTCGCGCTGGTGGTGGACGGATGGAAATAGAAAATGACGGTGATCAGCGCCACGGTCAGCAACACGCACGCGGTGATGCCCCAGCGCAGTTCGTACCAGACGGAGAACAGCGTGATCTCCTTGCCGATCCGTTTTCCTTGCGCATAACGGCGATAAAGATAGTCAGGGAAGACCGTCAGCAGCGAACAGAGGATCAGCTCAAGCATGACGCGGCTCCTCGCTCTTGCCGGATGCGTCCGCAGGAGGCGTGTGGGTGTTTTCAATCGTCGGCTCGGACGGGTCGGGATCGGGCGGAATTCCGGCCATTTTCTGAACCGAGCCTGCAATGCTGCGCAGCGGCGTGCTGAAATCGGGCAGATCGACCAGGGCAAGCAGCAGCGCGATCACCCAGAACAGGTGATTGTGCGTAAACAGCGCGAGCAGGCAGAGCACGGCGACGATCTCGAACTGCAGCTTCTGTGACTTGTGCGCCATCCGCTCCGGCAGCGAATGGATTTGCAGATAGATGTTGCCGACGAACAGAATGGAGGCGAGCAGGATGATCCCGACGACCACCATCAGGACGTCGGTTTCGCCGGGCGCGGTGATGAAGGACGGGAGATGGTGCGGCGCGGCTGGATGAAGGGACTCACTCAAGGCAGGCTCCGCTTGCGAACATTGGGGTCAACATATGCAGAGATCAATCTTAACTATCGGCATGCCGAAAGTTCCATCCTTGCACAGGCATGGAACTTCGCAAGAGCAAAGTGCGTGATGTTGATCTGGGTCATGGTCGAGGGAAGACGTGCGCTGTCATCCCACCGCGCGAAGCTTGTTCATCTTCACAGAGAGTGGGCATCGGTGATGCGTTGCCGCTCGTGCCATTTCGACATGGGCCATGCGCCCGATTGCCGTCACCATCCCGCCTTTTGCGCGGAGGTTCGCCACCATCTCGCCTTTGCGGCGCGATCGTCAGTGATGCGTCGCGTCCGATCCGGAGATATTCAACAGTTCAACGACATGGCGCAGCTTGTCGGGATTGCGGGTGATGTAGATCTCGGTGATCTTTCCGTCCTCGATGGCAAACGCTGTGGTCTGGAAAATGTCATCGCGCTCATAGCTGACATAGCCCGGCAGGCCGTTGATACGCATCGGGCGGAACAGATCGCGCGAGGGACGTCTGGCGAGTTTGCGCGAGAGACCCTGATACGCACGAAGCACGCGCTCCAGCCCGAGAATCGGATTGATGAAGGCGAGAACCTTGCCGCCGCCGTCGGAGCGCACCACCACGTTCTGGGCGAGGATCGCGCGCAGGGCGTTGGTGTCGCCGCTGCGCGAGGCGATGAAGAAGGCTTCGGCGATCCGGCTGCCTTCGTCGCGGGCCACAGTGTAGCGCGGCCGCGATTCCTGCACGTGCTTGCGCGCCCGCGCGGCGAGCTGGCGGACGGCGGCGGGTTCGCGCTCGACCGTGATGGCGACTTCATCCAGCGGAACGCCGAACACGTCGTGCAGCAGGAAGGCGGCGCGCTCCAGCGGCGACAGCCGCTCCAGCGCCAGCATCAGCGTCAATGTGAGATCGTCTTCATCCACGGTGTCTGGCTCCTCGATCATCGGTTCAGGGAGCCACGAACCGACATAGGTTTCGCGGCGCGACCGCGCGGACTTCATGACATCGAGGCAGAGCCGCGTGACAATGCGGGAGAGAAAGGCTGGCGGTGCATCGACCGTGGCGAGGTCGATCTGCTGCCAGCGCAGCCACGCGTCCTGGACAACGTCTTCGGCCTCGGCCATCGAGCCGAGCATGCGATAGGCGAGACGCACCAGCCGGGGCCGATGCGTCTCGAAGATCGTTGTGCTGGCCTCAGGCCGCGACACGGCTGCCTTCCTTCGGGTGTGCGAGGCGGAAGGCGATGGCGAGCCGGTTCCATGCATTGATCGCGCCGATCAGCATGGTGAGATTGACCTGTTCGGCGTCGCTGAATTCGGCCTTCACGAGTTCATAATCCTTGTCCGGTGCGCCGGTGGCCGCAACCATCGTCAGGCTTTCGGTCCAGGCAAGCGCAGCCTGTTCGCGCGGCGTGTACAACGTGGATTCACGCCAGGCATTGAGCATGTAGAGCCGCATTTCAGTTTCGCCAGCCTTGCGCGCGTCGGTCGAATGCATGTGGATGCAGTAGGCGCAGCCGTTGATTTGCGAGGCACGCATCTTCACCAGTTCGATCAGGCTGTGCTCGAGGCCGCTGGCTTTGATGGCGGCTTCGAGCGCCGTCATCGCCTTGTAGGCATCGGGGGCCAGCTTGAACGGCAATTCCTTCAGTCGTGCGGTCATGGAAGTCTCCTGTGGGATGGATATGAGATTAGCTGTTGGCGTTACTTGGTGTAAGGCAGAACGAGGTTTGTCTCGCTGGTATCGACGACAAACACCGCGAGCAGGCTTGCCGGCTCGGTATTGCTTGCATTTGCGCTGACGGCGTGACGGTCGCCCGGCATCTCGGCGAAGTTCTCGCCCGCGCGATAGGTCTTTTCCGGTCCGTCGTTCACCTTGCTGCGGATCGCTCCCTTCAGCACGGTGGCGTAAATGAAGGCGGAGGACGGATGGGTGTGGGCGGCTGACGAGCCGCCGGGCTGGTACTCGACCAGCACGCCTTTCATGCTCTTGCCTTTCACATTCGGAAGCACGTGATCGAAAACCACCGTGATTTTGGCGTCTTTGCCGGCGTCATGGGCCGACGCTCCGCTGACGAGCAACAGCCCGAACGCTGCGGAGCAGAGAAGTGACTTGAACATTTTGTCTCCTGTTGGGGTTGGTATTTCGGTTACGCAGCGGCGGTCTGGTCGCGGCGCAGCCATTCATCGAATGTGATCTTGCCGAGACGCGCGCCGGCATCCGGCGTCAGCGAGCGGTCATCGACCGCGATTCCGAAATAGCGTGCGGCGGGATCGGTGATGACTTCTTTCCGGTCTTTCTTCGCGGCGAGGTACGTCCGGATCAGCTGATCCATCGGAAAGGACTCCGGACCCGCGACCTCGATCATTCCCTTGCCGGGAGAGAGCGCTGCGTCGACGACGGCGGCGGCGACATCGTCGGCCGCCATCGGCTGGATGCGCGCGGGCGGAACGTGGAGGGTCTCTCCCTGCGTTGCGGACTGTGCGATGCCGCCGACAAATTCGAAGAACTGCGTGGCGCGCACGATGGTGTAGGGAACGCCCGAATTTTCGATGGCGCGCTCCTGCGCCAGCTTGGCGCCGAAGTATCCAAACTCGGTCAGGCGCTCGGTGCCGACCACCGACAGCGCGACATGAAGCTTCACGCCCGCAGCCTTTTCCGCTGCGAAGATGTTGCGTCCTGCCGCCTCAAAAAAGGCCATCGCTGCATCGGTTTCGAACGAGGGAGAGTTCGCCACGTCGACAACGACATCCGCACCCGCGAATGCGTCCTTCAGTCCCTCGCCGGTGACGGTATTCACGCCGGTCGAGGGCGATGCTGCCAGAACGTCATGGCCGCGCTGTCGCAACTGGCTAACCACTCGCGATCCGATCAGGCCGGAACCTCCGATAACGACAATCTTCATGATGGCCTCCTGTTTGCCGCGATAAGCGGCGGTTGATGACGGAACTGCATGAAAATCCTCGGGTTCCGGCGGGTTTGTCGCCGTGGCCGTCAGGTTCTTTCTGCACCTTCGCCATCAAGACGAGGCAGCAGGGGCCGGATGTGACATCGCCCGAAAGATTTTTCTGGAAGGGCGGAAACGGGCGTAATTTGAATAGCTTCGGTTCGATGGCCTGATAGGAGGCAAATACGTCATTTTGGCCGGCCCCTCTGGCGCGTAGGTCTGGTCCGGCTTTTTTGATGACGGAGCGAGCCATGAAAGACCTGCTGACCAACATCCTCGACGCCCATGGCGGCATCGACCGCTGGAATTCATTCCGGAAGGTCGAGGCGACCATCGTGTCCGGTGGTGAACTGTGGGGCATGAAGGGTCTGGTGCAGGACCCCAACCCGCGCCGCATGACGGTCTCGCTGCACGAGGAGTTCGCGTCGGTCACGCCGTTTGGCGCCGCCGACCAGCGCACCAGCTTCACGCCGGATCGCATCGCCATCGAAAAGCTCGACGGAACGGTGGTGGCCGAGCGCCGCGATCCGCGGGCGCTGTTCGACGGACACGAGAAGCTGACGCCGTGGGGACCGCTGCATCGCGCCTATTTCAACGGCTACGCGCTGTGGACTTATCTGACCACGCCGTTTCACCTCGTGATGAAAGGCGTCGAGGTCTCCGAGCTTGAGCCATGGCGCGAAGGCAACGAGACATGGCGTGTGGTCCGTGCGCGCTTTCCGAAATCCATCGCCACCCACAGCGACATTCAGGACTTTTTCTTCGGTGAGGATTTCCTGCTGCGGCGGCACGATTACAATGTCGATGTCGCGGGCGGCTTCGACGCGGCCCAGCATGTGTTCAATTACATCGAGGCGGATGGGATCAAGCTGCCGTCAAAGCGGCTCGCTTATACGCGTGGCCCCGACCATCGGGCTGCGCTCGATCCGCTGATGGTCTCCATCGATATCAGCGACGTGCATTTCAGCTAAGGGCGCGACCCGCTTAGTCCATCTGGCTGAGGCGCATCATTTCAAAACCCTGGCCGTCCAGCAGCACAAGTTTTCGCTGCACCTGATCGACGCGCCATGCGCGCACTTTTTCCAGAGTGGCGTGGAATTTCGATTCCTGCTTCATGACGGCGGGGGAACATGCCATCCGCGTGCTCGCCATCGGCAGGAACTTGATCGTTGTTGCGTCGAACTTTGCCGAGCCTGCGTAACGGTTGCAGCCGCCCATGCCTGTGACCATGCCGTCGTCGCCAATTTCCAGCGTGGTTTGCAGCCGGTCGATCACGCCGCCGCCATCGATGTCTTCGGCCCGCCACTTGCCCGTCGGCGCCGCGGAACCGGCAGCGACCAATCCGGTCAGCAGAGCCGTGAGAACCGCGAGAGCAGTGAAGCGTGTAGACATCATGATCCCGATCATTGGCAGTTCTCACCCCGGAACGAGTACCCTGCGCAGCTTTCTCAGTATCCGCTGCCACAACGGCTTCGCCCGGATGTCCGTACTATAGGAGCTCCACCACAGATCTTCATCAGCGGGCCGCGCCGATCCCGGATTTTCCCGGTCCAGATTCACGGCGGCCTGATCGAACTTGTTCCATTCCTCGCGGAATTCTTCCGGCGACCAGAAGTACTGGTGTCCCCATCGATTGGAAACATCCTTGCTGCCCAGCCGCGCGCCCTGAACCTGCTCGCGTGTGGCGGTGCGGTCGAACCCCAGCCGCTTGTAGTGCCACAGAACCAGTTCATCGCGCGCAGGCAATGTCAGGCGCCCCGCCGGGCGAGCATAATGGCGGCCCATTCCGAAATTCGTTTCATTCAGGGCATCGGGATTGAAGATGCTCAGTTTGCTGAACAGCGCCGAGGGCTGGCCGCGATTGATCCGGTCGATCAACCGTCCTTCATCGTTCGGCATCTCGGCGGCGATCATGTCGAATCCGAAAGCCGGGATAAACGTCACCCCGCTTTGCTGCTGCGCGGCGAGGTAGGAACGCATCGGTATTCCGGGCACCCAGAGATGTTCATCGATGGCGGTGATGATGACCCAGTCGGCCTGTCCGCGGCTTTCCTTCCAGACTTCGTTCTGCATCGCCGAATGGGAGGCCACGAACGACTCCGGGTCCGTGCGCGTGAACGAACGCAACTCCACTTTGGGATGCGCGCGCAGAATGTCCAGCGAGCCGTCGGTCGAGCCGTCGTCGTAAACGACGTAACGATCCACCCACGGATCGTAGTGCCGGAAGAAAAAGCCGAGCATATCGGCTTCGTCCCAGCACACGGTGTAGAGGTGAACGGTCGGACGCGGCATGCGCTGTTCAGTTTCCGGTTTGCTGCGGCATGGGCCGTGCGGGATTTCCGGCGACGACAGCGCCGGCAGCAACATCGCACGTGACCACCGCACCCGCGCCGACCACGGCATTTTCACCGATAACGATTTTCGGCAGAACGACTGCGCCCGCGCCGATCAGCACGCCGGATGCGAGGGTCACGTTTCCGCCAATGACGGCGCCGGGTCCGATCGACACAAACGTACCGGCCTCCAGATCATGGCCGATGAGGGCGCCGCGGTTGAGAAAGCCGAACGCTCCGACACGCACGCGGCTTCCCACGACGCATCCCGCATTGACGTAGCTTCCATCTCCCAATTCCAGGGCGCGCGGCAGGATCGCGGTCGGATCGATCAGCGTGAAGGGTGTCTTCAATCCCAGCCTTGCGGCTTCTTCAAATGCGGTTCTCCGGTTGCCGGGAGAGAAGAGCGGCACGAGATAGGGGAGAGAAAGCAGTTCGGCGGAAACCTTGTCGGCCTCGGTGACGGGTATGCCGTTTGACAGTTGGGAAGGTGCCGGCCGGTTGCTGATGCCGGCCGCAATTATCGTACCGGCACGATGAAGGCTTTCCTCGACGTCCGCGACGACGGGGGACCCAGTGCCGAAAAGGACGATACGCGTCACGTGCGAATGAACTCCAGGATGGATTCGGCAATATAGGGCAGTGAACCTGCTGTCGTCTCGGGCTGCACCGGAAGGCTCAGCAACGATCCGGCAAGATGTTCCGCCACGGGAAATGACTCAGTGATTTTGGACGAAAATGCCTCGTGCCTGTGCAGGCAGGGAGAGTAATGGATATTCGTCTGGATGCCGGCGCGCGTGAGATGGAGCCGAAGGCCATCCCGGTTTTCATGGCCGACGGCAAATTGATGATAAATGCAGCCTTCATTCTGTGGCGGCAGTTCCAGATCCGATGCCCCTAACAGCTCGCGGTAGCGCTCGGCGATGGCGCGGCGCTCGCTGTTTCCCTCGTCGAGATGGGGCAGCAGCGCAGAGAGTATCGCGGCCTGCATGTCGTCGAGACGCGAGTTGAAGCCGACGGAGCGGGCAATGCGGTCTTCACCGAGATCGTAGTTGCGCATGCGCCTGATCCGCTGGGCCAGACTCGCGTCGCTGGTCAGAACCGCGCCGCCATCGCCGATGCCGCCGAGGTTCTTGGTTGGATAATAAGAGAATGCGGCGGCATGACCGAAGGTGCCCACGCGCCGCGATCCGATGGACGCGCCGTGGGCCTGCGCGCAATCCTCGACAACGGCGAGCTTGTGGCGTTCGGCGATGGTCATGAGCGCCTGCATGTCACATGGCATGCCGAACAGATGCACCGGAACGATGGCCGCAGTGCGCGGCGTGATGGCAGATTCAACTGCGGCCGGGTCGATGCAGCGCGTGCGGCTGTCCACATCCGCAAAGCGCGGTGTTGCTCCGCATTGCAGAATCGCCTGCGCCGTCGCCGGTGCCGTCAGCGCTGTGGTGATGACCTCGTCGCCGCTGCCGATCCCCAGCGCGCGCAGGCTGAGCGCGAGCGCGTCCGTTCCGGAATTGACGCCGACGCAGTGCGCCGCTCCGATATAGGCGGCGAAGCTTGCCTCGAAGTTCGCGACTGCCGATCCGAGGATATAGCTTTGACTTTCGATGACGGAGGCAATCGCCGCATCGACGGCGCTTCGATAACGCGCGATCCGTGATGCTGGAGCAGCCTGAGGTATCATTCCGGCTCGACGATCTTGTCAGGTTGCGGCCCATCGAACTGGGCGCTGGCATTGTATTCGATCGGAGACAGAATGAGCACCACTGTTTGCGGCTCGAAGCGGCGCAGGCGAAGCCATACGCCGGCGCGGATCCAGAGCGCCTTGCCGGATGGGTCCAGCCGGTGCTCTGCCGTGTCGTGACCGTTATCGAGTTCGACGTGAACCGCGCCGCTCGACACCGCGATCACCTGATCGGCGGGATTCGAATGCTCGGCGCGCACGGTGTCCGCCGGACATTCGGTGAGCGTGAAGATCCGCTTGGCGACGAACGGCAGGCTTGAGGGATACTCAAGGAGCGACAGCCGCCCGCGAGCATCGGTGTGCTCGGTCATGGAAATCAGATACGCGCCTTTGATGAGGGTGGTCCGTTGCATGGCGCGATCGATCCGGGAGTTTGATTCAGGGGCGGGAGGGTCGAGGAGTTTCCGCGCATCTCTAGCGAATAAAACCGTGGGGCAGTCAAATTTGCAGGCCCGCCAGGTTTCAATCGTGGGCAGATGGTGGTAGGAAGCTCGGCACGAAATCGCTCTGCCCACAAATTTCGGCCCACCCGAACCCTGCCCACCGGTCTGATGAAAAACGACCAGCTCCTGGCCCAGATCTCCGAATACTGCCGTCAGGCGGGGATGGCGGAATCGACGTTCGGCCGCCGCGCGGTAAACGACGGCAAGCTGGTGCACCGGCTGCGCGAGGGCAAGCGCATTACGGTCGATACTTTGGAGCGGATTAGAGCTTTTCTTGGGGACGGCGTTCCGGTGGTGAGCGTGCCGGAACCTCCGATCGAGAAGCGCGATCCCACCGGCAACTTCCGTTTTTTCGAAAACCGGCAGAAGTACCTGCTGTTCGTCCACACCTGCTCCGAAAAGCGGGTGATCGCCGACCGGGTGGCGCTGGAGTTGGGGAGTATCCATCCACGGCCGCCCGCCTTGCGTGTTTTCGACGCAGGCGTGGGCGACGGGACGGTGCTGGCGCGGGTGATGCGCTCCATGCACAGCCGGTTCCCGAACATGCCGTTCTATATCGCCGGCAAGGAAATCAGCCTCGAGGACGTGCGGCTGACCCTGAACAAGGTGCCGGACCGCCTGTTCGAGCATCCGGCCACCGTTTTCGTCCTGACCAACATGAATTACGCCGAAGCGCCATGGCTGGCGCCGAAATCGCCGACCGCTGCGGCGGCGATGATCTGGCGCGAAGTCGCGCTGCGCGGCTCGTCCTCCGGCGAGTTCGAGACGCAAATCGCCGATTTGCAGCCGTTTCTGGAAGAAAACTGGCGCGCCGCCGTCAGTTCGCGTTCCGGCATGCCGGTCTATGAGCGGCCGATCGCGCTGGTGATCTATCGTGAGGACCACCGGTTCCTGCTTGACGCCATGATCCCACGGGCAGGGCGGGTCGAAGCCAATTTCGATCTGGTGATCGCCTCGCAGCCTTATCGCGCCAGATCGTCGCTCAATTTCCGCGCCAAGAAGATTGTGGCGCCACTGGCGCGCGCGCTGCGCGCAGGTGGCCGCCTGATCGGGATTCACTCCTACGGTCACGATCCCGGAATGGAGATCGTGCAGTCGGTGTGGCCCGGAGAAAATCCTTTCGCCGTCAGCCGCCATGAGTTGCTGCGTGCGGTGAAATACGAACTGGGATCGGCCGGGCGCGATCTCAACTTTAACGCTTATGCGGATAACCGCTCCATTTTCCGGTACGATATGGAGGCGTTGCCCAACGAAGTGACAGGGCCGATCGGGACTTCGACGGCCTTTGCAGCATGGAACGCGGCGGTGTATGTCGCTCAGGTCGAAGACGACCGCCTGGACGAAGTCACGCAAAGCGGACGTTATCTCGACGCCACCAGAGAGGTTCTGCGCAAGCACAACGGGCTCTGGTTCTACGATGAATCCTACGTCATCTCACGGCGTCGCGATTGATAAAAATTTGTTGAAAATCCAAACGGGCCGATCGCGGCCCATCTGAAAGGGATTGTTGATGCGCGCGTCTTATCTGTTCACCAGTGAATCGGTTTCCGAAGGTCATCCGGACAAGGTCTGCGACCGGATCTCGGACGAAATCGTCGATCTGTTTTTCCGTGAGGGCCCCAAGGCCGGCATCGATCCGTGGGCGATCCGCGCCGCATGTGAAACGCTCGCCACCACCAACAAGGTCGTGATCGCCGGCGAGACGCGCGGCCCGGCCACCGTCACCAACGAGCAGATTGAGGCGACCGTGCGCGCCGCGATCAAGGACATCGGTTACGAGCAGGAAGGCTTCCACTGGAAGACCTGCGATATCGAAATCCTGCTGCATCCGCAGTCGGCCGACATCGCGCAGGGCGTCGACGCACTTCAGCCCGGCACCAACAAGGAAGAGGGCGCGGGCGACCAGGGCATCATGTTCGGTTACGCCACCAACGAAACGCCTGAACTGATGCCGGCGCCGATCCACTACGCGCACAAGATCCTGCGCCTGATCTCGGAAGCCCGTCACTCGGGCGTCGAGAAGGTGCTCGGCCCGGACTCCAAGAGCCAGGTCACCGTGCAGTACGAAAACGGCAAGCCGGTGGGCGTGCGCGAGATCGTCGTGTCGCATCAGCATCTCGTCGAGGACATGACCTCGAACCAGGTGCGCGAGCGCGTCGAGCCGTATGTCCGCAAGGCGCTGCCGGAAGGCTGGATCAACGGCAAGACCATCTGGCACATCAACCCGACCGGCAAGTTCTACATCGGCGGTCCCGATGGTGACGCGGGCCTCACGGGCCGCAAGATCATTGTCGACACCTACGGCGGTGCGGCTCCGCACGGCGGCGGCGCGTTCTCCGGCAAGGATTCCACCAAGGTCGACCGCTCGGCGGCTTATGCCGCGCGCTATGTCGCCAAGAACGTTGTCGCAGCCGGTCTCGCCGACAAGTGCACGCTGCAGCTCGCCTACGCCATCGGCGTTGCGCGTCCGCTGTCGATCTACATCGACACCCACGGCACCGGTAAGGTCTCCGACGACAAGATCGAGAAGGCTGTTGCCGAGTCGATGGACCTCACCCCGCGCGGCATCCGCAAGCACCTCGACCTCAACAAGCCGATCTACGCACGCACGTCCGCCTACGGCCACTTCGGCCGCACGCCGGACGCCGACGGCGGCTTCTCGTGGGAAAAGACCGATCTCGCCGATGCGCTGAAGCGCGCGGTGTGATGCCAATTATTTCCCTCCCCCTTTTGGGGAGGGTCGGCCGAGCGAAGCGGAGGCCGGGGTGGGAGTGTCGTGAATGGCATTCTGAATGTTCCCCCACCCGACGCATTGCTCGCTTCGCTCTCAATGCGCCACCCTCCCCACAAGGGGGAGGGAGTAGAGCCGCAACTCAAAGGATAGAACCAACATGACCACCGCCACCGCGAAAGCCCCCGCAGGCTTCACCGATTACATCGTCGCCGACATCGGCCTCGCCGATTTCGGCCGCAAGGAACTCTCGCTCGCCGAAACCGAAATGCCCGGCCTGATGGCGACGCGCGAAGAGTACGGCCCGAAGCAGCCTTTGAAGGGCGCGCGCATCGCGGGCTCGCTGCACATGACCATCCAGACCGGCGTGCTGATCGAAACCCTCAAAGCATTGGGCGCCGACATCCGCTGGGTCTCCTGCAACATCTATTCGACGCAGGACCACGCCGCGGCCGCGATTGCTGCCGCCGGCATTCCGGTGTTCGCGGTCAAGGGTGAGACGCTGAAGGATTACTGGGACTACACCGCCAAGCTGTTCGACTGGCACGGCGGCGGTCACCCGAACATGATCCTCGATGACGGCGGCGACGCCACCATGTACGTCCATCTCGGCCTGCGCGCCGAGAACGGCGATACCGCGTTCCTGGACAAGCCTGGCTCCGAGGAAGAGGAAGTGTTCTTCGCGCTGCTCAAGAAGCAGCTCAAGGAGAAGCCGAAGGGCTACTTCAGGGCGATCGCCGACAGCATCAAGGGCGTCTCGGAAGAGACCACCACGGGCGTGCATCGCCTGTACGACATGCAGAAGGCCGGCACGCTGCTGTGGCCCGCCATCAACGTCAACGACTCGGTCACCAAGTCGAAGTTCGACAACCTTTACGGCTGCCGTGAATCGCTGGTGGACGGCATCCGCCGCGGCACCGACGTGATGATGTCGGGCAAGGTCGCGATGGTTGCGGGCTTCGGCGACGTCGGCAAGGGCTCGGCGGCGTCGCTGCGCCAGGCCGGCTGCCGCGTGATGGTCTCCGAGATCGATCCGATCTGCGCATTGCAGGCGGCGATGGAAGGCTATCAGGTCACCACGATGGAAGACGCCGCGCCGCAGGCCGACATCTTCGTCACCGCGACCGGCAACAAGGACATCATCACCCTTGAGCACATGCGCGCGATGAAGGACCGCGCCATCGTCTGCAACATCGGCCACTTCGACAACGAGATCCAGATCGCCTCGCTGAAGAACCTGAAGTGGACCAACATCAAGCCGCAGGTCGATGAAATCGCGTTCCCGGACGGCCACCGCATCATCATGCTGTCGGAAGGCCGCCTCGTGAACCTCGGCAACGCGATGGGCCATCCGTCCTTCGTGATGTCGGCGTCGTTCACCAACCAGACGCTGGCGCAGATCGAACTGTTCGCCAACAACAAGGACGGCAAGTACAAGAAGGAAGTTTATGTGCTGCCGAAGTCGCTCGACGAGAAGGTCGCGCGGCTCCACCTTGCCAAGATCGGCGTCAAGCTCACCGAGCTGCGCAAGGATCAGGCCGACTACATCGGCGTGAAGCAGGAAGGCCCGTACAAGAGCGATCACTACCGCTACTGAAAACCACCTGTCATTCCGGACGGTCTGCGAAGCAGGCCGATCCGGAATCTCGATGGGTTGGAAAAGAACGTCTGGATTCCGGATTCGCTTGCGATGCGCGCGCCCCGGAATGACGGAAAACAGAAAAGCCCCGGATTGTTCCGGGGCTTTTTTGCTATTTGCTGCCGGGCGCTGCGGGCGCCGTAATGGTCACGCTGGGCCCGGAGCTTTTGCCCTTCATTCCGCCCTGCAGGAAAAAGAAACCGATGCCGACAACAATTATGGCACCCACGATCACGCCCAATATTCCAATTCCACCACTTCCACCTTCAGCCATCTTGTCCTCCTCATAAAGAACGGCAACGGTCACGAAGCTGTTATGTTCCCGCCCGCACAATCCGGCATGCGCATATCGCACGGGGCGAATCCCGATAAGATGCGCAGGTTTCCGGTTCATTCGCTGATGCGAGGTTGCTCGTGACCGCCAGATCAAACGACTATCCGACGACAGTCTCGCTGCTTGGCGTGCCGATCGAAGTCGGCGCGTCGCAGAAGGGCGCGCTGATGGGCCCGGCGGCGCTGCGCACGGCGGGCATCGCACAGCTTTTGGAGAGTCTCGATTTCAAGGTCGAGGATCACGGCGACATCGCGCCGCGCGAACTCTCGTTCAGCGATGAAGCGCCGCCGCCGAACGCGAAGCACTACCGCGAGATCAAGGCCTGGATCGGCGAGACCTCAAGGCGTGCCTACGCCATGGCGAAGTCCGGCGCGATTCCGGTATTTCTCGGCGGCGATCATTCGCTGTCGATGGGTTCGGTGAGCGGCGTCGCGCGGCACTGGCACGCGCAGAAGCGCGAGCTGTTCGTGCTCTGGCTCGATGCCCATGCCGATTACAACACGCCCGCGACCACGATCACCGGCAACATGCACGGCATGTCCGGCGCGTTCCTGTGCGGCGAGCCTGGACTGGACGATCTGCTGCCGCAGAGCGAGCGATCCTCCATCGCGCCGCGCCAGCTTGGCCTGTTCGGCCTGCGCTCGGTGGACAAGAAGGAAAAGGAATTGCTCGGGCAGCGCGATGTCTGGATCGCCGACATGCGCCGGATCGACGAATTCGGCGTCAGCGTCTTGATGCGCGAATTCATCGAGCGGGTGAGGGCGCGCAGCGGTGTCCTCCATGTCAGCCTGGATGTGGATTTCCTCGATCCGGTGTCGGCCCCCGGCGTCGGCACCACCGTCTCGGGCGGGGCGACCTATCGCGAGGCGCATCTCGTCATGGAGATGCTGCAGGATTCAGGGCTGGTGCGCTCGCTCGATCTGGTCGAGCTTAATCCGTTTCTGGACAACCGCGGCCTCACCGCGCGCACCGTGGTCGAACTCGTCGGCTCGCTGTTCGGCCAGCAGATCCATGATCGCCCGACGCCGAGCAACGCGGTGGTGTAAGGGTGTGAAAAGAAATCGGTACTTTGTATTGGCGTTTCCGCTTAGAAAATTCTGAGCATTTGCAGCACGAATGACAATCCGTTTGCTACTCCGACGGCGCCTATAGCAGCGCCGATGAAAATGCCTGCTGCACCTAGGCACACGCCTCCAATCCAGCCGCCATTGCCATACCCGACGACTGCCCCGATGGTGCCGGCCAAAATGACGAGCACGACAGCCCAGATGATTTGGACGATCTGAATGAACCGCTGCATCAACTCTATGTAGGGACTCAAGGCCAAACAAAAATACGACCGTTGCAGCGATAGTTAATTGCGAATCTGTAAAATCGTACTCAGGTTCGGTGTCGTCCCCGCGAACGCGGGGACCCATAGTTATCGAACACCATGTCAGCGTCGTCCAGAGGTGAGCACTTGCGAGCCTCGAAGGACGACGGCAGCAGACAACCGCGCATCCTTCGAGGTTCGCGCGCTATGCGCGGCTCACACCTCAGGATGACGCGACATCGCTACGTTAGCGATCAATGGGTCCCAGCTGGAGCCTGTCATTCGGGCCGGCGAAGCCGGACCCACGCGGCGTCGCGCAGGCCTGCGGGCGCGGCGCAGTGACAGGACGGCGTGGTTGCCGCGCTGGTTAAAGTGAATCCTGGAGAGCTTCAAAGCTCATTCCCCACGTTAAGCTGGAAATGCCGCAGTACCTGCGGGTTATTTTCAGCGCCCAAGCCTCTGGCATTGCTCGCTTAAACGCCTGCGCCGCCGCGCGAACACAATTGAGTTGTTGCTTTAAGGCCGGCAACTGCTACAAGCCTCGCATTCGACCTGCGGCACAGCTTTTGTTAAAGCGCCCTTTGGACCTTTTCGGTCCCCTTCGGCTCCTTACCCTAAGACATCGCTAGATTGGATTATGCTCCGCGCGACGTCGTGCGGGACTGCGCATGTACGCGCCTCTAAGGATTGTTTGTTATGACGACTGGTACTGTGAAGTGGTTCAACGGCCAAAAGGGCTTTGGTTTCATTCAGCCGAACGATGGCGGCACCGATGTGTTCGTTCACATCAGCGCTGTCGAGCGTGCTGGCCTGACCGGCCTCGCCGAAGGACAGAAGGTTTCGTACGAAGCCAAGGTTGACAAGATGCGCGGCAAGACCAGCGCAGAAAACCTACAGATTCTGTAAGGCCGATCGCGGCAGCCGGACACCGGTTGTCGCGCAAGCCTGAACAAGAAAAAGAGCCAGGCGCTGCATCCACGGATGTACTGGTTGCAGCAGCCAGCTTTTCGCCCGTTTCACGGATGTAATGAAACGGACGTCACGAGTGGAGCGGATTTGACATTCGCTCCATTTTTGCGACTGCTTCCCAAAGCGAATGTCAAATCCAAAGCTCCACTAGAAATATATCTGCCGGTGGGCCTTTGATTCCAACATTCGCAAGGAAGCCCGCCGCAATATGGTGCGAATGTTAGAATCGGCCCACGAGGCCCCGTCAGAAATGATGGGGCTTTTTGCTGTCTGGGCGCGGAGGAAGGTCAGAAATATTCTGCGTCGTCACCGGTCAAGCGATCACGAATAATTCCAGGCACGGGGAAACCATAGCCGGAACCCTGGTCCGTCCATCGCAGGCTTCCGGACGTGTGGGCATCGCTTGCGTACAATTCCGATCCAACCGACTGGAACGCATGCAAAAGCGCCTGCGCGGAATCATACCCGAAGATTTCGCTCGTTCTGAGCCGGTCTGGCCACTGAATTTCCCAGCGACAACCCCAAGCGTTGTCATCCTTTGACGGCAGGAAAATACGAACAGCGACCGGCACATCTTTGCCGGATTGGTTCAATGTCAGTGTTCTTTCGGCGACAATCATGGGACGTCCTCAGAAGTTAAGCGGCGGAAGAGGATAACCGGAAATACATGCAGCCCGCCTGGCCATCGCCTGCCGCCAGCAGAGAACCTCTTTCAATCCGCTCATTTAACGACCGCGTTGCATTCGTTGATCTTGATGTAGGATAAAAATCCTACTGGCAAGATCGACGTACAGATAACCGGTCATGGCGGCTTGCATTTCCAATTCACCTGCGCGCAAATCTCGGTCAGGGAGACCGAAATGCTCGACAAGACCAATATCAAGACAGAACACTTCGATGTGCTGATCGTCGGCGCGGGCCTCTCGGGCATCGGCGCGGGCTATCACCTGCAGCAGAATTGCCCCGGCAAGAGCTACGCGATCCTCGAGGGCCGCGAGGCCATCGGCGGCACCTGGGATCTGTTTCGTTATCCCGGCATCCGCTCCGACAGCGACATGTATACGCTCGGCTATTCGTTCAAGCCGTGGACCCAGCCCAAGGCCATCGCCGACGGCCCGCACATTCTGGATTACGTGCGTGAGACCGCGCGCGAGAACGGCATCGACGGAAAGATCCGTTTCAGCCATCAGGTCAAGAGCGCGTCGTGGTCCTCGGCGGACTCGCGCTGGACGGTGGAGGCGGAGCGGGGCGAGGCGCGCGAGATCGTGCGCTTCACCTGCGGCTTCTTGTTTATGTGCAGCGGCTACTACTCTTACGAGGGCGGCTACTCGCCGGAATTCCCCGGCGCGGACCAGTTCAAGGGCCGCATCGTGCATCCGCAGAAGTGGACCAGCGACATCGACTACGCGGGCAAGCGCGTGGTGGTGATCGGCTCGGGCGCCACCGCCGTGACGCTGGTGCCGGAAATGGCCAAGACCGCTACCCACGTCACCATGCTGCAGCGTTCGCCGACCTATGTGGTGGCGCGGCCCGCCGAGGACGCGCTCGCCAACAAGCTGCGCGCGAAGCTGCCGGCCAAGCTCGCCTATCATGCGATCCGCTGGCGCAATGTGCTGTGGGGCATGTATTTCTTCCAGCTCTGCCGCCGCAAGCCGGAGCGTGCCAAGCAACTCATCCTCGGCGGCGTGCGCCATGCGCTCGGTGCGGATTACGACATCGCCACTCATTTCACCCCCCGCTACAATCCCTGGCAGCAGCGGCTGTGTCTCGTGCCGGATGGCGACCTGTTCAAGTCGATCAAGGAGGGCCGTTCCTCGGTGGTGACCAACACCATCGACACCTTCACGCCGAACGGCATTCGTCTGTCGGATGGCAGCGAACTTGAAGCCGACCTGATCGTCACCGCGACGGGACTCAATCTTCAGCTGCTCGGTGGCATGCAGGTCAGCGTCGATGGCCGTGCGGTCGATTTCGCGCAGACCCTGAACTACAAGGGCATGATGTATTCCGACGTGCCGAACCTGGCCTCATCGTTCGGCTACACCAACGCCTCGTGGACGCTGAAGTGCGATCTCACCTGCGAGTATGTCTGCCGCCTGATCAATTACATGGACAAGAACGGCTACAAACAGTGCACGCCGCGCAACACCGATCCCGAGGTGCAGCGCGAGAACTGGCTCGATTTCACCTCGGGCTATGTGCAGCGCGCGGTGGCGAAGATGCCCAAGCAGGGCTCGAAGCGGCCGTGGAAGCTTTATCAGAACTACGCGCTGGACATTGTGACGCTGCGTCTCGGCAAGGTCGATGACGGCGTGATGGTGTATGAGTGAGCGCGCCGCGACATAAGGAATCCCCGATGAAGTCCCTCACGTTCGCGCTCGGCCTGCTGCTGGCCGCATCGCCGCTGTATGCCGACACGCAACCTGCGGCGAGCAAGGTCGTGGTGAAGCCGGTGATGTCCGCCACCACGACATCGAGCGGCCAGCCGATCGTGCTGCCGCAGAAGGACGCGCAGGTCATCGTCTCGACCTATGAGATTCCGCCGGGCGCGGTGCTGCCGAAGCACAAGCATCCGTTTCCGCGCTACGGTTATGTGCAGGCGGGGACCATCGAGGTCACCAACCTCGACACCGGCAAGACCGAGATCTTCAAGACCGGCGACTTCATTGTGGAGGCCGTCGGCCAGTGGCATTTCGGCGCCAACAAGGGCACGGAGCCGGTGAAGCTGCTGGTCATCGATATGGTCGAGAAGGGCGCGGCCAACGTGGTGTTGCAGAAGTAGGGATTTGATTAAATTTGGCGGGCCGGTTGCAGCCGGTTCGACTTGGGGTCGACTTGGGGTAGTTTCAAGCAAGTTCATTTCAAGCGGGGCGAACCATGCGCTGGTTAAACACAGCTGTGATTGTTGTTCTTGTCGCGGGAACCCTGATCTTTGCATTTCAGAATCTTCAGAGCGTCACGGTGTCCTTCCTCGGCATCAGGTTCAGTGCGCCGATGGCGGTGCATGCCCTGATTATCTATGTCGTCGGCATGGTGACGGGCGGCAGCGCATGGGGGCTGGTGCGCTGGGCCCTGCGCGGGCAAAAAACGCCGTAGCGCAATCGGCGCGCGAGGACCGTCACATGTGACGGCGGATAAACGCGCCGGCTTGCGCCAGCGCGCGGCGGCCGGGTTCGAGATGCGCGTTCCACAGCGGCCAGGCGTGGATCATCTCCGGCCACACTTCCAGCGTCACGTCGACATCGGCCGCGCCCAGCGCCGCCGCAAGGCGCACTGCATCGTCGAGCAGCGTTTCGTGCGAACCGACCTGAACCAGCGTCGGCGGGAAACCCCGTAAATCCGCGAACAGCGGCGAGATGCGCGGATCGTTGCGGGCGATTCCCGATGGCACGAACGCGTCGGCGAGTTCGCCGAGATAGCCCTTGTGGATGATCGGATCGACCGCATCCTTGGTCGCGAGCGACTTGCCTGACATGGTGAGGTCGGTCCAGGGCGAGGTGAGCCATGCACAGGCCGGGTGTTCGCTCTGTTGGCGCAGCGTGTTGATGAGTACGGCGGTGAGATTGCCGCCTGCGCTGTCGCCGCCGATGGCGATTTGCGACGGCAAATAGGCCTGCCTGCGCAGGTATCGCCACGTCGTCATCGCATCATCCAGCGCCGCGGGGAACGGATGCTCCGGCGCAAGGCGATAGCCGACCGCGAGGGTTCTCATGCGCGCCGCGCGTCCGGCCTCGGTCACCATGCGGCGGTGGCTTTTGATCGAGCCGGAGCAGTAGCCGCCGCCGTGGAAGAATATCAGCACGCGCGAGGCATCGCTGCCGGGCGCCAGCGACCATTCGCCGGGCACGCCGCCGAGATCGACGCTTGTCAGGGTGATGTCGTCGGCCACTGGCCACACCGAACCGATCTCGTCCAGCCGCTCGCGGCGTGCGGCCCAGCCGACCGGCCGGGCCTTCGCCGTCAGCAGCGCGCGGATGGCATCGATTTCGGAGGAGGGCATGGTGCTGGCTCCGGTTAGAAAACCTTGCCGCTCTTGCGGCTGCTGCGTCATGCCTTGGCGAAGATCGGCGTCAGCTCACTGTCCATCTTCTTCCAGAGTTTTTCGAACCCGGCCCAGTTGCCGTGCATTTCGTCGTTCCAGAGGCTGTCGTCCGGGCCCGCGACGTAATCGTCCGTTCCGATCGTGTTGCGGAAATCGATCAAATGAATCTTCCCGTTCGACGCATCTGCGATCTGCTTCAGCCCGCAGTAAAACAGGTCGATCATCTGGTTGAGGATTTGCCTCATCAGCCCTTCGCCTTCGATCTTGTGAAATTTTTTGAGCTGGTAGCCGATGTACTGGCCGTTCAGTTTCGGATTTGGATAGTCGTAGGTATGCAGGATAACTGGCCTGCCACCGGCCACCACCTTGCTGGTCGCTTCGCGGTAACGGTGGATGGCCGCGCCTAATACGTCGTCGAATCCCGGTCTCTCGATGTCCCCTTTGTGCCTGATGTACTCGTCTCCGGGACGGTTCGGGTCGAAATCATAAACGCAGTCTTTCAGGTTGCCGATGAGGTCGTTACCTCCCGCGCTGATCATCACGTATTGGAAGGGCTTCGGGGTCGCCTCATTCAGTATGTGAAAGAGGCCCATCAATGTTCCGTCCGGATATCTTTTCGGGAGGCCCACATTGCTGTCCTGATCGAGGATGTCGCTCCAGGTGTCTCCGGCCCTTGCCAGACTCAGAACCGCGTATTTGTCTCCGGCGCGGTCGATCAGGTCCGGGATGTTGGGCCATGGATACTCGAACCAGGAATCTCCTTCCGCCAGGATGATCGGACCCTTGTAGGGCGAGTTCAGTTTGTTGAGAAACCGCGTCCTCTTTGCAGGACGCTTGCGATCCCTGAGTTCGGTGACATTGACCCGGTCGAAGGACGTCAGGTCTCTGGCGTCGAGCGGTGCGCCTTTGCGCACGAAGATGAAATTCCCGAACTGATCGATTCGTATGTCTATGAGATTCGAAAGCGCCTCATCTTTTGCGGCGGCGCTCAGTGTCTCGTCACCGATAATTTTGCGAACGCGATCTTCGAGTGTCTGGTCGGTCATGCGTGCCCCGTTAAATAACTAAAAAATGCCCGCATGGTTGAGCGGGCGGCTGAAAACGCGGGCAGTCTAGCCGGGATGAAACGAAGCGCAATCGGGACCGCTCGGAATCCCGTATGTCGTCTGGTTGTCCAGGCCCCGGAACGCCGAAACATTTCGTGATGGGGATACGTATCCCCGCCCTCCAAACCTCTCTTATTTTCGGCGTGTCCCGCCCCGTTGATGAGGGGCGTTTCGCGATCGTCACGATACGCGGGGCGGGATGCGGTGGCGCGGCAGCGTCAGGCGCGAACGAGGATGGCAGGGCGCGTTCCTTGTACAAAGGGCGTGTGAGTTATCCGAGCCAGCGCTGACGAACCACGCTGTGCGCAGGATTGCGGCGTAGCGATACGTCTGCATGAACGCGTAACCCCGCGCCGGCCCAAGTCGTGTGGTCCTGCGAAATCCGGTCTGCCCCTTCGCTTCCAACCGGGAGCGTCGGCCTCAGCGGAGACGACGGCGTCAGCCCGAGGGCGTTGCCGGGGAGAGCACGAAACAAGCCGGAGCCCCACCGCGTGCGGAACGCCGGATGCAAACGGCGTGACCGTGGCGACTAGGCTCGTGTGCTTTTTCACTTTTGCACACGGGGCTGCGGATGCGCTCGCGCATCCGGCGTTCCGCGCGCCCTCATTTTGAGGGAGGAACGGAAAAGAGCTTCGGGCGCCCCCGCGCCGTCATAACAACAGGGGCGATGGCGCTTGTTTGCGTGAGGTTTCGCGCGATGTGTCGGGCGAATGCGAAATTTTAGAGGCATTGCCTTCTGCGCGCGAAAAATACATTCTCCCGGCCCCGTTCCCGCAAAGCAAAAAGAAGCCATGACAGCCTCATCTCGCGACCGCCTCGAACAAGCCCTTGCCAGAATCGCCGATCCCGCCGGGGAAGGCGCGCGCTCCTGCCTTAGCGTCTATGCGGACGACGCGCGCAAGGCGGCTGATGCTGCCGACGTACGCATCAAATCCGGCGGTTCGCGCGGCCCGCTCGACGGCGCGGTCATCACCATCAAGGATCTGTTCGACGTCAAGGGCGAGGTCACCCGCGCCGGATCGAAAGTGCTTCCGGCGCGCAGCAAGCCCGCGACGGCGGATGCTGCCATTGTCACGCGGCTGCGCGAGGCGGGCGCGGTCATCGCCGCGAAAACCAACATGACCGAGTTCGCCTATTCCGGCCTCGGCGCCAATCCGCATTACGGTACACCGGGCAATCCGGCGGACCGCAAGCGCGTTCCAGGCGGTTCGTCCTCCGGTGCGGCGGTGGCTATCGGTGACGATATCGGCGAAATCGCCATCGGCACCGATACCGGCGGCTCGACCCGCATCCCGGCGGCGTTCTGCGGCGTCACCGGCTTCAAGCCCACGGTGAAGCGCGTGCCGCGCACCGGCGCATTTCCGTTGTCGTTCACGCTGGATTCGATCGGGCCGATCGCGCGCAGCGTCGCCGATTGCGCCAATGCCGACGCCATTCTGGCCGGTGAGACCCCATCGCCGCTGTCGCCACCTGCACTCGGCGATGTGCACGTCGGCCTGGTGCAGGGCTATCCCATCGAGGGCCTCGATGACGTCGTCGGCAAGGCCTATCCGCTGGCGCTGGCGAAGCTCGGCTCCCACTGGAAGGCCGCCGACATCACTCTCGATGCATTGAGCATCATGCACACCGCCAACGAGCGTGGCGGCGTCGCCCCGCCGGAGGCCTATGCGATTCATCGCACGCTGCTGGCGGAAGCGGGCGAGGGTGTCGATCCGAACGTGCGGGCGCGCCTGCTGCGCTCGGAGAAAATCAGCGCGGCGGATTACATTCTCGCCCTGCGCGACCGCGAGCGCGGCATCGCGCAGATGGATGCGGTGTTCGACAAGGTCGATGTGCTGGTGATGCCGACGGTGCAGATCGTCGCTCCGACCATGGACGAAGTATCCACCATGGAGAGCTTCAACAAGCGCAACGTTCAGGCGCTGATGAACACCGCGATCTGGAATTTCTTCGACACCTGCGCGATCTCGCTGCCGATCAGGCTCGGCAATGCGCTGCCGGTCGGCCTGATGCTGGTCGGCCGCCATGGCGGCGACCGCAGGCTGCTCGCCATTGCGGCGGCGGTCGAAAAGCAGCTCGGGGCGTGACCGGATGACGGAAACGGCCAGCACGCAGGCAAAACCGGCGATCGCCTCGCTCACCGGCATCCGTGCGCTGGCCGCGTTCCTCGTGCTGTTCCTGCACGCGGACCAGAACATTCCTATCGGCCTCTCGCATATCGGCGCGGTGTCGCGGGGTTATCTCGGTGTCGACCTGTTTTTCCTGCTGTCGGGTTTCATTCTGACCTATGTCTATTTCGACAGCATGGAGCGGCCCACGGGGCGCAAGTTTGCGATCTTCATGTGGCATCGTTTCATCCGGCTGTATCCGGTGCACATCGCGGTGCTGGCAGCGCTGGTGATCATCGTGTTAAGCGCCGGGCGGCTCGGTTTGAATCTCCGGTCGCCGGAAGCCTTCACGTTTGGCGCGCTGCCGTGGCAGCTCTTGCTGGTGCACGCCTGGGGCGTGACCGATCAGATGAGCTGGAATGTGCCGTCATGGTCGATCAGCGCCGAGTGGTTCGCTTATCTCTGTTTCCCGCTGGTTGCTTATGGCCTCGGCCGAGTCCGGGATCCGCGGATGTTGCTGGTGATTGCGGTTGCAAGTCTCGGCGCTGCGGCGCTGATCTTCTCGCTGGCCGGGTGGGGACTCTCCGGCGCATGGATCGCACCGTCGGCACTGGTGCGGATTGCCGGATCGTTCGTCTGCGGCGCGGCTCTGTGCCGTTATGCGGTGTTGCGCCGTAAGCTTGAAAGCAGGTCTGCTCTTAACGACGCGGCAGCAATGATGGCGATCGCTGCGTTTCTGGTCCTGCCGTCATTCGGCGTGCCGGATTTCGCGCTGATCGCACTGCTTGCGGTGTTCATCGCGGCGCTTGCGATGTCGAGCGGCGTCACCGCGCGGCTGTTCTCACTGGCGCCGATGGTCTGGCTCGGCGAGATTTCATACTCGCTCTATATGGTGCATTTTCCGGTGCTGCGGGCGCTCGGCATCGTCTTCAAGCCGGAGCGGCTCGCGGCCATGGGGCCGATGACTGCCATCGCGGTTTATGCTTTCGCGATCTGTGTCTGTGTGGCCGCTGCGGCAGTGCTGTATTATCTGGTCGAGCGGCCGCTTCGCGTCAGGCTTCGCAATGTCATCGGCGAAATGCCGCGCGGCGCTGCGACGGCGTCTGCCATCGCAGCGAAATCAGCGTAGGGAGATTCAGCCGATCGCGACTTTCAGCGTGCCGATGCCGTCGATGCCGCATTCGATCTTGTCGCCGGGCTGGAGCGCAGCGACTCCGGCGGGGGTGCCGGTCAGGATGATGTCGCCCGCGCCGAGCGAGACCTGCAGCGAGAGCTTGCCGATGATCTCCGCGACGTTCCAGATCATCTCGGAGAGATCGCCCTTCTGCTTCTCGGTGCCGTTGACCGAGAGCCAGATCTTGCCCTTCACAGGATGGCCGATCTCGGCGGCGGGGCGCAGGGCCCCGCATGGCGCGGAGAAATCAAACGACTTGCCGATCTCCCAGGGCTGTTCCTTCTTGCGCGACGCCATCTGCAGGTCGCGGCGGGTCAGGTCGATGCCGACGCCGTAGCCGTAGACGTGATCGAGCGCCTTGGCCGGATCGATGTTGGCGCCGCCGCTCTTCAGCGCAATGACCAGCTCGACCTCGTGCTGGAAATCCTTCGTCAGCGACGGGTAGGGGATCGTGGCGCCGTCACCCGTCACCATGTCGGCGTGCTTGGCGAAAAAGAATGGCGGCTGGCGCTCGTCGTTGCCCATCTCGCGGATGTGCTCGAGATAGTTGCGGCCTACGCACCAGATGCGGCGTACCGGGAAGGATTTCGATTCACCGGCGACAGGAATGGACGGTTGCGTGAGTGCGGGAATGACGAAGCTGGCGCTCATGGGGATTCCGGTGTCTGGGAGGGCAACGAGGCGGGAGAGGCGACCTTACGCGCTGGCAGCGACGGGAGCCAGCGGGTTGGCATCGCGATGCTGCAAGCGGAAGAACGAGGCATACCGCCCGCCGCGCCGCAGCAAGTCATCGTGACGCCCGGTTTCGACGATGGTGCCGTTCTCGACTACCAGGATCTGGTCGGCGTGCATGATGGTGTGCAGGCGATGCGCGATGACGATCGTGGTGCGGTTCTGGCACAGATGCTCGATGGCCTCCTGCACTTGTTTCTCGGATTCGGAATCCAGCGCAGCGGTGGCTTCATCGAGCAGGATGATCGGCGCGTTCTTCACCAGCGCGCGGGCGATGGCGATGCGCTGGCGCTGGCCGCCGGAAAGCTGCGTGCCGTGTTCGCCGACCGGCGTGTCGTAGCCGCGCGGGAAACTCATGATGAAATCGTGGGCGCAGGCGGCCTTCGCGGCAGCGACGATCTCTTCCTCCGATGCCCCGGCTTTGCCGAACGCGATGTTCTCGCGAATGGTATCGCGGAACAGGTAGACGTCCTGTCCGACATAGGCGGTCTGCTGGCGCAGCGAGCGGCGCGAGACGTCGGAGATGATCTGCCCGTCGATGACGATGGCGCCGAACTTCGCCTCGTACAGCCGCAGCAGCAGCGCCAGCACGGTGGATTTTCCGCCGCCGGACGGGCCGACCAGCGCGGTCATCTTGCCGGGCTCGGCGACAAAGCTCATGCGGTTGAGCACGGTCTCGTTGCCGCGATAGGCAAAGGTGACATCGCGGAATTCGACCTTCGCTTCGGTCAACTGCAATGCGGGCTTGTCGCTGTCGTCCGGCTCGCTCGCCGGGCTGTCGACGATCTCGAGCAGCTTGCGCGCGCCGATAAGGTAGCTGTTGAGCTCGATGTTGAGGCGCGCGAGACGCTTGGCCGGCTCATAGGCCAGCAGGAACGCGGTGATGAACGAGAAGAACTGTCCCGGCGTCGCGCCGGTCGCGATGATGCGATAGCCGCCATACATCAGGACGCCGGCGATGGCGAAGCCGCCGAGGGTTTCCATCAGCGGGCTGGATCGGCTCTGCACCCGTGCCATCTTGTTGGCGTTGGCTTCGACCAGCCCGATGTTCTTGTCGATCCGCGCCTGCATGGTGTCTTCAAGCGTGAACGCCTTGACCGTGCGGATGCCTTGCAGGGATTCCTGCATGGTTTCGAGAATGTCCGCCGTGCCGGTGAACTGGTTGTGTGCAAGGCCTTTGATCCTCTTCACCAGCTTGCGGATGACGAACAACGCAGGGGGTGCAATCAGCAGCCCGGACAGCGACATCCACGGGTCCTGAATCACCATCACGGCGGCCAGCCCGACCAGCGACAGGAAATCGCGGCCGACGGCGTTGATCAGGAGACTGAGAACCTGGGTCACGGATTGCGCGCCCGCGGTCAGCCGCGCGAGGAACTCGGAGGAATGGCGTTCGGAATAGAACCCGACATTCTCGCGCATCAGTTTCGCGAACAGCCGGCGCTGATTGCTGGCAAGGATGGCGTTGCTGATCTTCGACAGGATGACCGTATGACCGTAGGTCGCTGCGCCCTTGAGGGTGAACAGAACGATGATCGCCAGCGACAGCATCACGATGCCGTTGATGCTGCGATTGACGTAGGTCTGGTTGATCACTTCGCCAAGCAGCCAGGCGGACGCGGCTGTTGCGCCGGCCGATAGAGCCATCAGGGCAAATGCGACCGCATAGCGCCGCCAGTGCTGGAGGCCCTGTTCGGCAATCAGGCGGCGAATAAGGGCAGCCGCCCCATAAGGGTCGTCGGTGATTTTACGTGGAAGCTCGGTCATCCGCGTTCCATTGACGGCCGGCGCAACCTGCGCCCCGTCAGGGTTTCTGCGATGTCCGTCTCTTGCCCGCTATGGACCGGATTTTCAAGCGAAATCAGGGCTTTTTGGTCAATTCTACACTATGCCGAAACCGCCTGCCGGCCGTCCCGGAGCCGGTCCGCCAGCAGCTTTTCCTCCCATGCGAGCGCATGGCGGGCGATGGTGTCGAGATTGTCGTATTGCGGCGTCCAGTTCAGCGTGGCTCGAATGCGCGCCGTGTCCGCGATCATGGTCATGATGTCGCCGGGCCGGCGGTCGGCGTACTGAACCGCGAAGTTGCGGCCGGACGCGCGGCGGACTGCTTCAATAGTTTCAAGCACGGAATAACCGCGGCCGTAGCCGCAATTCAGGGTCGCCGAAGGGCCGCCGCCTTCGAGATAGCCGAGCGCCGCACAATGCGCCTGCGCCAGATCACTGACGTGGATGAAGTCGCGGATGCAGCTTCCATCGACCGTCGGATAGTCGGTCCCGAACACGTCGATCTTGGCGCGCTGGCCGGTCGCCGCTTCAACGGCGATCTTCAGGAGGTGGGTCGCACCGACCGTCGCGAGACCGATCCGGGCTTCCGGGTCAGCGCCGGCGACGTTGAAATAGCGCAGCACAACGTAATGCATCCCGTGGGCGGAGGCGACGTCGTGCAGCATGATTTCGGTCATCAGCTTCGATGAGCCGTAGGGCGACAGCGGGCGTGTCGGCGCTTCTTCGGCCACGGGCATCTGCTCCGGATTGCCGTAAACCGCGGCTGTCGATGAGAAGATGAAGCGGCTGATGTTGCATTTGACCGCGGCGTTCAGAAGGTTGCGCGTGGTCATCGTGTTGTTGCGGTAATAGCCGAGCGGGTCGCGCATCGAATCCGGCACGACCACCGAGCCTGCGAAATGGATGATCGAACTGACGTTGTGCGCAGCGATCACGCCCTCGACGAGATTCTCGTCCGCGACGTCGCCGATGAACAGGGGCACGCCTTCGGGGAGGAACTGCGAGAAACCGGTCGAGAGATTGTCGACCACGACAACGCTTTCGCCTGCATCGACCAGCGCACGAACCGTGTGGCTGCCGATGTAACCTGCGCCTCCGGTGACCAAGACTGTCATGGCATTCCAATCCGCATTGCTTCCGCGCCTGTCTCGCGCGCCATATCTTTTCGTGACCTGGCGCGGAATGTGAAGCGAACTTGTTGCCGGAAGCTTGCAGAGAAACGATGGAAATGGGGTATAAGGCCGGACTTTCTCGGGAAATCCCTTGGATTTTCCCTCAGGAACGCGGTTTATGGTTTCCAAAACGTAACGCGCATTCAAGAGTTCAAGGCCCATCACGCCGATGCACGGTATTCTGTTCATCAAGACATCGTCGCTCGGCGACGTGGTGCATCACATGCCGGCGGTGACGGACACGCGGCGGCGCTACCCAAATGCGCAACTGACATGGGTGGTTGAGGAGGCATTCGCCCCGCTCGCGCGGCTTCATCCTGCGGTCAGCGAAGTGATCCCGGTCTCCACGCGGCGCTGGCGTTCCCAGTTGCTTCGCGGTGAGACCTGGAGCGAGATTTCCGCGTTCAAGGCAAAGCTCAAAGCGGTCAAGGCCGAGAAGGTGATCGATACGCAGGGCCTGATCCGCTCTGCATTGATCGCGCGCACGGCATCGGGCGAGCGCCATGGCTACGATGCATCGAGCATCAAGGAGCCGGCGGCGTCGTGGTTCTATGACGTCAAGCACGCCGTCGCGCGCGATCAGCATGCGGTGACGCGCAACAGAGCGCTCACCGGATTGAGCCTCGGTTATTCGCCGGATGCTGCGATCGACTACGGGCTGGTCAAGCCACCGAGGGGCAACGCAGCGCCTTATGCGGTGCTGCTGCATGGAACATCGCGTGCCGCGAAGGAGTGGCGCGAAGTTGACTGGATCGGCACTGGCAAGTGGCTGCGCGGGCAGGGCATCGATGTCGTGCTGCCGTGGGGCAACGAGGCGGAACGCCTGCGTTGTGCTCGGCTGGCCGCCGCCATCCCCGGCAGCCGCATCCTCGATCGCCAGCCGCTCGATGTGACAGCAAAGGTGATCGCGAATGCAGCGCTCGTTATCGGTGTCGATACCGGATTGCTGCATCTTGCTGCGGCTTACAGCGTTCCGCTGATCGCGGTGTTCCTCGCGACCGATCCCGGCTTGACCGGCCCCGTCGGCAACGGATCGATTACGGTCGTGGGCGGGAAAAACGTCTATCCGTCGTTCGAGCGCGTCATTGAAGCCGCGCAGAGATTGCCGCTCACACCTTAAGCGGTTTGCTTCGCCAGAACGTCGTCAATGAAGTCCGACAGGTTGTCGCCGTTGTACAGGTAGCCCTTGATGCCCGCGGCAGTGCCCGCATCGAGGTCGCGCTGCTTGTCGCCAACGACGAAGCTGCGGTCCTTGGCCACCGGCCAGTGCTTCATGAGATCGAGGATCATGCCGGCCTGAGGCTTCCGCCAGTTGCACTCGCGCGTGTAGCGGGGGACGACGCCATCGGGATGATGCGGGCAGTAGCGAAAATCGTCGATCCGTGCGCCGTCACGCATAAGTTCGCCGCGCATCCAGTTGTGCAGCGTGCGCACATCGTCCTCTGAAAAAAAGCCGCGTGCGACGCCGGACTGGTTAGTAAAGACGAAGACGTAATAACCCGCGTCATTCAGCTTTCTGATCGCGTCCGTGACTCCCGGCATCCACCGGAGTCTGTCGCGGGTGCCGACATAGGCGTCGTCAAGATTGATGACGCCATCACGGTCGAGAAACGCAGCAGGTTTCGATATCGCGCCGCCCGCCGTCATTTTGTCTTTGTCGTGCTGATCAGCGCTTGCTCGACCTCGTCGCAGATCGCATGCATCGCCATCATGTGGATCTGCTGGATCACGGGCGTATCGTCGGTGGGCGAAACGAACAGATGATCGCAGGACGCGCGCATGACTTCGCCCTTGGTGCCGGTGAAGCCGATAGTGGTGACGCCGAGATCGCGTGCGACCTTGAGCGCGGCAAGGATGTTCGGCGAGCGGCCGGATGTCGTGAGCGCAAACAAAACATCGCCGCGACGGGCGAGCCCCTGAACCTGCCGGGCAAACACCTGCTCGAAACCATAGTCGTTGGCGATCGCCGTCAACGCCGAAGTATCTGTCGTCAAGGCGATTGCCGCCCAGCCGGGCCGTTCCTCCTTGTAGCGGCCGACAATCTCCGCGGCGATGTGCTGCGCATCCGCTGCGCTGCCGCCGTTGCCGATCAGCAGCAGCTTGTTGCCGGCTTTCAACGCATCCGCGACTGTGCGCGCAATGGTGTGCGTTGTCGCGCGCAGGTCCGCGCTCTGCACGGCCTTGCTGAGGCCGTCGAGCGAACTCTGGAAATGGGCCGCGATCCGGTCCTGGCTCACATGTCACCGCGTCGTTTGAAATTGGCGTCAGTGGTAGTCACAGCGCGATAACGGCGCAAGTGCGGCCGGTTATCGAGATTAACGGGCTTCGGCGATCACGCGCTGCGCGGTCTCCACCACCTGCGAGGCCGGTATGTCGCGCATGCAGTGATGATCGTTCTGGGTGCAGACCGGCTTGTGACAGGGCTGACAGGGCAGGTCGGTGGCGCGCTTGATCGTCGCCGCGAGGCCGTTCAGCGGCGCCCAGTGATAGGGGCTGGTCGGGCCGAAAATCCCGATCGCCGGGGTGCCGATCGCGGCGGCGATGTGCATCAGGCCGGAGTCATTCGAGATCACGGTTTTCGCCGCCGCCATCGCCATGATGCCGTTGCGCAGATCGGTCCCGGTGAGATCGCGCACCCGAGGTCCTGCGAAATTCACAATATCGGTCGCAATGGCTTTTTCGCCCGGTCCGCCGACCACCCAGACGTCGAGGCCCTGTTCGGCGAACATCCGCGCCGCTTCTGCGTAGTAGGTCCAGCGTTTTGAGGCGCCGACCGAGCCCGGCGCAAGCGCCACGGCGGCGGTCTGTCCGAGATTGTTAGCCTGTCGCCAGGCGGTCACTTCCTGCGGTGGGACCACAAGCTGCGGCACCGGCCATTCCTTTGGCAGGGGGGCATCGGCGGGCAGGGCGAGGGCGGCGTTCTTGTCGATGAAGCGCGGCATGCTGCGCTCGCCCCAGCGCCAGTCGTTGATCAGGCCGAAGCGGACCTCTCCGACCCATCCGGTGCGTTGGGGGATACCTGCCAGCGTCGGCGCGATGGCGGATTTCCAGGTCCGGGGCATCACCAGCGCGGTGCCGTAACCGGCGGCGCGGAACTGCTCCGCCAGCGCCCATTGCTTTTTCAGGGCGAGTTGCCCGCGCGGGAGGTCCCAGACGATGCCTTTGCGGACGCCGGGCATGTAGTCGACAAGGGGCGCGCAGAGGCTGGTGACCAGCAGATCCACCGGCCGATTGGGCCAGCGCTCCTTGAGCACCCGGACCACCGTATGCCCGCGCACGAAGTCGCCGATCCACATATACGGAACCACCAGAACCGGGCTGGTTTCCGAGGGATCGGGTGTTACCCCAATATCGCTTAGAAATGAATTTATATTCATTTATTGAAGGGTTTTAGAGCGCACCGATCCCGGTCCGGAGAATTGTGGACGATCAGCCGGTTACCGCGTCCCCCGCGCGGCGTCCAGATGCGTTTTCTCCGGCGTAACCTCATTCTCCGCCTTCACCAAGCCCATGGACGTGAGTTGCCTGGGGGGCAGGAGTGAGGCAAAGGTGACCCGCGCTAATAGGGCGGGATTCCTTCATGCTGTTGGTGACCGGCGGAGCCGGTTTTATCGGATCGAACATCGTCGCCGCCCTCAATGATGCGGGCCGCGCGGACGTGGCCGTGTGCGACTTTCTCGGGTCTGATGGCAAGTGGCGCAATCTCGCCAAGCGCCAGCTTGCCGACGTGGTTCCGCCAGCGGAACTGATGCAATGGCTGAACGGGCGCAAGCTCGATGCCGTCGTCCATATGGGCGCGATCTCGGAGACCACCGCGACCGACGGCGATCTCGTCATCGAAACCAATTTCCGCCTGTCGATGCGCCTGCTGGACTGGTGCACGGCCAACTCTGTCCCGTTCATCTATGCGTCCTCGGCCGCAACGTACGGCGATGGTGAGCAGGGTTTTCTTGATGATGGCTCCCTGGCCGCACTGAAGAAGCTTCGGCCGATGAATCTGTACGGCTGGAGCAAGCACCTGTTCGACATGGCATTGGTTGAACGTGTGGCGAAGGGCGGGAAGATGCCGCCGCAGTGGGCAGGCCTCAAGTTCTTCAATGTGTTCGGCCCGAACGAATATCACAAGGGCACGATGATGAGCGTGCTGGCGCGCCGCTTCGACGACATCAGGTCGGGCCGCGTGGTGCAACTCTTCAAGTCGCATCGCGACGGCATCGCGGACGGCGACCAGCGGCGGGATTTCATCCATGTCGATGACGTGGTGCGCGTGATCATGTGGCTGCTGGCGACGCCCTCGGTGAACGGCATTTTCAATGTCGGGACCGGCCATGCGCGCAGCTTCCGGGACCTTATTCTCGCGGCCTATGGCGCGCTCGGGGCCAAGCCGAACATCGAATACATCGACATGCCGGAACAAATTCGCGGCAGTTATCAGTACTTCACGCAGGCAGAGGTCGATCATCTGCGCGGCGCAGGCTACAATGGCGGCTTCACGGCTCTGGAAGACGCCGTCGGCAGCTATGTCAGGGATTTTCTCGACCGGCCCGATCGCTACCGCTGATCGTGTCACAGGGATCTAGTGGTCTGGTTCTGGCATTCGCATCCCGTTGCAGCGGTTTCTTTTGCGAATGCCAGAACCAAAAGACCACTAGCAATTAATAGGTATCTAGTGTCCTTTCGAGTCCGACGTTCGCTGCGGAAGGCGCTGCAAAATAAAGCGAACGTCGGATTCGGGACACTAGAGCGTTCTCATGTTCGATTTTGACGCGCTGTCGCAAGCGATAGTCCGCCAGACAGTGCTCTGCGTCGGCGACCTGATGCTGGACGAATTCGTCTATGGCGAAGTCTCGCGCATCTCCCCGGAAGCGCCGGCGCCGGTGATCGCGGCCCGGCGCAGCGAGATCAACGTGGGTGGCGCGGGCAACGTTGCCCGCAATATCGCCTCGCTCGGTGCGAAGTGCATTTTCGTCGGGCTGATCGGCAACGACGTCGCGGGCGAAACGCTGAAGGCCGAACTGGCCAAGGAAGAACAGATCGAACCTGTTCTGGTGACCGATCCGGCGCGACCGACGACACGCAAGGTGCGCTTTGTCTCGGAGCATTTCTCGACGCACATGCTGCGGGCGGACTGGGAGCTGTCGGCGCCTGCTTCGGAAGTCACCGAACGCAAGCTGATCGATGCGGTCGTCAGCGCGCTGCCGCGGGCAGACATCGTGCTGCTCTCGGACTATGCCAAGGGTGTGCTGACCGCGCGGGTGATCCGCAATGTGATCGACGCCGCACGCAAGCTCGGCAAGCCGGTGATCGTTGATCCGAAGAGCGCGAATTTGGCGATCTACCGCGGGGCCACACTGCTGACGCCGAACCGTAAGGAATTTGCCGAGGCGACACGGCGTCGTATCCAGTCCGATGCCGATATCGCCGATGCGTCCATCGAAGCGTTGCGCACCGCAGACGCCGAAGCCGTGCTGGTGACCCAGAGCGAAGACGGCATGACGCTGGCGCACCGCGATGGCAGTCTGATTCATGTTCCGGCGCAGCCCGCGAAGGTTCGCGACGTGTCGGGCGCCGGTGATACGGTGGCTGCTGTCCTGGCCGTGACGATGGCGGCAGGAACGGATTGGGACACATCGCTGCGCTGCGCCACTGCCGCGGCTGCGGTGGCCGTCAGCAAGCCGGGCACGGCAACAGTGTCCCTTGCCGAATTGCGGCGGAAGATTCTGCCGCATGCCTCGCTCGCCGCGGAAGAGAAAATCGCTTCAAGCGCGGCGGACCTCGATGAACATCTTGCCGAGTGGCGCGCGCAGGGATTGCGCGTCGGCTTCACCAACGGCTGCTTCGATATTCTTCATCCGGGCCACGTGCGTGTGGTGACGCAGGCGCGCGCAGCATGCGACCGTTTGATTGTTGGCCTCAACAGCGATGCATCGGTCCGGCGCCTGAAGGGCGCTGAGCGGCCGGTGCAGGATGAGCGGGCCCGCGCCGAAGTGCTTGCGGCGCTCGAGGCGGTCGATCTGGTCGTGATTTTCGAACAGGACACGCCGCTGGAACTGATTACGCAGATCAAGCCGAGCGTGCTGGTGAAGGGCGGAGATTACACCCGCGAACAGGTGGTCGGCCACGAGATCGTCACTGCCAACGGCGGTGAGATCGTGCTTGTCGATATCCTGCCGGGGCACAGCACAACCTCGCTGGTCAAACGCGCGCGAGAAGGCAAGGCATGAGCGCGAACGCGTCAAATCTCGCGACAAGCGTCTCGCCGTCGATTTGGCGCAATACGGCTGCCTGGACCAAGGCAGCTGATATCGCCGTGGTCCTCATGGCGGCCTCGCTGCCATGGTCGACGTCGCTCGTCGCGATCTTTGCCGTGGTCTGGCTTCTGGTGTTGATTCCGACGATCGAACTGCGCGATTTCACCGAAACACTACGGCGGCCGGCCTGTTTTCTCCCGGTTCTGCTTTTCGCGCTGGCCGTCATCGGCACGTTGTGGTCGACGGACATTCCATGGGCCGCGCGCCTGCAGGGCATCAACCCGGTTGCGAAGCTGATAGCGATTCCGATCCTGATACGTCACTTTGAGAAATCCGGACGAGGCCTCTGGGTTGCGCTCGCGTTCCTCGCGTCATGCACGGCCGTCATGCTGGCATCCTGGCTGATGTTCATGGATCACCGGCTGGCTTTCGATCCGATGCGTACGGTTGGTGTTCCGGTCAAGAACTACATCGCGCAAAGTCAGGAATTCGCGCTCTGTGCGTTTGCTGCGTTCGGGGCCGCGGTCTACTTGCTGAGAGCGCAAGGGAAGATCTGGGCTGTTCTTCTGATTGTTCTGGGCATCGGTTTTCTGGCCAACATGGTGTTTGTGGCGAGTTCGCGAACGGTATTCGTCTGCATTCCAGTGCTGTTTGTCGTTTTTGCTGCGAAGCACTTCAGCCGCCGCGGCTTTCTGTTGTTGATGGCTGTTGTCGTTGCCGCCGGCGCGATTGCATGGAGCTCATCGCCATATCTGCGGATACGAACGGCCATGATTGGTATCGAGTACCAGAATTATCGTGACTCGAACGCTGTGACCTCTGTGGGCGAGCGGCTCGAGTTTTGGCGCAAGTCGATCAAATTCGTCGAGGAGGCGCCGCTTGCCGGCCACGGAACGGGTTCGACGAAAACTCTTTTCACTCAGGATGCGGTGGGGCAAACCGGCGCGTCGGCTCAAATCATCGGCAATCCGCACAACCAGACCCTCAATGTGGCGGTGCAGTGGGGACTGATAGGCGTCTTCGTGTTGTATGCGATGTGGTTTGTGCACCTGAAGATGTTTACGGGTGCAGGACTTGCAGCCTGGGTAGGTCTGGTTGCTGTCGTTGAGAATTTTGTCAGCTCACTGCTGAACTCGCACCTCTTCGACTTTCATGAGGGCTGGATCTACGTGCTGGCCGTGGGAGTTGCGGGTGGCATGGTCATGCGCGCGCAGACGCGCGGTGCACACGCGGGGCAGGCGTAGTCATGGCCGGACTGTCCCAAATCAGATTCCCGCGCCTCACCTGGCGAAATCTGCTGATTATCATTCATGACGTGCTGGCAACGATCTTCGCAGTCGTTGCGAGCTTTTATCTCAGATTTGAGGGCAGCGGCCTCGTAGAGCGCCTGCCGCTGCTGCTTCGTATCCTGCCGTACTTCGTCCTTTTCAGCATCGTGGTCTGTTACGTTTTCCGGCTGACGACGACCAAGTGGCGGTTCATCTCGCTGCCGGACTTCTTCAACATCGTGAAAGCATCAACGGTGCTGGCGCTGATGCTGCTGGTGCTGGACTATATTTTCATCGCGCCGAACGTCTATGGCACGTTCTTTTTCGGCAAGACGACGATCATTATCTATTGGTTCCTGCAGAACTTCGCGCTTGGCGCCCTGCGCATTGCCTATCGCTATTTCCGCTACACGCGAACGCTGAACCAGGCACGCAGCCTTGACGCTGCGCCGACGCTGCTGGTCGGGCGCGCCGCCGATGCCGAGGTGTTGCTGCGCGGTATCGAGAGCGGCGCAGTGAAGCGGACATGGCCGGTCGGCGTGTTGTCCCCATCCATCTCGGATCGCGGGCAATCGATCCGCGGCATTCCCGTGCTCGGTGGAATCGATGATCTCGCCGATATCGTCGATGATTTCTCGCGCCGGGAGAGACCTCTGGAGCGCCTGATCATGATGCCGTCGGCGTTCGAGGCGGATGCGTCCCCGGAATCGGTGCTGACGCGAGCACGCAAACTTGGACTGACCGTCAGCCGTCTGCCGTCGCTTGAGGGGAGTGGCGAGGCGCCACGTCTCGCGCCGGTTGCGGTTGAGGATCTGCTGCTGCGTCCGAGCGTGAAGATCGACTATCAGCGCCTCGAAAGCTTCGTGAGGGGGAAGTCTGTCGTCGTCACCGGTGGCGGCGGATCCATCGGGTCGGAGATCTGCGATCGCGTCGTCACGTTCGGTGCGTCGCGGCTGCTCATTGTCGAGAATGCAGAGCCCGCGCTTCACGCGGTGATGGAAGGCTTGATTGCCAAATTTCCTACAGCGGTGATCGAAGGTCGCATCGCCGACATTCGCGACCGTGGGCGCATCGTGCATCTCATGACCGAGTTCAAGCCGGACATCGTCTTTCATGCGGCAGCGCTGAAGCACGTTCCGATCCTTGAGCGCGATTGGGGCGAGGGCGTCAAGACCAACATCTTCGGTACTGTGAACGTTGCAGATGCGGCGGTAAGCGCCGGCGCCGAAGCGATGGTGATGATCTCCACCGACAAGGCGATCGAGCCGGTCTCGATGCTGGGTCTGACCAAACGTTTCGCCGAAATGTACTGTCAGGCGCTCGACCGGGATCTGATGCATAAGGCAAACGGCAAGGCGCCGATGCGGCTCATTTCGGTTCGCTTCGGCAACGTCCTTGCCTCAAACGGATCGGTGGTGCCGAAGTTCAAGGCACAGATCGAGGCCGGCGGGCCGGTGACCGTGACGCACCCCGACATGGTCCGCTACTTCATGACCATTCGCGAGGCGTGCGATCTGGTGGTGACAGCAGCAACCCACGCGCTTGATCCGGTGCGGCCCGACGTATCGGTTTACGTGCTGAACATGGGGCAGCCGGTGAAGATCGTGGATCTTGCCGAACGGATTATCCGGCTGTCAGGTCTCCAGCCGGGCTACGACATCGAAATCGTATTTACTGGCGTCCGGCCGGGTGAGCGCCTGAACGAGATTCTGTTTGCCCATGAAGAGCCAACCGCTGAAATCGGCATCGCGGGAATCGTCGCGGCGCGTCCCAATGAGCCGCCGCTCGACACGCTGCAAAGATGGCTGTCCACGTTGGAAAAGGCTGTGGCCAGTGAACAGCGCAGCGTAATTGTGGGCGTCTTGAAGGACGCGATCCCGGAGTTCAAGAGCGGGGCCGCGTAGGTTATCTGAGAGGCTCGCGTTGCCGAGAGAACCGGCTGAGCACCAACGCCACGGCGCTTAATCCCAAGAGAAGCGTCATTCCCTGAACATAGGGCGATTTCAGCCAGATCGTCACGGCGGCAAGAGCTGCGAGAACGATGTTCAGGACAAAGACCTCGCCGACGACCTGCGTCACGCTGAAGCCGTTGTTTGTCGCCTGCTGGTAAAAATGAGACCGGTGAGCGATCCAAACCGCTTCCCCCCTCATCAGGCGCCGAAAGAGCGTGATCGTCGCGTCGGCAAGATAGTACAGCGGCAGCAAGAGCGCGGCGAGCAGGTGGCCGTGTCCGGCAAGCTGAAGCAGGCACCATCCCATCAGCAAACCGATCGGCAGGCTGCCCAC
The DNA here is from genome assembly GCF_000497575.1 of Afipia sp. OHSU_II-C1. Classification (GTDB taxonomy): domain Bacteria; phylum Pseudomonadota; class Alphaproteobacteria; order Rhizobiales; family Xanthobacteraceae; genus Afipia. The sequence continues at coordinate 474,106 of NZ_APJI01000013.1, forward strand.
ATCGCCGAGAAAGAGTTTCGCGACAGGTTTGTTGAACGGCGCGAAACCGATCATCGCGCCGCAGAGCGCGAGCGCGACAATGGTCGGGCCGGGAGATAGTTCGCCGTAGAAGCCAAACAGCGCGAGCGCAGCCGTGACAGGAACGGTCTCCGCGACGGTGATCCAGTCGAGACCGTCCATGAAGTTGACAAGATTGACGAACCACAGTCCGCCGATCAGCAGCAGGGATCGCTCCAGCCAAACGGGCAGGGTCGGCACAAGGTGGAATTCAGCGGGAAGCGTTGCGAGGACCATGCCGACGGCAACCGCCTGCATCAGGAGACGAGGGCCCACTGGCATCGTCCGTAAGTCGTCGTAGGCACCGACCAGGGCGAGCAAGATAGTCGCAGCGAAGATCGCGAACAGCGAAGAAACATTCGCCGCGCCAAAAACAGATGCCGATACGGCGACCGAGGTGATGACGGCGATGATCACCGCTGCGCCGCCGCCTTGCGGTGTCGGTACGCTATGCGACGAGCGCGCATTCGGCCGTGCCAGCGCGTAGCGCTCCAGCAGAGGGTGCAGCACGATAATCAGTACTGAGCAGAGGATGCAGGCTGCTAGCGGCGTTGCGATGGTCAGCAATGGATTCATGAAATGAAGGCCATCCGGTCAGCGCCTGATGCCGATGGCACACCAGTAGGGCACGCGTTCCGAGAAGCGGATGTCCTGAAATCCTGCGGCTGTCAGCATGTCTTTGATCTGCACGCGCGTGAAGCGCTGTTCGAGGCGCGTGCAGAACCGGTCATAGGCGTCGGTTCTCATGACATAGAAGGCGCGATGCTTGTAGGATTCCAGCGGCAGGGCTGCGGCGGAGAATCCGAGCCGCTCGACAAGGGCAGCAAGGCGGGCGAGCGGCCAGTAAACGATCACCGCAATGATCTGGCTGATCCACAGTCGCGGTTTTTCCGGAAGAGCCGAGATCACAACCCGGAAGAGATTGCTGAATTTCCAGAGCGCGCGATACCAGGCCGGCCGGTTGTCGAGGGCATAATAGAGATAGATCAGGAAGGGCGCGCCCGGCTTGAGTTTCGTGGAGACCTCGCAAATCGCGGCCTGAGTGTCGGGCACATGGTGCAACACGCCCAGCGAGAAAGCGAAGTCGAGCGAACTGTCCGGCAGGGGAAGTTCCCCAACGCTGGCATGATGAAACGTTACGTTCTTTGTCGCGGCCAGATTCGCGCGAGCCACATTCAGCGCATCGGCACTCGCGTCGAGGAGATGGAGGTGTCCGACGCGAGGAGCGACCATGACGGACCACCGGCCGCTGCCGCATCCGACATCCATGCCGACCGCGTTGGCAGGCAAGCGGTCCCAGGGGAAGATATGGAAATAGGACTCAAAGATGGCTGCCCTGTCGTCGGCTGAAAATGCATCGTCTCCCTGACGGAAGGTCGACCATTCATGGCCGAATCCGGCGGCAACCGCGGGGTCGACATTGCTGGGCGGACGATCAGGCATGAATTCTCATATGGTTGCCGGTGCGAGGACTTATGTAATGCGTGCATGGCTGCGGAGTGTTTAGTCAAACTCGGAAGACGTGACAACGTCCTCAGGTCTGCAACGGTTCTCATAAATCATGGGCTGGGCTGTTCCCTGTCAGGCGGGGCGTTTTTTCAAGCCCCTGACGGCGCTTTTCATCGGCACGTCAAAGCGATAGTAAGGCGACCGGAATGTCGGGGAGTGAGTAGCTTTGGTGGCTATTCGGTTGCTTCAAATGCTGCTCGCGGCTGCGCTGCTTAGCGGGTGTACGTTCTTTTTCGACGTGCAGGACTCCGTTCAGGCGGACCCCCAGCCGGACTCCCGGCAACAGCAGGTCATCTTCAGAGAGATCCAGCGCATTACACAATCGATGAAGCAGGTCGGTCCTTCGGAGATTTCCAACGTCGGGCCGAATGAAGCGCAGTCGGGGCCCGAAAAATGGACGGTTTGCTCACGCGCTAACTTTGGCAACGAACAGCGTTACTTCACGTTCTTTCTGAAGGGCGAAACCGTTGCCAACTGGCGGCCTGCGGTCATCAATGACAAATGCGAGGTGCGCAATTTTGTACCGCTGGAGCAACGGTAGCTAAAGCTATCGAATGCGCTGCAACTGCTCTTCATAGAGGGCAACAGTCGCCGCGCCGATGGCCTGAGCCGACATCTTGTCGACGACGAGTTGCCGGGCTGCTGCTCCATAGCGGGCTCTCAACTCTTGCGAGCCCGCCAGTTCACTTATTGCGCTGGCCAGCGCCTGTGGGTCCTCAATCGGCACCAGCAGGCCCGTTTCTTGATGTTTCACGATTTCCCGGCAGCCGGGGGCATCGGTCGCAATCATGGACCGGCCGCAGGCGGCTGCCTCGAGCAGGCTCTTGGGCAGTCCTTCGCGATGAGACGGCAGGGCTGCGATATGAGAGTCGCGCCATAGCGAAGCGATATCGTTGATCTGCCCCAGCCATGTGATGCCCGGCTCACGGCCCCATTGCTGCGCCTCTTCAAGCGTTACTGAATCAGGATTTGCGGGATCCGGAGTGCCGGCGATCAGGAGCCGGATATCCTCACCCCGGGTCCGCAGGATCCGGTGCGCAGCAACCAGCGCGCGAATGCCTTTGGCAGTGAGCAGCCGCCCGGCAAACCCCACGGTGATGGGGCCGTCGGGCTCGGGCATCGGCATCAACTTGTCCGTGTCCACACCCGAGCCCGGGATGCGAGCAAGGCGGCGGGGAGCAATGCCAATTGTCTCAAGGGCGGCGCGGTCATCCGGATTTTGTACGAGAAAGACCGCGTGATCCCGATTGAGAAAGAAGCGGAGCGCGATCGCGATAACGATCCGGAGAAAAAGCGCCTTCGCGGTTGTCGACGTAAACGCGTAACCGAGCCCGGTCATCGCGTTGATCTGTGGCGTCGTCATTCCCAGTGACGAGATCCCTCCCAGCACGCAAATTTGCATGCCCACATGGTGCACGATCGCGGGGGAAAGATCGCACTTGATCTGGCGCAGCGCCATGATGGTCGAGATCGCGCCGAACGGCGACAGGCCGCCGCGTCGCAGCGGCATGGGGTGTATCGTAAAGCCCTCGGAACGGATCGCATCGGCATTCGATCCGACAGACGCCGCCACGTGAACGTCAAAACCCGCATCGCGAGCGGCGCGGGCCATCGGAAGCCGGTGGGACAGGAAGGCCTTGTCCTCGGTGACGACGTAGAGCAATTTCATGGACGATGAAGACGATGCCGTCATTGGAGGGGGCACGGGGTACGAAACATCCGGAAACTATATCGTTTTCACGGATTGTGAAATATGGCTTTCATGCGGGATAACATCTAAAGCCATGATGTCGGGCTCATTCCAGGCGCGATGCATTTCGTCAGATTGTCGGTTGGGTGACGCTGCATGTCTTCAGAAACATATCCGTCGCTTGTACCGGGCTCAGCGCCAGCGCCTGCGTTAAAGCAGGATGCTGGCCGAATTCCGTCGCTCGACGCATTGCGCGGCATCGCCATATTGATGGTCATCTTTGGTCATTTCATTCCCGCCCGGATAGCGCTAGGCGAAGCGTCCTATCACGTAAGCTCGCTTGGGCGCGGCGGCGTAATACTGTTTTTTCTCCTGAGCGGCTATCTGGTTTTCCGAAACATCGAGAGACAAGACGCGATTACCTTCATTTCCCGGAGGCTGTTCAAGATTTTTCCGGCCTATTGGGTCAATGTCTTATTGATCGCGGTTTTCAGCTTTCTGGCGGGTACGAAATTTTTCCCGCTCGATGTCGTGCTCGGCAATTTCTTCATGGTGCAGGATATCTTTCACAAGGAGTCTTTGAGCGGCGTTTACTGGACGCTGCTGATCGAAGTGAAGTTCTACCTGTTTCTGGTACTGCAATATTTTCTTCTGCGGGGACGCGGCATTCTTCTTGTCCTGGCCGCGCTGGTTTGCGCGGATGCTGCGGTCTGGTTCGTGCGCGGGCACGCAAGCCTGCTGTTGATGTTCTTCCCGGCCTTCTACGTGGGCATTCAGGTCAGGCAAGCTGAGACTGCAGGCTGGAGCCGTTTGGCCATGCTGCAGGTTGCCGGCGTGAGCCTGGTCGTTGCCGCAAGCCTTCTTGTTTTCGATGACTACTATGGGAAATGGTCGGCGGCTTACGTTATTGGCGAAGCGGTGATGTTGGTTGCATTCCTCCGCGTCGGGGTGTCGAGTTCGATTCTGGGTTTCTTCGGCCGCATCTCGTACAGCCACTATCTTTATCACATGACGGCAGGTTACGTTTTTCTGTCGTTGTTCCCCCCGTCCGATGTTCTGTCGTTCAATTTGATGGTTGTCATGCTGGTGATCGCTCTCACCACCGCCATCGCCTACGTCTCATATCGTCTGGTGGAAGTCCCCATGGTTGCTTTCGGCAAGAGGCACGAACACCTGTGGATACGCCGACCCGCCCGCGCGGTGCCCTGATTTACTCCTCAGCCTTCCGATTGAGGCTTCAGGCCGCGTAAGGGCTTTGGGCGGGGCGTGGCCCAAGCGTCGATAATTAATGATTATTATCAGTCATTTAATCTGCGATGAGGTCGCTAAACTTGACGTTCATCGGGTGAACACGATAAGGAGACGGTTGCAGGAGTGAAGCAATGGAGCGAGCGTTTTCCGAAAGCGAGCGCGAGGAAGACAGCGACCGGATCATTCTCGGTCTCCTGAATTCCGTGGAGCAGGACGGTGCGCGCTCGCAGCGGCATTTTGCAGCCGAGCTCGGGATCGCGCTCGGCCTCGTGAATGCGTATCTCAATCGCTGCATCAAGAAGGGCTTGGTCAAAGCCAGCCAAGCGCCCGCGCGCCGTTATGCCTATTACCTCACGCCGCAAGGTTTCGCCGAAAAATCCCGTCTCACGGTCGAATATCTGTCGTCGTCGTTTGGATTTTTCCGAAAGGCAAAGGCGGATTGCGTGAAGGCACTTGAGATGGCGAAGGAGCGTCACCTCAAGCGGCTTGTTCTGATCGGCGTTTCGGACCTCGCGGAAATCGCAGCGATATGCGCGATAGAGAGCGGCATTGTTCTGGTCTGCACGGTCGATCCATCAAACAAGCAGGATCGCTTCGTCGGCCTGCCGGTGGTTGCCGACCTTGACGCGATCGACGAGCACGTGGATGGCGCGCTCGTCACTGCGCTGGTGTCATCACCGGCAATCGATGCTCTGGTCGGAAACGCGCGCGAGAAATTCGGTGCTGACGCTGTTCTGATTCCGGAACTTGTCGATTCGCGGCCGCGGAAGGCGAGGGAGCGCTCCGCATCATGACAATATCCTCGAATTCCGCGTGGTATGTCGCCCAGACTCAAATCCAGTCGGAAGCAAAGGCCAGCGCCAACCTTGTCCAGCAAGGTTTCGAGGTTTACGTGCCGCGTTATCTCAGGACGGTAAGGCATGCGCGACGCGTGAATGTCGTCAAAGCTCCGCTGTTTCCAAGCTACATCTTTGTCCGGATAGATATGGAAACCCAGCGCTGGCGCGCGATCAATTCGACAGTCGGGGTCAAGCGTCTGGTCGGACATGAGGGGACGCCTGCGCGGATCGCGACGGATGTCGTTGAAGGTCTCAAGGAGCACGAGCAGGCGGACGGTTTCATGTCGATGATGTCTCCGGCTGTGCGTTTCAAGGCTGGTGACGCTGTTCGTATCTTGCGCGGTGCGTTTGATTCCTGCCGCGGAATATTTCAGGCCCGGACGGACAACGAGCGGGTTGAGATTTTACTTGAAATGCTCGGCCGTAAAGTTCGTGTCGTGACGGATGCGCAACTGATTGAACCGGCGTGATGGCATCGTGCCCGCGCCCGGTGCCGTCGCAACCGCAATAATCGGAAAACATCGTGACTTCTACGTCATACCATTTCATCAAGGATGCGTGGGCGACCTTGCGCTGGAAGCTGCCGCTGCTTGCGCTGCTGACTTTCGCCAATGCGCTTCTCGAAGGAGCGACTGTTGCCGCACTGTTGCCGTTGCTCGCGAGCCTAGGCGGGGAAAGTGCCTCCAGGCCGGATCGCATCAGCAAAATACTTGATGAAGGGATGGGTTGGTTCGGCTTGTCGCCGACGGCTGGAACCATCGCTGGATTGATCGTCGTTTTGATCGCCGTCAGCGCGGTGACTTTTATCATTCAATCTTATGTCGCTTCGCGGCTGCAGGCGCGCTACGTGGCATCCTGGCAGCGCCGGATGTTTTCGGCATTTCTTGCCGCCGACTATGACTTCTTTGTTTCGCGCAGGACTGGTGATCTGGTTGCTGCCGTTACCAACGAACCGTGGCGGATCGGTCTGGTTTTCTCGCAGGTCAATCTCGTCATCGCTGCGATGCTCTTTATCTTCGTGCAGGTCGTCATCGCGCTTTTCATCGCGCCGGTGGTCGTTGGTCTGCTGGTTGTGGTCGGTGCGTCGCTGTTTGGTATGACACGCTGGTGGACCGTGCGGGCTGCGCACTTCGGAACCGAGCTTACGAAGGTCAATGCCGACCTGACGGTCGACACAAGCGAGATCGTCGGCGGTGCGAAATTCGTCAAGGCGACAGCGACGGAAGCTCGTGCATTCGATCGCTTCGCCGGTTCTGTCAACCGGCTCGAAATTCTGTCGTTCGGGAACGCATTCGACAGCCAAATCGTGCGCGCGATCTTCGAGTACAGCGGCGGGCTGCTTGTTGTTGGGCTTCTTTTTCTTGGCCCCAAATTCCTGTCTGTTGATGTCGGCGCTATTCTGGTGATTGTTGCCATTTTTGTACGGCTTTTTCCCAAGATCACGGGACTGCGCCAGAATCTTCAGATCGTCGATTTTCACATTCCAGCGTTTGGAATTGCATCGGCGTTGCTTCGTGAAGCAGAATCGAAACGCGAGGCGGCCTCTGTTGGGAAGCCGGATGGATGGCCACCGGAGGTCGTGCCTGCTTCCATCGCGCTGGACGGTGTGTCGGTGACGCTCGGCGAGCGGGCGTTGCTGACGGGCGTGAACGTCGAAATTCCAGCCGGCGCATTTGTTGCGTTTACCGGTCACACCGGGGCAGGGAAAACGACGTTGATGGACTGCATTCTCGGTCTGCGGCGGCCGACATCGGGTGTGATACGCGTTGATGGACATGCGCTGGACACTTTGCCGAGCTCGGCGTGGCGGAAAGGCATCGGCTATCTCGGACAGGATCCGATGCTGTTCAATTCCAGCATCGGGGACAATCTGCGCTGGATCAGGCCGCACACAACCGACGACGAAATTCACGCGGCGCTGGAAGCCGCTGCCGCGGACTTCGTCCGCAATCTTCCGAATGGACTCGGAACGATTGTCGGCGACCATGGCAGCAGGCTGTCTGGCGGTGAGCGTCAGCGCATAGCACTCGCGCGCGCCTTGCTGGGATCGCCGCGCCTTCTCGTGCTTGACGAGGCGACAAGCTCGCTGGACGCGGAAACCGAGGAAATCGTAACCAGGGCGCTGATGCGGCTGAAGGGCCGGATTACGATTGTTGCGATCTCGCATCGGCCGGCTTTGGTGCGCGAAGCTGATTTCGTCATCAATCTCGGCAACGGCCGGGCAGAGCGGATTGAAACACCGCTTGTTCAGCTGGCCGCTGACTAAGATCCCGTCCTCTGAGACCGGTATACATACTCATCGCAACCTGAACCAAATATTCCGCTCGACTTTGGCCGGGCAAAGACGCGCTCTGCCTTGAAGCCGAGGGCCGCAAGGTGACGATCCACCTCCGGGGCAAGCGCTGATTCATATGGATAGCCGCCGAGCCAGTCATGAACGTCGTGATCGAAATCCATGCCGCGCCGTGAGGTGTAGTTTGCGATGTAATCCGCAAACGGTCCCTGCCGGGTCATGGCTCGTGCAAGGCGGAACGCGCCGATATATCCGCTCTTGATTGCATTCTGGATGAACGGCGGAGCACTCGTGTAAAGACGTTTCTCGAGCTTCCAGAACGGGTCTAAAAGCGTTTCGCGATAGAACGCGACTGCGAGGAGGCCGCCCGGAGCGACGAGCGCGGCTGCCTTGTCCAGTGCTTGCCACATATCGCCGGTGTGATGCAGCACGCCCCAGTGACCGGCCCCCACTGAGTGGTCCGATCG
>NZ_APJI01000014.1 GCF_000497575.1 Afipia sp. OHSU_II-C1
ATCGGGGGCGTTTCAGGGGTGCAGGTCACGGCTTATGGATCATCAGCTTTGTCATGACACATGCAGAAGTAGCCAAACCCAACCGGGTGTACCTTGCAAACCCACTCGGGTTCTCAGAGGCTGGATCTGAATTCATTCGTCGAGTGCTTTTGCCCGAACTTACGAATCGCGGGTTTCAGGTGATTAATCCGTTTGATCTAGTCGATCTGAGTAAGATTCGAGAAATTCAAGCCATGCCAATCGGTTCGGCTCGCATCGATGCATGGAAGGCGCTGAATGCAGTGATAGGCAAAACCAATCAGGAAACTATCGATAGCTGCGACGTCGTCCTCGCAGTATTGGATGGAACAGATGTTGATAGCGGGACTGCGGCGGAGATTGGATACGCATATGCGCGAGGTAAGAAGATTATGGGTTATCGAGGTGACTTTCGTCTGTCGGCCGACAACGAAGGTAGCTCGGTAAATTTGCAAGTCGAATACTTTATTCGTTCTAGTGGAGGAACGGTTGTTACAAAGTCGTCGGATATTGGTGATGCGATGTGGGCTTTGGTGAAGAAGAACTAAAGAATTTTAGCACGGTATCTTTTTTCGAGAGGTTTGCTGTGGGAAAGACAGTACTAGAGACGTTCACGATATTCCCATTCTCAATCGTTCTGGCACTTGCATTAGGTGAAGCGCTCAAACAATGCGTTACAGAAAGAGAAGGCACTCAAGGCTTCGAAGTCGGGGATATACGATGGGATCGTGTCCTTGCGCTTGTCACCTTTCTTTCTCTGATCCTCCCATTCTATCAAGGCATGAATCGATACTTGTTGCATACCTATGGAGGTGCTGCTTCACAAAACATCTCTGCGGGCTTTCTCATAATTGACGGCATCGCTTTTATGGCAGAGTCAGCGTTGTTCTTCGTTATGTCGCGTAATCTATCTGAGAATCGATGGCGATATTTCTACCAAACGGTATTGGCCTTGTTGCTGGTCGATTCGGGATGGGGATTTTCAGCCATTCAGCATGCTAACGATCAGGGCGTTAGCACGATCTGGAAGTGGATCGCGCTAAACGTCGTTACGAGTATTTTGCTGTTTGTGATGATTAAGTACGGAAAGCAGTTTCTCGATCAGCACAGAATTGCCATTCTTGGAGCATGTGGAATGATCGCTAGAACAGTCGTGGATTATTTTATTTCTTGGGATTTCTATTTTTCGTAGCTGCTGAACGCTTTGGCTTCGCTGCGAGCGAGATGATTTCACTTCACCCGCTTCTCGACATTCGCCTTGATATTGCCGAGGCCGATGGCGGCTTCTGCATCCATGTTGGCGATTTGCTCGTCGGTCGGCGGCTTTTTGCGTGCGGGATTGCGCAGGGTGCGGGTGAACTTCGTGCCGCCGCTCACATCCTCGCAGGTGTACTGAACGACGATAGGGCCGATGAAGTCGGTCTCGGCCTGCACGATCCACAGCTTCGGGCTGACACAGGCGCGCACGATCCAGTTCAGCGACACTTCACCCGAGCGGATGTGCCATTTCTCGTGGAACAGCTCGCCGGTATCGAGCGGACGGTTTTCGCTGTCGATATGGTGCGACGCCGCCAGCCATTCCGGCCAGGACTGCGGATTGGTGACGTAGTCGAACACCGCTTTGGCGGGGGCATTGATGACGATGTCGTGGCTGCGCTCGAAGGCGACGGTGGCAGGGGCGTTCATGGCGTTCTTCCTTCCCGGATTTTCTTGTTCTGCGTTGCGGGTATCAATTGATCCTGATGTCACCGCGCTTGATGACATCGGACCACAGCCTGATCTCGGCGTCCATCCGATCGCGCAACGCGCCCGGCGTCGAGGGCGCCGGTTCGATCAGCTGCGTTTCCAGCCGCTCGCGCACGCTGGGCTTGGTCAGCGCATCGTGCACTTCGTCATTGATCTGCGCGACGAAGGCGGGCGGCGTGCCGGCAGGCGCGATCAGCGCATTCCATGCGTCGGATTCCACGTCGATGCCGCTTTCCTTCAGCGTTGGAATATCGGGCAGGAAACGGGAGCGTTGCGCGGTCGCGACCGCGAGGATCTTCACCTGACCGCCCGCGAGTTGCGGCGTCACCGCAATGGCGGGGAGGCACGCGGCCTGCACGTCGCCGCGGATCACGGCGGTCACCGCCTGCGGCGAGCCTCCATAGGGGATGTGCACCATGGTGGCGCCCGCGCGCTGCGCGATCGCTTCCATGGTCAGGTGCGACAGCGAGCCCGCGCCGATCGAGCCGAAGGCCAGCGGCGTTCCCTTACGCTGGAGCATCGCCAGAAACTCGGCCACTGAATTGACGTTGAGACTCGTGGGCACGACAAGCACGCTCGGCAGCGAAGTCAGCATCGTCACCGGCGCGATGTCCCTGGCGGGATCGTAAGGCAGTTTCGAAAACAGCAGGGTGTTGATGGCGAGCGGGCCACCGAGACTGATCCCGAGCGTCGCGCCGTCGGGCGCGGCCTTGGCGACGGCATCGGTACCGATGTTACCGCCTGCGCCGGGCTTGTTCTCGACAATGAAACTCGCACCGGGATGGCGCGCCTGAAGATCGTCGGCGACAATCCGCCCCACCAGATCCGGCGTCGAACCCGGTCCATAGGGCACAATGATTCTCACGATTTTCGGCGGCCAGGCTGGCTCGGCCGCATGGGCCTTCAAGGCGGGCGCTGCGAGAACCAGCGCGAGCGTAGCGATTGCAAGGGATTTCATTGGGCCGGAAAGAACTTGTAGCAGGGTTGCGATGCAGAAGCGGCATTGCGCGCCGCACCCTAAAAGTGATACCGGGGCACGATGCCGCCGGACATTAACAGGGTCCCGCGCGCGGTGGAATGTCTCGGAAGGCGGTGCTGAAAACCGCTGCGAGCAGAGCGGAAAAGGGAGGGGCGGGCAGATGGGCTTGTTGATCCTCATCGCCGGATTGGCGCTGTTTCTCGGCGTCCACACGTTGACCACGCTGCGCGGTCCGCGCGCCGCCGCGATCGCGCGGCTCGGCGAGGGCGGTTACAAAATTCTCTATGCGCTGGTGTCGTTCGCAGGGCTCGCGCTGATCGCGTGGGGCTTCAGCGTCTATCGCGCCACCGGGTGGATCAACGTGTGGTATCCGCCGGTCGCGCTGCGCCACCTTGCGCGGGCGCTGATGCTGCCTGCGGTGATCCTTGTGGTGGCATCCTATATCCGTGGCCGCATCTATACGACGGTGAAGCATCCGATGCTGGCCGGCGTGAAGCTGTGGGCGCTGCTGCATCTTCTCGCGAACGGCGATCTCGGATCGATCATCCTGTTCGGGTCGGTTCTGGCATGGGCGGTATACGACCGCATTTCGCTCAAGCGCCGCGAGGATCCCGGTGCGCCGCCGATTCCGGTCGGCGGCGTCGGCAACGATCTGATCGCGGTTGCGGTTGGCGTCGTGGTCTATGCCGCGCTGGCCTTCGCATTCCATCCTCTCGTAATCGGCGTCCCTGTGATTGGAGCTTAAGACATGTCCGTGCAGACAGCGGTGAAGCGCAAGACCGCGCCCGATATCCTCAAGCGCAAGGGCGGCGATCCGATCGTAATGCTGACGTCGTATCACGCGCACACCGCGGCGCTGGTCGATCGCTATTGCGACGTTATCCTTGTCGGCGACTCGCTCGGCAACGTGATGCACGGCTTCGAGACCACGGTGCCGGTCACCCTCGACATGATGATCCTGCAAGGCCGCGCGGTGATGCGCGGCTCGAAAGAGGCGCTCGTCGTGGTCGATATGCCGTTCGGCTCCTATGAGGCTTCGAAGGAGCAGGCGTTCCACTCCGCGGCGCGCGTGCTGAAGGAAACCCATTGCGGCGCCGTAAAGATGGAAGGCGGCGTGCGCATGGCGGAGACCATCGAGTTCCTCACCACGCGCGGCATCCCGGTGATGGGACATATCGGTCTTACGCCGCAGTCGATCAACACGCTTGGCAGCTTCAAGTCGCAGGGCAAGGACGAGGCGATCAAGATCGCTGCGGGCGAGAACGGCAGCGGTCCGTTTCAGGATGACGCGCGCGCGGTGGCGCAGGCCGGCGCATTCTCGATTGTCGTGGAAGCGGTGGCCGAGCCGCTGGCCCGCCGCATCACGGAGATTGTCTCGATCCCGACCATCGGCATCGGCGCCAGCAATGCCTGCGACGGTCAGGTGTTGGTGCTGGAAGACATGCTGGGGCTTTCGCCGTGGGTGCCGAAGTTCGTCAAGCGCTACGGCAATCTCGGGCCGGGCATCGAGGCCGCGATTCAGGATTATGCGAAGGAAGTGCGCTCGCGCGCATTTCCGGGGCCGGAGCATGTTTACGGCATCAAGCCCAAGGGCTGATACGTACGAACAGTTGTTTAGCAAAAAGCCCGGCGCATCGGGCCGGGCTTGAGTTTGAAAACTGGAGATTCGGATAGCAAAGCGGCGCGGCTGTGAAGCCGCGCCGTTACCGTTTAGAACTTGTAGTTCACGGCTGCCCGGACGACATGGAATCGATTGTCGTACGTGGTCACGAGGTTGAATCCCGGCGCACTCGTTGGATTGAGAACCGTTTCGTTGCCAAGGTCGTAGTAGAGATACTCAGCTCTCACCATCCAGTTGCTCGAGACTGCGTATTCCACGCCGCCACCTGCAACCCAGCCGGACAATGTTCGGCTTGTTGTGAGAGGGTTGTTCACTGCGAAGCCGGTGTAGTCGGTGCGATAGTCCACGTCGGCGAAGGCGCCGCCGCCGGTGCCGTAGATCAGCCAGCGATCCCAAACCCAGCCGAGCCGGCCGCGAATGGTGGCCAGCCAATTAACGTTCTGATCCGCGACATGGTTGAAGCCGAAGGGGCCGATCGGAACGCCGCCCGCGGTGATTGGACGGGTGTTGTTGTTGCGGATGCCCGTGCCGGAGAAGTCGCCTTCGATGCCGAGCAGCCAGTTGGGTGCGAACTGCCAGTTGTAACCAATCTGGCCGCCACCCACCACGCCTGCCTGGTTGCCGTTGCCGAATGAGGCTGTATCAAATCCCGGGAAGAGATCGTTTCTCTGGGTGATGTCGGAGTCACTCCAGCCGCCGCCGACATGGACGCCAGCGTAGAAGCCGGTCCAGCTCCACACAGGAGCAACAATCGGCGGAGGGGCTTTGTATCGCGGAGCCATGTCCGCGGCAGATGCACTGACTGTGTAGGCTAGAGATGCGCTGCTGATTGTGAGGGCCGCGAAGGCCGTCGTCTTAAGTAATTTCCGCATGATGCACTCCCCAAAAAAATGTCTGAGTTTGGCAGTCGAGCCGGAAATGCCCTTAAGAAAATTCCATCACAAAAAGCAGCCGATGACTGTCACCAACAAGTCACGTTCCGCCAGCAATTTGAAGAGGTTAGGTCAGCGGTACTGGCGCATTTTGAAATGCGTTTTCGCGCAGTTCGCCCGTCTTGATTCAGGGCGTGCGCGCGATAGCGCGTGCATCGCGAACGAAATGAAAGAGCCCGGCGCAGTGCACCGGACCTGAGTTTCGAAACTGGAGAAAAGAATTGATGGCGCAACCGTGAGGCCGCGCCATCAAGGACTCAGAACTTGTAGTTCACGCCTGCACGGACGACATTCACCTTTGTGCTGAAAGTGGTGTTGTACGCGAGAGGCGGGGCCACAACCGACACGTTCGACACCGCCTCCGAGCCGAAATCGTAATAGAGATATTCGAGCCGCGCGGTCCAGTTGTTGGCAAATGCATATTCAGCGCCGCCGCCGACAGTCCAACCCGATTTGGTCGTGTTGAAGTTGCCGGAATTGAAAAGTCCGAATCCGGTGAGGTTGGTGCGGTAGTTAATGTCGGCCCAGGCAGCGCCGCCGGTCACATACACAAGCCAGCGATCCGCAGCATAGCCGAACCGGCCGCGTACGCTTGCCATCCAGTCAATGTTGCGCTCAGCCTCGTGCGTAAACGCTGCGCCTATCGGCGCTCCGCCGAGCGTGATGGGTGCTGAGCTCGACTTGCGAATTCCCGTTCCGGAAATGTCGCCTTCGATGCCGAGCACCCAGTTCGGCGCGAATTGCCAGTTGTAGCCGATCTGGCCGCCGCCAACGACGCCACTGCCGTTGCCGCCCAGTCTGGCGGTGTCAAAGGGACCAAATCCCGAGACAGTCGCGGTCGCGTCGCCATCGCTCCAGCCGCCGCCGACATGACCGCCGATAAAGAAGCCGGTCCAGCTCCACACTGGCGCCATGACCGGCGCCTTGGTGTAACGCGGTCCGAGATCAGCCGCCGATGCCGATGCCGACGTCACTGCAATCAACGCTGCGGCAGCAAAAAGCTTTCTCATAATTTTCTCCGTATGATCTGAATGAATTCATCTGCCCAGCCGTCCGGGCTGTGTTCATTGTCAGCGAACAGTCCCGGTTCGACGGCGCAAATCATCGTGGCGCGAACCTAGGAGTGCGGAGAACGCGAGTCTTGGACTGCGCGGCACGTCCTTGGACTAAACGCTACCCGCACCCCGATTTGAACCGGCTGTGTCTATCCAGCGACACACCCTTGGGCGGGCATCGCCCCAAGGGTGGATGGATTGCATGGACGGTTATTTTTTCCCGACGCGCAGCTCACGATTGGGCGCGATCAAGGCGTTTATCGTTTCAGAGATTGATAATCCCGCGCTGTGTCTGGCCGACATCGCTGCGCATCAGGGTATTTCGTCGAGCTATGTCAGGAAGCTGTTCGCGGCCGAAGGAACGAGGTTCACGGCCTTCGTTCTCGAAACCCGACTCGAATATGTTTCGCGGATGCTGCTCGATCCCGACAACCGCGCGCAGTCCATCAGCGCGATGGCGCTGAAATGCGGCTTCAACGATATTTCCTATTTCAACCGGGTCTTCCGCAAGCGCTACGGCTGTACGCCGTCCGATCTGAGGCGCGGGCGAGATGTGACGGGTGCGGCGGAGAGTGCGACGGCGTAACGCTGTCGCACGGAAGCAGCCAGACTTATTGGGAGCGGCTGAGCTGCTCTTCGGTCACGATCCGCTCGATGTTCTCGGTCTTGCTTCGGATGCGATATCGCACGCGTCCATCCGCCTCGATCGGCATGCAGCCGACGATGGTGTAGACGTTCGACTGGATTTTCTGGGCGCGGCCCTGGGGTCCCTGACTTTGATGATGGACGTCGTCGTTGATCGAAAAGCTGTGTGTCATGGATTCTCCCGAGAGTTGACGGGTTGTAGCAGCCGGTCGGGGCAAAGCAACGATGCCGCCGAGGGGGCCTCCAAAACAGTGTTAACACTTTGATCCGGCTGACTTTGCCTTGCAGTCGCCATACCGGTACTGTATCGCCGCGTCACATCGGGGAAGCCGCGGCGGCTGCGCGGCGGGTGGTGCGGCCACAGCTCTTTCAAAACAGACCGGGCGGGACAATTAAGTGTCTGAAATATTTAATGAAATCGACGAGGACTTGCGCCGGGAGCAGCTCAAGAAGCTCTGGGAGCGCTATTCGATCTTCATCATCGCGGGAGCGATTCTGATCATTGCGGCGGTCGGCGGCTGGCGCGGATACCAGTATCTGGAGGCCAAGAAGGCCGCCGAGGCCGGGGCCGCCTTCGAGGCTGCGATCACGCTGTCCGAAGAGGGCAAGAAGAGCGAGGCCGAGGCTGCCTTCGCCAAGATCGTAGCCGACGGCTCCAAGGGCTATCGCGTGCTGGCGCGTCTGCGCGCCGCTGCGGATGCCGCTGCCGCCGATCCGAAGGCCGCTGCCAAGCTGTACGACGCCATTGCGGCCGATCCCGCCGTCTCTGCGTCCCAGCAGGATCTCGCGCGTATTCGCGCTGCCGGTCTGCTGATGGAAAGTGAACCCTACGCGGAGATGCGCCAGCGCCTTGAGCCGGCGACCGGCGAGGGCCGGACCTTCCGGCATACCGCCCGCGAGTTGCTGGCGCTGTCGGCCTACCGGGCCAACGATGCGACGGCTGCCCGTCAGTGGCTGGACATGATCGGCAACGATGCGCGCACGCCGGCGAGTATGCGCAGCCGCGCCGAGGCGTTGCAGGCCTTGCTGCCGCCCGCCGCGAAAAGCTGAAGCGAGACATCGATGCGCCGTCCGCAACGCCTGATTGCCGCCACCATTCTTGCCGCGATGTCGCTCGCGCTTGCCGGCTGCTCCAGCGGCAATTTCGATCCGACCGATCTGATGGACTGGTTCGACACCAAGAAGAAGATTCCCGGCGAGCGCAGGCCGGTATTTCCCGAGGGCGTGCCGGGCGTCGAGCAGGGCGTGCCAAGGGACATGTACAAGGGCTCCCGCCAGGATCCGCCGCCGCCGGTAGCCGAGACCCCGCCGCCTGCACCGGAGCCGAAGGCCAAATCGCGCAAGTCCGCAACGCGGGAGGCTGAACCGTTCCCGCAGCCGGTGGATGAGCCCGGCGCGGCTGCGCCGAAGATGAAGAAGCCAAAGCGAACCCGCATTACGGCGCCGGAGCCCGATCCCGAGCCTGCAGCGCAGGCCGCGCCAGCGCCGCAGCATGCTGCGCCCCAGCAGCAGGCGCCATCCTCATTCCCTGCGCCACTGCCAAGCGGGGGCTTCGCGCGCTGATTTAGACTCCCGGCGCGGTCCTTTGGGCTGCGCATTTTGATCCCTTTATTGACACGAGGTCCGTAAAGGGCGAACGGATCACCCATGTCCTTCACCATCGCTATCATCGGCCGGCCCAATGTCGGCAAGTCGACCCTGTTCAACCGGCTGGTTGGGCAGAAGCTGGCGCTTGTCGATGACCAGCCGGGTGTGACGCGCGACCGCCGCGAGGGGGACGGGCGTCTCGGCGATCTCGAATTCACCCTGATCGACACGGCCGGTCTCGATGAAGGCCCGAAGGGCTCGCTGACCGCGCGGATGCAGGAGCAGACCGAAGCGGCGATCGCGCTGGCCGACGCACTGATGTTCGTGATCGATGCACGCGCGGGACTGACGCCGACCGATCGCGCCTTCGCGGACTTCGCACGCCGCGCCAACAAGCCGGTGGTGCTGGTCGCCAACAAGAGCGAGGGGAAGCACGGCGAAGCGGGCGCGATGGAATCCTACGCGCTCGGGCTCGGCGATCCGATCCCGATTTCCGCCGAACACGGCGAAGGGCTCAGCGATCTTTACGACGCGCTACGCGTGCTGATGCCGGAGCCGGCCGAAACCGATGAGAACGAGGATGATCCGGACTCGTTCGAGAACGTGGACGGCGAGGATGAGAACCTGTCGACGCGCCCGATCCGCGTCGCCGTCCTTGGACGACCCAATGCGGGCAAATCAACGCTGATCAATTACCTGCTCGGCGAGGAACGGCTGCTGACCAGCCCCGAAGCCGGCACCACGCGCGATTCCATTGCCGTCGACGTAATGTGGAAGGGCCGCGAGTTTCGCGTGTTCGACACCGCCGGCCTGCGGCGGCGTTCGCGCATCGAGGACAAACTCGAAAAGCTTTCGGTCTCGGACGCACTGCGCGCGGTCCGCTTCGCGGAAGTCGTCGTGCTGATGATGGATGCGCAGAACAGGTTCGAGGAGCAGGACCTGCGGCTCGCCGATCTGATCGAGCGGGAAGGCCGCGCCCTCGTGATTGCCGTCAATAAATGGGATCTGATGGAGCGCGCGCCGAACCAGATCGCCCGGCTGCGCGAGGATGCCGACCACTGGCTGCCGCAGGTGCGCGGCGCGCCCATCGTCGCGGTGTCCGGCATGATGGGCGAGGGCATCGACAGGCTGATGAGCGCTATCGAGGACGCCTACGGTGTCTGGAACCGGCGTATCTCGACTGCATCGCTCAATCGCTGGTTTGAGCAGGCGGTCCAGACCAATCCGCCGCCGGCGGTGTCGGGCCGGCGGCTCAAGCTCAACTACATCACACAGGCCAAGGCGCGTCCGCCGAGCTTCGTGGTGTTCTGCTCGCGCTCGGACGCGATCCCGGAATCCTACCTGCGCTACCTGATCAACAGCATGCGCAGTTACTTCGAACTGCCCGGCACTCCGGTCCGCATCACGCTGCGGGAGAAGGACAATCCGTTCGCACATAAAGCGAAGCGGAAGTCTTGAGATTCCGGCAGACGGAACAATTTATCACTTAATGGATTGATTCAGGTTTCGCGCCGTCGGGACCCGCATGTGCGGCTCCCGTTGTCCGTTGCAGCGGAGGGTGCCATGCCGATTGTCAGGTCAGGATTCATTACGCTCCTTGCGCTGGTTTTCGGCGCGCTGTTTTTCCTCGCGGCCTATGACGCCGCCTCAGCAAGGCCCGGCGGCGGCCATGGCGGCGGAGGCGGAGGTTTCCGGGGCGGAGGTGGCGGCTTCCACGGCGGCGGCGGTGGTTTTCGTGGGGGCGGCTTCCATGGCGGAGGCTTCCGCGGTGGTGGCGCGGCGTTCCGTGGCGGCGGCGTCCGGATGGGCGGCGGACATGCCTTCCACGCCCGGCCGTATATGTCCCGTTCATTTTCCCGGCCGAGCTACCGGGGTGGGCGGTCCTACGCCGTCCACAATCGGCAATTCAACCGCAGCGCGCGGTTCAACTCGTCTCGCGGCGCCGTTGCTCGCAACGCAATGGGGACCTCGAGCACAAGAGCGCTGAACGTTCGAAACACCCGCAATGCAAACGCAGTGCGGAATGCGTTCCACGCCCGTCCGGTCAACCGGGCCCTGCGCAACACCAGCGCGCTTCGTAACCCGGCAACCCGCGCGCTCGTCACAACACGTCTGGCGACGGCGGGCTGGCATGGAAATCATGGCTGGTGGCGTCACCGTCACGGCGGTTTCGGATGGGTGGGGCCGGTGTTCTGGCCGTTCGCCTTCTATGACATCTACGGTTACTCGCTGTGGGGCTACGACTACGACGTGGCCTTCTGGGACTATGGATATCCCGACATCTACGCGGGCATCTTCGCGCCTTACGGCTACGACGATCTGATCGGCTACTCCGGCTATCTGCCAGGTTATGCCGCGCGGAGCGGGAGGGGCCGGGAGTCCTTTGCCTCGGCCGATCCGAATGATCGTGTCAGCCTGACACAAATGTGCGGCGAGGACAGCCGCGACATCGCCGGATTGCCGATCGACGCGATCCAGAAAGCGCTTGCGCCTGATGCGGCGCAGCGCGCGGCGCTCGACGATCTCGCCAACGCTTCGCAGAAAGCCGGGCAGGACATCAAGGCCACTTGCCCGACTGACATTGCGCTGACGGCGCCGCGTCGCCTTGCGGTGATGCAGCAGCGGATCGAGGCCATGGTGGCAGCGGTGAAAACCGTGCAGCCGCCGCTCGAGAAGTTTTACGGGCTTCTCAGCGACGAGCAGAAGGCGAAGTTCAACGCGCTCGCGCAGCGGCAACGGCCCGCACGGTCCGGACAGACCATGGCGACGGCGCGGCCGAGCTGTGATGTGTCACAGCCCGGCGTGACCGATTGGCCGAGCGCGATGATCGATCAGGCGGTGAAGCCGACTGACGATCAGCGCAAGGGACTGGAAGCTCTCCAGAGCGCCGCAGCCAAGGCATCGGACATGCTGAAATCATCCTGCGTGTCGGAGAATGCGAACACGCCGCCCGCGCGGCTCGCGGCTGTCGGCAAGCGGCTCGATACCATGCTGCAGGCGGTGAAGACCGTCCGCACGCCGCTGGACAGTTTCTATGGATCGCTCAACGACGAGCAGAAGGCGAGCTTCGATGCCATCGGCCCGAAGCGGATGAGCGCCCTGGATGAAAACGCCATCGCCCGCAACGACGCGGATACGCCGCGCCGCGCACGTGGCCGCCGCCACCATCATTATGGCAACGTCGACTACATGATCCGGCGTATGATGTCGTTCGTTCGCTAATTCAATTCGTGGCGGTGATGACATGAGCCCGGATGAGGCCGTCGATCGGTCCATTTCCAAATCGGCGCGCCAGCGCGTCCGCCGCGACCTCCGTCGCCTTTTCGAGCAGCGATGCATCGCGCGTCTCGATTTCGTTTCTGAGCGGTGTTCCCTGACAGTAGGCGATCGCAACGTCGCGCGGTGATGCAGCTTTGCTCTTGTGGTTGACGGTTTCAGGGGAAATGCCGGTGAAGCCCGCAGCGGCCAGCTCACCGCGTATTTTCGCAACATCGTGGTAGCCGTGCGGCGTGCGGGCCATGAACATCGGCGGGTCTTGCGGAAATAACGTGGCCAGTGACGCGGTCACGACATCGGCAAATTCGTTGTTGCCGATCCGGTCCCATACATTGAAGAAGAAATGGCCGCCCGGTTTCAGGACACGGCGGGCTTCGCTGAAACCCTTGACCTTGTCGGGAAAGAACATCGCGCCGAACTGGCAGGCAACGACGTCAAACTCCTGATTTCCGAATGGCAGGGCGAGCGCGTCGGCCTGCCGCCATGTGACCCGGCCGGGGTGAGATTGCTTCGCCATGGCATGATCGAGCATCGGCTGATTGAGATCGGTTGCCACGATCCGGGTCCGGGCGGGAAGCCGCGATACCATGGCTCGCGTCAGGACCCCCGTTCCGGCAGCGGTCTCAAGCACATTTGCGGGATCGACCTTGGCGATCCGCTCGGCGAGGTCGTTTGCATAAGGTTGAAAAATGAGAGGAACAAAAAGCCTGTCGTAGATCTCGGGAATTGATCCCGAGAACAGCTTGTCGGTCGCGTCCATGTCGATCCTCCGCCATCTGGAAAATGGAGCGATTCTGATTCACCGGCGGCTTAGTTCGCCCGTGTCCATGTCGAGGACTTGCAGATCATTCCGCCCATGGCGCAGCCTGCTGTTGTCAACGTGCCGCCTGAGAGTGACATCTTGCCGGCATAGGTCTTGCCGTCTTCCGGATTGAATGCGGAGCCCTTCCACGCATCCGTGCCGTCCGGTTTCATGTCGTAGAAAATGCGCTGGCCGACCTTGGCGGGCGTTTCGACGCCCGGCTTGAGCCACACAAGCGAGCCGCAATACGCGCCGCCGCCACACGAGCCGATCTTGACCTTCGATGCGCCGGTGTCGCGCAGCCACGTGCCGCTGGGATCGCCTGCCAATGCCGATGTACTAACGAGCGCGAGAGCAGCGATTGCGGCCGCAATTTTCAATGCCATTCCGTTTCCCCTCAAATATGCGCCAGCCTCTTTGTGCGAGCTTGCGCAAATTGAACAGGGGGACGTGAGGAGTGTCAACCGCAGGGCCTTGTGGCGGACGTTACTCGACCGGCGTGCGGAAGCTCTTGAGCGTCTTCGACGGGTAGTCGAAGAACTTTCCGGTCTCGGTCCAGGACGGTGCGCACATCGGCACAATGAATTCTGCGGCCTGTTCCGGTGTGTCGAGGATCATCGGGTCCTCTCCGGGCATCACAGTGGCTCGCATGCGGGTGCGGATCGGTCCGGGGCTGAACAGGTTGACGCGGATCGGTGTCGTTGCGGTCTCGTTCGCCCACACGCGCACGAGCGCATCGAGCGCGGCCTTCGATGCGGCATAGGGCCCCATATAGGCGGTAGCCTTGTGAGCGATGCCGGAGGTGATGAACACCGCGCGCGCCGCGTCGGATTTTTGAAGCAGCGGCTCCATGCAGCGGATCAGCTGGAAGTTTGCGGTGGTGTTCACCGCGAACATGTTGTCCCAGAATTTCGGATCGGTGTGACCGAGCGGCGAGGACGTACCCGCGACGCCCGCATTGCCGATCAGAATGTCGAGCTTGCCATGGCGTTCGTTCAGTGCGGCACCAAGGCGCGCGATGCCGTCGAGGTCGGTCATGTCGAGCGGCACCAGCGTAGCATTGCCGCCGTCGGCGCGGATGGCATCGTCCAGCTCCTCGAGGCCGCCTTGTGTTCGCGCCACCGCAATGACGTGCGCGCCGGCTCGCGCCAGCGCGCGCGCCGTGGCGTAGCCGATGCCGCGCGATGCGCCGGTGACGAGGGCGATGCGGGCGGAGAGATCAACGGGCATCCGAAAGGCATCCTTTTCGTAACGGCCGGATTGGGCGGCCAGCGTGAGCAGTCTTTTAAAGGGGCCGTCGCGTGGCACAAGGCCGGAATGCCAAAAGACCGGAGTATAGCCGGGCAAGGCATGGTACAGGGACGCCATGAGTTCGACGCTTCATTCCCGGGCGGGCCGCTGGCGCCCCATGTCGGAGGCCGATCTTCCGGCCGTCAATGCTCTCGCTAGCTGCATTCATCCGGACTATCCGGAGGATGAAGTGGTATTTGCCGAGCGGCTGCGGCTTTATCCGGACGGTTGCCGGGTGCTGGAGGGCGAGCAGGGTCTGGTCGCCTATGTCGTCAGCCATCCATGGCGGCATCTGGAACCGCCGTCGCTGAACGCGCTGCTTGGCGGACTGCCGCCGCAGCCATCGACGTTCTACATCCACGATCTTGCGCTGGCGCCGGAAGTGCAGGGCACCGGCGCGGCAACAAGCGTCGTCGCTTGGCTCGCGGATCATGCCTCCGCCTGCGGTCTGCCCGACATGTCACTGATAGCGGTCAACGGCTCTGCAGGCTTCTGGCAACGTCAGGGATTTAAAGCGGTGCACGATCCGCTGCTGGAGTCCGGGTTGCGCAGCTATGGCGACGACGCCCGCTTCATGGCGCGGCCGCTCGAGTGGCATGCGTCGTCGACAGAAATTGGCGGGCTGTATGAGCGTCACGCCACGGCATTCGATCGGGATCGCGGCAACCGGCTGGTGGAGCGCGCCTGGTTCGAGCGCTTCAGGGATGTCATGCCGGACGGTGCGGACGTACTCGATCTCGGCTGCGGGTCGGGCGAGCCGATCGCACGCTATTTGATCGAGGCCGGGCATCGCGTCACCGGTGTCGATTCAGCGCCGACGCTGATCGGGCTGTGCCGCTCGCGCTTTCCAGATGAGACGTGGATCGCGGGCGACATGCGCGAAGTCTCCCTTGCGCGCCGTTTCGGCGGTGTCGTTGCCTGGAACAGCTTCTTCCATCTGACGCCGGACGATCAGCGCAAGATGTTCAGGATTTTTGCGGATCACGCCGGTCCGGGCGCAGCGCTGATGTTCACCAGCGGGCCGCGTGCCGGCGAGGCGATCGGCTCGTATCAGGGCGAGGCGCTCTATCACGCCAGCCTCGACACGGCGGAATATGAGGCGCTGCTCGCCGCGCACGGCTTTTCAACCGTGCAGCATGTCGTCGAGGATCAGTCCTGCGGAGGACTAACGGTGTGGCTGGCGCGCACGCTGTCCGCCTAGTTGTTCGGCGATTGTGCGCAATTTGTTGAAAATTGAAGACTCATTTGCAGGTTGCGGATAACCGCAGAGATGAATTCCGCCTTTCGGGTCATTTCCTCGTAAAGTTCAGCGTATTAGAGCCAGCAGGCTTTATCGCGAGGATCACGCTTTGTCCGTCAAAGAGTTTCTCAAGCAGCGAGCCGTCAAGGTCATAGTTGGCGGTAATTATAAACTTCCAAACTGGTATGATCCGCAGGGGCGGCTACGCACCTTCGCATGCCGGACAACCCGCGTTTCACCGTTCCGGATGATGGTCGAGGTGCCGGTGGTCGGCAAGGTCGGCGACCGCGTCACATCCTATTTCCGCGACTTCGGCACGTTCGACGGCTCCATCACTGACACGGTCGCGGGCGGCTTTCTGGTCGAGCTGGAGATGGTTCGCGCGCTGCGTGAAAAGTTTGCGAGCAAGCTCACCTGGCTGGAGAAGAAGCAGAAGGACCCCAGTATTTCCGACGAAAGGAAGGATGCGCGAATTATTCCCGCGAGTTCGCATTCCACGCTGACCCTGGCCGACGGCAACATCCAGGAATGCTTTGTGATCGACATGTCGGCTTCGGGCGCAGCAGTCTCGGCCCAGTTGCAGCCGGAGGTCGGAACGCCGCTGGCCGTTGGATCCTGCATCGGCCGCGTGGTCAGGCTTCTGCCAGACGGGTTCGCGGTCA
Source organism: Afipia sp. OHSU_II-C1 (assembly GCF_000497575.1). Lineage (GTDB taxonomy): Bacteria > Pseudomonadota > Alphaproteobacteria > Rhizobiales > Xanthobacteraceae > Afipia. Next base: position 15,854 of record NZ_APJI01000014.1, read on the forward strand.
GGTTCGTCGAGCGGCAGAATTGCAATGATCTCGACCGCCTCATCATCCGGCCGGTGTCTCTGCGCCCGGCAGCAGTTCAAGCGCGACGCGTGGCGGATGTGACCATCATGCAGTCGACGAGAACGATGTCTGGGGGAGCGGATTTGATCGTGAGCCGCTGACCGCTCGGCCACGCATGACCACCCGCGAGCGGAAACGCTTCCGCTCTCCTCATGTCCCGATTGTTACGGCACACAACACGCGAAGATGGAGACGGCTTAGCTCGCTTCCGCCAGCAGCGAGAGCTGGTGCTGCGGCTGTTCGACCTGGGTCTGGTCGGTGAGGTGGGTCGGATAGGCGCCGGTGAAGCAGTGATCCGCGAACTTCGGATTGGCCGGATCGCGCTCAGCGAATCCCATCGCGCGGTACATGCCATCGATCGACAGGAACGCCAGCGAGTCCGCGCCGATGATCTGCCGCATTTCCTCAAGCGTATGGGTCGCCGCCAGAAGTCCGCCACGGTCCGGCAGATCGATGCCGTAGTAGTCCGGATTGACGATCGGCGGCGAGGCGAGGCGGAAATGGACTTCCTTCGCGCCGGCGTCGCGCATCATGCGCACGATCTTCTTGGAGGTGGTGCCGCGCACCAGCGAGTCGTCGATCAGGATAATGCGCTTGCCCTCGATGGCGGCGCGGTTGGGCGCGTGCTTCATGCGCACGCCGAGTTCACGCACGCTCTGCGTCGGCTGAATGAAGGTGCGGCCGACATAGTGGTTGCGGATGATGCCAAGCTCAAACGGCACCCCCGAGTGCTGGCTATAGCCCACGGCCGCGGGGACGCCGGAATCCGGCACCGGCACGATCACGTCGACATCGACGTGGCTTTCGCGCGCGAGCTGCGCGCCGAAGGCCTTGCGGACTTCGTAGACCGAGCGGCCGCCGACGATGGAGTCGGGGCGCGAGAAATAGATGTATTCGAAGATGCAGGGGCGGGGCGGCTGCGGCGGGAACGGTTTGTGGATTTCCGTGCCCTTCTCGTCGAACACGATGACTTCGCCGGGCTCGATGTCGCGGACATACTTCGCGCCGATGATGTCGAGCGCGCAGGTCTCGGAGGCGAGGATCGGACAGTTGTCGAGTTCGCCGAGCACCAGCGGGCGGATGCCGAGCGGGTCGCGCGCGCCGATCAGCTTCTTGTTGGTCAGCGACACCAGCGCATAGGCGCCTTCGATGGCGCGAAGAGCTTCGATATAGCGCTCGATGAAACGGCCGCGCTTCGATTGCGCTACCAGATGCAGGATCACCTCGGTGTCGGTGGTCGACTGCATCATCGCGCCGTGGCGGACCAGTTCGCGCCGCAGCGTCAGGCCGTTGGTGAGATTGCCGTTGTGGCCGACGGCAAAGCCGCCTGCATTGAGTTCGGCGAACAGCGGCTGCACGTTGCGCAGGATGGTGCCGCCGGTGGTGGAGTAGCGGACATGGCCGACGGCCATGTTGCCGGGAAGGCGTTCGATCACTTCGGCGCGGGAGAAGGTGTCGCCGACGAGGCCGAGGCGGCGTTCGGAATGGAAGCGGTGGCCGTCGTAGGTGACGATGCCGGCGGCTTCCTGTCCGCGATGCTGGAGGGCGTGGAGGCCGAGGGCGGTGATTGCCGCGGCTTCGGGATGGCCGAAGATGCCGAACACGCCGCACTCCTCGCGCAGCGTGTCGCCGTTCAGATCCTTGTCCAGATCGTCATCCAGGTCGTAGTCGGATTTGGAGGGGGGAGTGGAGTGATCGCCGGAAGGGGTTTTCATATGGTCCACCGCGCCCTTGTCTGAGGCAGGACTAGAACTGAATCTAGCGTCCTGCGGCTTTGCCTTCGATCAACTGTTTCATGCCGTCACGGGCTGTTTTCCCGTACCCGCCGTCGTTCCCCACCGTTGCCGTTGTGCGCGGTTCGGGAGCAGCATCGGTCTGCTCCTCGTCGCCCTTTTTCTTGAACCTCTTCAAGATGGTGTTCTCGGGGTCGTCAGGCAAGAGGCCCATCAGCCAATCGCCGGTTCCCTGCAACATCACCCGCGACTTGGCATTACGGACCCAATCTGGCTGTTGTTTGTCCGGCACCAGCCAGGCGAAGAACAAAAACGCCACCACCATGATCAAAAGTCCGCGCGCGAGCCCGAACAGGAAGCCGAGGGTGCGGTCGAGTGCGCCGATCCGCGAATCCAGGATCATGTCCGAGATGCGGACGGTGATGATCGACACCACGATCAGCGTCAGAATGAACACGCCGGCGACGACGGCCACCGCCGCGACGGTCTCGTTGTTGAAGTAGGTTTTCGCAGTCGGCAGCAGCTTCTGATAGGCGTAGAGCGTGGTCAACGCAGCGGCGCCCCAGGCCGCGATCGACAGAATCTCGCGCATGAAGCCGCGGATCATCGCCAGAAGGCCAGACAACAGCATCACGGCAAGAACGATAATGTCGAGAAGCGTTATCGGCATCGGCTGGTCAGATCCGCTTTCAGTTTCTAAAACCCGAATCGGGTTGTCTCGGGTCCGGATAGCTGACGGCCATATCGCACGTCCCGCAAGGGCCGGGAACCCGCAAAAACCCAGACATCAACGGCAAAACTGCATCGCTCTTATGGATCGCCCGTTGCGGTTAACGATCCGTAGCGGGTGCAATCGGGCAGCCGTTGCAACGTCGCGGGCTATATAGCCGCCGGTCACGCCAGCGTCACGTTCTCAACAGGCCTGATTCAGCCTGAAGCGGCGGTTTTCACCACACCTGTGGCTTTACGGCCCTTCGCCGCAATGTCCGCCACCAGCGATGTGAGCGAGCCCACCGAATTGAGCGACAATCCGGCGTCGCCGCCGGTATCGCCGCGTGCGTTTTCCGGCAGCACGGCACGGCCGAAACCGAGCTTGGCTGCTTCCTTGAGACGGGCTGAGGTCTGGGCCACCGGACGCACCGCGCCCGACAGCGAGATTTCGCCGAAATAGACCGCATCGACCGGAAGCGGCGCGTTGGCGAGCGACGACACCAGCGCCGCCGCGGCCGCCATATCGGCCGCGGGCTCGTTGATCCGCAGGCCGCCGGCGACGTTGAAATAGACGTCGTAGCCGGACAGCTTGACCCCGCAATGCGCCTCCAGCACCGCCAGCACCATCGACAGGCGGCTGGATTCCCAGCCGACCACCGCACGGCGCGGCGTTCCGAGCGTTGTGGGAACGACCAGCGCCTGCAATTCGACCAGCACCGGACGTGTGCCTTCAAGACCGGCAAACACGGCCGTTCCGGGGCTGCCGAGATCGCGCTCGGACAGGAACAGTTCCGATGGATTGGAGACTTCGCGCAGGCCGAGGCCCGTCATCTCGAATACGCCGATTTCATCGGTGGGGCCGAAACGGTTCTTCACCGCGCGCAGGATGCGGAACTGCTGCGAGCCTTCGCCCTCGAAGCTCATCACCGCATCGACCATGTGTTCAACCACGCGCGGGCCTGCGATCTGGCCGTCCTTGGTGACATGGCCGACGAGGATCAGCGCCGCACCGGACTTCTTCGCAAAACGGATCAGCGCCTGCGCCGACGCGCGGACCTGCGTCACCGTGCCGGGCGCGGATTCGACAGTATCGGTCCACATGGTCTGGATGGAGTCGATCACCACGAGGCGCGGCGGCGTTCCTTCCGACAGCGTGGCGATGATGTCTTCGACGGAGGTCTGCGCGGCCAGTTGCACGGGCGCATCGGCGAGGCCGAGCCGCGCGGCGCGAAGACGGACCTGCGCGACGGCTTCTTCGCCGGAAATGTAGACCACGCGATGTCCCGCGCGGGCCATCAGGCTGGTGGCCTGAGTCAGCAGGGTCGACTTTCCGATGCCGGGATCACCGCCGACCAGCAGCACCGAGCCGCGCACGAAGCCGCCGCCGGTAACGCGGTCGAGTTCTCCCATTCCGGACGACAGGCGCGGCGCTTCCGGGCTCGATCCGGTGAGGCTTTCCAGCGCGAAGGGACGCCCCTTGCGCTTCGGGCGCAAATTCGCGGGCATGGACGTCGCGCCGGTGGTGTCTTCCTCCGACAGCGTGTTCCATTCTCCGCAGGACTCGCACTTGCCCTGCCATTTATTGTAGGCGGCCCCGCAATTCTGGCAGACGAAGGAGAGGGCGTTCTTCGCCATGGATCGGGCCTGCCAGCGTCAGAGCGAGGGGAATCGTATGTTCCTCTTTTGTTCACAAAAAGCGTAGAAAAGTCAACCCATATCAGCGCCCGGGACCGATAGCGGGTTACCTTCGGAAGGGACTATCGTCTCGGGCGGCCGGCGGGAGGCGACATCTCACATGCGCCGGGACAACAAAACAACGACCACGCTTGACCGGCTACCGGCAAGACGCGGCAAAGGGAGTGACGCCATGAAATGGATTGCCGCCGTTGCCGGCCTCATCCTCGCGAGTGCGGTTCAGGCCGCCGATGCGCCGAAATTCCAGGTCGATGCGCAATGGCCGAAGCCGCTGCCCAACAACTGGATCATGGGGCAGGCCGCAGGCGTCGCCGTCGATGCGCAGGATCACATCTGGGTGTTGCAGCGGCCGCGTACGCTGACCGATGACGAGAAGGCGGCAAGCTTCAACCCGCCGCGCACGAAATGCTGCGTGCCAGCGCCGCCGGTGATGGAGTTCGATCAGGCAGGCAATCTGATCAAGGCGTGGGGCGGCAAGGGCGAGGGCTACGACTGGCCGACCAACGAGCACGGCATCTATATCGACGCGAAGGGCTTCGTCTGGCTCGCGGGCAACGGCGAAAACGACGGCCAGATTCTGAAGTTCACCCGCGAGGGCAAGTTCGTGATGCAGATCGGCAGGTCCGGTCTGCAGACCAATAGCAGCGACACCACGCGCCTCGGCCGCCCCGCGAACATGACGGTCGATATTGCCGCGAACGAGGTCTATGTCGCGGACGGTTACTACAACCATCGCATCATCGTGTTCGACTCCGAGACCGGCGCGTTCAAGCGGATGTGGGGCGCCTACGGCAAGCCGCCGACAGACGAACGGAGGGGGGCCTACAATCCGGACGCACCGCCATCACAGCAGTTCGCCAACCCGGTCCATTGCGTGCGTATCGCGAAGGACGGACTTGTTTATGTGTGCGATCGCCAGAACGACCGCATTCAGGTGTTCAGGAAGGACGGCAGCTTTGTGAAGGAGATGTTCATCGAGAAGCAAACACTGGCCAACGGCTCGGTGTGGGATCTCGAAATCTGGAATGATCCGGCGCAGTCATTTCTCATCAATGCCGACGGCGCCAACAATGAGGTCCGCACGCTCAAGCGCGAGAACGGACAGATTGTCGGACGCTTCGGCCGCAACGGCCGCATGGCCGGCGACTTCCACTGGATTCACAATCTCGCGCTGGACTCCAAGGGCAACATTTACACCACCGAGGTCGACACCGGAAAACGCGCGCAGAAATTCATGCTGGTCGGCAACATGGTGCTGAAGAAACGGAGCAAGAAGTAGGGGTAGCGGTCATCGAGAGACCGACAGGGTGACGGCTTTCTTTTCTCAGCGCGCGTCGATCACCAGTTCGGTCCGCACGCTTCGTACGTCCACCTCGAACTCCATGCCGATCACCGGCGGCCAGGCCGGATACCAGGCAAGACCGATCTGGCTCACCTTGTCTTCGGCAAAGACCGTGTCGAGCAACGGACGGATGTCGTGCACGGTATAAATCTGCGCGGCAGTCACATCGTCCCACCTGCATCCCAGCGCATCAACGCGCTCGCGCATGGCGTTCATGACAAAGCGTGCCTTGATCTCCAGTCCTTTGAGCGACACGTCGCGGCCGCCGACGATGCGGTCGGTGGTGACGCCGTCGCGGATTTCAGGCTTGCCCGAGATCAGGAAGTCACCCGAGGCGCTTGCTTCGGGAACGGTGTAGGTGAAGGCGAAGAACATCGCTTCGGTTGGGACCTCGGTGATCGGTGCGAGGTTGCTGCGCGCCAGCGGATTGACGTCGCCGGACTTGCAGCCCCATTGATGCAGCGTCTTCAGATATTCGCCGTTGAAAGCCTGAAATTGCTGAACGGTCATCGCGGCAGGCGAGCGCAGTTCACAGGCGGCCAGCGCCGTGACGGGGCGGCCCTCCCGCTCAAGATGCGCCTTGATGAAGGCGAAGCCATCGGCCATCGGGATCGGATGCGCAAAACGGACGCGCCGCAAGGCGTAACCGGGCATCGCGGCAACGCCGCTGGAGAACGGCCCGCCCGGGGAGACGATGAACCTGTAGTTTCCGGGTTTGAACTCCATCACGTCCGGCATTCGGCGTTCCCTTCGGGGCTTTTCTCAAATCTCATTGTTGAATCGGGGAGTCTTGAAGTGGAAGGATCATCCATGCAAGCATTGCAACATTTGAACAAGGGATTTCTGGCATGGCATTTTTCAGATGCATTCAGGAAGTTATCAATCGCTGTTTTGTGGTCGAGATTACCGACGAAGCTACAATAAAGAAGGCTCGCGCGATCCTGTCGCGAAGGATCACGGAGAGTACGAGCATAAGAGGCGTGATCGTCAAAACGCCAAAATCTTACAACAGGCCCTGGAGCTGGCATCTCGATCCGGCTTCGATCGAGTTTTTCGGACGGGCGATGGAAGTGTGCGAGGCTTCCATTGTGCAGGTCGAAAAGCACCTGGACGAGGTGGGCGGAGCATTTCTGCCGCACAACAACTGGTGCCCCTGGCGATCGAGCCTGGTCGAGGAAGTGGTGTTCGACAGCGGGGCTGGAATGGTTGGCCTGCCGATCGAATATGCTGACAGTTGATGCCCGCAAGCCGCGGGTGACTTGAGCTGGCCCTTTACTCACCGCCCTTGTAGATGCGCGTATATCGCTTGCCGAGACTGGTCAGCACCTCGTAGCCGATGGTGCCGAAGTGGTGCGCGAGTTCATCGACGGTGATCTCGTTGTTGAGAAGCGATACCAGCGCGCCGCGCCGCGTTGCTCCGGGCGGGATCGCGGTGATGTCGATCGCCATCAGGTCCATCGAGATGCGTCCGGCAACCGGGCAGCGCTTGCCCGCGACCATCACTTCGGCGCTGCGCATGTTATCGATGCTGCCTGCGGCACGGAAATATCCGTCGGCATAACCTGCCGTGACGATCGCCAGCCGCGTCGGCTGCCGCGCCGTCCAGGTGCCGCCGTATCCGACGTGCTCGCCTTTCTCGATGTTGCGGACCTGCGCCACGCGCACCTTGAGATCGACCACCGGCAGCATCGGCGAATCGGCTTCCGGCGTTGGATTGACGCCGTAGAGTGCCGCGCCCGGACGCACCAGATCGAAATGGAATTGGGGTCCCAGAAAAATGCCGGAGGAGTTCGACAGCGAGGCGGGAACGCCGGAGAACTGCGACGCGATTTCCCGAAATGCCGCGACCTGTCGTCCGTTGGCCGGATCGTGCAGCATCTCGGCGCTGGTGAGGTGGCTCATCACCAGCGAAATGCCGTGATTGCCGTTCTTGATCCGTGGCAGCAGCGCCTGCGCTTCCATAACGCGGAAGCCGAGACGGTTCATGCCGGTGTCGATATGGATCGCTGCCTGACCCTCCCAGCCGCTGGTCTTGCGGAACGCGTCCCACTCGGCGAGTTCTGTGGCGTCGCCGATCACCGGGCGGCAATCGATCTTCGCAAACTGATCGCCGGAGCCCGGAAAAAATCCATCGAGCACGTAGATAGCGGAGGTGGGAGTGACTTCACGCACCGCGCGCGCCTCGTCCAGTGTGGCGACGAAGAAGGTCCTGCATCCTGCCCGGGCCAGCGCACGGGTCACCGGCGTGATGCCGCAGCCATAGGCGTCGGCTTTCACGACGGCGGCGCAGTCCGCAGGCACCGCATGGCTTTCGAGTTTGCGCCAGTTGGCGACGATGGCGTCGAGGTCGATGGTCAGAACGCCGGTCGCGCTGGCAGGCATGCGCACGTCTGCGGTATTCGCAGTAGCGCCAGATGTCGCGGTCTTGAGATCGGAAGCAGGAGGCATTGGCTCGGGCAGAGGTTCGCAGTGTGATTCAACAGTTGAACCGCACCCTAGCACACTCTTTGCAAGCGAAAGTATGTCCGATCAGCCAAATCGTTCGGGCACCTGGCCGTCATGCGCAAGGTCACCGAACCGCGTGACGTTGGCATCGAAGTGCAGGTTGATGGTGCCGGTGGGGCCGTGACGCTGTTTGCCGATGATAACTTCGGCCTTGCCGTGGACCAGCGACATGTCGAGCATCCATTTTTCATGCTCGGGCGTACCGGGGCGCGGCTCCTTGCTCTGGAGATAGTATTCCTCGCGATACACGAACAGCACCACGTCGGCGTCCTGCTCGATCGATCCCGATTCGCGCAGGTCCGCGAGCTGCGGGCGCTTGTCGTCGCGGTTTTCGACCTGACGCGACAACTGCGACAGCGCAATGATGGGGACGTTCAATTCCTTGGCCAGCGCCTTGAGGCCGGTGGTGATCTCGGTGATCTCCTGCACGCGGTTGTCGGAGCGCTTGCCCGATCCGGACAGAAGCTGGATGTAGTCGATGATCAGAAGATCGAGACCTTTCTGCCGTTTCAGCCGCCGCGCCCGCGCGGTGAGCTGCGAAATCGAGATGCCGCCGCTGTCGTCGACATAGAACGGCAGGTTCTGCATCTCGATGGAGTGCTCGCGGATCTTGTCAAAATCCCGCTCGCTGATGCCGCCGCGGCGGATCGAACTTGATGAAATACCGGTACGCTCGGACAGAATACGGGTGGCGAGCTGTTCCGCCGACATTTCCAGCGAGAAGAAGCCGACAATGCCGCCGTCGACCGATTTCATCTGGCCGTCGGCCTGCACTTCGCCGCGCCAGTTGCGCGCGATGTTGAAGGCAATGTTGGTCGCGAGCGCCGTCTTGCCCATCGCGGGGCGTCCGGCAAGGATGATCAGGTCGGACGGCTGCAGACCGCCCATCTTGGTGTCCATGTCGCGCAGGCCGGAGGCGAGGCCCGACAGGTTGCCGTCGCGGCTGTAGGCGGCTGCGGCCATGTCCACGGCGGTCGTCAGCGCCCGCGAAAATTTCTGGAAGCCGCCGTCGTAGCGTCCGGACTCGGCGAGTTCGTAGAGCTTCTTTTCCGCGTCCTCGATCTGCGCGCGCGGCGCAAAGTCAACCGGCGCATCGAACGCGACATTGACCATGTCCTCGCCGACGCGAATGAGATCGCGCCGGATCGACAGATCATAGACGGTGCGCCCGTAATCCTGCGCGTTGATGATGGTGGTCGCCTCGGCGGCGAGGCGGGCGAGGTACTGAGCGACCGTCATGCCGCCAATGTCGGTTTCCGCCGGAACGAAGGTCTTCAGCGTGACCGGCGTCGCGATCTTGCCGGCGCGGATCAGGCTGCCTGCGGTTTCGAAAAACAGCTGATGGATCGGCTCGAAGAAGTGCTTCGGCTCGAGGAAGTCGGAGACGCGGTAAAATGCGTCGTTGTTGACCAGGATGGCGCCGAGAAGTCCCTGTTCGGCCTCGATATTATGAGGCGCAACCCGGTAGGCCGGCGTGCCGGCGTCCGGCGCGAGCTTGATAATGTTCGAATCAGTAATGGCCATCGTGAGAAAGTATGCTTCCAATTCGGCGAATGCGGGGCGCGTATCAAGCACCCCTGCAGGGCAGGGTGAAAGCGCCATATGGTCTTATGCACGATTCACACAACTTGTTTCGAATGAAACTTGGATTGTCATCCGTGTGAGGCTTGACCGGTCTATATGCCTGAGCCAGACGCCTTTATTCGCCCGCCAGCCGCAATGCCGGACGCTTCGTAGCCTCCACACCGCGCAGCCGTTCTTCCTCGCGGGCGATGTAATCGCGCGTGATCGGAACCGTGTCCTGCTTCCTGGTGAGCTGGATCTGGAATACCATGCTGTTCTGTTTGCGGAACGACATCTCTGACGCTCCCAGATAGAATTCCCACATCCGGACAAAGCGTTCGTCGTATAGCTTCGCGGCTTCCTCGCGCCGGGCGAGGAAACGCTCGCGCCAGGCTTTCAGGGTTTCGGCATAGTGCAGCCGCAGGATTTCAATGTCGGCGACCAGAAGTCCCGAGCGCTCGATGGCCGGCAGCACTTCCGAGAGCGCGGGAATGTACCCGCCAGGGAAAATGTACTTTGCGACCCATGGGTTGGTAATGCCGGGTCCTTCCGGGCGGCCAATGGCATGCAGCATCATCACGCCGTCGTCGGTGAGCAGTTCCGCGCAGCGTTTGAAATAGGTGTCGTAGTAATCGACACCGACATGCTCGAACATGCCGACCGACACGATGCGGTCGAACGGGCCGGGCGTCTCGCGATAGTCCTGCAAGCGGAATTGTGCGCGGTCGGTCAGGTTGAGTTCGCCGGCGCGTGCGTTGGAGACGCCGAGTTGTTCTTCGGAGAGGGTGACGCCGGTGACGTTCGCGCCGGTCATTTCCGCGAGATAAAGGCCGAGGCCGCCCCAGCCCGAACCGATGTCGAGCAGGCGATGGCCCGGTTTGACCAGCAGCTTGGCGGCGAGATGGCGCTTCTTGGCAAGCTGAGCGTCGTCGAGCGTGGACTCCGGCGTCTCGAAGTAGGCGCAACTGTATTGCATGTCCGCGTCGAGGAAGAGCCGGTACAGCCGCCCGTCGAGGTCGTAGTGACTGGCGACGTTGCGTTTCGAACGTTCGGGCGGGTTGAACTGTTGCCAGTGCCGGATCAGGTAACGGAGCCACCAGCGGGCTCGCGACCAGCGCGGCACCAGATCCGGCTGACCGAGTACGATTTCCAGAAGATCGGTTATCGACCCAATTTCGACCACGAAGTCGCCATCGGTGTAGATTTCGCCCAGCGCAAGTTCGGGGTCGAGCAACAGGTGACGTTCGGCTTCCTTCGTCAGAAACCTCACCGCGACCGGCTTCCCTGTGCCATCGCCGCAGGTGAAGGTCGCTCCGCTCGTCATCGCAAACGTCACTGAGCCACGCCGGATGAACTGGCCCAGGAAAAACCGCAGCAATCGATCCATCGAACGCATGTCCAACGATCCAAAGTGGTCTCACATCCAGATAAATGTTGGCAATTTTTGTTCCGGTTTCAATCGCAATTTGCCGTAGGTGGCGGCCGCGGAAGGCTGCTCTGCGTTTTTGTCCGGTGAGCGGAGGGCGGCATGCCAAAAGGGAGCGGCTTTGGCGGTCTGTGACCGGCTCACGCAGTTGCGAAATGTCCAATACCGGCGACTTCTTCCTCGCTTGGCGTTGCACAGAATTCGATCAGCCGGTGTATCTCGAGATTGGATTCCTTCTTGACGATGGCTGCGAGCCACGCGTGGTTGGGATCTGCGTTTTTCTCCGGCGGCTGCGGTGATAGACTGCCTCCCGAGTCCCGGGTCGTGCCGGGATCGTGGCCGGAGTGGTGCTTGTGATCACTTGGCGCGGCATCGTTGGCTTGGTGTCCGCCGGACTTTTGTTCGGGGCCGTCAGTGCATCTGCGCAACATCAACACCCGCCGGAAGACGAGCAAATCCACGAGAAGTTTTATTCGACATGGATGAGGCCGGATAACCCCCACTTATCCTGCTGCAGTCAGCACGACTGCTATCCGACCGAAGCCCGCGTCGAAGGCGGCGTCTGGTTTGCCAGACGTCGTGAAGACGGCAGGTGGCTTCGTGTTCCTCCTGAGAAAGTCGAGCAGAAACGAGACAATCCCGACGGACGGAGTCACCTCTGCGCGCCCAGGCCAGACCGTGCGTACAGCGCAGATGTGTTCTGCTTCACCCCCGGCAGTGGAATCTAATTCGGCTAACAGCCGGGGCTGGAACGGAGTTCAGCAATATCAACAACGTTACCTTGATGGGAAATCTCGGTGCTTCCATTCGCGTCATAATCCGCTAAAGGTGACCCGAGGCTGAGGGCAGGGGGTACCGCCATCCGTCCTTGACTGGCTGATAGATCTGGAGACCTTGGATGTTGAGCCGAGCGCTCATTTTGGCGGCGGTGGCTTTCGTGTTGGGCTGTTTCGGGGCGACCCCGGCGGACGCGCAGAATCTCGAAGCCGGCAAGCCTCCGTCTCAGATTTTCTCCAGCACCTGCTCGCTCTGCCACAAGAGTTCGCGCGGATTGCTGAAAACCGTCTCGCCCGGATCGCTGCCGGGCTTCCTGCGCCAGCACTACACCACCAGCACCGATATGGCTGCGGCCATGAGCGCCTATGTGCTTTCCAACGGAGCCGCGAATGCTGCTCCGGGCGGAGGCAACCTGACCAAGCAGGGACAAGAGGCGAAGTCCGGTCCGAAACCGGCTCAGGAGCCGGGTCCGGAACACGCCGCCAAGGGCCGCAAGCCGACGCGCGAAGCCTCCCGGCCGGATGCCGACGGGTTGCAGAATGGTCAGCCCGATCCTCAAACGCTGACGGCAAAGCAGAAGGCCGCTGCGGAACGGCGGGCCGCGCGACAGGCGGCTCGAGAGGCTGCGAAAGCGGGCAAGGACGGCTTGCCGCCAAAGAACGAAGCTCGCCATGGTGAGCAGCCCGCAGAGGCGGCCAAACCGGACGTCAAACCCGAGGCAGACAAGGCCGAGCCGCCCAAGGACTCTGACAAGACCGAGACCGCCAAGGTGGACGGAACGCGTGCCGATCCGGTGCCTGCGGTCACGCCTGCGCCGAAGGAGGCTGAAAAGCCTGCCGAAGTGGCCGTGGCTCCTCCGAAACAGGATGCGCCGTCGGGTCCGCTGACTATCGACATCGGGCCTGCACCGACACCGAAACCCGTGGTTTCGGCTGGTCCGCCCCCGGTTCCGGCGGGAAACCCGGCGCCGCCAATCTCCCGCTAATCCCCTATCTGGCCGCGCAGCGGGTTGCCGCGCGATGACTGTCGTCTTGACTGGAGTTGTGCTCTAGAGTTATACTCCAATCGACAAGGATGGCTAGGATGGCCGGCGCACGCGACGATCTGCTGACTGCGGCTTTGGCGGTGTTCGATCAGGATGGCTTCGAGGGCGCGACCGTGGCCGCGATCCGCGAACGCGCGGGCGCGTCCAATGGCAGCTTCTTTCATTTCTTCAATTCGAAGCGCGAACTGGCGGGCACGCTGTTTCTCGAACTGCTGCGCCGTTATCACATTGCCATGCTCGATGTGATCGACCCGCCGCCTGGCGCGGCGGAAGGCATCGCGCGCCTGATCCGCACGCATCTGGATTGGGTCGTCAACAACCGCCGCGAAGCCAACTTCCTGTTCGAGATATCGCGCAGTGAGTGGGCGCAGGATCTTCGCGACGCGCGCAAGGCGCGGAATGCGACCGTTGCCGAAGGCGTCGAGGCATGGCGCGCGCCGCTGGTCGCGAGCGGCGAACTGGTGCCAATGAAGGCATCGTTGTTCTTCAGCCAGATCATCGGCCCCGCGCAATTCGTTTGCCGTGCGTGGCTCTCGGGCCGCGATCCATCCGATCCGCGCGATCATGCCGAAGAGCTGATCGCATGTGCCGTTCGTGCCTTGATGGTTAGGGGAGAGCGATAATGCTTCAGAGCGATACGGAGTTCACGCCGATCGCGGACCACATCCGCAGCAACGTCATGCGTCAGGGATTCATGACCCATGTCGGCGCGGAGGTAACAGATCTGACGCGAGGCACATGCGTGCTGTCGGTGGATCGCCGGCCAGAGCTGTTGCAGCAGAACGGATTTTTCCACGGCGGCGTCACCGCATTCCTGATCGACAACGCAACCACGATTGCGGCTGCGACAGTGAAGGGGCAGGCGGCGCTGACCGCGGAATACAAGCTGAACCTGCTCGCACCGGCGTCGGGCGATCGGCTGATCTGCCGTGCGCGCGTGGTGAAGCCGGGACGGCAGGTGTCGGTCGTCGCGGCCGACGTGTTCTGCATCATCGACGGCGCGGAGAAGCACACCGCCACCGCGCTGGCATCGATTGCGATGATTGACCAGGCAATGGCGCCGAAGGTTGTCAGCTAAACAAAAAGCCCGGCCTCGATGAGGGCCGGGCTTCGAGTTCTCGGCTTGCGCCGGAGTCTTACTTCTCTTCGGCAGGAGCAGCCGGCTCGGCAGTGTCGTCGTGCTGCGCTTCAGGATCGAAGAACTCGCCGGCAGCGGCGATAGCTTCTGCGGCCGCGTCGCGGTCTTCCTGACGGCTGTTGACGTCTTCGCCGCGGTTGATGCGCTCGGCTTCGGCTTCGGAACGGGCCACCGTCGTCGACACATGCACTTCGACTTCAGGATGCACGGCGATGGTGATCTGGTGCTGACCGATGACCTTGATCGGCGCGTCGAGCAAAACCTGCTGGCGGTTCAGTGCAACGCCGTCCTTCTCGAGGGCAGCCATGATGTCGCGCACCGAGACCGAGCCGTAGAGCTGGCCGGTTTCCGACGCCTGACGGATGATGACGACGTTGCGTCCGTCGATCTTCTTGGCGACTTCGGTGGCTTCACCCTTGGCCTTGATGTTCTTGGCCTCGAGGTCGGCCTTCATGCCGTCGTACTTCTCGCGGTTTTCCTTGGTCGCGCGCAGTGCCTTGTTGCGCTTGAGCAGGAAGTTGCGGGCGAACCCGTCCTTCACTTTGACCACGTCGCCCATCTGGCCGAGTTTGGCCACGCGTTCCAGCAGAATGACTTCCATTTGATTTCTCCGTTCGGTGTCTGAGTTGGGTTGATGAGTTCGGGTTGAGTGTCAGGTTGTCGGCATGGGCGGTGGCCCGTGCCGCGTCCAGTAGGCTTGTCGAATTCCAAAAATCGCGTCGGCGAGACCGAGGCCGACCATTCCAAGCAGCGGCCACCCGATGAGCATCGTGCCGGCGTAAGCGGCTCCGAGCACGAAGGTGCGGCCAGAGAACGTTTGAGTGACTGTATGCAGCACCGCGAAGCCGGTGGCGGCATAGGCCATCAGCAATGCAGCGGTCGTGATCTGCGCCAGCATCGCCAGCAGTCCGCCGACAAAGCAGAGCAGGATGGCGACGAGCAGCGCACCAAGCACGATTCTCGGCAGCGTCGTTGTGCGCAGGTCGGGCCACGGCCGCTTCAGCCGGCCGGACATCGTGGTGATTTTCGCGGACAGCCACAGGTTGAGCGTCAGTGTCAGCATCGCGATGACGGTGGCGATACTCGGTCCGATCATGACCAGTGCGTCAACGGCGCGATCGGTCTCCCCCTGGGGGATGCTGGCGCGGTTACGCATGACGCGCATCAGGAAGCCGCGCAAGGCGGCATTGATCGTTTCTGCATCGCTGCCCAATGTCAGGAATGCGCTGATCGTGGTGATGCTGGCGAACACCGCCACCCATGCGAGGATTCGCCCGAGCGGATACCAGTCGAGCGCGGGAGCCAGGTTGGCGAGCTGCGGGTCGTTCGAGACCGGACGCGCCAGCAGGGTCAGATGTCCGAGCCACCACGCAGGCAGCGCGATGGTCAGCGCGAACGCCGCCATGTAGGGGATGCCGAAGATGGCGCCGAGGCCGAGGGCCGCGATGATGCCGCCGATCAGCGCGGTGGCCGATCCCCAGCCGAGCGCCGCGACCATCAACGGGAGCGGGGCGAGATAAAACAGGACAAGCGAAATCAGCGCGCCCGAAACAATCGACGCGAACATCGTCGCCGACGCAAGGCCGGCCGCCAGTGCAATGAGAAGTCCTGTCATCATCAGCTGTCCTGCTCCTTTCGAGCAGTTAGAGGTTTCTTGAACCCCAACCATCCACCGTGGGGCGACCCCGCAGTGTTATGAGAATAAACGTCGAGAAAGTAAGCGAGCGCGCGAAAGCCGCGCGCTCGCTGTATCGTTTAGCGGATCACGTAAGGCAGCAGACCGAGGAACCGCGAGCGCTTGATGGCGCGGGCGAGTTCACGCTGCTTCTTTGCCGACACGGCCGTGATGCGGCTCGGCACAATCTTGCCGCGCTCGGACACGTAACGCATCAGCAGCTTCGAATCCTTGTAGTCGATCTTCGGCGCGTTCGGGCCCGTGAACGGGCACGTCTTGCGGCGACGGAAGAACGGACGGCGTGCACCTGCTTCAGCCATTGTTCTTACTCCTCTACCGACGCGGTTGCGTCATCGTCACGCGAGCGGCGCGGACCGCGGTCACCACGGAAGCCACCGCCTTCGCGGTCGCCGCCACGGAATCCGCCGCCTTCACGGTCGCCACGGAAGCCGCCGCCACCGCGCTCGTCGCGGTCACGCTCGGCCTTGCGCATCATGGCGGAGGGACCTTCCTCCAGCTCGTCGACGCGGACGGTGAGATAACGGATGATGTCTTCGTTGATGCGTTCCTGACGCTCGATCTCGGAGACCACCGCTGCGGGGCCGTCGATGTTGAGCAGCATGAAGTGAGCCTTGCGGTTCTTGTTCATGCGATAGGTGAGGGAGCGCACGCCCCAGTTCTCGGTCTTGGTGACCTTGCCGCCGAGACCTTCGATCACGCCGGTAATCTGCGTGGTGAATTCCTCGACCTGCTGGGCGCTCGCATCCTGACGCGCGAGAAAAACATGCTCGTAAAGAGGCATGGGAGTCCTTTCCAGTGTGAGCGCGGTTCCCGGCGGCAAGCCCTTCGAGACCTTCGGAAAGGACTCGATATGCTCAGAAGGCGGAAGCACGGGACGACGGACCGACTGGCCCTGTCACATCAACATCGCCAAGGGTGGTGAGATTGGTGAGACCGTCCGTTCAGCTCCCGGCCGGGATCCACGGATGGCGCGGTTATAAGGATTCTGGGGCTGGTTGCAAGGCAAAACAGGGCTTATGGAGGCCCGAAAAGCCCCACAGGCCCGTTTTACCGACACTTTCAGCCACCCAGGCTGTCACCCTATTTTGTGTCCGCCAGCCTTGGCGCTTCCGTATGAGGGGAAATCGGGAAGGAAGGGGCGCCAACAATCGGAAAGACCTTGCCGACGTCCATCCGCTGGCTGGAATAACCCAAAGCGCCTCCGAGGATAACGGCGCCTATGGCGGCGCCCCAGAGGAACTTGTGGTAGGCGCGTTTGCCGCCAACTGTGTCATCCAAATTGCTATTCGCGATCATTTGCGCTCCGTGGTGGGACGGGATTTTGCCAGGCCGGTTGTGCCGGGCGGTGCGGTATCTGTGGCGGTCACGACCATCGGGCTGCGGTCAAATGTGGTGATCAGCGCCGCCCCAAATACGGCGGCGAGAACCAGCGCGAAGATCAAGACCGGCGCCAAGGCTAGCGTCTGTGGTTTGCGAGGGTCTTCGTCCATATTGCGCACTCCACTGGGCGCCCCAGGAACGAAACGCGCATCTCTCGAGCTGGGTTCCCGCCCAGCTCGGTCATTGGCCTGCGGGGCCGCTGGGCGAGCCGTCCGGTGGCCGACCGGATCTGGGTTTCATAGGGTTCACCGCACCACAGCTTGACACCCGTGGCCCCGGCGGTGTCTTACGGCCTGCTCACCTTTGGGGACTTTCATGACAGCAGCATTCACCTTTCCCGGTCAGGGATCGCAGGCGGTCGGCATGGGCAAGGCGCTCGCCGACGCATTTCCGGCAGCCAAGGCTGTGTTCGACGAGGTCGATGCGGCGCTCGGCGAAAAGCTGACGGCGATTATCTGGGAGGGGCCGGCGGAAACGCTGCAACTCACCCAGAACGCGCAGCCTGCATTGATGGCGGTGTCGCTGGCGACGTTGCGCGTGCTGGAGACCGAAGCCGGGATCGACATTGCGCGCGATGCGGCGTTCGTCGCCGGTCACTCGCTCGGCGAATACTCCGCGCTGGCCGCGGCGGGCACTTTCTCGATTAGCGACACCGCGAAGCTGCTGCGCACGCGCGGCCTCGCCATGCAGAAGGCCGTGCCGGTGGGTGTCGGCGCAATGGCGGCGCTGCTCGGGCTCGATTACGACGCCGCAGTCGCGGTGGCCGAAGAGGCGGCGCAGGGACAGGTCTGTCAGGCCGCCAACGACAACGGCGGTGGACAGGTGGTCGTCTCAGGAGACAAGGCCGCCGTCGAGCGTGCGCTTGAGATCGCCAAGACCAAGGGCGCCAAGCGCGCGATGCTGTTGCCGGTGTCGGCGCCGTTCCATTGCCGCCTGATGCAGCCCGCAGCCGACGCGATGGCGCAGGCGCTTGCAGGCGTGACCATCAACAAGCCGAAGGTGCCGGTGGTATCCAACGTGCTGGCGTCGGCGATCACCGACCCGGACGAAATCCGCAAGCGGCTGGTCGAGCAGGTGACGGGCACGGTGCGCTGGCGCGAGAGCGTCGCGTGGATGGCGTCGCAGGGCGTGACGCACTTCCTCGAAATCGGCGCGGGCAAGGTGCTGTCCGGTCTGGTCAAGCGTATTGCCGATGGCGCGGTCGGTGTGTCGGTCGGCGGACCGGGCGACATCGAGGCGGCGAAAGCCGCGATCGCAGCAGCGCGTTAAGCTTACCGCCGGACTTGGCCCGCGCGGGCCTCGTGGCGGCGTTCCGTAGTGGCCCGATTGTTGCTACGCCATTCGGGCTGCTCATTTACTCCAGTTTTTGAGCGGTGCCCCTTTTGGGCTGGGGCATTGCCGCCAGTGTCTTCTGACACTGGCGGCTTTTTTATGTGCCGAGATCAGCTTCAGCGAAGCAGGATGATCAGCAAAATCAGCGGCAGTGGAATTCCAAGTAGCCAGAGCAGAATTGGCATGAGCTTTACTCCCTCGTGAATGGGGCGGTGCCCCAGTTGCGATCGCGAAATGCCCCGGCTTCAGCCGCAGCGATGCTTGCCGCGAAGGCACCAACCAGCAGAGACGCAGCCATCCAGAACGCCAACTGCGCCGCGGCCTTGCGTGCCTTGTCGAGATCGGACTTCGCCTGTGTCACGACGTCGTTGACGCGCTTCTCGGCGTCGGCCTGGCTCAGCGAGGTGCGGCGGGCGACCACCTGAGCCACATAGGTGCGATCGGCAGGCTTCAAGTCCCGTTCGGCGCCGAAGCTGGATGTCAGCAGCCGGGTCAACTCGTCGCGGATGTCATTGGCGTCGCCAGCCGGAACGGTTGCTGCTGCCGGGTCGGGGCGGAGAAGCTGGTCAACATAACCGCTCATCGGGCCGGAGGATTGCGCGGCTGCGGTGCCCGCGCCTTGCGAGAGGCCGCCCGCTGTACTGCCGATAATGGAAGTCGCTGCTGAAGCCAGCAACAGGGCGCCCACGACGGAGGCCAATGCCCACGCGAGAAAGCCCTGCGCGGTGTCGCGGAAGTAGGTCTCGTTGCTGTGAATGCCGTACCACGGTGTTCGCAGGCGACCGGCGATATGGCCGCCTATCGCGGACGAGATCATCGCCACGACGACAAGATAAAGCCCGGTTCCGATCTTGAACGTCGTGGCAGAGACACCCGAGTCGCTCCACGGCGATACCACGCTGAATCCCATCCCGGTTCCGAACCACAAAAGCACGAGGGTCAATGCCAAGGCGGCGAGGGCTCCCGCCGCAATCGCCGCCCACGACACGCCAGACGTAGGCAGTTCGGTAACCGATGTTCTCAGATCAATCGTCTTTTCCATGATAGGCGCTCCCAGCAATCCCTCCGATCGAGGTGCACATCAATCACAGAGAGCAGAGAGAGTTCCGGAAATACTTGAGGGCACGAATGATCTCGAAGAGAGATTTGAGTAAGCGTCTCATTGCTCCAATTTGTCTCAACGGCTTCTGCACAACTGTCTAACGCCATTTGGAACGATCCGATCATTGCTGCGTTCACGGCTGACAACAAAGGAGTGTGCCATGGGCATTTTCACGAAAGACATTAAGACGTTTGACGATCTCCTGCTTCACGGCCTGCAGGACATCTTCTACGCTGAACAACAGATCACGAAGGCGCTGCCGAAGATGATCGACAAGGCCACCAACGGCGATCTCAAAGCCGGGTTGAAGAGCCATCTCGAAGAAACCAACAACCAGATCGAGCGTTTGAAGAAGGTGTTTGCGAAGCTCGGTCAGGATCCGAAAGGGACCACATGCCCGGCGATCGACGGCATCATCAAGGAAGCCGACGAAACCGCAGGCGAGATCGAGGACAAGGCAGTACTGGATGCCGCCATTGTCGCGAACTGCCAGGCCGTGGAGCACTACGAGATCGCCCGTTACGGCACGCTCATCGCATGGGCGGAGTCACTCGGCCATGAGGAGATCGTGCGCTTCCTCACGACAAATCTGAATGAGGAAAAGGCGGCGAACACCAAGCTCAACACCGTCGCGCTTCGCAAGGGCGTGAATACCAAGGCAACGGCTGCGTAAGCGGCCATACAATTGAAAAGCCGTGCTCCGATTTTGAGAGCGCGGCTTTTTGATTCAGCTTCTTCAAGCGATCGGACCGGGCAGGCGAGTGGTGTTGCCGCCCGTGACCAGCGCCAGATCGCTCTCGTCCTTCAGGTCAACGCCGGTCAGGCCGCGGTTCAAGGCTTCGCGCACCAGCCACGAAAGCTTGAACGCGGCGGCGGCGTAGCTCAGCCCCTCGGGGCGTACATTGGAAATGCAGTTACGTCCGGCATCGTTACGGCCACGGAACGGCGCGTGCGTGATGTAGATGCCGAGACTGTCCGGCGAGCTCAGGCCCGGCCGTTCGCCGATCAGCATGATCGACAGCTTCGCCTGCAACAGTTCCGCGATCTCGTCGGCCAGTGCGACCCGCGCCTGCGTGGCGATTATCACCGGCGCCTGTTTCAGTTCGTTCGCGAGAAGCGGCTTCAGTGCTCCGAGCAGCGGTGCGGCATGGCGGTCGATCGCGAGCGACGACAATCCGTCACCGATCACGATGCAGACGTCGCTGCGCACGAGAGGCACCGTGCGCAGTTTTGCAATCTCGTCGGGATCGATCACGCGGCCCAGATCAGGCCGCCGCAAATAGGTGGTGCGATCCGGCGCGCGGCTATGGGTATGGGCGACCGTCCAGCCCTGATCGTGCAGGGCCGCTTCGAGTTTCGGCACATCGAGGGCGGCATGGATCGCATCGCGTGCCATCGCATGGGCCCAGCCGAAGCGCAGCACCTCGTCGGTCGGCATGCCCGCACCGGCGCGCCCGAGCGCCAGCCGCGCCGGCGTCACGCTGCGCCATTCGGCCCATGGAGACTCGGTCACGTTCTTGTCCGTCATGCGACCAGAGACTTGAGATTTCCCATGCCGCCCAGCAGCGCGTTGGGGGAGGGCGGGCGCAATCGTCCGTCGGCATCAGTGATCTGCATGCGCTGCAACCATGCCTCGAATTCCGGCGCGCGCTTGAGATTCATGGTCTCGCGCAGGAACAGCGCATCGTGAAACGAGGTGCTCTGGTAGTTCAGCATCACGTCATCCGCGCCCGGGATGCCCATGATGAAGCTGATGCCCGCGCTGCCCAGCAGCACCAGCAGCGTGTCCATGTCGTCCTGATCGGCTTCGGCGTGATTGGTGTAGCAGATGTCGCAGCCGAGCGGCAGGCCGAGCAGCTTGCCGCAGAAATGATCCTCGAGCCCGGCGCGGATGATCTGCTTACCGTCGTAGAGATATTCGGGGCCTATGAAGCCCACCACGGTATTCACCAGCAGCGGTTTGTAGCGCCGCGCCAGCGCATAGGCGCGTGCTTCGCAGGTCTGCTGGTCGACGCCGAAATTTGCGTCGGCTGATAGTGCGCTGCCCTGGCCGGTCTCGAAGTACATCACGTCATCGCCGATGCTGCCGCGCCTCAGCGACAGCGCCGCGTCCTGCGCTTCATCGAGAATTTCCGGCGTCACTCCGAACGAGAGGTTGGTCTTCTCGGTGCCGCCGATCGACTGGAACACCAGATCAACCGGCGCGCCGCTCTCCGCAAGCTGGATCGTGTTGGTGACATGGGTCAGCACGCAGCTTTGCGTTGGAATCTCGAAACGCTGGATCACCTCGTCGAGCATGTGCAGCAGATCGCCGAGCACCGGCATGCTGTCGGAGGCAGGGTTCAGTCCGATCACCGCATCGCCCGATCCCATCAACAACCCATCGAGCGTGGACGCGGCCACGCCGCGCAGATCGTCGGTGGGATGATTGGGCTGAAGGCGCACCGACAAATGTCCTTCCAGCCCGATGGTGTCGCGGAAGCGGGTGATGACACGGCACTTGCGCGCCACCGCGATCAGGTCCTGATTGCGCATGATCTTGGACACCGCCGCGACCATTTCCGGCGTGAGCCCGCGCGCGAGCGCTGCAAGCGCCTCGGTCGTCGCCTGCTCGGATAAAAGCCAGTTGCGGAAATCGCCGACGGTCATATGCGAGACCGGCGCGAACGCCTTCGCATCATGGCTATCGATGATGAGGCGTGTGATGTTGTCCTCTTCGTAGGGGATCAATGCCTCGGTCAGAAACTGCTTGAGGGGCACCTCCGCCAGCACATGACGGGCCGCCATCCGTTCCTGTGCGGTGGCGGCGCCGATGCCTGCGAGATAATCGCCGGAGCGGGCAGGCGATGCGAATGCCATCACCTGCTTCAGGTCATCGAAGGCGAACAGTTGCTGATCGATGGCGGTACGATAGCGCAACGGTTTCCACCTCGCGTTGGAATGCCCTATTCGGCGGGCACGGTGTTCGCCGTGACGGCCAGCATCTCGTCGGGTGCTGCGGCGTCGCGCTGACCGGCGGTCATCCTGAAGTAGGCGTAGGCGAGCGCCATCAGCACAAGGAACAGCACCGTCAGCATAGCATTGAACCACACCATGGCGAACAGGCAAACGAGACCCAGCCCGAACGCAATCGCCGGGAACGCCGGATAGAACGGTGTGCGATAGGGGCGCACCAGATCGGATTCGCTCTGGCGAAGCTTGAACAGTGACGCCATCGAAATCAGGTACATGATGATCGCGCCGAACACCGACATGGTGACGATATTGGCGGTAAGCGTCTGCCCGCCGAACTGCACCCATTCGTCGCTGAAGATCGCGATGACGCCGATCACGCCGCCGGCCAGCAGCGCCCGATGCGGCGTGTTGAAGCGCGGGGAGAGCGCCGCGAACGTCTTCGGCAGGTAGCCTGCGCGTGCGAGCGCGAATATCTGGCGCGAATAGCCCATGATGATGCCATGAAACGAGGCGATCAACCCGAACAGGCCGATCCACACCAGCATGTGCAGCCAGCCGCTGTTCTCTCCGACTACGACCTTCATCGCCTGCGGCAATGGATCGTTGATGTTGGAGAGCTTGCTCCAGTCGCCGACACCGCCCGCGAAGATCATGACGCCGAAGGCCAGCACAACGAGGGTGAGAATGCCCGCGACATAGGCGATCGGGATGGTCTTCTGCGGGTCCTTGGCTTCTTCCGCGGCCATCGCAGCGCCTTCGATGGCAAGAAAGAACCAGATCGCGAACGGGATCGATGCGAAGATGCCGGAAATCGCCGCGCCATTGAACACGTTGCTGCCCGCCCAGCCGTTGGCGACGAAGTTCGCCATCGACCAGCCCGGCGCGACCACGCCCATGAAGACCAAAAGTTCGGCAATCGCTAAAATTGTCACGAACAGTTCGAACGCCGCGGCGATGCCGACGCCGATCCAGTTCAGCGCGATGAAGATGATGTAAGCGCCGAGCGCAAAGAATTTCGGGTTGATGCCCGGAAACTGCACATTGAGGTAGGCGCCGATGGCGAGGGAAATGGCGGGCGGCGCGAAGACGAATTCGACCAAAGTCGCGAAGCCGGCGATGAAACCGCCGGTGGGGCCGAACGCGCGCCGTGCATAGGCAAACGGTCCGCCCGCATGCGGGATGGCTGTGGACAGTTCGGTAAAGCTGAAGATGAAAGTTGTATACATCGTCGCAACGAGCACCGTCGCGACCAGAAAGCCGAGTGTGCCCGCGCTGTTCCAGCCGTAGCTCCAGCCAAAATATTCTCCTGAGATGACAAGTCCCACGGCAATGCCCCAGAGCTGGAACGGGCCGAGTACTTTTTGCAGGCCGGTGGAATGGGGTGGGACCTGGTTGGGAGCGACTTCGGTGGGAGCCATGTGTTCGTCCTCCGTTGTGATGCAGAGCAATATGCAAGGGAGGTGCCATGGGAGCGCACCGGCAGGCACGGCCGGGGCCGTTTTATTAGGCACAGGTCATTGACGAGCGGCGTTTTCTTGCGGCAAACGGAGCACGAAATTTGGCCCGGGTTTGCCGGGTTGTTCCCAAGGGGGCGACATGTTCGATTTGACTGGCAGGACCGCGCTCGTCACCGGAGCGACCGGCGGCATCGGCGGCGCAATTGCGAAGGCGCTGCATGCGCAAGGTGCAACGGTTGCGATCTCGGGCACCCGGCGCGAAGCGCTCGACACGCTTGCGGGTGAGCTGAAAGACCGCGTGCATGTGTTGCCCTGCAATCTGTCCGACATGACCGAAGTCGAAGCGCTGGTCCCGGCTGCGGAAAAGGCGATGGGACAGCTCGACATCCTCGTGGCCAATGCCGGCATCACACGCGACAACCTGTTCGTGCAGTTGCGTGACGAAGATTTCGACGATGTCATCAGGGTCAACCTGACCGCCACATTCCGTCTCGCGCGCGCCGCCACCAAATTGATGATGCGCAAGCGGTTCGGGCGAATCATTGCGATCACGTCGGTGGTCGGCGTCACCGGTAATGCGGGGCAGGGCAACTATGCCGCCTCGAAAGCCGGATTGATCGGAATGATGAAATCCGTGGGTGCGGAATATGCGCGCCGCAATGTGACAGCCAATTGCATCGCACCCGGGTTCATCGCCACGCCGATGACGGACGTGCTGAACGAAAAGCAGCGCGAGGCTGTGCTTTCGAAGGTGCCCGCCGGGCGTCTCGGGACGCCGGACGACATCGCCGCCGCCGCCGTTTACCTTGCGTCCAACGAGGCGGCCTACGTGACGGGGCAGACCATCCATGTCAACGGCGGGATGGCCATGATTTAAGCCCTGTTCCGCAGGGTTTTTGTCAAGCGGAATGGCTGCTGGACGGTCCCCGGGGCCGTGTGGTCAAGTCCGGGGAAGTATGGTAACCGAACGGCACTCGGTTGGGGAAAACGCCATTGCAGGATCGCCAAACCCCGTATATTGCCGTTCCGGCGCCAGCCGCCGTTTTCGGTGACTTCGTCCCTGTGGCGAAGGGACAGGGATGCGTGGTACGGACGGCACGAATTCGCATTTTTTCGCACCGCGAGGGGCTCGTATCGTTTTGCGGTCGAGTTTAATGGAACAAGCACGAGGTTAAACGATGAGTGAGATTGGCGAGCGAGTTAAGAAGATCGTGGTCGAGCACCTTGGTGTCGAACCCGAAAAGGTTGTCGATGCTGCGAGCTTCATCGACGATCTCGGCGCCGACAGCCTCGATACCGTCGAACTCGTCATGGCTTTTGAAGAAGAATTCGGCTGCGAAATTCCGGATGACGCTGCTGAAACCATTCTCACCGTGGGCGACGCCACGAAATTTCTCGAGAAGAACGCCAAGAGCTGACGCCAGCGCGCAGCCACGATGACACGCGGCGGGTTGTGATCGAACGACCCGCCGTCTTGCTGTCATAGTGGCTCCGATTGGCCTCAGCCGGTTGAGCCGGAAAGGAAGACTATGCGGAGGGTTGTCGTCACGGGTCTGGGCATGGTTTCGCCGCTCGCCAATGGTGTCGAGCCGACCTGGAAACGCATCCTCAACGGCGAAAGCGGCGCCGCCCGCATCGAGAAATTCGAGGTCTCCGATCTGACCTGCCAGATCGCATGCATGGTTCCGCGTGGCGACGGCAGTAACGGCACATTCAATCCCGACGACTGGATGGAGCCGAAGGAACAGCGCAAGGTCGACGATTTCATCATTTTCGCCATGGCGGCTGCGAGCCAAGCCCTCGACGACGCCAACTGGCACCCCACGACCGAAGAAGACCGCTGCGCCACCGGCACCATGATCGGCTCCGGTATCGGCGGCATCGAAGGCATCGGCGAAGCCGCCGTGATCCTGAAGGAGCGCGGCCCGCGCAAGCTGTCGCCGTTCTTCATTCCCGGCCGTCTCATCAACCTTGCGTCGGGCTATGTGTCGATCAAGCACGGCCTCAAGGGTCCGAACCATGCGGTCGTCACCGCCTGTTCCACCGGCGCGCATGCCATTGGCGATGCCAGCCGCCTGATCGCCTTCGGCGATGCCGACGTCATGGTGGCGGGCGGCGCTGAGTCCGCCGTCAATCGCCTTGCCATGGGCGGCTTCTGCGCGCTGCGCGCGATGGCCACCAAGTACAACGACAATCCGACCATCGCATCGCGGCCCTACGACAAGGATCGCGACGGCTTCGTCATGGGCGAGGGCGCCGGTGTCGTGGTGCTCGAGGAATACGAGCACGCGAAGAAGCGCGGCGCGAAGATCTATGCCGAAGTCGTCGGCTATGGCCTGAGCGGCGATGCTTATCACATTACCGCTCCCGCCGAAGACGGTGACGGCGCATACCGCTGCATGAGCGCTGCAATGAAGCGCGCCGGTGTGACGGCTTCCGATATCGACTACATCAACGCCCACGGAACCTCGACGCCACTCGGCGACGAGATTGAGCTTGGCGCGGCGCAGCGGCTGCTCGGCAATGCGGCGTCGAAGGTGTCGATGTCATCGACCAAGTCCTCGACCGGTCATCTGCTCGGCGCGGCCGGCGCGATCGAAGCAATCTTCTGCATCCTGGCGATTCGGGATAATGTCGCGCCGCCGACGATCAATCTCGACAATCCCTCCGTCGAGACGGCGATCGACCTGGTCCCGAATAAGGCAAGGCCCCGCGAAATCAACGTGGCCCTGTCGAATTCGTTTGGATTTGGCGGCACCAATGCATCGCTGGTCGTCCGGCGGCTGGCGAATTAGAGCGTTTCAAGAGTTAATAGGCTGACGGAACGGGCAAAACTGTCTTCAAGGTTTTGCCTCATTCGGACATAATTTCTCTCACGGGCGCGCGTATAACGCTGAATCGTCACGCTAAACGCCGGCAAGATTTTAGGTTGCTCAATGAGTCAGAGACCCCCCATCGCGCCACGTAGCCCGCGTGCGGCGCTCGAGCCCGAGCAGGTGCCGCAGCCGCCGAAACACTCCCAGCGCGCGCGCAGTACACTGGTCGTGGTGGGGAATGCGATCTTCACGTTTCTGATCGTCGCAATGCTGCTGGCCGGTGGTGCGTTCTTCTATGGCAAGAAGACGATCGAGGCCAAAGGTCCGCTTGCGGAAGACAAGGTCGTCAATATTCCGCCGCGCGCCGGCATGACCGACATCGGCGACATTCTTCAGCGCGCCGGCGTGATCAACGCCGACCGCTGGACATTCATCGGTAGCGTGCTGGCGATGAACGCGCGCTCCGGCCTCAAGTCCGGCGAGTATCTGTTCCAGAAGAATGCCAGCCTGCGCGACGTCATCAACACCATCGTTGAAGGCAAGGTGGTGCAGCATGCCATCACGATTCCGGAAGGTCTGACGTCGGAGCAGATCGTGGCCCGGCTTCAGGACAACGATATCTTCTCCGGCTCGCTGAAAGAGCAGCCGCGCGAAGGCACGCTTCTGCCTGACACCTATAACTTCCCGCGTGGCACACCGCGCGACCAGGTGATCCACCGCATGCAGCAGGCGCAGAAGAAAGTTCTCGCCGAGGTCTGGGCACGCCGCAACCCCGACATTCCGGTCCGTTCGCCGGAACAGCTCGTGACGCTGGCATCGATCGTCGAGAAGGAAACCGGACGCGCAGACGAGCGCAGCCGTGTCGCCGCCGTTTTCACCAATCGCCTGCGCCAGCGCATCAAGCTGCAGTCCGATCCGACCATCATCTACGGTCTCGTCGGCGGCAAAGGCACACTCGGCCGGCCGATCAAGCGTAGCGAAATCACGCAGCCGTCGCCCTACAACACCTATGTGATCGAAGGGCTGCCGCCGGGACCGATCGCCAATCCCGGCCGCGCCTCGCTCGAAGCCACCGCCAATCCCGCACGCACCCGCGACCTGTTCTTCGTTGCAGACGGCACCGGTGGCCACTCGTTCACCGAGACCTACGACCAGCACCAGAAGGGCGTTGCCAAGCTGCGCGCGATGGAGCGCCAGCAGCAGAACGACACCGTGGACGCGGACGATCAGCCGCCGGTCGCCGCCGTTCCGGCACCCGCTGCAGGCGCGCCTGCAGCTGCGGCTCCCGCCAAACCGCCCGCAAGCGCTGCACCCAAGGCCGCTCCAAAGGCGACCGCGCCGAAGGCTTCCGCGCCCGCCAGCATCATGGCGAACGAACCCGCGGCTGATGGCGCGGCCGCGCGCAAGCGCACCGCAAAACGCACCCCGGCCGCCGCACCCGCCGAGCCGGAGCCGGAAGAAGAGAAGACGCAGTAACGCGGCCTTTCTCTTGCGAGTCCGGCCGATTTCAGGGACAAGCTGACGGTTGATCCAAGCCGCTCTGGCGGCTCGCACGTCCGCTCGTTGGACCACCAGTAACGGAGACACTTTCGCGATGGCGCTGTCGAGCATGACCGGCTTTGCGCGAAGCCACGGCACCAGCGGACCCTATGCGTTCGAATGGGAATTGAAATCGGTCAACGCCAAGGGCTTTGATTTCCGGCTGCGGCTGCCGGCCGGCTGGGACGACATCGAGGTGACAGCGCGCAAGCGCGCCACTGAACTTCTGTCGCGCGGAACCGTTTACGCCAACCTCACGGTGAAGCGCACCGGTGCGGCATCCATCGTGCGTATCAACGAGGACGTTCTTGCATCGATCCTGAAGGTCGCGAGCGAGATTTCCGCGCGCACTGATGCGGTCGCGCCGAGTGTCGACGGGTTGCTCGGGATCAAGGGTGTCATCGAAGTCGCCGAGCCTGAGAGCGATGAGGCCGAAATGGAGGCCGCGCGTGCGGCTGTCTTGGCGTCGTTCGAGCAGGCACTGCAGAGCCTGATCGACATGCGCAAGCGCGAAGGCGTTGCGCTCGGCCAGATCCTTGCGCAGCGCATGGACGAGATTGAAAGCCTCACGAAACGCGCCGAGGCTGCCCCCGGCCGCAAGCCTGAGGCGATCCGGGCGCGACTCGCCGAACAGGTCGCGGCGTTGCTTGAGACGTCCGATCGTTTCGATGCCGACAGGCTCAATCAGGAAGCGATCCTGATCGCGGCGAAGGCGGACATCCGCGAAGAACTCGACCGCATCGTCTCGCACATCGCGCAGGCCCGCGAACTGCTCGGCAAGGGCGGAGCGGTAGGACGCCGGCTCGATTTTCTGGCGCAGGAGTTCAACCGCGAGGTCAACACCACCTGTTCGAAGTCGAACGACATCGAACTGACCAACACCGGCCTTGAGATGAAGGGCGTGGTCGAGCAGTTTCGCGAGCAGGTTCAGAATCTGGAGTAGCGGCCATGGCGGCGGGGGGCACCTTGAGAGGCGTTGAGCGGCGCGGACTGATGTTCGTGCTGTCGTCGCCGTCGGGCGCGGGGAAATCCACTCTGGCGCGCATGCTGATCGACAAGATGCCGGATCTGAGCATGTCGGTGTCGGTGACCACCCGCGCCAAACGTCCGGGCGAAGTCGACGGCGAACACTACTATTTCATCGACAAGCCGAAGTTCGACGCGATGGTGAAGGGCAACGAATTGCTCGAGCACGCCACCGTGTTCGACAATTCGTACGGTACGCCGCGCCAGCCGGTGGAGGACGCATTGTCTTCAGGGCAGGACGTCTTGTTCGATATCGACTGGCAGGGTACGCAGCAGCTGCGCGAGAAGGCCCGCGCCGATGTTGTGAGCGTGTTTATCCTGCCGCCTTCCGCCGCCGATCTCGAAAAGCGGCTGCACACCCGTGCGCAGGATTCGGATGCCGTGATTGCCGGACGCATGAGCCGCGCCAGTCATGAGCTGAGCCACTGGGCGGAGTACGACTACGTGGTCACCAACACCGAGCTGGACGAGGCGTATTCCCAAGTCGTGACCATTCTCAAGGCCGAGCGGCTGAAGCGTGAACGCCAGACCGGATTGTCAGCCTTCGTGCGAGATCTTCAGAAACAGCTCGAAAAGTAAGCGGCGGGTTTCCCCCGCCGCTTTAAGCATTGATCCTATGCCGCCGAGCGCTTTGAGACCCGCGCGAGCAACTCCTCGATTTCATCGGTGGTAACGTCCAGCATGCGCGGCTCGGGCAGTGCGTGAGCGTGCAGGTCGCGCGCATAGCGCGGCGCTAACGCCGGCGGCGGATTGTCTTGCAGAACCGCCGGGCCGGACTCGTTCAGATCCCAGATCTGACGGCGCTGACCATATGTGCGTTCATCCTCACGCGGCTTCGGCCGGAAGTACTTGAACAGCAGCGGGCCGACAATCGCCGCGAGCGCCAGCACGCAAACGAGAATGCTCAGCAGGACCCTGAGCGACAGGCCTTCGCCGTCCGTGGGCTGTAGCGCCTGTTGCGGCTGCGCCGGAGCCGCCGCTGTCGTTACCGGAGCTGGAGGGGCAGCTGGTGCGGGCGCAGCTGCCGTAGCGAGGCGTTCGGCGGTCAGAGCGGGAGTGGCCGGCTGCGCAGGTGCCGGTGTTGCGGCAGAGGGCTGATCGCTGGCAGAGGCTGCCGCATTCGGTTCTGGCCATCGCGTCGCGACATTCCAGCCCTGCTTGGGCGCCGTTTCAGGAGCCGGCTGCATCGCAGCCACCTGATTGTCGGCGCGCACGTCCGCGGCGGCTGGCGAAGGCATCGGCGGCCAGGTCGTTTCCGCGAGGGAGGAATCGTCGTCCGGTGCTCCCGTCGTCAGCTCCGCGCGTGCATTTGCGACTGATTTCTGAATGGGCTTCTTCGCAGCTTCCTGCTTTGGCGCAGGAGTGATCTTTGTCGGAGGCGGGGCCGTCTCTTCAGCGGCGTCTGACGACGCCGGTGCCGACGTTGCTGCTTTCTTTGTCTTCGCGACTTCGTCGGCGAGATACCAGCACTTCCGCTTGGTGCCTCTCTCGATGCGGTAGTACCAATGCGCGCCGGCCGGCGTTGCGCCCTTCGGGCCGGAGAGACATTCGTCGGCAGACTTGGCAGCGCTCTCGGGTGTTGCGGGAGCCGCCATGAGCGGCGATGTGATGCTGAAGATTGAAACGCAGCCGGCGATAGCGGCACAAGCAATTGCGGCGGTGCGGTTTGACATTCTGTCCCCCTTACGCAACACGGACCCATTCTCGGGTCGGGTTTTCCGCGACAAGTTGGGTCGGAATAGGCCGCAAATCCGGACAGGCTGGGGCAACATTCGGGCGCACGGGCAGGGCCCCACTCGCTCAATTCTGGCTGGCATTCGGGAACCCGGATGGCATAACGAGAGGCTGCCGCGCGCTGCGCTTGAACCGTCGAGGACATAATCGTTGATCCCCTGGACCCTGCTGGATACGGCGCAAATCCCTGGCGGCGGTGAGTTGCGCCTGATGCGGCGCGGCGCCGAATTCTCCATCAAGCTCGGCCAGAACGAACTGATGAACAGCCGCCTCAGCGGCTCGGAACAGGCGCTCGCCACGCTGACCTGCGAGAGGTTGCAGGGCTGCAAGAAGCCAAGGCTGCTGATTGGCGGTCTCGGCATGGGCTTTACGCTGCGCGCGGCGTTGTCGGCGCTTGATACAGACGCGCGGATTGTTGTCGCCGAACTGGTGCCGGAGGTGGTCGCTTGGGCGCGCGGACCGATGGCCGAGGTTTTCGGCGACAGCCTGACCGATCCGCGGGTGTCCATTCGTGAGAAGGACGTCGGAGCTGCGATACGTGCCGAACGGTCGGCGTACGACGCTATCCTGCTCGACGTCGATAATGGTCCCGAGGGACTGAGCCGCGAAGCCAATGACGCGCTCTACAACAGGAGTGGCCTTGCTGCCGCACATGCAGCGCTGCGACCGGGCGGCGTACTTGCGGTATGGTCGTCAGGTCCTGATCCACGCTTCACGCAGCGGCTGGTCAAGGCCGGTTTCGATGTCGATGAAATCAAAACGCGCGCCAACGGCAAGCGTGGTGGCGCGCGTCATGTGATCTGGATCGCGACCCGGCTGGGCCGCGGAGCAGGAGCTTAGTTCGTCAGCATGATGCGGCCGACAACCTTGCCGGCACGCAACTGGTCGATCCACTTCTGCACGTCGCCCATCGGCTCTTCCTTCATCGGCGTCGGCTTGACCTTGCCGGCGCGTGCGAGCGCCATCAGTTCCTGAGCCTCCGCAAGTGTGCCGGTCATGAAGCCTTCGACCGTCATGCGCTTGTAGATCCACTGCACCATCGGCAGATTGAAGTTGCCGCCCATCAGGCCCGACACGACGATCTTGCCGCCGCGCGCCACGACGGAGGTCGCAAACGCCATCGACTTCTCGTTACCGGCGAAATCGACGATCCCGTCGAAGCCGCCGTCGGTTTCCTTGATGATGCGCTTGGCGATATCGGCTTCGGTCGGATCGTAAGCGGCGGAGGCGCCGTTCTTGAGCGCCGCGTCGCGGGCCGATGCGCTGAGATCGGCGACCGTGATGGGCTGCTTGAACATCGCTTGCGCGAGCGACACGCCCATCATGCCGACGCCGCCAAGACCGATCAGCAGCAGATTGCGCTGGCGAGGCCGATCGACCAGACGTTTGAGTGCGCCGTAAGCGGTGATGCCCGAGCACATCAGTGTCGCCGCCGTATCGACCGGCACCTGGCCGTAGTCGATGAGATACTTCTGGTCGGGCACCAGCACATGGCTCGCGAAGCCGCCATCGATCGACACGCCGAGAAAGCGGTTACGCGCGCAAAGGTTCTCGTCACCGTTCAGGCAGTCGCGGCACTGACCGCAGCCGATCCACGGGAAGACGGCCATCTTCTTGCCGATCAGGGATTTGTCCGCATCGGGGCCGACTTCATCGACGACGCCGGCGATCTCGTGACCGAGCGTGAAGGGCAGGGTCATGCCGCGGGTGGTGTCGAGCTTCTTGCCATTGCCAAGATCAGCATAGCCGTCCTGAATGTGCAGGTCCGAATGGCACAGGCCGCAGCGCTCGATCCGCACCAGAACTTCCCGGCCCTGCGGCTTCGGGGTCTCCACGATGGTTTCGCAGAGCGGAGCATCGAACTTGACGAGAGACTGGCGGCGCATCTGAGCCATTGAGCTTTCTCCGTTACACTGTTTTTGATTTTGCGGCTGTTATATCCGCCAATTCGCGGGCCATGGCAACAAAGCCGGGCACTGGAATGGTCTCCGCCCGGCGGGTTGGATCGACGCCAGCGGCCGTAGCAAGGAGCGCTGGATCGACGCCGAGCGACTTGAGGCTCTGCCGCAGCATTTTCCGGCGCTGGCCGAAGGCGGCCGCGGCTACGCGCTCCAGCATGCGGCGATCGCAGGGCAGAGGTGCGGCGCGCGGAATCAGCCGCACCACGGATGACGTCACCTTGGGCGGCGGCACGAAGGCACCGGGCGAGATATCGAACAGGATCTTGGTTTCGGCCCGCCAGTTGGCGAGCACGCCGAGGCGGCCATAGGCATCGTCATTTTCACGGGCGACGATGCGCTCGGCGACCTCGCGCTGAAACATCAGCACCATCATGTCGTACCACGGCGGCCATGGCTCGGCGCTGAGCCAGTCGACCAGCAACGCGGTCGCGATATTGTAAGGCAGATTGGCGACGATCTTTGCGCGCTCGCCATTGAGATGCGGCCGCGGATCGAATGTCGTTGCATCCGCATTTACGATGGTCAGGCGGCCGGGATAGCGCTGCGCAATCTCTTCCAGTGCAGGAATGGCGCGCTCGTCGCGTTCCACGGCGATGACGCGTTTGACATTCTGCGCGAGCAGGGCGCGCGTCAGACCGCCGGGGCCGGGGCCGATTTCAACAATGGTCGCGTCCTCAAGCGGGGCAGCCGCGCGCGCGATCCGCGACGTCAGGTTGAGGTCGAGCAGAAAGTTCTGTCCCAGCGACTTGCGCGCTGACAGTTCAAAGCGGCGGATCACGTCGCTGAGCGGCGGCAGATCGTCGATGGCGCTCATTCCTTCATCGCCGCCATGCGTGCGGCGAGCCGAAGCGCTGCGATCAGGCTGGACGGGTTGGCGCGGCCTGTGCCCGCGATGTCGAACGCCGTGCCGTGATCCGGCGAGGTGCGAATGAACGGCAGTCCCAGCGTGACGTTGACGCCGTCGTCGAAAGCGATGGTCTTGATCGGGATCAGCGCCTGGTCGTGATACATGCAGATCGCGCAGTCATAGGTTTTCCGTGCAGCGGCGTGAAACATGGTGTCGGCTGGCAGCGGGCCGCGTACGTCGATGCCATCCCGCCGCAGCGCCTCAATCGCTGGCGCGATGATCGATTGGTCCTCGGTGCCGAGCGAACCATCCTCGCCGGCATGCGGATTAAGTCCGGAGATCGCGAGACGGGGGCGAGCGATGCCGAGCCGCGTCTGCAAGTCCGCCGCGACGATACGCGCGGTCCTGACGATGAGGTCGCTGGTCAGTTGCGTGATGGCGTCGCGCAGCGGCAGATGGATCGTTACCGGCACCACGGCAAGATCAGGCGACCACAGCATCATCACGGGATGAGGCACCGCACCGCTCACAGCCGCGGAGAGTTGCGCAAGGAATTCGGTGTGACCCGGATGGGAAAAGCCTGCGCGATAGAGCACGCTCTTGGCGATCGGATTGGTGACGACCGCACTGGCGCGTCCGGCGATGACGTCGGCAACCGCATGCCGGATCGAGGCGATAGCCGTCGGCGCACTGCTGTCGTCGGGCTGTCCGGGCTTCGCTGTCGCCGCCACGCGCGTTGTGACCACTGGAAGCACGTCCGCGAAAACGCCTGCGGCGTCTTCGGCGCTCGTGTCGGCGGTCGGAATGCTGACGCCCAGTATCCGGGCGCGGGCTGCGATGAATGCGCTGTCGCCGATCAGATAGAACGCGGGAAGATCGAGTTCGCGCCGCTTCAGCCATGCGGCGATGGCGATATCAGGACCGATGCCTGCAGGTTCGCCGATCGTCAGCGCCAAAGCTTTGGTCATGGCCGCAGCGCCGCCCGGAGGTTCATTTGTTACGCATCTCGATCATGGCGCCCTTGCGGACTTCCTCAAGATACGACTTCGACTTGGCTTCGTATTTCTGGTTGTAGATTTTCTCGCGCGCTTCGCGCTTGGCCGGGGTGTCGGCCTTGGTCGGCTTGCGGCTGCACAGCGCCACCATTTCAACGCCCTGCTTGGTGACTTCCGGCGGGGTCAGCTTGCCGATTGGCATCTTGTCGAGCAGCTCTCGCAGGTTCGGCGGAAGGTCCGCCGAGGTTTTTGTGAGCTGGTCGCGGATCGCCGCGTCCCGCATCGAGCGGAACAGCTCCTGCGCCTCATCGCAGGACTGGATGCGGTTGCGAAGCAATTCCGCTTCCTTGCGGCGGGCTTCGATGGCGGCGGAGCCGGAGCCGCGCGGCACGATCAGAACGATCGGACGAACGAGATACTCGAAGCTTTCGCCTTCCGATTTGCCGGCTTCGATTCCGGCGAGATCCTTTTCCGGCACGAGGAAGCTCGACTGGAACCGGCCCCGCACCAGATTGCCCCAGGTCATGTCCGCCTTGATGCGGCTTTTGAGGGTTTCAGGGCGGATGCCATGCCCTTCGAGCGTCTTGTTCAACTGCTCGGGGCTCATGCGCATGCGCGAGGCCATGTTGCCGTATGCGCCGTCGATATCCGACGACGACATGTCGAGGCCGTATCGCTTGCCTTCCTTGATCTTGAGCTTGTCGTTGATCAGCTCTTCGAGGGCTTCCTGCCGCGAGATCGCCTTTCGCGTCGTAAGCTGCGTGAGCTTGATGCGCTGGTCGATGTCGAAATTGGTAATGGCCTCGCCATTCACCATAGCCGCGACGGATTGCGCCATGAGGGCGGAGCCGAGGCTCGGCGTAACGAGAACAGCGGCGGCGAGTGAAACAGCTCGTGCTGCGCGAAGAAAAAAAGTCACGATCATATTCAGACCCGTCTTCAAATCCGTCCCTGGCGAAGGCTGGTGAGTCCAGCGTCTAGCAAATCTACCTCGCGTTTGCGGCGTCAATGCACGCGCTTGATGAATTTTCGGCGGTTCCCGTAGCCTTGCCGGATGCGCCTTGAAGCTGCAATCGCGCGGGCTTCAAAATTCCGCTACCGGGATACTACTGCGAAGCGTTGAACGAACTGGTGCCGATC
Source organism: Afipia sp. OHSU_II-C1 (assembly GCF_000497575.1). Taxonomy (GTDB): domain Bacteria; phylum Pseudomonadota; class Alphaproteobacteria; order Rhizobiales; family Xanthobacteraceae; genus Afipia. The sequence continues at coordinate 51,829 of NZ_APJI01000014.1, forward strand.
GTGCGCAAGCCGATTTGCAGCATGATGCGGTGGTCGGTGACGGGAGCCGCATAGCTTGTCGATGTATAGGCGTAATCGGTGATGTAGTTCGCTGCGATAATGAAGCAGTCGTCTACATAGCCGGCGCCCACGATGTACTGGTTGATCGTCTGGTTGGTGATGTCGTAGCGCAGTCCGCCTGACAGCATCCAGTTGGTCGCAACCTTGATCGAGCCGGTTCCCACGATGCCTTCGCGGCGGGTGAGGAATCCGAGTTCAGGCTGCTTGTCGTAATTGCCGTAGAGCAGGCTCACCTGGAAGCGATCGAAATTGGCCCGGCCTTCGAGTTCGAAGCGACGCACGGCTCCCGTTGCCTCGTCGAGCCGGGTGCGGGCGATCAGGCTGTAGATCTTGTTGGGCTGATACGCGATGCGGCCAACGTAATCGGAGCGGTTGGTTTCCAGACCGCTGGCGATGCCGGTGTTGGTGAGGTCCTGCACGGCGAACGAATTCAGTCCGAACAGCTGATAGGACTGCCCGAACAGCACGTTGACGAACCCGCCGCGGTCGAACTGCGTGGTTGCCTGGACGCCGACATTGGCACGGCCACCGCCTTCGACGCGGTCGTAGCCCGAGAACTTGTCGACGCGGAACAGGTTGCTGTCGTCGAACGTAAAGCTCTGCGCGTCTTCGTTCGGGAGGCGGCCGGCGTTTGGCTCATTGGGCCGGATGATCAACTGGCCGATCGGCTCGATCGTCGTGGTGCCCCATGGCTGCACGTTGATGAAGGGATAGCGATACTCGAGGCCGACCGTCGGCATCAGGCGCGCGGTCTGGGTCGAACCGACCGGCAGGTAGTTGGAGACGCCGGGCTGGTTGTCGATGTTGGCGCTGATGACGTCACCGCGCAGCGAGGCGAACGGCGTGAAGATCTGGCCGATGGAGTCGGTGAACGACCGGCGCCATTCCACTTCGGCTGTCAGGCGTGTGTAGTCGCCGGCGACGCCGCGCAGCAGACATTGCGATGGCGTTCTGGCCCGCGGGTCAGCAGAGGTGGGCAGACACCAGCCGTTGTTGAGCGCAATCGTGGTGATCGGGTCGAACGATGCGGTCTGGCGGCTCAGGCTGGTGAAGTTCGCCTTGTAACTGAACTCGCCGCCGAGAATGTTGCGGTTGAGCACATTCGAATAGTCGATCACCGGGTGAACGACCGGAATTGTGCTCTGGTTATCGGCCGCCGAATAGCCGAGGAAGTGCATGATCCGCGCGTCGAAATAGCTGCGGTTACCGACGCCGGTGAGATAGATCTGCGACAGGCCCGTATCGGGTGTCAGCAGGAAGGAGTTGAGCGCGTTCTTGTACGGGCCGAGGCCGTAGTCGAAGAAGAACGACTTGTCGGAAACCGCAACCGCGTCCCAGCCCCAGACCCATTTGTCGTTGAGCGCGAACTGACCCTTGGTATCGATGCCGCCCCGGAACTCGCGGTCGCCGGGTTCGGCGTTGAACTGCTTCTGGTCGTCCTGGCGGATACCGTAGGCGCGGATTTCGTAAGCGCCGTTGATCAGGCGCTGACGGAATTCGCCCTGCATCAGCAGGCCCTGCTTGGTGGTGTAGCGAGGGGACAGCGTCAGGTCGTAGTCGGGCGCCAGCGCGAAGTAATACGGCACCTCGATGCCGACGCCGTAACGCGTGCTCGATGAGTAGCTCGGAATCAGGAAGCCGCTCTTGCGCTTGACCGTCGGGTCAGGCGTCGAGAAGAACGGCATGTATGCGATCGGCTGACCGAAGAACTCGAGGCGGGCGTCCTCGAAGTACAACATCTTCTCGGTCTGATTGTGGATGATGCGCGCGCCCTTGACCTGCCACAGCGGAGGCTTCTTCGGGTTGTCCTTACAGGCGGCGCAGGCAGTATAGACGCCGTTCTGGAAAATCGTGACATCGCCGTCGGTGCGGTCGGCGCGTGTCGCGGCCATGCGGGTCTGATCGGCCGTCTCCAGCCGCAGCGAATCGACAAAGCCGTCGCGATAGTCGTCCGACAGGTCGAGCATGTTGGCATAGGTGATCTTGCCATCGACATCCGTCAGCCTGACGTTGCCTTCGGCATGAAGGCGCTTGGTCTTCTGGTCGTAGATCACCTTGTCGGCTTCAAGGGTCGCGCCGTTGTAATAGATCTGAACGCTGCCGACCGCCGCGACGCGCGAGTTGTTGTAGTCGTAATTGACCTCGGTCGCCTGCACGAGCATCTGCCCGTTGCTGTCCGGCCGCGCCTGTTTCGGCGGCTTCGGAGGAAGCTGGTTGAACCGGTAGGACTGGGCAGCCGCAGGTGTTGCCACAGGACCCGCAAGCCCGGCCACCAGGCCAAGCCCCAGAACCACAGACATGAGCAGGCTTTGACGGCGCAAGCGAATGCGCCGCCTGAACGCAGGCGTTCGTCCTTGGAGGGCGGCGACAACGGCCACTACCCGTCCTCCTGGTACAGCAAAGCCAAAAATCCCGAGAGGCCGCCCACGCAAACGGGCAACCACGCGGCAGCGAGCGGATGCATCAACTCGGCCTTGCTTAAATCCTCAGTTACTTTCGACAGGACATAGAGCAGAAACCCTGCTGCAACGCCACTTAAAACCATCTTTTGCACGCCGCCGAAGCGGAAGAACCGCAGGCTTACGGCGGCCGCGAGCATCACCATTGCAGCCAATAAAAACGGGCGCGCGATGAGTTTGTGGTACTGCAGGCGGTATCCGGCTGTGGCCTGTCCCGAGTTCTCGGACGACTTGATGTAGTCGGGGAGTTGCCAAAATGACACAGTTTCGGGGGTGGAGAAGCTGTTCCGGACCTGGGCCAAGGTGAGGGTGGTGGCGATCGTGAAGGTGTCCTGCTCGATCACCGGGTTATCGAGGGTGTAGCGGCGCACCTGTTTGAATACCCATCGGCCGGGCTCGAGGGTGGCTTCCTGCGCCTCGATCCTCTCCCGGAAAATACCCGCCGTGTCATACCGGAACACCGAGATGCCGGTCAGGAGCGCGCCTTGTCCCTGACTTCGGGCGGCATTGATGACGCTCTGTCCTTCGCTGGTGGACTGATTGAGCCAGAAGCCGGCACCGTCCTGCAACGTTGGTGCGCCATCGGTGAAGATTCTCCGCTCCATGCCCTTGGCGCGTTCGAGCATCTCCGCGGACAGCGGATTGTAGATGACGGTGGCGAGCGTCCCGAGCACGAGCGCGCTAATCAGTGCCGGCGTGGTGAACTGCCAAGCCGAGATGCCGGAGGCCCGCGCGACCACAAGTTCGAGCCGGCGCGACAGGGCAAGGAACGAAACCATCGCACCGATCAGGATGCAGAATGGCATCAGCTTTTCGAGCGACAGCGGCACGCGGAACAGCGCTGTTTGCGCGACGAACAGGCCCGACACATTTGCGAGGCCGCCGGCGCGCCGCATCAGCTCGATATAGTCGACGGTAATAATCAGCACGAAGATCGCGGCAAAGGTCGCGACCGATGCGATCACGAAACGACCAGCGAAATAGCGTGCGAGGATTGTCGTCACCATGCGCGCGACCGCCTTATGCCAACGCCTGCCGCCCGGCACACCGGGCGGTCGCGAAAGGCCAAGCGGACGACGGCGCGGTCGTCCGGTAAACAGTGGTGTCGATCGACCCCATCGGGCAGCGGTATCCCCAACTCCATCCGGTATTCGCGAACTTGCCCAGACCTTTTGCAAGGCTCCCCAAGGGCACGGAATCGCATTTTCCGGCACATTCTTATTTCATAGCATCCCTTTGATTGGTCAACAAAATGGCCGACCTGAGGCCGCACCTCAAGTACGGTTAATAAAACCTCATCGTTGCTTTGGGGTGACTCTTGCAGCGGGACGTCAGGCATGCTTGGCGCGCTTGGCAGCGCGCGCCGGAAAGCGTCATAGTGCGCTGCAGAGAATCCAGCTGGATTCTCGCTCTCTTTGCTGCGCAAGCCGCGATTATCTGGAGGATTTGCCTATGACCGACGCCGTGAAGGTCGGCTTCGTACCGTTTTCCGCCGCCCCACGTGGCGTTCTGGTGGTGTTCTGCGACGATACGTTGAAATTTGGCCCTGCCACGAACAAGGCACTGGGGCCGACCGTAAATGCCATCAAGCGCGCAGCCTCGGCGAACCAGTTCAAGGGAAAGAGCGGTGCCGTGCTGGATATTCTGGCGCCTGAAGGCCTCAAGGCTGGCCGTCTCGTTGTCGTCGGTGCGGGCAAGCTCGCGTCACTCAAGGACAGCGATTTCATCAAGCTGGGCGGCAAAGTCGCGGCCAAGATCAGCGCCGGGACCGAAGCCGTGACGGTCCTCGGCGAATTGCCGTCGGGCGCAATGAAGGGATCGCAGGCTGCGCTGATCGCATCCGGCATCCGGCTGCGCGCCTATCGATTCGTGCGCTATAAGACCACGAAGAAAGACGGTGACAACGCGCCGCTGCGCGCGCAGTTCTCGATTGCGGTGGCCGATGTTGCCGCCGCGCGCAAGGCATTCGCGCCAGAGAATCATGTCGTGGACGGCGTGCTGATCGCGCGCGAACTCGTCAACGAGCCGCCGAACGTGCTTTTCCCCGCCGAATTCGCGCGGCGTGCAACGCAGCTGCGCAAACTCGGCGTCAAGGTCGAGGTTCTCGACGTCAAGGCGATGACGAAACTGGGTATGGGTGCTCTGCTCGGTGTTTCGCAGGGATCGGAGCACGACGGACGCACCGTCATCATGCGCTGGAACGGCGGCAAGCCGGGCGAGGCGCCGATTGCCTTTGTCGGCAAGGGCGTGTGCTTCGACACCGGCGGTATTTCCATCAAGCCGGCCGGCAGCATGGAAGACATGAAGGGCGATATGGGCGGTGCGGCCTGTGTTGTCGGTCTGATGCACGCACTGGCTGCCCGCAAGGCGAAGGTCAATGTGGTCGGCGCGATCGGTCTCGTTGAAAACATGCCGGACGGCAATGCCCAGCGTCCCGGCGATATCGTGACCTCGATGTCGGGGCAGACCATCGAGATCATCAACACCGACGCTGAAGGCCGCCTCGTGCTGGCCGACGTGCTCTGGTATGTCGCGAAAAAGCACAAGCCGAAATTCATGGTCGATCTGGCAACGCTGACCGGCGCGATTATGGTCGCGCTCGGCGTCGAATACGCCGGCATGTTCTCGAACGACGACGAGCTCGCGGAACGCCTGACCACCGCGGGGCAGGAGACCGGCGAGCGCGTCTGGCGCATGCCGCTCGGCCCCGAATACGACAAGCAGATCGATTCGCAGTTCGCCGATATGAAAAATACCGGCAGCCGTAACGGCGGCTCGATCACTGCGGCGCAGTTCCTCCAGCGTTTTGTCGACGACACGCCATGGGCGCATCTCGACATTGCCGGTACGGCAATGGGGGTTCCTGCATCGGATCTCAACCGGAGTTGGGGATCTGGCTATGGTGTGCGGCTGCTGAACCGGCTGGTGGCGGACAACTACGAGACGAAGAAGTAACGTTGCTTTCCGTCATTGCGAGCGAAGCGAAGCAATCCATTCTTATTGTAAGCAAGATTGGATTGCTTCATCGCTAACGTTCCTCGCAATGACGAAATGAACTCCCGGGGTTCCCCTTAGGCGATGACCGAAATCCTGTTCTATCACTTGCAGGACACGACACTTGAGAAGGTGTTGCCGCCGCTGCTTGAGAAGTCTGTTGAGCGCGGCTGGCGCGTTGCGGTTCAGACCGGATCGGAGGAGCGCGCCGAAGCGCTCGATGCGCATTTGTGGACGTATCGCGAGGATTCGTTTTTGCCGCATGGCACCTGGCGCGACAGCGATGCGATGAACCAGCCGATCGTTCTGACGATGGACGATGGCAATCCCAACAACGCCAATGTCAGGTTTATCGTCGATGCTGCGGGTCTGCCCAAGGATTGCGCAACGTACGACCGCATCGTTTTTGTCTTCAACGGCGACGATGACGAAGCGCTCGGCGTCGCCCGCGCGGCCTGGACCGACGGTAAATCGCGCGGGCTCGATTTGACCTACTGGCAGACCGACGAGCGCGGCAGATGGCAGAAGCGCGCGTAAATGTGCGATCCCGGTAATGGACGGCCGTTAATGTTACGGTCTTTTTTCGTTGACCTGGCCGGCGCTTAGCCACCATGGTGCCGCAAAGGGATGGTGGAAGGCCACGTAAGCGCAGTTATGGGCAAGGCGTTCCATTCTTGCCGCCAAAAGACGCGCAAATGATTGTTTAGGCATTTGCTTTACGACATATCCTGGTTCCCGAGCGCGCAAGAAAAGCGCTGAAGTTGGTGTGAGATCGAATTTGAGCGTCCTGCGTAAAAGCATCCATACAAGATCGTTGGTGGCCCTTGTGATCCTGGCCCCCATGGTGAGTGGCTGCGGCGGCGTCGGCGCTTTGTCGGACTTTTCGCTCAAGGACCAGGAATGGTTTGCTCGTCCGGGCAAGATCTTTAAGGGTAACAGCACCATCGAAACGCCGCCGCTGAGCGTGTCGAAAGAGGTGACGCCGAACGATCTCATCAGTTCCGATGGTCAATGTCCCGGGATGCCGGCGCCGGGGGCACCTGCCGATGCCAATGCTTCCGAAGGCCAGGTTTCCGTGGCTCCCGTCGCACTGGGCCATACCGAATGCGACGTTGCCCGCGCGATTGCCGTCGCCCCCGACAACGTCAACCTGTCGAACAACGAGCGTGGCGACCGCGTCGCGCAGATTACCTGGCGGAGCGGACCGCGCCCTGGCGCCTATACCTTCACATCAGGCCGCTTGACGGCGATCGAGCGCGTTGACGTGCCGCCGCCGGAAAAGCCCGCGCGCGGCGCGAAGAAGAAGCGAGCCTGATCTTTCAGCCCGCCGCTTCGTCGTAGGACGAACTTGCTTCCAGCCATTCATCTTCGGCGCGCTGCAACGCCTCAGCCGCACTTGCGCGAGCCTTGGTGAGCTGCGCCGCCTGCTTGGGATCCCGCTTGAATAGATCGGGCAGGGCCAGAGCGGCGTCGATCTTCTCGATAATGCCGGTGATCCGCGCGATTTCGCTTTCCGCGTTTGAAATCTTCTGCTTGAGCGGCACGCGCTTCTCGGATTTCGGTCGCGCCGGCTTGCCGTTGCCGCGTTCATGGGTGGCGCGGTCGCGGCTTGATGCCCGCATACCCCGCGTTGTCAGCACCGACCGCCGGTAGTCGTCGAGATCGCCGTCGTACGGTGTAACGGCGCGATCCGCCACGACCCATAGCTGATCGGCGCACGCCTCGATCAGGTAACGGTCGTGCGAGACCATGATGATCGCGCCGGGAAAATCGTTGATGGCTTCCGCGAGCGCAGCGCGGCTGTCGATGTCCAGATGGTTGGTCGGCTCGTCGAGGATGATCATGTTCGGGCCGTAGAACGTCGCAAGTCCGAGCAGCAGCCGTGCCTTCTCGCCGCCGGACAGCGAACTCACCTTGGTGTCGCCGGCCTTGCCGGAAAAGCCGATGGCGCCGGTGCGCGCGCGGACTTTGGTTTCCGTCTCGTGCGGCATCAGCCGTCGCAGATGGTCGTAGGCCGAGCCGTCGAGATCGAGTTCGTCGGTCTGGTGCTGCGCGAAGTACCCAACCGACAGTTTGTCGGCGCGCACGACCTTGCCGGAAAACGGCGGCAGCTTGCCGGCCAGCAGTTTCACCAGGGTCGATTTGCCGTTGCCGTTTGAGCCGAGCAGGGCGATTCGATCGTCGTTGTCGATGCGCAGCGTGACGCGGTTGAGCACGGGTTTTGCGGGATCGTATCCGACCGACACATCATCCACCGCAATAATGGGCGGCGAGAGAATCTTGTCCGGCTCTGGAAACGTGATCTCGCGGACGTCTTGCGTCACGAGAGCCGTGACCGGCTTCATCCGCTCCAGCATCTTGACGCGTGACTGCGCCTGTTTGGCTTTCGAGGCCTTGGCCTTGAAGCGGTCCACGAATGCCTGCAGCCGCTTGCGCTCGTCCATCTGCTTCTTGGCGTGCTTGGCGTCGAGCATTTCGCGGGTGGCGCGCTGTTCCTCGAATGAGGAGTAGGTGCCCTTGTAAAGCGTGAGCTTGCCGCGATCGAGGTGCAGGATCTGATCCACCGATGTGTCGAGCAAATCGCGGTCGTGGCTGATGACGATCACGGTGCGCGGGTAGTTCGCAAGGTGATCCTCAAGCCAGAGCGTGCCTTCGAGGTCGAGGTAGTTGGTCGGCTCATCGAGCAACAGGAGGTCGGGCGCGGCAAACAGCGTCGCCGCCAGCGCCACGCGCATGCGCCAGCCGCCGGAGAATTCCGAGCAGGACCGCGCCTGATCGGCGGTGGAGAACCCGAGCCCCGACAGAATGGCGGCGGCGCGGGCCGGTGCGGAATGGGCGTCGATGTCGACCAACCGCGTCTGAATATCGGCAATGCGATGCGGATCGTGTGCGGTCTCCGCTTCATGCAGCAATGCTGCACGCTCCAGGTCGGCCTTCAGCACGACATCGATCAGGCTTTCCGGACCGTCCGGGGCTTCCTGTGCAAGGCTGCCGACGCGCCAGCGCGGCGGAATCGCAATCGAACCGGCTTCAAGCGGCAGCTCGCCGCGAATGGCATGGAACAGCGTCGATTTGCCGACGCCGTTGCGGCCGACAAAGCCAACCCGCGCGCCCGGCACGATCTGCACCGTGCTCTGGTCGATCAGCAGGCGTCCGGCGATCCGGATGGATATATCGTTGATGGAGAGCATGGCGGGCTTTTACGGAACAGGCCGCCGAACGCAACAGCTTTATCGGACCATCTGGTCACGGATCGCGGCGCTTGCGGCGTGCGCGATCCCGCTTGCTAAAGGTGCGCGCTAATGCGTTTCCAGGTCGGGCACGAGCGATGGAGCTTTTTCGCCGTCGAGTTCAGGCAGACGCGCGATAAGCGCGCGCAGACGCTGCGGCATGTCCGGCGACTCGCGGCTCAGCGCATCGCGCAGTCTCTCGCCGATGCCCTGCCAGACGGCTTCGCTATGAAGGTCATCGAGACGGACGTCAGGGGCGTTCAATCGGGTCGCCATGAGCCTGCTCCAATTTATTTCAAGTTCTAATCAATACCACGGGACAATGCAGAGACCGCGGCCCAGGTTCGCGCGTTCTTCGTGCATGGTTTGAAATCGGTAAAAATTTAAATGTTCGGGAACCGGAACTCACGATGAAAGAAGCCCCCGGAACAGGGTTACTGCCGGGGGCCAAGTCTGGGGAGGAGCGGATGCGATCCGCTTAGAAGCAAACGTTCACGATCCGATAGCGAAGGCCGTACGGCGTATTGACCAGGCGCTTCACGTAGCAGCCGCCATAGCCGCCACCATAACCGCCGGCATAGAAGCCGTAGCCATGGCCCCAGTGGCCGTGATGGTGATGATGATGCCAGCCTTTCCAGCCCTTGGCCGAAGCCGCAGTGGGAAGCAGGGCAGTGGTGGACAGAGCAGCGACAGCAGCCAGTCCAAGAACGAGTTTGCGCAACATGACAAGTCTCCTTCGGTTTGACGCGGGGCGCCTTGATGTGTCCCTGCATGTCTGTCGATCCGGTTGCGCGCGCGGTTCGATCCAGGAGAAGGGTGCGACAAAAAGAACCGGCCGCTTGTGGCGGCCGGTGCAAGTTTCGGGGAAGCAGTCGTGCAGAATTTGATCAGTAGCAGCGGTTCACCAGCCGGTAGCGATAGCCCCACGGCGTCGGAACAAGACGGCGCACGTAGCAGCCGCCATAGCCGCCGCCGAAGTAAACCGGACCGCCGACGAAGCGCGGGCCGCCCCAGCCGCGGTGGAAACCGCCACCACGCCAGCCACCACCGTGCCAGCCATGTCCGCCGTGCCAGCCATGGGCAGAAGCAACGGACGGGGTGAGCGCAGCCGCGCCAAGAGCTGCAACTGCGGCGCATGCGAGAATGAGTTTGCGGATCATGGTGATCTCCTCGAATTCGGTCTGAGGCGCAGCCGGACGCCTTGCTGAATGTTCGTGGGCAACCGATGCCGGCCTACGCGGGCAAACTAGCCGCGCAATCCTGAACTGAATCGGCATGGCCGCGTCAGGCAGCATTCATCTCGATGAAATTGCAGTAAGTTTTCGGAAGGGGCTTGGCAGGCACCTGCAGCAGAGGTATCGGGTGCGGCATGCCGTCCATCCCGGGCGGGCCGCTGGTATACCAGCTTGCCGTTGCATCACCGCGCCGTTATAAGCGCGGCAACCCTTCCAACATCTGCTTTCAAGGACAGTACCATGGCGATTGAGCGCACCTTTTCGATTATCAAGCCTGACGCGACCGCGCGTAATCTGACCGGCGCCGTCAACGCCATCATCGAGAAGGCTGGACTGCGCATTGTCGCGCAGAAGCGCATTCTGATGACCCGCGCGCAGGCCGAGACCTTTTACGCCGTGCACAAGGCGCGTCCGTTCTTCGGCGAACTGGTCGACTTCATGGTTTCCGGTCCGGTGGTGGTTCAGGTTCTCGAAGGCGAGGGCGCCATCCTGAAGTACCGCGACGTCATGGGCGCGACCGATCCGTCGAAGGCTGCGGAAGGCACCATCCGCAAGGCGCACGCCAAGTCGATCGGCGAAAACTCCGTGCACGGCTCGGACGCTGCAGAGACTGCGGTGATCGAGATCGCTCAGTTCTTTTCGGGGAATGAAATCGTCGGCTGACTTGAATAACCGGTAACAACAAACGGTCGGGGGGCCCTTAACGTGAACTGGATTGCTCAGATTTTCGATCCCGCCACAATCGGCGGTCTCATCACTCAGTTCGAGAATGAGATTCAGCAACCCCAGTTCTGGGTCGCCCTGACCAAGATCATCTGGATCAACGTGCTGTTGTCCGGCGACAATGCACTGGTGATCGCGCTGGCGTGCCGCGGGCTGCAACCCAAGCAGCGCGTGTGGGGCATGATCCTGGGTGCAGGTGTCGCAGTTCTGCTGCGCATCATCTTCACCTTCATCGTCGTGACCTTGATGACGATGCCGTTCCTGAAGCTGATCGGCGGGCTCGCGCTGCTGATCATCGCGGCGAAACTCCTCGTCCCTGAAAAGGAAGACGAGGATGGCGTGCAGGCCGCAGCCCATCTGTGGGCGGCGGTACGCATCGTTGCCGTGGCCGACATCATTATGAGCCTCGACAACGTGATCGCGGTTGCTGCTGCCGCCAATGGCAGCGCCATCCTGTTGATCCTCGGCCTTGCCATCAGCATTCCGATGATCGTCGCCGGTGCGGCGCTGATCATGGCGTTGCTCGACCGCGTGCCAGCTCTGGTCTGGCTCGGTGCCGCGCTGCTCGGCTGGATTGCGGGCGAGGTGATCGCAACCGATCCCGCGGTCGCGCCTTGGCTGCATCGCGTGCTCGACGGCCATATCGCGCTCGACGTCGACACCACGTCGGCCATGTTCGGCTTTGCCAAGCACCTAAAGTTCAACGGCGAGATCGGTGAGCTGACGCTCGCAGTGCTCGGTGTGATCGTGGTGTTGGTGGTCGGCTCGATCTGGCGAAAGCGTGCATTGCGCGAGCAGCAGGAAGCGCCGGCAGCAGCGTAAACGACGCTCAAGGTTCCAGAAATGAAAACGTCCCGGTGAAAGCCGGGACGTTGTCGTTTGGGGCAGATTGCTGCCGCGCGATCCCCGCGCTCAGCAACTCACCACTTCAGCTCGACGCCGACAGTGCCCTGGTGTGATTCAAAGCCGCTGCGGAACCTGCCGTCATAGTTAGCGTAGAGCCTTGCCGTGTTGCTCAGGATCCAGGACGTGGCGGCGCCCGCGTCGGCGCCGTTCCGGCTTTCGCGGATGCCGGCGACGCCGATGGCGTTGTTGCCGAGGCTGACCTGCACGGTCCCGATGTTCTGCGTGAAGTTATCGACGAACTTGCCATAGACGGACACGTCGATCGCCTGCTGGCCGACGATCCAGTAGTGCCCGAATTCAGCGCCAGCCAGGACGCGGGCACGCTCGCCATGGCCATCGGCAACGGTCACAGGAAGAAATCCTCCGGATTCGGAGAATCTGTCGGTGCGGGCGGAGACGTATTCAAGGGCCACCTTCGGCACGATGCGGCTCTGGCCGAAGGCGTAGGTGTAGTTCAGTTCGCCAAGCACGCCGTCGATGCTGCCGCGATAGTTGGCATACGCGCTGCCGAGCGGCGTCGCGCGGATTGAACTGATCCTGGCAAAGCCATGAACAGCGGCCATCGCTACGGTCCACGGTCCGTTGAGGTAGGAGGCGTTGACGCCGAGCTGAGTCATGCCGAGCGTCGCGCTTTGCAGCGCTAGCGGCACGTCGATCCATGTCTGGCTCTGATCGGCGGAGAAGCCGACGTTCAGGCCGGGCGCGACGGTCGCGCCAATGCCGCCAACCACGCCGAGCGTTCCACGCTTGTCGCCGACAAAGGTCCCTTGCGCAGCCGTGCGTGCGCGAATGCCGTAGGTTTCGGCCCATGTCCGGTACTGAGGCTCGGCGGTGCTTTGTGATGCGCCGCCGCCGCCGGAATTATCCCGCGCGGCATATCCATAGGTCGCTTCGCGTCCGAGCCGCTGCAGAAAGCTGCTGCCAAGGTCGAACTGTGCGGCGTTGACGGAGAGCTGGGAGTTGTTGTCGGTGACGCCCGGGGTCGGCGGGATGAACTGTGCGCTGGCGCTCGATGCTGTGCACAGGGCGACCCCGGCCACCGTCACGTGCAGCAGCTTTTTCCGGCCCATGCTCGCTGACAGTGTCATCAAAAGGGGAACTCAAAAGGATTTGTTGCAATAGCGTTATGCGATTTGCCCCGAATCCGCCGCTTGCGTCAACGCACCGCCATGCCGGCCGCGGGGCATTCGCACCCGCTGTGGTGCTGCGGCCACAGGCGTTTGTGGTGTTTTGCAGTCTTGCTAAGCCGAAATTTTCGTGTTGGGATTGTGGCTGCAATCGGATTTGGGCCGTTCGGCTGTGGACTTGGAAGACACGACATTCTGCAAAACATTTGAAGCCCGCTAGCGGCGTGGCACGCGATGAGCGTGACCGCGCCTTTTTTATATCTGGACGAGGAGACGGACGTTGGCAAAAGGTACGGTGAAGTGGTTCAACCCGACCAAAGGCTACGGGTTCATTAAACCGGCGGTCGGTGACAAGGACGTGTTCGTGCACATCTCGGCGGTCGAGCGCGCCGGGCTTTCGACCCTCAATGAAAATCAGACGATCGAGTACGAACTGGTAGAAAATCGCGGCAAGTCATCTGCGGAAAACCTGAAAGTTTCCTGACGTCGCGATTCGACGGAATCTGATGCTCCCCCGGCCACCAGCCGGGGGGTTTTGTTTGATGCGCTATCTAGCTGACAGCTGGAACGATCAGCGCAGTGTCGGGGCCGGCATCGCCGGTCTTGCAAATCCCGCTCATCAGCCGCGTGCGGCCGCTGGCGACGAGGCGGAGTGCATCCGGATAAATCCGGTGCTCAACGCCAAGCACCCGAGCAGCCAGCGTATCCGCCGTATCGTCTTCATGTACACCGACAGCGCCCTGCATGACGATCGGCCCCGAATCCATTTCGGGCACCACGAAGTGCACCGTCGCGCCGTGAATCTTCACGCCGTCGGCCAGAGCTCGCTCATGGGTGTGCAGTCCCTTGTAGGACGGCAACAGGGCCGGGTGGATGTTGAGCATTCGGCCGTCCCACTGCTTGACGAACCATGGTGTCAGCAGGCGCAGGAATCCCGCGAGGCAGACGAGATCGATATCGTGAGCCAGCAGAACGCCGTGCAACGCGCGCTCGAACGCTTCGCGGTCCTTGCCGAACGGCTTGCTCTCGATGGTCTCGGTCTTGATCCCGGCAGCGCTTGCCTTTGCCAATCCGCCGGCGCCTGCAATGTTTGAGATCACCAGAGCGATCTGCGCCGGATAGTCCTGCGCGGCCGCGGCCTCGATCAGCGCGGTCATGTTCGATCCGCGCCCCGAGATCAGAATGGCGACGCGGCGTCGTGCCATCTCAATCCGCCAGGTTGAGGTGGCCGTCGTAGATCACGCGCTCGTCGCCTTGCGTTTCGACTACTTCGCCGAGATCGACCACGCGCTCGCCGTTCTGCGCGAACACGTCCATCACCTCGACGAGCTGGTCGCGCTTGACGATGGCGACCATGCCGATGCCGCAGTTGAACGTGCGCAGCAATTCGAGTTCGGCGATATTGCCCTCGGCCGCCAGCCACTTGAACACGGGAAGAACGGGGACGGCGGCCAGATTGATGCGGACGCCGAGATGTTTCGGCAGCACGCGCGGAATGTTGTCGGTGAAGCCGCCGCCGGTGATGTGCGCGAGACCCTTGACCGCGCCGGTCTGGCGGATCGCGGCGAGGCACGACTTCACATAGAGCTTTGTTGGGGCGAGCAGGGCGCCGCCGAGCGTCATGACGGGCGCGAAAGGTGCCGGCGCGTCGAACGTCACCCCGGATTTCTCGACCACCTTGCGTACCAGCGAGAAGCCGTTGGAGTGAACACCGGACGAGGCGAGGCCGATCACCGCGTCGCCGGGGCCGATGTCCTTGTGCGGCAGCAGGGTGCCGCGCTCCGCTGCTCCCACCGCGAAGCCTGCTAGGTCGTAGTCGCCATCCTTGTAGAGGCCGGGCATTTCTGCGGTCTCGCCGCCGATCAGGGCGCAGCCGGATTCGCGGCAGCCCTCGGCAACGCCTGCCACGATCGAGGCGGTGGCCTCGGGGTCGAGCTTGCCGCAGGCGAAGTAGTCCAGAAAGAAGAGCGGCTCCGCGCCCTGAACCACGAGATCGTTGACCGACATCGCCACGAGGTCGATGCCGATGCCGCCGTGGATGCCGGTCTCGATGGCGATCTTGACCTTGGTGCCGACCCCGTCGGTGGCGGCGACCAGAATGGGGTCCTTGAAGCCGGCGGCCTTGAGATCGAACAGCCCGCCAAATCCGCCGATTTCCGCATCGGCGCCCGCCCGCGCCGTGGCGCGCACCAGCGGCTTGATGAGGTCGACCAGGCGGTTTCCGGCGTCGATATCGACGCCGGCGGATGAATAAGTCAGGCCGGATTTTTGATCGGTCATGCCGGGGATTCCGAGAGTTAGCCGGTGGTTACGTCGGATTTTGCCTTGGCGCAATGGCCGCCGGGCAGGCTGTGCATAGCTAGGAGAAAGGCCCCCGAGCGGTCCGCCGCATCCCCGTATCCTTTGCAAGCCGTCCGGGGCTCGTTAAAACAGGAACAGCCGGGAAAAAGTCGCGTGAATCTACCGAACATCATCACCTTGGGCCGCATCCTGCTGGTGCCGGTCATCGTCTGGGCCATCGCCTCGAACCAGATGACTATCGCCTTTGTGATCTTCGTGGTGGCGGGGGTCAGCGATGCCATCGACGGGTTCCTTGCCAAGCGGTTCAACATGACCACGGAGATCGGCGCGCTGCTCGATCCCGTGGCCGACAAGGCGCTGCTGGTTTCGATCTACGTCACGCTCGGAATCTCGGGCGACATTCCGCGCTGGCTGGTCATTCTTGTGGTGTCGCGTGACTTCATGATCGTCGGCGCGGTGATCATCTCCTGGCTGCTCGACAATCCGGTTCCGATGAAGCCGTTGATGGTCTCGAAACTGAACACCGTGGCGCAGGTGTCGTTCGCCGCCTTGGTGCTGGCCTCGCTCGGTTTCCAGTTCAATGCGTCGCCGTATGAGATCATTCTGGCCGGTTTCGTGACCGTCTTGACGCTGCTTTCGGTGTCCTTCTATCTGGTGGAGTGGGCACGGCACATGAGCGCGACTGCGCCGATTCCGTGATACAACTTCAAAAGCCGCATGTTGCTTCAACCGGACTGCTCGCCGGGAGTATTGCGTGGTAGCTCGCGTCCGTCCTCGTCAGTTGGCCCTTGCGCTGCCGCATGCGGAAAGCCTGACGCGCGATAATTTCCTTGAAGGCTCGGCCAACGCGCAGGCGCTCGCGCTGATCGACGCGTGGCCCGACTGGCCCAACCGCGTGATGATGCTGGTGGGGCCGGAGGGCAGCGGCAAAAGCCATCTTGCGTCGATCTGGGCGGCCGAAGCGGGTGCCCGGTCGGTTGCGGCCCACACACTGACGCCGGCTAACGTACCGGGCGAACTGGCGACTGGCGCGCTGGTCGTGGATGATCTCGACCCGGCGTCTCTCGATGAGCGCGCGCTGTTTCATCTTCTTAATCTGGCGCGTGAAGATGGGGCCCATATCCTGCTGACGGGACGGGTACAGCCGTCGTCATTCGCAGTGACATTGCACGATCTGCGGTCCCGGCTGCGGGCCGTGCCGGTGGTCACGCTGACCCCGCCGGACGACCTGTTGTTCCGGGCGCTGATCGTCAAATTCTGTGCCGACCGCCAGATGATCGTGGATGAGGGGATCGTCAGCTATCTCTCGACCCGTATCGAGCGATCCTTTGCGGCGGCGCGACGGACGGTCGAATTGCTGGACGAGGAGGCGCTGCGGCTGCGCCGGCCGGTGACCCGCGCCCTGGCCGCGGAACTGCTCAAAGACCCTGCGGCCTGATCGAACAGGGCTTGGTCGTTAAGACCTGTTGGCCCATCATGTCATCGAACTGTCACGAGACTGGCACATTGTCTCAGTGGAACGGGCCTAAGGTCCGGACTGATGACACGATATGAGGTCTGACTTCATGGACGCCGCGCAAGCTATTGTTAAAAAAGAAGAAAACGAAGAGATTTCAACCGCGTCGTCGATCGGGTCAAGCCCGGAGCGCTTCATCAACCGCGAACTGTCGTGGCTCCACTTCAACCGCCGCGTGCTGGAAGAGTCGGTCAATCCGAACCACCCGATGCTGGAGCGGGTCCGGTTCCTGTCGATTTCCGCCAATAACCTTGATGAATTCTTCATGGTCCGCGTCGCGGGCCTCAAGGCACAGATCCGTGAAGGCATCACCGAGCGCAGCCCGGACGGCTCGACGCCCACCGAGCAGCTGGCCAAGATCAACGAGACCGTCTCGAAGCTTGCAAGCGACCAGCAGACAATCTGGCGCGATCTGCGCGGCGGCCTGTCCGAGGTCGGGATCGTCTTGGTCGATGGGAAGGACGTCACCAAGGCCGAAAGCGCCTGGATCGAGGACCACTTCCTTCACAACATCTTCCCGCTGCTGACGCCGCTCGCGATCGATCCGGCGCATCCGTTCCCGTTCATCCCAAGTCTCGGCTTCACCATCGCGCTGCATCTGGCGCGGGTTTCCGACGGCAAGGCGATGAATGCGCTGATCCGCATGCCGGGTAAGATCGATCGCTTTATCCGTTTGCCCGCAGGCAAGGACGGCTCGGTGCGTCTCATCACGCTTGAACAGGCCACGGCGCTGTTCATTGGCCGTCTGTTCCCCGGCTATGTGGTCAAGGGTGAGGGCGCGTTCCGCATCATCCGCGACTCCGAACTGGAAATCGAGGAAGAGGCCGAGGATCTCGTTCGCCTGTTCGAGTCGGCGCTGAAGCGCCGCCGCCGCGGGTCGGTGATCCGCCTCGAAATCGAAGCCACCATGCCGGATGATCTCCGCGCTTTCGTGCAGCGCGCACTGTCGACACCTGACGATGACGTGCTGCTTGTCGATGGCGTGCTCGCTATGAACGAACTGTCGCAACTGACTCGGCTCGATCGTCCTGATCTCGAGTTCACGCCCTATGTGCCGCGCCATCCCGAGCGCGTTCGCGATCATGGCGGCGATATCTTTGCCGCGATCCGCCAGAAGGATCTCGTCGTCCATCATCCCTATGAATCGTTCGACGTCGTCGTGCAGTTCCTGCAACAGGCGGCGCGCGATCCCGATGTCGTCGCGATCAAGCAGACGCTGTATCGCACATCACGCGATTCACCGATCGTACGGACGCTTGCCGAAGCCGCCGAAGCCGGAAAGTCGGTGACGGCGCTGGTCGAACTGAAGGCGCGGTTCGACGAGGAAGCCAACATCCGCTGGGCGCGTGATCTTGAACGCGCGGGCGTGCAGGTGGTCTACGGGTTCCTCGAGCTCAAGACTCACGCCAAGCTGTCGCTGGTGGTGCGCCGGGAAGGCACGGGGCTGACGACTTATGTTCATGCCGGGACAGGCAACTATCATCCGGTCACCGCGCGCATCTACACGGACCTGTCGTACTTCACGTCCGACCCGGTGATCGCGCGCGATGCGGCGCGCGTCTTCAATTACATCACCGGCTATGCGGAGCCGCGCGACATCGAGAAGATGGGCGTGTCGCCGCTCACGCTGCGCAAGCGGATGCTCGAGCACATTCACGGCGAGGCGAATTTCGCCCGTCATGGAAAGCCGGCGGCGATCTGGCTGAAGATGAACTCGCTGGTCGATCCCGAGATCATCGACGCGCTTTATGAGGCATCGCAGGCCGGTGTCTCGATCGATCTGGTGATCCGCGGAATTTGCTGTTTGCGTCCCGGTGTTCCCGGACTTTCGGAGAACATCCGGGTCAAATCGATCATCGGCCGGTTCCTGGAACACGGGCGAATCTACTGCTTCGGCATGGGGCACGGCCTGCCGAGCGCCAAGGCCGCTGTGTATATTTCGTCCGCGGACATGATGCCCCGCAATCTCGACCGCCGCGTCGAGGTGCTGTGTCCGCTGCAAAATCCTACGGTTCATCAGCAGGTTCTCGAACAAATCATGGTCGCGAACCTCAAGGATAACGAGCAGAGCTGGCAGTTGTTGCCGGATGGGTCGTCAACGCGTATGAAGGCCGCGAAGGGCGAGGAACCTTTCAACGTGCACGATTACTTCATGACGAATCCGAGTCTGTCAGGCCGTGGAAAGTCGCTTAAAGAATCTTCGCCACGCCGTCTTACGCGCCGTTCGGAGCGTTAGTGGTTCGAAGAACGAATCCGTGAGCCCGGCACTCGTTCGCGAGCGGCCTCGTGCTGCGCGCAAGCCATCGAAGAGCGTCGCGGTCATCGACATCGGATCGAACTCCGTCCGTCTTGTTGTCTACGAGGACAAGACGCGCAATCTCGCACCGATCTTCAACGAGAAAACACTTTGCGGTCTCGGCCGCGAAGTGCAGTCGACCGGATTGCTGGCGGCAGACGCCGTCGAAAAGGCGCTGGCGGCGCTGAAGCGCTTCAAGGCGCTCTGCAAGATCATGAAGGTCGGCGAGGTCCACGCGATCGCCACTGCAGCTTGCCGCGACGCGACCAACGGGCCGGACTTCATCGCCAAGGCCGAGCGCATCTGCGGCTGTCCCATCAATATCCTGTCGGGCGCGCGAGAAGCGAAGCTGTCTGCGCTCGGCGTCGCGTCGGGCGTCTACAAGCCGGACGGCATCGTCGGCGATCTCGGCGGCGGTTCGCTCGAACTCATCGATGTGCGCGGCCAGCGCATTCGCTCAGGCACGACACTGCCGCTCGGCGGCCTCGCGTTGCAGGATGCGTCGCAGAAATCGCTGAAGAAGGCGGAGCGTATCGTGGCAGCCGGGCTGACCGGGTTGCCGCAGCTCAAGGCCGGCGCGGGCCGGACGTTCTATGCGGTCGGCGGCACATGGCGCGCGCTGGCACGCATCCACATCATCCAGAGCGGCTATCCGCTGCACGTGATGCACGGCTACACCATTCCGGCGGCTGACGCGCTGGACTTTGTACGGCGGCTTCGCCGTCTGGCCGCAAGCAATACGCTCGCCGACATCGAGACCGTGGCCGATGCCCGCCGCCCGCTGCTGACCTATGCGGCGCTGGTGCTCGAATACATCATCCGCGTCGCGAAGCCAAAGAACATCGTGTTCTCGACCTACGGCGTTCGCGAAGGATTGCTCTATGAGATGCTGCCTGAAAAGGAGCAGCAGAAAGACGGGCTGATCGCCACGGCGCAGACCATGAACGAACTGCGCGCGCGTTCGCCGCGCCACGCCGACGATCTGATCGTGTGGACCGACAAGCTGTTCAGGGTCGCGGGCTTGCGCGAAAGCGACGACGAGAAGCGGCTACGTCATGCGGCGTGCTGGCTGTCCGACGCAGCCTGGCGGGCCCATCCGGATCATCGCGGCGAGCAATCGCTCGATTTCATCATCAACGGAAATTTCGGCGCGGTGACTCACGAGGGCAGGGTGTTTCTCGCGCTCGCGGCCTACTATCGCTACGCCGGATTGAACGAGGAGAACGAGGCGCCGCAAGCCGTGCGCGCGCTCATTCCGCCCGCGATGGTCGATCGCGCGCGCCTGATCGGGGCCGCATTCCGCGTGGCCTTCATGATCTCCGCGGCCCAGCGCGGCGTGCTGCCGCACACGCATTTCCGCAATCAGGGCCGCAAGCTCATCCTGGCGTTCGACAAGCGGGCCGCAGATCTTGCCGCCGACCGCGTCACCAATCGCTTCAAGCAGCTCGCGCGTCTGATCGGGCGCACTGCCATGATCGTGAAGCCGTAGTTCCATCCCGCCGGAAATCGGGTGGAAGGCCTGTCGCTATTGAATTAGTTCGGGGCATCAGACAGGAGCCCGAACATGGTCGCAGCAGCAAAAGTCAGAACACCGGCGTCGCCGGCGCGTGTCGAGGCGATGGACTGGCCTAACCTCACGACACATCTCGACGGCAATGGCTGGGCGGTGCTGCCGCGGCTGCTGTCACCCGATGAATGCGGTTCGCTCGTCGGTCTCTACGGCGAGGACGGTATCTTCCGCAGCCACATCATCATGGCTCGCCACGGCTTCGGGCGCGGCGAGTACAAGTATTTTTCCTATCCTCTGCCGGATATCATCTCGGCATTGCGGACGGCGCTGTATCCGCAACTGGCGCCGATCGCCAACCGCTGGAACGAGTCGATGGGAATCGACGTGCGTTATCCTGCGGAGCATGGCGATTTCATCAAGCGCTGCCACAAGGCCGGGCAGACGCGGCCGACGCCGCTGCTGCTCCAGTACAACGCGGGCGACTACAATTGCCTGCATCAGGACCTGTACGGCGAGCATGTGTTTCCGTTGCAGGTTGCGATCCTGCTGTCGGAACCGGAGCGCGATTTCACCGGCGGGGAATTCGTGCTGACGGAGCAGCGTCCGCGCATGCAGTCACGCGCGGCGGTGGTGCCATTGAAGCAGGGCGATGCTGTCGTGTTCGCGGTCCATCGCCGCCCGGTTCAGGGCACGCGCGGGACTTATCGCGTTAATCTGCGCCATGGCGTCAGCCAGCTCCGGTCGGGGCACCGGCATACGGTCGGCATCATTTTCCACGACGCAAAATAGAGACGGGATCTGGGAGGCTGCGCGTGAGCGCTTTTGGCGCGATTGTCGCGTTGGCACGGTTGTCGCATATGACCACGTTCGATAAGACCGTGAGTCTGCAATCGGAAGCCGAAGCCGAAATGAGCAATGCCACTTTAGATCGCGTCGTCAAGGAAATCGCCGGCGAGATGATGGAACGAAAGGATCGCGGAGAAGTCGCGACCTATATTCCCGAACTGGCGGGTGTCGATGTCAATGCGTTCGGCCTGGTGGTGGTCGATTCCAGCGGGCATGTCGCGGCAGGCGGCGATGCCGACACGTCGTTTTCGATTCAAAGCATTTCCAAGGTGTTCACATTCACGCTCGCATTGGGCATGATCGGCGACAAGCTGTGGCAGCGGGTGGGGCGCGAGCCGTCGGGCAGTCCGTTCAACTCCATCGTTCAGCTTGAGCGGGAACGCGGTATCCCGCGCAATCCTTTCATCAATGCCGGCGCGATTGCCGTGACGGATGCCATACTGTCCGGGCATCAGCCTCGGGAAACGCTGGGCGAAATCCTCAGATTCATGCAGTTCCTCTCGGGCGACTCCTCGATCAAGATCGATGAGTCCGTCGCTGCATCCGAGCAGCGCACCGGTTTTCGCAATATCGCGCTCGGCAATTACATGAAGTCGTTCGGGGTTATCGAAAATCCTGTGGAACTGACGCTCGGCGTCTATTTCCATCAATGCGCTATCGCCATGTCGTGCCGCCAGCTTGCGATGGCGGGGCGGTTTCTCGCGCACTCGGGTCGCAATCCGTCGACCGGATTTCTGGTCGTTCCGCCGGAGCGGGCGCGGCGCATCAACGCCGTGATGCTGACATGCGGGCACTACGACGGCTCTGGAGAGTTCGCCTATCGGGTCGGTCTGCCTGGAAAGAGCGGTGTCGGCGGGGGCATCCTGGCCATTGCGCCGGGCAAGGCTTCCATTGCGGTCTGGTCGCCAGGCCTCGATGCCAACGGCAACTCCCGGCTTGGCCGCGATGCGCTTGAAACTCTCAGCAAGCGGATGGGCTGGTCGATCTTCGGTGCGTAACGGGCAGGGCACACGCCCAAAGTAAAAGGGCCGAAGCGCTATGCTTCGACCCTTTATTTGACTTCGCAAATCTCCACCGGGCGGTCAGGCCACCCGGGCGTCGTACAGGCGGACGGCATCAGTGCTCGCTGCCGCGCTTGGTCTCTTCGATAGCGGCTTCGTGGTACCAGCCGCTGCCAGAGACCGCGTAGTCGAGCATGGGCTTGGCGGGCTCGGTCCGGCTGCTGAGTGCCGCACGGCCGCCCACAGGGAATTGGTAGATCTTGGCCGTCGGCTGGGTCGAATTAGGTGTCATTCCAGTCTCCTCTCGTTGCGATCTCGTCGCGTGGAGGTCTAATGTAAGAGGAACGCACGTCTTTTGCGCGGTTTGCCCTATAAAAAGCAGGCAAATGCATACAATTTGCGCACCTTGGATTCTGCGCCTTCACTCAGCATGCGCCTGAAACCTTAACGCTCTCGCACTTGAAGGGTTTCCCGTTTCCGGCGACTTGAATCGTGCCGCCGCGAAAGAAGGCAGGCATTGAAATTGATGACAAAACGCGCACAGGGCGGCGCATGGCTTGCGAATCACCTGACGGGAATCGTCCGGCTGGGGGCGGCGGGCTGGCCAACCGGCTGCCCGGCCTTGGGCAGACAGTTGGCACGTTAAATGCTTATTAACGGGCGCAGCCGTTTGCGGCCGGACCCTCCGGCGGCTAAATCGGCCGGGAACTTAGCAACGCAATCGTTCACTCACGAGAGATCGAAATGACCAAATACAAGCTCGAGTACATCTGGCTCGATGGCTATACGCCGACCCCGAACCTTCGCGGGAAAACCCAGATCAAGGAATTCGATGCGTTTCCGACTCTCGAGCAGCTCCCGTTGTGGGGCTTCGACGGAAGCTCGACCCAGCAGGCTGAAGGCCACAGCTCGGATTGCGTGCTGAAGCCGGTTGCTGTTTACCCGGACACGACGCGCATCAACGGCGCACTGGTGATGTGCGAAGTCATGATGCCCGACGGCAAGACCCCGCACGCGTCCAACAAGCGCGCCACCATTCTCGATGACGCCGGCGCATGGTTCGGCTTCGAGCAGGAATACTTCTTTTACAAGGACGGCCGCCCGCTCGGCTTCCCGACGGAAGGTTATCCGGCTCCGCAGGGCCCGTACTACACCGGCGTCGGCTACAAGAACGTCGGCTCGGTCGCCCGCGAGATCGTCGAAGAGCACCTCAACCTGTGTCTCGCCGCCGGCATCAACCACGAAGGCATCAACGCCGAAGTGGCGAAGGGCCAGTGGGAATTCCAGATCTTCGGCAAGGGCTCCAAGAAGGCCGCTGACGAAATGTGGATCGCGCGTTACCTGCTTCTCCGCCTCACCGAGAAGTACGGCATCGATATCGAATTCCACTGCAAGCCGCTCGGCGATACCGACTGGAACGGCTCGGGCATGCATGCCAACTTCTCGACCGAGTACATGCGCACGGTCGGCGGCAAGGATTACTTCGAAGCTCTGATGAAGCAGTTCGACAAGAACCTGATGGATCACATCGCCGTCTACGGCCCGGACAACGACAAGCGTCTGACCGGTAAGCACGAGACCGCGCCTTGGAACAAGTTCAGCTACGGGGTTGCCGATCGCGGTGCCTCGATCCGCGTTCCGCACTCCTTCGTCAACAACGATTACAAGGGCTATCTGGAAGACCGCCGCCCGAACTCGCAGGGCGACCCCTACCAGATCGCTTCGCAGATCCTGAAGACGATCTCGGAAGTTCCGACCTCGAAGAAGGCTGCGGCCTAAGGTTCCTCGGGTTCAAATCAAACCGGGCGGAAGCGCAAGCTTCCACCCGGTTTGTTTTTATAGACAGCAATTTCCGGGAATCGGGTGGAAGCATCGCCTTGAATCGGTTGAAGTGGAGCAGGAGGCCGCGCTGTTCACTTGGAACCGATGATGCGTGATCTGTTCGACGGCGATGTTGCGGAACTGCGCGATGTGCAACTCGCGCCGGGTGCGATGCTGCTCGCGGGCTTTGCACGGCCGCTGGAAGCTCCCCTGATCGAAGCGGTGCACACAATCATCGAACGCGCGCCGTTCCGCCATCTCGTGACGCCCGGAGGACACCGGATGTCGGTAGCCATGACCAATTGCGGAAGAGTTGGCTGGGTCAGCGATCGCACTGGCTATCGCTATGATCCCATCGATCCGGAAAGCGGTCGGCCTTGGCCGCCCATGCCGGTTGTGTTTGCGGAGATCGCGGGGCAAGCCGCAGCGAAGGCGGGCTTCGCCGATTTTCGCCCTGATGCGTGTCTCATCAATCGCTACGAGCCCGGCGCAAAGTTGTCATTGCATCAGGACAAGGACGAACTGGATTTTGACGCGCCGATTGTTTCGGTCTCGCTGGGTCTGCCTGCCATGTTTCTGTTCGGCGGCCAGAGCCGGTCGGACAAGACCATGCGCTACCGGCTGGTGCATGGCGACGTGGTGGCGTGGGGTGGGCCGTCGCGGCTGGCCTATCACGGCGTGATGCCGCTCGCCGACGGTGAGCATCCGTTGCTCGGTGCGCAGCGGATCAATCTGACGTTTAGAAAGACGCGCTGAACGTGTGTCGCGCCATCCGTCATCGCAACATCCCGTCGAAGATCGCAGCATCGAATTGCGCATAAGCGCTGCCGTCCTTGTCGACTTTGGCGCGCAGAACGGTTCCCTCCCATGCGTTCAGCATAAATGCCGAGACAGCGGAGGGATCGAGATCGTTGCGAAGCGCACCGGATTGCTTCGCTTCGCGAAGGCAATCTTCGATGGCGCCCGTCCAGGCTTTCAAAATCTCGGCGAGCCGGTCTCGCACCGCTGGGCTGTGGTCGGCTAGCTCAAGACTAAAATTGCCGATGAGGCAGCCTTTCGAGTATCCCTGCTCGGTAGAGATAGCGAAAAGCGACTGGAAGTAACGCCGCAGGCGCTCGATCGGCGGAATGCTCGCATCACGCAAGATCGGCATCTTGGTCAGTGCGCCTTGCCAATAGCGATCAAGCGCCGCGATCCCCAACACTTCCTTGCTTTCGAAGTGATTGTAGAACGATCCCTTCGGCACGCCGGCCGCATCTGTGATGTCCTGAACGCCGGAGCCGTTGAAGCCCTGACGGTGCAGCACTTCAAGGCCGGCGGCGACAATCCTGTCCTTTACATTCGGTTTGGGCATCGTCGTTGATTCTTCCCTTAGGTAACTTCGTAGATGTCGTAGTGCAGGTCGCGCGAACCCTCCTGCAGCAGCGCCTTTCCAACACCCTGAACGGCATTGAGCCAGGCATAGCGGGGATCGCCGGTGTCGAAACGCGGAGCGATATAAATCTTCCGCGTTCCGTCGATCTGGCGTTGCATGCGGCCATTGTACTGCATGAAGATCAATGCACCGTCATCAGTTTCGAGCGTGGCGCGCACGTCGAGCGTGCCGATAGTGCCGTCGGCCGACAGTGTCAGCCAGTCGGCGGTCGCGTGGCCTTTCATGTGTGCGGAGAGGCGCGCACCCGTGATCTTGAGCGACACTGCCTCGAGAATTGATCTCGTGCCCGTCGGCGTATTCGGCAGCACGAGAGGTTCGGCGAGACGTGCATCCACCCTGCACAGAGGCGTCAAGCTGACGTTTGGCGTCTCCGCGCTGTGGTGCGTGCTCATGCGACCTGAACCAGCGTCTTGCCGAAGTTCTTTCCCTGCAACATCCCGATGAAAGCATTCGGGGCATACTCGAGACCCGTCGTTATATCATTGCGGGTTGTCAGCTTGCCCTGACCCACCAGCGTTGCCATTTCTCCGATTGCTTTTGGAATGTGGAGACGATGGTCCGAGATGATGAAGCCGCGCATGTTGACGCGCTGTTTCAGGACCTTGGTCAGGTCGGGGCCGGGCAGGGGCTTTGTAAGGTTGTAATGTGCGCTCAGTCCACACACGACGATGCGCGCGCTGGCATTGAGAAGTGGCCAAATTGCATCGAGCACGTCGCCTCCGACGTTCTCGAAATCGATATCAATACCGTTGGGGCAGGCATCCGCGAGGCGTGCGGCGAATTCGGAGACCTTGTAATCGACGCATGCATCGAAACCGAGTTCGTTGACGACGTAGGCGCATTTCTCCGGCCCGCCAGCGATGCCGACCACTCTCAGGCCTTGAGCCTTTGCCAACTGGCCGACAAGACTGCCGACGGCGCCTGCGGCAGAAGACACGACAAGCGTCTCACCTGTGGCCGGATGTCCAAGCTCAAACAGGCCGTAGTGTGCGGTCCAGCCGGGCAGGCCCATTGGGCCGAGCCACGCCGCGTCGGGCAGAGCAGGATTGATCTTCCTCACATCAGGTGCTTGGGCGATCGCATAGTCCTGCCAGCCTCCCGTCAGGAAAACCTTCTCGCCGGGATCGAAAGCGGGGTCGTTGCTCGTTACGACTTCGCCGACCGTATGAGCCGTCATCACCTGCCCAAGCTCGACCGGCGCCATGTAGGACTTTCCGTCATCCATCCGTCCGCGCATGTACGGATCAAGTGACAGCAACTGATTGCGGACGAGAACCTGACCAAGCCCCGGCTCAGGGCGTTCTTTCTCGACCAGTTGGAAATCATCGAGGGTCGGCATTCCACTGGGACGGCGCTTGAGCAGGATTTGGCGGTTCTTAGGCATCTGGACCTCCTGAGGGGATGTCCAATTCATAATATGACCGGTCGTCTTAAGTCAATAACCTGTTTATTTGCAGTGGATTATGCTGGGAGCGTCGCATCCGAACGCATTGTAAATGCTGAAGCTTTTACTCGCGATCGACCCGCACCACGCGGCCCTTGTCGATGGCGAGCGCAAGGCGGCCTTTCTTGAGCGCCAGAGCCGCTTCGCCGAACAGTTCGCGGCGCCAGCCGTGCAGGGCGCCGACGTCGGCGTTATCGTCGGCGGCGATCTGTTCGAGATCGTCCACAGTAGCGATCACCTTGCTGGCGACGGCGTGACGTTCGGACGTCATGCGCAGCAGAACCTTCAGCAGTTCAACCGTCGCACCGCCATTGGCATTGCCGCGCGGCTTGTCGAGCTTCGGCAACTTCGTCAGATCACGCGCAATTCCGCGCTTCACGGCGGCAAGGATATCCTGACCCCATTTCGATTTGTCGAAGCCCTTCGGCAGCGAGCGAAGACCGGCAAGCCGCTCGAGGCTGGTGGGCGCGTGAGTCGCGATATCGCCGATGGCATCATCCTTCAGAACACGCGAGCGCGGCACGTCGCGGCTCTGCGCTTCCTGTTCGCGCCACGCTGCGACTTCCATCAGCACCGCGAGTTCTTTCGGCTTGCGGACGCGGGTCTTGAGGCGCTCCCATGCGCGCTCCGGATGGAAGTCATAGGTCTTCGGCGAGGTGAGGACGTCCATCTCCTCACTGACCCATTCGCTGCGGCCGCGCTTCTTGAGGTCGGCATCGAGCGCTGCGAACACATCGCGCAGATGTGTAACGTCAGCGACAGCATACACGATTTGATCCTGCGTCAGTGGGCGATGCGACCAGTCGGTGAAGCGATGGGTTTTATCGGGACGATGACCGGTAATTCGCTCGACGAGCTGGTCATAGGCAATGGAGTCGCCGTAGCCGAGCACCATGGCCGCAACCTGCGTGTCGAACACCGGATGCGGAATGATATTGGCGCGGTGGAAAATGATCTCGATGTCCTGCCGGGCGGCATGGAACACTTTCAGCACGCTCTCGTTGGCCATCAGGTCGAAGAACGGCTTGAGGTCGATGCCCTCGGCGAGTGCGTCGATCACGACGGCCTCATCCGCGCTGGCCATCTGCACGACGCAGAGCAACGGGTAGTAGGTGGTTTCGCGCAAAAACTCGGTATCGACAGTGATGACGCGGTGTTTGGCGAGGCGGCTGCAGGCGGCGGCGAGTTCGTCCGTGGTGGTAATCATTTCCATGCGGGGGTTATGAACGCCTTGAACGGAATTTTCCATGCGAAAATCGCCCGATCGGGCAGGTTCATAGGTCATGGCAGGGGACATTTTTTGCTGCGGCTGAACCGGGCAGGCCGAATGTGCGACCAAGGGATATTGCCGCAACGCATTATTTCAGAAGGGCTGAGGGCCATGGCCGGAAAATCTCTCATTGGCGCCGGAGCTGCGTTTCTTCTGGCCGCATTGGTTCCCGCCATAGCCGAGGCGAACAATCTCAACGTCAACACCGGCGGCGTGCACATTCCGATCCGGCCTCACGTCAACCTCAACGCCACGATCAATGTCGGCGTGAAGGCCCGGACGTTTCACGACATCGATCTCTCCGAGACGTGTCGCGCCGACGAGCGAATCAAGGTCAAAGGCAAGCGGGAATGGCGCTGCCGCCAGGATCGATAACAAACATTCCGCAATGTGAAATTCAGAGGTGGCATGCGCGGCGGCAAGGGGGCTGCATTGTGTGCCTGAGTGTGGTGAGGTGCGGCTCCACATGCGGGCCCTGTCACCATCATGATTACTAAACTTGATCACGCCGTCGTCCTGGTCCGCGATATCGAGGCTGGCGTTGCCGGCTATCAAACGCTGCTAGGTCGTGCGCCAGCATGGCGCGCGCAAAGCGATGGTGCAGCCACCGCGATCTTCGTGCTCGGCAACACATCGCTTGAACTGATGGCGCCCGCGGGCGAGGGCGAAGCTGCGGACCGCGTGCGCGCCGCGCTCGACAAGCAGGGCGAAGGGCTCGCCAGTCTGGCTTTTGAAGTTGGCGACATCGAAAAAGCGCACCATCGCCTGACGCGACTTGGTCTTGCGCCTGAAGCTATCAGCGATGGCGCGAGCACGAACCTAGCCTCGGGCCGTACGCTGACATGGAAGCGCACCCGCGCGTCGGCGGAATCCACCCACGGCATCCGGCTGTTCTTTCTTCAGCGGAATGAGCGGCTGAGCCAGTCGCCTGAGACGGCATCGGCACCGGTCGATATGCTTGATCACCTCGTGATCGCAACGCCTGATCCCGAGCGAACCGCAGCGCTTTACGGCGCTCGGCTCGGGCTCGACATGAAGCTCGACCGGACCATCGAGGCACTGCAGACGCGCTTCCTGTTCTTCAGGACCGGCGGTCTGGTGTTCGAGGTGATCCATCGCTTCAAGGACGGCCGGAGCGACGGACCTGACAAGATCTACGGCGTCTCATGGCGTGTGGCAGACGTGGCGGCGACCCGATCCCGGCTTGAACAGGCGGGTCTGGAGGTGTCCGAACTGCGGGAGGGCCGCAAGCCGGGGACGCAGGTTTTCACGGTGCGGACCGGGACCTTTGGCGTCCCGACCATCGTGATCCAGCAGGACAAGCGCGAGGCTGGCGACAGTTAATGGCCGGTCTGCACGTCCGGCAGCCCGTGCATTGTTTTTATTAAGCTTTTTCCCGCCATACGGGAGCTTATCCGGCACCATCCGGTTGCCGCGTTCCCTTCGCTCGGGTAAACCCTGCGCGCGCGCATCCGCGCCGATATCCCTTGATTCTGCCCTCTGACGCCGTTTTCCAGGATTTCCATGCACCGTTATCGTTCCCACACCTGCGGCGCCCTCCGCGATTCCGACATTGGCCAGGAGGTCCGGCTGTCCGGCTGGTGTCACCGTATCCGCGACCATGGTGGACTGCTGTTCATCGATCTGCGCGACCACTACGGAATGACGCAATGCGTGGTCGATCCGGATTCGAAGGCTTTCGGTCTCGCCGAGAAGCTGCGTGCCGAGTGGGTGGTGAAGATCGACGGCAAGGTGCGCCGCCGCCCCGAGGGCACTGACAATCCTGAACTGCCGACCGGCACCGTCGAAATCTTCATCAACGAGATCGAAGTGCTGGGCGAGGCAGGCGAATTGCCGATGCCTGTGTTCGGCGATCAGGAATACCCCGAGGAAATCCGGCTCAAGTACCGCTTCCTCGACCTTCGCCGCGAGAAGCTGCACCAGAACATCATGACCCGCGGCGCCATCGTCGACTCGATGCGTGCGCGGATGAAGAAGGCCGGATTCTTCGAATTCCAGACGCCGATCCTCACGGCGTCGTCGCCGGAAGGCGCGCGCGACTTCCTGGTGCCGTCGCGCATTCATCCCGGCAAGTTCTACGCGCTGCCGCAGGCGCCGCAGCAGTACAAGCAACTGCTGATGATGTCGGGCTTCGACCGTTACTTCCAGATCGCGCCGTGCTTCCGCGACGAAGACCCGCGCGCCGATCGTCTGCCCGGCGAGTTCTATCAGCTCGATTTGGAGATGAGCTTCGTCACGCAGGAAGACGTGTTCGCGGCGATGGAGCCGGTCATCACCGGCGTGTTCGAGGAGTTCGCCAACGGCAAGCCGGTCACCAAGAAGTGGCCGCGCATTCCATTCGCCGAAGCGCTGCGCAAGTACGGCACCGACAAGCCGGACCTGCGCAATTCTCTGGTGATGCAGGATGTGTCCGAACACTTCCGCGGTTCGGGATTCAAGGTGTTCGCACGCATGCTCGAAGACGCGACCAATCAGGTCTGGGCGATCCCCGGACCGGGCGGCGGTTCGCGGGCCTTCTGCGACCGCATGAATTCGTGGGCGCAGGGCGAAGGTCAGCCGGGCCTCGGCTACATTATGTGGCGCGAAGGCGGAGAGGGCGCAGGCCCGCTCGCGAACAACATCGGCCCTGAGCGCACCGCTGCGATCCGCGAGCAGCTCGGCCTCAAGGAGGGCGATGCCGCGTTCTTCGTCGCCGGCGATCCGTCGAAGTTCTGGAAGTTCGCAGGCCTCGCACGCACGAAGCTCGGCGAAGAGCTGAACCTGATCGACAAGGACCGGTTCGAGCTTGCGTGGATTGTCGACTTCCCGATGTACGAGTACAACGAGGAAGACAAGAAGGTCGACTTCTCGCACAATCCGTTCTCGATGCCGCAGGGCGGTCTCGAGGCGCTGGAGACGCAGGACCCGCTGACCATCAAGGCATTCCAGTACGACATCGCCTGCAACGGTTACGAGATCGCGTCGGGCGGCATCCGCAACCATCGCCCTCAGGCGATGGTGAAGGCGTTCGAGATCGCGGGCTATGGCGAAGAAACGGTCATTGAACGTTTCGGCGGCATGTATCGCGCGTTCCAGTATGGCGCACCACCGCATGGCGGCATGGCGGCTGGTGTCGATCGCATTGTCATGTTGCTTTGCGGTACGAACAACCTGCGCGAAATCTCGCTGTTCCCGATGAACCAGCGTGCTGAAGATCTGCTCATGGGCGCGCCATCAGAGGTGTCGCTCAAGCAGTTGCGCGAACTTCATATCAGGCTCAATCTGCCCTAGTGCGGTGGTTCGCAAGTCCGCATCATTCTGCGGCGTGCTCTTTTGCGGACTTGCGAACCGAAACCGCACTGGAATTATAATTTCTAGTGTCCCTTTGAATCCGAAGTTCGTTATGGAACGCGCTGCTAAAATGATGCGAACTTCGGATTCGGGACACTAGTGCTGAATCGCATAACCGTCGCACGACGGGACTAAACAGCACCGGCGCAGGCCGGGGCAAAGAGAATATCGGGAGCGGGTATGGCGTCGACGTTGTCTGAAGAACTTCGCCTCGCGGCGTTGGCGTATCATCGACTTCCGAAGCCCGGCAAACTCGAGATTCAGGCGACCAAGCCGCTGGCCAACCAGCGCGACCTCGCGCTGGCCTATTCGCCGGGCGTGGCTGCGGCGTGCGAAGCCATTGCCGCCGATCCCCATGAGGCGGCGACACTGACAACCCGCTCCAATCTTGTCGCCGTCGTCAGCAACGGCACCGCCGTGCTCGGCCTCGGCAACATCGGTCCGCTGGCATCCAAGCCGGTGATGGAGGGCAAGGCCGTCCTGTTCAAGAAGTTTGCCGGCATCGATGTGTTCGACATCGAGATCGCCGCCGACACCATCGCGCGCGTGGTGGAGACGGTGGCCGCGCTGGAGCCGACCTTCGGCGGCATCAACCTCGAAGACATCAAGGGGCCGGAGTGCTTCGAGATCGAGGAGCAGCTCAAGGCGCGAATGAAAATTCCCGTCTTCCACGACGACCAGCACGGCACGGCCATCATCGTCTGCGCGGCGGTCCGCAATGCGCTGCTGATCAACGGCAAGAAGCTGGAAGACTGCAAGATCGTGGCGTCGGGCGCAGGCGCGGCCGCGATCGCCTGTCTCAATCTGCTGGTGTCGCTCGGCGCGCAGCGCAAGAACATCTGGGTCTGCGATATCGACGGCCTTGTCTATGAAGGCCGTAACACGCTGATGGACAAGTGGAAGGCGGTCTACGCGCAGAAGACCGACAAACGCACGCTCGGCGATGTGATCGGCGGCGCGGATATTTTCCTCGGCGTGTCGGCGGGCGGCGTGCTGAAGCCCGATATGGTCAAGCAAATGGCGGATCAGCCGCTGGTGATGGCGCTCGCCAATCCGAATCCCGAGATCATGCCGGACGAGGCGCGCAAGGCGCGGCCCGATGCGATG
Organism: Afipia sp. OHSU_II-C1; assembly: GCF_000497575.1. GTDB lineage: Bacteria > Pseudomonadota > Alphaproteobacteria > Rhizobiales > Xanthobacteraceae > Afipia. Next base: position 84,461 of record NZ_APJI01000014.1, read on the forward strand.
ATCTGCACCGGCCGCTCGGACTTCCCGAACCAGGTCAACAACGTCCTGTGCTTTCCCTTCATCTTCCGCGGCGCGCTCGATGTCGGCGCCACGGCGATCAACGAGGCGATGAAGGTTGCCGCGGTGGATGCACTGGCGCAGCTCGCGCGCGATCCGCCGTCCGATGTGGTGGTGCGCTTCGACGGCGGTGAGACGCAGGGCTTCGGTCCCGGCTCGCTGATCCCGTCGCCGTTCGATCCCCGGCTGATCCTGCGCGTGGCGCCAGCGGTGGCGAAAGCCGCCATGGACTCCGGCGTCGCGACGCGGCCCATCACCGATTTCGACGCCTATACCAGCCAGCTCGATCGCTTCGCATTCCGCTCCGGTCTTGTGATGAAGCCGGTGTTCGCGAAAGCCAAGACCCAGCCGGTCCGAGTGATCTATGCCGAGGGCGAAGATGAGCGCGTGCTGCGCGCGGTGCAGGTGGTGCTTGAGGAAAAGCTGGCGCGGCCCATCCTGGTCGGGCGTCCGTCGGTTGTGGCCGCGCGCATCAAGCGGTTCGGACTTTCGATCAATCCGGGCAGCGATTTCGACCTGATCAATCCCGAGGACGATCCGCGTTATCGTTCCTACGTCCAGAGCTACATCGATCTGGCCGGGCGACACGGCATCACGCCGGAAGCCGCGCGGACACTGGTGCGCACCAATGCCACCGTCATTGCCGCGCTGGCGGTGGCGCGCGGCGAGGCTGACGCCATGCTGTGCGGCGTCGATGGCCGCTACATGAGTCACCTGCGGCGTATTCGCGAGATCATCGGCGTGACGCCAGGACTCGCGGACTATTCGGCACTGGCGCTGGTGATCACCAGCAAGGGCGCGTACTTCATCGCCGACACCCAGATCCGTCCGAACCCGACGGCAGAGGAACTGGCGGAAATGGCGGCGCTGGCCGCCGTGCACGTCCAGCGGTTCGGCATCAAGCCGAAGGTCGCGTTCCTGTCGCATTCGGATTTCGGCAGCTACGACTCGAGTTCGGCCCAAAAGATGCGCCGCGCCACCGAGATTCTGGTGAACGACCACCCCGAGATCGAAGCCGATGGCGAAATGCAGGGCGATTCCGCGCTGACCGCGCTGTCGCGCCAGCTGGTGCTGCCGCACTCGCGGCTCGAAGGGTCGGCCAACATCCTGATCATGCCGAACCTCGACGCGGCCAACATCGCCTACCAGATGATCAAGATCCTCGCCGACGCACTGCCGGTCGGGCCGATCCTGATCGGACCCACACGTCCGGCGCACATCCTGACGCCGTCGGTGACGGCGCGCGGGATTCTCAACATGACGGCAGTCGCAGCGGTCGAGGCGCAGGAGCGGGCGGGGCGGCAGCAGCCGACGCTGTTCGGTTGAGGGTAACTCCTGTATAGTCCTGTTCAGGGATTTATACGGGGCCGCCAAATGCCAGCCATTGTTACTGTCGGACGCGTTCTGTTCGTCGTCCTGTTTGTGTTTTCCGGCGCCTCCAAGCTGTTCGACATCGCCTCGACCACCCAGGCGATCACCGAGAAGGTCGTCCTTCCGGCGATGCTGACGCAATATACGGCTCAGCTCGAGGGCATTACGGGAATGCCGACCGCGCAGATGCTGGCGATCCTGGCCGGCGCGCTGGAAGTTGTCGGCGGTCTGTTCATTGCGCTGAATTTCGGCACGCGGACCTTTGCCTGGCTGCTGGTGCTGTTCGTCGCGGTGACGACGTTCTATTTCCACAATTTCTGGGACATGACCGGCGCCGATCGCATCAACAACATGATCCACGCGCTGAAGAACCTCTCGCTGATCGGCGGTCTTCTGGTCATCGCGGGTTATCCGCGCCCGGTGGCTATGGAAGACAGCGGGCGTTACACCGGGGTTTAACCCCGCCGCCAGGCCGTGACATCCACGCGGCGCTCGGCGTCAAGCACGCGCGTTTCCTCTGGCTTCAATCCATGAGCGGAGAGAATGTCCTGCGGCGAGCGTTGCGGCACGCCCGGAAAGCCGCCCATGCCGCCGCCGGGAATGGTCAGGCCGTGCGCCTGCGATAGCCAGAACACCTCAAACCGGTCCATGAACATCTCGAATACATCGGGGCCGCCGATGACAGCTGCCGTTCCGGTGGTTATGCCGGCATGGCGGCAGGCGTCCTCGAAGGAGGCTCCTGCGGGATTCCACAAGGTTGCTTTCGGATTGGATGGATCGGGGCCGAGAGCGGCGACGCTGCGGGTCAGGATGATGCGCGTGCGTTGGGGCGAGCGCGGCTGGTCCTCGAAAGAATTCCTGCCGTGAACGATCAAATCCGCTGCATCGAGCGCGGACTCGAAGAATCTCTGATCGGCTTCGAACTTGAGCGAAGCGGGCATCACGCCGCTGGCATCGGCGAGCATGCCGTCGGCGGAGACGATCACATAGCCTTCAATACGCATGACGTGCGGTTTAGCCATTTCCGGGGCAACCGCAAGTGCGCGTTTGCCGCTATTCGGAGATGGTCTGCACGACGCTGTTGAGCGGACGCGAGCTGACCGTCGGCAGCTTCAGGCCCTTGACGACTTCCTCGTCATATTGCGCGATGGTCTGCATCGGCGCCTTGGCCTTGACCTGAACCACCTTGTAGCCACCGGCCTTCAGCCGCTTCATCAGTTCAGGCAGGGCTTCGGCGGTGTGCTTCTGGAAATCGTGCATCAGCACGATGCCTTTGCCGAACTTGTCGAGCTTCGTCATGACGGTGTCGACGATCTTCTGCGCCGTGCTGGCCTTGAAGTCGAACGAGTCGAGATCGCATGACCAGATCGAGATGTTGCGCTCGCCGAGATAGGTCACCATCGCGGGCGGGTGCTGAAGCGCGGGGAAACGGAACAGCGGCGACGGTGCGGCGCCGAGCGCCCATTTGACCGCGCTGAAGCCCTTCTCGATCTCTTCCTTCTGCTGCGCCTCGGTCAGCTTCTTGTTGTTGAGATTGGCATGCGACCAGGTGTGCGCACCGACGGTGTGACCCTCGGCCGCGACGTGCTTGAGAATTTCGGGATAGTAGGTCGCGTGCTTGCCGATCGGAAAGAAGATCGCCTTGGTGCATTCGTCGGCGAGCGTCTTGAGGACCGACGGCGTGTTGACCGGCCATGGTCCGTCATCGAACGTCAGCACTACTTCCTTATCGCGCAAAAAGTCGAGCTGCTTGAAATGCTCGAAGCCGAAGCCGGGTCCGCCGGTGGTGTCGATCTGCACCACGCGCGAGACGCCGATCGCATTCGGATTGGCGCAGTTGGCTTTTGCGGCAGTCGGAGCTGGCGCAGGGGCAGCTGTTGCTGCGGGGGCAGGTGCGGGCGCTGCAGCCGGAGCGGCGGCAGGAGCTGGCGGTGGTGTGGTGCGCTGCGGGATAAGGGCCTGCGACCAGACACTGGTGAAAGCGCAGACCGAAATGGCGCTGGCGGCGAAAAAAGTTGCCTTGATACGCATGGAAGTAACCCCTGAACGCAAAATCCTCCGCGTCCGGTCCGCCGGACGCCGCCGTAGTCCCCGATGGTGAGCCTAGACCCACAATGAAAATCGCGCCAACCGATTTTCCACAGGAGCGTTGGCAGGGTTAATCCGGCCCGGGGGCGGGTTCGGTCAGGAGCCTGATGTGACGGTTCGCAAGTCGCGGACCCATTTGCGGACCTGCAAAATGAAGCGAACGGCGAATTCAGGACACGAGCGCGCGGGCGACGGCGGTGACGACGCGCGTATCGGTGGGCTCGACGCGGGAGGAAAACGCGTCGGCGATGTGTCCGTCGCGGCCCACGAGGTATTTGTGGAAATTCCAGCCCGGAAGATCGCCCGGCCGTTCGGTGGCCGCCCATTTGTAGAATGGATGGGCGTTCGGCCCTTTCACGTTCGTCTTGACCGTGATCGGGAAGCTGACGTGATAGGTCTGCTCGGCAGTGTGGGCGATGTCGCTTGCGCCGCCGGGCTCCTGCGCGCCGAAGTCGTTGGATGGAACACCGATCACCATCAGGCCGCGGTCGCGAAACTGCGTCCACAGTTCCTGCAAGCCGGCGTATTGCGGCGTGAACCCGCAGAGCGAGGCGGTGTTCACCACCAGCACCGGCTTGCCCACATAATCGGCGAGACGGATGTCACCGCCCTTGAGGTTCTGGAAGGAAAAGCTGTAGGCGGTCATGCGGCTCATGGCCGTCTGCGCGAACAGGGATCGCGTCGTGAGCGGGAGCGTTGCGCCCGCTGCGATGGCCGTGATGACTCGTCGGCGGTCGATCATGATGCGCTCCCTGAGATACGTCGCTCAAGATAACGGATTGGCGCAGCCGGGAGTTTCAAGAACCCGTGACGAACATCAGGGGCGCTTGGGCGGCTTGTCGCACCATGGCATCGGCAGTTCCGGCTCGTAATACTCGTTCCATTCGCAGATGTATTCCGGGCCGCTGCGCTTCATCACATGCTTGATCGGTTCGGCCTGGCTGATCGCAACGTGGGCGACGATCAGCGCTAAGCCGATCGGATAGGACCATCTGCTGAACCGCAGATCGCTCAATTTCTCCAGCAGCAATGCGCCTGCGAGGATAATGAGCGGATCGGTCAGAATGAAGTATTCCGCCTTGAGATTGCGCCGCACGCCGAGCGCATCGATGCCGATGGCTGACAGCAGCAATAGGGCCGCCTGAATGGCGACCTGCCGCTCGCCCCTCAGCCACGCATAGACGATGCCAGGAATGACCAGCCAGGTCAGGAACACGGTGGGACGCGGCGAGGTGAACAGCACGAACGTATAGCGCTGGAGCACGGACTTGACGCCGTCGAACAGCAGGGCGATCGCAGCCCAGATCTTTCCGCCTTCGGTGGCCGATGTGGCCGGTGCGTCCGCGAACACCAGCATCTTTTCGATGGGATTGATCACGGCGACTGCGTTTTGCGGATCGAATTGCAGATACAGCGTGAGCAGTCCGAGTGACGCACCGGCGGCGACCGCGAAGATCGACGTCAACGTTTCGGTGGCGCTGATGCGCCACATCGCCGCAAATGCGATCATGCCGACGCCGATCCAGACGAGTAGCGCGACCTGATAAATTCCGAACCTGCCGGCAATCAATGCGTGAAGCTGGGCGATATCCACCGATTCAGGCTCCAGCCCCGCCAAGATCAGCGGCCAAGCGAGGGCGAGCAGAACGCCTGCGGCAATGGCCGAGAGCAGAACTGCGAGCCATGCCGCCGAACTGCGCCAGAACGCTGTGCTGGTGCTGTCGCTGCTGCCAAAAGGGAGCATGATCACAGGAAGCGCTGCGATCAGCAGGATGATCTGAACCTTGTTCTGCAATCCGAGAACGCACAGTGCCGCCGCAGCCCCGATAGCCAGCGGCCGCCAGTTGCCGGCGCGGCGCGCGACCGCGATCAGCAGCATCAATGCGAGCGTGAAGAGACAGGCCGCGATCAGTTCGCTGCGAAGGATGCGCATGTGGACGGCCATGCCGCCGGAAAACGCGAACGCGAACGTCGCGAGCAGGGCGATCCGCCAGTCGGTAAAGATGCGCCGGGCCAGAGCCGCAAAGCCGATGACGAAGATGGTTGCGGTCAGCCATGCCACGATGCGGCCGGCGCGAATGGCTTGCGTCATCGCGGCATCGAAGGCGGGCACGTTCAGCGCTGAGGGAATCGACGACAGTTTCCATGCATCAAGCAGCCCCAGCGAATGCATCGCCTGAAACCACCACTTCACCGACAGGATGGTGAAGTAGGACGGGTGATCGAAGAACGCCTGCGGCTTTCCATTGTTCATCACGAGCGCGTTGTAGACGATCATGAAGTCCATATCGGCATTGCGCCAATAGATGACGAAATAGCCGGCGAGGAAAAATGAGAGGGCGAGGCCGACCAAAATCACGGCCATGCCGCCGTTCCAGCCGAATGGCGTCAGCCGCGAAAACGCATCGCGCGGCTGGTCTTTCGGGATGGGAGCGGTTGGGGGCTGGCTATCGGATGAGGCTGTCATGATCGGCGCGTTCTAGCTTAACGCGCCGCCCAAAGCCAACCGGGTTCCAGAGGCCATTTAGCGCAGCGGGACGATGAAATCCGTGCCGCGTCCCGTCTCGTCACCAAGACCGCGATCCGAGACGGTGATCGATCCACCGGGCGCGAGGGCCGAGGCGATCCGCGTCATGGCATCCTCGGGGATGGTCAGGCGATCGAGCGCCTCGGTTGGCGATGACGGTTGGGCAGGGGCTGCCACGGGCGCAACCGGCTCGCCGCGCCTGCGCCGGGGAGTCTCTTCCGCCGCGCGGATGGGGGCCGGGAGCGAGACCACGGACCAGCGCAGAGCCTCGGCGTCATCCTTGTCGGCGCGGACCGTAAAGACGTGGGTGCCGAGGGGGCGGTCCGATGCAGCGATCGTGACCGGCGCTTCGAACCAAGGCTCGAAATTCTGTCGGACGTAGATCTTGTTTTCCTTAGCGCTGACGAAGGCGGCGACATGCCCTGTGCGCGGCTTGACCGGCCCGATGAATTCGGCAGAGCCCTCAGGTGCAACCGCCACCGCGACCGGCGTGGGTGCGGCGCTATCGGTCACACGGGTCTGATCCTTATCGGTCTTCGGAGCCTCGGATTTTTTGTCGGCAGGCTTTGCGTCGGGAGACTTGTCGCCGGCTGCCTTGTCGTCGGAAGCACCGGCGTCTCCATCGGCGCTTTTCGCGGCATCGTCCTTCGCTACGGCGCCATCTTTATGTGCGTTCGGAGACGGAGTCTTGGCATTCTCCTTAGGCCCGTCCTTGGCCGCTTCGGGCTCTGGCGTGACGCCGCCACGGCCGGCATCCCATGAGCCGCCACCGCGGCTGGCATCCCATGCCTGCGCAACGACGCTGTCCGCATCGCTCTTTTGCGGGAGTGCGCCGCTGGCGTCAGCCGTGCGAATGGGCGCGTCTTCGGAGATCGACGTCAGCCGCAATTGCGGCCTGTCGTGCGACGCCGCGTCGACAATTGACGACCGGTCGGACTTCGGCGTGGTCTCGGCGTGCTTCTCCGGCTCCGTCGTGGCGGCCAAAGGCTTTGTGCTCGGCTTGCGAGAGGCGAGCAGCGGATGGGAAAAATCAGCAGGCGAGATTTCACCGGGCGTGATGATCACGCGCGCGCCCATGCGGGTCCAGCCCCACATCCGCATCGCGAAATTCATTGGCATGCGGATGCAGCCGTGCGAGGCCGGATAGCCGGGCAGAACGCCTGCATGCATCGCCACGCCTGACCACGTGATGCGCTGCATGTAAGGCATCGGCGCGCCGCTGTAGATGTTCGAGCGGTGATACTTGTTCTTCTGGATGACGCTGAACACGCCCATCGGAGTCGAATGGCCGCGCATGCCGGTCGAGACCGGCGATTCCGCGAACAGGCCGTTCTGGTCGTAGAGCTTCAAGGTCTGCCGATCGATCGAGATCGCGACCACGATCGGGCCGACCGGCTTTGCGGTGTCCTTCGGGGCATCGGGCAATTTTTGTTTGGCGCGCGCGACGCGCGGGCGACGCGGCTCGAAGTGCCGCTGCGGCTCGCCGTAGTAAGCGGCTCCGGGATCCATGGGCCAATAGACCTGGGCATCGGCCGGCAGCGCAAATCCTGCGGTCAGTGTCGCGGCGAGCCATGCGGTCTGCAGGCCCACAGACCGGGCCGGACGGGAACTGATGTCACTGCCAAAAGGGGAGGTGGTGCTGACCGTTTTCTGCTGGTGGTCCAGGGTAGGTAGCTTATTCCGGTACACGCGAAATTCCTCAATTGATTCCAGTATTAGTGTCGCCAATAGGCTGAATGTTCATTGCCGTTCGGCCTCGATACCGCATTCTGCGTGATTCACGGTGCCGAAATGCTAGCCGTTGAGCCTTCAAAAGCGCTTAACGGCGACTTATCCGCAGTCACAATCCCGTGCCTTCCAACGGGGGCCATGCCACCCCACATGAGGGGTTCCGGTGCGGGGCAGCCGCGCCGGAACCGTTCTGAAGACCCCTTCCTTGGAGCTTTCCGATGCCTTTCCGTCTGACCCGACTGACAGCCGCCGCGCTGTTGGCCACCGCCTTCGCGTGGCTGGCCATAACGCCACTGGCCGCGGCCGATGAGCCGGATCTGATCTTCCGGCGCTCGACCGTGTTCAAGTTACTCAGCCCGGATGACAAACTTGCTACCTACGGTGTCGATGACCCGGTGGTTGACGGCGTGGCCTGTCATTTCACCGTGCCGGAGAAGGGCGGTTACAAGGGCTGGCTCGGGCTGGCCGAACAGGTCTCCGACATCTCGCTGGCCTGCCGCCAGATCGGGCCGATCCGCTTCAAGTCCAAGGCGCCGCAGGGCGAGGACATGTTTCGGCAGCGCCGCTCGCTGTTCTTCAAGAAGATGCAGATCGTGCGCGGCTGCGACGCCAAGCGAAACGTGCTGGTCTACATGGTCTATTCCGACAAGCTGATCGACGGCTCGCCGAAGAACTCGACGTCCTCTGTGCCGATCATGCCGTGGGGCAGCAACGACACCATCCAGAAATGCGGTGACTTTATTTCTGGATAGACGCGTTTTGCGACGCAGCTTGCCTTTACCTTTCGGTTGATCGACGCTTGAAGCAGCGACAACGAAAATCAAAAGGGCGGACATCATGCGTCTCAAAAACAAGGTTGCGCTGGTGACGGGAGGCGCGTCGGGATTTGGCGCGGCCATTGCGCGGCATTTTGTCGAAGAGGGCGCGAAGGTCGTCATTCTTGATCTGAACGGCGAGGGCGCGGCCCGCGTTGCCGCAAACACCGGCGGCGCGGTTGCCGTGGCGGGTGATGTCTCGAACCGCGATGACATCGACAAGGCTGTCGCGACCGCCGTCGAGACGTTCGGACGGCTCGACATTGTGGTGAACAATGCGGGCTGGTCGTTTCGCAACAAGCCGATCATGGATGTGACCGAGGACGAGTTCGACCGCGTCTTCGCCGTCAACGTCAAATCGATTTTTCACATGACCAACGCGACGGTGCCGCTGATGCGCAGGCAGGGCGGCGGCTGCATCATCAATATCGGTTCGACCGGCGGCATCCGTCCGCGTCCGGGCCTGACGTGGTACAACGGCTCGAAGGGTGCGGTGAACCTGTTATCGAGTGCGATGGCGGCGGAGCTTGCGCCGGACAAGATCCGGGTCAATTGCGTCGCGCCGGTGATGGGCGAGACCGCACTGCTTGAGACATTCATGGGCGTGCCCGACACGCCGGAAAATCGCGCGAAGTTCATTGCGACGATTCCGCTCGGCCGCATGTCGCAGCCGGAAGACATCGCCAAGGCGTGTGTGTATCTGGCGTCGGACGATGCCGACTTCATCACCGGCGTGGTGCTGCCGGTAGACGGCGGCAGGACGATTTAGCGCTTGCCCTTGCGATCGACGCATTTCTTGGAGCGTTCGACGCCCGCTGCGGTCAATCGCATGCCACTGACTTCCTTGATCTGCCCCGCGGGGCAGGAGCCGTCGTCAACATAGATCTTCTGGCCGAGCCGGAGGTCGGTGATGTCGATTTCACGTCCGACAATGTCAGCGCGGACGGCGCCGATCAGCGCCACCGAGGTAATCGCGCCAAGCAACAGCGCGCGCGGGAAGAATGTCGCGATCATTCGATCCTCACTTGCTTTGAATCTTCACGCCGCCCGGACCGACATTGATCTGCAATCCCTCCGGCTTCTTGTTGTCCTGATAGACCTTGTAGCCGAGCACGGCGACCGCGATGACGAGAGCTCCGACGACGGCGTAGAGGATATTGCGATTGTCCATGTGGTCTCTCCAATGCGTCAATGCGAAACGGTCGATGAAAACAGATTGATGGTGCCGACGCCGGCAATGATCAGCGCGAGGCCGATCACGGCGGGCATGTCGAGCTTCTGGCCGAACCAGACGAGACCGACGAGTGTGATGAGCACGATTCCGAGGCCGGACCAGATCGCATAGGCGATCCCGACCGGCATGGTCCGCAGGACCAGCGACAGGAAATAAAACGACGCCGCGTAGCCGATCGCTGTCAGGATCAGCGGCTTCGGCTTGGTGAACTGCTCCGACGCTTGCAGCGCGGAGGTTCCGATCACCTCAAGAATGATCGCGATGATGAGGTAGACGAAGGTCATGCCTCATCGTAGTCGGGCGGCCGTGATTCTGGTAGGCGCGGATGCCCCCGCGGACTTACAGCGGCGTTTAGTGCTTCGCGACAGTGTCCCGGACTTCGGTGCAGCACGCCGGGCATTCATAGACGAAGTCGACTCTTGCCAGGTCCCAGTGGGGATGCACCTCCCTGATTTCCATGGGAAGGCTCTGGCAGCTTGGACACACGGTCATGGCTGCATGAAATATCTGCTGCTTGCGGTGATGCTGTGCATAGGCTGGCATGATTGCTCTCCTTATATTTTGGGAGCTCATTTTCATCGCCGGCGATTAAGTCATCGATTGTCGCCGATGATGCGCCATCCTATCGCGCAAGCCCTAAACACCTCATCAACTCTTGCGAACGCACAAAGAACATCCGCACAAACTCGGCGTGTGTGACCAAATCTACACAGTTTGTGCCTTGGTTCGGTCATATTGTGATTGGGCTTTTGCGACATCGCTCATGTGCTGCTCCGCCCAGATGCGCAAGCCGTCAACGGTGTCGCTCAATGTGCGCCCCAGCGGCGTGATCGAATACTCCACCGTCACCGGAACGGTCGGCGTCACCTTGCGCTTCACGAGACCGTCACGCTCCAAGCCTTTCAGGGTTTGCGACGCCATCTTCTGCGTCAGCCCGCCGATCTCACGGCGCAGTTCGTTGAAGCGCCATGGCCTGCGCGACAGCAGGATCAGCAACAATACGGTCCACTTGTCGGCGATACGGTCGAGCACCAGCCGGGTCGGACAATCCTGCGCGTAGGGATTCGTCGGCCAGTTTCCGCGCGAAGCCTTGTTTCCACGCGCAGGTTTGGCGGGTGGTTTCTCAAAGGGGACCATGTCTCGGAAAAGTGCCTTCTTCACAGCGGCGTCGCGAGCGGGCATCTGATGTCCATTCGTTAGTTGGTATCCATTGGATACCACATCGCACAAGGGACGCAAATCATGAAAATCGCTTTGATCGGCGCGACCGGCCAGGCCGGCACGCCCATTCTCAAGGAACTCACCAGCCGCGGCCATCAGGTCACGGCTATCGTCCGCAATCCCGAGAAGGTTCAGGCGCAGGCCAATGTCACGCCGAAGAAGGGCGACGTCTTCGACAAGGATGGGCTCGCCGCGCTGCTCAAGGGCCACGACGCGGTCATTAGCGCCGTGCACTTCACGGCAAGCGACCCGCAGAAGCTGATCGACGCGGCAAAGGCCTCGGGCGTGAAGCGCTATCTGGTGGTCGGCGGCGCCGGCAGTCTCGAAGTTGCGCCCGGCATTGCGCTGGTGTCGACGCCCGAATTTCCGGCGGCTTACATGGACGAGGCCACCAAGGGTGGCGAATTCCTCAATCTGCTGCGGCAGGAGAAGGAACTCGACTGGACGTTTCTCTCGCCGTCGGCGCTGTTTTTCGACGGTCCTCGTACCGGCACATTCCGCCTCGACAAGGATCAGCTTCTGACCACGGAGAAGGGCAGCAGCATCTCGTTCGCGGACTATGCGATCGCGCTCGCGGATGAAGTCGAGAAGCCCGCGCATTCCCGCCAGCGGTTTACGGTCGGGTATTGATCCTCGCAGATCATCCATCGGCCGCCGCATCAGGTGTGGCGGCCGACGGCGACAAATGCCTTCGGTGCACTACGACCGCGCAGTTTTCCCTTTTGGAGAATTGGCCGTCCCTCCGATGAGTTGTACGGCAATCCAGCAGACCAAACCCGCGAACGGGATGGGTGCGAGCGGCGCAAAGAGGAGAAGACCAATGCCGGAGTCGGGATCAAGAAAGCGGGGGTATGAACCGAACCAGAGCGGCATGCTGAGCATGGCCTGAACAATGCCGATGCCCTGGCCCGCATCGAAGACGTTGGAAACCATCTCGGGAGCCAGGAAGAACAGCGGCACGTTGAGAAGAGACATCGCGGCTGCCGAAAGCCACATTGCAGGTCGGGCCGATCGAAAGTTCGGTGCCAGCCGGCAGGTCACATACAAAACAACAAATCCCCAGTTCATGACGGCGAAATCAAGGGGGAGCTGAAAAATGAATGTTGAAAATCGGTATCCGGATGGTCCGGCCTGCAACAGACCGGATTTGTAGCCGAGATAGAGAAGTATGGCGATTGCGCTTGGACCGACAGAAACCGTCAAGAACGCGATCAGGGGAACTTGAGTCCAGGCAAGCGACCGGGCGTTTGCAGAGACCGCGTGTCGTCCCTTGTAGAATGCGAGCAATATCGCCAGCAGCATCGCTGCGAGGGCTGAGTGTTTAAATAGGTCGGACATCAGAAGCATTGTGTCACACCTCGCTTGAGTGGGATCGACCTGACCCCACCCGTATGCGGCGGTTACCGAAATCATTAGTGGTTGTTTCGCTGAACGAGGTTCAACGGCTTATTTGGAAACGTGAAATCTGACCGAAATGTCTGCTATGGGTCATGACCGGCAAAACGCAGTTGCGCCGGGCTTTGTACTCCGAACGTCAATGCTTACTTCCCACGTTATCGCATCCCTTCCAACGGTCCCTTAAAACTGGCTACACTCGTGCCCATAATCCGCGCGGCAGACGCGGGCATGAAGGGACAGACGCGATGGACGCCAAAACAACCTCGAACGAGGTCCAGCGCCGCATTCTCGATGCGGTGGACGAGGCCTTCGACCGGCAGCTTGAGACGACCAAGCAGTTTTCCGCCATTCCTTCGACGCGCGGCGCGGAAGGCCCGTGTCAGGACATGATGCACGACCTGTTGCGCGAACGCGGCTACGAGGTCGATGACTGGCATATCAACGTCGATGACCTGAAGGACCTGCGCGGCTTTGGTCCGATTGAGCATGACTTCTCCCGCGCGCGCAGCGTGGTCGGCACGTATCGTCCGGCGCGCGAGGCGGGCCGTTCGCTGATCCTGCAAGGTCACTGCGATGTGGTGCCCGCCGGGCCGCTCGACATGTGGGACACGCCACCGTTCTCGCCGGTGGTGAAGGACGGCTGGCTGTATGGCCGCGGCGCTGGCGACATGAAGTCCGGCACCATCGCCGCGCTCTACGCACTCGATGCGCTGCGCGCGGCAGGTCTCAGACCGACGGCGCGGATTCATTTTCAGTCCGTGATCGAGGAGGAGAGCACCGGCGTCGGCGCGCTCTCCACCGTGCAGCGTGGCTATCGCGCCGACTGCTGTTTCATTCCCGAGCCGACGGGCGGCAGGCTGGTGCGCTCGCAGGTCGGGGTGATCTGGTTTCGCCTCAGGGTGCGCGGCAAGCCGGCGCACGTCTACGAGGCGGGCATCGGCGCCAACGCCATCAAGGCGGCGTACCATCTGCTTCAGGCGCTTGAAGCGTTGGAAGAGGATTGGAACAGACGCGCCGCCAGCGACAGGCATTTCAGGGTCGTGAAGCATCCGATCACGCTCAATCCCGGCATCATCAAGGGCGGCGACTGGGCGTCCTCGGTGCCGGCGTGGTGCGACGTCGATTGCCGGATCGCGGTGCTGCCCGGCTGGTCGATCGCCGATCATCAGGCCGAGATCGTCGCGTGCGTGGAAGCTGCCGCATCGCGGCATCCGTTCCTGGCCAAGAACCCGCCGGTGGTGGAGTGGTCCGGCTTCCTGTCCGAAGGCTATGAACTGACCGGTGCGGATGAATCCGAAGCCGTGCTGCGCTCGGCCTGCGAAACCGTCTATGGTGGCCCGATGAAGGAACTGGCCTTCACGGCGCTGACCGATACGCGCTTCTATGGCCTCAACGCCGGTATCCCGAGCCTCTGCTTCGGCGCCAATGCCGAGGCGATGCACGGCTTCAACGAACGGGTCGAAATCGAATCGCTGCGCAAGACCACGCGGGCCATTGCGCTGTTCGTCGCGAACTGGTGCGGCGTGGAAACCGCATGATCAGGTGCTTCATCTGTCACTTTAAGTCGCTGACTGGCGCGAAAGCAGCTTCAAGCTTTACATTAACAACGGGAGGGGCGGCGTGACCCTGCTTGAGATGATCCAGTCGCGGCCGATGCCGTTCGCCGTCCTGATGGGTGTCACCTTCGTCGAGGCTGCCAAGGACAAGGTGGTCGCCACCATGGTGGTCCGTGAGGACCTTTGCACCCTGGGGCATTCGATCCATGGCGGCGCGGTGATGGCCTTCGCGGACTCCGTCGGGGCGGCCGCCACCGTCATCAACCTGCCACCCGACGCCAAGGGCACCACCACCATCGAGAGCAAGACCAATTTCGTCGGCGCGGCGAGGGCTGGCGTGACCGTCCGGGCGACCACCACCGCGATCCATCTCGGGCGGCGCACTCACGTCTGGCAGACCCGTATCGAAACAGAAGAGGGCAGGCTGGTCGCCGTGGTGACCCAGACCCAGATGATCCTGTGATAAATTAGCCGCGAACAGCGAATTATCGGCCAAAACAGGCCCGGAAATGCCGCCGGAACCCGCCTGAACAAGCGACTGTGAGTTCAGCGGCGTTGCGTCGCAGCGGCAGATTCAGCTAGATCAGCCCCAGACTGAAAGCGTGAAGACAACTGGTCTTTCCCGCAGGGGCAACGTCGCGCCTGCCGACCGAGAAAAACATAAGATGAATGCGCTTGTCCGGATTGCCCTGAGCCGACCCTATACTTTCGTCGTGCTCGCGCTCCTGCTTCTGATTGTGGGGCCACTTGCGGCTCTGCGCACGCCGACAGACATCTTCCCGGAAATCCGCATCCCGGTGATCGGCGTGGTGTGGCAGTACACCGGCCTGCCGCCGGACCAGATGTCTGGCCGCATCGTGACGCCGTTCCAGCGCGCGCTGACCACGACCGTCAATGACATCGAACATATCGTCGCCAATTCCTACAACACTTATGGCGTCATCAAGATCTTCTTCCAGCCGAACGTCGATATCCGCACCGCCAACGCACAGGTCACCGCGATCGCGCAGACCATGCTGAGGCAATTGCCCGCCGGTTCGACGCCGCCGCTGATCCTGAACTACAGCGCGTCGACGGTGCCGATCATCCAGCTTGCGCTCGGCGGCGAGGGGCTGACCGAACAGAACATGTTCGACATCGCCACCAACCAGTTGCGCACGCCGCTGGTCACCGTGCCCGGCGCGGCGATCCCGTGGCCGTTCGGCGGCAAGCAGCGCCAGATCCAGCTCGACATCAATCCGACCGCGATGCAGGCGCTCGGCCTGTCCGGACAGGACGTCGCCAACGCGCTCGCCGCGCAGAACCTGATCACACCGGTCGGCACCCAGAAGATCGGCAACTTCGAATACAACATCCAGCTCAACAACGCGCCGCGCAAGATCGAGGAACTCGGCAACCTGCCGATCAAGGTGGTCAACGGCGCGACGGTCTATATCCGCGACGTGGCGCAGGTGCGCGACGGCAACCCGCCGCAGACCAACATCGTTCACGTCGATGGCACCCGCTCCGTGCTGATGATGGTGCTGAAGGCGGGCGCGACGTCGACGCTCGATATCATCTCGGGCATCAAGCAGAAGATTATCGACACCAAAGATCAGTTGCCGGAACAGTTGCGGGTCAATCTGCTCGGCGACCAGTCGATCTTCGTGCGCGGCGCCATCGCCGGCGTCGCCTTCGAAGGCGTGCTGGCGGCGGCGCTCACCAGCATCATGATCCTGCTGTTCCTGGGAAGCTGGCGCTCGACGATCATCATCGCGATCTCTATTCCGCTGTCGGTGCTCGGGGCGATCATCTGTCTGGCGGCGATCGGCGAGACGCTCAACATCATGACGCTCGGCGGTCTGGCGCTGGCGGTCGGCATCCTGGTCGACGACGCAACGGTGACCATCGAGAACATCAACTGGCATCTGGAGCAGGGCAAGGAGGTCGAGGAATCGATCCTCGACGGCGCGCGGCAGATCGTGACGCCGGCCTTCGTGTCGCTGCTCTGTATCTGCATCGTGTTCGTGCCGATGTTCTTCCTCACCGGCGTCTCGCGCTTCCTGTTTGTGCCGATGGCGCTTTCGGTGATCTTCGCGATGATCTGGTCGTTCATCCTCTCGCGCACGCTGGTGCCGACGATGGCGAAGTACCTGCTGCACAAGCACATCCATCATGAGGACGGCGAGAAGCCGCCGACCCGAAACCCGCTCGTTGCCTTCCAGCGTGGCTTCGAAGCCCGGTTCGAGACATTCAGGGCGGGCTATTACGGCCTGCTGCAGATGGCGCTGGCGCACCGCAAGGTGTTCGTCACGGGCTTCCTCGCCTTCGTCGGATTGTCATTTCTGCTTGTGCCGTTCCTCGGCCGCAACTTCTTCCCCGCGGTGGATACGGGCCAGATCCTGATCCACGTCCGCACCCAGATCGGGACGCGGGTCGAGGAAACGGCCAACAAGCTTGCTGACATCCAGAAGGTGATCCGGCAGGTGATCCCGTCCGACAAGATCGACACCATGGCCGACAACATCGGCATGCCGATCTCGGGCATCAACCTGACCTACAACAACACCGGCGTGATCGGTCCGCAGGACGGCGACATCCAGATCAAGCTCAAGGAAGACCACAAGCCGACCGAAGAGTATGTCCGAGAGTTGCGCGAAAAGCTGCCGCGCGAATTCCCGGGCGTTTCGTTCGCGTTCCTTCCCGCCGACATCGTCAGCCAGATTCTCAACTTCGGCTCTCCCGCGCCCATCGACATCCAGGTACGCGGCGCGAACACGGCTGAGAACTTCAGGTACGCCAACGATCTGTTGCGTCGGATCAAGCTCATTCCGGGTGTCGCCGACGCCCGCATCCAGCAGTCGCCGAGCAGCCCGAGCTTTGAGGTCAATGTGGACCGGACCCGCGCGCAGTATGTCGGTCTCACCGCGCGCGACGTCACCAACAGCATGGTCGTGAATCTCGCCGGAAGCTCGCAGGTCGCACCGACCTTCTTCCTCGATCCGAACAACGGCGTGTCCTATTCGATCGTGATGCAGACGCCGCAGTACCAGATCGACTCGCTGAACAAGCTGGAGGCCTTGCCGATTTCCTCCGCCGGCATAGCCACAGCGCCGATGCTGGGCGGCATCGCGGACATCAAGCGCTCCACATCGAGCGCCGTGGTGTCACAGTACGACATCCAGACCATGGTGCAGATTTTCGCCACGCCGCAGGGCCGCGATCTCGGCGCGGTGGCCGCCGACATCAACAAGGCGATCGCGGAGACTGCAAAGGATCTTCCGCGCGGCAGCCGCGTGGTCCTGATGGGTCAGGTGGAAACCATGAACAGCGCGTTCGCGGGCCTGCTGTTCGGCCTGCTCGGCGCGATTGTGCTGATCTATCTCCTGATCGTGGTGAACTTCCAGTCGTGGTCCGATCCGTTCGTGATCGTCTCGGCGCTGCCTGCGGCGCTTGCAGGCATCGTCTGGATGTTGTTCGCAACCCACACCACGCTGTCGGTCCCGGCGCTGACAGGCGCCATCATGTGTATGGGCGTCGCGACCGCCAACTCAGTTCTGGTGATCGCCTTCGCCCGCGAACGTCTTGACGAACTCGGCGATCCGGTCGCCGCCGCGCTCGACGCCGGCTTCGTCCGGTTCCGGCCTGTGCTGATGACGGCGCTCGCCATGATCATCGGCATGACGCCGATGGCTCTCGGAATGGGTGAGGGCGGCGAGCAGAATGCGCCGCTCGGCCGCGCCGTGATCGGCGGCCTGATTTTCGCAACAACCGCCACATTGCTGTTCGTGCCGGTCGTGTTCAGTATGGTTCACAAGAAGCAGCCCGCGACATCCGCGACGGCGCCGGAGATGGTTCATGCAACCTGACAAGACTACACAAGTCTCACCGCGCAAACTCCGACTCTATGGCACCGTCGCCATAGGCGTGCTCGCAGCCGTGGTGGTTACCGGGATTATCACCCGCTCGAAGGGCGACGCCAATCTCAAGGAATGGACCGACGCGCAGGCAGTTCCGTCGGTCGCTGTTGCGCTGCCGGGCACCAAGCCGCTCAGCGCGACGCTCGATCTGCCGGGACGTCTGGAGGCCTATTCGCGTGCGCCGATCTACGCGCGTGTCAGCGGCTATCTCAAGAGCTGGGATGCCGACATCGGCGCGCAGGTTACGGCCGGACAGAAACTCGCCGAGATCGAAGCGCCGGACCTCGATCAGCAGTTGTTGCAGGCGCGCGCGGATCTGGCGAATTCGCAGGCCGCAGCGAAGCTGTCGGCTGCCACGCTTGCCCGCCGCAAGACGCTCCTGGCGTCGAACTTCGTCTCGCAGCAGGAAATCGATGAGCGTTCGGCCGACCTCGCCAGCAAGGAAGCGCAGGTCAACGCAATGAAGGCGAACGTGCAGCGCCTTGAAGCGCTCGCGAGCTACAAGAACGTCACCGCGCCGTTCGATGGCGTCGTCACCGAACGCAACACCGACGTCGGCGCGCTGATCAACGGTGGCACAGGTTCGGGCGCCGCGATGTTCGTGGTCTCCGACGTCAAGAAGCTGCGTCTGTATGTGAACGTGCCACAGAGTTATCTGCCCGGCATCAGGATGGGCGCGAAGGCGACGGTAACGGTACCGGAATATGCGGGGCGTACATTCCCGGCGACCATCGAGGCGTCATCGCAGTCGGTCGATGTGTCGTCCGGAACGACGCGGATGCAGCTTGCCATCGAGAACCCCAAGGGCGAATTGCGCCCCGGCGCTTTCGCCAACGTCAAGCTGGCGCTCGCGAGCGAAGCCCAGCCCCTGAGCATTCCGGCCAGCGCGCTGGTGTTCAACAACAGCGGCTTGCGTGTCGCGACCGTCACGGCTGGCGACAAGGTGCTGTTCAAGACCGTCACCATTGCACGCGACCTCGGCCGCGAGATCGAAATCGCCACCGGCCTTTCGCCGGATGACCGGATCATCGTGACGCCGCTCGACGGCATCGCGGATGGCGATCAGGTCCGCATCGCTGGCGGCAGCAAGGACAGTAAGGACGGCAAGCCCCGGACCAGTTCCAACGCCACCACCAAGACCGAGTAGCTCGCCTTCCTTTGGATGAGCCTGGTTCCAGGAACCGCTCTATATTGCGTGAGCTTTTTGTCGCGGTTCACCTGTCCGGAAAACCTCTACGGTGAACCGTGGAGAATCTCATGCAATCACTTCTTGAAGCGGCAGGCGGTTTCCGGCTCGGCCCTCATCTTGTCGCGTTGACGATAGCCTATGTGCTGGCGTTGCCGATCGGCTGGAATCGGGAAAAGGAAGAGCGCAGCGCTGGCTTGCGTACGTTCCCGCTCGTGGCGCTCGCAACCTGCGGCATCGTGCAGGCCACCGAGCACATTCTCGCAGGTCACCCCGAAGGCACGGCACGGATCATCGAGGGCCTGATGACCGGCATGGGCTTCATCGGCGGGGGCGCGATCCTCAAGACCGAGAATACCGTGCGGGGTACCGCGACGGCGGCAAGCCTGTGGGCCACGGGCGCGACCGGTGCGGCGGTCGGACTTGGCGCTTATGACGTCGCGGTGGTCATTTCCCTGTTCACCTTCCTGACGCTCTGGCTGCTCGTCCCCTTGAAGCAAGAAGCCAAGAAGTAAGTCCGGCGCGGTGTGAGCACGCCAGACGACTTCGATTGGGGTGGTCGGACTATCGGCCGACCTTACCGGGGTAGCCGGGATTGGACGTGCTATCGCCGGGCAGACCGCTCGGGGATGCGCCGGTCCCGATTTTTCCGGGTGTCGATGTGTTCGGCACGCCGGGCTGATTGATGCCGGTACTGCTGCCGGTTGTAGCCGGCGGCGCGGGAGCCGCTGCGGGTGGTGGGGTTGCGGGAGAAACGCCAGGCGAACCGGCGGCCGAGCCGCCGGGCGACGAAGGCGGGGCGACCTGGGCAGATGCCGCAAGAGTCGATGCCGCAAGCGCAGCGGCGACCAGCGTTGTCAGAAGCAATTTACGTCGCATTAGAACCTCCGTTGCTACAGGAGGCCCAACACATCGCGCGGTGCACCGTTCCGGATCAGCCACGCGATGCCTTCATGAGTGCCATGCCGTGAAAATAATCATCGTGCCGCTGTTCGTGTCTTGGAACATTCACCAAAAAAGCGCATTGTGAGTTCCGTCGGCTTTTGGATCAGCGTCATGCGTACCGTCGTCGCTCTCGCACTTCTTTGCACAGTGTCCGCGCCTTGCCTGGCGCAGGAAATGTCACCCAACTTTCTGAAAAAAGAACCTTATTTTCTCTCGCCATGGTCCGTCGTCTATGTCGACAACGGCAGCTGCGGCGTGGGGAAGGTGCTGAAGGTGACGGGCGCTCTTGGTGCGCTCCGCCGCAAGAAAGCCTGTGTCCCGATGGGACGCGAGCAGGCATCGCGGGCTATTGCTATCCCTTGAGAGCCGCCTAAGCGCTGCGTTTTTTCCATAGCTCGACCAGCGGCCCACGCGATCCGTAGACCGGATCGCTGTCCGGCAACGCAACCTCCGGAATGCTCTGGATCGCGAGACGATAGTTTTCCGGGGTCGGACGCCAGATCTGCATCTGCGGGCCGGGCGGGTAGGCGCCTACCACAACGAAATCGTCGCTGGCCGACAGACGCTGATGCCCTGTGCCTGCCGGCAGGATCGCCACGTCGCCTTTTCTGATCTCGAAGTCCTCGCCGTGGTCGCCGCCGAAACGCACCAGCGCACGGCCACGTGCGACGCCCAGCACTTCGTGCACCGTCGCGTGATAGTGGAGGTAGTCGAAAATGCCGTTGCGCCAGGTCTGGCCCCAGCCGTTGGCGGTGAAGGTATCCTCGACCACCTGCTCCGGATTGTCGTGATCGACGGCCAGCGCGCCCTTGTAGAGCAGGAACGGCAGCGAATTGTTCGGGACCAGTCCATCGTCCGGGAAGACGAAGGACACCGGATTGATCTTGAACGATGGCGTCGATGGGTCCGAGTCATACGTCGCAGTCATGGGTCCGAATCCATGGTTCTGTCATCAGATGGGGGATTTTGCCGGCGGCGAATGCCCGCGTGGCCGCCTCAGATACAACGCGGCCACGGCGGCTATGTTCCCGCCGACTTGCAGGTCACCCGCGACCAAAAGCAGAGGGCGCCGCGAGTTATCGCGACGCCCTGATCATGACAGAAGCCTGATGCGAACGCGGCGTCAGTCAGCCTTCACGACGTCGCCGAGCTGATCCCAGCTCTTGCCGTTCCAGCGCTGCATCTGCATCTGCGTATAGGCCTGATTCACCTCGGGTGTCGTGTTGATCTTGATGCCGGGCAGAACCGTCGGCAGCGCAAAGTCCTTGAAGCTCTTGGTCTGCTTCACGATGTTTTCGCGCGACAGATCGTTGCCTGCTTGCTTGATAAGCTGCTCCAGGATCATGCCCTGCTGATATCCGAACAGGTAGTTCTGGTCGGACAGATCGGCGCCGGGGAGATACTTCTGCGCGAAGGCCGTGAAATCCTTCACGCCCTGATCGTCCTTCCACTTCGGATCGGTCGCATCCTTCTGGAAGCCTGCGGTCAGAACGCCGGTGACCTTGTCCAGACCGACCGGCACGAAGGTATTGCCGATCGAGGCCGCGACGAAATTGACGAGCGTCAGCGGCTTCCATCCCATCTCGTTCATCTTGCGCAGCGCCTGCGCTGCGAACTTCGGCGTGCCCGCGATCAGAAGCGCGTCGGGAGCGGCTGCCTTCAGGTTGACGACCTGCGAGTCGACCGTCGGATCGGCGACTTCATAGGCAAGAGCGACCACCTTCGACGCGAATTCGTCCTTGTAGATCGGCTTGAACGCGTTGACGAAGTCCTTTCCGAGGTCATCGTTCTGGTAAAGGATTCCGACCTTTGCATTCGGAAGCTGCGCCTTGAAGTATTTTGCGTAGACCTTGCCCTCGGTGTCGTAGCTCGGAAGCGAGGTCGTGGTCAGCGGATATTCCTTGGAGTCCGTGAACTTGGTCGCGCCTGTGGTGATGAAAGCGTCCGGGATCTTCTTTCCGGTGAGGTACTTGATCGTCGCAGAATTCGACGGCGTGCCGAGCTGACCGAACATGAACGAGACTTCGTCGCTCTCGATCAGCTTGCGGGTGTGTTCGACAGCCTTCGGCGGGCTGTAGGCATCGTCATAGGTAATGAGGTTGATCTTGCGGCCGTTGATGCCGCCACGATCATTCACCTGATTGACGTAGGCGATCAGGCCCTTGCCTGCGTTGCCGAGGGAGGAGGCCGGTCCGCTGAACGGGAAGGTGGCTCCGACCTTGATCTCGGTGGCGGTGACGCCCGGAGCGTCCGCCGCGACGGCAGCCGTGGTCAGCGTGAGCGATGCGGCCAGCGCGGCGAATAATATCCTCGACATAGTGATTTTCTCTCCCGTAAGCCGCCCGTCCATTCGATGCGGATCATTAGTTCAATTTTAGAACTTGAAATTAGCTTCGGCTAAAAGGCGGTGCAAGCGGAAAGAATCCATTGAGAAATGAGTTTTGTGCGACATAAAGGCCGCCGATTGCCGCGATGCAGCTCTTTCAGTATCAATTTTAGACTAAGGGACTGGCTCGGGAGACGAAAGCACGGCATCGTCGAAGCGAAAGGACACGGCAGACCGGTCAGTCAAGGTCTGTTGAACCAGCTTGAGGCCGTCCGCCGTCGCGATGTTCGGTGAATTCGTAACGGTCTCGGATCAAGGTGTTGAAGAAGTCACCCTTCGAGGGTGCCCGGCAGAACTGAAAGTAGACCTCGCCGGGAACGCCGAAATAGCTGTAGGACCGTCCGCTCGTGAAAGTGACGTGAAGCTCGCGCGCCGGCGCGTTATAATCGATGCGCGAAATCACGCTTGATGCGACCTGCGGCATGCGGCTCTCGAAGTTCCCGACCCCTCGAATATGGGGGCGCGGATGATCGATACCAGTCAAATGCCTGCCTATGTGTCCGAGACAGATCGGTCCGAGAGACGCCTGATGAGCCCAGTCACTGTCAAACCGAAAACCACCACCAAAACCAGGATCAAGCTGGAGCGGCCGCCGCTCTACAAGGTGATCCTGCTCAACGACGACTACACGCCGCGCGAATTCGTCGTCACGGTGCTCAAGGCGGTGTTCCGTATGGGCGCGGAGACGGCAAGTCGTGTGATGCTCACCGCGCATCAGAAGGGCGCCTGCGTCATCGCGGTCTATACGCGCGATGTCGCCGAGACCAAGGCCAAGGAAGCGACCGAGCTTGGGAAGGCCAAGGGCTATCCGCTGTTCTTCACGACGGAGAAGGAAGAATAAATTATCGTTGTCCCAATCCAGGTAACTAAAAACGAATGTTCATGCCGGCCTTAGCGACCTGCGACGAAAGACTCCGCGTCTGCAGGAATTCGAGCCGATCGGAAGACGGGCTTTTGCCCATGCGGAAGTAGTTGTATTCGGCCTTGATCGAAAGATTGCTGGTGATGGCATACTCGATGCCGCCTCCGACGAGATAACCGGCTTGCCATTGGCTGCCGCCGAGTCCGCTGTTCGTGTTTTCCCGGTAGATCATCGCGATGCCGCCGGTCACGAACGGCAGGAAGCCGCCAATGGGCATGCCATAGCGCAGCTTTGCCGCACCGAGCCAGAGCGGATCGATCGTTTTGCTGATATGCGAAGGGCGGGAACGTTGCAGCCAGAGATAGCTCCCTTCGAGTTCGACGCCAAACACAGCCGGTGAGGAACTGCCGGCGATCTGAAGATTGTAGCCGGCCTGAAGGCCGCCGAGATGGCCGCCGTCGATCTGCGGCGAGTCCTTCGCGCTGTTGCGCGTATAACCAGCGTGAAGTCCCGCATAGTATCCGGTCCAGTTGAAGCCCTGCGAAGGAGCGTCGGACGATGGACAGAATAACGAGCGGCAGGACGTCTGAGCTTGTGCGCCGGCAGCCTGAATAGATGAAAGCACAACAACAGCGAGTGCGAACTGACAGCGGCGGCGCACGAAATATTCCTTTTCTTGTAGTTTCTTCAAGGGGGCGGCTCAGATTGGCGCCGCGCAATCCGGTGTGGAGATGACGTGCGGAATCGGTCACCCGTTGTCGGATGACAGTCCGGACTGTCGATCGATTGCTTCAGAAGGAGAGGGTGTATCCTCTACAGTGAGGATTTCTCGGTGACCGGGATGTCGTCAGGTATGGCCTCGGCAGACTCCGTGCCCGACAGGGGCGAGTACTCAAGAATGTCACCGGGCTGGCAATCAAGCACGAGACAGATGCGCTCGAGTGTATCGAAGCGAATGCCACGCACCTTGCCCGACTTGAGCAGTGACACGTTGGCCTCTGTGAGATGAATGCGCGCGGCAAGTTCTCGCGAACGCATTTTGCGTTTGGCAAGCATGACATCGAGATTGACGATAATTGGCATTTGCGGTCACACGAATTCGCGGTTTTCACGGGACAGGCGGACGGCTTCCCGCATGACGCTTGCGAACGCGATGAGGGCGAGCCCTCCAAGCACAGTCGCAAACTGGTTTACCTCAAGCTCGATCCCAATCATCCGGGCATTCGGCGGATTGTTTATCGTCAAAGCGAGGGTGGTGAGGACTTGAATGATCGGGGACAGCGCCACGCGTGCAAGCAATGCCAACCCGATGTTCCGGATACGCGCCGTGTTTTCAATCTCGAACACAATGCCCTGGGTGAAGGCCGAGAAGAGTCGGGACAATTGGACCAGTGCATAGAGGAAGGGCGCAGCGCCGATCAGGCTCAGGAGCGCGCCAACAACTCTGGTGCTGAAGTTGACGGTGATCGGTTTGATGCCCAGCGGGCCGGGCCAGGCGATCCAGCGTTGGATCAGTTGATCGTTCGACCAGGCCGTCGCAATGCCGATGACGATTGCGGCTGCGCAGACAAGGGATCCGACCGATACGATCCGCCCGATGCGCCGCAAGTGGTCATGACTTTCCTTGGGGGATAAAGCGATTGATACCATAGCGGACGTCCCATTTGTTTTCGATTCGATATATTTTTATTGTTTTACGATAAATAATGGCAAAATTGCGGCGAATGGATTTGTCTGCGTAGGTGCATTGCGAAGGATTTTAAGGTCAAGCACCTCTGGGGGGCGATACGTTCGAATTCAACAACGACCGGGGCTAATTCGAACGATGACATCCGACCCTGCAACGATCCTGCCGCCATTGTTCGCGTGCCTCGAGACGCTCGGCGTTATCGCGCGTCACCTCGATCCCCAGGCCTTCGGTGAAGTGATGGAGGCGGTCGGCACGCCGGATGCGGCGTTGCGTGCGGCCTATTCCGACTTCAAGCCGTCCGATGCGTCGGACGACGTGGGCAAGCGTCTTGTCGCCGCGAGCGACGAAGCCCTGTCCGCGTTTGCCGAGTTGCGTGCTGCGCTGGATGGCGGCGATATTCGCGCCGTGTTCAAGGCCCTGCGTCATCTGCCGCGTGCGCAGGAGGCGCTTTATCCGCTCGCTTCGATGATTCCTGCGGTGAGCAGTTTCTTTCTCGATCCGTCGGTGCGGTCGGATTCTGATGTGGTGGCGCGCGCCATGCAGCCGCCCCGCGAGAATGAGACTGGCGTTTTTCATGTTGAGAATGAGCCACGCACGCGCGGCGGCTTCTCGCTCTACGTGCCTGAAACCTACACGCCTGATCGCGCGTGGCCGCTTGTGGTCGCGCTGCACGGCGGCAGCGGGCATGGCCGCGGTTTCCTGTGGAGCTGGCTGCGCGACGCGCGCAGCTTCGGTGCGATCCTTGTCGCGCCGACATCGGCAGGCAATTCGCTGGGCAGCACGTGGGCGCTGATGGGCGACGACAACGATACGCCGAACCTCGCGCGCATCGTGGAGCAGGTCAGCGCGCAATGGAATGTCGATCCCAACCGGCGGCTGCTGACAGGCATGAGCGACGGCGGCACGTTCTGCTATGTCAGCGCGCTCGATGGCGGCTCACCCTTCACGCACCTTGCGCCGGTGTCCGCGACATTCCATCCGATGCTGATTTCGATGGCCGACCCGCAGCGCATGCAGGGGCTGCCGATCTATCTGGTACACGGCGCGCTGGACTGGATGTTTCCGGTCGAGGTGGCGCGGCAGGCGCAGCGCGCCCTGAGCGCAGCGGGCGCGAACGTGACCTATCGCGAGATCGACGATCTCGCCCACACCTATCCGCGCGAGATCAATGCGCCGATATTGGACTGGCTGAAGGCATAGCGGTGCGGGCCGTTGTCGGGGTATAACAGATCATCAAGTGATCCGGGTTCCCGATGAAGCAGACCGCAGTTTCCATTGCACATATTTTCAGCGTCGCCGCGCTCGCGCTGATCGCCGCCGCCAATCACGCGCCGGCGCACGCGCAGTCGGCCGATCTTGTGCTGTGCGACCGGCTCGCCGCCGATCCCGCCGACCCTGACAAGCCTGCGGATGTGAAAGGGGTCCCCAGCGTAGCGGCGGCCGATGTCGCAACCGCAATCAAGTTCTGCAAGCAGGCGTCCGGATCGCGGCGCGCGATGTATCAGCTCGGGCGGGCCTATGCGGCGAACCGCCAGGGCGCGGAAGCCATCGGCGCGTGGCGCAAGGCCGCTGACAAGGGCAGCACGTCGGCGATGGTCGAACTCGGCGTCGCCTATGCGACGGGCGCAGGTATCGCGAAGGACGAAGCCGCAGCAGCAAAGCTGTTCGAGCGCGCGGCGCAGGGCGGCAATCCGCGCGGCGTCAGCAATCTCGCCGCGCTGTCGGGCAAGGGCGGTGCCGCGCCAGCGCCCGCCGACGCTGCACGATCGCGCAGTCTTCTGACAAAGGCGGCGGAGACCAACGCGGAAGCGCAGTTTCAACTGGGACTGATGTTGCAGGATGGCGTCGGCGGTCCGAAGGACGACGCCGGTGCGCGCAACCTGTTCGAGAAGGCGGCGGCGCAGGATCACCCCGGCGCGCTGGAGCGGATGGGTGCGTTCGCGAAGGAAGGCCGCGGCGGTCCGCAGGATTCCAGCGCAGCGAAAACCTACTACGAGAAATCCGCAGCGCTCGGCAACGAGGACGCCAAGGCGGCGCTCAAGCGCGCGGAATGTCCGTATGTGCTCAAGGACAAGTCGGGGAAGGTCGTCACCAACCTGTGCTTCTGACGGCGACGGAGTTGCGTCAGCGTTCGCCCGCTCTTTGTTCTCGCGCGATGTGTGAGCTGATCGCAGTTTCGGTTGCGCGAGGACGTGGCGTGCGCTCGGCAGGCTCCGGATTGAATCGGAAGATTTCCAGGCTGCGCAGATGCGTCGACGCTCGCGAGACGAACACCGGGGTGTCGCCCGCGATCGCCCGGATGGTCTCCGCGCCGCAGCCCGAACACGCATAGGTGAACTCGAGCTTGGTCATCGCCCAGCGCACGTCCATCACCTCCATGAGGTGGCGTCTGCAGTCCGGGCACACGATCACGGCCGGTTTCGCATCCCGGAGCGGCACGTTTTCGAGCATCTGAACTCTCCTTCCTGACCGAAGGACGGCGGACATACGCGTCTGATGGCCCCTGCGAAATCGCAAGCACCGGCGACGGCCGCAGTTTACCGCCATGCAGGGGGTAACTCCCGGGAACTGTTGCGATATGCACAGGAAAGGTGGGTCTGCTAGAGTGGTTCGGTCGGCATTGTCCACAGGGAGCGGGGATGCGAACCATGAAACTGCTTGTCGTATGTCTTGCTGCGGCGCTTGCCGTTCTGGTCGATGCGGAGTCGTCTCCCTTGTCCGCACAGACCTTCCAGAGCTTCACCTGCGCGGATGGCGCGAGCTTCACGGCAGCCTTCCTGAAATACGATCCGAAGCAGGTCCATCTGCAACTCGATGGCAAGGCCGTCGCATTGAGGAAGCGGTTTACGCTGACGGGTGCGCGCTACACCGGGCGCGGCATCACGCTGACGATGAACAAGTCCGGCACCATTCTGCGGCATGGCAAGCGCGGGCCGACTGCATGTACCAAGCAGTGATGATGACACGCAGCGCTTAGAATGCAGCCACGACAAACTCTGGCCTCATTATCTCGCCACGCTTCCTGTACGCCGCAGGGTGGGGACTCGTCGGCGCGACACGGGGTGTTTGCGTAAAAATCTGAATCAACAAGGCCTTGACCGGCCATCGATGACTCATGGGTTCAACAAGCCTGGGGAGGCGACATGAAATCAGCGAGGGAAACCGCCGCGCGCAGTCTTGCGCATCTGGGAATTATCGCGGCCTTCGCGGTCATCGCCGTTGTGGTTTTCTTGCGCTGACGCATCTCGAAAACTTCCGGTTGCGTCATGTATGGTCCGGGTTACGGTGATCCTGACGCAACAGGAGTCCCGTGATCCATGACCGACCGTATTCTCGTTCTCTACGGGTCTTACCGTTCCGACCGGATGGGCATTCGCCTTGCGGATTTTATCGTGAAGGGCTTGCGCGAGCGCGGCGCGGACGTCGAACTGATCGACGCAAAGGCCGTCGGCCTGCCGATGCTGGACCGGATGCGCAAGGAATATCCGAAGGGCGAAGCACCGGCGGCGATGGAAGAGCTGGCGCAGAAGATCATCGCGGCTGATGGTTTCGTGTTTGTCACCGGCGAATACAATTGGGGACTTCAGCCGGGCCTGAAGAATCTCACGGATCACTTTCTGGAAGAATGGTTCTGGCGGCCGGCGGCCATCGCCAGCTATTCGGCGGGGCGGTTCTCCGGCGCGCGTGCGGCGCTGGCCTGGCACGGAACTCTGTCGGAGATGGGCATGGTGGTGACATCGAGCACCATCGCGGTCGGACCGATCGGGCAATCGCTCTCCGCGACAGGAGAGCCGACCGGGCCGGGCGGCGAGGCGCTCGCAAGATCGTTTCCGCGTTTCGCCGATGACCTGATGTGGTGGGTCGAGGCCGCCAAGACCCAGCGTGCGAAGAAAGCGCCGCCGTATTAGGGCGCGGACGCGGGATCTAACCCATCGAAGGAGTCATCCGCCATGCATATCATTCGAAAACTTCGTGAGTCAGGCGACGCCACCGTGGCTGACTACGAAAATATTCTCGCCGCGAATGTTGTTTTTCACAGCCCGGTGTTGATACGGACCATTGAAGGTCGTGAGGTTCTTGCAAAGATCTTCGCGACCTCGACCACGCTACGAGAAGGTGCCTATACAGGTGAGTGGAAGTTGGACGACCGAAGAACCTTACTGAGATGGAAGGGAAAAATTCAGGGTCACGAGCTGGAAAGTTTCGATCTTATCGAAGAAAACGACGAAGGACTCATCGTTGATCGCACCATAGCTTTTCGTCCGATGCCCGCAGCGAAACTTTTCCGGGATGCCATGCGAACCGCTATGGGAGGCTCTATTCCAGACGATTTCTGGGAATATACAAACTAGAGTTTCAGTGGACTGGCGATGTCGTTCGCTGCGATGTCGGTCTTTTTCGGAGTGAAGCCGACATTCCGCGAGCCGTGCCGACAGAACGAGTCCTAGTCTAAGGCTTGGGATCGCGCGCGATCAGTAGAAACGCCGAGAGTGATGCGCCGATACAAAGCACCGCGGCGCAAACGCTCGCGATCCCGAACGCGGTGGGGAGGGAGGATCCCATCGTAGCCAGTACTCCGCCGATCAGCGCGGTTGTGACAAGGCCACCGGTGCGTGCCACCGCGCTGTTCAATCCTGACGCTGCGCCGACATGGTGTTTGTCCACCGACATCAGCACAGCGGTCGTCAAGGGGGCGACGGCACCTGCCATGCCGAGCGCGATGACAATCATCGCCGGCAGCACATCGCGCCAGTAGCTCTGTGCCGCGCCGATCCGGATCGCGAGCAGAAAGCCCAACGCGACGACAAGAGGCCCGATGATCAACGGCCATCGCGGTCCGGTTTTGGCGGCGAATGCGCCAGCGAGCGGCGAGGCCACGGCGATCACCAGCGGCAACGGCAGCAGTGCCGCACCGGCCTGCGTTGCGGAGTAGCCGCCCGCCGTGATGAGCACGAACGGCACCAGCACGAACAGGCCGCCGAGCGCGCCGTAGAGCAGGAATGTCAGCAACGTGAGGCCGACGAAGCTCGGCGAGCCGAACAACACCAGCGGCATCATCGCCCTGTCGCCGCGGCGATGCTCCGCCCACAGGAACGCGATCAGGAATGCGCCCCCCGCCGCCATCAGCGCCACGGCGAATAGCGACCAGCCATGCGCGGAGCCTTCGGTCAGGGCCCAGGTGGTCAGCCCGAGCCCGAGGGTGGCGAGCAGAGCGCCCGTGGTGTCGAGCGGATTCGTCGACTCTTCGCGGTCGGCGGGCACGGCGATGGAGGCGAGCCAGATGGCGGCGACCGCCAGCGGCAGGTTGACCAGAAATGCGAACCGCCAGCTTCCGATATCGATCAGCCAGCCGCCGAGCACGGGACCGATCGCCCCGGCTGCGGCACCCGTCGCGGCCCAGATGCCGATGGCGCGGCCTTTCGCTTCGCCGGAAAATGTTTGTCCGAGGATCGCGAGGCTGTTCGGCATCAGCATTGCCGCACTCGCGCCCTGGACGAAGCGTGCAGCGAGCAGGGAGCCCAGCGTCGGCGCCAGCGCACAGGCCAGCGAAGCAATCGCGAACAGCGCGACGCCAGCGATCAAGAGTTGCCTGCGGCCATAACGGTCTCCCGCCGCGCCGCCGAGCAGCAGGAGTGCGCTGAGCGGCAGGAGATAGGCGTTGATCACCCACTGCAACTGGCTGGCGTCGGCGTGGAAGTCTGCGCCGATTGCAGGCAATCCGACATTGACCACCGAGCCATCAATGAAGGCGAGGCTCGACGCCAGGATGGTGGTTGCGATCACAAGGCCGGGGCGGACTGCAGTGCCGCCGCAAGGCTGGATTTGCGCGGTGGCGATGTCACACGAAGAATGGAGAGCGTTGGTCATGCGTCGCTTGTACGGGAAACGGTATCACGGGGTAAGCCGCGGCGCGGAACGTATGGAACGACAGCGCGCGTCACGCATTAGCGACCATTGCCGCACTCACGAGAGGTGTGTCCGATGATCCGCAAACTGAAATCGGGCGAATACAGGCTCTATTCACGAAAGGCCGATCCGAAGACCGGCAAGCGGCGCAACCTTGGCACATTCAGGTCGCGCGCCGCCGCGGAAAAGCACGAGCGGGAGGTGCAATATTTCAAGCGGCATTGATCTGCCGCGCGGTGTCATTTCGCGCTGGTGCCGTCCTGGGATGTTTGCTCGATGGAGCGAGGCCCCGTCAGCCACAAGGGCACGTAAGGCTTCCGTTTCGGGGCAGCCTTGTCGATGATGACAGTCATCATGGTCAGTTGCGTGTGGATCAGGACCGGGTCGTCGGTTTCAGATGCAGCCTTGATCAGCGTGCGCAGATGCTTGAATGCCTGAGTGGACTCCATCGGGGCCTCCCTGTGTGCTCAATACGGGCAACTAACTCCAAGGGCTTTCAACGGTCTTTGGCATCCTGCGGCTTCGCTGGCTGATCCGCTCCAGCGCACGAACGACATGATCGTCATCAAGTACGGATCGCAGACCGTTGATCGTGGCCTCGCGATCCTGCGGGCTGGATCCAATGGTGCGGCCAAGGATGCGACGCGCCTCCTGAACAGCCGCAATGACGGTTTCCTGATCGTCCATTGTGGAACTCCGCTGTCCCCAACGCAGGCGGGATGACAAGTTAAACCGGCTCGCTGGCGGTTTGGTTCCCGGCGGCCCGGTGTCTGTGGTTGATTTTTCGGGGCCATGCAGGGCGGGGCCGCGGAAGAGGGTTCATGAGCGGCTGCCCGCCATGTAGGCTCGATGCTTCGGTCGCAAGGCACCCAAACCCAAGGAGCCGGACATGAGCACTCCCCAGACGCGCAGCACCGACATGAAGCTGGAGGTTGTCGTCATTCCCGTGGCGGACGTCGATCGCGCCAAAAGCTTTTACGGCGGATTGGGATGGAGGCTGGACGCAGACTTCGCCGCTGGTGACGACTGGCGCGTGATCCAGTTCACGCCGCCGGGCTCGGAGTGCTCGGTCATCTTCGGAAAGAATGTCACTGCGGCGGCTCCCGGTTCCGCGCAGGGGTTGTATCTGATCGTCTCCGACATCGATGCTGCTCGCAACGACCTGCTTGGCCGGGGCGTCAAGGTCAGCGAGGTGTTTCACGGCGTCGGCGCGCGGCACACCGGCACGGATGAGCCTTTCCTGTCGGGGCGGCACCGGGTCAGCGGCCCGGCCCCAAATCGCAGCAGCTATGGCTCATATGCCTCGTTCAACGATCCGGACGGCAACGGCTGGCTGTTTCAGGAAATCACCACGCGGCTGCCCGGTCGTGTGGAGGCGGGGGACACGGTCTTCAAATCATCAGCTGAACTGGCGGCAGCACTGACCCGCGCGGCGATAGCGCATGGGGAACACGAGAAGCGCACCGGCGGCCAGCACGATGCCAACTGGCCGGAGTGGTACGCCGCATTCATGGTGGCCGAGCAGGCGGGGACGCCATTGCCGACGTAATCACAGGAAGCGCGGGCGTTCCTGCGGGATGTTAGCTGTAGCGCCGCCGGGCGGGGCAGAGTAGATACCCGGCCCATGGACGGCGCAGACGGTTCCTGAGAGGTCTGCGCCCTTGAATTGAAGCATTGAAAGGACGCGAGATATGATTGAAACGGTTGGCATTATCGGCGCCGGCACCATGGGCAATGGCATCGCGCAGATCTGTGCGGCGGCGGGCCTCCAGGTCGTGATGGTGGACATTTCCGACGCGGCCGTATCGCGCGGCGTCGCGACCATCGGGGGCAGCCTCGACCGTCTCGTCAAGAAGGAGAAGATGACTGCGGCCGACCGCGACGCCGTGCTCAAGCGGGTCAACGGCACCACCGACAAGTCCAAGCTGTCGTCCTGCGATCTGGTGATCGAAGCCGCGACCGAAAATGAAGACCTCAAGATCAAGATCCTGAAGGACCTCTGCGCCAACCTGCAGCCGCGTGCACTGGTCGCGACCAACACTTCGTCGATTTCGGTGACGCGTCTGGCGGCAGCGACCGATCGCCCGGATCGCTTCATCGGCATGCACTTCTTCAATCCGGTGCCGGTGATGCAGTTGCTCGAATTGATCCGCGGCCTCCAGACCTCCGATGACACCCACGCCAAGGCACTCGCTTTCGCCCAGCGCGTCGGCAAGGTCGCGGTCACCGCGAAGAACAGCCCGGGCTTCGCGGTCAACCGCATCCTGTGCCCGATGATCAACGAGGCGATCTTCGCGCTGTCGGAAGGCATCGCGTCTGCGGAAGAGATCGACGCCGGCATGAAGCTCGGCTGCAACCATCCGATCGGACCGTTGGCGCTGGCCGACATGATCGGCCTCGACACCATGCTGTCGGTGATGGAGGTGTTCTACAACGGATTCAACGATCCGAAGTATCGGCCCGCGCCGCTGCTGAAGGAGATGGTCGACGCCGGTCATCTTGGCCGCAAGACCGGCCAAGGCTTCTACAACTACGCAAAGGCCTGAGTCAGGGCGGGCCAAACCCGCCGCGTCACCTTAAGGACGCATGAAGGCGAAGTCGGTGTCCGGATCGCAGTTGTCGGCAAGAAAGCGCAACTCCGACTGGACATCGGCCACGCCGCGCGTTTCCAGATATTTCGAGACGACCAGCCCCAGCAGCGCACGGCACACCCCGTCACTGTCCTGTCCTGACGCTGCGGCTTCGGCAATGGCTGCCGCGAAGTGACGGTTTGCGATTTCAGATGCGGACATCTTTGGCTCCTTGGTGCTCACCGGCTTTTGCACGGCAAACCATACGCGTCCCTTGATCCTGATCAAATGCTGAAGTGCCGCAAGGCTGTTTCAAACAGCGGAGGCGGAAAATCTGTCCCGGAAAATTTTTCTCTCTCGCGCGCGAGTGGCGGCGCGGTCGTCCGGTCGTTGTCTTATGGTCGTGCGAGACGGGCGCGCCGCTCGGTGACGGTTCGCGCCCAGACCTCGTGGAATTTTGCGGCACGCCGCTTGTCGATATGCGGACCGATCAGCTTGGTCATGGCGAAGGTGAGGTCCTCGTATTCATAGGGACAAAGCTCGGCACGCTTCTTTGGCAGGAATTCCAGTTCGACCACATCGGCAAACAGCTTGCTGTCAGCGCCGTAAGCAATGCACAGGACGTTATAGGCGCGCTGCGCGGGCAGAGAGTGTTCGTTCGAGAATGCATCCACCTCCATGGTGACCCGCACGCCTTGCGGCATCTGGATATTGTACCCGTAGGCCGCGCCGAGGATCAGCTTGCGCGCTTCCTCCTTGCCGAGCCGGAGCATGACATAGGCGGCGAATTGATCGGCGGCGTCTTCCTGACGGCCAAGGATGGGGATCTGCAGCATGTCATAGACGGCATGGCCGGTCTCATGCAGGAAGACATCGAGAACCGGGCCGAGAATGGTATCGGCGCGGGTAATTCCCATGGGAAGCTCCTGCTTCGATGCGTGCTTCAGAAACTCCGCCAGCAATTCGTAACAGACCTTGACCACCTCGTTGCTGTACCAGGCGTTCGGGACGCCGTCGCAGCCCGCGACCGTGAGTTTCAGCGGATAGGGCAGGCGGAGCGGACTGAGCAACTCCTGCAAGTTCTCGAGGGCGCGGCCCTGCTTCATCTGGTCGTAAATGGCCTGATGCGCGGGGTCTTTCGGTGGCACATATTCGTATTGAATCTGATTGGATTTGCTGCGTGCGGATGCGGGTGCACCGGCGGCGAACAGTGTCACAATTACAGCGGCGGCCATTGCGGCACACAGCGCGAGCGTTCGGCACCACGAGCGGTTCGGTCTCGGTGTGCTCTCCACGGGATCGGGCATGAATGGTCTCACGCGGCAGGAAATAGTGGATCAGTCTCCGCCGGGAGCAAATGCCGGTCAAACGGAAAGTGCGGTTGGTGGATGTATCGGCTGTCTGTTTGGATAGTTCGTGCGGGGCCGATCTGGTGTAGTCTTGATCCGGTTCTCAGGTTTGATGCGGAGGTCGACATGTCGCTCGTCAGAATGCTGGTTGCTTCTGTTATCGTGATGATTTTCGCGTCCGTGCCGGACACCGCCCGCGCCGCTGACGCGTGGGGCTGCGACTACGACAAGTGCGTCGCCTATTGCACCAAGATATCGGGCAAGCACTGCACGACCCATTGCGAACGGCGGCTTCAGGACAAGCGGCGCGACAAGATCTGCAAGTAGCGCAGCCCTTCCGTACCGGCAGGTGTGCGTTGCACCGGTTGCCTCCGGTCGTGGAGCGGCTTACATCGGGCATATGACTTTACCCGCCAATCCCGTCATTCACACCTTCCATCCTGAGCTGACCGAAGAGAACATCGCGAAACTTGTCGCGACGTTCTACGGCCGCGCGCGCGAGGACGATCTCATCGGCCCGATCTTCAATGCGGCGGTAAAGGACTGGGATCATCACATCGCGCAGATCAGCGATTTCTGGTCGTCGATGGTGCTGCGGACCGGCCGCTATAACGGCCGCCCCATGCGTCCGCATCTCGTGTTGCCGCTCAAGGGCGAACACTTCGATCGCTGGCTAATGCTGTTCGAGCAGACCGCGCGCGAAATTTTCGGTGGTGACGTCGCGGAAGCCTTCATCATCCGTGCTCGCCGTATCGCCGACAGCTTCGAGATGGGCATCGCCACGACACGCGGCGAGATCGCCCAGCCGAGGCACAGCGTCTAAGGGACAGCTTTCCAGCCGGCTTCCGCGAAGAAAGACACGTCATCCCGTCATGCGCTCGATGCGACGTGCGGGGAGAGCTTGACACGTTCCAAAAAAGAACTGTAGCGTTCAAACTATAATAAACCTGTCTCGGAGCCGGCTTACGGCTCTTGTGAATGGGATCATAAGGGCTACGGAGGAAACGATATGAACGCTCGCCCAGCCATGCTGGTTGCGATGTCCCGTGCGGCCGCCTGCGGTCCGCTGTCATTCAGTGAATGATCCGGGGGCAATCGTGGATAGCGATCACATGCATTATTACGAGCCCTCGCAGGGGCACGGGCTGCGGCACAATCCGTTCAACGCGATCATTGCGCCGCGCCCGATCGGCTGGATCTCGTCCCTGAGCAGTGAGGGACAACTCAATCTGGCGCCCTACAGCTTTTTCAATGCGTTCAATTACGATCCGCCGATCCTTGGCTTTGCATCGATCTCCTGGAAGGACAGCGTCAAAAACGTCTCGGACACCGGTGAGTTCGTCTGGAATCTGGTGACGAAAGAACTGGGCGATCAAATGAACAAGACGTCTGCGCCGGTCCCGCATGGCGTCAGCGAGTTTGATGTCGCCGGATTGACCACGGCGCCCAGCCGTCACGTCAAGGTGCCGCGCGTGCTGGAAAGCCGTGCCGCGATGGAATGCAAGGTGACCGAGATCGTCAAATTCAAGAACTGGAAGGGCGAAGCGGTCGAAGGGTGGCTCGTTCTCGGCGAGGTGGTCGCGGTCTACATCGACAAGGCGCTCATCAAGGACGGCGTCTATCAGACGGCACTTGCGAACCCGATCCTGCGCGCAGGGCGGGGTGGCGATTATGTGGAAGTGACGCAGGATCGCATGTTTGAGATGGAGCGGCCGCCGGGAAGCAGCAATCCGGCATTCCACGGCTCCTGATCAGCTTCCGCGCTGGATGTCATGCGACGCGCGATGATGATTTTTTCTCAAATACGAAGTTGAAGGCAAGATTCTAAGAACATGAACCCCGAGGACACGAACAAGGGATAGCTGACATGTACCTTAAATCCTTCAGACGTTCCGCGAACGGTCTGCTGCTCGCAGTGTTTGCCGTCTGCCTGAGCTTTGCGGCCATGGCGCAGAACTTCCCGACGCGCCCCGTCACGATCAAGACCGCTTTCCCTGCGGGCGGACCTGCCGACGCGGCGATCCGCGCGGCGAACCAGATTCTGGAGCGTAACCTCGGCCAGACAATGGTGACGGAAAACGTCGCGGGCGCTGCCGGTTCGATCGCCGCAACGGCGGTGCTCAACGCCACCGCCGATGGATACACGCTGCTCGGAACGACGGTGTCGGATCTTGTGACCGCGCCGTTCACGATCGTGTCTGCGAAATACAAGCCGGAAAGCTTCAAGCTGCTGGGGCTGGTCGGCACGTCGGATTTCATCCTCGTGTCCAGTTCGGCGCATTCGTTCAAGTCGCTTGACGAGTTGATCGCCTATTCAACGAAGCCCGGAAACAAGGAGCTGACGCTCGGTCACTGGGGCAGGGGCTCGACCGCACATATCGTCGGTGCCGACTTCCAGGTGCGGACCAATGCGAAGTTCCTCGAAGTTCCGTACAAGGGCGTCGCGCCGGTCATGGCGGACATTACCGGCCAGCATCTCGATCTCACGTTTGCGCCGCTGGGCGGTCCTGTCCTCGAACTGATCAAGGGAGGCAAGGTGAAGGCCATCGCGGTCGCAGGCGACAAGCGCAGCCCGCAATTGCCGGATGTGCCGACCATCAGCGAGAGCGGAGGGAACCTGAAGAATTTCGAATACACGATTTCGTCGGCACTGTTCGCGCCGCCGAACACGCCGGAGCCGATCATCAAGCGCATGAACGACGCGGCGAATGTCTGGGTCGCGAGCCCGGAATATATGGACCGGGTGAACATTCAGGGTTCGCGGCAGATGCCGCCGATGACCGTCGATGAAGCGCAGGCGTTCTTCCGCAAGGAGCAGGAGAAGTTCAGCGCAATGGCGCGCACGCTCAAGCTGGAAACGCAGTAAGTCTCGCTTGTTTGCGTGGTGCCGCAAGAGATGCGACTCCGTACGGCAAGAGATTAAACGAAGCTAAGATATAGAACGTGTAAAGGGCGGCTGATCGAGCATCAGCCGCCCTTTTCCGTTGTTTGCCTTATCTTTATTCCGCCTTGATATCCGCTGCGGTGATGACCTGCTTCCAGCGCGCGATCTCTTCGCCGACGAACGCCTTGAACTCCTCCGGCGAGGTGCCCATGGCGACGATGCCCTGCTGCTCGAGCTTCTTCCTCAGGTCGGGATCGGCGAGGGCCTTCTTGGCCTCGGCGGACATGCGGTCCACGATCTCCTTCGGCACGCCCGCAGGCGCGACGATGCCGGCCCAGGTGCCGGAGGTGAAATCCTTCACGCCCTGCTCGATCAGCGTCGGCGTGTCGCCCGCCGCCGGCACGCGCTCCTTCGCCGCGACGCCGAGCGCCCGCGCGTTGCCCGCGCGCACCTGCTCCATCAGGGGGCCGATGATATCGAACATCACGTTGATCTGGCCGCCGACCAGATCCTGCAGCGCGCCTGCGGTACCTTTGTAAGGCACATGCTGAAGATTGATGCCCTCACGGCTCTTGAGCATTTCCATGGTCAGGTGCGCGGCGGAGCCGATGCCGCTGGAGGCGAAATTGAGCTGGCCGGGCTTCGCCTTCGCCAGCGCGATCAGCTCCTGCATGTTCTTCGCGGGCAGCGACGGCGTCGCGACAATGATCAGCGGCGCCACGCTCATCAGCGAGACGTAGGTGAAATCCTTTTCCGTGTTGTAGGGCAGGTTGGCCTTGAGCGAGGGATTGACCGAATGCGCCGCGATCACGGTGCCGAAGGTGTACCCGTCGGGCGCGGCCTTGGCGACGGTGTCGGTGCCGATGGCGGCGTTGGCGCCCGGCTTGTTCTCGATCACGATGCTCTGCCCGAGCGAGGCTGCGACCTTCTCCGAGACAAGGCGCGCCATCATGTCGGTGTAGCCGCCCGGCGTATAAGGCACGACCATGCGGATCGGCCGGTTCGGCCAGCCTTGAGTTTGGGCCGATGCGCTG
This sequence comes from Afipia sp. OHSU_II-C1, assembly GCF_000497575.1. Taxonomy (GTDB): domain Bacteria; phylum Pseudomonadota; class Alphaproteobacteria; order Rhizobiales; family Xanthobacteraceae; genus Afipia. Next base: position 123,171 of record NZ_APJI01000014.1, read on the forward strand.
CTGGCAGAGGCGGTAATGACGACAAGCGCACCTAGCGCGCGGACGAGGGACTTCATACAGCGTTTCCTTTCCATATCCGCGATGTCTGGCCGGTGAGCCAGCCGCGGCTTTTGTTATCCGCGAATCCTACACAGGCCGGAAAGGATTGGAAAGGCGCGCGGAAAAGCGGGAAGATCAAGCGGGTGATGCGACAGGGTGTAAAAAAGTGCGAGCAATTCCCCGCTCCGCTCATCCCCGCAAATGCGGGGATCCAGAGGCGACAGTGCATGAGCTTTTTCGTTTATATGCTGGCGAGCCAGCGCAACGGCACGCTCTATGTCGGCATGACTGACGATTTGCTGCGCCGTATCTGGCAGCATCGGACGAACGCGGTGCCGGGCTTCACGTCCCGCTATGAGGTGAAGATGCTGGTCTGGTACGAGGTACATGAGAGCCGTGAATCAGCGTTTATACGAGAGCGGCAATTAAAGAAATGGAATCGCGGCTGGAAGCTGAGATTGATCGAAGCGGGCAATCCGGGATGGCGTGATTTGTGGGCTGATCTCTCATCGTGATGTCGTCCGGAGTATCTAAAAACTGGGTCCCCGCCTTCGCGGGGACGAGCGGAACCCGGCATCTGCCGCGACGGGACGTGGCGCTCGGTTAGAGCGGCGAGGCGAGCGGGGTTCGCTTCACGGTCTGCGCTGTCACCTGATAGTGTGTACCCATGTACAGGATCGCGGACCCCGTCAGGATCATGATCGCGATCACCAACGCCAGACACAGCTGCGTTTCATGTTTCTCGTCGCCGAGATGAAGCCGCATGCGCGTCACTCCGCTCGCCTCAGGAGATGACAATACGCGGAGCGCCGAGGCGTTCCAGCAGCAGGGCTGACGTATCGGCGGACGTTTATGTGCGGTGCGGGAATTGCTGCAGGGCCGCACGATACGGCGCGAAGCGAAGCTCAATCCGGAATCTGCGTGGGAGAGCGCGACCCCGGACTCCGCTTCGCTTCATCCATGTCAGGCGCGCGATCTGCCGCGCTTCACGATATCGCCGGTGAGTTTATCGATGTTCGGTGCGGAGTCGCCCCGCAACCGTTCGACGAACCAGAATGCCCAGATCGCGGCGAACGCGAGAAAGAAGATGGCTGCGCACGACAGGGCTGCTTGAAGGGCTGTGGACATGGCATCCTCCGGATCACTGCGATCATCGCAGGAGTCGGAGGCTAGACCGGTGCCCGCTTCCTCGAATTGATCTGGCGCAAGCCGGAGAAAGGACGTTACGGCTTGCCGCCGGCGGAGGGAAGTTCGGGAGGCGGTGAAAGCGTTTGCGCGGGACTTATCTTAGCCCGCATGGAGCGAGTGCAATGCGGGGATGACGTCGTATCCGTTCAGCGCCAGCCCAGCGCCGGGGCCACATGTTTCAGGATCGATTCAATGACATGGGCATTGTAATCGACGCCGAGCTGATTGGGCACCGTCAGCAACAGCGTATCGGCCTCGGCAATGGCCTCGTCCGTCTTCAACTGTTCGATCAGCTTGTCCGGCTCTGCCGTATAGCCGCGTCCGAAGATCGCCTGCATGTCGGCCTCGATGAAGCCGATCTGGTCGCCGGCATCGCCACCGTTTCCGAAAGTGTCGCGGTCGCGATCGTTCATCAGCGCGAAGATGCTGCGGCTGACAGACACGCGCGGCGTGCGGGTGTGGCCCGCTTCCTTGTAGGCTTCGCGATAGAGCCGGATCTGCTTGGCCTGCTGCACATGGAACGGCTCGTTGGTCTCGTTCTTCTTCAATGTCGAGCTTTGAAGATTCATGCCGAGCTTGCCCGCCCACTGCGCGGTCGCGTTCGAGGCCGCGCCCCACCAGATGCGGTCGCGCAGGCCTTCGGAATGCGGCTCGATCCGCAGGAGGCCAGGCGGGTTGGGAAACATCGGGCGCGGATTTGGCTGCGCGAAACCCTTGCCGCGCAGCATGTCGTAAAACACCTCGCCGTGGCGGCGGCCCATGTCGGCGTCGGTCTCGCCCTCATTGGGCTGATAGCCGAAATAGCGCCAGCCATCGATGACCTGCTCGGGCGAGCCGCGGCTGATCCCCAGTTGCAGGCGTCCGCCCGCGATGAGGTCGGCGGCGCTCGCGTCCTCGACCATGTAGAGCGGGTTCTCGTAGCGCATGTCGATGACGGCGGTGCCGATCTCGATGGTGCTGGTCTTTGCGCCAACGGCGGCCAGCAGCGGGAAGGGCGAGGCGAGCTGGCGCGCGAAATGATGCACGCGGAAATACGCGCCGTCCGCGCCAAGCTCCTCGGCTGCGACGGCGAGATCAATGGATTGCAGCAGCGTGTCAGCGGTCGAGCGTGTCTGTGAATGCGCCGACGGCGACCAGTGGCCGAAGGAGAGAAAGCCGATTTTCTTCATGGAGGCGGGGGACTCGTGCGTGTTCGGGTCCGCCGTAGATGGGGATTGGGTGTGTGTGGGGCAAGGTCGTGAAAGATCGTCATTGCGAGGATGGCGCGTAAGGCAAGGAGGCTAAGCGCGTCATTGCGAGGAGCGACAGCGACGAAGCAATCCAGCTTTTGCTTGCGGCGCATTCTGGGTGGATTGCTTCGCTGGCGCTCGCAATGACGAGCGGTTAGTGCACGCAATCTCTCGACCGCGACGGCCTGTAGCCCGTATGGAGCGAAGCGCAATAAGGGTTGCGGAATATGATCGTCCCCGGATTTCGCTTCGCTCCATCCGGGCTACGCGGGCTAGTCAAAAATCGTCGTAAAATACTAGCTGTGTTGTCCTTTGAATTTTGCAAATACAGACTCGAAAATACCACGCATAACATCGACGTTATGAGGGAATATAGGGGTAAACTTCAAATCATAATCCCGTGTGTGTTTTGCCAGTAATTTTTCGACACTTCTTGAATGCGAGGTAGCAATGAAGAAGCGGTTTTCTCTTTGTATTTCTTCGCGAAGTCCTAAGAAGCTTCGAGCTAATCCTAAGCCGGGTTTTGAATTAACGTAGAATTTGCACTCCACCGCGAGTAGCACTTTTGATGAGCGCGGCAATACATGATTTGATCGGCAAATATCCGCTTCAGATTTGTGAATTATGGCTACGTCACATTCGTGACGAACATCCGATCTTCCAGCAACATATATGCCCGTGTGCGCTTCGAGAATTGGACAGTTTGGGAAGATTATTTCGGCGTGGCAGTATGGATGCTTACTCCACCACAATTCGCTGGGCGAGGTTCTAAAATAATAGTCGCTTAAAACATTATTCCCGTACACGTCTTTGAAGTTTATGGTCGCCTGTTTATTCTTTGCTGCTTCGATCGCTACTGACCAGATATATGCCTCATACAAATCGTCCCCGTTGGAAGCGCTTGTAACATTAGGAGTAATCGTGTGCGAAAGTGCTGTTTGAATTTGGTGCAAAAGACTTGCGTTGAGCGTCATTGCTTGGCCTCAACTTCCAATTGGATCAATAGTTTTGCAATTTCTGCAGCGCCCAATTTTTTATGGGCTAGGTCATCGCTTCGAAAATGATACTCATCGGTCGTCTTGTCCGGGTCTGCGAAAAATACGCGTGGTTTAACAGAACCGTTCTCAAGAGTTTTTAATAGTGACTCTTGAATTTTTACTGCACCTACAACTACAGCATTCATTGCACCGATGGCGATCTCTAGTTTTTCTAACGATGCATAGTCTTCTCGCGTCAGAAATTCGCCAGGTATAGAAGCCTTTTTAGTTTCGCGGATTCGCTCGCCTCGCTCAATTTGCGGGCTTGGAAGGGTTGTGATGCGTCCGTGTTTTGGTTTTCCGATAATGACCTCGTCTTCAATCTGCTGAGCTACCCACGGGAGCTTATTTTCTTGGAGCCATTGTATTATTTGATCGTACGCTTCTTTCATCAATTGATCTGACATGAAAAGTTTCGCTCCAGTCTTAAAAATATATCGGTTCAATTATAAAAAAAAGGGCGGCCAGTAGGCCGCCCTTTGGTAAGTTAGATAAGTCCTCACGAACATCCCGTCGTGCTGCCGCACGTATCGCACTTCATACAGGTCCCGTTCCGAACCAGCGTGAAGTTGCTGCACTCGGTGCACATGTCGCCTTCGTAGCCGCGAGCCTTGGCTTCCGCGCGGCGCTCGGCCTTGCTCGGTGCGGCCTGAGCGGCTGAACCGGCTTTGCTCCACTGCTGCGCTTCCAGCTTTTCGGTCGGCGAGAGGTCGCGCGCGGGCTCCGCCACCTTGAGCGCGGCTGCGCCCTCAAGGCTGTCGCCCACATGCGTGCCGGAGAGCGCCGTCACCTTCGCGCCGCCCGCGGGTGCGCTGTCGTCGTTGGCGGAGATCGCCGCCGCGCCGCCGCGCATCACAACCAGGTTGTCCGTGCGCGAGCGGGTGAGGCCCTTCGACAGATACTTGGTCGCGCCGTGTGCTTCCGGCGCCTTGCCTTCCTCGACGCCCTTGCCCAGTGCATCGAAGCCCATGTCGCTCGGATCGACATGTCCGAGATCGAAGCGCGACATGTAGCTCACCGCCAGTTCGCGGAACACGTAGTCGAGGATCGAGGTCGCGAACTTGATCGAGTCGTTGCCCTGCACCGGGCCCGCAGGCTCGAAGCGGGTGAAGGTGAAGGCGTCGACATATTCTTCCAGCGGCACGCCGTACTGGAGGCCGAGCGAGACGGCGATGGCGAAGTTGTTGATGAAGGAGCGGAGCGCCGCGCCTTCCTTGTGCATGTCGATGAAGATTTCGCCGAGGCGCCCGTCATCGTATTCGCCGGTGCGCAGATAGACCTTGTGTCCGCCGACCACGGCCTTCTGGGTGTAGCCCTTGCGGCGATCCGGCATCTTCTCGCGCTCGCGCATCACGACGATGCGCTCGACCAGCTTCTCGACGATCTTCTCCGAGACCTGGGCGGTGCGGGCCGCCATCGGCTTCTCGTAGAGCGACTCGACCGCATCGTCCTCGTCGTCATCGTCGGAGATGAGCTGTGCGTTCAGCGGCTGGCTGAGCTTCGAGCCGTCGCGATAGAGCGCGTTGGCTTTCAGCGCGAGCTTCCACGAGAGGAGATAGGCGGATTTGCAATCCTCCACCGTGGCGTCGTTCGGCATGTTGATGGTCTTGGAAATCGCACCCGAGATGAAGGGCTGCGACGCCGCCATCATGCGGATGTGGCTTTCCACCGAGAGATAGCGCTTGCCGATCTTGCCGCAGGGGTTGGCGCAATCGAACACCGCGTAGTGCTCGGCCTTCAGGTGCGGCGCGCCTTCCACCGTCATCGCGCCGCAGATGTGCACGTTGGCGGCTTCGATCTCGCGCTTGGTGAAGCCGAGCGCGGCGAGCAGGTCGAAGCCGGGCGCGTTGATCGCTTCGGCATCGAGCTTGAGTTCGTTGCGCAGGAAGTCTTCGCCGAAGGTCCACTTGTTGAACGCGAACTTGATGTCGAACGCGGTCGGCAGGGCCTTCTCGACCTTGTCCAGCGCTTCATCGGTGAAGCCCTTGGCCTTCAGGGTCGAGCGGTTGACGCCGGGCGCCTGGCCGAGCGAGCCGTGGCCGACGGCATAGGCTTCGATCTCGGCGATCTCGTTCTCGGGATAGCCGAGGGCGCGCAGCGCTTCCGGCACGGCGCGGTTGATGATCTTCCAGTAGCCGCCGCCGGCGAGCTTCTTGAATTTCACCAGCGCGAAGTCCGGCTCGATGCCCGTGGTGTCGCAGTCCATCACAAGGCCGATGGTGCCGGTCGGCGCGACCACCGTGGTCTGCGCGTTGCGGTAGCCGTGCTGCTGGCCGAGCTCAAGCGCCTGATCCCAGACGAACTTGGCGCGGGTCACGATGTCGCCCTGCGGGCAGCTTGCGTGATCGAGCGGCACCGGATTGACCGACAGCGCTTCATAGCCGGAGGCTTCGCCATGGGCGGCGCGGCGATGGTTGCGGATCACGCGCAGCATGTGCGCGGCGTTCTTCTTGTAGCCGGGGAAGGGACCAAGCTCCTTCGCCATCTCGGCAGAGGTGGCGTAGCTGGTGCCGGTCATCACGGCGGTGAGGGCGCCGCACAGCGCGCGGCCTTCCTTGGAGTCATAGGACAGACCCATGGTCATCAGCAGGCCGCCGATGTTGGCGTAGCCGAGGCCGAGCGTGCGGAACTCGTAGGAGAGTTCGGCGATCGCCTTCGACGGGAACTGCGCCATCATGACGGAGATTTCGAGCACGACGGTCCAGAGACGGCAGAGGTGCTCATAGGCTTCGACGTCGAAGCGGCGGGTCTGCGTGTCGTAGAACGTCAAGAGGTTCGCGGAGGCGAGGTTGCACGCCGTGTCGTCGAGGAACATGTACTCCGAGCACGGATTGGACGCGCGGATGTCGCCGCTGGCCTTGCAGGTGTGCCAGTCGTTCATGGTGGTGTTGTAGTGCAGGCCCGGATCGGCGGAGGCCCAGGCGGCGTAGCCGATCTTTTCCCACAGGTCGCGGGCCTTCAGCGTCTTGGTCACCTTCTTGTTGGTGCGGCCGATCAGGTTCCAGTCGCCGTCGGTTTCCACCGCACGCAGGAAGTCGTCCTTCAGCGAAACCGAGTTGTTGGAGTTCTGGCCGGCGACGGTGAGATACGCTTCGCTATCCCAGTCGGTGTCGTAGGTGTCGAACGAGATGTCGGTGTAGCCCTGCTTGGCGAACTGCATCACGCGCTTGATCAGATTGTCCTGCACCAGTGCGCGGCGCGCGAACTTGATCTCACGGCGCAGCGCCGGGTTCTTCTCGGGATCGAAGCAGTCGTCGCCTGAACCTTCGCAGTTCACGCAGGCCTTCATGATGGCCTTGAGGTGCTTCTGATTGATCTTGGAGCCGGTGACGAGCGCGGCGACCTTCTGCTCCTCCTTCACTTTCCAGTCGATATAGGTCTCGATGTCCGGATGGTCGGCGTCGACCACGACCATCTTGGCCGCGCGGCGCGTGGTGCCGCCGGACTTGATCGCGCCCGCTGCGCGGTCGCCGATCTTGAGGAAGCTCATCAGGCCGCTTGAGCGGCCGCCGCCGGAGAGTTTTTCACCTTCGCCGCGCAGGCGCGAGAAGTTGGAGCCGGTGCCGGAGCCGTACTTGAACAGGCGTGCTTCGCGGACCCACAGGTCCATGATGCCGCCTTCGTTGACGAGATCGTCGTCCACGCCCTGAATGAAGCAGGCGTGCGGCTGCGGATGCTCGTAGGACGATTTGGACTTGGTCAGCTTGCCGGTCTTCCAATCCACATAGTAGTGGCCCTGGCCGGGACCATCGACGCCGTAGGCCCAGTGCAGTCCGGTGTTGAACCATTGCGGCGAGTTCGGCGCGACCATCTGCTTGGCAAGCATGAAGCGCAGTTCGTCGTAGAACGCGCGTGCGTCTTCTTCCGACGAGAAGTACGAACCCTTCCAGCCCCAGTAGGTCCAGCAGCCGGCGAGACGGTCGAACACCTGCTTGGCGGAATGCTCGCCGCCGATGCGCTCGGATTCGGGGAGCAGGGCGAGCGCTTCGGTATCCGGCACCGAACGCCACAGCCACGAGGGGACGGTTTCTTCCTCGACCTTCTTCAGGCGCGAGGCGACGCCGGCTTTGCGGAAATACTTTTGCGCCAGAACGTCGGAGGCGACCTGCGACCAGAACTCCGGCACTTCAACGTTCTCAAGGCGGAACACCACCGAGCCGTCGGGGTTGCGGATCTCGCTCGTCGTCAGCCGGAAGTCGATGGCGGCGTAGGGTGACTGGTCGGCTTTGGTGTAGCGGCGTTCGATGCGCATGGTAGTGCCCCGTCCTTTGCCGGCGCTCCCGTCCCTTGACGGTAAGCCGGAGATTTCAATTTGCGAACCGGTTCGTTCGCAGTTTTTTGCCGTTCACGTCGTCCCGTATTCGGGTCCGAAGCCGCGGCCTGTTAACTCTGGCGGACACGATCCGGTCCCCAAAACCGGCCTTGCCCGAACGCCCCAAACTCGCCTTTTGCGCCGCGGTTTGCCGCGGTTTTGCCATTACGCCCGGATGGCTCTCCGGCTCCGAAAAAAGAGCAGACAAATCCACGTCCCGTGACCTCGACCGGTCTGACGGAGCTGCCTTCTCGACCCTTTTCGGGAGGTGCCCGGCGGGACTGAAAACCCCCGCGCCGAACAGTCCCAAAGCTAGGCCGACTCCATCCGGCACGTCAAGGATTAGTGTCGAAACCTGAATCAAATACTAAATATGGTGGAAAATGCGGATTTCCAGCGGAATGGATCGTCGCCGGGTTGGTTCGCATTGCGGGAAGTATCGGTGAGTCCTTGTGGATTCGGAAGACGAAATCTCACCGCTTTGTGAGTTCCTCCAAGGTTTGTCGCGGGCCTCCAAAATCGCGCCTTTGGTATGCGCGTATTTTGCGGATTTCGGGTGGATCGCGTGCCGCGTGCGTGGTCTTTCTCCCCGTCATCCACATGGTGTGGACACCAGTGTCCCGAATCCGAAGTTCGCCTGACCTTGCAGCGGGTCCAAAGCGAACTTCGGATTCGAAAGGACACTGGAAACTTATAATTCCAGTGTGGTTTTGGTTCGCAAGTCCGCAAAAGAACAAGCTGCGGGAACGATGCGGACTTGCAAACCACCACACTGGTCGAAGGACCAAACCTGTGGATAGCCGCACACCGCCCGACGCGCTGACTGAAGCCTCGCCGGAAGAACGAGTCGCCGCACAACGGCGGACGCGGACAATCGGTTACCTGTTGCTGGTCGCAACATCCGTTGGCTGGGGATTGAACTGGCCCGTCACCAAACACCTGTTGATGGAATTGCCGCCGCTGTCGGTGCGCGGACTGTCGGGAATTATCGGCGCTGCTCTGCTTGCACTGCTGGCGCTGGTGTTTCGTCAGCCGCTGAGCGTGCCGCGCGCGATGTGGCCGCGTCTGGTGTTGCTGTCATTGCTCAACGTCACGGCATGGATGGCGCTGATGGGTCTGGCGCTGGTTTATCTGCCGGCCAGCGAAGCGGCGGTTATGGCTTATACAATGCCGGTCTGGGCCTCGGCGCTGGCATGGCCGATTCTCGGCGAGCGGATTTCGCTATTGCGCGTCGTCGCCATGGCAATGGCAATCGCCGGACTTATCGCACTGATGGGTGGCGGGGGCATTGCCGCAAGTTACGTCAAGCTGCCTGGCATTGTGTTGGCGCTGGCCGGTGCATTCCTGTTCGCGCTGGGCACGGTGTTCGGAAAGCGCTGGCCACTCGGCTTGCCGCCCCTGACGTCGGCGGTGTGGCAGATCCTGATCGGCTGTGTGCCGGTGGGGCTGGCGGGTCTCCTGCTCGAACAGCCGCACTTCATGGCGCTGTCATCCCTTGGCTGGACCTTGTTCGGCTATTCGATCGTGGTCCAGTTCTGCGTCGCCTACGCCTGCTGGTTTGCCGCGCTCCAGCGGTTGCCGGCATCGGTCGCCGCCATCGGGACTCTGCTGGTGCCGGTCATCGGTGTGCTGGCGTCGGCCGCAGCGCTTGGCGAGCCGCTCGGTGTCGCCCAGATTGCAGCGCTCGGGTTCACCATCGGGGGCGTCATTCTGGCGTCGCGATCCTGAGAAGCGAATGTCTCAACCTGCGCAGAATGCGCCTGCAAATACTTCATAAATCGGCGCTGTAGCCCAAATACAACAGCCCCTGGAACCTGAGCCTGTTAGGTTCCGGCGGGCAATCGGTGGCTGACCTTGCCGCCGGGGAATGGGGTTGGGGCGTGGCGTCGATTGTTGCGGACAGGGCGTTGGAGACGCGCGTGCAGACAGCGCGTGCGATGCGATTCCCTGTCATCGCGATCATGGCTGCGATTGTCGGGGCAGCTTCGTTGCCATCGACGGACGCGCGTGCGCAATTTGCCTGCGTCGGGACACTCGGCGCGAGCGACGTCACCTGCACCAATACGGGCACCACCGCCGTTCCGTTTCTTCAGGATCAACTCGGCACGTTCAATCTGACGACAACGAGTTCGGGTCTGAGTAATGGCATCACCACGACCAGCGTTGACGGCAATGTCACCGCGACGAACTCCGGTATTAATGCCGACATGCTTGATACCTCGGCCAGTGGTCTCGGCAATGCGACATCGAACAATTCGGGCACGATCGGATCGTATATCAGCACGCTGACCGGCGCGGGGAATGCCACGTCGACCAACTCCGGCACTGTCGGCGGAAGTGTTGCCACCACCGCCGACGGCGGAGGTAATGCGACCGCCAACAACTCCGGCGTAATCGGCGGCCTTCTCAGTACGCAGACCAACAACGGTGGCTCCGGTTCGGGTGGCGGCAACGCGACATCGGTCAACTCGGGCACGGTTGACTCGATAGCAAACGTCACCGCCGACGGAGGCAACGCGACCGTCATCAACAGCGGCAAGGTGCTGTTTAGCGGAAGTTGCTGCGGCCCCCCGGTCGGCATTTTCAACGCGACGGCCATGGGTGGTGACGCGACAACGATAAACCACGGTAACGTGAATGGCGGAGTAATCACGACCACGGGACTTGGTGGAGGTGACGGCAACGCAACCCTCATCAACTATGGAACGATTAGAGGAGATGTTTTGACTCTTGCCGGCAACACAGGCGGCACGGGCAACGCAACGTTCATCAACTACGGCACGATTTATACCGATTTCCTGGGCGTTGGAGTTGGCGCTTACAACGGGACGGTCACCGGTTACAATGGAGGCCGGATTTTTGGTGAAGTCGATGTAGCGAATGGCGGCGGTGGCGGCACGGTCGTGTTCAGCAACGCAGGTCTGATCGATGGCACCTATGGCCTTAGCCCAACCGGCGTTGCGCTTGATCTGACCCAGTTTGATCCCGCCACGCCAACAACGCTGAACATCCTGCCGGGTTCGCGCATCGTCGGCCAAATCATTCTCAACGGTGATGTGACAGATCCGTTCGCCGTCGGCACCAGGGTCAACATTCTCAGCGGCCACGACATCTCATCGGTCCTGACGTTCGGCGGGCCGGGCTGCGGGTGCGGGATCTTCGGTGGTCTTACCGACACCGGAGCGATTGTGAACGTCACAGGCGGCGCGCCTTACGTCATCAACGGAAACACCGTCGCAGTTCTCGACCCGACGTCGTTCGCCAACGCAGATCGCAACGTGGTCGATGTGACGCGCACGATCACCTCGCTGGTCACAAGCCGCCTGACCAATCCAGCGCCGATCGGCGGCAGTGGATCGGCGGCGATCGGTTTCGCTCCGTCGGGTAACGTCGCGCGGGACATGGCCAACGATGCGTTCTCGGGTATTCCTGCGCTGGCTTATGCAAGCAATGATCGTGTGCTTCTGAGCAACCCAAGCTTCACCGCGGCGGATGGCACGAGTATCTGGGCGCAGGGTTTCGGCGGCCAGCGCATTCAGCAGGCCGATGCGCCGACCCTGCGCTCTGTAAGCTACTTCTATGGCGGTGTGCTCGGCATCGACAAGACGGTGCAGCCCGATCTGCGCCTCGGCGGCTTCATCGGCGGGGGCGCTATCAAGTCGACCATCGATCTGAATTCCGGCGACATCTCGAGCGATATCTTTTTTGGCGGGCTCTATGGCCGCTATGCGATGGGCCGCGCGTTCCTGGATTTCTCGCTGCTCGGTGGCTATAGCAACAACGACGTGAAGCGCACGATTGCCAATAACCTTGTGCCCGGCGGCTATGAATACGCCGCGGGCAAATACAATGGCTGGTTCGTCAGTCCTGAAATCGCCTACGGACTGAAGCAATCGCTGGGCTATAACCTGACACTGACGCCGTCCGCGCGTGTGCGCTATCTCGCAGCCGGTTTCGGCGGTTATCAGGAAAGCGGGTCGAGCACGAATTTGACGGTGGCTTCGCGCACCTCGCACAATTTCGAAGAGCGGGGCGAACTGAAATTGACGCATACGACGAATGCCACGCCCACCGAGCAACTTCAGTTAAGCGGCTCCGCGGGCATCATTGCCTTGCAGCGCGTGGGCGACAGCAACATCAGCACTGTTTTGCTCGGACAAAGCCTCGCCTTCGCGACGCCCGGCAAGGGCAATATTGTCGGCTTCTACGCGGGGGCGGGGTTCGACTGGCGCAACACTTCTGGCGTCTCCGTCTACGGCGCAGCTGAATTCACCGCGATGTCCGACCAGAGCCAGACCATCACGGGCCGAGGCGGCGTCAAGGTTTCGTTTTAGGCTCGACGTCAGCCAGCATCATTCAGCACCAACAAGAACGGCGATGCATGGCATCGCCGTTTTCAAATCAACTGCTGTTCAAGCTTACGGGCAGGGGTAGCGGTTGCCGTCGTAGTTCAGATACGTGCCGGATGCCGGATCATAAGACCGGTAGCGCCGCATGCAGTAGGCTTCCGCGTCGCCGCCATAGCCCGGCGCAACCACCACAGGGGCGGGCGCAGGATAATAGGCCGGGCCACCGTAGCCATACCCGTATCCCGGTCCGTAATAGGGATTTGCACCGGCGGCGATAGCGCCGCCGATCAGCGCACCGGCGGCAAGCCCGACACCGAGGCCAGCACCGCCGTAGTAATATCCGCGCCGCCGCCACTGAACCTGAGTAACCAGCGAATTGTCGACGTCGGCATGAGCCGCCGCGAGAGACTGGTTCGGCGCCAGCGGTGCAGCATGGCCGGATGACATCGCGGCCATCGGAAGCGCCAGCGCAACGGCTGCGATCGCGCATCCATTCCTAAAGGTGATCATCTTCCTCACTCCAAGCCCGCATCGATCACTCTGCATCGGGAGCTGCGCGGGATGCGCTGCTCCATACAGAGAATGTCAATGTTGGGTTGGATTCAGGCGCTTCTGGGGCGGTTCCATTTCAGGAACACGACCCCAGAGGCCGGAAGTCGGATATTTCGCAATGGCTTACGGGCAGGGATACCGGTTGCCATCGTAGTTCAGGTACGTGCCTGACGCCGGGTCGTAGGACTTGTAGCGTTGGGCGCAGTAAGCCGCATCTCCGTCAGCCGCCGGAGCGGCTGCATACTGTTCATCGTCTACGTAGGTATCCGGCGCGTATGCGTAGGAGTTATCGTAGTAATACGGGTCGTTGTAATAATACGATGAGCCGATTGCGCCGAGCGCCAGGCCTGCTCCGAAGCCATAGCCGGGACCACGCCAAGGCCTATGCCCGTGCCAATGACGGCCGCCGTTCCACTGGCCGCCACCTCCAAGCTGGGCGACCGGACGGCCCGAGATCGCGCGATTTCCGAGGACCGCGGAAGGCGGACCGGAGAACCGAATGCCGGAGTTGCCGACACGCGGTCCACCGCCGAAGTTCGGGCGTGCCGCCATGCCACCGCCGCTGAAGCTCGGGCGGGCCATGCCTGCACCACCGCCGCGAAAACCTCCGCCGCCCCCGATCGCGGGCGCTCCGCCACGGGAGGCGCCGCCGCCGTTGAAGCGGACTTGTGCATCAGCGCTCGAGGCGACGATCACAGGGGTGATCGCAAGAAGAGCCGCCGTTCCGAAAACTTTGAGATTGATCATCTGTTCGAACTCCGGGTGAACTTCATGAAAGAACGGAAGCCCACATGAGATGTTCCGGGCTTTCAAAAGTCTCAGGTTCACGTTCGCACGAGCAAACCCAATGGAGCATGAATGGATTGCGACCAAACGGTGTCGCAGGTTCAGCCAGCGCGGTGATGCGATACCATTGTGTGAGGCGATAGCGGGGCCTGATCCGGTTCGTTGCGCGACACGAACTCCTGGCGCTGGCGCGGCAATGCGCCGGGATACTCTTCCTGCAAGTAGGCGATCAGTTTCTCGCGCACCTCACAGCGCAGATCCCACGCCGCAGGGGCGCTTCGCGCGCTCAGCAATGCACGCAGCTCGATCGTGTGATCCCTGGTGGCGTCGCTGACCTGAAGCACCACGACGCGGCCGTCCCAAAGCGGAGAGGCGCGCGCCACTTCCATCAGTTTTTCGCGAAGCTTTTCCACCGGCACGGTGTAGTCGACATACAGGAACACAGAGCCGATCAGCGCGGAGGTTTCGCGAGTCCAGTTCTGGAATGGCTTTTCGATGAAGTAACTCAGCGGCACCACCATCCTGCGCCAGTCCCAAAGCTTGATGACAACATAGGTCGTGGTGATTTCTTCGATGGTGCCGTATTCGCCCTCGAGAAAGACGACGTCGTCGAGCCGGATCGGCTGCGCTACCGCGATCTGGACGCCGGCGATCAGGTTGGCGAGCAGGGGACGCGCGGCGATACCGATCGCGAGACCTGCGACGCCTGCCGAGGCGAACAGACTAACGCCGTATTGCCTGACTTGCTCGAAACTCATCATCGCTGCCGCAACCGTCATGATCACGATCAGGGTGTCGGCGGCACGCTTGAGGATGCCCACCTGCGTGACATGCTTGCGCGCGAGCAGATTGTCTTCGGCCTCCAGGCTGAAGCGCCGCAGGTAAACCTGTGAACCGATCTGGGCTGCTATAAGCGCGGTCCATCCCAATAACGCGATGAAGGCGACGTTGAGGACGTTGCTGAAGACGATCGCGGCGCGCTCTCCAATGGGCGCAACCCTGACCACGAGCGACAGAGCGAGGACGATCAAAGCAAGCCGAAGCGGCCCTTTGCTGCGGGTGAGCAGCGACCGGGTCTTGGGATGACGTACGCCGAGCGTGCTTCTGATTGCATGAACGATCATGGCGTTGGCGATCAGCGCGACGAGGATTCCACCGATCACGAGTGTGGACGCCGTCAGCCAGTTCGGCAGCAGCCAGAGCGTGTTCAGGATCTCGGCATAGCCGTCTTTGATGACGTCGATCATCGTGAGGATTCCGGCAGGGGATGAGCGGTGAGGGCTATCAACGCCTCAGCGCCCCGGAGGTTCACGCATCGCACCAAGTTGCTGTTAGCACTGGACAATTGGCACCCCGGATGGCATCAAACAGCCATCGCGCGGCTCTGCGCGCCCATTTCGGATTCTCGCCATGAAGCTGTTTTTCCTACGCTTTTTCACGTGGTGGAGCGGCACGACATTCGGCACGCTGCTCTGGACGCGGCGGTTCGGCGAGGTGGTCGGACAGGACGAGGGTGGCAACACCTACTACCGCACGCGTGGCGGCAAAATCGATCCGACGCTGGGCTTCGAGCGCCGGTGGGTGATCTACAACGGGTACGCCGAAGCGACGCGCGTTCCGCCCGCTTGGCATGGATGGTTGCACCACACTGTGGACACGCCGCCGACCGAGACCGATTACAAGCCGCGCGAGTGGGAAAAGCCGCACCGCCCGAACATGACCGGTACGCCGGCAGCTTATCGCCCATCGGGCTCGACACTCGCTGCGGGTCGCCGGCCGAAGGCCACGGGCGATTATCAGTCTTGGACCCCCGGACAGTAACGCCGGGGCAAACGAGCCGTCTGGTTCGGCGGGCGGTGTGAATGGCTCGCCCTTTCCCCGCCGTATTCGGCGTGTTAACCGATGATCTGCGCGCGGCCCGTTTTCTGTAGAATGACGCGGACACGATTCGGTTGAATCGCATATTGGGGCCGGATCAGTTTATGATCTTGAATGTGATCGTTCCGACAGGTGTGGAGCACTATGTTTTCCGGAAATCGCTTCGCACCCTGCGGCACCGTGCTCCTGTGAAGCTGCGCAAGATGCTCCGAACCATCGCCACCTTCTCTGTCGCAGCCTTGAGCGCCACCCTGTTGATGCTGCCGGCAACGCCCGTGCACGCCCAGATCGGCAATATCTTCTCCGACAGGCCGCCGCGTCCGCCTGCCAATGTGCAGCAGCGCGGCGAGCCCATTCAGGAGCCGGAAGAGGAAGAGGTGCCCGATCTTCCTCCGCAGGGCCGTCTGCTTCCCACACCGAACCGTCCGCTGCCCCCGGGGCAGGGCGCGCCTCTGCCGGGAAATGTCCAGACCCAGCCGCTGCCGCCACCTCCAGGAACGGCGGCCGCTCCATCTCAGCCCGCCGTACCCGGACAGGGCACGCCGAACAACGCTGCGGTCAACCCGTTGCCGGGTCTGCCGCCCGGTCAGAAGCAGCCGCGCAGCGCTCCGCCAACGGCTGCAACATTGCAGCCGGGCGACGAGGTCGTGACCGAACCGCCGGCCCAGAAGATCGTCAACAAGCAGGCGGTTTTTGCGGGTCTCGACAAGATCACGGGCCGCATCATCAAATTTGACGCCGACATCGGAGAGACCGTTCAGTTCGGTGCTCTGCGCGTCAAGCCGCAGGCCTGCTACACGCGGCCATCGACCGAAGCTGCCAACACCGACGCCTTTGTCGAAGTCGATGAAATCACCTTGCAGGGCGAGGTGAAGCGAATCTTCTCGGGTTGGATGTTCGCAGCCAGCCCTGGTCTGCACGGCGTCGAGCACCCGATCTACGATATCTGGCTGACCGACTGTAAAGGTCCGTCGGCAACGGTGGCTCAACAGGAAGCGCCGAAAGCTGCGCCACCTCCGCCGCCCCAGCAGCAGCCCAAGCGGCCGGCGAAGCAACCGCCCGTGCAGCGGCCGCTGCCGCCGCCGAATCCATTCCCGCCATTCCAGCGGTAACCTCGTTCAGGCCATCGGCCTTAGGTCAGGCACGCCAGCGCTTCAGTGCCGGTAACGGGTCTGTCTGCGGGAAGCGCGAAGAAGTCGGCCTGTCCCGTGACCGCGTCATCGAGCATGGTGCGGTATCTGCGCCGCGGCACTTCGACTGCACCGAAGGTGCGCAGATGATCCGTCACGAATTGCGTATCGAGCAGAACGAATCCGCCGGCGACGAGGCGGGCCACGAGATGGACCAGCGCCACCTTCGACGCATCCCGCTCGGTGTGAAACATGCTCTCCCCGAAGAATGCGCGGCCAAGGCTGACGCCGTATAGCCCGCCGACCAGTTGATCGCCATGCCAGGCTTCGACGCTGTGGCAATGACCGATCTCGTGCAGCGATGTGTAGAGGTCGCGGATACGGCCATTGATCCACGTATCGTCGCGGCCAGGCTGTGGCGCGGCGCATCCGGCAATGGTCTGCTTGAAAGCCGTATTGACGGTGACGCGAAAGACGTCGGAGCGAACGGTACGCGCAAGGCGCGACGCGACACGGAACCCATCCAGCGGGATGATGCCGCGTTTCTCGGGCTCGACCCAGAAAATCGTAGGGTCGTCGGCGCTTTCGGACATCGGGAAGATGCCGCAAGCATACGCGCGCAGCAACACACTCGGCGTAATTTCGGACGATGCGGCGTCGCGAGAACTCATGCGCAATCATAGCAGGTTGTGCGGCCTTCCGCGACCGTCAAGCCGTGCCGACAACCTGCTTGATTTGCGGCTGTACGGCGCTCTTCAGCCGCAGCACGATACGTGTTCCAGCGTGGGATGGATCGCGCTCGGCCTTGGTTTCGAGCTTTTGCGCCATCGCACTCACGATGCGCTGGCCCATGCCGGTGGATCGGGGATCCTGCTTTACCTGCAAGCCGACGCCATCGTCGGTGATCGACAGTTCAAGGCCGCCGTTGCACGACCGGAGTTCGACATGGATCGGACCGGCACCGTCCGGATAGGCGTACTTGACGGCGTTCATGACCAGTTCGTTGACGATGATGCCGATCGCAACGGCGCGATCCGGGTCGATCTCGACGGGGTCGGCTTTCATCGTCAGCCGCGACATCCGGTTGCCTTCAGCGGAACGCCGCAGGTCCTCGAGCAAGGCTTCGAGATACTGGTTCAGCATGACCGTCTTGAGGTCCTGAGACGTGTAGAGGCGGCGATGAACCTGCGCGACCGCGGCGACGCGTCCCATCGCATTGGTTAGCGCGGCCTTCACATCGTCGTCGGCACTCGAGTTAGCCTGAAGATGCAGCAACGACGCGATGATCTGCAAGCTGTTGCCGACACGATGATTCACTTCACGCAGCAGGACCTCGCGCTCGGCGGCGAGCGCCGCGTAGCGGTCCCGCGAAGCATGAACTTCCGCTTCTGCATCGTCGCGCGCCTTGCGCACAAGCGCTTGTTCGATAGCGCCTCGTGCAGCGACGTCGAGCAGCGCGAGAAATTCTCCCTGCGTATCCTTGACCAGATAGTCGGCAGCTCCTGCCTTCAGGGCGGTGACCGCGATTTTGCTGTCTTGCGATGCGGTCACGAAAATAACCGGAGGCGCGTCCGGAATCTTCTGTAATTCAGCAAGAGTTTCGAGGCCATCGAGACCGGGCATGTGCTGATCCAGCGCGACGACATCGATCCCGCCTTGCTTGATGCGCGCAAGGCCGCTCGCGCCGTCAGCCGCGTGTTCGACGGCAAAACCCTGCCGCTTCAGCCCGCGCTCGACCAGCCGCGCAAGATCGGCATCGTCGTCAATGTACAAAAGAAGAGGCGTTGCAGGTTTCATGTTTTGACAGGTGGAACCTTGATAACTGAAAAAAACAATCCCAGTTGGCGGATCGCGTTGGCAAAGCTTTCGTAGTTCACGGGCTTGGTAATGTAGACGTTGCAGCCCAGCTCGTAGCAGCGTTTGATTTCGTGCTCGTCGTCCGTGGTTGTCAGTACGACAACCGGCGCGCATTTGACGTGACTGTTTTCTTTGATCCGCTTGAGGATCTCGATTCCGGTCATGTCGGGCAGATTCAAGTCGAGCAGAATCAGAAGCGCCTGATCCTTATGATCGACGCCTGAGCCGTCCTTGCCGAACAGGTATTTCACCGCATCTGTACCGTTGGTGAACGGCAAGATCTCATTGTTGACACCGGAGCGCCGGATATTGCGCTCAATCAGGCGGGCATGGCCCTCGTCATCTTCGATCATGATGATTTTAACTGGCAGACTCATTCTTCTTTTCCTTGAGTTCCGAAATTCCACTTCGCAGGCAATGTAACCGTGAAAGTACTGCCTTTGTGAAGTTCTGAGGAGACGTTGATGGTGCCACCCATGCGGCGCACCAATGCACGGACGTGGGCGAGACCGATGCCTTGTCCCTGACGATCCTGAAGACCGGCCCGTCGGAACAGGTCGAAGATCCTCTGGTGATCCTTTGGATCGATACCACGTCCGTTGTCAGTGATTTCGATGATGACAAAACCGAGCTTGAGGCGCCCCTTGATCAGGATGTCGCCTGGCACGCCCGGCTTGAGGTACTTGAGAGCATTATCAACGAGGTTGGAGAAAATTTGTTCCAATGCGAGGCGATCGCTGACAATATTGGGCAGCGGCTCGACGCGGATTTGCGCATTGGCCTCAGACGCTTGATGCGCCATGGACGAGATGATTGTCTCGATAAGTTCTCTGGTATCGACCTCTACAGGGCGAAATTCGCGCCGACCTTCGCGTGTCAGATTGAGTATGGCGGAGATCAGACGATCCATCTTGCCGATGGACGACTTGATGAATCCGAGTGCTTCTGAGAAATCCTGGGCAAGCTGTTTGTCTTCCGCCTGAAGCTCCGGCGCTGTCGCCGGATCTACATCGACGATGGGCTCGGGGACTGACGGCGCCGCCGCAGCGGCACGGCTGTATTTTGCAATACGGGTGAAGATGTCGGTGCGCAGTTCTTCGAGCTCGCTTGTGAAACCCATAATATTCACAAGCGGCGAGCGCAGATCGTGACTTACGATGTAGGCAAAGCGCTGGATCTCTTCATTCGCTTCGCGAAGATCAGCGGTGCGTGTTTCAACAGTCGCTTCGAGGTTAAGATTGTTGTCGCGCAGTTGCCGCTCGGCTTCGTCGCGCGCACGCGTCGATCGCCGCACCAGAAAAAGTGAGGCGCCAGCCAAAAGGAGCACCAGGCCTGAACCGGCTGTTGTGACAACCGCTGCGAGAGTCTGGCTGCGGTCGGCTGCGGCGGTTCGTGCCTGGAAAAGACGGTTTTCCTCCGCGCGCATGGCCGTGGCGATCTCAGTTATGCGCTGAACGGCAGTGCCACTACCGTCGCGCAACATTGCCACGCCGCCCGGAATGTCGTTCCTTTTCACGAAGTCGACAGCTTTGGTGAATTCCGTGAGACGCAATTCGATGGATTCGCGGAATTGCTTGCTGTTCTCGATCTGAACTGGGCTGTCGCTGGTCTGTCTTATGAGCGTCTCGACACCCGGCAAGATGCGTTGGATAGCAGCCTCGTGCTCCGCCAGAAATTTCGGTTGCGACGTGAGGAGGTAACCTCGGGCGGCGCTTTCTGCGCGCCGGATATCCAGCAGGACGGTCGATATCTGATTTTCGACTTCGACGGTGTGAACCACCCAGCGGCTGTCGTCGCGCGCCTTGTTCACCAGAACGATGGAAATGACGCTGATCGCGACCAGCACCAGAAAGCCCGCGGATAGCAAGGCAATCTGCCAGAGCGTGCGCCGACGGGCCTTATCCCGTGTCACGTTCGCCCTGCGGTGTTGCCGGGATAAATAAATCGCTGAAAATTCAAATTGCTACCCCTGAAACCTATTCCTAGCGTACGTGAAATATCACGCGCAAATAGGAATTTAGTTCCATGGATGGAACTCAAAATTTCAGGGTCCGGAACCTCAGGACGACTTGGTGTCACCGGCTGTCAGATAGTGCTCAAGCCAATGAATGTGGTAGTCGCCGTCGATGATGCTGGGTTCCCGTACCAGCCCCCGGAACAGCGGCAATGTGGTTTCGACGCCATCCACCACCATCTCGTCGAGCGCGCGCCGCAATCGCATCAGGCATTCGCCACGGGTCTTGCCATGAACGATCAGCTTGCCGACCAGGGAGTCGTAATAGGGTGGAATGACATAGCCCTGATAAACGGCTGAATCGATCCGCACGCCAAGCCCGCCCGGCGGATGGTACTGCATGATCTTGCCGGGCGAAGGCCGGAAGGAAACCGGGTTCTCGGCGTTCACACGGCATTCGATCGCGTGGCCATTGATGACGATATCTTCCTGCGCGCAGGGCAGGTCGCCGCCTGCGGCGACACGAATCTGCTCGATGACCAGATCGATCCCGGTAATCATTTCGGTGACGGGATGCTCGACCTGAATGCGCGTGTTCATTTCGATGAAATAGAACTCGCCGTCTTCGTAAAGGAATTCGATGGTGCCGACGCCGAGATACTGCATCTCGCGCATCGCCTTGGCGCAGGTTTCACCGATCTTGGCGCGTGCGGCTGCGCTCAGGATCGGCGAGGGGCCTTCTTCCCAGACCTTCTGGTGGCGGCGTTGCAGCGAACAATCGCGCTCGCCGAGGTGGATCGCGCCGCCGCGGCCGTCGCCAAGAATCTGGATTTCGATGTGGCGCGGCTTGCCAAGATATTTTTCGAGGTAGACCGAGCCGTCGCCGAACGCGGCCTTGGCCTCGTTGCTCGCGGTGGACAGGGCGAGCATCAGATCGGCTTCAGTCTGCGCGACCTTCATGCCGCGGCCGCCGCCGCCAGCCGCCGCCTTCACCAGAACCGGAAATCCGATCTTCTTGGCGATGCCCATGGCGTCATCGCCGGGGCCGATGCCGCCGTCAGAGCCGGGCACAACAGGAATACCGAGGCGCTTGGCGGTCTTCTTGGCCTCGATCTTGTCGCCCATCAGGCGGATGTGCTCGGCCTTCGGGCCGATGAAATGCAGATTGTGGTCGGCGAGAATTTCCGCGAAACGCGCATTCTCTGACAGGAAGCCGTAGCCCGGGTGAACGGCGTCGGCACCAGTGATCTCGCATGCAGCGAGCAGCGCTGGCACGTTCAGATAGCTGTCCTTCGCGGGCGGCGGTCCGATACAGACGCTTTCATCGGCGAGGCGGACATGCATTGCGTTTGCGTCCGCAGTCGAGTGAACTGCGACGGTCGCGATGCCGAGCTCCTTGCATGCGCGCAGCACGCGCAATGCAATCTCGCCGCGATTGGCAATCAGGATCTTGTCGAACATCGCAGCGCCTGACGGTGAGATTATTCAATAATGACGAGCGGTTCGCCGAACTCGACCGGCTGGCCGTCTTCGACGAGGATTTGCGTGACCGTGCCGGCGCGCGTCGACGGGATCTGGTTCATCGTCTTCATCGCTTCGATGATAATGAGCGTGTCGCCGACCTTCACCTTGCTGCCGACATCGACGAACGGCTTCGCACCGGGCTCGGAAGCGCGGTAGGCGGTGCCGACCATCGGCGAGGGGACTGCGCCGGGGTGCTTGGAAATATCGGCAGGAGCGGCTGCAGCTACAACGGGAGCTGCCGCGGCAACCGGGGCAGCAGCTGGCGCAGCTTGATAGGACACCGGTGCCGCGATGCTGATGTTGCGTGCAACCCGCAGACGCAAGCCAGCGCGCTCGATCTCGATTTCCGTGAGATTGGTTTCATCGAGCAGCATCGCCAGTTCGCGAATGAGTTCGCGCTCGTCGGCCGGTTTTTCCTTTGGGGCAGATGGTTCTTTCGGCGAGGAGGCCATGTGTAATCCGAAGCTTTCTCAGTAAATGACAGGCAGGCGTATCAGGCTTTCGCCTTGGCGCCGATCTTCGCGGCAAGGCCGCTGATTGCGAGGCGATAGCCATCGATTCCGAAGCCGCACAGTGTTGCCACGGCAGCAGATGCGACGAAGGAATGGTGACGAAAGCTCTCGCGCGCGTAGATGTTGGAGACGTGGACTTCGACCGTTGGAAGTTTGACGGCAACCAGCGCGTCATGGAGCGCGATCGAGGTGTGGGAATATCCGCCGGCGTTAATGATGATACCGGCGGCCTTCTTCGCACCCGCCTCGTGCACCAAATCGATCAGTTCGCCCTCGCGGTTGGACTGGCGGCAATCGGCCGTCAGGCCGTAGCTGGCGGCGCTGTCGTGGCAGAGCTTCTCCACGTCAGCGAGGGTGTGATGGCCATAGGTCTCCGGCTCGCGGGTGCCGAGCAGATTGAGGTTCGGCCCGTTGAGCACATAGATCGTCTTTGCCATCCGAAAACCAAATCCAGCAATGTCGGCGAAATAATGCGGGTGCGCGCAGCTTGGGGCGGTTTATAGGCAACATAGGGCCGGGAGGGAAGCCTGATCGGCTTCGCCATCCCCCGCCAAATCATTCAGAAATCACCTGAAAAGCTTGGTGGAACACTCTGAACTCACTGGTTAACCAATCTTAACGATTGTCCAGGCGGATGCTCCGCCTAAGGGCGGCCCGGCCTAACAGGTCGCCTTCCCGCAGCGCGCTTCCGAGATTTTCTTGGCGAGACCCGCCGCGCCGACAGCACCGACCACCACGTCCTTTCCGATCACATAGCTCGGGGTGCCGTTGAGGCCCATTTCCTCGGCGAGCTTGAAGTTCTCGTTCAGCGTCGCGTTGACCTCCGGGCTGGCCATGTCCTTCTCAAGCTTGGCCATATCAAGACCCGCTTCCTTCGCCGCCGCCATGGCGCGCGCCTTGTCGGCCTGTCCGCGCCCATTCAGCAGCTTCTGATGGAAGTCCAGATACTTCTTCCCGCTCGGGTCCTGCATGCGGACCGCGACAGCGACCTGCGCTGCCTCCACCGAGCCCGGTCCGAGAACGGGGAATTCCTTCAGTACGACACGCAGCTTCGAGTCCGACTTCATCAGGGTGAGCATGTCGGCCATCGCGTGTTTACAATAGCCGCAGTTGTAATCGAAGAACTCGACGAAATTCACGTCGCCGTCCCGGTTACCGACAACGACACCGCGCGGCGAGTTGAAGATCACGTCTGCATTTTTCTGAACAGCGGCGCGATGCTTTTCCGATTCTGCGGCCGCCTGCCGCTTCTGCAATTCGGCCGACATCTCCTCAAGCAGCTCGGGATTGGCGACGAGATAGTCCTTGATGATCTTCTGGATCTCGCTCTTCTGCGCGTCGCTGAACGACTGCGCATACGACACGGCGGGCAGACCCAGCACCAGCGTGAAGGCGAACGGAGCAAGAGAGCGGAGCGAAACCATGAGCATTCCTTCGTGACTGTGTGGACCGTTCAATTCTTTATCGGCTTCGTATTAACGATAT
The DNA here is from genome assembly GCF_000497575.1 of Afipia sp. OHSU_II-C1. Classification (GTDB taxonomy): domain Bacteria; phylum Pseudomonadota; class Alphaproteobacteria; order Rhizobiales; family Xanthobacteraceae; genus Afipia. The sequence continues at coordinate 147,003 of NZ_APJI01000014.1, forward strand.
CGTCGGCCTTGACCCACCCGGGGGTGCCGATGGCAAACCGAGTCTTTGCGCGCGAGGCGAGATCTCGCGCCGTTTTCTGGTCTCCGCGCAGATAGGCTGCCTGGGCCGAGGCGAGATCGGCTTCTGCATAGTCGCCCTTGCGGCCATAAGCCATTGCGAGTTGCGTATAGCCGAGCGCCGCTTCCGGTTCCCGCACGAGCGCTGCCCGCAGAATCTTGATAGCTTCCTCAGCGTAAGCCTTATTGTCCGATGCCACCAAGGACTGGCCAAGTAACATCTCGATGAGCGGCGCATTGTTGGACAGTTGAACCGCCCTGCGAAGCGGCGCGATGGCCTCATTGGGCTTGGCCCCCTCAAGCAGCGCCTGACCCTTCAACTCGTAAAAGTAAGGATTGTTGGGCTGGACCTTGATCAGGGAGTCGATCTGGGCGAGGGCACTGCGCAGATCGCCGTGACGATAGGTAGCGATTGCGCGGGCGTAACGTGCGGGAAGGCTATCGTTCGATGACGGATAGCGGCGGTAGACGGTATCGGCGCGCTCCATGAAGCCGGACACCTTGGCGCGCATCATGTCGTGGCGGAGCTGCAACGCGGGGTCGTCTTTCTTGTCCCAATATGGACTCGATTTCGCCAGTTCCTCCAGCGCCCTGACGCGTTCGGCTGGCATCGGATGCGACTGATTGTAAGGATCGGCGCCGCGCGAAGCGTACAGGCCCTGTTCGGAGAATCGCTTGAACGTTTCGTACATCCCCTTGGATGACTGGCCGGTGGCGTTGAGGAATTTCACGCCCGCCTTGTCCGCGTTTTCTTCCTGCTGCCTCTGGTAGGACAGCATCGTGCGCATGATCGCGGCCTGAGGCGCGGCGACTGCAGCAGCGCCGGCACTTCCTGCACCGGAACGCGCGCCGGCGACAGCGGCGCCGAGGCCAAGCAGCATGGCGATGATCAACTGGGTCTGTGCTCGCGAAATCTGTTCGCGCAGTTTCGCAAGATGTCCGCCGGCAAGGTGGCCCGTTTCATGGGCCAGCACGCCAATGATCTGGTTCGGTGTATCGGATTCGCGCAACGCTCCGTAGTTCACGAAAATACGGCGACCGTCGGCGACGAAGGCGTTGAATGCCGGATCGTTGATAATGACGACCTGAATGTTTTGCTTCTCCAGCCCTGCCGCGCGCAGGATCGGGCGCGTGTAGTCGCGCAGAAGCTGTTCGGTCTCGGCGTCGCGTAGAAGAGGAGGCCCCCCTTGCTGTGCATGCGCCGGCCATGACCCGGCGAGCAGTGCCGCCGCAGTGACGACTGCGGTCGCGCGCCGCAGAACGGCGCGGATCGGCGAGCGGGTGGCTGGCGCGGTCAAGAGGGCATTTGTCATGGCTTGGTCAGCGAGCTTGGCAATGGAGCGGCGGCCTGTAGGGTGCTAAAAACACGGTCTAACAAGACGCCGAATGCGGCGGTACAACGGCACGTTGCCGCATGCTTTCCTTGCATGCCGCGGTTCCCGAGAATAGCAGATTTCATGCCAGTGTGGTGGTTCGCAAGTCCGCATTACTTCTACAGCGCGCACATTTGCGGACTTGCGAACCAAAACCACACTAGAATTGTAATTTTCCAGTGTCTTTTTGAATCCGAAGTTCGCTATGGAGAGTGATGCAAACGAGGCGAACTTCGGATTCAGGACACTGGATGTGACGCTTACAGACAAGGCAAAAAGCCTTTTGACACCCTCCAGCCGCGGCAATGTTCCGCCGTTCATGGTGATGGATGTGATGGCGGCCGCCGCCAGGATCGAGGCCCAAGGCGGCCACGTGATCCATATGGAGGTTGGCCAGCCTGCGGCTCCCGCGCCGCAGACCGCAATCGCGGCTGCGCGCGCAGCCCTCGATGTCGGGAAGATCGATTATACCGCCGCTGTCGGCATCTCCTCGCTGCGTCAGCGAATCGCACGCCACTACCGCGAAACCTACAAGCAGGACGTCGATCCCGGGCGCATCGTCATCACCACGGGCTCTTCGGGGGCCTTTGTTCTCGCGTTTCTGTCGGCGTTCGAGCCCGGCGATCGTGTTGCCATCACGTCTCCCGGCTATCCGCCGTATCGGCACATTTTGCGTGCCCTCGGATGTGAGCCCGTTCTGATCGAAACGACCAATGCCACACGGCACGCTCTCACCGGAGAGATGTTGCTGGAGGCCCACCGCAAGACACCGCTGAAGGGTGTGCTGGTCGCCAGTCCCGCGAACCCGACCGGCACCATGATGACGCGTGAGGCCATGGCGGACCTGATCGCCGCAGCGGACAGCGCAGGCATCCGCTTCATCTCGGATGAGATCTATCACGGGCTCGACTACGCGTTTCCGGCGGTGACGGCCGCCGAGCTTTCGTCCGAGGCGATCATCATCAATTCGTTCTCGAAGTACTTCTGCATGACCGGTTGGCGCGTGGGCTGGATCGTTGTGCCGGAAGCGCTGGTGCGCTCGGTCGAGACGTTGCAGCAGAACCTGTCGATTTCCGTGCCGACCCTGTCGCAGATCGCGGCAGAAGCCGCATTCGACGGATGTGCCGAAATGGATGTCATCAAGCACGGCTATGAGGAGAATCGGCGCATCTTGATCGAAGGGCTGCCGAAAGTCGGGCTGACGGAATTCCTGCCTGTGGATGGCGCGTTCTATCTTTATGCGGATGTCTCCAAGTTCAACGCCGACAGCTTCGAGTTTGCCAAGACCATGCTGCAGCAGGCGCATGTCGCGGCAACACCGGGCGTTGATTTCGACCCGTTCCACGGAAAGTCCTTTGTGCGTTTTTCCTATTCGCGCTCGACGCAGGAGATCAGTGAAGCCGTGACACGCATCACGCGCTGGCTCGCCAGGGGCTGATAGCCGGTTTCAACGGGCCCAAACGCAAAACCGCCCGCTGTGAAGCGGGCGGTTTATTCATATCCTGTATTCGGCCGTTACTCGCCGCGGCGCGACCACCAGCCCGCGCGGCGCGGCTGGGCGGTCTCGGGTTGCGGTTGAGATGGCGCCGGTTCAGTCGAAGGTGCCGATGTCGGCGTTTGAACAGGAGCGGGCTCCGGCTCCTTCGGCGTCTCACCGAAGAAGAAGCTGACTTTCTCGCGGACGGTCGAGCGCTTGCGTGGAGCTGCCTCGGTTTCTTCCGGAGGCGCGTTGTACTGCGCTACCGGTTCAGGTTGCGGAGCCGGAACCGGTGCAGGATGCTCCTCGCGGACCGGCTCTGCCGGTGCGGACAGATCGGCGACAGCTTCGGCAGATTCGGATTCCGGCGGCGGTCCCAGGTCGTCGGCAATCGTCGATACCTGTCCTTCGCCCGGCTGAGCACCTTCTGCACCGCTCAGGTCATTGCCACCACGCCGACGGCGTCCACCGCGGCGTCCGCGGCGGCGCGGGCGGCGTTCGCCATTCGCGTTCTGCTCGGCGCGCGGTTCTCCGTTCTGATCGTCCTGCTCGTCGTCGCCTTCGTCGCCGTCGCTGGCTTCGCCGATGGCGTCATCCTGCGACGCGATGTTGGTCGCATCGCCGCGGTCGGCTGCCTGTGCGCCATCGCGCGCTTCTCCACCACGGCCACGCCTGCGGCGGCGGCGCTTGCGGCGCGGACCTTCTTCGCCTTCGGCGGCAGGAGCTGCGTCGGCGGATTGCGCTTCTGCGCTGTCCTCATCATCACCTTCAAACTCGGCCTCGGCTTCGAAGGTTTCGTCATCCTCGTAATCGTAGGTGTCCTCGACCGGGGCCGGGGATGCGGCGAGCTGCGCTGCAAGGATAGCTTTGGCGGCTTCAAGCGTATGAACGGCTTCGCCGCGATCGATCACGTAAGACTGCTGCCCGCTGATCGTTGCATCCGCGATGACCGCGAGCGTGACCTTGAAGCTGCTTTCGAGATCGCGCAGATGCCCGCGCTTGTGATTGAGGACGTAGAGCGCAACATCGGTGCGGGTGCGAACCGTCAGATTGTGTGTCGGTCCCTTCATCAGGGTTTCTTCGAGGCCGCGCAGCAATTGCAGCGCAACGGACGAGACCGAGCGGACATGACCGGTTCCGCCGCAATGCGGGCAGGGCTCGGTGGAGCTTTCCAGCACGCTGGCGCGGATGCGCTGGCGCGACATCTCGAGCAGGCCGAAATGCGAGATGCGTCCGACCTGGATGCGGGCGCGATCCTGCCGCAGGCAGTCGCTCAGCTTGCGCTCGACCGCGCGGTTGTTGCGCTTCTCATCCATGTCGATGAAGTCGATCACGATGAGACCCGCCAGATCGCGCAGACGCAACTGGCGTGCAACTTCCTCGGCGGCTTCGAGATTGGTCTTGAGCGCTGTGTCCTCGATGTGGTGCTCGCGGGTTGAGCGGCCGGAGTTCACGTCGATGGAGACCAGCGCTTCGGTCTGATTGATGACGATGTATCCACCGGAACGTAGCGTCACCGTCGGAGAGAACATCGCATCGAGCTGGCTCTCGACGCCCATGCGTGAGAACAGCGGCTGGCCGTCGCGATACTGTTTCACCGCGCGAACGTTGCTCGGCATCAGCATCTTCATGAAGTCGCGGGCCTCGGTGAAGCCGGACTCGCCGGCAACAAGGACCTCGTCGATTTCCTTGTTGTAGAGGTCGCGTAGCGAGCGCTTGATCAGCGAGCCTTCCTCGTAAACGAGGGTAGGAGCCTGCGACTTTAAAGTGGTGTCGCGGACCGTTTCCCACATCCGGATCAGGTATTCGAAGTCGCGCTTGATCTCCGGCTTGGTGCGGGACGCGCCAGCGGTGCGCAGGATGATCCCCATGCCTTCCGGCACATCGAGATCCTGGACCACGTCCTTCAGGCGCGAGCGATCCTGAGCCGAGGTGATCTTGCGGCTGATACCGCCGCCGCGTGCGGTGTTGGGCATCAGCACGGCATAGCGGCCGGCAAGCGAGAGATAGGTGGTCAGCGCGGCGCCCTTGTTGCCACGCTCTTCCTTCACGACCTGAACCAGCATCACCTGGCGGCGCTTGATGACTTCCTGAATCTTGTACTGGCGGCGCGGGCGGAAGGCACGTTCCGGCACTTCTTCCAGCACGTCGTCGCCGCCGACCGACTCGACGACTTCCTCTTCGGCATCCTCACCGTCTTCGTCGTCGTCATCCGCATCGTCTGCGTGGTGTTCGTCATCGTCGTGAGGAGCGATAGGCGCCTCATGGGCCTCATCGTGGGCATAGTGCTCGTGCTGATGATCGTCATGCTCATGATCATCGTGCGCGTGATCGTGGGAATGATCGTCATGGGCATGGTCGTCCTGAGCGACGACCGGCGCGGACGATTCCTGAGCCGGAAGTTCCTGCGATGCGGCGACTGGCGCGGCGTCGGCATGATGCTCGTCGTGACTCTCGTTTCCGGCCGGGAGGGCCGCAACGTCACGAGCCTCACCGGGCTGATGATCGTGTTCGGCGTGATGTACGCCATCATGCTGGTGGTCATGATCGTGATGCATGTCATCGTGATCGTGATCCGGTGCATGATCGCCGACCTGCGAGGTATCCGCGTGCGGCTGCGTGTCGATCTCGGGGCTTGCGCCCTCGATGATCTCGCTCTGCACGCGCTCGCCACGGTCGCGGCGGCGGGAGTTGCGATGGCGGGAGCGCCGGCGGCTGGAACGGTTTTCCGATTCTTCTTCGGCTTCGCGGTGCGCGCGTTCGTCGGCCTCGATCAGCGCCTGACGGTCTGCAACCGGGATCTGATAATAGTCGGGATGAATTTCGCTGAAGGCCAGAAAGCCGTGGCGATTGCCGCCGTATTCGATAAACGCGGCTTGCAGCGACGGTTCGACGCGCGTGACCTTGGCGAGATAGATGTTGCCGCGCAGTTGCTTGCGCTGGGCAGACTCGAAATCAAATTCCTCGACGCGATTGCCGCGGACCACGACCACCCGGGTCTCTTCCGGATGGGTCGCATCGATCAACATTTTGTTGGGCATTTTTGAGCTCTTGACGGCGAACGGTGCGTTCGGCGGCCAGCGCATGGCGCGTAGCCGGGTCACGTAACGGTCCACCTGATTCGGGGGTGAGGGGAAGGCCAAAACGCCGCCCGAGGCACCGTGCCGATCGCAACGTCAGCGAAACGCGACGCGGAAAAGATTCGCGTCGTATCGATGCTGGCGTCGATGGGATCTTCTGACTGATCCCGTTCGGCAATAGAGTCTGGCGCATCAAGCGTCGGCCCGTCTAATTCAATGTGGCGGCAAAGGCGCCGCCGTATCCTGCCGCCGACGTTGCCAGCGGTTTTGCTGCTGGCAGTGCCAAACGCGGCGCAAGGTGCGCGCGCTGGCTCTCGATGGTCCGCTGCCTTGCGGCAACGGTCGCCGGTTATGAAATTAGCCGCTCGGGCTGGTAACCGCCGTTCCGTATCAGCCGCGCGCTGCGCTGGCTGTGGAGGGTCGGAAGGTACGCTGGAACCTCTGATTGAATACGAGGAACTGGCGCTGCACCGGGAAGCTGAACGCGACACAACCGCAAGTTTAAACCGTCAGCCTCTCCTACATACGTCGAATGGTCGTTTCTGGCAAGGGAAGCGTCACAGCGCTGCAACACACTCGGGTAATCGTCGCGCGCTCGGTAAGGAGCCGTTAACTGCGCGGTTCTATTGCGGTATGAGGTGTCCGGAGGCTGCGGATTCGTTGACGAGCCACATGAATTATCGCGCATTTCGGGTGGTTGCGCAGGTGTGCGCCGCAGCATTTCTGTGCCTGCCGATTCCCGAGGCGATCGCAGTCGAATCTCAGCCACCGCAGCCAGCGGTTGCGGCCGCCTTTCCAATCGCCTCCGACGTGCGCGTGGCGGGCGACGACAAGCAGACCCGTTTTATTCTCGACCTCGACCGCAAGGTTGATGCCCGGGCGTTTGTGCTCGGTGATCCGTATCGTGTCGTCGTCGATATTCCGCAGGTCACCTTCAATCTCCCCGCCGGTGTGGGAAAGGAAGGACGAGGTTTGATCCGCGCTTTTCGCTACGGCCTTGTGATGCCGGGGGGATCGCGGGTGGTTTTCGACCTGACCGGTCCAGCCAGGATTGAAAAGACCTACGTCATCGATCCGGCGAACGGGCAGCCGGCGCGCCTCGTGGTCGAACTGGCCGCGGTTGAACGATCGGCGTTCAAGGCGTCGTCTCCGGGCGCGGACAAAGTGCAGTTGCGTCCGGCAATCGTCGCCGATGCCAGTGGCGCCGCAGTTGAAACGACGGGTACGACCAAGGCCGCAAAGGTCACCGATTCCCGTCCGGTCATCGTGATCGACCCCGGCCATGGCGGCGTCGACAACGGCACACAGGCAGCTACCGGCGAAAGCGAAAAGATGCTGGTGCTGGATTTCGCCAAGGCGCTGCGGGATCGGATCGAGAAGGGCGGCAAGTTTCGCGTCGTGATGACGCGTGACGACGACACCTTCGTTCCTCTCGGGGAACGGGTGAAGATCGCCCGCGCCAATACGGCGGCGTTATTTGTTTCCATTCACGCCGATGCCTTGCCCAAGCGGGAGGGCGATGCCCAGGGCGCGACCGTCTATACGCTGTCGGAGCGCGCCTCCGATGCGGAGGCCGAGAAACTTGCCGAGGCCGAGAACAAAGCGGACGCCATCGCGGGCATCAACTTGACCGAGGAGCCGGCGGAAGTGGCCGATATCCTGATCGAATTGACCCAGCGAGAGACTCGAACGTTTTCAAATCGCTTCGCCCGTACCCTCGTAAACGAGATGAAGAGCGTCGCCCGCATGCACAAGCACCCGCTGAAATCAGCGGGGTTCAAGGTCCTGAAGGCGCACGACGTTCCGTCTGTGCTGGTCGAACTCGGCTACGTCTCCAACAAGGATGATCTCCAGCATCTGGTCTCCGAAAGCTGGCGGTCCCGCACTGTCGGTTCCGTCGCCCAAGCCGTTGACGCATTTTTCGGAAAGCGCGTGGTTTCCACGGGTCCTTCCAATTAAGCCCGTTCAGATTGAATTCGCAGGGTAATTGCTGCCGAGGCCCTAGTTTGGCCACAGCGGCGGCTCTATAGAAAATTGGGCCAGGAAGAGACCAGAATCGATCCACGCACGGATAGCGGATGGTATAGTTCGGTTTGGAAGCCCGGTCGTGCGCCTCGGGTGATCGCGCCAGATGTTTAAAGACGGATACTGACGATGCGCTTGCTACTGCGGTTCATGGGCTTTCTGTTTGCGGCTGGCACGATCGTATTCCTTGTCGGTGTTGCCGCAGTCGCTGGAGCGATCTGGCACTTTTCGAAGGACCTGCCGGACTATTCGCAGTTGCAGGACTACGAACCTGCGGTGATGACGCGTGTTCACGCCGCCGACGGCTCGCTGCTCGGTGAATACTCCAAGGAGCGCCGGCTGTATCTGCCGATCCAGGCGATTCCGAAGCCTGTCATCAATGCGTTCCTGGCTGCGGAAGACAAGAATTTCTACGAGCACGGCGGCATCGACTTCACCGGCATGGCCCGCGCCGCGGTTCTCTACGCGCAGAACTACGGGTCAAACCGCCGCCCGCAGGGGGCGTCGACGATCACGCAGCAGGTTGCGAAGAACTTCCTTCTGACCAACGAAGTTTCGTTCAACCGCAAGATCAAGGAAGCCTTGCTGGCGATGCGCATCGAGCGCACCTACACCAAGGACAAGATTCTCGAGCTCTATCTCAACGAAATCTATCTCGGCCTCAGCGCCTACGGCATTGCGGCTGCATCGCTTGTCTATTTCGACAAGTCAGTCAACGAACTCACCATCGCAGAAGCCGCCTATCTGGCAGCGTTGCCGAAGGCGCCCTCGAGCCTTCATCCGGTCCGCAACCGTGACCGCGCCATCGAACGCCGCAACTACGTCATCGACCGGTTGGCGGAAAACGGCTGGATCAAGCAGGCCGATGCCGTTGCCGCCCGCAAGGAGCCGCTGGTGGTGACATCGCGTTCCAACGCAGCGCATATTTTCGCGGGCGAGTATTTCGCTGAAGAAGTCCGCCGCGACATCTTCGAGCGCTACGGCGAGAAGAAGCTCTATGAAGGCGGCCTTTCGGTGCGCACCTCGCTCGATCCCAAGCTTCAGATCATGGCCCGCAAGGCGATGGTGGCCGGGCTGGTCAAGTTCGACGAAGCGCAGGGCTGGCGCGGCGCGCCGCACAAGATCGATCTCGGCGGCGACTGGGGCGTGAAACTGGCTGAGGTCAAATCGCTCTCCGATATTTCGCCGTGGCGGATGGCCGTGGTGCTTGAGACCAGCGACCAATCGGCCCGTATCGGCTTTCAACCCGGCCGTGAGCTTGGCGGCGCGGTCTCCAAGACTCGCGAAACCGGATTGATCTCGCTGGACGGCGTCAGGTGGGCGAAGGCAGCGGCTGGTCCGACACGCTTCAAGACGCCGACCGCGGTGACGCAGGTAATTGCACCCGGCGACGTGATCTATGTCGATCCACTCCTCGACAAGGACGGCAACAAGGTCGAAGGGCAGTACCGGCTGCGTCAGGTGCCTGAAGTCTCCGGCGCGATGGTTGCGATGGATCCGTGGACCGGCCGCGTCGTGGCCATGGTCGGCGGCTTCTCGTTCGACCAGAGCCAGTTCAACCGCGCGACGCAGGCGTATCGCCAGCCGGGCTCGTCCTTCAAGCCGATCGTGTATTCGACCGCGATGGACAACGGCTACACGCCGTCGACCGTCGTTGTGGACGCACCGATCGAAATCGATCAAGGGCAGGGCGCGGGTGTCTGGCGTCCGGAAAACTACTCCACCGGCAAGTACTACGGGCCGACCACGTTGAGGAACGCGCTGATCCGGTCGCTGAACACGGTGACGGTGCGTCTCGCGCAGGACGTCGGCATGCCGCTGATCGGCGAGTACGCCAAGCGCTTCGGCATCTATGACGAGTTGCCGAACTATCTGTCCTACGCGCTTGGCGCAGGCGAAACGACGGTGATGCGCATGGTCACCGCCTATTCGATGTTTGCCAACGGCGGCAAGCGCGTGAAGCCGACGCTGATAGATCGCATTCAGGATCGCTACGGTCACACCATCTTCAAGCACGATCAGCGTGAGTGTCGCGGCTGCGATGCCGGCGAGGGCTGGAAGAACCAGCCAGAGCCTTCGCTGGTCGACCGCCGTGAGCAGGTTCTGGATTCCATGACCGCCTATCAGATCACGTCGATGATGGAAGGCGTCGTGCAAAGCGGCACCGCCACCGTCCTGCGTGAAGTCGGCAAGCCGATCGCCGGCAAGACCGGCACGACCAACGACGAGAAGGACGCCTGGTTCATCGGTTTCTCGCCCGATCTCGTGGTCGGCGTCTACATCGGCTACGACAAGCCGCGAAATCTCGGCCGAGGCGGCACCGGCGGACATCTTGCAGCGCCGGTCGTCAAAGACTTCATGAAGCTGGCGCTTGCCGACAAGCCTGCTGTGCCCTTCCGCGTGCCTGCAGGTATCAAGCTGATTCGCGTCGATGCCAAGAGCGGCATGCGCGCCGGGCCGGGTGACAGCGGCCGGACCATCCTCGAAGCCTTCAAGCCCGGAACAGCGCCGCCCGACAACTACTCGGTTATCGGCGTGGCCGACGCAGACGGGCGCTCACCGGGCGTTTCGCCGGATGCAGACCGGGCCATCTTCCGGCCGGGGACCGGCGGCCTGTACTAGCGCAACCTGATAAAGTTGCGCTGCTCACCGTCAGCCGTTACATCCCTCACGTCCTTTGAATCGCGGTCTTGCCGCAAGCTGGAATTGTCATGCGTCCTGAAATCGAACGCCTTGTTGAAGAGATCAAGCAGTCAGTCGGGCTGCTGAGGAGGCATCTTTGACGTTGATGCTGCCACGGCTCGTCTCGCCGAACTGAACGCTCTCGCCGAAGATCCCAATCTCTGGAACGATCCGCAGAAAGCCCAGAAGCTGATGCAGGAGCGGACCTCGCTCGAGAATCAACTCACCGGCATCGGCAAGATCGAGCGGGAACTCGAAGACCAGACCGGCATGATCGAGCTTGGTGAGTCCGAGAAGGACGAGAGCGTCGTCCTGGAAGCCGAGAACGCGCTGAAGGCTTTGAAAAAGGACGTCGCGAAGCAGGAGCTGGAAGCGCTGTTGTCCGGTGAAGCCGACAGATTCAATACGTACCTCGAAGTCCACGCCGGCGCCGGCGGCACCGAGAGCCAGGACTGGGCCTCGATGCTGCTGCGTATGTACACGCGCTGGGCGGAGAAGCATGGGTTCAAGGTCGAATACCTTGAAGAGACCGAAGGCGAAGAAGCCGGTATCAAATCCGCGACAATCCAGATCAGCGGCCACAATGCCTATGGCTGGCTAAAGACCGAGGCAGGCGTGCATCGGCTGGTGCGGATATCGCCGTTCGATTCCAATGCGCGGCGGCACACGTCGTTCTCAAGCGTTGCCATTTTCCCGGTGGTCGATGACAGCATCAAGATCGATATCAAGGAATCGGACGTGCGCACCGATACGATGCGTTCGGGCGGCGCTGGCGGCCAGCACGTCAACAAAACCGAATCCGCGGTGCGGCTGACGCATATTCCGACCGGTGTTGCCGTGGTTTGTCAGGCCGGTCGTTCGCAACACAAGAACAGGGCGCAAGCTTGGGACATGCTGCGCGCGCGGCTTTATGAAATCGAACTGAAGAAGCGCGAAGAGAAGGCCGCTGCCGATCAGGCTGCCAAGACCGATATCGGCTGGGGCCATCAAATTCGATCGTACGTGCTGCAGCCGTATCAGATGGTGAAGGATCTGCGCACCGGTGTGCAGACCTCCGACACGTCCGGCGTGCTCGACGGCGATCTCGATGACTTCATGGCGGCGACGCTGGCCCAGAAGGCCTTCGGCACTACGCCGGGCGCCATCGAGGACGTGGATTAAACGCAGAACCGGGTTGTCGCGAAACGGGTGGTTTAGCCCCGGGCCTCCGCGTATGGCTTTGCCATGGCTGTGGTCCAGGAAAGACTTCCCGAAACCGACCTGCGGATGGATGAGCGCGACTGGTCGCGGCTGATCTTTCTGTCGGTTCTCTGGGGCGGCACGTTCTTCTTTACCGGCGTGGCTTTGAAGGAATTGCCGCCGCTCACGCTGGTTTTCATTCGTCTGTCGGTCGCGACCCTGATCCTTCTGCCCGTGCTCTGGGCCAACCGCATCCCGTTTCCGGCGGGCATAGCGGGATGGTGGCCTTACGCGGTGATGGCACTGATCAACAATGTCATGCCGTTTTCTCTGCTTGTGATGGGCCAAACCTACATCCCAAGCGGCATGGCGGCGGTGGTGAATGCCACTACTCCGGTTTTCACCGTTCTGGTAGCTGCGGCGTTCGGCGAGGAGAGGCTGATCCTGCGGCGTGTTGCCGGAGTGCTGCTCGGTCTGTGCGGCGTTGCTATCCTGAAAGGATATGAATTCGACATCAGTTCGCGGCAGAGCATCGGCATCGCGCTCTGCCTTGGTGCTACGACCTGTTTCGGTTTCTCCGCCCTGTGGGCGAGGCGCAAACTGGGCGGTGCTCCGCCCATCGGAGCCGCGACCTTTCAATTGCTTTCAGGGGCCTTGATGATGCTCGTTCTGGCGAGCATCTTTGATCGGCCATGGCAGTTACAGATACCGGGACTGACCACATGGCTGGCGGTTCTCGGACTGGCGTCGCTCTCTACCGCGCTCGCGTTTATTCTCTTCTTTCAGATTATCGAGCGTTCGGGCGCCAGCAATGTGATGCTTGTGACGCTTCTCGTTCCGATCAGCGCAATCCTGCTCGGTTACTTCTTCCTCGACGAAAGAATTGAAGCCCGCGAAATTGTCGGCGCACTTGTTATCGCAAGCGCTTTGCTGGTGATCGATGGGCGCGTTTTCCGTGTGTTCGGCCGGTCAGGATAAATCGAGCCCGATCTATCCCTGACTGAGGCGGACACCGGCACGGAGAAACTTCTGCGGGTCCACCGCATCGCCATCGATCCGTGTTTCATAATGCAGGTGAGGGCCGGTGGATCGCCCGGTGGAGCCAACTTCGCCAATCACCTGGCCGATTGCGATCCGCTCGCCAACCTTGACGTTGATAACCGACAGATGTCCGTAACGCGTCGACAGGCCGTTGCCGTGATCTATCTCCACCATGCGGCCATAACCGCCGCTCCATCCCGCATTGACAACCTTGCCGTTCGCGGTGGCGCGAACCGGATCGCCGGTGGAAGCGCGAAAGTCCAGTCCGCTGTGCATCGCGGGGCGACCGAGGAAGGGATCACTGCGCACGCCGAATCCGGATGAGAATTCGACATTGCCGACAACCGGCTTGCGATAAGGCACAAGCGACAGGGTACGGGTGAGTCTATCGACCTGCGCACGCGTCAGGTTGATGCGGTAAAGCTGGCGTTCAAATGCCTCGGCGGTTGACGGCGGTTTCACCGGTATGAACGGTCCGCCCATTCCACCCTTGGGAGTTGCAGCCTCGAGCTGCGCCATATCGAGACCGAGATCTGTAATCACGCTGCGCATCCGGCGCATCCGCGATTCATAACCTTCCTCGACGGAGTTCAGGGTCGCGGTCTGACGTCCTTCGACCTTGTCGAGTGCGGTCTGCAGGTTCGACAGGACGTTGTCGACACCGCTAGCCTTGGCAAATTCGGTGCGCGGGCGGGCAGCCGGTGGCGTTCGGGATTCAAGCCGCGCTTCGCGGTCGGGCGGTGTAACGAAGATGACCGTATCGTTGATCGGCGACGGTTTGGGCATTCGTGTGGTCGCGCCGGCGTCGGTCGACTGCGGTCCGCGCGCCGCCGGCTTGATCGAACCGGTAGGGGCGGTATCCGGCATTGCATTGAGCGCTGCGGCACGCTGCTCCAGCAACGCCTGCCGCCGCATGATCTGGTTGAGCTTCTGGTCGTACTGTTCCTGATCGAGGAGCTGACGGCTGGTGGTGCGATCGACGCGCGCACGTAACTCCGCAATGCGGTCCTCGTAGGCGTACTGCATCTCCGCCTGGCGGGCGATCAGGCGGGTCAGAACATCGTCGCGGAAGGCAAAATAGGTGGCCGTCGCCGCCGACCACGCGCCCATGATGACGATGGATCCGGCCACGATCCAGAACACGACCGGTCCGAACCGCACGGCCTTGCCGTGATGAACAATGGTGTAGCCATTGCGGTCGGGGCGGTGATGACCATGCGCCGGGCGCCGCTGAGGCGCCCTTGCATGATCATGCCCGTGGTGGTGTTGCGGATGCTCGGAATAGTGGGCGGAACGGCTCGACATCGGTACTCCCGCACCGACCGAAAACTGCTCCGGACGGCTCAATTACAGGCACCGATTTGAACCGTTCATGGTTAATTTTCGGGAAACGGAATGGGATTCCTAGGCGAGGCGAGCCGCCGCGAGGACCTCGTCGGCATGGCCATCGACTTTCACATTGCGCCAGATTTTGACGATCCGGCTATCGCCATCAATCAGAACCGTTGTCCGAGAAATCCCCATGAACGTCTTGCCATACATCGATTTTTCGCCCCAGACGCCATAGGCCGTCAGCATTCCGAGTTTTTCATCCGACACCAGCGGAACTGTCAGTTCATGCTTTTCGCGAAACTTCTCCTGTGCGGCGATCGGGTCGGCCGAAACGCCAAGAACGGCAGTCCGTGTTTCGGCGAAGGCATTGGCGAGCCGGCTGAAGGCAATAGCCTCAAGGGTGCATCCCGGCGTGTCGGCGCGGGGATAGAAGAAGATCACCAGTTTGCGCCCGCTGTAGTCCGCGAGCGATACGGATCCTCCGCCGTCGCGCGGCAGCGAAAACGCCGGCGCCAGCTGCCCCTCGGCGAGGGCCCCGGCATTGCGGAGGACGGGATCTGGGGTCTTCCTCGCAGGCGCCCGCTTCGGGCGGGAACGCTTGGAGGCAGCGGCTGAGGTCTTTTTTGTCGCGGGGCGTCGTGCCGCCCCGGTTTTCGCCTTGGCTTTCTTTGCTACTTTCCGGGTGGCGGCTGCACCCGCCTTTTTGGAGGGGGCCCGCTTGGCGGTCTTAGCTTTTCCGCCGTTGGGCCTTAATGTCGATTTGGACGATTTCTTACGCGTTTTCTTGGACATACGCCTTCCTTTCGTCGCTTTCAGCGGGGTATTTTGGGATTCGCGAGACTCGCAACCGGATCATTAAAGCCGCCTTCTTCGGCTGGGCAAATCTGACGTCCCCGAGGTATGGTGAATAACCAGCATACAGAATTAACGACTTTCCCACGGCGGCGGCCGAATAGCGGACGATACAGAAAACTAAGACCGGGCTTTTAGTCTGGCAGCACATCGACGGAGCGAGTCTCCAATTTGACGCTTTGACGCCCGGCGGCTCGACCAGGCTGACTATCGACACCGAGAGGCAATGCCGAGATCAGAGCCCAAGAAAGCCTTCGCGAAGGCTGCAGACGAGCACCGGCATTGGGATGATTCCGGATGGAATCACCATGACGATGCGGCGTGTGATCGGGCGATCAAGCTCCTCAATCGGCCAAGCATCGGAATCCATCGCCTCACGGACTGGTTTCGCGGACTGCGCCGCAGGATCGCAGGCAGGGTGTGGATCGGACGCACTGCCGTCGTCCTGATGTCGCTCGGCCTCATATTCGCCGCGGGCTTTGGAGCGTTGTGGCTGCGGCTTGGCACCGGCCCGGTCAATCTTGATATCGTCACGCCGTGGTTGGCATCGGCGATCGAGGAGAATATCGGCCGCGACCACACCGTGGAAGTTGGAGGCACGCAGATCGAGCGTGCCGGACGGATCAGGATTGCAGTCCGGCTGCGCGACATCGTTGTGCGGGATCGGGCAAGCAATATCGTTGCGAGCGCTCCAAAAGCCGAAGTGAGACTGTCCGGTACGGCGCTGCTGATGGGGCGCTTGCGCGCCGAGACGCTTCGCCTTGTTGGAGCCGAGCTTGCCGTCAGGATCACACCCGACGGACGCGTGATTGTTTCAACCGGTCAAAGCAACAGTCCGCTCGCGACCGGCAAGGTCCCCGTTAAGCCCGAGCCTCAAGCCGTTTCCGCCCCGCCGCCGCTACCATTCCAGGCATCGCCGGCGCCGTCCACGGTTCCGGCCACATCGGCCGCTGCTTCGAATGGTACAGGGGGGCTGCTCGCCGCGCTTGAGTGGCTGGACAGTCTCAGCGCCAAAGGGCTTGACGGTCAGAGCCTCAACGAAATCGGATTGCGCAATGGTGTGCTGACCGTCGAGGATCAGCGCAATGGAGGCGTTCTCAATTTCAAGAACATCAGCCTCAGCCTGCGGCGGCCTCATGGCGGCGGCGCGGCCTTCAGTGTCGGCGAGGAAGGCAAGAATGGCTGGGAGCTGAAGGTCGCTGTCGGAGCGCCGTCGAACGGTGTCCGCTCGATCGATATTAGCGCAAACAAGGTCCCGACCAACAATCTGCTGCTCGCCGCCCGGCTGAAGGACTTTACCTATGCGGCGGACATGCCGCTCAGCGGCGAGTTCAAAGGCGAAATAGGCCGCGACGGGCTTCCAACCTACTTCCGGGGCGAGATCGTCGCCGGCAAAGGCACGATCGTCGATCTTAACGTACCGGACTATCCGATGATGATCGACCACGCAGACGCGCGCGTCGAATGGGATGCCGGGCGCCGCGTCATGGTGGCGCCATTTCATGTGAACTCGGGCGCCAATCGCATCACGTTACTCGCGCATCTCGAGCCTCCCAACGACAGCATACCGAACTGGCAGCTAGGCTTGAGCGGAGGAACCATTCTGCTTGCCGGTAACGACGGAGAAGCGCCCTCGATCTTCAACCGCATCGCCGTCCGACTACGGTTCGATACTGAAAACCGGCGTGTGCTCTTGACCCAGTGCGATATCAGCAACGGCGAGATAGGCATCGCTGGATCGGGCAGCCTCGATTATTCCGGCGATGCGCGTTTGAGGCTGGGCATGGCGGCGACGCCGATGCCTGTCGCCGTGCTGAAGCGCATCTGGCCCGTCCTGATCGTGCCGGAAGTGCGTGAATGGATCACGGAGCGGGTGGATCGGGGGACGGTCCAGCGGCTCGATGTTGCCGTGAATGCGCCGGTCCATACGCTCGTGCGCGGTGGCCCGCCAATTCCGGACGATGGCCTGTCGGTGAATTTTCTGGCGACCGGTCTCACCATTCGCCCGGTTGACGATCTGCCGCTCGTTCGTGATGGCGACATGAAGGGCCGTGTCAGCGGCCGCACCGTCAACATCAATGTCGGACAGGGCGCGGTCGATACGCCGGCCGGAAGACGGTTGAACATTTCCGATCTCACATTCGAGGTGCCGGATCTTGCGCCGAAGCCTGCGCCAACCAAGGTCCGCTTCCGCGTTGATGGACCGGTTCCGGCAGCTGCCGAGATTCTGCAATCGGATCGGTTGCGCGATGTCGGCGACACGGTCATCGATCCCAATTCGAGCAAGGGAACGGTGTCCGCGATCGTCACGCTTGCGATGCCTTTGAAGAACGCATTGACCAAGGCTGACACCACCTATTCGATCAATCTCGACCTTGGCGCGCTGGCCGTCGACAAGCTTGCGATGAACCAGAAGCTCGAAGCAAGCTCACTCAAGGTTGTCGCAGACAATCAGGGTTATCGGGTAAGAGGCGACGTCAAGATCGGCGGGCAGCCGGCGGCTCTCGACTATCGCAAGAACAACGAAGGCGATGCCGATGTGCGCGTTTCGGCGACGCTCGACGATGCGGCGCGTGCACGCCTTGGCGTCGATCTGGGACAGAGCCTGAGCGGCGCCATTCCCATCAAGCTGACCGGAAAGATTGCGGGCGGCGAGGGCGACAATCGAGACAACCGCTTCGGCGTCGAAGCGGACCTGACCGCGGCGCGGATTGACAATCTGCTGCCGGGCTGGACCAAGGTCGCCGGCAAAACCACCAAGATGACTTTCAACGTCGTTCAGAAACCTCAGGGCACTCGCTTCGAGGATATCGTCGTCGAGGGCAACGGCACGTCCATCAAGGGCTCGCTGGAAATCGACGAGAAGAACGACCTCGTCAATGCATCCTTCCCGACCTTTGCTCCGTCGGAGGGCGACAAGGCAAGCCTGAAGGCCGAGCGCCAGCCGGACGGAATGCTCAAGGTGACAATGCGCGGCGAAGTGTTCGATGGCCGTGGTTTCATCAAGAGTGCGATGTCGGGCAGGGATCAGAACGCCAAGGAAAAATCCAAGAATTTTGACATCGATATCGATGCCAAGCTTGGCGCGCTCGCGGGGTTCTATGGCGAGGCGGTTCGCAGCATTGACCTGAAGCTCACGCGCCGCGGCGGCGCGATCAGAGCGTTTTCACTCAATGGCAAACTGGGACGCGATACGCCCGTGATCGGCGATCTGCGCGGGCGGGCGCAGGGGCGCGATGTGATGTATCTCGAGACGAACGACGCAGGAGCGTTTTTCCGTTTCACCGACACCTATGCGAAAATGAATGGCGGCAAGATGTGGGTGGCGGTCGATCCGCCGACATCGGATACGTCACCCCAGGAAGGATTGCTGAACGTCCGCGACTTCACGATCAAGGGTGAAGCCGCGCTCGATCGCGCGGTCGCGAACGCGCCGGGCGCGAATTCGCAGGGCGTCGGGTTCTCCGGCATGCGCGCCGAGTTTACCCGTCAGAGCGGTCAGTTGCGGGTCAAGGATGGCGTGCTTCGCGGCCCGACAATCGGTGCGACCATCGAAGGTCTCATAGATTATCCAGTCAATCAGGTGAAGATGAGTGGGACCTTCGTTCCGCTCTATGGCCTGAACAACATGTTCGGGCAGATTCCCATCGTCGGACTGTTTCTCGGCGGCGGCAGCAATGAAGGCCTGATTGGCATCACCTACGAAGTTGTCGGAACGCCCGGAGCCCCGGTTCTCCGGGTCAATCCGATTTCGGCAATGGCCCCCGGTGTGTTCCGCAAGATCTTCGATTTCAACACCGGCCGGCAGGGTGTTCCCACCGACTTTACGACGCCGCATCAGCAGTGACCGCATTTCAGGTTCAGGATCCCGATTTTGAGGCGCGTGTCCGAAGGACGTTCGCGGGTCAACCGGCGTTGACCACGCTTGGAATAACCTTGTTCAGGGTCGGGCCGGGAACGCTTGAGCTGCGGATGCCGTATGACATGAGATTCTCGCAGCAGAATGGTTTCCTGCACGGCGGGATCGTTTCTGCGGGGCTCGACACTGCGTGCGGTCTGGCGTCCTATACGCTCATGCCTGCAACAGCGGACATTCTCACCGTCGAGTTCAAGATCAACCTTCTGGCTCCCGCCAGAGGGCAAACGTTCCGCTTTGTCGGCAAGGTTGTGAAGCCCGGGCGCACGCTGGTCGTCTCGGAAGGCCATGCTTATGCCAGCGACGACGAACGGGAGAAACTCATCGCCACCATGTCAGCAACCATGATGACGATGCAGCGCCAGGATTAGGCGCCCGCCGGATTCCTAGACCGGCTTGAGCAGCACATGCTTCTTGCGGCCCATCGAGAGCTTGATCACGCCTTCCGGCGTCAGCTCCTTCGGTGTCAGGACCATCTTTTCATCGACGATCGCGACATCGTTGACACGCAGGCCGCCGCCCTTGATCTGACGCCGCGCTTCGCCGTTGGACGCCACAAGGCCTGCCTTGACGAACAGCCCGAGCACCGGCGCGCTGGCATCCAGTTCGGCGCGCGAGATTTCCAGCGTCGGCAGATCGCTGGCGATGGCGCCTTCCTCGAAGGTCTTGCGCGCGGTCTCGGAGGCAGCATCCGCCGCTTCGCGACCGCGAATGAGCGCCGTCGCTTCGGTCGCGAGCACTTTCTTGGCTTCGTTGATTTCCTGGCCCTTGAGCGCTGCGAGTTTCGCAATCTCGTCCATCGGCAGGAGAGTGAACAGCTTCAGGAAGCGCTCGACGTCGCCATCCTCGGTGTTGCGCCAGAACTGCCAGTAGTCGTAGTCGCTGAGAAGGTCGCCATTGAGCCAGACAGCGCCGGCGGCGGTCTTGCCCATCTTGGCGCCCGATGATGTTGTCAGCAGCGGACAGGTCAGTGCGTAGAGTTGATGCGTGCCCATGCGGCGGCCGAGGTCGATGCCGTTGACGATGTTGCCCCACTGGTCGGAGCCGCCCATCTGCAGGTTGCAGCCGTAACGCCGCGACAGTTCGACGAAATCGTACGATTGCAGGATCATGTAGTTGAATTCGATGAACGACAGTTCCTGCTCGCGCTCGAGCCGCATCCTCACCGAGTCCATGGTCAGCATGCGATTGATGGAGAAATGCCGGCCAACGTCGCGAAGCATCTCGATGTAGTTGAGCGCCGTCAGCCATTCCGCATTGTCGGCCATCGCCGCATCGGTTTTGCCCGCGCCGAACTTGATAAGCTTCGTAAAGGTTCCCTTGATGCTTTCCTTATTGGCGTCGATCTGCTCGTAGGTCAGAAGCTTGCGCGTCTCGTCGCGGCCGGAGGGGTCGCCCACGCGTGTGGTACCGCCACCCATCAGGACGATGGGTTTGTTGCCGGTCTGCTGAAGCCAGTGCAGCATCATGATCGAAAGCAGGTGCCCGACGTGCAGGGACGATGCCGTGCAGTCGTATCCGATATAGGCCGTCACATCGCCCTTGGCGGCAAGCGCGTCGAGACCAGCGGCATCCGATATCTGATGGATGAAGCCCCGGGTCTGAAGGACGTTAAGGAAATCGGACGTGTAGGCGCTCATGGCGGCACTCTTTAAAGATTCAGCTATTTAGCGTTTATTTGGGCCTGTGGTGTATCAGGTCCGGTGTTGGATTCAACCAAGCGTATTCGGCAAAGTCTGCATCGCCTGGACTGGAAATACGCGTAAATAAGGGCATTTCTGCCCGGAGGTGAGTCGTTGCTGAAGGCGATCGGGTTGATGAGCGGCACGTCCCTCGATGGGGTCGACGTCGCGCTGATTGAGACTGACGGTGAGCGTATCGGTGCATTCGGCCCGACCGGTTATCGCGCCTATGCCGACGGCGAGCGGAATCTGCTGAGGCAGGCGCTCGCCGACGCTGTCTCTGTTACCCAACGCAACGCGCGTCCCGGCAAGCTGGCTGACGCCGAGCAATTGGTGACACGCGCGCATGCCGCTGCGGTGGAAGATTTCCTGCGAACGAACAAGTTGTCTCGCGGCGACATCGATGTCGTTGGTTTTCATGGGCAGACAGTTCTGCACCGTCCCGAACAGAAACTGACCGTGCAGATCGGCGACGGCAACGAGCTTGCGAAAGCGCTCGGAATACCGGTCGTTTTCGATCTTCGTGCCGCTGACGTCGCTGCGGGTGGGCAGGGTGCGCCGCTGGTGCCGGTGTATCACAGCGCCTTGGTGCGGATGCTTGGCCGTTCAGCTCCGACAGTGGTCGTGAACGTCGGCGGCGTTGCCAACATCACCTACATTGACCGCGAGACATTGATCGCGTGCGACACCGGCCCCGGTAATGCGCTGCTGGACGACTTCATGCTGCGCAGGACAGGCGAAGCGGTGGACCGCGATGGGCGCACTGCGGCCAAGGGGAGGCCCGATGGTGCATGGATCGCAAAAGCATCAAGCCGTCCGTTCTTCACTGCGCCGCCGCCGAAGTCACTCGATCGAAATGACTTTGCCGCACTGACCGTCGACGGTATGAGCACGGAGGACGGAGCGGCGACCCTGACCGCTTTCACGGCGGCTTCGATCGCGGCGATCACGCCGATGCTGCCTCAGGTTCCCGCAGACTGGATTGTGGTTGGCGGCGGCGCGAGCAATCCGACCCTGATGCGGGCGCTGAACGAGCGACTGGCGCCCGCCGCTGTCACGCGTGGTCACGAACTCGGATGGTCCGGAGATGCCATCGAGGCCCAGGCCTTCGCCTACATGGCTGTTCGCAGTCTCAAAGGGTTGCCGCTGACCTTTCCGGGAACGACCGGAGTGGCAGTGCCTCTCACGGGTGGTGTTCTCGCGAAACCGTGACTTCATGCACTTGCATGGACCTTGACAATTTCATGCGCCTGCATTTAATTTAATGCAGGTGCATGGAAGGGAATCGCGATGCTGGTCGCCGAGCTTATTTTCGCAGTTCAAATCATTCGTGATGGCGTTTGGCGCTACATGCGTCAGATAACCTCGGATGTTGAAAGCGACCGACCGCCACCATGCTCGCATGAGTGGAGGAAAATGACATGACCGAGAAACTCAAGCTTATCAGCCATAAGCTCTGCCCCTACGTCCAGCGTGCGGTGATCTCCCTGACGGAGAAGGGTGTGCCGTTCGAGCGGATCGATATCGATCTCGACAACAAGCCCGACTGGTTTCTGAAGATTTCGCCGCTCGGCAAGGTGCCGGTGCTTCAGGTTGGCGACAAGGTGGTTTTCGAATCCGCCGTCATTCTCGAATATCTCGAGGAAACCCAGCCCAAACTGCTGCATCCGAAGGATGCACTGACCCGGGCAGAACATCGTGCGTGGATGGAGTTCGGCTCGGCGGTGCTGGGCGACATCTGGGGACTGGAAACAGTCCCAGACGAGGCGGCGTTCAACGTCAAGGTGAAGCAGGCCACCGAGAAGTTCGCACGTCTTGAAGCGCGGCTTGTCGCGAGTCCGTGGTTCGATGGCGATCAGTTCTCGCTGGTCGATGCGGTGTTCGCGCCGGTATTCCGCTATTTCGATACGATCGATCAGATCGGCGACTTCGGTATTCTCGCCGACAAGCCGAAGATTGCGCGCTGGCGCAAAAGTCTGCGCGAGCGTCCGTCGGTGGCCGGGGCTGTGAGCGTCGAATATCCCGAGTTGCTGCGTGCCTTCATGAAGAAGCACAAGTCATATCTTTCCCAACTGGACCGGCGTGCTGCTGCTTAAAGGCGCAGGTCCAGTAAATGAAAATGGCGCGGATGCTGTCCGCGCCATTTTTGTATCGAGAGGCTGAATGTTCAGCGGACGTTGGCGAGCCGCATGTCGAGATAGGACGTCACCGACTCCATCAGCGGCTCCATCTTGTCGACGAAGAAATGGTTGGCGCCGGGAATGACCTGCTGATCGATCACGATTCCCTTTTGCGTCTTAAGCTTCTCGACCAGCGTCGTGACGTCTTTCGCAGGAGCGACGATGTCCTTGTCGCCATGGACGATCAGCCCGGACGACGGGCAGGGCGCGAGGAACGAGAAGTCGTAGCGATTGGGCTCCGGCGCGATCGAGATGAAGCCTTCGACTTCGGGACGGCGCATCAGAAGCTGCATGCCGATCCAGGCGCCGAACGAGAAGCCGGCAACCCAGCAGGCACGCGCTTCGGGATTGATGGTCTGTGCCCAGTCGAGCGCGGATGCGGCATCCGACAACTCGCCGGTGCCGTGATCGAATTGTCCCTGGCTGCGGCCAACGCCGCGGAAATTGAATCGCAGCACCGAGAACCCGCGCGCTACGAACGCGTAATAGACCTGATACACGATCGGGTGGTTCATATTGCCCTGGAACTGCGGGTGCGGATGCAGCACCATGGCGATCGGCGCGTTCTTCTGCTTCGCCGGGTGGTAGCGGCCTTCAAGACGGCCGGCAGGGCCGGTGAAAATGACCTCAGGCATCAAAGTTCCTTTGAAGCGTCGTTGTGCGGGCCGGCTGGCCTTAAGCAACGATATGTCTCTCGAATGTTGTCAGGGCGCGCGGTACGCGCGATGAACGGCTGCCGCGTTCTAGCATGGGGCAAGGGGCAAAAAGCAAGCATATTGAGCCTGCAGGAACTATCTAGGAGGTCCGGATTGCTGATTATTTTCATGCGATTGTGCGGTAGAGCGCCCTTCGGACCGGACTGGATCGTCAGACGTTATGCGTGATCGCGTCTATCTCGACTGGAATGCCACCACGCCGTTGCGGCCGGAAGCCCGCGCGGCGATGACGGCTGCATTCGACGTCAGCGGCAATCCGTCGTCCGTGCACAGCGAGGGCCGTGCCGCCCGGAAGCTTATCGAGGACGCGCGCGGAGCGGTCGCTGCCGCCGTCGGCGCGGATCTGCGGAATGTTGTCTTCACGTCCGGCGGCACTGAGGCGAACATGCTGGCGCTGACGCCTGGGCTGCGCCGAGGCGGCCGAGGGCCGGTGCAGCGGCTGATTGTCTCGGCCATCGAGCATCCGTCGGTACTCGCGGGAGGACGATTCGCACCCAACGCTATCGGGAGTGCGCCGGTGCTCCCCTCGGGTGTGATCGACCTGGAGAGTCTGGCAGCTTTGCTCGCGAATGGCCCGCCGGCTCTGGTTTCGGTCATGCTGGCGAACAACGAGACCGGGGCGATCCAGCCGGTTCCCCAGGTCGCGGCGCTGGTTCATGAGGCCGGGGGCATCCTGCATGTCGATGCGGTTCAGGCATTTCTAAAAATACCAATCAATATCAAGGCGCTCGGCGTGGATATTCTCACGGTTTCTGCGCACAAGATCGGCGGCCCCAAGGGCGTCGGGGCGGTTGTCGTCGCCGACAGACTGGAAGGATGGAATGCGCTGGTGCGTGGCGGCGGACAGGAGCAGGGCCGCCGGGCCGGAACCGAGAATGTCGCCGGAATAGCGGGCTTTGGAGCTGCCGTCAGAGCCGCAGCCGGTTCCATGGACGTTGACGCGGCGCGCGTGAAAGCCCTTCAGGTGCGCCTTGAAGACGGCCTCAGGGACAATCGGAGCACCGTGATTTTTTCGGACAATGCGCCGAGACTTCCGAATACCACGCTGGTATCGGCCCCCGGGCTGAAAGCTGAAACGGCGGTCATTGGTTTTGATCTCGAGGGCATCGCGGTATCGTCAGGGTCGGCTTGTTCCTCCGGGAAAGTTCAGCCCTCCCACGTTCTCCAGGCGATGAAGGTCGATCCGGCGCTTCTGCGTGGAGCTATTCGCCTCAGCCTGGGCTGGGACAGCACAGAAGCGGACATAGATCGGTGCCTAGAGGCTTGGAGAAAGCTCTCAGGTGTATTAGGTAAAGCTCATGAAATCGGGCTTGAACGGTTCTAACATTCGCGCAGTGCGTGTGTTCAAGCTACATACAACTTAAGCGGTCCACCGCGGTCCTTGAAACCGCGAGCGGAGGATTGAAATGCCGGCCGTACAAGAGACGGTTGATCGGGTTCGCCAGATCGACGTCGACCAATATCGTTATGGATTCGAGACCATCATTGAATCCGAGAAGGCTCCGAAAGGGCTTTCCGAAGACACTGTCCGATTCATCTCCGCCAAGAAGAACGAACCTGCGTGGATGCTCGAGTGGCGTCTGGAGGCGTTCCGACGCTGGCTGACGATGGAAGAACCGACCTGGGCACGCGTCGATTATCCAAAGATCGACTACCAAGATCTCTATTACTATTCCGCGCCGAAGAAGAAGGCGCTGGCCTCGCTCGACGAGGTCGATCCGGAAATTCTGAAGACCTACGAAAAGCTCGGTATTCCGCTGCGCGAGCAGGAAATGCTGGCGGGCGTCGTGCGTCCTGAAGGCGAGCGCCGTGTCGCGGTCGATGCCGTGTTCGATTCGGTGTCTGTCGCGACGACGTTCCAGGCCGAGCTGAAGGCCGCTGGTGTGATCTTCATGCCGATCTCGGAAGCGATCCGCGAACATCCCGATCTGGTAAAGAAGTATCTCGGCACTGTGGTGCCGACCTCCGACAACTATTTCGCGACGCTGAACTCTGCCGTGTTTTCCGACGGCTCGTTCGTTTACGTGCCGCCGGGCGTGAAATGCCCGATGGAGCTGTCGACCTATTTCCGCATCAACGAGCGCAACACCGGCCAGTTCGAGCGTACGCTGATCATCGCCGACAAGGGCGCTTACGTTTCTTACCTCGAGGGCTGCACCGCTCCGCAGCGCGACGAGAACCAGTTGCATGCTGCCGTGGTAGAGCTCGTCACCCATGACGACGCCGAGATCAAATACTCGACGGTGCAGAACTGGTATCCGGGCAACTCGGAAGGCAAGGGCGGCATCTACAACTTCGTCACCAAGCGTGGCGATTGCCGCGGCAAGAACTCCAAGATTTCGTGGACACAGGTCGAAACCGGCTCCGCGATCACCTGGAAGTATCCGAGCTGCATCCTGCGCGGCGACAATTCGCGCGGCGAGTTCTATTCGATCGCGATTTCGAACGGCTTCCAGCAGGTCGATTCCGGCACCAAGATGATCCATCTGGGCAAGAACACGACCAGCCGTATCATCTCGAAGGGCATCGCCGCCGGCGTGTCGCAGAACACCTATCGCGGCCTCGTCACCGCACATCGCAAGGCGACGGGCGCGCGCAACTTCACCGCGTGCGATTCGCTGCTGATCGGCGACAAGTGCGGCGCGCACACCGTGCCGTATATCGAAGCCAAGAACTCGTCGGCGCTGTTCGAGCACGAGGCGACGACGTCGAAGATTTCCGAAGACATGCTGTTCTATTGCGTGCAGCGCGGACTGAGCCAGGAAGAAGCGGTGGCGCTGGTCGTCAACGGCTTCGTCAAGGACGTGTTGCAGCAATTGCCGATGGAATTTGCGGTCGAGGCGCAGAAGCTGATCTCGATCTCGCTGGAAGGAAGTGTTGGATGACCGCGTTACTCGAAGTCAAAGGCCTCAAGGTTCAGGTGGAAGATAACGAGATTCTTCATGGTCTCGACCTCACCGTGAACCCGGGCGAAATTCACGCCATCATGGGCCCGAACGGCTCCGGCAAGTCGACGCTGAGCCATGTCATCGCCGGCAAGCCGGGTTATGACGTGACCGCCGGCGAAATCCTGTTCAAGGGCGAAGACTTGCTTGAGATGGATCCCGACGAGCGCGCCGCCAAGGGCGTGTTCCTCGCGTTCCAGTATCCGGTGGAAATTCCCGGCGTCACCACAATGAATTTCCTGCATACGGCGCTCAATGCGCAGCGCAAGGCGCGCGGCGAGACGGAGCTGATGGCGCCTGAATTTCTCAAAAAGGTTCGCGAGATCGCCAAGTCGCTCAACGTTCCGATCGATATGCTCAAGCGCGGCGTCAACGTCGGCTTCTCCGGCGGTGAGAAGAAGCGCAACGAGGTGCTTCAGATGGCGCTGTTCCAGCCGAGCCTGTGCATCCTCGACGAGATGGATTCGGGGCTCGACATCGACGCGCTGCGTGTCGCCGCTGACGGTGTCAACGCGCTGCGTTCGAAGGATCGCGCGATGGTCGTCATCACCCATTATCAGCGTCTGCTGAATTACATCGTGCCGGATTTCGTCCACGTCATGTCAAAGGGCCGGGTCGTCAAGAGCGGCGGCAAGGAACTGGCGCTGGAGCTGGAGAAGTCTGGCTACGCGCAGTTCGAAGACAAGGCAGCGTGAGCGATCCAATCATGAACGTTGCACTGGTTAAGCCCACGACGGACCATGCGCTTGGCGAGCTGTTCGCCGCGGCGCGGAGCCGTCTGCCCGGGTCGGGCCCGGTTACCGATGTTCGGCAGAGTGCTTTCGACGACTTCGCGCGTCTCGGCTTGCCGCATCGGCGCATCGAGGAATGGAAGTACACGGACCTGCGTGCACTGCTGCGCGAGATCGCGCCGCTGGCACCAGCGCCGGATCAGGCTGATCTCGCGCGTGCGGCCCAAGCGGTGAAGTCGCTCGGCATCGACAGCACCCAGAAGCTTGTGCTGGTTGATGGCGTGTTCGCGCCGCAGTTGTCGGACGTGACGGCGCTGGAAGCGGGTGTCCACCTGCGAACGCTGCGTGAAGTTCTGGAAGACGGCGGCAACAAGGTCCGTGCCGATCTGCTGCAAACCAGTGTCGCGTCGGATGCGATGATTTCGCTGAATGCCGCGCTCGCGACGGATGGCGTCGTGATCGATGTCGCCGAAGGCGCTGCGCTCGCAAAACCGATTCATATCGTTCATGTGGCCACCGACTCGGGCACGTCGCTTGTCACGCGTTCGCTGCTCAAGGTCGGGAAGGGTGCAAGCGTGACGTTCGTCGAGAGCTTCGTCGCCGCGGAAGGCGCGAAGTCCTATCAGACGCACGATTCCGTCGTCATCTGGATCGGTGACGAGGCTGAGCTTCAGCATGTCCGGCTGATGGAGGATGCGCTCGATGCCGCCAACATCTCGACCGGCATCTTCACGATTGGCGCCAAGGCCAAGCTCAATACATTCAATCTGACCAATGGCGGCAACGTCAGCCGCTATCAGGGCTTCATCACATTCGCCGGCGAAGGCAGCGAACTGACCACCAACGGTGTCAATCTGCTCGGCGCGCGCCGGCATGGCGATACTACGCTCGTGGTTGATCACGCGGTGCCGCATTGCTCCAGTCGCGAAGTGTTCCGCTCGGTACTGGACGATCATGCACATTCGGTGTTCCAGGGCCGCATCATCGTGCGTCCCGACGCGCAGAAGACCGACGGCAAGATGATGACCCGTGCGCTACTGCTGTCGGACGAAGCAGAAGCGGACAACAAGCCCGAGCTCGAAATCTTCGCGGATGACGTGACCTGCGGTCACGGCGCCACGACCGGTGCGCTCGATGAAAGCCTGCTGTTCTATCTCCGCGCGCGCGGCTTGCCCGAGAAGGAAGCGCAGGCGCTTCTGATCGCTGCGTTTGTCGGCGAGGCCATCGAGTCCATCGCCGACGATAACCTTCGCGACTTTGCAGTCGCCGCTGCCGAGCGATGGCTGGCGACGCGAGGCTGATCATGCATCCGGCAGTTGCCAACGGCTCATATGATGTCGAGCGTGTCCGCCAGGATTTCCCGGCGCTTGCGCTGAAGGTTTACGGCAAGCCGCTGGTTTATCTCGACAACGCGGCTTCGGCGCAGAAGCCGACGGCGGTTCTCGATCGCATGACCGAGGCGTACAAGTCCGAATACGCCAACGTTCATCGCGGCCTGCATTATCTTGCCAACGCTGCGACGGACGCCTATGAGGGCGGCCGCACCAAGGTGGCGCAGTTCCTGAACGCGAAGCGCAACGAAGAAATCATCTTCACACGCAATGCCACCGAGGCGATCAATCTTGTCGCGTCGTCGTGGGGCGAGCCGAACATCAAGGCCGGCGACGAGATCGTGCTCTCGATCATGGAGCATCACTCCAACATCGTGCCGTGGCATTTCCTGCGCGAGCGCCATGGCGCAGTAATCAAGTGGGCGCCGGTCGATGACGAGGGCAACTTCCTGATCGACGAGTTCGAGAAGCTGCTCACGCCCAAGACCAAGCTGGTCGCGATCACGCAGATGTCGAATGCGCTCGGGACTGTTGTTCCGGTCAAAGACGTCGTGAAGCTCGCGCATGCGCGGGGCATTCCGGTGCTGGTGGACGGCAGTCAGGGCGCGGTTCATCTGAACATCGATGTGCAGGACATCGATTGCGATTTCTACGTCTTCACTGGCCACAAGCTCTACGGTCCGACCGGGATCGGCGTATTGTACGCGAAATACGATCATCTGGTCGCGATGCGCCCCTACAATGGCGGCGGCGAGATGATCCGCGAGGTCGCCAAGGACTGGGTGACCTATGGCGATCCGCCGCACAAGTTCGAGGCGGGCACCCCGGCCATCGTCGAGTCAATCGGGCTCGGTGCGGCCATCGACTACGTGAATTCGATCGGCAAGGATCGTATCGCCAGGCATGAGCATGACTTGCTGGCCTATGCCACCGACCGGCTGCGCGAGATCAATTCGGTGCGCATCATCGGCACGGCAAAGGGGAAGGGACCTGTTATCTCTTTCGAAATGAAGGGCGCGCACCCACATGATGTGGCGACGGTCATAGACCGGGGCGGCATTGCTGTGCGGGCAGGCACCCATTGCGTCATGCCCCTTCTGGAGCGATTCAATGTGACGGCAACGTGCCGTGCCTCATTTGGCATGTATAATACGCGCGCTGAAGTCGACCAGCTGGCACAGGCGCTCATCAAGGCGCGGGAGCTATTCGCATGAACGACACCGTCCAGGCCGCTGAACCGGCCGGTTTGAAATTTGACACCCAGTCGGCGCTTCCGCCTGAGGAAACCGAGCGTCTCGGGACGGATATCGTGGCCGCGCTGAAGACGGTTTTCGATCCGGAAATCCCGGCGGACATTTATGAACTCGGTCTGATCTACAAGGTCGACATCAAGGACGACCGCTCCGTGGATGTGCAGATGACGCTGACGACGCCGAACTGTCCCGCCGCCGGCGAGCTGCCGACCATGGTTGAGAACGCGGTTGCCAGCGTTGCTGGTGTGGGCCCCGTTAGCGTCAACGTGGTTTGGGAGCCCACCTGGACCCCCGACCGGATGTCCGACGAGGCCCGCCTCGTCCTCAACATGTGGTGAGTTGAGACGACTCAGTTAGCTTCAGTATCTATCTGCATTTCAGGGCGGCCTTGAACCGCCACGAGGAATGAACAAATGACCGGTATGACGCCAAATGCTCCCGCGCCCTCCAAGCCCGCTGTGCGCCCCCGTCCGCAGGTGATGCGTCTGACGGAAGCGGCTGCGTCGCGCGTCAAGGAACTGTCTGCGCGTGCGGACTCCGAGATCGTCGGCCTTCGTGTCGGCATCAAGAACGGCGGCTGTGCCGGCCAGTCCTACACTGTCGAGTATGCCCACGAGGTCCGTCCGACCGACGAGGTCGTGGAAGACAAGGGCGTGAAGGTTCTGGTCGATCCGAAGGCCGTGCTGTTTTTGCTCGGCACGGAGATGGACTACAAGGCCGACAAGATGCAGGCGCAGTTCATCTTCAACAATCCCAATCAGGTCAGCGCCTGCGGCTGCGGCGAGTCGGTCCAGTTGACCCCGGCCAAAGTCGGCTAATTCACTCGGTCCGGCTTTTTAGTTTTCGCGTATTCTGGTCGCAAAACCGATACCACCCTCGGGTCGAGCCCGAGGGCAAGCTTTTGCGGAAGACGCGATGGATCGCGATTATCTCATCGATCTTTTCTCTGAGTTCGGGCCCGTTGTCCTGCGCAGGATGTTCAGCGGCTACGGCATCGTCGCTGACGGTGTGAACTTCGCCATGGCGCTTCGCGCCGGCATCATCTTCAGGGTCGACGAGCAGACAGTCGCGCGTTACGAGGCCGAAGGCGCAAAGCCATTCCAGTATGAAACCCGGAACAAGACGGTCGTCGTGAAATCCTACCGGCATCTGCCGGAGCGGCTTTACGATGATCCCGAGGAACTGGCGGTCTGGGCCCGCGAGGCTGTCGGGGCAGCGAAGCGCGCTGCTGCCAGGAAAGTTGGTGTGAAGAAGCGCTCAGGCCAGCGGAAAGCTCCGTCCAAGGCTGCCCCTCGGAAACCGAAGACAGTCAGAAAATCAAAATCGCCCGCAGTGAAGAAAGCTGCGGGCCGCAAAACGAACTCGAAACGGTCGTCCGTGAAAAAGCGCTAGGCGACCTGAATACGGTCGACCGGCGAGAATTCGGGATCGGCCTCGCAAATGACGCGGTTGCGGCCATTGCGTTTGGCTGCGTAGAGGCAGGCGTCCGCGCGCTCGATCAGCCGCTCGCGATCGTCGCCGGGCTGAAGCATCGATACGCCAACCGAGATCGTCACGCGGCCGAGGATTTCGCCCGTCGACTTCTTCTTCAGTTGCTTGGACATGACGGCACGGCGGATGTTGTCGGCAACTGTCAGAGCCTGACGCAAAGCGGTGTTGGGCAGCACCACGGCAAATTCCTCGCCGCCATAACGTGCGGTGATGTCCTGGCCCTTGGTGGTTTGTTTCAGCGACATCGCGACGAGGCGCAGCACCTGGTCACCGGTGAGATGGCCATAATTGTCGTTGAACGATTTGAAATGGTCGATGTCCAGCATCAGCAGGGACAACGGCTCGCCGCTTTCGGCCGCGTGCGCTACGGCGCCTTCTAAGGCGCGGTCGAAGAACTTGCGGTTTCCCAGCGAGGTGAGGGGGTCGGTCAGGCTCTCGGTGCGGATGGCTTCGAGGCTGTGCTGGAGGCTGCTGATCTGCTGCTTGGACGTTGCGAGACGCGCTTCCAGAGCTTTATTGGTTTCCTGCATCTCCCGGGTCGATGCCACGAGCGCTTCGACCACGATCTTGACCTGTTCGCGATCCCGGGCGCTGGATAGCTTCTGGGTTGCGCCTTCGAGGCTTCGTCCGAATGTCGAGGTCATTCCCAGTGCGTCCGTGATGAGATTCATCACGTCGTCGATTTCGTTGATGACGCGTGTTCCGACCGTGTCGATCCGCTCGGTGGTCCGGTTCTGGGAAAGGTAGGTTTCGTAGATCTGCTCGAGATCGGCTTCGGTCAGTTTGCCGTTGCGCGACAGCGTCTCGTTGATGATCTTGTTGAGGGCGGAATTGTAACCAGTCGCGTAGATGTACCAAATCTCGTAGTTGCGAGGCACCGCGTTCTGGCGCAGGGATCTAATCTGGCCCAAAGCAACTTCAGCGAACGCCATGGTGCGTTCATATTCTTCCAACAGGCCAATCACGTTCCGTGCCCTTCAAGGCAAGCTTCTGCCCGCCCTTTAACGAAATGGCTAAAAGTATTGGAGGCACGTTAAGGGACGAGAATGAATGACCCGTAAACGGTTCCAATCCGCAGACGGGTCAATTGGTTGTGGTCAGCCGCGGGCGCGAATGGGCCGCAGGAGGAACGCGGGCAGATGTGAATGGTCCGCCGGCTCGGCATGCTGTTCCCGGGCTGCTGCCGCAGGCATCGCGCGTCCAATGGATGGGGCCTGGGCCGGCTTTTCGGCGGCATGGGGCTTGCGATCGGCGCCGTCAGGCTTCCGGGACTTGTTGCGGCCGCCACGGCTTCGCTGTGAGTCGCGGCGCGGCTTGCGATCGTCGGGCGCACGTTCGGTCTGCTGTTCGCGGACGGGCGATGTCGCGGCTTCGGTGCTTGGAACGGGGGCAACATCGGCACGAGCGATGGGCTGGCCGATCAGTTTCTCAATCGCGGCGACGGACTTCTGGTCCGCCGGGCTGACGATCGAAATCGCGGTCCCGAGGCGTCCGGCGCGGCCGGTGCGGCCGATGCGATGAACGTAGTCGTCCGGATGATGGGGAACGTCGAAATTGAAGACGTGGCTGACTTCGGGAATATCAAGACCGCGGGCGGCGACATCGGAGGCCACCAGCAAGGGAAGTTCGCCCTTGCGGAACTGGTCGAGTGAGGCTGTTCGCGCCGACTGATCCATATCGCCGTGAAGGGCGCCGACGCTGAAACCATGCTTCTGGAGGGATTTGTAAACCACCGCCACGTCGCGCTTGCGGTTACAGAAGATGATCGCGTTCTTGAGGTCCTTGGCGTCGCGCAGCAACTGCCGGAGCATTTCGCGCTTTTCGTGCGGTTCGCGGCCCACGCCGACCTGCGATTGAGTCACGGTGATCGCGGTGGAGGCGGGTTTGGAGACTTCTACCTTCTCGGGATTGTGAAGGAAAGTCTCGGTGATGCGCCGGATTTCCGGCGGCATGGTCGCCGTGAAGAACAGGGTCTGCCGGGTGAACGGGACCAGCTTGCAGATACGTTCGATGTCGGGAATGAAGCCCATGTCGAGCATGCGGTCGGCTTCGTCGATCACCAGCAGTTCGACGCCGGTGAGAAGCAGGCCACCGCGCTCGGTGTGATCCAGCAGGCGGCCGGGTGTGGCGATCAGCACGTCGACGCCGCGCATCAGCTTGGTGTCCTGGTCGCCGAACGAGACGCCACCGATCAGCAGCGCGACATTCAGTTTCTGGCCGGCGCCGTACTTGTCGAAATTTTCCTTCACCTGCGCCGCGAGTTCGCGGGTCGGTTCAAGAATCAGGGTGCGCGGCATGCGAGCCCGTGCGCGGCCTTTTTCGAGCAGCGTCAGCATCGGGAGCACAAAAGCGGCAGTCTTGCCGGTGCCGGTCTGGGCGATGCCGAGCACGTCGCGCCGGGCGAGAACGTGGGGGATCGCTTTTTCCTGAATGGGGGTAGGGGTCGTATAACCGGTGGCCGCAACAGCAGCGAGAACCTTGTCGGACAGGCCGAGATTGGAAAAGGACATTGAGCCTCGAGTCGAAATCGCCGTTCGGACTCTGGAAATTTCTGTCGCGCCTCACCCCGGAACGGCACGCTTTAAGGGCACGGGGAGGGAGATATTTGCCGACAGGCGGCTGGCCAGGAAACCACGTCTCGATTCTGACCGCGTTGCAGCGGAACATAGGCCTGAAACGGTGAAAGTCAATGAATTTAGGGGCAAAAACCGCGAAAAACCTTAATCCGACAACAAGTTGAAGGGTTTCGGAGGCCTGGAATCGGGCCATATGAACCGCCTTCTTATAGCAGGCGACTATGACATACTAACCGCCGGAACCGGGCCCTTGCCCGTGGGGCGGCCAAGGGACAGGGACCATGACCAGCCATCGGATTTGGAGACTGCTGATCGGCCTCGTCGCGCTGACGGCGGCGTTTATTGCCCCTGCTCATGCCGAAAAGAGGGTGGCGCTGGTCATCGGCAACAACGACTACCGCAACGTGCCCCGGCTGCAGAAAGCGGTGAACGATGCGCGCACCATGAGCGATGCGCTCAAGCAGCTCGGTTTCAACGTGCTGTTCGCCGAAAACCAGACCCGGCAGGCTTTCAGCGAAACGATGCTGGCGTTCGACAAGGTTGTCGAACCCGGAGACACCGCATTCTTTTTCTTCGCGGGGCACGGCTTCGAAATCAACGGTCAGAACTATCTGCTGCCGACCGACATTGCTGCGGTCACGCAGGGGCAGGAAGAACTGATCCGCGACGGTGCGTTCGCAGCCGAGCGGGTGATCTCGCGTCTTCAGGCGCGTGGCGCACGCACGTCGATCTTCGTGTTCGACGCCTGCCGCAACAATCCTTTTGAGGCGACAGGCACGCGTGCGCTCGGCGGGAGCGGAGGACTCGCTCCGATTTCACCGCCGGAAGGCGTGTTCGTGATCTTCTCGGCGGGTGCCAAGCAGACTGCGCTTGATCGTCTGAACGATAACGATCCGAATCCGAACTCGGTTTTTACCCGCAGCTTTGTGCGCGAATTGGCGCAGCCCGGACTCAATCTGGTGCAGATCGCCAAACGGACGCAGTCCGATGTACGTCAGATGACGGCGGCAGCAAGCCGGATGCAGACCCCAGCCTACTACGATCAGATCGTCGGTGATTTCATCCTGAGGCCAGCCAAGGACAGCGAACGTGCCATCGCAGTCGAGGCGCAAACACAGGTCGCGGCGCTGCCGGTACAGCCGACGCCTCCGGTTGCGATCGACAACGGCAATGCCCCGATTGCGAGTTTCATGCGCCACAATGGCGGATGGTCGATTGCATTCTCCATTGCCGATCCGACGCTGGCGACTTCCTGGCGGTTAGGCGAGAGCGGCGAATTCAAGGAGACGGGGTTCACCGACGCGCTCGATCCGCGAACCCGGCGCCGCATGCCGAATACCTCGATCGAACTGCCGAACGATGCTCCGGCTGCGACGATTCAGGTCCGTTACGTCGATCCGACCGGTCAGATGCAGGGACCTTTCCCAATCAAGTTCGATCCCGAGGCCGCGTTGATCGCGAGCCATCGAAAGCTGCTGGACATGACATCGAATAGCTGGCTCGCGTTCGGCGGCTACAGCGGACCGCTGGTCTATTACTCGCAGATTTTATCGTATCGCTGCGCGATCCGCGAAATGCGCATCGGCATCGACACGACGGTGCCGAACCAGGTGGTCAAAATTCCGCCGTGCAATCCCAGGGACCCGTCGGCGATCCCTGAAAACGCCGCGTCGTATATGAAGATTCCAGCGTCGACGCGATCCGTCTCGGTCGAATTGACCTATCAGGACGGCAGCCTCTCGGAGATCAAGAACTTCCGGCGGTAAGAAGGGAACGTCGATGTCCTTCGAAAGCGCGAGCGGACCCGCCAGAAGGTTTCTGACGGTACAGTGCTGCATCGTCGGAGGAGGTCCGGCAGGGATGATGCTGGGCTATCTGCTGGGCCGTGCAGGAATCAAGACCGTGGTTCTTGAAAAGCACGCCGACTTCTTCCGCGACTTTCGCGGTGACACGGTTCATCCCTCGACATTGCAGGTGATGCAGGAGCTCGGGCTCCTGGACGATTTCCTGAAGATTCCGCATCAGCAACTCGCGTACATGCAAGGCATGTTCGGGAAAATTCCGATCCAGATTGCAGACCTGACGCGGCTGGACACCGCGTGCCCTTTCATTGCGCTGATGCCGCAGTGGGACTTCCTCAATTTTCTCGAAACCAAGGGCGCGCGTTTCCCGTCGCTTCAAGTCCTGAAAGATACCGAGGCGATTGAATTGGTCAGGGACGGCTCGCGCATGACCGGCGTCATTGCCAAGGTCCCGGACGGAACGCTTCAGATTTCGGCCGATCTCACTGTCGCATGCGATGGCCGGCATTCGATCATCCGCGAGCAGGCCGGGCTCAAGGTGGAAAATATCGGCGCGCCGATCGATGTGCTCTGGTTTCGCGTGGGAAAATCGAAGGCCGATAGCGACGGCATTTTTGCGCGGTTGCAGCGCGGCCAGATGATCGTGACGATCGACCGCGACGACTACTGGCAGTGCGCTTACGTGATCTCAAAAGGCAAAATCGACGACATCAAGACGCGTGGGCTCGATGCGTTCCGCGACAATGTGGCGTCTCTTGCGCCTATTCTGCGATCGCGGATCGGCGACGTCCGGAACTGGGACGACGTGAAACTGCTGACGGTTCGGATCGACCGGCTGACGCGCTGGGCATTGCCCGGCCTGCTTTGTATTGGCGACGCTGCGCATGCGATGTCACCCGTCGGTGGCGTTGGCGTCAATCTCGCGGTGCAGGACGCGGTTGCCGCGGCAAATCTTCTGTTCGACAGATTTGGCAAGAGTGGCGGGCCTTCGCTCGCAGACCTTGAACAGGTTCAGCGACGCCGCCTGTT
The DNA here is from genome assembly GCF_000497575.1 of Afipia sp. OHSU_II-C1. GTDB lineage: Bacteria > Pseudomonadota > Alphaproteobacteria > Rhizobiales > Xanthobacteraceae > Afipia. The sequence goes on from NZ_APJI01000014.1 coordinate 183,752, forward strand.
TCCCGCGCGAATGACGCAGACCATGCAGACGGTCATTCAGGACAACGTCATCAACCGGGCGCTGTCGGGCGAGGACTTGAAGCCGCCGTTTGTCGCCGGGCTGATCACGGCAATGCCATGGTTGCAGGGGCTGACAGCGCGATTACTTGGGATTGGCATTCGCCCTGAACATGTGCATTCGCCCGAAGCGATGTGATCAGTCACTGGACTGAATAGCCACCGTCCACCGGAATCGCGGTGCCCGTGACGAAATCGGACGCGGGCGAAGCGAGAAAGACCGCCGCTCCGGCGAGATCGTCGATGTTGCCCCAGCGTTTCGCGGGCGTTCGGTTCAGCACATTCTCGTTGAGCCCCGAAACCTGCGCGCGCGCAGTTCGGGTGAGGGCGGTGTCGATCCAGCCGGGCAGAATGGCGTTGGCCTGAATATTGTCGGCGGCCCACGACAACGCGATCGATTTGGTGAACTGCACGATGCCGCCTTTGCTCGCGGCATAGGCGGGCGCGTAAGCTGCGCCGAAGATCGATGTCATGGAGCCGATGTTGATGATCTTCCCGCCGCCGGCCTGCTTCATCGCCGGATAGACGGCCTTCGCGCAAATGAATGCGCTCGTGAGGTTGGTGTTCATCACGGTTTGCCAGTCGTCCAGACTGAGAGCGTGGGCTGGTTGGCGGACACTCATGCCGGCGTTGTTGATCAGGATGTCGATCCGCCCCATTTGCGCGAGCGTGGCTTCAACCATGGCCCCGACGGATGCGATGTCGGTCACGTCGACGGAGACTGCCAGCGCGCTGGCGCCAAGCGCCTCGATGTCGCGCACGGCTTCCTCGGATTTGTCCTTGTTGCGTCCGGCGATAACGATGCCTGCGCCAGCACGGGCGAGGCCTCGCGCCATCCCGAGGCCGATGCCGCCATTGCCGCCGGTGACGATGGCAATCTTACCGGTGAGGTCGAAGGGGGATTTTTGCATAGTGTCTCCGCTGCGGGTCTTCGTCGCTTGCGGAGATCAAATCATACCAAACTGATGTCGCCTAGCGGCGTTGCGAAATCACAATCATCAGCAATCCGGCGAGGCCAAGCGCGGCGCCATAGTAAGCCCATTGCATCTGGCTGACCATGAAACTGGACCGCGGCCAGTTCACGTAACCCGTGCCTTGGCCGATCCAGAGCAGTCCGGTGACAAGCGCCAGCGTTCCGACGATGAGGAATAGCGTTTTCATATGAACACTACGCCTTCGCGCCGGATTGGTTGCACTGGCGGGCTTACACGTCCAGCAGGTCCTCGCTGGCGAACTCGGCCTTGTCGGAAATGAAGGCGAAGCGGGCTTCGGCCTTGGTGCCCATCAGGCGCTCGACGGAATCGGCGGTGCCTTCACGATCGTCCGGCAGCAGCACGACACGCAACATGGTGCGCTTGGTGGGGTCCATCGTGGTTTCCTTCAACTGCGCCGGCATCATCTCGCCGAGGCCTTTGAAGCGTCCGATGTCGACCTTTGCGTTGGCGTGGAATTCCTTTTTCAGGAGTTCATCACGATGCGCTTCGTCGCGTGCGTACACCGTCTTGGACCCGTGGGTGAGGCGATAGAGCGGCGGCACGGCGAGATAGAGATGGCCTTCGTCGATCAGGCGCGGCATCTGCCGATAGAAGAACGTGATGAGCAGCGAGGCGATGTGCGCACCGTCCACGTCCGCGTCGGTCATGATGATGATGCGCGAGTAGCGCAAATCCTCTTCGCGATATTGCGCGCCGATGCCCGCTCCGATCGCCTGAATGAGATCGGCGAGCTGGGCATTGGCGGTGAGCTTGTCCTTGGTCGCGGACGCGACGTTGAGGATCTTTCCACGCAGCGGCAGGATCGCCTGCGTCTTGCGGTCGCGCGCCTGCTTGGCGCTGCCGCCTGCGGAGTCGCCTTCCACGATGAAGAGTTCGGAGCCTTCGGTCGCACTGTTGGTGCAGTCGGCGAGCTTGCCCGGCAATCGCAGTTTCTTCACCGCGGTCTTGCGCGAGGTTTCCTTCTCGGCGCGTCGGCGCAGCCGCTCGTCGGCGCGCTCCACCACGAATTCGAGCAGCTTGTTGGCCTGCAACGGATTGCCCGTCAGCCAGTGATCGAACGGGTCCTTGATGGCCTGTTCGACGATCTTCTGGGCCTCGGCGGTTGCCAGACGGTCCTTGGTCTGGCCCTGGAATTCAGGCTCGCGGACGAATACCGACAGCATCGCAGCGGCGCCGACCATGACGTCCTCGGACGTAATGGAAGACGCTTTCTTACCCTGGCCGATACGCTCGGCGTAGTCCTTCAGGCCGCGCAGCAGCGCGCTGCGGAAGCCCGCTTCATGCGTGCCGCCGTCGGGCGTCGGAACCGTGTTGGTGTAGGACGACAGAAATCCGTCAGCATCGGCCGTCCAGGCGACGGCCCATTCGCAGGCGCCATGAGCGCCGTTGCGGCCGGACTTGCCGGAGAAAATATCGGGGTGCACCAGTGTGTCGGCATGGATCGCTGCCGCCAGATAGTCCTTCAGGCCGCCAGGGAAATGGAAGGTGTCTTCCTCAGGAACATCATCGACGCCCTTGAGCAATTCCTTGTCACAGCGCCAGCGGATTTCGACACCGCCGAACAGGTACGCCTTTGAGCGCGCCATCTTGAACAGGCGCTGCGGCTTGAACACGGCTTTGGCGCCGAAAATATCCGTATCGGGTTTGAAGCGGATGCTGGTGCCGCGGCGGTTGTTGACCTTGCCGAGTTCTTCGAGCTTGCCCTTCGGCTTTCCGCGCTCGAACGTCATCCTGTAGAGCTTCTGGTTGCGCGCGACCTCGACCACGAGCTGCGAGGAGAGGGCGTTCACCACGGACACGCCGACGCCGTGCAGGCCGCCAGACGTCTCATAGACCTTGGAGTCGAACTTGCCGCCGGCATGCAGCGTGCACATGATAATTTCGAGAGCGGACTTTTTCGGAAACTTCGGGTGCGGGTCGACTGGAATGCCGCGTCCGTTGTCGACGACGGTGAGATATCCGTCAGCGCCGAGATGCACTTCAATGAAAGTCGCGTGGCCGGCCAGCGCTTCGTCCATCGAGTTGTCGATGACTTCGGCGAACAGGTGATGCAGCGCTTTCTCGTCGGTGCCGCCGATATACATGCCGGGACGGCGGCGGACGGGCTCAAGGCCCTCAAGAACTTCAATGTCGCGCGCGGTATACCCGGCCTCGGCACCTGACGGCTTGGCCGCAGCCTTCGCCGGCGCGCCCGGCTTCTTACCTGAAGAGGCGAACAGGTCCGCGTCTGTTTTCTCTTTTTTATTCAGTGATTTAGCCATGCTTCTTAAGTCTTGATATATCGTGATCGGGGAGCGAATCGTTGGCTGTTACTATGCCACGGTTAGGGCGGCAAATGTGACGCAGGCGGTTCCCAAACATGGCAGCTGCCGCCGTGGTATTCGAAATGAGGGGGAACCGGCAGATTCGATAAGCCGGATTTGGGATTTCGCATGACGTTCGAGGAAATGACCCGCGGGCTCGCTGAGTTTGTCCGCGACCATCAGATGTGGGCAATGCCCATTGTCTTCGGGCTCGCCTTTGCGGAGTCGCTGGCCTTTCTCTCGCTCATCATTCCGGCGTGGGGCGCGTTGGTTTCCATCGGTGCGCTGATCGGTGTCAGCGGAATCAATTTCTGGCCGATCTGGATCGCTGCGGGACTCGGCGCGGCATGCGGCGATTGGCTGTCGTACTGGATTGGAGTGAGATTCCACGACCGCATTGCCCACATGTGGCCGATGTCGAGCTTTCCCGACATGCTGCCGCGCGCGGAACGCTTCATGAAAAAATGGGGCGTGCTCGGTATTTTCATCGGCCGTTTTTCCGGACCTCTGCGCGCAACCGTTCCCCTGGTCGCGGGCGTTGTGGAAATGGAATACTGGCATTTCCAGTTCGCGAATTTTACTTCGGCGTTCGTGTGGTCCGGTCTTTTGATGGCGCCCGGAATCATGGGCGTCAAAATGCTCATGTGACAGCGCATTTCAAAACTATTCGTGATCGGGAATAGCTGTCGCGGACCGGTGTTAAATTGACGCGCCGGTTGTCGTGTGTGGGTGTGCTGCGAATGATTTGCAACAGGGCGGCACGCTAACGACCGCGAAAAACAGCAGCATTCTGAATTTCATCAATCGGGAGAAACACGATGGATCTGACACGACGTCACGCACTGGCTGGCGCTGCTGCTCTCACTGCGGCTCCGCTGTTATCCTCCAATCCCGCGAAGGCCGCAGCACCGGTTGCCGGCAAGCAGAACGCTAGCTTCTACCGCTACAAGGTTGGCGACGCCGAAGTGACGGTGGTTTCTGATGGGGCCCTCACATTTCCGCTCGCTGACAACTTTGTGACGAACGCAAAGAAAGAGGAGGTGAATGCCTCGCTCGAAAAAGCATTTCGCCCTCGCGACTCCGTCACGGTCTATTTCGGACCACTCGTGATCAATACGGGCGGCAAGCTGGTGGTTATCGATACAGGCAACGGACCTGCTGCGTTCGCAAGCAGCAAGGGCTCCGCCGGCCAGTTCGCCAGCAACCTTGCGGCCGCCGGGATCGATTCCAAGGCCATCGACATGGTGGTGATTTCGCATTTCCATGGCGACCATGTGAACGGATTGCTCACCGCCGACGGCCAGCCGGCGTTTCCGAATGCCGAAGTGCTCGTGCCGTCTGTCGAGTGGAAGTTCTGGATGGACGACGGCGAGATGAGCCGCGCGCCGGCGGGCCGCATGGAAGGCCTGTTCAAGAACAACCGGCGTGTGTTCGAGGCCGGGCTGAAGAAGAAGGTCACGCCCTATGAGTGGGGCAAGGATGTCGCGCCCGGCCTGCTCGCAGTCGAGACCATCGGCCACACGCCGGGTCACACGTCGTATGTGCTGTCTTCCGGCGCGGACAAGGTGTTCATCCAGTCGGACGTCACCAACAATCCCGACCTGTTCGTGCGTAATCCGGGCTGGCAGGCATCGTTCGACCAGGATGGGCCCCAGGCCGAAGCCACCCGGCGCAAGGTCTATGACATGCTCGCGGCGGAACGGATGCGAGTGCAGGGCTTCCACTATCCGTTTCCGGGGCTCGCCAACATCGAGAAGGACGGCTCCGGCTATCGCTGGGTACCCGCCCCGTGGAATCCGTCGATCTGACGGCAGATATTTCCTTGACGGAGAATGGGCGCGGACCTATATCCGCGCCCATGATTTTGAACACAACCATCATCGCTGCCCGCCGCCGCCGCATTCTCGCGGTATGGGCGGTTGATTGCGTTTAAGATCACCCCTCGTGCCGCCGGAGACGGTCCGCGGCACGCTTTGCTCCCCAAACACGCGGTTTTGATCTCAGGCGGCTCCTCGCAGAAGCAGGAGTTTGCAATGTATGTTCCACCCGCCTTTCGAGTTGACCGCGCTGCCTGCCTCGCGTTCGCTGCCGCACGCGGGTTCGGATTGGCCTGCGCTCACGACGGCCGGAAGCCGCTCGCGTCGCCGGTGCCGTTCCATATCGAGTATGGCAGCGACGGTACGCCGCTGGTCTGCTTTCATCTCGCCCGCCACAACCCGCTGATCGGTCTCGCCGATGGCGTGACGCCGTGGCTGTTCGCCGTGAGCGATGCAGATGCCTATGTGTCGCCAGACTGGTACGTTTCACCCGATCAGGTGCCGACATGGCTCTATGAAGCGGTTCATATGACAGGTCCGGTGCGGGTAATGACGGGACAGCAGCTGCCCGATCATCTGAGCCAGGCCAGTGCCCGGTTCGAAAATGATCTTGCGCCGAAGCGGCCGTGGACCATGGACAAGATGTCGGCGGGACGGCGCGAGGCCATGATGAAAGCGATCGTGGGGTTGGTTATGGCGGTCGAAAATGTCGAGGGCAGTTTCAAACTGAACCAGCATAAATCGGATGCCGACCATGTTGCGGTGACACGCGCTTTGGCCTTACAGAAGTCGGCGAGCGCGCAGAAACTGTCGGCTGCGATGCGTGCCATGCGCCCGCAGGCTTTTGCCTCCATCGAAGACGAAACGTTGAGCACTGTGCACGAAGGGATCGCGCCATGAGCACGAAGAAGAAGATCGGCATCCTTGGCGCCTCCGGATACACCGGGGCAGAACTCGTGCGGCTGCTGCTGCGTCATCCCCGCGTGGAGATCGCGGTCCTGACGGCCGACCGGCGCGCCGGGCAGATGATGGGCGACGTGTTTCCGCAATTCGCGCCATATGATCTGCCGCGGCTGGTGACAATCGATGAGGTCGATTGGGCCAAGGCCGGACTTGATCTGGTTTTCTGTGCGTTGCCGCACGCCACCACGCAGAAGGTGTTGAAGGACGTCTTCGCGAAGGCGCCGGATATCAAGATCGTCGATCTGTCGGCGGACTTCCGGCTGGAAGATCCGGCCGCTTATGCCAAGTGGTACGGTCACGAGCATCACGCGCTCGAACTTCAGAAGGAAGCCGTCTACGGGCTTGTCGAAGTCTACCGGCGTGACATCAAGAAGGCGCGCCTGGTCGCCAATCCCGGCTGTTACACGACCTGCGCCCAGTTGCCGTTGATCCCGCTGCTGAAAGCCAAGGCGATCGAGCCGGACGAAATTGTCATCGATGCCAAATCCGGAATGACCGGAGCGGGGCGCTCGGCGAAGGAAGAGATGCTGTTCTCGGAGGTCTCCGAAGGCTTCAACGCCTATGGCGTCGGCCAGCATCGGCACATGGCGGAACTCGATCAGGAGTTCTCGAAAGCCGCAGGCAAGGATGTCGTGGTGTCATTCACGCCGCACCTTCTTCCGATGAACCGCGGCATCTTCTCGACCATCTATGTGCGGGGACGGCGGGGCAAGATCGCGCAGGACCTTCACGAGATTCTGGTGAACCAGTACGAGAAGGAGCCGTTCGTTCACGTTTTGCCGTTCGGCAAGACCCCGCATTCGCGGCATGTGCGTGGCTCGAACATGACCTTCATCGGCGTGGCGGCGGATCGGATCGCGGGACGGGCGATCATTGTCTCGACGCTCGACAACCTCACCAAGGGCGCGTCGGGGCAGGCCGTGCAGAACATGAATCTGGTGCTTGGTTTTCCGGAGACCGCGGGCATCGACCAGCCACCGATGTTTCCGTGAGACGTTGCACACGAACAAAGAAAAGAGGGACGGCTTATCGCCGTCCCTTTTTTGTCCGATGTATGTGTGCGATCAGAGGATCTTGAAGATCGCCAGCGCGAGAACGGCCTGCGCGAAAAAGCCGATCAGGAATGTCAGTGTGCGCAGAACAGGTACGCCGAGCGTGTACACGATGAGATGGGCGACGCGCGACCAGAAGTAGACGGCGCACGCAAGCACGGTCCATTTGCTCGAATAATCGATAGCATTGAGGATCAGGACCAGCGGGGCGAACACCACGAGGTTCTCGACGGCATTGTCGTGTGCAAAGAGCAGACGGTTCGCCCATTCGGCGAGCGGCTTGTCGTTGCGCGACGGATTGGCCATTGCGCCGCCGAGGCCGCGGACCTGGCAGCGGTTGAGAACGTAGGGCACCCACAGCAGGCCGGTGAAAATAACGGTCAGCGTCAGCCAGAACAGTTCACGTGTCATCGACGTTTGTCCTTCCAATCTTGCAAGACCTGCCCGGAGGCGGGTGGAAATGCATTCATCGTCCCGTCATGGTACGGGACGAGTCGACGAAGCAAATAACGTGTGAAGTCATAGACGATTGGCGATGCGAGGCCAACGCCGCGGCAGACGTTATGCTCAGGCGCGGACCCGGACATAACTTCCCGGTGCGTCTTCAATGGCTTCCAGAGGTCCGCTGCCAGGAATGCGGGCGGGCACCTGCTCGGCATCGATCGTTTCGAGCCACGAGCGCCAGTCCGGCCACCACGATCCCTTGTGCTCCTGTGCATCCTTGAGCCAGTCGGCGAGGGTGATGTCGCCAATGCGGTCATTGGTCCAGTACTGGTACTTGCCCAGTTCCGGCGGGTTGACCACGCCCGCGATATGACCTGAGCCGGCGAGGACGTATTTGACCGGGCCGCCAAAGAATTGCGAGCCGTAAAGCACGGACTCGGCCGGCGCGATGTGATCTTCCTTGGTGGCGAGATTGTAGACAGGCACCTTCACCTTGGAGAGATCGAGCTGGGTATTGTCGATCGCCATCGTGCCGGTGGACAGCCGGTTTTCGAGATAGCAGTTGCGCAGATAGAACGAATGGTTCGCCGCCGGCATGCGGGTGGCATCCGAATTCCAGTGCAGCAGATCGAAGGCGGCGGGCTCCTTGCCCTTCAGATAATTGCTGACCACGTACGACCAGATCAGATCGTTCGAACGAAGCATGTTGAAGGCCATCGCCATCTTGCTGCCTTCGAGCACGCCAGCTCTGTTCATGTCGCGTTCGAGATTTGAAATCTGGCTCTCGTCGACAAACACCAGCAAATCGCCAGCATGGGTGAAATCGACCTGCGCGGCCAGGAAGGTGGCCGAGGTCACGCGCACCTGACGCTTTTCCGCAAGCCATGCCAGTGTCGTCGCGAGCAGCGTCCCGCCGACGCAGTAGCCCATGGTGTGGACACGCATTTCGCCGGTGGCCTTCTCGATGACGTCCATCGCCGTCAGCGGGCCTTCGCGCATGTAGTCTTCGAAGGTCTTGCCGCCGAGCTTCTTGTCGGGGTTGACCCACGAGATCAGGAACACCGTGATGCCCTGATTGACGCACCACTGAACGAACGACTTCTCGCGATTCAGGTCGAGAATGTAGTGCATAAAACCCGATGAAATCTCGCGTGC
>NZ_APJI01000015.1 GCF_000497575.1 Afipia sp. OHSU_II-C1
CGGCGGGTCCTGTTAACCCCGCCGGTCCCCACGCGGAGAGCTGACTTTGCGCTCGATCAGAGGCTTCGCGCTGCAAGTGTTTCACATTCGAAGTTCGCTTCGGGCCGCAGCGCTCTCATTACTGCTGAGCTTGACCCTGTTCGCCGCCGCGCAGCCGGCGCATGCGCTCGACGCGATCAGCGTCCGCAGCGACGCGCCTGCAATCGACCTGACCGGCGTGCTTGAATTCCAGCGCAGCGACACCGACCGCATCCAGGTCTCCACCGCGCCCGGCACCGACGGCATCGTCCGGCGCATCGAAGTCCGCGCGCGCGAAGGCGGCCAGAACTGGGTCGTGTTCGCGCTCACCAACAACACCGACGATCAGCTCGACCGCCTGATCGTCGTGCCGCATTACCGCATCGTCTCGTCGGGACTGCTGTGGCCGGATCTCGGCCTGTCGCGCGTCGCCTCGATCACGCCCTCGACCGGCGACCGTCCCGAGCGCCAGGAGAACCCGACAGCGGACGTGTTCCGCATCACCCTCGATCCCGGCGCCGTGATCACCTTCGTCGCGGAACTGCGCACCGACAAGATTCCGCAGCTCTATCTGTGGGAGCCGGAAGCCTTCAAGGACAAGGTCAACTCATTCACGCTCTATCAGGGCATCGTCATCGGCATCTCCGGATTGCTCGCGCTGGTGCTGACCATCCTGTTTGTGGTCAAGGGCAGCATCATGTTCCCGGCTGCGGCGGCGCTCGCGTGGGCGGTTCTCGTTTACATCGGCGTCGACTTCGGATTCTGGGGCAAGGTGTTCGACATGTCCGCCGGTGCGGAGCGCGTATGGCGCGCGTCCGGCGAGGCGATGCTGGCAGCGACGCTGCTGGTGTTTCTGTTTGCCTATCTCAACCTGTCGCGCTGGCATGTGCGCTACTCTCACATCACCATGGGCTGGCTGGTGTTCCTCGGCGCGCTGGTCGCGCTCGCCCTGTTCGATCCCGCCGTCGCATCCGGCATCGCGCGCATCTCGCTGGCGCTGATTGCGGTGTTCGGCTTCGCGCTGATTGTCTACCTCTCGACCCACGGATTCGACCGCGCGGTGCTGCTGATCCCGACCTGGTTCCTGCTGATGGTCTGGGTCGCCGCCGCAGGCATGACCATTGCCGGCGCGGTCACCAACGATATCGTCGGACCTGCATTGCTCGGCGGCCTTGTGCTGATCGTGATGCTGATCGGCTTCACGGTGATGCAGCATGCCTTCGCAGGCGGCGGCGCCACCAACGGCGTCGTCTCCGACGTGGAGCGCCGCGCGCTGGCGCTGACCGGCTCCGGCGATCTGATCTGGGACTGGGATGTATCGGCGGACAAGGTGTTCACCAGTCCCGAAACCGAAGTGCTGCTCGGCCTCAAACGCGGCACGCTGGAAGGCCCCGCCGCCAAATGGCTCGAGGTGCTTCACCCGTTGGATCAGGACCGCTTCCGCGCCGCGCTCGACAGCGTGCTCGATCAGCGCCGCGGCCGTCTCGTACAAGACTTCCGGCTGCGCACGCCCGACGGGCACTTCATGTGGTTCGCGCTCAAGGCGCGCCCGGTGGTCGGCTCGGACGGCGAAGTCTCGCGCGTGGTCGGCACGCTGACCGACGTCACCGAAATCAAGAATTCCGAAGAACGGCTGCTCCACGATTCGGTGCATGACAATCTCACCGGCCTTCCGAACCGGCAGCTCTTCATCGATCGCCTCGGCGCGGTGTCGATGTTCGCCAAGACCACGCCGAACCTGCGCCCCACCGTGATGGTGATCGATCTCGACCGCTTCAAGCAGGTCAACGACTCCGTCGGCATCGCTGTCGGCGACTCGATCCTGCTGACGCTGGCGCGCCGTCTCGCCCGCATCCTTAAACCCCAGGACACGCTGGCGCGTCTGGCCGGCGACCAGTTCGGCCTGATCCTGACCTCGGAGCACGAACCGGCGCGGATCACGGCGTTTGCAGAAACCCTCCGCAAGACGATCCGGGCGCCGATCGCTTTCGACGGCCGCGAGATTTTCCTCACCGCATCGATCGGCCTCGCATTGAGCGATCCGCAGGTGCCGCTGACCGAGGAGATCATCAAGGACGCCGAGCTTGCGATGTATCATTCCAAGCGCATCGGCGGCGACCGCATCGACGTCTACAAACCGGCCATGCGCGCACGCAAGACCGACCGCCTCGCGCTGGAATCCGAGCTGCGCCGCGCCATCGAGCGGCAGGAAATCACCATTCTCTACCAGCCCATCGTCCGGCTGGAAGACCGCAGCATCGCGGGCTTCGAGGCGCTGGCGCGCTGGGATCACCCAAAGCTAGGCCGCATGTCGCCGTCGGAATTCATCTCCATCGCGGAAGAGATCGGCCTGATCGTCGAGCTCGGTCTGTTCGTGATGGACACCACGGCGAAGCAGCTTGCGATCTGGCAGCGCACCGTGCGCTCGCGCCAGCCGATCTTCGCCAGCGTGAATGTCTCGTCGCGGCAGTTGCTGCGTCATGACCTCATCCACGACGTACGCGGCGTGATGTCACGCTCCGCCGTGGCGCGCGGCTCGCTCAAGCTGGAGCTGACCGAATCCCTCGTGATGGAAAATCCCGAGCACGCCGCGCAGATGCTGCACCGGATCAAGGAGCTCGGCGTCGGCCTGTCGCTGGACGACTTCGGCACCGGCCATTCATCGCTGGCCTATCTGCAACGCTTCCCGTTCGACACCATCAAGATCGACCAGTCGTTCGTGCGCACCTCGAGCCGCGGCGCGCGTCCGGTGCTGCTCAAGTCGATCATCGCGCTGGCGCACGATCTCGACATGGAAGTAGTGGCCGAGGGTGCGGAAACCGATTCCGACGCCGTCGAGCTGTTCCAGCTCGGCTGCGAATACGCGCAGGGCTTTGCCTTCGGCGAGCCGATGGACGCCGACGCCAGCCTCCGGCTGCTGACCGGTGAAAAGGTTCAGCAGCCGCGCAACCGCCGGCAAAGCATCCGCAACATCACAACGCCGACACCGCCGCCCGCGGCAACGACAGCGCCTGCTGCCATGCCCGGACCCGAGACGGCTTAAAGGTTTTCTCGCTTAGGCGTGCCCGGCTTCGTTCGACAGCATCGCCAGATCGATGCCGATCTTTTCGAGCGCGCGTTGATACTTGTCCTCGGCGTCGGGCCCGAAAATCAGATCGGGATCGGCGGGACAGTGCAGCCAGCCGTTGTGCTGGATCTCGTTCTCTAACTGGCCGGGCGCCCAGCCGGCATAACCCAGCGCCAGAATGGCATGTTTGGGTCCGGCGCCGGCCGCGATGGCCTTCAAGATGTCGAGCGTGGCGGTAAGGCAGATTCCGTCATCGATCGGCAGCGTCGCATCCTTGATGAAGAAATCGCTCGAATGAAGCACGAAGCCCCGGCCGGTATCGACCGGGCCGCCTTTCAGGACCTTCATCTCCTCGGCGCTGCCGGGCAGCTTGATCTGATCGGCCTTGTTGATGATGTCGAGCTGCACCAGCAGCTGCGGAAAATCGATGCTTCCGGCCGGACGATTGACGATAATGCCCATGGCCCCTTCGGACGAATGGGCACACAGGTAGATCACCGAGCGGGCAAAGCGCTCATCGTCCATCACAGGCATGGCGATCAGCAACTGACCGTCGAGATAACCGGCGCCCGACATCTCGCCTTCGGCCAGGATCTGGCCACCGGCAGTCTTTTCGGTCTTCTTGCGCGTGGCCTTCATCGCAACGACTCTCGTACTGTTCAACCATCCTGATATTGGGTGCCAGTTCTGTCAATCAAGCCGCGCCGGGCGGCTGCAACATGCAGCATTTGGTCGCGAAAAAGACCGGATCACAGGCAATTCAATGGCTCACAGGGATACCACCCTGTAAGGACGTCTGATGACACTCTTGGTTCCCGTTCGCACAGCCTCCGGCATTGCTCTCACTGCGATGGCCTGCCTCGCGCCATTATCCGCGCGCGCGGATGACGCCTCGCCATGGATCAAAGACACGTATTCGTCCGTCCGGCTGATCGCCGGTTCGCGCAGCGGCAACGTGCTGCTCGGCGGCATCAGCTTCCAGCTCCAGCCGGGCTGGAAAACCTACTGGCGCACGCCGGGAGATTCCGGCGTGCCGCCGCGGATCGATTTTTCGAAGTCCGACAACATCGACTCCGTCAAAATTCTCTGGCCCGTTCCGATGAAATTCCCCGACGGCGCCGGAGGAATTTCATTCGGCTACAACAACCAGGTGCTGCTGCCACTGCGGATCATTGCAAAGAGTCCTGACAAGCCGGTGACGCTGCGCGCGACGATCAGCTACGCGGTGTGCGAAAAACTTTGCATCCCGGTCGAAGCCAACGCCGAACTTGGATTTGTCAGCGTCGCCAGCACCGAAGACAGCGCCATCGCCGCGGCGCTCGAAACCGTGCCGAAGCCCGCCAAGGTCGGTGACACGACACCGGTCTCCATCCGCGAGATCCGGCGCGACGGCAAGCTGGTGCTGGTCGATGTGGCTCTGGACGATAAGAGCGCAACCCACAAGGACAGGGAGGTTCAGCTCTTTGCCGAAGGCCCGACCCCGGACTGGGCGTTGCCGGTGCCGAAGCTGATCAGGCGCGAGGCGGACGGCCTTCTGCGTTTCGCCTTCGAACTTGACGGGCTTCCTCCGGGTGCGACGCCCGAAGGCGCGATCCTGAAGCTGACGGTCGCGGGACCCAGCGGCGCTTACGAGGTCAATGCCCCCTTGCCACCGAAGGCCGACTGAGAGCGCACCGCAGCAGGCGCAGTTTACCGACAAATTGCGCGTCTCCCATTCGCAAAACCGGTTCCCACCCTTGCGGAAACCGCGCTATGACACTGCACCGATCTCACGGAGAACACCGATGACCATCAAAGTTGGCGACAAGCTGCCAGAGGCCAAGTTTCGTGTCATGACCGCGGAGGGCCCGCAGGTCAAAACCACCGACGATATTTTCAAGGGCAAGAAGGTCGCGCTGTTCGCCGTCCCCGGCGCCTACACCGGCACCTGCCACAAGATGCACATGCCGAGCATTTTCCTGAACGCCTATGCCTTGAAGGACAAGGGCGTCGACACCATTGCCGTCGTGTCGGTCAACGATGCCTTCGTCATGAGCGCCTGGAAGCGCGACACCGACCAGCGCGATGAGGCGATTTTCCTCGCCGACGGCAACGCCGAATTCACCAAGGCGACCGGCCTTGAGCTCGACGCTTCCGGCAACGGACTCGGCATCCGCTCCAAGCGCTATTCGATGCTGGTGGAAGACGGCACGGTGAAGATTTTCAATCTCGAGACGAACCCCGGCAAGGTGGAAGTGTCCGGCGGCGACACCCTGCTGTCGCAGCTTTGAGGCAAGCGTCTTTCCGCGAGAGCCGAAACACACGAGATGTCGTCCCCGCGAAAGCGGGGACCCATACTTCCTAAGCGGGCTATCAGGATCTGTCTTCGATAACCTTCAGTGGTTATGGGTCCCCGCTTTCGCGGGGACGACGCCGGGAAAAACTACACTTCCCTTGACCCTCAACGATTTTCCGCCAGCCCCTCCCGCGCCAACTGGTCCGCGCGCTCGTTCTCGGCGTGGCCAGCATGGCCCTTGATCCAGTGCCAGCGGACCTTGTGGGCCTTCAGCGCGGCATCGAGCCGCTGCCAGAGATCGGCATTCTTCACCGGCTTCTTGTCGGCGGTCTTCCAGCCGTTGCGCTTCCAGTTGTGAATCCAGCTTGTGATGCCCTGACGGACATACTGGCTGTCGGTGGTCAGATCCACCGACGCCGGCTTCTTCAATGCCTCAAGCGCCGAGATCGCCGCCATCAATTCCATGCGGTTGTTGGTGGATGGATTCTCGCCGCCCTTCAATTCCTTCTCGACATCGCCGAAACGGAGGATCGCGCCCCAGCCGCCCGGCCCCGGATTTCCGGAGCACGCGCCATCGGTGAAGATCGTGACATGCGGAAGTTTTGCGTCGCTCACGCCACCATCCCGGACTGCTCGACGCCGTAATCGCGCATGCTCTTCACACTCTGGTGGAAACGCAGCTTGCGGACATATTCCAGCGGGTCCTTCGGCTTGACCAGCGCGCCGGGCGGCACGTTGAGCCAGTCGACAAGGCGCGTCAGCAGGAAACGCATCGCCGCACCCCGCGCCAGCAGCGGCAGCGCGTCCTGTTCCGCGGCCGAGAGCTTGCGCTCCCGGGCATAGGCATTAAGGAAAGCCCGCGCCTTGGTGACGTTGAAAGAGTGATCGATCTCGAAGCACCACGCATTGAGGCAAATCGCGACATCGTAGGCGAGCATGTCGTTGCAGGCGAAATAGAAGTCGATCAGGCCCGACAGCTTGTCACCGAGAAAGAACACGTTGTCCGGAAACAGGTCGGCATGGATCACACCCTTCGGGAGATCGCTTGGCCAACGTTTCTCGAGGTGATCGAGTTCGGCACCCAGCAGCGCGCGCAAGCCGTGATGCACATCGTTCGCACGATCAGCAGCCTGATCGAACAGCGGCCGCCAGTCCTTCACCGACAGCGCATTGGGGCGCGTCATGGGAAAATCCGCACCGGCCAGATGCATCTTCGCCAGCGCCTGGCCGACGCCGGTGCAATGCGTCGCACTCGGCCGGCGCGGCCACATCCCTTCAAGGAAGGTGATAATCGCCGCCGGGCGCCCGGCAAGGGTGCCCAGCGCCTCGCCGCTCCTGTTCAGCACCGGCTGCGGACAGGTGATGTTATGGGCCGCCAGATGGCCCATCAGTCCGAGGAAAAACGGCAGGTCGTTTTTCGCGACGCGCTTCTCGTACAGGGTCAGGATGTAGGAGCCGCCGCTGGTGTGAACCAGATAGTTGGAATTCTCCACGCCTTCGGCGATGCCCTTGTAGGACAGCAGGTCGCCGATCCCGTATGGGGTTAGAAAATCCGCAAGCTCTTCGGCGGTGACGTCGGTGTAAACCGCCATGTCACGCCTATTCCGCCGCGTCGTTCCGCAGCGGGCGCGGCAGCGGGAAGAATTCGTTTTCCATCGCCGCCGACACAGTCTCCACCTTCAGATGATAGTGGGCCGCGAACGCATCCATGATTTCCTCGACGATGACCTCCGGCGCCGATGCGCCCGCGGTGATGCCAAGGGTCTTGATGCCTTCGAACTTCGACCAGTCGAGTTCCGACGCGCGCTGCACCAGCACGGAGACCTTGCAGCCTTCGCGCTCGGCAACCTCACGCAGGCGCTGCGAGTTCGACGAGTTCGGCGAGCCAACCACGATCATGGCTTCGACCTGCGGCGCAACCTTCTTCACCGCGAGCTGGCGGTTGGTGGTGGCGTAGCAGATGTCTTCCTTGTGCGGGCCGTCGATGTCCGGGAAGCGCTCCTTCAGCACGGCGACGATTTCCGCGGTGTCGTCGATCGACAGCGTGGTCTGCGTCACGAAGGCGAGCTTGGAGGCATCCTTCGGCTGGAAGGTGCGCGCCGCATCCATGGTTTCGATCAGAACGACCGCGCCCTTCGGCAACTGGCCGAGAGTGCCGACCACTTCGGGATGACCGGCATGGCCGATCAGGATGATTTCACGGCCGCGCTTGAAATGGATCGCCGCCTCGCGGTGAACCTTGGTCACCAGCGGACAGGTTGCGTCCAGGGTGAAGAAATTGCGCTTGTCGGCCTCGTTCGGAATGGCCTTCGGCACGCCATGGGCGGAAAACACCACCGGCGCGCTGGTCTGCGGAATTTCGTCCAGTTCCGCGACGAAAATCGCGCCCTTTTCGCGCAGGCTTTCCACCACATAGCGGTTATGCACGATTTCGTGACGCACATAGACCGGCGCGCCGTAAAGCTTCAGGGCGCGTTCCACCGTGTCGATGGCCCGGACCACCCCGGCGCAGAAGCCTCGGGGGGAACAAAGCACGACTGAAAGCTGCGGTTTTTGAGCGTCAGGGGTCATTTTGAGCCGGAATCAAGGGTTTTCGGAACCGTTAAAGGGGACTTGGGGCTGCCTTCCCCGTTCTGTCAAGGGCGATCAAAACCATTGAACGGCCTGCCCTCGGCAGACTATATAGGGACGAATTCCCGTCATCACCGATGACCAGACGGCTTTACCCCCCAAAAAATCTGGCGGGCGAAGCGTAAAGGAGATTTGCCATGAGCAATGCACCGCTGATGCCGAAGGCGACTGCCGTGTGGCTGGTTGATAACACCGCGCTGACGTTCGACCAGGTGGCCGAGTTCACCAAGATGCATCCGCTCGAAATTCGCGCCATCGCCGACGGCGACGCCGCGCAGGGCATCAAGGGCATGGACCCGATTTCGACCGGCCAGCTCTCCCGCGAGGAGATCGAGCGCGGCGAGGCCGACCCGGACTATCGCCTCAAGCTCGGCGAATCCAAGGTCATTCTGCCGGAAGCCAAGAAGAAGAAGGGCCCGCGCTATACGCCGGTCTCACGCCGCCATGAGCGGCCGAGCGCAATCCTGTGGCTGGTGCGCAATCATCCCGAGCTCAAGGACAGCCAGATCATGCGCCTTGTCGGCACCACCAAGACGACGATCGCCAGCGTGCGCGACCGCACCCACTGGAACGCCTCGACCCTGACGCCGATGGACCCGGTGACCCTCGGCCTGTGCTCGCAGATCGAGCTCGATTTCGAGGTTCAGCGCGCGGCCAAGGAAAAGCCCGCCGCCCAGCAATACGGCGGCGCGACCCTGCTGCCGGCTTCGGAGACAACCCGCAAGGACGCCGAGCACGAAGCCTCGCCGATCTCGGACAAGCAGCGTGACGACATCAATGTCGACGCCGTGTTCGCCAAGCTGAAGACCATCGGCGGCAAGAAGGCCGAAGACGAGTAGGCTTAACCATGCCCCAAACGGGGCATGTTGCAGCCGCCGGATGAGTGGTACAGGAGTGTGATGCGCAGCCGCGTCACGCTCCTTTTTCTTGTCGCAACCCTGACCGCACTTGGCGGCGCATCGGCGCGCGCCGACAAGATCGTCGATCCCAAAACGGTTGCGCCGGAGTTTCGCGAAGCCGCCGAGAAGCGCCGCGCCGAACAGGTCAAGCTGATAGAGTGCAACAACGCCGCGAAGGTCGCGAAGATTCAGCGGCGTGATCTGGCGCAGTTCGTCGCCGAGTGTTTCGACAAGCCCGCTGAGAAGCCGTAGCAATTGCTCCCAACAAGCTGCGTTTACATCGTCGTCCCCGCGAAAGCGGGGACCCAGACTCTTCTTTGCATCGGTGCCGACAAGAGCGTCGTTGCTGCATCGCGTAGAATCTGAAAATTCAGGGCTATGGATCCCCGCCTTCGCGGGGATGACATCGAATGTTTGGCCGCGCTTGTCTTCACACGCCAACAATCTCCACATACCAACACGATCTCGCGGCGCGATTGAACGCGTCCGAGGTGTGATATGCCCCGCGCCAATGCGCGAAGGCGATGGAGCCTCGGGAGGCGCCGGGGTGCTTGCGAGACACCCGTGAGGCGAACCTTGCGATCGGTCGCCTGCGCAGCCTTGCGAGGGCCGCGCGCGCCAAATGACTTTGGCGCTGCGCCTCCCGGCGCTCCACCGTCGTCATATTGCGCTCTTCCGCCGCTCATGAGACGGCGGAAGATAACGGAGATAGGAATATAATCTTAGAGTAAGCTTGTCAAGCCGCAGACGGTCGGCCGCGACAGAAAGGGCTCACTTCCCCTTCGCCCCGTCCTTCGCAGCCTTCCTCGCATCGGCGATCGCGAGCTTGAACTGCTCCGCGGTCAGGCCGCCGGGGATGCGGAACGTCCCGACGATGAAGACGGGCGTGCCGCGGAAGCCGAACGCCTGCGCCTGCTCGCTGTTGCGCTTGAGCAGCGCATCGATCGAAGCCTTGTTGGCCGCAAGATCGGCCTTCGCCTTGGCGACATCGACGCCGGCCTGTGTCAGCGTTTCGTCGATGGCGGCCTCGGTCAGGCGGCCGACCTTGACGATCAGCGCGCGGTGCGCGGCCTCATACTTGTTCTGATACTTCGCAGCCAGCACCAGGCGCGCGGCATATCCCGACGGATCGCCGAGAATCGGCCAGTCCTTCAGCACCAGCCGCACATTCTTGTCGTCGTTGATCACCTGATCGAGGACCGGCGAGATCTTCTTGCAGTAGGGGCACTGGTAATCGAAATACTCGACGATGGTGATGTCGCCCTTCGGATTTCCGAGCACGGGATTGTCGGCGTCGCGCAGCACCGCATCCTTGCTCAGCACATCGGAGGCAGCGCCCTGCTCCTGCGCCGGCGCGGTTTGCGCGGACTCGAAGGCCAGGAACGTCAGCACGAGCATTGCGGCGGCGAGGCCGGGAAAATAGCGCTTCGCGAAAATCATCATGATCAGCTTTCGAGGCGCGCAGGATCACGCCTTCTTGAGGAATTCCGTGCGCAGCACGAGGCCCTTGATCTTGTCGGTGCGGCCTTCGATCTCGTCTTCGTTGTCGGTGAGATGAATGTTCTTCACCGCGGTGCCGCGCTTGATGCCGCTGGACGAGCCTTTGACCTTCAGATCCTTGATGACGACGACGGTGTCGCCTTCTTTCAGTTCGTTGCCGTTGCTGTCCCTGACTGCCATGACGTATCCTTGGTAAAGCGCGGCATCCTGCGCGCCGCTGATCACCAGCATGCCTTAGCGCGGATTGTTGAGCATGTCTTCCGCGAGGTTGCGGTGCGAGCGCTCGATCCGCGAGTTGCTGCCTGCAGCCCGGCTGCTCTGGACGTCGCGGTTCTTGCGGCAGGCCACATAACCCGGCGAACCGGGTTCACCCTCGGCCCGGCAGAGAGCGTCGTCATCCACCGTTGTCTGCGGCGAGGTATTGCGTTCGAACTGGGCGCAGCCTCCCAGCAGCAGGGCCGCAGTCACCAAAAAAAGAGTTGGTCCGGTCAGTTTCATGTGGACGCCAGTTTGCCATTATTCCGTCATGGCCGGACTCGACCCGGCCATCCACGTCTTTGACTGCCACAGTCGGCAAAAGCAAGGCATGGATCGCCGGGATAGGCGAGCGAAGCGATGCCGTTCTTCGCCTATCCCAGTTCGATGTCGCCATCGACCGTAAAGGAGAGCGCGACCCCGTCCAGGGTGAGCACCATTTTGGCGGGCAGTTTCTCGCTGCCCTTCAGGCGGCCTGCAGCAATCGCCTCACGCACCGCTTTTTCAATCTCGCGCTGCGACGTGACGCCGACCTGCTTGAGAAATTTCCGCACGCTGGTGTTGAAGACGTCTTCGTTCATTGTCGTCTCCTTTATGTCCGTCCCTGCAGCGCAGTTTCGATTTCATTCAGCACCGCCGGGTCCTCGATGGTCGCGGGCATGGTCCACGGCTCATGGTCGGCGATCTTCTTCATGGTGCCGCGCAGGATTTTTCCCGAGCGGGTTTTCGGCAGCCGCGCCACGGTGATCGCGAGCTTGAATGCCGCGACGGGGCCGATCTTCTCGCGCACCAGCGCGACGATCTCCTTTTCGATCTCCGCGACCGGCTTCGTCACACCCGCCTTGAGCACGAGGAAGCCGCACGGCACCTCGCCCTTCACCGAATCCTTAATTCCAAGCACGGCGCATTCGGCGACATCGGGATGCGAGGCCAGCACCTCTTCCATGCCGCCGGTGGAGAGACGATGCCCGGCGACATTGATGATGTCGTCGGTGCGGCCCATCACGAAGACATAGCCGTCCTCGTCCTTGTAACCGGCGTCGGAGGTTTTGTAGTAACCGGGAAACTCAGTGAAGTAGGCTTCCTTGCAGCGCTCGTCCTCCTGCCACAGCGTCGGCAGATTGCCGGGCGGCAGCGGCAGCTTGATCACGATCGAGCCCATGGTGTTCGGCGGCAGCGGCTTCGAGGCTTCGTCGACGACATCGACCTGATAGCCCGGCATCGGCACCGTGGGCGAGCCGTGCTTCACCGGCAGCGTGCCGAGACCGACAGGATTGCCCGCGATGCACCAGCCGGTTTCCGTCTGCCACCAGTGATCGATCACCGGCACCTTCAATTGCTGCTCGGCCCATTCCACCGTCGGCGGATCGGCGCGCTCGCCGGCAAGAAACAACGTGCGGAATTTCGACAGGTCGTACTTGCGGATGAACTCGCCGTTCGGATCTTCCTTCTTGATGGCGCGGAATGCGGTCGGCGCGGTGAAGAACGCCACGGCGCCATGCTGCGAGATCACGCGCCAGAATGCGCCCGCGTCCGGCGTGCCGACCGGCTTGCCCTCGTACATGATCGAGGTCGCGCCGTGGAGCAGCGGACCGTAAATGATGTAGCTGTGGCCGACCACCCAGCCGATGTCGGAGCCGCACCACCACACCTCACCCGGCTTCACGCCATAGAGATTGAACATCGACCATTTCAGCGCGACCAGATGCCCGCCATTGTCGCGCACCACGCCCTTCGGCTTTCCGGTCGTGCCTGACGTATAAAGAATGTACAGCGGATCGGTCGCCAGCACCGGCACACAGGCCGCCGACTTTTTCGCCTTGATGGCGGCGGCGCGCAATTCGTTCCAGTCGTGATCGCGGCCTTTGACGAGATCGCAGGTTTCCTGCGGGCGCTGCAGGATGATGCAGGCCTGCGGCTTCACGCTTGAGAGACTGATCGCCTCATCCAGCAGCGGCTTGTACTTGACGATGCGGCCGGGCTCGAGGCCGCAGCTTGCGGAAAGAATGAGCTTCGGTGCGGCGTCCTCGATGCGCGTCGCAAGTTCCTTCGCCGCGAAGCCGCCGAACACCACGGAGTGGATCGCGCCGATCCGCGCGCAGGCCAGCATCGCGACCATCGCCTCGGGCACCATCGGCATGTAGAGAATGACGCGGTCGCCCTTCACTACGCCGAAGTCCTGCATCACGGCGGCGAGGGTCTGCACCTCGTGCAGGAGTTCAGCGTAGGTGAACCTGGTAACGGTATTGGTCAGCGGCGAGTCGTGAATCAGCGCGAGCTGATTGGCGCGCCCGCCGGCGACATGACGATCCAGTGCGTTGTAGCAGGTGTTGACCACGCCGCCCGCGAACCAGCGGCCATAAAGCCCTATCGAGGGATCGAAGACCTTCTTCGCCGGCTCGATCCAGTCGATCTCGCGCGCCGCCTCGGCCCAGAATCCTTCAGGATCGCGCAGCGAACGCGCATGAACTTCGGCATAGCGGCTGTTGGATATGGCACTCATCACGATCACTCCTGGACGCCAAATTGTAGCGGACTTTTCTTGTTGTCGGCACAAGCATTGTCAGCCTGATGCCACAAGTTCAAGCGGCAACGGCTGCGACATTATGATGATACGCTCCGTCATCCCGAGGTGCGAGCACTTGCGCGCCTCGAAGGATGACGGCACCAACCCTATTGCTTCTTGTCCTTTCCGGTCAGCGGCATCTGCGCACCGAGGCGTTCGATCTCGCTGAACAGGCTTTTGCGGTTGGCCCGCGCGGCTTCATAGTCCGGCTTCAGCTTGAGCGCAGCATCGAAATCCGACAGCGCGCGGCGGCGATCGCCCTTGGCGCGCCAGGCCATGCCGCGGCTGTTGAGCGCCTCGGCCAGCGCCGGCTCAACTTTCAGCGCCGCATCGTAGTCGGCGATGGCGCGGTCGAGTTCACCCTTGATATTGAAGTCGTCGCCGCGCGCCAGCAGCGTCTTCGCATCCAGCGCCTTTGTGATCTGATCCGTCTTGCACACGCTCACGGTGGTGACGGCAGTGCCCACCGGACGGCCAAGAATGGCGGACAGATCCTGGCAGGCGCCGTCACGGCACAATCGCCACTCGCCGGCCAGTCCCGAATTTCCCAGCGCGACCTCGGGCAGTACCGGAAGCTGCGGCTTCCAGCGAAACCAGCCGTTCCTGAGAAGTGCTTCAGGCGGCGGCTCCATGCCCGCCCCCGAGCCCTTGACGCGAGCCTCGATGATTTCGAGTCCCAGCGGCGTGACGCGCCAGTCCTCCTGCCATTCGACCTTCTCGACCGAATGGGTCCATGACAGCGTGAAGGCTGCAACCACCAGCGACTTCACGACGCCGGCGGTGGCAAGACACAGACTCACACCGACACCTCAGAGATTTACGCTCAAGCTGCCACCGTAACCGGCACCGGCTTTTTGCGCCATTGCCAGATCACCGCACCAACCGCGACGATAAAGCCGATCCAGTCGCTGTACTGGAATTCGCCGAGCAGACACAGGGCCGCAATGAACGACACCACGCGTTCGGTCACCGTCATGCGTGCGAACAGGAAGCCGATGGCCACCATCCCGAACAGGCCGATGGCGACAACCGCCTTGACGAAGGCATAGGCCACCGCGCCGTAGAAGCCGAACTGCGCCTGCATCGGATCGCCGTTCTGCAGCATCAAAGCGGGCGAATAGACCGCGATGAACGGGATCACATAACCGGCGAGTGCAATGCGCATCGCTTCCCAGCCGATCTTGTCAGGATTCTCTTTCGCAATCGGCGCGGCGGCCAGCGCGGCGAGAGCCACCGGCGGCGAAAGGTCGGCCATGATGCCGTAGTAGAATGCGAACATGTGGCTGATGATCAGCGGCACCCCGAGCTTGGCGAGCGCAGGCGCAGCCAGCGCCGCAACGATGATGTAGGTCGGGATCGTCGGAATGCCGGTGCCGAGCAGGATCGACAGCAGCATGGTCATGATCAGCGCGAGGAAGAGGCTCTTCTCGCCGAGGCCGATCACCCAGCTTCCGAAAATGGTGCCGACGCCTGTCTGCGTCATCATACCAATGATGGTGCCGACAATGGCGCAGGCCATGCCGACGGTGAGCGCCGACTTGGCGCTGTCCGCCAGCGAGTCGCGGCAGGCGGTCAGCGTGGCGCGCCCGCCCCGCGTCAGCGCCGCGATGAGAACGAGCACGCCGACGATGGCCGCAACATAGCGAATGTCCACCGAACTGCCATTGCGGAACAGCGACCCGGCGATCAGCGCGAGGCCGATCCAGAACACGTAGCGCAGGGCGACATTCGAGAAGCCGAGCACGATGCTGGCGCCGAGGATCAGTGCGACGGTCAGCGCGAGGCCCATCGAACCGGCATAGAGCGGCGTGAATCCCTCGAACAGCATGAACACCAGCGCGGCCAGCGGCAACACCAGATACCAGCCGTTGGTGAGCGCCCTGATCGCGCTCGGGATCTCGTCCTTCTTCATGCCGGTGAGGCCGTATTTGCCGGCCTCGAGATGCACCATCCAGAACGCCGAGGCGAAATACAGGATCGCCGGAATGACGGCGGCCTTCACGATCACCGAGTAATCGACACCCAGCGTCTCCGCCATGATGAACGCGACCGCGCCCATCACCGGCGGCATGATCTGGCCGCCCATCGAGGCTGTGGCCTCGACGCCCGCAGCGAACGCGCGGCGGTAGCCGAACTTGATCATCAGCGGAATCGTGAACTGGCCGACGGTGACGACGTTGGCGACGCCAGAGCCCGAGATCGTGCCCATCATACCGGACGCGACGACAGCGACCTTGGCCGGACCACCGCGCGTGCCGCCGAACAGGCCGAGCGAGACATCGGTGAACAGCTTGATCATGCCGGCGCGTTCGAGGAACGAGCCGAACAGGATGAAGAGGAAGATGTAGGTGGCCGACACGTAAATCGGCACGCCGTAGAATCCTTCGGTGCCGTAGGACAGATGGGTGATAACCTGGTCGAAATCGTAACCGCGATGGTTGAGCGGCGCCGGCAGATACTGCCCGAAGAACCAGTAGAGCAGACACGCGCCGCACATCAGCGGCAGCGCGAGGCCCATCATCCGCCGCACGCCTTCGAAGATAAGGATCGCGAGCACGGTGCCGATCACGAGATCGAGCCGGGTCGGATCGCCGTCGCGCTGGATCAGCTCGGCGTAGAACAGATACTGATAGAGGCCGCAGAAAAATCCGACCCCGCCGATGATCCATCCCACGGCGCGCTGGAAATTCGTCCTGGCGGTGAAATTGGCGATCAGACCGAACGTCAGCAGCAGCAGAAAGCCGACATGAATACCGCGCACCGCCTGGCTCGGGAGGAAATTCCACGCCGCGATAATGAGCTGAAACACCGCGAAGGCAATTCCGATGACATAGGCCAGATGGCCCCACATTCCCGGCCCGAAGCCTTCGGGAAAACCGTGCTCGAAATTGTCGAGTTCGACTTTGACTTTTTCTTCGGTGCCGTGCTCGTGCAACATCTCAAATCCCCGCGCCTTACAGCGTCTCAGCCCACCTATCTCAACTCGTCATGGCCAGCTTGTCCCGGCCATCTACGCCTTGCTGATCGACTTCTTAAGACGTGGATGCCCGGGACAAGCCCGGGCATGACGTCTTTATCAAATCACCAATAGCCGTTCCTGATCGCTTACTTGATCAGGCCCTTTTCCTTGTAGTAGCGGATCGCGCCCGGATGCAGCGGCGCCGGGCTTCCGGTCGCAGCCGTCTCCAGCTTGATGTCCTTGCCGGCGACATGCGCGTTGGCGATTTCCGGCAGCGACTCGAAGATCAGCTTGGTCATCTGATAGGCGAGATCGTCGGACACCGCCGAGCTGGTGACGAGATAGTTCACCACCGCCGCGGTCGGCACGTCTTCCTTCTGGCCGGTATAGGTTCCCGCCGGGATCACAACGGAAACGAACGGAGGTCCGATCTTCTCCACCGTGGCCTTCGGCACCGAGACGACATTGATCTCTGCCGAGCTGGAGAGGTCCTTCAGCGACGCGACGCCGAGGCCCGCCGACTGCAACGTCGCGTTGAGCTGGCGGTTCTTCATCAGGTCGACGGATTCGGCGAACGGCAGATACTCGACCTTGCCGAGATCCTTGTACTCCATGCCCGCCGCCTTCAGGATCGCACGCGCATTGAGTTCGGTTCCGGATTTCGGCGCGCCGACGGAGAGCGTCTTGCCCTTGAGATCGGCGAGCGTCTTGATGCCGCTGTCGGAAATGGCGACGATCTGGATGTAGTTCGGATAGATCGCGCCGAGGGTGCGCAGCTTGCCGAGCGGCTTCTTGAAGCCGGCTTCCTCGTCGCCATCGACCGCGGCCTTGAGCGAGTCGCCCAGGGTGAAGGCGAGTTCGCCGCGGCCCTGCTCGATCAGGTTGAGATTTTCGACCGATGCCTTGGTGGCCTGCACCTGTGTCTTCACACCGGAAATCTTGTCGCCGTAGATTTTCCCGATCGCGACACCGAGCGGATAGTAAACGCCGGAGGTCCCGCCGGTCAGAATGTTGATGAATTGTTGGGCATGGGCAGCCGGCGCAGATAGCGAGACCGCAGCAGCGGCGGCAACAGCGAAGAGTTTCTTTTTCATTGGATTCCTCTTTTGAATTAGCGGGAAAGTGGACGGATGAGGGGTCGCGGTCAACCCGCGAGACACCAAAGAACCGGCTGCGAAAGCGTCGCCCGGCATAGACGTTCGTCTAGGGAAAACGCCCTTTGCTGCACTGCGATAAGGAACCGTCACACCGCCGCAATACGATCTGCCAACAAAGCAACATCGCATCGGGGTTGCAGCCATATCCGCTGCGGGCCGCTCACATGGTCAAGCTGCCCGGCTTGCTCTAGAACGCTGATAGCGCCGAAGCATACGGCGACACAGACAAGGCCCGCACAGGCGGGCGGGATGGAGACTCTGAAGATATGACCAAGCGACCGACGTCACCACAGCCTCATTCAGCATCGCGGATCACCCGCCGCAGCGTTCTCGCAGGCGGCGCTGCACTGGCAGCGACCCCATTCCTGAGCGGCGCCTCGAAGGCCGCCGCGTGGCCGGATCGCCCGGTCAAGTTCGTCGTCCCGTTCGCCGCCGGCGGCACCACCGACATTCTCGGACGTCTCGTTGCGCAGAAGCTGTCGGAAGAATACGGCCAGCAGTTCATTGTCGAGAACAAGCCGGGCGCAGGCGGCAACATCGCCGCCGATTTTGTCGCAAAGGCCGATCCCGACGGATACACCTTCATCGTCGGCACACCCGGCACCCACGCGATCAACAAGTATGTTCAGAAGAACATGCCCTACGATCCGATCAAGGACATCCAGCCGGTGACCATCATCGCGCGGGTCCCGAATCTGATGTCGGTCAATCCTGAAGTGCCCGCGAAGTCGGTCGCCGAATTCATTGCGCTGGCGAAATCGAAGCCGGGACAATTGTTCTACGGCACGCCGGGTCTCGGCAGCACCGCGCATCTGTCCACCGAACTGTTCAAGTCGATGACCGGCGTCGATATCGTGCACGTTCCCTATAAAGGCAGCGCACCGGCGCTCACGGATCTCGTCGCAGGCCGCGTCCATGTCATGATCGACAACCTCCCGGCGGTGCTGCCCTTCGCCGAGAACAACAACGTGCGCGCGCTGGCAGTAAGCACCGCGGAGAAATGGCCGCTGCTGCCGAACATCCCAACCATCGGTGAAACCGTGAAGGGCTACGACGCCGCATCATGGTTCACGGTGGCGGCCCCGGCCAAGGTGTCGAAGGATATCGTGATGAAGCTCAATGCCAGCATCATCAAGCACATCAAGTCGCCTGAAGGGATCGAGCGTATCCGCAAGCTCGGCGGCGAGCCGATCGGCAACACGCCCGAGGAAATGCAGGCGTTCGTCATCGCGGAGACCGAAAAGTGGGGCAAGGTCGCCGAATTCGCGAAGATCAAGCCTGAATAATCGTTCTATCCGGACGCTGCCGCGGATTTGATCCGCCGCGGCGTCCGGGAACATCCCGCCGGCGATGCGAGTGATCCGGTCTGACATTCGTATCACACTTAGCGCGGGCACTTTTACGAATGTCAGAATCAAAGGATCACGGGACACTGGTATCGAATTCATGCCGCAACCGGACCGAACAGAGGCTGTCAGGCGTCCCCGGCTGATCTGGCCGGTTCTAAGCGGCATCGTCCTTGTCGCGCTGCTCGCAGCCGCCGCGATCCTGATGTCCTATAAAATCGAGCCGCCTCCAGACAACGCCAAGGTCATCGTGGACGAGCAGCGGATGACCTACGCCAGCACGCCATGTGTGGTGTTCAACACGCTGGACCGGGAACTGATCGCCAACCGCGCCGAAATCAGCGACTCGTCCAAGCCGCTCCAGCTCTATTCCTACGCGAGCGAGAAGACCTTCGCGGACGTCAGAGACGACGCGAAATGGAAGCGCGACAAGGCCTGCGACTATGTGACCGGGTTCGATCAGATCGTCACCCGCTGGATGCGCCTCGCCGGCCACCGCTCGCGCTGGACCGCCGACGGGCAGTGGCGCTGGTAGGAAATCCCTGTTCAAGCCCCCTTATTGGACCACATTCCAGCTTCATATCGCGCGCCTGCCGGTCCATTAATGATCCAGCTGTTTCGAGGATTCCTGTCTTGAATACGACGACCGACAAGCCCGCCAAACGATCGCTGCTGTCGGCCGACGGTATCGCAGCGCCGTTGAAGCACGCGGTGTTCCGGCGGATCTGGCTGGCGAGCCTGCTCACCAACCTCGGCCTGATGATCAACGGCGTCGGCGCCGCCTGGGCCATGACCCAGATGACCTCGTCGGCCAGCATGGTGGCGCTGGTCCAGACCGCTCTGATGCTGCCGATCATGCTGCTGTCACTGGCGGCGGGCGCCATCGCCGACATGTACGACCGCCGCATCGTCGGCCTTGTCGCGCTGTCGGTTGGGTTCCTCGGCGGCGTGACCTTGGCCGTCCTCGCCTATCTCAATGCGGTCACGCCCAACAGCCTGCTGCTGTTCTGCTTCATGATCGGCAGCGGCATGGCGCTGTTCGGCCCAGCGTGGCAGGCCTCCGTCAGCGAACAGGTGCCCGCAGAGACGCTGCCCTCGGCGGTCGCGCTGAACGGCATCAGCTACAACATCGCCCGCAGTTTCGGTCCGGCGCTGGGCGGCATCATCGTCGCAGCGGCGGGCGCAGTGGCCGCGTTCATCTGCAACGTGCTGCTTTATATCCCGCTGATCGTCGTGCTCTATCTCTGGCAGCGCACGCTGGAGCCATCGCGGCTGCCGCCGGAGCGGCTGCGCCGCGCCGTGGTTTCGGGCGTGCGCTATATCATCCACTCGCCGCCAATCCGCATCGTGCTCTACCGCACACTGGTGACGGGCATTGCGGGCGGTTCGGTGCTGGCGCTGCTGCCGCTGGTCGCGCGCGACATCCTGCATGGCGGCGCCCAGACCTACGGCATCATGCTTGGCTGTTTCGGCATGGGCGGTGTGCTCGGCGCGCTCAACATTTCCAGCGTGCGTGCGCATCTCAGCGGCGAACACGCGGTTCGCCTGTGCGCGCTGACCATGGGCCTTGCGATCGGCGTCCTTGCGCTCAGCCGCTGGCCCGCACTGACTGGAGCCGCACTTGTGGTGGCCGGCGCGTCATGGATGATCGCTGTCACACTGTTCAACATCGGAGTGCAGCTCTCGACGCCGCGCTGGGTCGCGGGCCGCGCGCTGGCGGCGTATCAGGCGGCAATCGCCGGTGGCGTCGCGATCGGTAGCTGGCTGTGGGGCTATGTCGCCAACGGCGTCGGCGTGGACAAAGGGCTGCTGATTGCAGGCGCGGTGATGTTCGTTTCGCCGGTGCTCGCGATCTGGCTGCGCATGCCGGCGACCGAAGGCGCCAACAACGACGCCGTCGATGCGCTGGAAGAGCCGGAGGTGAATCTTTCGATCTCGCAGCGGAGCGGACCGATCGTGGTCGAAATCGAGTATCGCGTCAGCCAGCAGAAGGCCCGCGCGTTCTACACCACGATGCTGCAGCTCCAGGCCATCCGCCAGCGCAACGGCGCCTATGACTGGTCGATCGCGCGCGACATAGCCGATCCCGAACTGTGGATCGAACGTTATCACTGTCCCACCTGGCTGGACTATCTGCGTCAGCGCAACCGCTCGACCCAGTCCGAGCGCGAGATCCAGCTCAAGGCCATCGCGTTTCACCTGGGGCCGGAGCCGATCAAGGTTCATCGCATGCTGGAGCGGCCGCTGGGGTCGGTGCGGTGGAAGGACGAAACGCCGGATCGCACAAAGACAACAGACGTGCCGATCGAAACGCCCGCCAGCAGCGGCGTGTAAGCGCGGCAACGCTTTCAGATCGGCATGATCCTAAAGATATCAGTCGTCGGACGACGATGGCTTGCCTTCATGCCATCGGTTGGCGCGGTCGAACATGCGCCAGTGAATGATTTCGGTTTCTGCGAATTTTTCCGGGCTAAGCCACGGCTTGAGCGCCTTGAGTGTCTTTTCCCACTCGGCGCGATCCGGCTTGGGTACATCGCCGAACAGCTTCGACAACTCGTTCGAAATAAAACCCTTCGGCGAAACAATTTTGTTCATGATCGTCGCCCCGCACGCGAACGCCACAGTCACGCAAGCGTCATAGTTGAAACCAACTCGTATCGCGAAGCGAGAATGATTCGAAAGAGTCGCTCAATCGCCTGTTGATAACTTGATTCGGTCAGCTTTACTGACTGATTGAGTCTGCGGTGAGTCCGCGCCAAGTTCCACGGGGCCGCGCGATCAGCGATCATCCACAATCATGGCTGCCATGATCGTGGTTATTGTGCATCGCACAGGTATATCTGCGGAAACGGATTTCAGGAGCAGGCGCAGCACCATGATCGATTTCACCGCATTGATGGACACCATAACGGTCAGCGGCGAGACCTGTTCAGTCACGGCGACAGAGGACTGGCTTCAAGGCCGCACCATCTATGGCGGTCTGTCCGCGGCCTTCTGCCTCGAAAGCGTGGCGCGCCAGTTCGGCGAGCTGCCGCCGTTGCGCTCTGCACAATTCGGGTTCGTCGGCCCGGCAACCGGCACGGTCACGATCAAGCCGACCGTTCTGCGCAAGGGCAAGTCGACGATCTTCGTCGGCGTCGACCTTTTCGGCGAAGCCGGTCTCGCGACCCGGGCCACGCTTTGCTACGCCACAGCCCGTCCGTCGGCCGCCGCATACAGCAGCCTGGCAGCGCCCGTGGTGCCGGAACCGGATACGTGTCCGCCGTTTTTCCGCAAGATTCCCGGATTGAACTTCATCCAGCACTTCGAGGGACGTTTCGCCGGAGGCAACCCTCCGTTCAGCCAGAGCCAGCAGCCGAACTTTTCGATCTGGCTGCGGCATCAGGACGAAGCGAAACCGGCGTCGATCGCGGCTCTGGTCGCGCTCACCGATGCGCCGCCGCCCGCGGCCCTGGTGCTGTTCGAGCGGCCAGGACCGATGAGCACCATGACCTGGACCATCGATCTGCTGACCGACATGCCGCAGACCAGAGACGGCTGGTGGTTGCTCCAGACCAAGGCTGAAAACGTGGTGGGCGGATACTCCAGTCAGGCGACGACTCTCTGGAATGCTGATAGACAACCCGTATTGGTCAGCCGGCAGAACGTTGCGGTGTTTATGTGAGACCTCTCCGGCGGACGATGTCATGGATTTCCATCGCCCTGCTCGCGGCGACACTGTCGTCCGTTTCCGTCGCACAGACGCCGCAGGCGATGGCGGAGTATCGCCGCAAGCTTGCCGAATACAATGCGGTGCGCCAGCCGTTCGACGAACAGGCCGCGGCCTACTGGACATCGATCAGCGACAAACGGCGGGCGCGGAACGCCAAGCGGCGCAGCGGCGAGACCCTTGTCGCCGAGGATTATGTGCTAACCCAACCGCCGGTCTATAGCGGGCCGCCAAAGCCAATCGATCCCTCGGCGCCGGCCAAGCCGCCGTCGGAGCGCAAGCCGATCCCCGTGGTGGCGGATTTTCTGAGCAATGCGCAGGAGCACTTCCAGTTCACACCGCGCAAACCCGCCTCTGAGATCGACTACAAGCGCGCCTACGCGCAGGTGGCATCGAGCTTCGGCCTGACCCGCGATCAGGCGGTGCGGATCTACAGCTTCGAATCCGGCGGCAACGGCAAGTACGATGTGCAGGCCGGGCTGGAAGGCACCCGCCCCGGCGCCCGCGCGATCTCCACCGCGCTCGGCTACAATCAGCTTCTCACCACCAACACCATCGACCTGCTCGCAGAGCATGGCGGCCTGATCCTCAAATCGCTTGGCGAAAAGATCCGTCAGGCATCGGGACCGCAAAGAGCCGCGCTGGAGCGCAAGACCGCCATCGTCCAGCAGATGATCGCATTCTGCAAAACCGTGCCCAACGAATGGGGGGCGCATGAAAAGCTCGGCGTTACGCCGCGCGGCATGGCCGTACATGCGCTCAACCTCGACATCGATGTCGGGCCGCTGTTGCAGACGCTGAAGCTGATGGATTCAGTCAACTTCGCCAAGCGCAAGGGCTACACCGCGCCGCTCACCGCCGCCGAGCTCGAGATGATGAACCTGACCGGCGACGGCAACGGATTCGACATGGTGTCGATGCCGCAGGCGATGCGCACTATCGTCCCGACGTCGAATTTCTTCCAGCGCAACGGCTATGAGCGCAATCCAGTGGCGATCCGCAACAACACCGTCGCCAAACTGCTGGCGGCGACGGATGCGCGGATGGACAACCAGGTCAATCTTCAGGGCGCCAAGGATCTGGCCGCGGCATTTTGAATGCGGCCGCCTAGACACCATCCAGAATGATCACCGTCGGCTTCTTCGGCAGCGTGTCGCGCGAGACCGACAGCGACCGCGCCGGCCGGATGTCCATCTCGAACTGCCCGTTCATCCGCGCGATGAAATCGCTCAGCGGCGTTGCGAAGCGGTGCATCGGCAGCACGATCGACGAACGCAGCCGCCGCGTGATCTCCGACATGCCGTCGAGCGACAGCGTGTACGTTCCGTCGATCGGCACCATGACAATGTCGAGACGGCCGATCGCGGCATAATGCGTCTCGTCGAGCGGATGATGCAGATGGCCGAGATGGCCGATGCAGAGGCCCGCCACCTCGAAGATGAAAATCGAATTGCCGTCCTTCTGCATCACGGTGTCGGGACCGGAACGCCAGCCGCCGCGAATATCGGTCGGCACGTTGCGGATCAGGGTATCGCCGACGGTCAGCGCATGACGCGCCGGGCCTTCGCCGTCGTTCCAGCCGCGCAGCACATGGGCGATGCGCGGATCGGGGTTGAGCGTGTAGTGGGTCGAATGCGCCCGGTTCATGGTGACGACATTGGGCGATTTGCCCGCGGTGTAGGCGCCGCTGAAATCGGTGGCGATGGTGACATTGCCGGGCGTCTCGATGATATAGGTCGAGTGTCCGGCATAGGTGATCGTTACCTCGCCCTTCTCCGCCGCAACGGCCGACAGGCTCGCGAACATGACGCGGGGGATGGATTGCGCCATCGCAAGACACTCGCTCGGCGGCGCCTTGACCTGCGCAGTGGCGATATCGACCGACAGAATGATGCCGATCAATGCGACAATCAGGCGCAATCGAAACATCGAAAGGCTCCCGTCGAAATGACGCGCGATGCGCCACCGATCGAGTATACACACACCGGCCGGTGACTTGAAAATCCCGTCATGGATGTTTAAGTCTGGTGCTGCGTGCGGGACGACCCGTATTGCTGAAGCTTCGTCGGGGACGGCCCTACATCTCCCGGAGAGATGTCGGGATGGCCGTTCCGGTTGGGAAGCCTTCCCCTCGTCATGCTCCGTTCAGATCGCTCCGTGCCAGCGGACGCGATTCTTTTGCATGCGACAGGGGCATCATGGCCGGACCGATTGAACAGTTCGAAATCAAGCCGATCCTGAAACTCGGCGAGATCGCCGGGCAGCAGATCAATAT
The DNA here is from genome assembly GCF_000497575.1 of Afipia sp. OHSU_II-C1. GTDB lineage: Bacteria > Pseudomonadota > Alphaproteobacteria > Rhizobiales > Xanthobacteraceae > Afipia. The sequence continues at coordinate 24,658 of NZ_APJI01000015.1, forward strand.
CACCAATTCGACCGTGTACATGTTTGTTGCGGTCGGCATCATCAGCCTCTTCATGCTGCTTTCGGCGCGGCGACGCAGCCTCGGGCCGGGGCGCTGGCAGTCGGCTTCGGAGTTTCTATTCGAGTTTGTCGCCAGAACCGTGCGCGAAAACGCGGGCGAAGAAGGCATGCGATTCTTTCCGCTGGTGTTTTCGCTGTTCAGCTTCATCCTGGTGGCGAACCTGCTCGGCATGTTCCCCTATGCCTTCACGGTCACCAGCCATCTCGCCGTGACTTTCATGATGGCGATGATGGTGTTCCTGACCGTCACCATTTACGGCATTGCCCGCAACGGGTTCGGTTTCCTGCGGCTTTTCCTGCCCTCGGGCATTCCACCGTACATCGCGGTGTTCATCGTTCCGATCGAGGTGATTTCATATCTGTCGCGGCCTGTGAGCCATTCGGTGCGGCTGTTCGCGGTGATGCTTGCGGGGCATATCACGCTGAAGGTGTTCGCGGGTTTCGTCGTCGGTCTCGGCGGTCTCGGGACACTGGGCATTCTCGGTGCGGCAATGCCGTTTCTGATGGTGCTTGCGCTGACCGCACTGGAACTGCTGATGTGCGTCATCCAGGCCTACGTCTTCACCATGCTCACCTGCATGTACCTCAACGACGCCCTGCATCCTGGGCACTAGGTGCAGGCGCCGCATTCAAGTCCAGAGGAACGACCTCCCCATTTTCGGGCGCAATGACCGGGACGGCCCGGCCCTATGGAGAGTTGGAAATGGCATGGATCTATCTCGCAGCGGCCGGCATTCTTGAAATCGTCTGGGCCTATGCGATGAAGCAGTCGGAAGGATTCACGAAGCCCGGTCCGAGCACGATCACCATTGTGATGATGATCGGCAGCTTCGCACTCCTGTCGATCGCCATGAGAACGCTTCCGCTCGGCACCGCCTATACGATCTGGACGGGGATCGGCGCCGTCGGCGTGTTCCTGGTCGGAATTATCGTTCTCGGCGAGGCGGCGACACTGACGCGCCTTGCGGCCGCAGCCCTGATTGTTTCCGGTCTCGTGATGATGAAGCTTTCGACGCCGGCTTAAGTCATGCGTCCAGGCCATCCAGCCACGCCTGCAAACAGCGCTGTCCGTGCCGGCTGGCTGCCGGCGCGAGGCGCTTCGTTTCGCTGCGCAGCGCCTGAGGAAGCAACCCGGCATGAGACAGTTCGGATGCATGGCCGATCAGGTAGCGCTCAAAACTGCCGCCATCCGCGTCGGGATGAAACTGGAAGGCAAGCACGTTCGCGCCAATGGCGAACGCCTGATTGCTGCACACCTGCGTGGACGCGAGCCGTTCCGATCCTGCGGGAAGATCAAAGGTGTCGCCATGCTAGTGCTTTATCAGTTCATCGTTGGGATGCCCCTGCGGAAGATTTCTTCCAGTACGGAAGGCGTCCCGGCACATCAACCACGAGAAAACTCAACCCGCTGTGCAGAAATGTTCGCTGGGCGATGCGCACCCGCGGGCGCGTTTTAAACGCGTAACGCACGCCGGAGCAGCAAAGCTGATGTCGCGCGGGATTTTCAGTCGTCAAATCGAATAAGGGTCAGCATCTTCGCTGACGCAACTCAGCTCATCCCTACCAAAGAGTGCGCCCGTGCTTTATGAGTTTCAGCAAGGAAACACCCATGGGAGAAACTTTGTATGAAACAAGCTCACGCGTACGTTCCGCGAACGACGAATTACAGCCTCAATCCGGGCGATGAACTGAACGATCTGCGCATGTCGGATCAGGTTCGCCCGCTCTTTGAACACGTCAAGAAATTCATCCGGGACACCGTCGATCCGATGCTCGTCGAATACACCCGGCACGGTGAGGGCAAGAAGGACCGCTGGAGCTTCACACCCGGACAGATCGAGGTGCTGGAGAAAGCGAAAGCGAAAGCCAAGCAAGAAGGCCTCTGGAACTTCTTTCTTCCCGACAGCGAAACCGGCGAAGGCCTGAAGAACCTCGATTACGCCTACATCGCAGTCGAGCTCGCGAAGAATCCGCTGGCATCTGAAACCATGAACTGCTCTGCGCCGGACACCGGCAACATGGAGGTGCTGGAGCGCGTCGGCACGAAAGAGCAGAAGGAGAAGTGGCTAAAGCCGCTGCTGAACGGCGAAATCCGCTCGGCCTACGCAATGACCGAACCGAACGTTGCGTCTTCCGACGCCAAGAACATTGCGACCACGGCGAAGCTCGTCGGCGACGAATGGGTCATCAATGGCGAAAAGTATTACATCTCCGGCCTGGGCGATCCGCGTTGTAAAATCATGATCGCCATGGTGCAGACCAATCCCGATGCACCGCGGGGTAAGCAGCAATCCCAGATTCTGGTGCCGGTCGACACACCCGGCGTTGAAATCATCGGGCCGATGCATGTGTTCGGCGCCGACCACGCGCCGCGCGGCCACATGCATATGCGCTTCAACAATGTCCGCGTGCCGAAGGAGAACATCCTGCTCGGCGAAGGCCGTGGCTTCGAGATTTCACAGGTCCGGCTCGGGCCGGGCCGCATCCATCACTGCATGCGCACGATCGGCAAGGCGGAGAAGGCGCTCGACCTGATGGTGTCGCGCGGCCTGACGCGGGAAGCCTTCGGCAAGCAGATCGCGCATCTCGGCGGCAATCTCCAGATCATCGCGCAGGCGCGCTGTGAGATCGAAGCGATGCGGCTGATGGTGCTGAAGGCAGCCAAGGCCATGGATGTGCTCGGGAACAAGGAAGCCCGCGTCTGGGTCAGCATGGTCAAGGCCATGGTGCCGGAGCGCACCTGCAAGATCATCGATCAGGCGATCCAGATTCACGGTGCAACCGGCATTTCCGAATGGACGCCGCTCGCCGACATGTACGCCGACGTCCGGCACCTGCGCTTTGCCGACGGTCCGGATGAGGTGCACTGGATGGTGGTCGGCCGGCATGAACTGAGCATGGCGTAAGCCGGGATCGGAGCGCGGTATTTCACCGTTATCGCGCTCCTCGCTTGCGGCGTTTGCGCAGGAGCGCAAATGCCGTTCTTCCGATCGGCGGACAAGACCGCTCAATCCCGGTCGGGACGGGACCAAGCGCCGATCAATCAGCTGATCTTCGAAGCCAGATCGATCCAGACCGGCGATTCCCGTGCATACAGCGCACGGGTGGCCGCAAGGTCCATCGCGCCTTCATCGATGCCAAACATCTTGAACATCTCGAGAGCCTTCTCGCTCTTTCCGCCCTGAACGAGAATCTGGGACAGGCGCTCAATGACCTCTTGCGGCGTTCCCTTGGGAACGGCGCAGCACTGATACGTCGTGAGATCGAACAGCGGAGCGGTCGCCCCCTGCTCCTTGAATGTCTTGACGTCGGGAAGAACGGTCAACCGTTTGCGCGGCACCGCGATCGCAACTCCCGCGCCGCTCTGAAGAACGGATTGGGCGCCGATATAACTTCCGATGCCGCCGTCGATGACCTGCCCGACGATATCGGTAAACATCGGAGCTTCGCCGCGATAGTGAACCGGCTCGATCTTAAGATCGTACTGCTTGTTGAGTTCGATGATCGTCAGGTGCCCCGGAGATCCGACGCCGAACGTGCCAAGGCTGACGCGGGGCGCGGACTTCGCATACTGAACAAACTCACCGAGTGTTTTGACCCCGAGCTTGCTGCTCGCGAACATCGGAAGACCACCGGTCGGCATCGCGGCCACCAGTTCGAAATCGCGGTCCGTATCGTAGGCAATATCCTTGATCAGAACTCGGTTCACCGTCATCGCGCCGGAGGTATTGAAGAGCAGCGTGTATCCATCCGCCGCGGCACGCTTGACCTCCGTTGCAGCCAGCGCCCCCAAGGCTCCGGTTTTATTTTCGACAACGACCGACGCGCCGGTCTGCTTGCCGAGGAATTCGCCGTAGGTTCTCGCGAAAATGTCGGTCTGTCCTCCCGGAGCAAACCCGACAACGATCCGGATGGCCCGCTCCGGCCATTGAGGCGCCGCATAAGCAGCAGCCGGCAGCAGAACGGAAGCTGCGCCAGCGCGCAGGATTTGACGGCGATTGAACTGCAAGACGTGTCCTCCGTGACAACACATTATCATTAAGTTCTTTTATAGAACTATATGATGTTGCATAACAACCGCCGCGGCAACGAACACCTGATGCAATATGCCGCATGCGTCGAGGCCACTCGTCACGAGCCAGTATTGAAAAGGAATGGGTGCGGACCGTCCGTTGCGGCGGCGGGATGACGGCTTATTGTGTTGATGATCCGGAACGGAAGCGGGATGCTCCTCACGGAAGCCACCTGAGCAGCGGTCGCAGATGTCCCGACGGAGGTCCGCATGCGAGCATTCGTGACGCAAGCAATGGCGATCGCACTGTCCCTTGCGCCGGTCCATGCAGCTCCGCCCGACAATGCGGACCCGGCACTGGCGCCCTGGTTCAAGGGTTTGAGACAGCCGGGAACGGGCGCGGAATGCTGCTCGATCGCCGATTGCCGCGCCGCCGAGGTGCGGCGGGATGCCCAGGGCTATGAGGTCAAGGTTGACCACAAGTGGCACATCTCGTCAGCCTTCTGGATCCGGGTCCCGGCCGAGAGAATTCTCGCCGAGCGTCACAACCCGACCGGCGGCGCCGTGTTGTGCTACACGCCCGAGGCGGGCATCCTCTGCTTCGTTCCGCCTCCCGAAAGCTGAGATTCCCGGAGCACGGCATGACTCTCGCAACCGATGTCGATTCGCTTCTTCAGAAGCTCGGCGTTCCGCGCAATCTGTACACTCAGGGCTCACGCACGGCGCGCTCGCCGCTCACCGGCGAAACGATCGCCAGCGTGCAGGATGCAAACACTGGCAGCGCGACCGAAGCGATCGCACGGGCGCAAGCTGCATTCCTTGCATGGAGAACCGTTCCCGCGCCGCAGCGCGGCGAACTCGTTCGCGTTCTTGGCAACGAACTGCGCGGCGCCAAGGCTGAGCTCGGACGCCTGGTCACCATCGAGGCCGGAAAAATCCAGTCGGAGGGACAAGGCGAGGTTCAGGAGATGATCGACATCTGCGATTTCGCAGTCGGTCTCTCGCGCCAGCTCTACGGCCTCACCATCGCGAGCGAACGGCCCAACCACCGGATGATGGAGCAATGGCATCCGCTTGGCCCTGTCGGCGTCATCACGTCTTTCAATTTTCCCGTCGCGGTGTGGTCGTGGAACGCCGCCCTCGCCCTTGTCTGCGGCAACCCTGTGATCTGGAAGCCATCGGAAAAAACACCGTTGACGGCACTCGCCGTTCAGGCGCTGTTCGAGCGCGCGGCGGCGAAGATCGATGGCATCCCGGCGGACCTCTCAACGCTGCTGATCGGCGGGCGGGATATCGGTGAGTTGCTGGTGGATGATCCGCGCATCCCGCTGGTTTCGGCGACCGGGTCCACCGCCATGGGGCGCATGGTCGGTCCACGTCTTGCCGCGCGTTTTGCCCGGAGCATTCTGGAACTTGGCGGCAACAACGCCTCGATCGTGTGCCCGTCGGCGAACCTCGACCTCGCTGTTCGCGCCATCGCCTTCGCGGCCATCGGTACCGCCGGCCAGCGCTGCACGTCGCTTCGCAGGCTGCTGGTTCATCACAGCGTTTACGATGCATTCGTCGGACGACTGAAGCAGGTCTATGGATCGGTCCGGATCGGCAATCCTCTCGCGGTGAATGACGTCCTCGTCGGCCCGCTGATCGACGAGATGGCCTTCCGGAAAATGCAGAAAGCGTTGGCGGAGGCGCGGACGTCTGGCGGTGAGGTTTTTGGCGGCGCGCGCGTCGAGGACAAACAAAACCCTGCCGCGTATTATGTCACGCCCGCCCTCGTCGAAATGCCGGCGCAGACCGGGCCGGTGCTGCGCGAGACGTTCGCACCGATTCTTTATGTCATGAAGTATTCGGAATTCGGCGAAGCGATGGAGATGCACAACAGCGTGCCGCAAGGGCTGTCATCGTCGATCTTCTCGACCGACATGCACGAGGTGGAAGAATTTCTCTCGGCCAGAGGCTCCGACTGCGGGATCGCCAATGTCAACATCGGCCCGTCCGGCGCGGAGATCGGCGGCGCATTCGGCGGCGAAAAGGAAACCGGCGGCGGGCGCGAGGCCGGATCGGATTCATGGAAGGCCTATATGCGCCGGGTCACCAGCACCATCAATTTCGGCCACGACCTACCGCTCGCGCAAGGCGTGAAGTTTGATATCGATTGATTTATCCATTTGACGCATACGGGCAAAGTGAAGTCACATAGCGAACGACAGACATCTGCTCGCACGGTCTGTTCTGGTACGTCTCATCGAAACGGAGGGGCACTATGAAAAAGCTTTTCACCGCTGCGGCTCTGGGGGCATCCATTTTCCTGGCATCCTCGTCGGCGTTCGCCGTGTCCTGCACCCAGCAGGGAGAATCTTGCAAAGTCTGGGCCAGCGGCCAGGGCGCCCAGGCCGCCACCTATGCTGCGAAATGCACGCGCGAAGTCTCCGCATGCACCAGCCGCTGCAAAAAGGGCACCAAAGTCTTCATCGGAGTTTACGGCGGTTCCGGCGGCGGCCAGCACTATCCGATCGACGAGTGCAGGTAACGCATAGCGGCGGTTACGACGCCGGTTTGGTCTTGCTGCCTGCCGGATTCCTGTCCGGTTGAGAGTCGCTTGTGACTCTTCACCGTGCTCGGCTTCATCTCATCTGGTGCGAGAGCGGCTTGTCATATGCCAGCTTAAATCGCCGGGCCCGCAACTCACGCCAAATATCATTTAGCGACCGGCTTCCACTCCGTGATCGCTGTTTCGAACTCAAGGAATTAGAACAGTCGAACCGACCGTCTTGCTGCCTTCGAGGGCACGATGAGCATCCGCAGCATCCTTCAGCGGGAAAGTCTGTGCGATCTCCGCCTTAACCTTACCACTGGCCATAGCGTCAAACAGATCAGCGGCGGTGGCTTGAAGATCGTCGGGCTTGGCAGTGTAAGTTGCGAGGGCCGGCCGCGTCACAAACAGTGAGCCCTTGGCTGCGAGCTGGCCGATGTTGACCGGTGGAACAGGCCCGGATGTATTGCCGAAGCTCACCATTAGACCCAGGGGCTGCAAACACGACAGAGAATCTTCCCACGTCACCTTGCCAACCGAGTCATAAACGACCGGCACACCGGCTCCATTCGTAAGTTCACGAACGCGCTCTGCAAAATTCTCCTTGGTATAAAGAACCGTGTGAGTGCAACCGTTCGCCTTGGCGAGAGCCGCCTTCTCTTCGTTACTCACGGTGCCGATGACTGTTACGCCCAACGCTTTGAGCCACTGGCAGGCAATGAGGCCAACACCACCCGCTGCCGCATGCAGCAGAACGGTTTCACCTGCCTTCACCTTATAGGTACGGCGAATCAGGAATTGAACGGTCATGCCCTTCAGCAGCAGCGCCGCAGCCTGCTGATCGGAAACGTTGTCTGGAAGCTTCACCAGAGGAATTGCCGGCATCACGCGCGTTTCCGCGTAAGCACCGGGAGGACCACCGGCATACGCAACGCGATCGCCTATCTTGACATGACTTACGCCTGAACCGACAGCCTCGATCACGCCTGCAGCTTCAAGCCCAAGGCCGCCCGGCATCGGGATGGGATACAAGCCAGAGCGCATATAGACGTCAATGTAATTCAGGCCAATTGCCGTATGCCGGATACGAACCTGCCCTTCACCTGGTTCACCGACTTGAATGTCTTTCCACTGCAGCGCATCCGGTCCGCCTGTCTTGTCAATAACGATAGCTTTAGTCACTTTTGCCTCGATTGATGTGATGGAGAATTACAAGCAACAACTGCCTGGCGCGTCGCGCAGACCACCTGCTTACGACTGACCACGCATGCACTTCTTCGTGCTTATTCGAATTATCGCAATCTTCAGACTTCGCCCGCAGCCTCAATATCCTTCAGATGCTGACGAAAACCGTAACTTGGCTCGCGCTGCCTCCGCGCGAGGTACTCGCTGAACTGCGTCTGGGAACGATAGCCACGGCCTTCCTTCATGCCTTTGAGTTGGCGAGCCTCAGTCTCCCGATAGGCAATCGCAGCAGCAACGATATCCTCAAGCCGATCTTCCGGCAGGAAGAGAACCCCATTGGCATCGCCCACGACGAAATCTTTGGATGTAATGACGTGCGTACCGATGATTGCCTGGCTGAGGATGTCCGGCGGCCGCACATGCAAACGCTGTGGCCCGGTTGGCAACGATCCCATACTGAATACCGGAAAGCCGATATCGCTGAGTTCTGCACTGTCGCGATGCAGCCCCCAGACGACAAAGCCTGAGATTCCGGCCGCCTTGGCCTCAAGAACAACGATATCGCCGATACACGCCTCATCCATACGTGCGCCATTATCGATAACGAAGACATCGCCGGCCGAGGAACTCTCAAGAGCTTCGAAGAAAATGTCGATGCTCCCCACATGCCGAATCGGCCGCGCACGTCCCGCGCACCGCATATTGTTCGCAAGTGGACGCAACCCCACCGGTGCGAAGCGAATCGGAACACCTGTTCTCAGACAACCATCAGCGAGATAGGGGGTCGTAAGCGTGTTTAGCTGATCGACCAAAAGCTGGCTCAAGATGTCCATCTCCATGCATAGGTGGAGCCCGCCCGATCGCGTTCCGCGAAATCGGTTGCTCGACCTAGACATTAGCAATGGATGATAATTTCGAATATCATATAGTTAGGAAATCACAATTCTGGAATTCGAAAGTATGAAACCCAACTTCGATATGGACGCTTTGCGCACGATGGTCTTGGGGCTCGAGCTTGGAAGTTTCGCCCGGGCCGCGTCGCAACTGGGGCGCTCACAATCCGCCATTAGCATGCAGCTAAAGAAGCTTGAGGAACAAGCGGGACAATCGCTGTTTCGTCGCAACGGCCGCGGTCTTGTCCCGACTGAAGCTGGCGACTCCCTTCTCATGTATGCCAGACGCATCATCGCCCTGAATGACGAAGCTGCAGCGTCTGTCGGCGCGGCGACGGCTGCTGCGTCAGTGCGCATGGGACTTCCTCAAGATTTCTTCGAAGACGTGATGCCCGATGCACTTAAACAATTTTCACGGAAGCGCCCCGCAGTCCACGTTGAAGTCCGTGCTGGCCGTAATTATTCACTCGAGGAAGATATAAACTCTGGGCGCCTCGATGTTGCTCTGGCTTTCTTCAAACCTAATTCCTCTAACCGCGGTACTTTGATCGCCTCGTTGCCAATGATGTGGTTCGGCGGAAAGGGAGTGAACGGATCAGAAGCAAGCGATCGGATCCCGCTTGTCGTTTTCGATCATCCATGCCTCTTTCGTCAGGCGGCACTTCAAGTCCTGGAACGAAACAGGGTTCGTTGGCGCTTATCACTCACAACGCCAAGCCTGCCAGGTGTTTGGGCGGCCTTGCAATCGGGATACGGTATATCGCCAAGAACGTCCCATTGCGTGCCCTCGGGCATTCGAGATGTGGGCACAGAGTTCGCCCTTCCATCCCTACCAGCGATCGAGCTACGGATGCTGTATGCAGCTGAGTTGTCTCCTGCTGCGTCCGATCTACGGGAGATTCTTCATCTCGTTGTACAAAAGCGAGTGAACGGGGCGATAATCAAACCGCAAAAACGCTGAATGAGCTCTCGAGTTCGCTTACGTCCCGCAACAACCGGTTTTACTCCCCTGTGCCGACCCACGTCGGCCCAACATGTTTCGACGTACTCATACTTTAACCGACATTCGCGACGAAACACCGATACGCCGAAGTGAGGCAGCAGGAAAAGGCATAAGATAAGAGGCGGCACATTAGTAGGTGTATTACGCTGTCTCGCGAAGAAACCTCTTCAACAGCTCTTCAAACCATTCCGGGTCTTCAATTTCCGGAAAGTGACCAATGCCTTTACGCTCAACGTATTGAGCGTGCGGCGCGATGGTCAGCAGAGAGCGTTTATCGCTACGCCGATGGGAAGGATCACCTGCACCCCAAACCGCAAGAGCGGGCTGGCTGAAAGAAGGAAAAACTGGATCGGCAGCACCACGACCGAACCAGGCCTGGATCAATGAAGCCAGGCAAAAATTCGCACCATGAGCGAAACACTCGCAGGATTGATTTAGAAATGACCCCGCGAGATCGGACGAACCAAGCGCATTAGGATACCATGTCTTCGGCGCACTCGCGCGCATCTTATAGCTAACCTCCTGCCCAAGAAACGGCCTAGCCAAGTCGCCAGCAGGATCAACGATCTTACTCGTCCATATCTTCTCCTGCTCCCAGCTGAGCGCCTGCATCAGTATCAGGTGGCTTACCAGTTCGGGACGCCTGGCGGCTATCAGCGCCGAGGGGTAAACGTTGGTACAGGTTGGGCAAAGCACAAACGGGCCGTCTAACGATGACAGCAATTCAGCGTAGCCATCCGTGAACGCTTCAAGTGTAAAATCGAAGCTCGGCTTAGGCGTCGAAAAGCCAAATCCTGGCGGATCAACAACAATAACACGCATCGACCTCGTAAGCCGATCGAAGACCGGATCATGATGCTCAAGCGCGTTCGGCCCGTCCGCGAAAAAAACAACGGAAAGATCGCCTAGTCCACCCTCACGAATGCGAAAGTGAATAGATTCGGTTTCGACATAACGCACGCCAGAACGTGAAGCACTTCCCCACTTGCTATGTCTGGCAGACTGAACCGGCGATAGGGGATGAGTGTCCAGCATACTTGCGCGCATAAAACCTCCGTGGCGCAAGACGATCATCGCGCCCTATGAGCCTGATGCAGATAGCAATGCGCCAAGCATCACCCTAACGCAAACGCGTCATCTGCAAGTGAGGCATACCTGTCAGTGATATAGCCCCGCGATTAAGTCTCATGAGAGACCTACGGAGAAACTCTCCTCAACCTGTCTCGATTTTCAGCAAGTGATATATTTTCAATCGCTGGCAAATTTTTCTCATGCATTGGATTTTGCACTCCTATGTCAATTTTACTCTCACACGACAAGTCGAATGACGTTCTGATTGAATCTTGCACTGAGATCAAATGGACCAAGACCAAATTCCGATTTCCGAAAGTGATTCAACAATAAGCATCTACTTAATCTCCGGAGATTCTGCATGAGCTCAGGGCCGCCTACTGACGTCTCGATATGGCATACGATTCGGCGTCAAGCAGTTGCGGTCGCGAAAGCTGAGCCAATACTGGCTGCCTGGTTACATGAAGCAGTACTTAATCATATCAATTTTGAACACTCGCTGTCGCATCTCATCGCCAAAGCAACCAGGGGAAGCCGGAATGACAAAGCACTCATCCGTCAAACTGCGCAGCGCATTTACTGCGACGACCCCTCTTTGATCGACACAGCAATCCGCGATCTTAATGCACCACTGCAACGCGATCCGGCTTGCTCTGGGCCACTTCACGTTCTTCTTCACTTCAAGGGCTATATCGCGTTGGAGGCGTATAGGATCTCGAATCACCTCTGGCGGGAAAGACAATATGACCTTGCTAAAACACTTCACCACTCCATCTCTCACGCTTTGCATGTCAGCATCCATCCGTCTGCAGTCATTGGAGACTCTCTATTCATCGACCATGGCACGGGCGTCACAGTGGGAAGAGACGTCGTTATCGAGCAAGACGTATCGATGCTTCAGGGGGTTACGCTTGGCAGCTTGCTGGACGGCTCAGTCGGCGCTCCGCGAATAGGTCGCGGCGTACTGTTATCAGCAGGAGCGACAGTGCTCGGTAATGTAGAGATTGGAGACTTCGCCAAGATTGGCGCTGGCTCATTGGTCCTAACATCAATTCCATCGGGATGTACCGCAGTCGGCGTCCCAGCTCGATTGGCTGGCTGCACACCAGACCCTCAACCGGCACTCAGCATGGCACAATCGCTGCCATAGGTGACCTCTCGCAAGCCTCGATGCCGAACGTATCTCACTTGTGCAAACACGGCATCGGCCGATTTACCGAAACCGGTTCCTACATTCGACAGATGAATGAAGGCCGTGCAACGAAATAACGCATTTCGATCTGGCCGATCGCATCTAAAAGTAAATAGGCAATTATGGGATAAATGAATGAGTTACGTTCTTATTATTCACGCTGTTAAAGACTACCAGGCTTGGAAGTCAATTTTTGATGCCGCTTCCGATATGCGTAAAATTGCTGGAGAGCAGAGCTACCATCTTCTGAGAGAGGAGCATGACTCCAAAACGATCGTTCACTTTTCCAGTTGGAGTTCTCTTGCAAAGGCACGATCATTTTTTGAGTCTGAACAGCTAGTGGAAATTCGCCGACAAGCTGGCGTTGAAGAACCGCAATTTATGTATCTACATGCTCTGGAATAGGGGACGCTTTAGCTTGCTAAAGGCTCTGCAGGCTTGTGGCTCAACCTATTATGGGCGAGGTAGTGGCAAGGATCGGAGCATGGGCCCCAGAAACCTTCTTGAAATTGAAGCGTTTGTGGCCGTGGCCGAAACAGGATCGGTGAACCGAGCGGCCATTCGCCTAAACTTGACTCAGCCGGCGACCACGCGACGAATTCAGAATTTTGAATCCGCCATGGGTTCTACACCTCTTTTCGATCGAACGGTCAAACCTGCAGTACTGACCGCATTTGGTGCTCATGTTCTCGAGCATTGCCGCCGAGTATTGGCTGCAGTGGCTGAACTAGAAACTTGCGGAAGCTTAAGAGAGGATATTTCCGGCGTTCTAAAAGCCGGAATCGCGTTTGGACTTGAAGAGACATTGTTGAGCTCTCCATTCAATATGCTTAGACGAACATTCAACAGGATCAAACTAGAAGTCACCTCGGATTGGTCTAAGGAGTTGATAGAAGATGTACAAACAGGAGCGCTCGACTGTGCAATCGGGCTCCTAATGCCTGATCAAGCAGGTTCGCTCCATTTGCTACAGACTCCAATCGGAACCGAGCGAATACTCGTTGTTACCAAGGCGCACCAACACAATCTTGCGGACGAAAGATCTTATCGCCTTAGTGATCTATCCCATCAGCCCTGGTTTCTAAACCCAGTAGGTTGCGGCTGTCGCGCCGCTCTTCTCAGTACATTTGATCGGTTAGAGTTACCTATACAGATTGCCGCAGAAGTCTTTGGAGAAGATCTCCAACTGTCCTTGCTTGCTCAAAGCGGCGGGCTCGCTCTCGCGCCCCAGCGGCAATTCGAGAACAGCCCCTATAGAGAGGCGCTAGAAGTGCTCGACGTGAGTGACTTTGATCTTTGCGCCACAATATCTTTGATGCGCCACCCAATTCCGGGGCGATTCAATACTGCCCTCAATCTCATGATCGAGGAATTGCAGTCAGCGATTTAATTTTTTTGCATAATGATCATAGATGAAAAGCATTTGAAAACCCGGCGCGACGCCAACAGTATGACACGACCTTAATGACGCGCTGAAAAGCGACGTAGAGCACAATCAAGGAACAATACTCATGATTCTTTCCGTTCTTCGTTCTCGGCTTAAGCCGAATATCCAAGATGAATATGCGCCTTTATCAAAGCGCATGAGCGAACTCGCTCCAACTATCGCAGGCTACATTTCTCACAAAGGATTTGTCGCTGAGGATGGCGAACGAATAACCATTGTCGAATTCGACTCCGAAGAAGCACTGGAGAAGTGGCGGACTCATCCCGAACATGTCGACGCAAAACGGCGCGGCTATAGAGAGTTCTATACCTTCTTCAGCTACCAGATTTGCTCAGTAATGCACGCCAGGTCGTGGACAGCACGTGGCGAACCGAGGGCGAACAGCGATGCAAGCGAGATCGTGGCAAGAACACCTCGCACCAAGGGCGGACAAATACTTGGGAGAATATTCAGATTGCGGAATCTTTATCGGTTCAACGCATTTTAGGGATAATCGCTCGGGCAATTAGTACCGCGGGCGTTGCGATGCAAGTCGCTTCTCACTATTGAAAGCGACTTGCATCGGCACGCCAATTAAACTTAAAGATGTTATTCGGAACAAGCCCCAAGCTGGTTCATTCTAAGTATCGCTTCATCCGCCAAGGCCCTCGTTAGATCTCCGGCGGGCAACTCTCGTCCCAACTTTATCGATTGTCCCGCCCAAAGATTTGTGTAGTCAACCTTTCCAAGCTTCTCCGCTCCAGTTTTCAAGGGAGCAAGCGCAGTGGCTGAGTGTGGGAAAGCCGGCGCTAAACCAGACATGGGACCGACTTCTCTCATAATCCTATTAAATACGCCGCGCGCGGGGCGTCCGGTCATGACATTTGTTATGACGGTCGATTCATCCGTAGCATCGGCAAATGCTATTTTTGCAGCAGATATTGCCTTGGATTCGCGGCATCTCAGGTACGCACTGCCAACTTGAACTCCAGAAGCCCCTAAAGCGAACGCTGCCGCTATTCCACGCCCATCCGCAATCCCTCCGGCAGCAATCACAGGCAAGCCAACCGCATCGGCCACTTGCGGCACCAAAGAAAAGGTTCCTGGCTGAGTGAAAATGTCATCTGTAAGGAACATTCCGCGATGCCCTCCAGCTTCAGCCCCTTGGGCAATGATGACATCCGCCCCATTCTCTTCCAGCCAAATCGCTTCTCTGACGATCGTGGCGGACGCCATTACAACGCACCCAGCCGACTTCACTCGCCTGAGTAAAGATTCAGTTGGAAGGCCGAAATGAAAGCTGACGACTTCAGGTCGCAATTCCTCAATGAGATCGCACATCTTGCTATCAAACGGAGCACGATTGGCAAAATGAACAGGAGCCTCAGGGTCTAAGCCAAGTTCAGCATAGTATGGCGCTAACCGGCGCTTCCAACTGGCCTCACTGAGTGGATCAGCATCGACAGCTTCATGACAGAAAAAATTGAGATTGATTGGCGCTGAAACGCGAGAGCGAATTCTTGCAACCTGTTCACGCACCTGCTCTACGGAAAGGGCTGCGCAGGCTAACGATCCCAGACCTCCTGCCAAACAAACGGCCGTCGCCATCTCGGCATCCTGCACCGCGACCATCGGTGCCAGAACTATCGGGATTTCAATCCTCAGGAGATCCAGCAATCTTCGATCAGACCACACCACACATTTCCTCCCGTGCCGAAAACAAGATGAGATCATCTTCATCTCACCCGGATTACCTAATGGCGACGGAGTTGATCTAGTGATCCCCGCAACCGCCAAAGGCACCGATGCTATGCTCAAGTCTCATGCTAGATTCTTCCAGATCAAGCGTGAGCTTCGCGGCTGTCTGACGGCGCTTGCTCACGTTCGTTCATGCCGTAGTCGCGTATTACCGCTGCGACGCGCAGCCGATAATTAAGAAATACATCCTTGCGGCTATTCGATTGGACGTTGCGATGAACATCCCAGTTGCGGAAGGCATCGACCGCAGCCTCATCACGCCAGATGGACAGAGCGAGAAGCTTGGTTGGGTCTGTAACGCTCTGAAACCTCTCGATTGAAATGAAGCCGTCGATTTTTTCGAGCTGGGGACCCAACCTTGCTCCCATATCGAGATAGGTCTGCATTTTTCCCGGTGCGGGCCACGACTCGAAGATAACTGCAATCATTTTGTTCATCCAATTCTGTCTATCAGAGGTATTCTGAGTATCGACGTTAGGAACTACCGCGGGGACTAACTCCGCAGCGGAAGCCGACCCTCTTGGAAAAGCATTCTTGCTGCAACATCGAAACCTTTCCATGCAGCAGCCGCGAGCGATGCACCTATACTGACTCGGCGGACCCCAATCGCAGCCAGCTCCGATACGGCAGGGCTAGGACCAGTAATCATCACATTCACAGGTTTGGGCTGGACCGCGGCCACGATGCTCGCAATCTCCGACAGATCGGTAATACCTGGAGCATAAAGACAGTCTGCGCCGGCTTCGGAATAGGCAACCAGACGGGCAATCGTCGCCGCAAGATCCGGCTTCCCGATAAAGTGCCCTTCTGATCGTCCAACCAAGAGAACATTCTCGCCAGACTGGTCGATTGCGCTACGTGCAGCACGCACACGCTTCACCGCTTCGCCAAAATCCAGAAGATCATTATCCTTGCGATCTTCGATGGACAAACCAGCGACGCCCGTATCGATCGCCTTCAACACGTTTGTAAAGACGCCATCCGCATTGTCGGCATAGCCGGTTTCAAAATCCGCATTCACTGGGAGAGATGTGGCACTGCATAGCGTCCGCAAATGAGCCAACGCTTCGTCCAAGGTGAGCTGCTGATCTTGACGTCCCAGCGACCAAGCATAGCCCGCGCCTGTGGACGCCAGCGCCTTAAAGCCGAGCTTTTCAAGACGGCGCGCGCTGCCAACGTCCCATGGGTTTGGAATAACGAAACATCCGCTCTGATGCAGAGCGCGGAAAGCCACACGTCTTTCCGCATATTGACCAGCCATATTTCCCTTTCTCGGCATCTGATCAGGCCGGCAAGAAAAGGACACGCCACCTGCAAGTCAAAATCTGGTCCAGAATGAAATAGGTAGCCAACCACGGCAAATGAGTAATAGTACGTCGCGCATGAATCGGGGTCACGTCCGAAGAGACCTCAAGCCAGATCGACCTTAACCTCGTCGAGGATCCAGGAACGAAACGCAATGATGCGCGGATCATCTGCGCGGCTTTCCGCACCTATCAGCCAATACGACGTATTGCTGTTTACCGTCTCCCACACCTCGACCAAGCTACCGGCCTCGAGTTCGGAGTTGACCAGCGGCTTTCGCCCGATGGCAACACCGAGACCCTGGCTGGCTGCTTCGAATGCCATTTGGATCGTGTCGAAGTGCAATCCTTTCGCCAGGTCCGGTGCAGGGCGCCCGCACCCGAGGGCCCACGCGGCCCAATCCTCGCTCACCGTAGTGACATGAATCAGCGGCGATTGCTCGATATCCTTTAGCTCTCGCACGCGCTCGAGAATAGCCGGGGCGCATACAGGCACCATGGCCTCATTTAAGAGCTTATCTGCAATGAAGCCGTGCCAATTTCCACGTCCCATGCGAATGGCAAGATCCACCCCGACATCGGACAACTCGCTGCGTTCGTGCGAGGTGTCAATGACGATGCGAATGTCTGGATGACGCTCACGAAACCTGTGAAGCCGCGGAAGCAACCATTTTGCTGCAAACGTAGGGGCCATACTTATTGCGAGCTGCCCTAATCCCTGCTGGTTGGCAATATTCGCGCTGCCGTTGGCAAGTAGCTCCAACGCTTGCCGTACCACCGGAATGTAAGCGGTGCCTGCTTCGGAGAGCACAATCCCCTTGGTCGTGCGAAGGAATAATGGTGTACCAAGCCAATCTTCCAGAGACTGGATACCATGGCTGACTGCGCTCGGCGTCAGCAGAAGCTCCTCTGCTGCATTCTTGAAGCTTAGAAGACGGGCAGACGCCTCAAACAGGCGAAGCGAATTTAGTGGGGGCAATCGATGGCGCATCACGTGCTCCTTCCTTAACGCGCTTGTAGCACGGCGGAACTGTCGTGAGCGACCGAACTGAAGGATTTTCATGCGCTATTGAACGTCATCAACCTGTTTGGAATTCCAGACGCACGCTCCTCATCACTTCAGCCGACGCTTAAAGAAAGCCAGGATCTCATCGCGCGCAGCAATTGTCGGCTGCCCCGCTTCGTCGATCAAATGAGCCGTCACCACGCTATGGGGGGTCGTCACATGGGTTGCGAAGAAAGGCGGAAGGTTCGTACTGGCCGCACTGTCCGGCAGCACCCGCGCGACAAAGCGGTCGCCAAGTGCCTCCGAAAACGCGGCAAACCGTTGAGCCTTACAGAACTTGTCGCCCGCGAAACGGTAGGCCATCACCGTAAGATCTTCCCGATCAAGACGCTCGCGCACAGCAGCAAGCTCTTCGGGTGCCATCGCCATTCCGGCCGGATCGTTAAGCGGTAACGATGGCTGCGATACGACCGGCGCTAGCATGGACGGTTCAAGCATCATCGAAAGCGCAAAATTCCCGGTGAAGCACATGCCGATCGCCCCCACACCAAGACCGCCGCATTCCTCATGTGCGAATTTCGCCAGTGCACGAAGCCATACAGTCACGGGACTGGATTCATTGGCAGCAAACGCACGGAACTCGGCGCTGACACATGCCCGCTGCATCACCGCAACTCCCTCTTCTGCACTGACAAGAGCTCCATCGCGCCCGAATAGCGAAGGCATGTAAACCGTGAATCCGGCATCGCGTACCCAGCGGCTAAATCGCGCCACGTGAGGACTGATGCCGGGCATTTCGGTCATCACGATCACGGCCGGTCCACTTCCTGATACAAGTACTCTTTTTGTGATGCCGATAAGCGTGATCTCACGGGCAACAAAATCCTCAAGTGCGTCGTCCCTGTCTACAGGCCGCGTCAGCATCGATTGGCTCCTTGTGATGCGCTAAATGGATCGCTCGCAGGCGATGTGATTGCCAGCGTGGCTTCCTGCACGTCGTAGTGCGAGAACGTCACCGGTCTCAGCTGGCGACGACAAGATGTTGCAGATGCCTGTAGCCGGACGCCGTTGCGTGCTCTCGCAGGCTCCAGAGACGTCCGTTAACACCCCACATGCCGTCTTCGATTTCATTGAACAGAAAGGAACTTGAGATCCGGCGCGTCTCTCCGGGTAACGCCTCGGCAACAGCCTTGTGGCCAAGCTCGGCAAAACGAGCCCGGCTTTGCTCGTCAAGAACCCCCTTAGCGACAGTAACTGTCGCGATAAACGACACCACCGTGCCGGACAGATCATTGCCACCGAAGGTCCAGCTTCCGGCGCCTCCCTCCTCGATCATGACCACGCACAAACCACGCTTGCTCGGCTCATCTGGGATTTGCTCGCACTCCACCGCAACATTCACGAGATTTCTGGAAAGAGCAGCTTTGGACTGATCATTCAGAACGCCCGCCGGCGCCTTGACAGAGATAAGCGGCATCGCACTTCCTTTAGGTCCATTTATTGGACTTAGGCTTGTAGCAAGCTAAATCCATTTTGGCAACTCAGATAATGTGTATAATGCCGTGATGACCGACACCCCTCCGATTCGCCGCTCTCCAGTACCGCCCAACGATTGCAACCTCTGGAAAGCATTCGAAGTGATCGGGGATCGCTGGATTCTCGTGATCCTGCGATCGGCCCTGTATGGGGTGCGACGCTTCGACGACTTCCGGAATGAATTGGATATCCCTCGCAGCGTACTGAGCAATCGGCTTGCCCGGTTGGTCGAGAGCGGCCTGATGGAACAGCGGGAGTATCGCGAGGAGGGACAGCGGACGCGGATCGAATATCCGCTGACGAAGATGGGACAGTCGCTAGGTCTGTCTTTCACAGCGCTGACGGAGTGGAGCGATCACTGGATCGGGAAAGGCTCGGGGCCTTTGTCTCTCCGCTCGAAAGCAACGGGACAAAAGCTAACCGTTGCCCTGGTCGATGAACAGGGTAAACCTGCGAGGAAAGACGACGTTGAAACTGTTATTAGTCTTCCTTCGCGCTCCTCCAGACAGCCGCGAAAGTAGCGATCTCCGGGCGGCCAATTTTGCAGAACGAGATGCGCCAGTGGACAAGAGGTCATTGGTGCCCAGAAAAACACGTGAAAGCATCAGTACGGGTTTCCGTCCTTATGCGTAAACAACCAACCCGAGGCTCCGAGGTTTGCAACCAAGTCATCGTGAGGATAACTCGCACTGTCGCCCGGCGTTCTATCCCCGATCTCCAGATAGACCACCCTTTCGTCTGACCGATTGACCAAATGATGAGCAAGGCCCGCCGCAGGAAACCCTGCACACATTCCCGGCGCCAACTCTATTTCCCCTCGGTCAGTTACCAAAGTTGGTCTTCCGCTCACAATATATACAAACTCATCCTGCTTACTGTGGCAGTGCATGATTGACGATTCCCCGCCAGGCAGAAGCTCCGTTAGGTTCACGCCGAAATTTTTGATACCAAAAAGATCCCCCAGCGGCCGTTTTACGCGTTTGGACATACGCGAGCGAAACGGCTCGGGGTAACATGATAGCTTCCTGCGCTCTTCTGCATCACTTGCAAATAGCGCAAGAGGACTGCGTTCCGACGTCTCGTTCATTTCGTTACCGGATCCCTAGATCAAGATCGATAGTGTAAGTAACCGATTGGCTTTTGACTCCTACGAAAAATCGAAAGCTTGACTTCAATTTTCTTGAGCCATTCTGACGGTCAAGATTATCAGACCCTCTCCCCTCGCCACAAAATGAAGAATTTTCATGCGCTGGCGAGGATTATGAGTTTGTTTGACTAAGTCGACACCGGCAATTTTCTCCTAACCTGCTAGCAAGGAGATTATTATGACCGTTGACCAACCCGTGCTCATGAGTGTGGAAGGCAATATCGCGACACTCACCCTCAACCGCCCTGAGAAGCTGAACGCACTTAGTTATGCTCTCATCGACACTTTCCAGCAGCACCTGGATGCCATAGAGCGAGACGACTCGATCAGAGTCGTCATCCTTACCGGATCTGGTAAAGCATTCAGCGCAGGTGCCGATATCGCTGGGTTCTCGTCGAGTGTCGCGGCCGGCGTAAACATTGCCATGCGCGAATTCGTTGGACGCGGCCAGGCGTTCACAAAGCGGGTTGAAAACTTCCCAAAACCCATCATCGCTGCAGTGAACGGGTTGGCCTTCGGCGGCGGATGCGAGGTAGTTGAGGCATGTCCGCTAGCCATCTCAAGTGACGAAGCCCGTTTCGCCAAACCAGAGATCAACTTGGGGTTTCCTCCTCCGTTCGGTGGAACACAGCGCCTTCCGCGCCATATTGGGCGTAAGCGTGCCTTGCAGCTTATTCTGACTGGTGACTCGATCTCAGCGCAGGAAGCCGCACGTATCGGTCTGATCAATGAAGTTGTATCTGCCTCGCAGCTCATGATGCGCGCCCGCGAACTCGCGGCCAGAATCATTGAGAAGCCGCCTGCTGCGGTCAGAGCGAGTCTTGCGAGCGTCACCCGCGGCATCAATCTGTCGATCGATGAAGGGCTTGCCGTCGAAGCCAATCAATTTGCGCAGATGGTTCCCACGCGCGACATCCGAGAGGGGATCGATGCATTTCTTGAGCGTCGTCCTGCTCATTTCAACGGGCAATAAAAACCTTGAATCACACGGATTTACAGCACTTACATACGTGGAAAAGAAATGACCGGACATGTTGACCTGACTAAAGAGCGCTTCATCGCTCATCGAGACAACCAGCGCGACGGCAAGGCCCACTTGCTTAACCTCATTCGGCTACGCGAACATGCGAACTATCCGGACGGCCATGCCTCAACCGGAGTCGAGGCTTATCGAACTTATGGACGTATCAGCGAGCCGGTCCTCGCACGACTAGGCGTAAAGATTGTATGGGAAGGCCGTTTCGAGAACATGCTGATCGGCCCGGATGAGGAGAATTGGGACCTAAGCTTTGTTGCAGAGTACCCAAGCCTGGCAGCCTTTAACGAAATTCTCCGTGATCCCGTTTATCGAGAAGCTGCGGCGCACCGAAGAGCTGCAGCTCTGGATTCTCGCCTCATCCGTCTTGCTGCTTTGCCTCAAGGGACCAGATTCGGACAATTCATTTGAGTATTCAGCAAGCGGACCTATCGCGAGCCTAGGGGAATGAGTCGATTCATGGAATTCTCATGAGCTGAACCAATTCCAAGCGGTTACTCGCCCGACATGACGTTGCTATCACCAATTGCCTAAAGTCGCGTTGGGGATAGCCGCGTTGCTAACGTAAATTCCGTTACAACAATCGGAACGATTATCCGGTCTTACTGCTATCCGTGACTAGGTTTCTGGCTTTACTAATGCAGCCAGAATGACGATTAGAACGTATGCCGTCGACCTCCGGATAGATTTCACAAATTGATGTTGAAGCGCATCTTAACTTGCGAAAAAGCACCTTCGCGCAAGTAAAAGGCAACTCCTCGCTCATTCCATTCCGGTGTCTGCCATTCAAGTTGATCCGCACCGAGCCTTCTAGCTACGGCTATCGCCTCAGCCAATAGGCCTGCACCGACACCTTTGCCTCGCTCGTTGGTTGTCACATACAAACAATCAAGATGCGCCCAGATATGGTCTCGCCAGAGAGAGTAGTCGATCGTCAGAGAGAAGTATTCAAGAAGCTCTCCTTGTCGAGACGCGACAAAGATATGCGCACGGGCACCTTCGCCGGTCACGAGAGATAATAGGCCCCGTCTGGAGATAGTTGCCTCGTTTCTCTCGTAGTTAGCGTGATCGCGGATCATGGCCAGCAAGTCGTCACAATCGGACGACTCGGCTGGCCTGATGACCATCGGCATCAACTTTGATCGGACTGGAGAGAAAAGCCCTCATCAAGCCAGCCGGTGATCCCGCCGGTCATGATCTTAACGGGACGGCCGAGCTCCGCCAAACGTAAGGCTCCACGCGCCGCGCCGTTGCAATGAGGCCCGGCGCAATAAGTCACAAAAACCGTCTCATCGCTCCATTGTGCCATCCTCGATGCCACGATCTTTCCATGCGGCAAATTAATAGCTCCAGCGACATGCCCCTGCGCGAATAGAGCTGGACTTCGTACATCGAGCAAAACGAAGTCCGCACCCTTCGACAGAGCGTCGTGAACGTCCCAACAGTCGGTCTCGAATGCAAATTCAGCAGCAAAGTGCTCCTTTGCAAGATCGCTTGCGGCCGGAGCTACAGCAGTAACGGCACTTGGCATGAGAAATCTCCTTTCCCTGCAACAGTGCTATGCCGCAGTTTCACTTGCCATTGGCGCAAATGACAATGAACGTAAACATCATGCCAAATATGCAAGGTCCATTAGTTGCCGCTCTACTCTATGATGGATTGTGCACGTTCGAATTTGGAATCGCTGCGGAAATTTTCGGTCTTCCGCGCCCGGAAATGGGTTCAGGCTGGTATCGCTTCGCAAGCTGCGCAATTGAACCCGGACCATTGCGTGCACATGGCGGCTTCAGCATTCTACCAGACGGCGGGGCCGATCTTCTTGAGCAAGCGGATCTTATTATCATCCCTGGTTGGAAGGGCTCTGATATTCCTGTCCCTCAAAGCCTGACAAATGCTCTAAGACGCGCAAGATCAAAGGGCGCAAGATTAGCTTCGATATGCTCCGGAGCTTTTGTCCTGGCAGAGGCCGGATTTCTTGACGGCTCGATAGCCACCACCCACTGGCGCTACGCTGACGCCTTGCGCGAAAGATTTCCGGCTATAGAAGTCGATGACACCTCGCTCTACCGTGGCGCCAACGGTATCTATACGTCGGCAGGCAGCGCGGCCGGCATAGACTTGATGATAGAAATTGTGCGGCAGGATTTCGGTGCACTGGCCGCCAACTCAGTCGCTCGCCGAATTGTCATGCCTGCCCATCGCGGAGGCGGTCAGGCGCAATTTCTGGAACGCCCGGTTGCTTTACGGGTAAGCGCCAGTATAGCCCCGGTATTCGAATATATTAGACAGCACATTCATCACCAATGGTCCGTCAGCGAGATGGCGAGCAAAGCGAGAATGAGCAAACGTACTTTCGAACGCCGTTTTATGGAAGCCACCGGTGAATGGCCAGGCCAATGGCTCATCAACGAAAGACTTGAAGCGGCAAAGGAAATACTTGCTCAGACAAATCAGCCCATGGAGAAAGTCGCGGAGGCTGTTGGCTTTGGAAGCTCACATGCACTCCGTCATCACTTCCGTCGCCTCGTCAGGCTCAGCCCCAGCGATTATCGCCGTCAATTCTCGAAGGTGCCGATGAATAAAGTCGCGTCCGAGGCTAATGCTCAAAATACACTAAAGGGCAGGACTGCTTAAGACGAGCAACACTCCAAGACGAGTTACAGTTACACGCGCAAGTAGCTCACATTTTTCCGCAAGGCGGTTTCAGCTTCGTCATCGATCTGAGCTAGCAATTCTCCCACAGGCCTAACCGCCTGGATGAGCGTCGCTGACATGCCAGCATAAAGCGGTCCTGCTTCCCAATCGCCGTCCATTGTCGCCCAAGGCGTCGCCACATTGTAACGAAGCATTGGAACACCTTCCGAGAATTGCCCGATTGCTTCTCCTTCTCCCGGCCGTGATCCATTTGATGGATAGCCCGCATCCTTCCAGTTCTTGTAGGTCGAGTTGGCAATTACTCGATGAGGTGAATTTGGCCATCCACCATCGAACAACGTTGTCTCGACCAAGTCTGATAATCCGCAATCCACGATCATTTGTTTGTGCCCAGGATGACTGCCACTTTCGGCCGATGCAACAAATCGTGTCCCCATCCATGCCCCACATGCACCGAGCGATAATGCGGCTGCCAGGCCTCGTCCATCAGCTATGCCGCCAGCTGCCACCACTGGAACACCACGCGCAGAATCAACAATCGTCGGCAACAAGGTCATAAGCGGCGCCTCGCCGGTAAGATGACCGCCGGCCTCTCGCCCTTGCGCCACGATAAAGTCCACTCCGCAGTCAGCTGCTCGTTTGGCTTCTTCGGATCCCGACACAGTCCAAAATACTGTCGCCCCCTTATCCTTTGCACGCCGAACATACGGTGCCGGATCGCCACGCAAGAACGAAACAACTCGGCAACCAGCATCAAGAGCGGTTTCAAGCCGCTGCATCTGGTCCGCAATCAAAACAAAATTGACGCCAAACCGACCAGCACCGCCAGCAGACGCGATGTAACCAGAAAGTGTCTGACGCAGTTCAGCCTGAGGAATGTGGCCCAGCGCGACAAACCCCAGAGCACCCGCATTTGCGAGAGCTCCGAGGAATTCAGGAGTCGATCCGCGGCCGAGTGGAGCCGCCACGACGGGATGGCGCAGATTCAATCCATCCGTCAGCGCAGTCTTAAAACCCATTTCGAACTCCGATCACTCAGCTGACCGATGGCGCGAAGTAGGCGCGCTGCATATCGCGCGGATATGTCTCCTTGGCACGCTCCGCGACGGCGAGATCGATTTCTGTCGTGACGAATGGTCGAGCTACAGAGGTTTCAGCAAGCAAAGCCGCTTCAGGCGAGAACAGCCAACTAGACCCGGAAAACAGATCTCGGTCATACGACCGGCGATTGGCAGAGGCGAGATAACACCCCGAAATCACCGCAGAAAGCTCACAAGCAGCACGCCATCGTCGTCCTACTCCTCCCGCCCGCGGATGAGAAATAAGATGAGCCCCAGCAATACCGATTTCCCTCGCATGCTCTGGAAACATGATCTCACTGCAGAGCTGGAAGCCAACACGCAAAGTGTCATTCGTGACAGGGGCGAACTTTCGATCACCCTGGGAAAACCACAGCGTCTCGCGCGCTATCGGGACATCTGGCAAATACCACTTGCGCCGAACAGCCTGATAACCTGAAGCCTTCGACCAGAGAAAAGCCTCGTTGTACCGATGGCCATCGCGCTCTATCGGCCTGGAGGTCATCACGGTCTTGCAGGAAAGTGCGCCGAATTGATCGATCATCCGATCGTGATCTCGAAGCGCCTTCCGCCACGACTCATCATCAACCCGATCTCCGACAAATATCCATTCGCAAAACGGCATTTCCGGCAAAACAACGATGTCAGGCCTATCAACCCCAGCTTGCGCGACAAGACTTTCCCATGCCGCCTTCTTTCGCGACGCTTCATCCGGAAATTCGCAAACCATAATTTTCATACTGATCACCTATTGGACTGCTTTCCGAAAAATTAGCGGAACCAACGTTGGCAGAAATGACAATCTCATGATATTTTCTGCCAATGCCCAAAATGCAAAAAACCGTGCTGTTCGCTTTCGATGGATGCCAACTGCTCGACATTGCTGGCCCCTCCTCTGTATTCGGAATTGCAAACAACATTGCTGGCCAAGAGATCTACAATGTCTCGGTGATCTCACCGTCCGGCGGCCTAGTTGCAACGTCCTGCGGTATCTCGATCGCAACGGAAGCGCCGACTTCTCTCGCACCTAAAATGGTAAAGACCTTGCTTGTCGCAGGCGGCGGGCAGACAACCATGCACAAAGCCATAGCGCTGCCCAGCACGCAAACATGGCTGCAGCGCTGTATCGAGGCGGCACCGCGCTTTGGTTCGGTGTGCTCGGGCGCCTACATACTAGCCGAGCTTGGAAAATTGGATGGTTTACGCGTGGCCACGCATTGGGCCGACTGCGTTGACCTTGGGATGCGTTATCCTAGTCTGTCGGTCGATAAGAATGCGCTTTTTATCGTAAGTGGTAAGGCCTGGACATCCGCTGGAATTTCAACCGGCATAGACATGGCTTTGGCGATGGTCGAGCAAGACACCAGCCGACAAGTTGCAGATAAGGTCGCAAAGTTCATGGTGCTCTATGCACGAAGACCGGGTTATCAATCTCAGTTTAGCGAGATGCTCAATGCGCAAATCTCTGCCGGAGAGCCATTTGCCAACTTGATCAGTTGGATGGAATCCCGAATCTCTCATCCCATCGGAATCACAACGCTGGCCAATCGCTCGGGGCTCTCAGAGCGATCATTCTATCGAAAATTCGTAGCCGCAATCGGTCAAACTCCCGCACAGTTCGTTCTTCAAATGAGATTGGAAAAGGCGCGAACCCTGCTAGCGACAAACCTGCCGCTGAAAGTTATTGCCAGGCGAACTGGCATGAGCTCTGCGAGCCATCTCAATCTCGCATTCGAACGTAAGTTCGGCCTTTCACCATCGACATTCCGAAAGGTACATCACGTTGGCGCTCATGAATGACCCTATCGACAACTGAGAATTGTGCTCCATCTAGCTAGAACCATTGGCTCGCCGCTCGCAGGTTGGACGACGGTAAGGCGATAGGATTCTGATGGAGCAAGTCGTCCGATAGCAATCTGGGCGATCGGATTGTTTTGGCCCTCTGTACTCATATTTGCGCTACTTCACAAACCCGTCGCGCTTGATTTCCCATCACTTCACAACGCAGGATCTAATCACCGAAACTTGCAGAGGTCCGTTCAGGCGCCGACGGCACAGCCGTAATCTTGGGCCCTTTTGATTGCTGTGCGCGCCCATCTGAAGAAACAGCGCAGAAGGCGACGACATAACCCAGGCCAAGCTGGCCATCTGAATTTAAGAACACGTCACTATTCAATCCGGTTTCGCTATTGATAGACTTCAAATCTTTTGATGAGTCCGCCTTGGATGGCATGATAACTATCATGGACAATCCACGTCGAGTTTCTTCGTCCACAAGGAGTGTGCATGTCTACTACTGTAACCGCGCACGGGCTTATTGATCGTGCTTACGCCAACGACCTGCTTGATGCTGTTCAGAAGTATTTTGATCTGATGTACGACTGCGATACGTCTCGCTTTAATCAGGTTTTCGCGCCAACCGTCCAACTGCACGGATTCCGTGAAGGAAAGATGGTTGCTTGGCCTGCACCGGTCTACCGGGATATCCTGGATAAGCGCCAGTCGCCTAAATCTGCGAACTCACCCCGCGCTGATGAAGTACTGTTAATCGATTTTTCCTCCCAAACACAGGCTTTCACAAAGGTTCGCGTGAGGGTCAACACGATGGTATTCGTGGACTATCTGACGTGGCATTTAATCGATGGCACTTGGCTGATTACATCGAAAGGCTTTCACGTCGAATCGAATGACGGTGAAATCTAAGATTAGAGACCAACTACAGGCAGATTTATCGAGCTGCCTGTAGGCGATTGCCTGCTAGTAGCGACTGCTAACGGAAGTGTTCAGCACGCGATCAAGAAGCAGCCGTGGAGAGTTTGTGACGCCAGCCCAGTATACACTATGATCGGGATGCCCCGTTCCGCCAGAAATTCGATGGTATCGGCCATCCGCGCCCCCAAGGAATTCCGATCAGGATGACGTCACAAAAATCGTCGACGACGCGGGCCGTGTAGATGGGGTGTGAGTATCACGATCTTGCCGTCCGCCGCTTTACGGCCCCGGATCTCCGGCGCGGTTATCGGCCTCACTCTGGGCTTGGCTGACGCTACGCGACGGCTTCTCGCATGAGGATCAGCTTGGTCGGCGGATTCGCGAGCGCGTCGATCGCCTCGTCCCATCGCGCCACCGTGTGGATACGCTGCACAGGTACTTTTCGTTGAGCCAGCAGATCGAGCACCTTGGGCATCAGCGCCTGAATGTTCGCCCACCCGATCGTAAAGCGCACGCCCTGAGCGTACATCGCACCGACAGGTAGCGAAGCCGAGCCGTGTTAGACGCCGCAACTGGTGCATCGACCATAGGGTGCGGTGGACCGCAGCGTGGCCGAAAGCCATTCACCGGACGGGACGCCGCTGGCGTCAACTGTCACCGGATAACTTCCATGGCGGGATGGCGCTTTACGCATCTCGATCGCATTGGCTCCCACAGATTCGGCGATGGCCAGGCGGGCGGGATCGTTGTCAATGAAATCCACCTGTTCAGCACCAAGTGCGCGTGCGAGTGCCGCGGCATACAGACTGATCGATGGGGCACCACCGCCGCCGACCACAAGCACCGGTGCTCCGGGTTCTTCGAGCAGTCCCTCGGCGACACATCGGAAGGCATCAGAAAGATTGTCGCCGACGCTGGCCGCATCGACGGCCGACACGCCCTCAGGCAACTTGGCCATCATGGTATCGGCGTAAGGCACGCGCACGACGTCGCTGGCGGCACCACCCCAATTGCCGAAGATTCCGAATCCGTAGGCGGAATTTCGCGGCACCGTGGTGCAGGCGGCTGGAAAGCCACGCTTGCAACGATTGCATTTGCCGCATGCGACCAGAAACGACACCACGACGCGATCGCCGGGGACGAACGCGGTCACACCGTCGCCGATTTCGATCACATCGGCCACAAATTCGTGGCCAAAGCAAAATTCATCACGCGCTGGAAGCCCGCCCCTGAGGTAGGCGGTGTCCGCATCGCAGATCGAAAGGGCAACAGGACGGACCAGCGCGTCGTTGGCGTGCAGCAATTTCGGTGCAGGCGTCTCACGCCACTCCAGCCGCCGATCGCTCCGCATCATTAGTTGTCGCATAGGACCCTCTCGTTCATGATCAAATAATTCGACGGGCGGCGGCAGGACAAACAAATAAAACTGTAAGCCAGATGATCCCAATTCATTTCATCGATCGATGGACTACGTCATTCCTGGATCACGGGTCGAGCGATGGCTGAATCGATTGATCTCTTCGATCGGGAGCGCATCCATATCGGCGCGAAGTCCGATCAAGCGCGTGAAATCCTCAACCGCCAAGCGACCATCGTCTCCTCGAATGCCTTGATCTGATTCAGCACCCGCATGACCATCTTACCTTCCCGTTGCCGTATGTTCTTGATCTGAAAGCTGCCGCTCATTCCAGAAGCTGCGTGACTCCCTGATCAAAGCAGCGGGATTGTCCTCCTGGACGTTGTGTCCCGCGTCGGAAATCTCGACGAAGCGTCCGTCGTGGAACCGGCTGGCGAATTCAGCGGCCGCCGACGCCGGCATGGACCTGCTGCGACCGCCGCGGACCATCAGAAAAGGCGCACTAAACGCGCCGACGCGGCCAGCCAATCCCTCGATATGCGCAAGAATATGCGAGTAGTCGACCATGCGCCGGGAGTCGCGGCGCCACTCCCACGCACCGTCACATCTCTCCCGCAGAAGGGCTCTCATCCGGTAGGCGACCCGATCCCGATCACTTCCCGGGCTTGTTCGCAACGCGGCGTCGATTACCGCTTCAATAGATGGTGCAGAGATCATTCCGTTGATGAATCTTCGCATTCGCGCGGTCCCCTCGAATTCGACACCGGGCGCTACGTCCACCATCGTGAGACTCTTCACCAGACTCGGTGTGGTGAGAGCTAGCTCGGCGGCCACTACGCCGCCCAGCGACATGCCTACGAGATGCAACCGCTCAATGCCGAGCTCGGAGGCCGCTTCCGCCGCGTCCGCTGCCAGTCGCCCTATGCTGTAATCGTCGGATCGGGAACTCTCGCCATGGCCCCGCATATCCAGCGCTATCAATCGAAATTCGGAGCGCAGGCCTGCGCAAACATAGTCCCAGGTTTGGGCCGTGAGTGCTCCGCCGTGCAACAGCAGCACCGGTGCCCCGGTGCCACCCCAATCGAGGGCACGCAGACATACGTGTTCGGCAACGTCGAGCCAAAGCGTGCGTGGCGCGGAAACATCGCCGGCGATGCCGAGGCGGTGAATGATCGCTCGCAGTTCATCGGGGCGCCAGGGATCGTCTCCCGTACTCGGCAACATCCGGTCTAACGCCCACCCAATCTGTTTCACGTCCCTTCAGCTCCTGACCAGAAGTCCCCGGTGATCCCGAGACTCGACTGACAAAAGTACTCGCAAGATCGAGCCCCAGAGTTTCTTCTTCTGATCCCGGAATGGCTCCTCAGATCGCGCCATGCCGGCGCTCCGCCGAAACTCGGACCCGAACAGAGGATCGAGCGCGATTGCCTGGTGCATCAGGCCGACGATGAACCGGGTTTCGGAAATCGGCGGACCGGATTTTCCGGCCGCAGCGAACGCCTTCAGGCGCATATCGTGAAGCGCTTCGACGACCGGGCTCAGCAGCCCCACCCCGCGGTCTCGCCAGCCGGACAGATGCAGCCTCAGCGCAAGCGCTGCATAGTCGCCGTCCGCATAGAGATCGGCGATGATATCGACCAGCCGCTCGACGGAGTGATCCGTCTTCTGCCATCGCACCAGTCCAGCGTTCAGCTCGTCTTTCAGTCGCCGCCCGCCATGGCGCAGCAGTGCTTCGAGAAGTTTCTGCCGCGTGCCGAAATGGTGGTTAACCGCCGCGTCCGTCAGCCCCACCTTCGCCGCCACGGCGCGCACGTTGACGGCGTCCGACCCGGACTGCCGCAGCAGGGCTTCGGCCGCATCGAGAATCAACTGCCTCGATTCGTCCTTGCTCCGTCGAACTCGCGATTTCGTCGTCGTCATGCGCGCAAGCTCAGACGTAACTGGCATTGAGGCCGGCACCCCATCGGGTCATCCATTGCTCGTACTTGGCGGCATCGCCCACATCGAAGCGCTCTCATGAAATAACCCAGCGCGTTCTCCCAGCCAGCAAGAGCATCTAGACGCACCAACCCGACCGCATTTCTCGCCTCGGGTTCGTGGGCAGAATTTCATCCCTTCAAGTTGACCGTGTATTCGCTTACGAGGTCGGCACCGACGGACAGCGGTGTGTACCGGGTGCCAGTCAGCGTGCCATCTCCTTCCGCACCATCGAAGCGCCCCTTACCGCCGAGAACGGTGAGAGTTCCGACAAACCGCGTTTTTGCCCCGTCAACCATTCCCGTGCCGGTCGATTTAAGCCAAAGCGCCGATCCGTCTTCGAAAGCAAGAATTGGGAAAAGAGTGAAGGTGCCAGCGCCATTTGTGTAGTCGGCCAGACTCGCGAAATGGACGGTTGCAATCGTGCCGTCGGCGAGAAACGCCAGTCCGGAGAAGCGGGTCAGCGATGCCGTATGACCATCCACATCGCCGACATCCAACGATTGTGCCGATGTCACGTGGGTAACCATGCGAAATTTGAGCACTTCGTCAGTTCTTGTCGTGCGCCGCTCCGTCATCGTATTTTCTTCCATTGGCATTGCCGAGGGAGGGCGAGACGCGAATCCAGCGTCGTTTGAAACGTCTGACGCCTTCGATATGACCTGCGCACTCTCAGCGCGAACGAAATTATCTCTCCTTCAAATGAGAATGATTGAGTCTGCTTAAGCCGCCAGGCTTCCCCCAAAGCTCGCCGTGAGGAGGGCCTTCAGGGCCCGTCTTCTCTTGCAACATGCTGCGGCCAAGCATTCCGGCACAACGACATATGAGTTTAATGTTCGAACGCACCAACGCATTTATCGACGGTTCGGCCTGCGCGTCGCCTTCGAGCGCCTTAGCGCGGCACCAGTTCTCCGCATTCGATTTTCGTCTGACGTTCCTGAAGGTGCGATCTGACTTGCTCAGTCATGCAGGTGTTGCCGTGGACCACCTCCCCTTTCCACATCGCCTCCCCTAAGCTGGTCGGCCAGGTTTGCTCGGCGGGATTATCTCGGTGCAGCTCAATCCAACGGTCTTGCCACGCCGCGGCGATCGCGTGAGCTTCAGCTTCGCTTAATGAACGAGGGCCTTGGCGTAGATTCGCACACCGCGCTTCGACCTCGGAGAGCAATTGAGCGTGGCGCTGTTTCGTCAGCGCGGCATCTTTGGTCTTGAGACTTTGTTTCTCTTCCCGCTTGCCAAAAAGCTCGCGGAGATCCGCAGGCACAGCTCTGCGAAACCAATAGACCGCTATCAGGATGCTTCCACGGACGTGACATAGCCAAGGGCATTTGTACCAGCCTTTTGTACCAAGCCGGTAGCAGTAAGCATCTGATTTTGCATTAGTTTTGTGGAAACAACCGCTTAGGAAAGCGATGGTGCCCAGGGGCGGGATCGAACCACCGACACTGCGATTTTCAGTCGCATGCTCTACCAACTGAGCTACCTGGGCGCCGCCCCGAACGCTGCCAAAACAGCTTGGAGGGAGAGCGCCGGTTTATAGTGAGACGCGGCGGCGCTGTCCAGCCATCGGGCGAATTTTGCGGGGACCGCTGTGTCAAGCGGCGGCGTCTTAAAATCCTCCCGGATTCAAGGGCTTCGGGGGAGCCGGGAAACGCCCGAATGGGCTATTTCGGCTCGTCCGGGTCGTCCTCGTTGTCGCTCTCGCGCGCGGGGATGGCGTAGGACCCCGACAGCCAGCGATTCAGGTCGACATCGCGGCAGCGTTCCGAACAGAACGGCCTGGACGCCTCGACCGGTGGCTTGCCGCAGATCGGGCATGGCTTCGCGCGGGGCGTGGATTTCACGCCCTCAGCTGGCATTCAGCCAGCCGAAGCGGACCGGAAAACCTTCACCGCCGAGCAGCGCGGTCGATTCATACAGCGGCAGTCCGACCACGTTGGAATAGGAGCCGACCATCTTCACTACGAACGAGCCCGCGATGCCCTGCACTGCGTAGCCGCCGGCCTTGCCGCGCCATTCGCCGGAGCCGATATACGCCTGGATATCGTCCTCGCTCAGCCGCTTGAACCGCACCCGCGTTTCCACCAGCCGCTGACGGAATGTTTCCTTCGGCGTCACGAGGCAGATCGCGGTGTAGACACGATGATTGCGGCCCGACAGCAGCCGCAGGCATTGCGAGGCCTCATCCACCAGTTCCGCCTTCGGCAGGATGCGGCGACCGACCGCGACCACGGTGTCGGCGGCGAGAATGTAGGATCCGCGGAGATCATCATCGAGCTGCACGGACTTGAGTGCCGCGTCGGCCTTGGCGCGCGCCAGACGGTTGGCGCAGGCGCGCGGCAGCTCGCCGCGCTTGGGCGTCTCGTCGACATCGGCGGGACGCAACGCGTCAGGCTCGATACCGGCCTGATTCAGCAGGCTGAGTCGCCGCGGCGAACCGGAGGCAAGGACAAATTTGGGACGGCCTAACATGCGAGACTTGTCGATTTCGGTCAGGGGTCAATGGGCGCGGAAACTATCCGAAGGGCGTGGTCCCGACAACAGCGCGGCAGCGCGTCCGGGCTCGATTTATAACGATTTTTCCTACTCGTTCCTGATAGCCGCCGGCGCGAACCGTTCACGAATACGCCGCTGCAGGCTGTCCCGGACATGACGGTAAGCGTCGAGCTGCAATTCGCGGCGGCCTTCGACACCCACCGGATCAGGCGTCGGCCAGTATTCGACTTCGGTTGCCGAGGTCGCGGTCAACTCAAGCGCCTTGTGATGCGCCTCCGGCGACAGCGTGACGATCAGATCGAAGTTCAGGCCTTCCCAGTCTTCCAGATCGGCGACCGTCCACGGCTTGTGATTGGAAATATCGAGACCGATCTCCTTCATCACCGCCACCGCGAACGGATCGAGATCGGCCTTACTGACGCCGGCCGATTGCACATACAGCCCGCGCGGAACGAGATGGCGCAGCAGACAGGCCGCCGTCGGAGAACGAACGCTGTTCTGCCCGCACATGAACAAGACAGCCTGCGGAGAACGCGCCATGCGTCAGGCTCGCCCGCTGATTTTGCACAGGGCACGTTTCGGGATCATGTGCTGCCCTCGCCCTTCCAGTGCAGCACCGAGATCAGCGTGAACAGCCGGCGCGAGGTCTCGAAATCGACACGCACCTTGCCTTCAAGGCGCTCCATCAAGGTCCGCGAGCCTTCGTCATGGACACCCTTGCGGCCCATGTCGATGGCTTCGATCTTGTCGGGCGTCGCGGTGCGGATCGCCTGATAGTAGCTGTCGCAGATCATGAAG
The DNA here is from genome assembly GCF_000497575.1 of Afipia sp. OHSU_II-C1. Lineage (GTDB taxonomy): Bacteria > Pseudomonadota > Alphaproteobacteria > Rhizobiales > Xanthobacteraceae > Afipia. The sequence goes on from NZ_APJI01000015.1 coordinate 58,893, forward strand.
TAGTCCTTCACGATCCGGCGGAACGGCGTCAGCGACAACAGATGCACCACGCAGGGCGTCCCGTCCGCGCGCTTGATGTCGAACATCAGCCGATTGCCGGTGATGCCGATGTGCAGGGTGAACGGTCCGGTATGGCCGCCTTCCGGCGCAAACAGATTCTGCTCGACGAGATCGTAGATCGCGATCGCGCGCTCGTGCTCGATGTCCGGCCCCGAGCGCCCGATCGATTCCTCATCGAGCGTCACCGCGACAACGCGGTTGTTCGGGTCCTCGTTTGGCGGCGGCTTTGTCATGAGAGATTGAGCCGCAATCCGACCGAGCGCGCATGGGCATCCAGCCCTTCGGCCTTGCCGAGAGTCATCGCCGCCGGGCCCAGCGCACGAAGCTGATCCGGTCCGCACTTGAGGATCGAGGTCCGCTTCATGAAATCGAGCACGCCGAGACCCGAGGAAAAACGCGCCGAGCGTGCCGTCGGCAGGACGTGATTCGAGCCGCCGACATAATCGCCGATTGCTTCCGGGGTATGGCCGCCGAGAAAAATCGCGCCGGCGTTGCGGATGCGCGCGCTCAAGGCCTCGGGATCGGCCGTAATGATTTCCAGATGCTCGGCGGCAATGGCATCGGCAAGCGCGACTGACTCATCAAGAGTCTTGACCAGAATGATCGCACCGAAATCGTTCCACGACGCGCGCGCGATGTCAGCGCGCGGCAGCGTGGTCAACTGTGCTTCGACGGCACGCGCGACATCATTCGCCAGCGTCTCGTCATCGGTGATCAGGATCGACTGCGCGTTGGCGTCGTGCTCGGCTTGCGCCAGAAGATCGGCCGCGATCCAGTCGGGATTCGCGGTGCGGTCGGCGATCACCAACACTTCGGACGGTCCGGCGATCATGTCGATACCGACCTTGCCGAACACCAGACGCTTGGCGGCAGCCACGTAAGCATTGCCGGGACCGACGATCTTCGCCACCGGCTTGATAGTCGCCGTGCCATAGGCCAGCGCCGCAACGGCCTGCGCGCCGCCGACGCGGTAGATTTCCGACACGCCGCCGAGCTGCGCTGCCGCCAGCACCAGCGGATTGAGCTTGCCGTCCGGAGACGGCACCACCATCACCACGCGCCCCACCCCGGCGACCTTCGCCGGCACCGCGTTCATCAGCACGGACGACGGATAGGCCGCGGTGCCGCCCGGCACATACAGGCCGACCGCCTCAATGGCGCTCCAGCGCCAGCCGAGTTCAACACCCGCGGCGTCCGTGAAACGCTCGTCCTTCGGCAACTGCCGCTTGTGAAAAACCTCGATGCGGTCACGCGCGAACTTCAGGGCATCGAGCGTCGCGGTATCGCAAGCCTTCACCGCACCTTCGAGTTCTGCAAGCGTGATCCGCAATCCGCCTGCCGCCACATCGAGCCGGTCAAACTTCTTCGTCGCCGCGATCAGCGCCGCATCGCCATGCTTCGCCACATCGTCGACGATGGCGCGCGCGGACGCGTCGATATCGGCGGAAACCTCCCGCTTCATGTCGAGAAAGGCGTTGAAGCGCTCGGTGAAATCTGCGCTGTGACTGGTGAGACGGATCGGCATTGCAGGGTCCGGCAGGGGATCAATTGAAGGCGTGGTCAGTGGCGCGATGCCAGATCACCGTCAACCCATAACATTCTCAGGATGAAACCGCGAGCGGGGACCGCGCGGATTGGTTGCTAAATGTCTGTGTCCGCAGGCAGATTAGGTGACTGCGGCATGGTCCGCCGGATCAGCGTCCAGATTGTCCGGACCGAGATCGGCCAGTTCGCACTCGAGGCACTCAACCTCGAGCCGCAGCACCCCGCCGCTGGCGAACAGCAGCAGCACCTGGCCGCCGGGTTTCTTGCCGGGATGGAATTCCAGCCCGAGCAGGGTCAGCGGGAGCTCCGGGGCGGTCATGTCGATCTCGCGCGACTGGCACGACAATACGCGGTCGAAGCGCAGCGCCGAGATCAGGCGGCGCGGAACGCAATCGCCCGCGAGGATGTCCTCGCAATCCATCCGCCGCATGGCGACGACCAGACGCTTCTCGCTTTGCCGCCAGAGAATGTCGCCCGCGACCACCGCCGCATCCTGGATGTGGGCGGAAATCACCGCGAGATCGTCTTCATCCAGCGCGGCCATTTTGCGCCGGGATGAATTTTGCTGAGCCGCTTTGTTCTGAGACATGGCCCCCGCCGTTATTTCAATTGGGTATGATCTTTTCCGAAAACCGGCTTCCACTTTTCGGGATCATGCCCTGGGTTACCCGCTGATACGTTCGATGGTCGCGCCGCAGGCCGAGAGCTTTTCCTCGAGACGCTCGAAGCCGCGGTCGAGATGATACACGCGATTGACGGTGGTTTCGCCCTCCGCCGCCAGCGCCGCAATCACCAGCGACACCGAGGCACGCAAATCCGTCGCCATCACCGGAGCTCCTTTAAGTTTGGAGATGCCGTCGATGATCGCGGTCTCGCCATCAAGGGAAATACGCGCACCGAACCGCGCCAGTTCCTGAACGTGCATGAACCGGTTTTCAAAAATTGTTTCAGTGATGTGCGACGAGCCCTTGGCGCAGGCCATCAGCGCCATCAGTTGCGCCTGAAGGTCGGTCGGAAAGCCGGGGAACGGCGCGGTCGTAACCTTGACCGGGCTGATACCTGCGCCGTTGCGCGCAACGCGGATGCCTTCATTGTTCGGCGTGATGGTGGCGCCGGCCTCGGTCAGCACGTCGAGCGCCGATTGCAGCAGTTCAGGCCGCGCACCCGCGAGTTGCACATCGCCGCCGGTCATGGCAACGGCCATGGCATAGGTGCCGGTCTCGATCCGGTCCGGCAGCACGGTGTGGCGTGCGCCGTGCAGCTTCTTGACGCCCTCGATCACAATGCGCGGCGTGCCGGCGCCGGACACCTTCGCGCCCATCTTGTTGAGGCAGTCGGCGACATCGACGATTTCCGGCTCGCATGCGGCATTGGTGATAACCGTCGTGCCTTTGGCCAGCGTCGCGGCCATCAGCGCCACATGGGTGCCGCTGACGGTGACCTTGGGGAAATCGATCTCCGCGCCGACAAGCCCGCCGGGCGCTTTCGCGATCACATAGCCGCCGTCGATCTGCAATTCCGCGCCGAGCTTTTCCAGCGCCATGATCAGCAGATCCACCGGACGGGTGCCGATGGCGCAGCCGCCGGGCAGCGACACCTTGGCTTCCTTCATCCGCGCGAGCAGCGGCGCGATCACCCAGAAGCTGGCGCGCATCTTCGAGACCAGTTCATAGGGCGCGGTGGTGTCGATGATATTGGCGGCGGAAATATGCAGGGTCTGGCCCTGATACTCGTGGTCGCCCGGGCGCTTGCCCGCCGCCATGATATCGAGGCCATGATTGCCGAGAATACGCTGCAGCTGCGCGACGTCCGCCAGACGCGGCACGTTGTCGAGAATCAGGGTCTCGTCGGTCAGCAGGCTTGCGATCATCAGCGGCAGGGCCGCGTTCTTCGCGCCGGAAATCGGAATGGTGCCGTTGAGCTTGTTGCCGCCGACAATGCGAATGCGATCCATGCCAAACCTGCCCTGTTGCGGATTAAAGTGGCTTTTAGCGCGTTTCAGAGGGGGAGGAAACCGCGCGCCGGATGCCCCAAAGCCCCGGCACTCCAGCTTAATACCCGAAAAATCGCTCGAATTGTGTCGGCTGGGCGTGTGACTGCGGACTTTCCAGCCGTCCGGCCCCGGCGTTCAGGCCCCGGCCTTATGGATGTCTTCCATTTCAAGGATCGGCCTGGGATAGCCGCGCTTGGCCACGCTCAGCATGGCGCGGCCGACCTCCTCGGTGGTGGTGACAAAGTTCGGCGCGACCTGATGCAGGAAACTCAGCAAAGGCCCGGTCATGACATAGATCGCCTGGACCCAGGCGGTTTTCGACCGCACCCCGCGCAGCGGCTGGATCGCACCGGGACGGAACATGTAAGCGGCCTTGAACGGCAGCTTGAGCAGATCGTTCTCGGTCTTGCCTTTGATTCGCGCCCACATCACACGGCCCTGCTCGGTGCTGTCGGTACTTGCGCCGGTGACATACACGAAGGTCATGCCGGGGTTGAGCCGCGCCAGCGGCCGCGCCGCCGCCAGCGTGATGTCGTAAGTCAGATGGCGGTAGCGCTCCGCGTCCATTCCGATCGAGGACACACCGAGACAGAAGAAGCAGGCGTCATAGCCTGTGATGTCCTTCTCGATAGTCGAGAAGTCGAGAAAGTCCTTATGCACGAGTTCGCGCAGCTTCGGATGCGGCTGACCGGTGGCACTGCGGCCGACGGTCAGAACCTCCGTCACATCGCCATCGCGCAGGCATTCACGCAGAACGCCCTGCCCCACCATGCCGGTCGCGCCGAAGACAATGACTTTCATCGACGCTCCCGCTCTCCAGTTGGTCTCAGGCTGTCTTGAATCGCCTGATGCCGAGGACGATCAAGCCGATGAAAAACACCAGCACGATGCCCTGGGTGATCGCAAACGGCGGCTCGGCGCTGGTGGGCGCGTAGACATTCAGCAATGCGACCTTCTGGAACGACTGAGCGATCAGAACGAACACATTGAACCAGAGCGCGAGCAGCGCGGTGACCACATAGACCGTGCGCCAGATGCCGGCGAGGCCTTTGCCATAGAGCGCGTAAACCGCGATCGCCAGCAGCGCCAGCGAGATCAGCGCGACGATGTGTGACGGCAGCAGCTTGGTGAAGGGAAACAGAAAGCCGGTCGCGCTGGTGAGGATGGTCAGCACGAGAAACCACAGCGTCCAGCCCGGCAGCCTGTTCGACGCGAGCATCCCGCCCGCCACCACGAAGCCCAGACCGATGGCGATCATGCTGATGATGAGATGAAGGACCGTGAAACCCGCTAACGACATGCCTAAAATCATGATGCGCCCCTGTTTAGAATGAATCCAAGGCTACATCATACGCATGGCAGCGCAACAGAAGTTCCGTTTCCGCGCGCTCAGCTCCCGCAAATTTTTTGTGAGTCGCGCGATCAACGATTGAGAAAATCCACCAGCTTCGGAATCACCTGTCCGGGCGCTTCCTCCATCAGCCAGTGCCCCGAGCCCTTGACGATCACCCCCTCGACACTGGTCGCGACCAGCTTGCCCTGTTCGATCAGGAAGACACCTCCCGCCTTCTCGCCGGAGAGAACGAGCATCGGCATCGGCAGCTTGGTCTTTGCAAAATCCGAAAAGTCGTCGGCGTCTTTCTCGAAGGCGCGGAAGACCTCCATTCCCGCCTTCATGTGGCCCCGCTGCGCATAGGCCTTGGCATAGATTTTCCGGTCCTTCTGTGAAATGGACCTGGCCGGATCGGCGGCAAAATCATTCCAGAAGTGCTCGAGATAAATGCGCTCGCGGCCCTGAACCAGCGCCAGCGGCGTTTTGCCGTAGAAATGGAAGTGCCAGAGATCGCGCAGCAGCCAGACGCTCTTCCAGTCGCCGACGCCGGGCAGGAAGGCATCCATCAGCACGATACGATCGACCTCGGCCGGATACTGCGCCGCATAAGCATAGGCGACCATCAGTCCGATGTCGTGGCCGACGATCTTGACCTTGGTAAATCCGAGGCTCTTCACCAGTGCGTGGATGTCCTGCGCCATTTGCTTCTTGGTATAGCCGTCCTCGGGCGCATCGGATTTGCCGAACCCGCGCAGATCGGGCGCAATCACGGTGTGCTTGTTGACGAGTCCGGGAAACAGCGGCCGCCACATGTGGCTGGTCTCGGCATAGCCATGCAGCAGCACGACGGGGTCGCCCTTGCCAGCAATCAGATAATTCAGTTTGACGCCGTTGACATCGGCGGTCCGGCTTTGCGGTGCCGACTGCGCGGACGCGGAGGCGACTGACACGAGAAAGATGGATGCCGCCATTGCCGCGGCGCAGGCCGCGCCGCGAATGGCTCGCCGGAAATACAGCATGCTAAAAAACTCCTTTTGAGGATCGGCACGATTCTGACAATGCAGGGGCGCTTGGAAGCTCAGATAACCGGCAGACGCAGTTCAATCATAACGCGGGATCGGACCGTTATGCGGGGTCTTGCGTTTCGACAGGTCGAACATGATTTCGTCGACGTAACACCAGCCCCATCCTTCCGGCGGATCATACCCTTCGATGACAGGATGCTGAGTGGCGCGGAAATGTTTGGTGGCGTGCCGGTTCGGCGAATCGTCGCAGCAGCCGACATGGCCGCAGGTCCGGCAAATTCGTAAGTGCAGCCAGACGCTACCGGTCTTCAGGCATTCCTCGCAGCCCAGCGCGCTCGGCGTGACATCCTTGATCTCCGCGATGTGCTTGCAGGGCATGGATGGTCTCTTGGTCAGAGAATTGTCCGGCTGTCACAGGCTAATGGGGCTGCGCGAGTTTGTCGCCAAGAAAACCATGCAGCGCGGCCACGACCTGCGCGCCTTCGCCGATCGCCCCGCCCATCCGCTTGACCGAGCCGGAGCGCACGTCGCCGACGGCGAAGACGCCCGGCACCGAGGTTTCCAGCCCCGAGACCGGCTTGCCTTCCTCGCACTGCGAACCGGTCACCACAAAACCGGTCCGATCAAGCTCGACGCCGCAGCCTTTCAGCCATGCGGTCGCAGGATCGGCGCCGACAAACAAAAATACATTGCGGATGTCGCCCGCCGTCTCGATGCCTGTCCGGCGATTGCGCCAGTGGACGCGCTCGAGCCCGCCTTCGGCTCCTTCCAGCCTGACGATCTCGGTGTGGATCATCAGTTCGATGTTCGGCGTCGCCATGATGCGGTCGATCAGGTAGCGCGACATGCTGTCGGCGAGACCGCCGCTGCGGATCATCATCCGCACCTTGCTGGCGTGACCTGACAGAAACACCGCGGCTTGCCCTGCGGAATTGCCGCCGCCGACCAGAATGATTTCCTGCTGCGCACAGAGCTTTCCTTCGATCGGCGACGCCCAGTACCAAACGCCGCGCCCCTCGAACTTGTCGAGATTCTCGATGGCGGGACGCCGGTAGCGTGCTCCGCTGGCGACGACGATGGATTTTGCCTTCAGGAAATGACCGCATTCGGTTGTCAATCCGAATGCGCCGCCGCTTTTCGAGCAGTCGAGCGATTTGGCCTCGACCGGAATCATCAGATCGGCACCAAACTTCTGCGCCTGATTGTAGGCGCGTCCTGCAAGCGCCTGACCGGAGATGCCTGTCGGGAAACCGAGATAGTTCTCGATGCGGGCGCTGGCACCGGCCTGTCCGCCGAAATGCCGGGCATCGAGCACCGCCACCGACAATCCTTCTGACGCCGCGTAGACCGCTGTCGCAAGTCCGGCGGGGCCGCCGCCAACGACGGCGACATCATAAAGCTTGTCCTTGATCGGACCGCCGATCATTCCCATTGCATAGGCGAGATCGGTTTCGCTGGGATTGCGCAGCACCGTGCCGTCCGGAGCGACCACCAGCGGCAAATCGGCGGGCGACGGCGAATAGCGCGCAATCAGATCCGCCGCATCCTTGTCGTCAGCAGGATCGAGCACGTGATGGGGAACGCCGTTGCGGGACAGAAAGCCTTGCAGCCGCACAACGTCGCCCAGCGACGGCGACCCGATCAGCACCGGACCGCCGACACCCGCCTGGATCAGCGCGACACGCCGCAGGATCAGCGCGCGCATGATGCGCTCGCCGAGATCGGCTTCGGCCACAAGCAGCGCGCGCAAACTCTGGGATGGAATCAGCAGCGTTTCGACGTCGCCCTCAGCGGTGCCGTCCACCAGCGCATGACGGCCGGACAATTGCCCGACCTCGGCCAAAAACTGGCCCGGCCCCTGCTCGATCACCGGCGTGACATGGCCCATGCCATCGCGCTGGGTAATGGCGACATGGCCCGACAGAATGACGAACATGCCGGGGCCGACCTTGCCGGACTCGAACAGCTTCTCGCCATCCTTGTGGCGGCGGACCTCGCCAAACCGGCGCATGCGGTCGATTTCAGCATCCGTCAGTTTCGGGAATGTCTGCTCGAACCGGGGAAATGCCGCTCGCGCAGCGTCCGACTGCGGGGCGCCCGTCCCAATTGCTGTTGCCTGGTCCGTCGCCATCACGTGTATCCCTTACATTCGCACCGAGGATCGCCGATCTCCCTCGTTGGAGACCGTTTCCATCAGGCTAGATTGTGTCTCCCAGCCAAACAATCAACCGATGGTTCAAGACGGCGATTCAGGTGTCATCCTCGCGCCGGTGAGCGGCCCTGCCCGATGCATCATCCCGTGCCTCCGCGTCGTCATCCGGCGTCACGATCGCCATGCCGGCGCGGCCGCGCGCCTGCGACTTCCGCCGTTTCAAATTGTCGCGCAGCGCTGATTTCAGCCGCTCGTGGCGAGCCGATTTGGCGTTGCGCTCATTTGCGACGTCGTCCGTCATAACAGGCCTGCTCGCGCGTTTCCTTGACCGGCCATTGCCGGTGTGACGAATTATTTTATATCGGATACGGCAAGCAATGTGGCGGGGAGAATGCAATGACGGCTGACGCACCGGGACTTGCGCCCTCCGTGCAGGAGACACTCAGGGGCTGGCATCGCTTCGTCGAAACCAGGAGCGAGGACGTGCTACGGCCGCTTCTTGCGGAAACCACCGTGTTCCGTTCGCCGTTCGTCCATCTGCCGATCCCGGGACGCCCCGCCAGCGTGCTGATCCTCGGCGCGGTCGTGCAGATCTTCGAGAATTTCCGCTATCACCGCACCTTCGTGTCCGGGACCCACGATGTGACCCTGGAATTCAGCGCCAATATCGGCGAGCTGCAACTCAAAGGGGTCGATCTGGTGAAATTCGATTCCGCCGGAAAAATCATCGAATTCGAGGTGATGATCCGGCCCTTCAAGGCTTTGGAGGCCTTAAGTACCCGGATGAGCGCCCGGATCGGCCCGGAGCTGGCGAAATATAAATCCGCCAAGGCTGCTTCAGCCTGAGTTCCGCCGCTTGGGGGCAAGAACGGGCCTCTCGGTGCTTGCACCGCCAGTTGCCTTATGGCAAAGGAACGCGCGCCTTTAGGGGCTTTTTAGCTGATTCACGTACCTGGTACGGTTCTGGCTCTTTCTTGTCTGGCGTTCGCTGCCGTAGCTCAGTGGTAGAGCACTCCATTGGTAATGGAGAGGTCGACAGTTCAATCCTGTCTGGCAGCACCAGCCCTCTCAAAAGCCTCGCATTGCAGCCCTGCGCGAAATTTTTGACAGAAATGACCCCTGGTTCCTGAAATTTTTAACCAGGCATCCGGATACTCCGCCCGCGCGTGATTTTACGGGGAATCGGGGGATTCGGGTTATGGCTTTGCGGTTTAAGGTCGCGAAAAATCTGTTTCGTTTCAAGCTGCCGAGCATGAAGCTCGGCGTCCGGGGAAGCCTCTTCCTGGCTTTTGCAGTCATCGCCGGGATGGCGATTGTCATCAGCACCAGCGCAAGCATCCTGCTCAGCCAGCTCGGCGGCATCATGAATGCCCTCAGCGGCAACGATATTCCGCGGCTCGCCGCAAGCCTCCAGCTCTCGGCGCAAAGCGCCAGCCTCTCCAATCAGGGCCAGGCCCTGCTGGCGTCCGACAGCGACGCAACACTGAAGGAACGCACCGCTGAAATGCAGGGTACGCAGCGGATCGTTGTGGAGAAACTTGCGGAGATTGCGAAGCTCGGGGCCGACAAGACTGTCATGGACTCGATGAACGAAATCAGCAAAAGCATCGGAGACATGGTCGGCAGCATTGGCGCCGCCGCAAAGGAACGGCTCGAGGTCGCGGCCATGCGCGAAGCGCAGGCCACTGCGCTGCGCAAGGCACATAGCGATTTTCTCTCTGCCGCGTCGCTGGCCATGCTCGACGCCCAGACCCAGATGAACGCCATTCTCGGGTCCGCCAATTTCTCGCAAAACGACGCATTGGATGCAGCGCGGGCTGTCGACGTACTCGGCAATGTCATTACCGACGGCAACCTGATGGCGTCCGACATGACCGCAGCGCTGGCCGCACAAAGCACCGATACCTTGTCCGCGCTTCAGGAGTCGTTTGACTCCAAAAAGAAAAATGCACTCTACAAACTCGACAGCATGAAGAAGGGCGATGCCGGTGAGACCATCCGCGAGCCGCTGCTCAAGGTCGTTGCGCTGGCGGACGGCAAGACCGGCACCTTCAAGGTTCGCCAGAAGGAAATGGACGCGAACGAATACGGCCAGCTGATTGTTGATGAAACGCGCAAGCTCAATCGCGGCCTTGAGATGAGCGTCAAAAAGCTCGTCGAGGACGTGCAGGCCCACACCACCGACGCCACCACCATGGCAGGCAGCAAGATCAAGGTGGCAACATTGGTGATGCTCGCGCTCGGCGCGCTGACGCTGATCGGATCGGCCCTGTTCGTCTGGCTCTATGTCGGCCGCAACATCCTTGGCCGTATCGGCAACCTGCAGGACGTGATGCGGCGCCTGTCCGAGGGCGACCTCGACGCCGAGGTGAAGCGCGGCCGTCAGCAGGACGAGATCGCTGTGATGGCCGATTCGCTGGAGGTGTTCCGCGACAGCATGATCCGTTCGCGCACGCTCAGCAGCGAGCAGGACCAGGACCGTCTCGCCAAGGCGGAACGGGCGTCGCGCATCGAAAAGCAGATCGTCAGCTTCGAGGACAAGGTGCGCGCCGCGCTCGACAGCCTGATGACCTCCGCCAATGTCATGCAGGCGACGGCGGAGAGCATGTCGACATCCGCCGAGCATTCCAGTGCACTGGTGAACACCGTCGCCTCGGCCGCCGAGGAAACCTCGGTCAACGTGCAGACGGTTTCGGCCGGGACCGAGGAATTGTCGTCGTCGATCCAGGAGATCAGCCGCCAGGTCACGAGTTCGACCAAGATCGCGGCCAACGCGGTGACCGAGGCGGGCAAGACCGACACGACCATGCAGGGTCTCGCCGACAACGCCAACCGCATCAGCAGCGTCGTCGACCTGATTCAGGAGATCGCGTCGCAGACCAACCTGCTCGCACTCAACGCCACCATCGAGGCCGCGCGTGCCGGCGAAGCCGGGCGCGGTTTCGCGGTCGTGGCGTCGGAGGTGAAAAGCCTCGCCGAACAGACGGCGAAGGCGACCGACGAGATTCGCACCCAGATCGCCAGCATGCAGAACGTCACGGCATCGGCGGTCAGCGCCATCCGCAGCATCGGCTCGACCATCGGCGAGATCAACGAGGTGACCACCGCCATCGCCGCCGCCGTCGAGGAACAGGGCGCAGCGACCCGCGAGATCGCGCGCAACATCCAGCACGCCGCGAGCGGCACTGCGGAAGTGTCGAGCAACATCGTCGGCGTGAGCCGCGCCTCGAGCGAGGCAGGAACCGCGGCCGGCGAAGTGCTCAACGCATCGAACGAACTTCGCCGTGAAGCCGACACGCTTCGCGCAGAGGTCGATGCCTTCCTGCTCAATATCCGGGCTGCGTAATATTGCGTCTAGACGCTATGCCATCTGGCATGCCTGCATTCTGTTTTGGGGCCCGGAGCTTTCTGCTTCGGGCCCCAATTCGTTAAAGACGCGCGCAAGAACGAAAATGCAGACCCTGCGCTTGGCGGAACAGCATGATTTGCTACTGCTTTTAGCCATACGTCCGCGCACCGAACTACACTCCTGATTGACTCTTCTGGACCTCCATGGTCCTTGCTAGTCTCGATCCGGGGAAATCGCGCGTGCCGTCGAGACATCGCTTTCTGCCCGACGAACCAAGACAGCGGCGCTTCAGGGCGACGCCTTAAAACACGCAAGGGGTTAGCGCATGAGCATGGTGCCGGGTTCGGATGTGAAGGGCGGAACGTCGATGGGCAGGGACGCGCTGATCGAGCCACGCAACGACTGGACCCGTGCTGAAGCGCAGACGCTCTATGATCTCCCCTTCGCGGATCTGATCTTCCAGGCGCAGAGCATTCACCGCCGCAACTTCGATCCCAATCACGTCGAGACCGCGAGCCTGCTCAGCATCAAGACCGGCGGCTGCCCGGAGGATTGCGGCTACTGCTCGCAGAGCGCCAAATACGACACCGGCCTCAAGGCCTCGAAGCTGATGGATCACGACGATGTCGTGGCCACCGCCAAGCGCGCCAAGGAAGCCGGTGCGGAACGCTTCTGCATGGCGGCGGCATGGCGCAATCCGAAGGACAAGGATCTCGACAAGGTTTGCGACATGGTGAGCGCCGTGAAGGGGCTCGGGATGGAGACCTGCGTCACGCTCGGCATGCTGACCGATGCACAGGCCAAGCGTCTGCATGACGCCGGCCTCGACTTCTACAATCACAACGTCGACACCTCGCCGGAGTTCTACGGCAAGATCATCACCACGCGCACGATGCAGGACCGCATCGACACGCTGGCGCATGCGCGCGAAGCCGGCCTCAAGGTCTGCTGCGGCGGAATCATCGGCATGGGCGAGCAGGTCGATGACCGTCTCGGCATGCTGGCGCTGCTGGCAAACCTTCCCGAACATCCCGAGAGCGTTCCGATCAACATGTGGAACGAGGTCAAGGGCGTGCCGGTCAACGACACCGCCGAGCGCCCCGATCCGATCGCGCTGGTGCGTATGATCGCAGTCGCGCGCATTATGATGCCGCGCAGTGTCGTTCGCCTGTCCGCCGGCCGCCAGTACATGACCGACGAATTGCAGGCGCTGTGCTTCGTGGCCGGCGCGAACTCGATCTTCATCGGCGACGTGCTGCTGACCACCAAGAATCCGCAGACCGTGCGCGACGCCGATCTGCTCGATCGTCTCGGCATCAAATCAAAGCTCGACGATTCCAAGCAGCACAACCATACGCATGTGGACGCGAAGCCGGCAGCGGCCACGGCGTCCGGGGCTGCCGCGTCCTGACGCTGTTTGAAACGCCAAGGAACACCGAGGCATGGCTGCCTGCATGGCAACCATGCCTGCGCGCCCCGTAAAACGTGAGCTTTGGCGGGCCGGAACACTAGCGCGGCACCGATTGCCGCGTTAAGCCGGACCCTGAAAAACACGATTGCGAGACGATGCACACCAAAACCGCCCCAATGACCGCAGCCCCGGATGGCCTTCGCTATCCGATCGAGACGCCGCCCAAGCCGGATGAAGCGATCGAGATCGCGCCCGGCCTGATGTGGGTGCGGCTCACGCTGCCGTTCCGTCTCAACCATGTGAACATCTATCTGCTCGCCGACGGCGACGGCTGGACCATGATCGATACCGGCATCGGTAACGAAGCCACCATCGCCGCATGGACGACGCTGTTCGAAGGGCCGCTGAAGGGTTTCAAGATCACGAAACTGATCGTGACGCATGCGCATCCCGATCACGTCGGACTGGCGGGCTGGGTCGTCGAGCGCTTCAACTGCGAACTTCACATGTCGCAGGTGGAGTATCTGCAGGCGGCGTATCACCAGCACCGCGGCTCGCCCGAGCGCAAACTGGCGCAGCGTCTGTTCTTCCGCCGCCACGGCATGGACGAGGAGATCACCGAAGCGCTGCTCGGCCGGGGTATGGATTATCTCGCGCGCGTGTCGATCCTTCCGGCTTCCTTTCACCGTCTGTCGAAGGGTAACGAGATCACCATCGGGTCGCGCACATTCCGCATCATCACCGGCGGTGGCCACGCGCTCGATCAGGTCATGATGTACTGCGAGGCCGACAACATTTTCCTGTCGGCGGATCAGGTGCTGAGCAAGATTTCGCCGAATGTCAGCGTGTGGGCGGTCGAACCCGAGGCCAACTCGCTCGGCGAATACCTCACGTCACTTGCCGAACTCACCGGCCTGCTGCCGGACGACGTGCTGGTGCTGCCGGGACACGGCGTTCCGTTCTACGGGGTGAAGACCCGAATCAAGCAGCTGGCCGATCATCATGAAGAGCGCTGCCAGTTGATCGCCGATGCCTGCCGCACGTCGCCGAAGACTTCGGCGGAGTTGGTGCCGGTGGTGTTCCACAAGCATGTGCTTGACGCCCACCAGACTGGCTTTGCCGCCGGCGAACTGATCGCGCACGTCAATCACATGCTCGCCCATGGCCGTCTGAAATCCAATCTCGGCACGGATGGCGTGCTGCGCTTCACCGCAGCCTGATCTCGGTACCGGCACGCTGATTGGCGGGATTGATCTCGATCAACTCCTCGCCAGCCGCATACATGACCGGCGAAAACAGCCTCGACATTAAAGCTGGAAAAGCTCTAAAAAGGCCTTGCGCGCGACAGAAGACCGCTTGGTAAATCCTTGGGCCGGCTGCCGTAATCCGGGTCCCCATCAGGGTTTTTGTGATGGATTACAACAAGTTCTTCGATGACGCCCTCGGCCGCCTCCATGACGAGCGGCGGTATCGCGTATTCGCCGATCTGGAGCGGATCGCCGGCCGTTATCCGCATGCGGTCTGGCACTCACCCAAGGGCCAGCGCAACATCGTGATGTGGTGCTCGAACGACTACCTCGGCATGGGCCAGCATCCCAAGGTGGTGGGCGCAATGGTCGAGACCGCCACCCGCACCGGGACCGGCGCCGGCGGCACCCGCAACATCGCGGGCAACAACCATTCCCTGATCCAGCTTGAGCAGGAGCTTGCCGATCTGCACGGCAAGGAAGCGGCGCTGGTGTTCACTTCGGGCTACGTCTCGAACCAGACCGGCATCGCAACGCTGGCGAAGCTGATCCCGAACTGCCTGATCCTCTCGGACGCGCTGAATCACAACTCGATGATCGAGGGCATCCGCCAGTCCGGTACGCAGTACCTTGTGTTCCGTCACAACGACGTGGCGCATCTCGAAGAGCTGCTGCGCGCCAATGCGGGCCGCCCGATGCTGGTGGTGTGCGAAAGCCTTTATTCGATGGACGGCGACGTGGCGCCGCTGGCGAAGATCTGCGATCTCGCCGAGCGCTATGGCGCGATGACCTATGTCGACGAGGTTCATGCGGTCGGCATGTACGGCCCGCGCGGCGGCGGCATTGCCGAGCGCGATGGCGTGATGCACCGGATCGACATTCTCGAGGGCACGCTGGCCAAGGCGTTCGGCTGCCTTGGCGGCTACATCGCCGGCAGCGCAAAGCTCGTGGATGCAGTGCGGTCCTATGCGCCGGGCTTTATTTTCACCACCGCACTTCCGCCGGCGATCTGCGCCGCTGCGACGGCTGCGATCAGGCATCTGAAATCATCGAGCTGGGAGCGCGAGCGTCATCAGGACCGCGCCGCGCGGCTCAAGGCCATTCTGACCGCTGCCGGTCTTCCGGTAATGTCGAGCGACACCCATATCGTGCCGCTGTTCGTGGGCGACCCCGAGCGCTGCAAGAAGGCTTGCGATCTTCTGCTCGAACAGCACGGCATCTATATTCAGCCGATCAACTATCCGACCGTGCCCAAGGGCACCGAGCGCCTGCGCATCACGCCGTCGCCGTATCATGAGGATGCGCTGATCGATGCCCTTGCCGAGGCGCTGGTCCAGGTGTGGGAGCAGCTCGATCTGCCGCTGCACGCCAAGCCCCTGGCGGCTGAATAACTGACGGCTGACCGATCGTTCCGGCTTTAGCCGGCTCTGACGATCTGCCGCACCGGTGACGGCGCATTCCCCAACACGATCCGCATCAGGTCGGCGGCATTTCGTGCACCGAGTTTGTCCATGATGCGCGCGCGGTGAACCTCGATGGTCCGCGGGCTGATGCCCAGCCGCCGCCCTGCCTCCTTGTTCGATGCGCCGTGGGCGACCTGACCCAGCACGTCCCGCTCACGCCGGGTGAGAAGCTCGATCCCCGGAAAATCGGCCAGACCATCGATATGCCCGGCAGCAGAGCGGCGATAGATCACAACGGCCTCGCGAACACGCTCGATCATGGCACCGGCAGAAAATGGCTTTTCGAGAAAATCCAGCGCGCCGAGCTTCATGGCTTCCACCGCCATCGCCACGTCCGATTGACCGGACATGACGAAAACCGGTGGCGCAAAATGGATGTCGGCGAGCTGCCTCAGTACCGCGAGCCCGGAACGGCCCGGAAGCTGAATATCGAGAATGACGCAAGACGGGGCAGATGATTGCAACCACCCCAGAAATGACTCGCCGTCTGCAAATGTTTCCGGGATGAAGCCGTCGATTTTCAGCAGCAGCGACAGCGCATCACGAACCGATGCATCGTCATCGACGATAGCGATCGGGGCATCCCTGACAGGTAGCATCTGGCCCATGACCCGCCCCCGAAGTGCGTTACACTGGTAATACAACTATTACGTGTAGTACCTGATTCGGGCCTGTGTGCCAATATTCTTGTCCGCCCAGCGGACGCCCCGAGTTCAGATGCGCGTGATATCGGACCGGGTTAAGGTCACACCGGGCGTTGGCCAAGCGCGGTCCCGAAAAGTCGGAACCGGTTTTCGGAGAGGATCGTGCCCTGACGTCAGGGATTAATTCAATGCTGCATGACTGGGGCGTGATCGCAGCCGCTTTCGGCTACATCGGCCTGCTGTTCGTGGTCGCAAGTTACGGCGAGCGGCTGACGCAGGTCCAGCGCGGCCGCCTCGGCACGATCATCTATCCTCTGTCGCTGGCGATCTACTGTACGTCCTGGACGTTCTTCGGCTCGGTGGGCCTCGCCACGCGAACCAGCGTCGAGTTTCTCGCCATCTATGTCGGACCGATCCTGATGATCGCGTTCTGCACGCCGCTGCTGATGCGCGTCATCCAGCTGGCGAAATCGCAGAACATCACCTCGATCGCCGACTTCATTGCCGCACGCTACGGCAAGAGCCAGGCGGTCGCGGCAACCGCTGCCGCCATCGCCATCATCGGCTCGGTGCCTTACATCGCGCTTCAACTGAAGGCCGTCGCGTCGTCGCTGGAAACGATCCTCAATCAGGATCAGGATGTTTCCAGCATTCCCTATATCGGCGACATCGCCTTTATCGTCACCATTACGCTTGCTGCCTTCGCGGTGCTGTTCGGAACGCGTCAGACCGATGCCACCGAACACCAGCACGGCCTGATGCTGGCGGTCGCGACAGAATCACTGGTCAAACTGGTGGCCTTCATCGCCGCAGGCGTGTTCGTGACCTTCGTCATGTTCGGGCCGGCCGATCTGTGGGAGCGCGCCATGAAGACGCCGGAGGCGGTGCGTGCCATCGAGACCGCGCCGTCGATCGGCAACTTCGCCGCCATGACGCTGCTCTCGTTTCTGGCGATCATGCTGCTGCCGCGGCAATTTCACGTCAGCGTCGTCGAGAACTCCACCGAGGCCGAGGTTCGCCGCGCACGCTGGCTGTTCCCGCTCTATCTGGTCGCGATCAACCTGTTCGTGATCCCGATCGCGATTGCCGGCCTCGTCAGCTTTCCGTTCGGCGCATCCGACAGCGACATGTACGTGCTGGCGCTGCCGATTCAGGCAGGTGCCACATGGCTCAGCGTGATTGTGTTTATCGGCGGCCTGTCCGCGGCCACCGCGATGGTGATCGTGGAATGCGTGGCGCTCGCGATCATGGTGTCGAATGACATCGTTGTGCCGCTGGTGTTGAAACGGCGGCCTGCCGCGCAGGCGGGGAAGGCGAACTTCGGCGGCTTTCTGCTCAAGGTGCGTCGGGTCGCGATCTTCGCCATCATGGCGATGGCGTATCTCTACTACCACGCGCTCGGCAACGCGCAGCTCGCCGCCATCGGCCTGCTCTCGTTTGCCGCCGTCGCCCAGCTGGCGCCGGCCTTTCTCGGCGGACTGTTCTGGCGGCGCGCGACCGCGCGCGGCGCCATGGGCGGCATGCTGATCGGCTTTGCGGTGTGGGCCTATACGCTGTTCCTGCCGAGCTTCGCCGACGTCGATCCGCGCGGCGTGATCTGGCTGAATGAAGGCCTGTTCGGCATTTCAGCGCTGAGGCCTCGCGCGCTGCTCGGCACCGAGATGGCCCCGCTGATCCATGGCGTGTTCTGGAGCCTGTCGCTCAACCTTCTGACCTATGTCGTGCTGTCGCTGCTGCGCCAGCCGACATCGATCGAGCGGGTTCAGGCCGATCTGTTCGTGCCCAACGAACTGGCGCCGATCGCGCCGAATTTCAGGCGCTGGCGTACAACGGTGACGGTGCAGGACCTGCTCACCACGGTGGCGCAGTATCTGGGTCCGGAACGCGCGCAGCAGTCGTTCGAAACCTTCGCCGCCAGCCACCACGTCAATATCGATCGTGCGGCGCCTGCGGATTTCCGCCTGCTGCGCCATGCCGAACATCTGATCGCATCGTCGATCGGCGCGGCGTCGTCGCGGCTTGTGCTGTCGCTGCTGCTGCGCAAGCGCGCGGTGTCAGCCAAGGCCGCGCTCAAGCTGCTCGACGACGCGCACACCGCGCTGCATTTCAATCGCGAGATGCTGCAAACGGCACTCAACCACGTCCGCCAGGGCATCGCGGTGTTCAATCCGGAATTGCAGCTCATCACATCGAACCAGCAATTCGGCGAGATTCTCGACCTGCCCGCGCAGTATTCGCAAATAGGGATTCCGCTGGTCGAGATTCTTGAATTCATCGGCAGCAACGGACAGACAGAGGATGCCGATCCTGCCATGCTGCAACGCCGGCTCGCCGCCTACACCACCGAGGGCGAGCCCTATCTGGAGCGGCTGATCGACCGCAACATGGTTGTGGAGGTTCGCGCCAACCGGATGCCGGGCGGCGCGCTGGTGATTACCTTCTCCGACATCACGCCGAGCTTTGAGGCGGCGGAAGCGCTGGAGCGCGCCAACGCCACGCTGGAGAAGCGGGTTCGCGAACGCACCGAGGAACTGACGCGCCTCAACAGCGAACTGGCGCGGGCCAAGAGCACCGCCGAGGAAGCCAACATCTCCAAGACCCGCTTCCTTGCCGCCGCCAGCCACGACATTCTGCAGCCGCTCAACGCGGCACGGCTTTATGTCACCAGCCTTGTCGAGCGGCAGGACGGCGGCGAAGATGCCCGCCTTGTCGGCAACATCGACGACTCACTGGAAGCCATCGAGGAAATCCTGGGCGCGCTGCTCGACATCTCGCGGCTGGACTCCGGCGCCATGACGCCGTCGATCTCCAGCTTCCGCATGAGCGACCTGATGCGGTCGCTGGAAGTGGAGTTCGCGCCGATCGCAAAGGCGCGAAAGCTGAAACTCACCTTCGTGCCCTGCTCGCTTGCAGTTTCCTCGGATCGTGTGCTGCTGCGGCGGCTGCTGCAAAACCTGATCTCGAACGCCATCAAGTATACGCCCAAGGGCCGGGTTCTGGTCGGATGCCGCCGCAGGGGCAAGTCGCTCGAAATCGGAATCTATGACACTGGTCTCGGCATTCCGATTCCGAAGCGCGCCGAGATTTTCAAGGAATTCCACCGGCTCGATCAGGGCGCCCGGATCGCGCGCGGACTGGGCCTCGGCCTGTCGATTGTCGAGCGGCTGGCGCGGGTTCTGAACCACCGCATCGTGGTCGATTCGAACCGCAGCGGCGGATCGCGCTTCTCGGTGACGATGCCGATTGCAAAAACCGTCACCCATACCGCGACGGTGTCCGGCACCAGCGTCTCGTCCAAGGCGCCAATGAGCGGCACTCTCATCGTTTGCATCGAGAACGACCGCGCCATTCTCGACGGCATGAAGACGCTGCTGACCGGTTGGGACGCCAAGGTGATCGCCGCAGTCGATCCGGTGACCGCCGCGGACGCCATTGCGGCGGCCAACGAGCGGGTGACCGGGCTGCTGGTCGACTATCATCTCGACCGCGGCAACGGCATCGCGGCGATCCGGGACATCCGGCAGCGGTTTGGCGACGGCATTCCTGCAATCCTGATCACGGCCGACCGCAGCCCGCATGTGCGCGATGCCGCACGCGAGGATGGAATCGTCGTGCTCAACAAGCCGGTCAAGCCGGCGGCGCTTCGCGCGCTGCTCGCGCAGTGGCGGGCGCAGCAGATGGTGGCCGCCGAATAGAGGAACGGTTCAGGCGCGAACGAGATCACCCAGCGCAAGACCCGTCGCAGCCTGCAGATCACGGATCGCCTGAGGCGCATCGATCACCTTGATGGTGGTCATGCCCATCTCCCGCGCCGGCTTCAGGTTGACACCGAGATCGTCGAGATAGACGCACCTGTTCGGATCGACGCCCAGCGCCTCAACCATCATTTGATAGATTCGCGGATCGGGTTTGCGCAAGCCGATCTTCGCCGACTCGATGACGTGATCGAACAGCGCCATCGTCTCCGCGACGTAGAGCGCGCGGCCGCCGGAACTGCCGATGGCGTTGGCGGGAAGATTGTTGGTGATGCAGCCGGTTTTGAATCGCTGCTTGATCCGCCGCAGTGCTTCGACCATCTCCGGCCTCGGATCGCCCGACAGCAGCGGCACAACATCGCGGCCCCGGACTTCGGCGCCGAGCGCCAGCGATTCCGCCGCGAACAGCTCATCGAAGGTCGCAAGATCCACTTCGGCGCGCTCGAACTTCGCCCACGCATTCTCGAAATGGTTCGCGGCGTTGGTCCGCCGGATGATATCGAGAGGAAGGCCGCGCTCCCTTTCAAACCGCGCAAAGGCCTCGAACGGCGACGTGGTGAGGACCCCGCCAAAATCCCAAATCACTGCCTCAATCATTGATCCATCGCTTTTGCAGAAGCTGTTCGCGCCCGGCTGACGGCTATTTCGCGGGGTCAGCCTGTTTCCACTCCCCACCGGCGATCTTCGCCGCTGCGATCACCGCCTGGGTCCGGCTTTCAACGCCGAGTTTTTGCAGAATGGCGGATACGTGCGCCTTGATCGTCGCTTCCGACACGCCAAGCTCGTAGGCGATCTGCTTGTTGAGCAGGCCTTCCGACAGCATCATCAGCACCCGGACCTGCTGGGGCGTCAGCGTCACCAGCCGGTCCCGCAATCTGGTCATGTCGGGATCGGCCGCGGCGGACAGATCGACATCGGCCGGCACCCAGACGTCACCGTTCATCACCCTGCCGATCGCCTCACGCAACGTCTCGACGCCAAAGCGCTTGGGAATGAAACCGGATGCGCCGAAGTCCATCGACCGGCGGATCGTGCCGGCGTCGTCGCTGGCCGAGACAATCACGACAGGGATCGCCGGGAATTGCGCGCGGAGATAGATCAGCCCCGAGAACCCGCTGATTCCCGGCATCGACAGATCGAGCAGGATCAGATCGACGTCGGATTCGCGCTCGAGCAGCGCCGTTAACTCCTCGAACGACCCCGCTTCATCGATCCGCGCGGACGCGACGACAGTCGCGACTGCTTGTCGCAGGGCGTCACGAAAAAGCGGATGATCGTCGGCGACAACGAGATGTGTGCTGGTGGCGATGGTCATTTATTCCGCATGCAATAGCTGATTAGGCCCGGCAACGATATTGAATTCGAGTGTTTACCGCGTTGTTCAGTCATGCAACCCGGGAACAAAAACAACAAGCTCACCGGTCGCTGATCGCAACGATTGTGCACTGCACGGTGCCCCTTCCTACCCATTTGGCTGGCCGAAAGTCTTATAGGGCCGGGTTTCACGCCGATGTTACCTTGATTGCGAACTTCTCGCACTTTTTCAGCCGGCGAAAGAGCGGCGCGCGAAGCGAATTTTCAGCAACACGTTTGGGGAGCTTTGAAATGGCCACAATGACTACGACCTCGCCACGAGCGGGCGGCATGACGAAGGACGAACGTTTCGTCATCTTCGCATCGTCGCTCGGCACCGTCTTCGAGTGGTACGACTTCTATCTTTACGGATCGCTCGCCGCGATCATCGGCGCGCAGTTCTTCAGCGCCTATCCGCCGGCGACCCGTGACATCTTCGCACTGCTGGCTTTCGCCGCCGGCTTCCTGGTGCGCCCGTTCGGCGCCATCGTGTTCGGCCGCATCGGCGATCTCGTCGGCCGCAAGTATACCTTCCTTGTCACGATCCTCATCATGGGTCTGTCGACCTTCATCGTCGGCCTGCTCCCGAACGCTGCCACCATCGGCATCGCGGCTCCGATCATTCTGATCGCCCTGCGCCTGCTGCAGGGCCTTGCGCTCGGCGGCGAGTACGGCGGTGCGGCGACCTACGTCGCGGAGCATTCGCCTCCCGGCAAGCGCGGCTACTACACTTCGTTCATTCAGACGACCGCGACACTCGGCCTGTTCCTGTCGCTGCTGGTCATTCTCTTCACCCGCACCATTCTCGGTGAAGCCGACTTCGCGGCATGGGGCTGGCGCATTCCGTTCCTGCTCTCGGTGGTTCTGCTCGGCGTCTCCGTCATCATCCGGCTGAAGCTGAATGAATCGCCGGTGTTCCAGAAAATGAAGGATGAAGGCAAGGGCTCGAAAGCGCCTTTGACCGAAGCCTTCGGCAACTGGAGCAACGCCAAGCTCGTGCTGATCGCGCTGCTCGGCGGCGTGATGGGCCAGGGCGTGGTCTGGTACACGGGCCAGTTCTACGCACTGTTCTTCCTGCAATCGATTCTGCAGGTCGACGGCTACACCGCGAACCTGCTGATCGCGTGGTCGCTGCTGTTGGGCACCGGCTTCTTCATCGTGTTCGGTGCGCTGTCGGACAAGATCGGCCGCAAGCCGATCATCCTCGCCGGCTGTCTGATCGCGGCTCTGACTTTCTTCCCGATCTTCCGTATGATTTCCAGCAACGCCAACCCGCAGCTGGAAAAGGCCATCGAGACGGTGAAGGTTTCGGTGATCGCAGATCCGAAGGGCTGCGGCGACCTGTTCAATCCGGTCGGCACCCGCGTGTTCACCGCGCCTTGCGACCTTGCCCGCGACTTCCTCGCGAAGTCCTCGGTCAAGTATGACACCGTTGCAGGTCCTGCCGGCTCGCCGGTGAAGATCTCGATCAACGGCACCGAAGTGCCTTACACCAAGCCGGCGGATTCGAATGCCAGTGCGACGGCTGCCCTTCAGGCGGCAGGTTATCCGAAGCGCGGCGCCAACCCGACGCTCGCGAAGATGTCGCATCCGTTCGACATCTTCAAACCGCAGGTGGCCGCGATCATCGGACTGCTGTTCATCCTCGTGATCTACGTCACCATGGTGTACGGCCCGATCGCCGCGATGCTGGTCGAACTGTTCCCGACCAAGATCCGCTACACCTCGATGTCGCTGCCCTACCATATCGGCAACGGCTGGTTCGGCGGTCTGTTGCCCGCGACGTCATTCGCGATCGTGGCATCGACCGGCGATATCTATGCGGGCCTCTGGTATCCGGTGATCTTCGCCTTGATCACCGTGGTGATCGGCTTCTTCTTCCTGCCGGAAACCAAGGACGTCGATATCAGCAAGTAACGATTGAAGGCCAGGCGGATCGCTCCGCCTGACCTTTCAAACACAACGGCCGCGGATCGCTCCGCGGCCGCTTTTTTTGCGCCATTGAATTTCAGATTTTGAAATCTCAGATTTTCTCGGACAGCTTTTTCTGCATGCGGTTCGCCATATCGATCAGCCGCTCCCAGACCCGCTCGATCAGCGCCATCAGCTTTTCGTGCTCCGGCGGCAATTGCAGTTCGATCTTTCCGTCAGGCGACGGCTTGCTGCCGGGCGCAGCCTGTGCGCTTTTCTTCGAATCTTCCTTGGCCAGCGGCGCATCGGTCTTGCCGCTGACCGTATCGCGCTGGGCCAGTTGCTCGCGCAGCTTCTTGTTGTCGGCCTGAAGCCGGCCGATCTCGGTATCGAGCGCGGCACGCTCGTCCGGCACCAGCCGGCAGGTCCAGCCGCTCTTGTTGGTGCAGATCGACACCACGCCGTTGCGGGTATCGAGCCGCAGGAATCCGTCGGTGACAGGTGACAGCGTGAAACGGCCGTTTTCGGTCTCGGGCATCGCCTGCGCACGCGCCTCGTGGCCAGTCATCACCGCCGCCGCCAACACCATCGCGGCAAGCCCCGTTCGGCGGAGCGCCGCCGATGATGTCTCGACTACGATACCGGCTGACCCCATGGGCTCCTCATCGCGGCCAACGTCTGCCTTGCCCTCAAACATCAGAGGTGTAGGCCTTGCGGCCTGATTTCAACGCATCGGCCAGCAATTCGATCCGGTCCTGTCCCCAGAAAACCTCGCCATCGAGCACCCAGCAGGGCGAGCCGAAGACACCGGACGCAATCGCATCCTGGCGGTTCTGCTCATAGGCCGCGCCGATCTCGGCTGAGGTCGCCTCAGCGGCAAGCCTTGCACCCGGCAGACCGGCCTCATCGGCCAGCCGCGTCACTGTGGCCGGATCTGCAAGATCGAGTTCCTGCTCCCAGAGACCGGCAAAAGCGCGGCGCATGAACGGCTCGGGATTAAGTCCTGCAACCGCTGCGGCAACAGCCACTCCATCGGCAAGCCGCGGGTCGCCCGGAAAAAACCGCGGCTTCAAATTGAACTTCAGACCGCGCTTGTCGCGCCAGCGCTGCAGTTCCATCATCCGATAACGCTGCCGCGCCGGGTGACGTTTCGCCAGCGGCAGGCCGCCGGTCTCGGAGAAGACATCGGTCAGGAGAACCGGCTTGTAGTTGACCTTCAGCCGTTGCGCGGCGGCAAGATCCTCAAAAAGCGCATGTCCGATGTAAGCCCATGGCGACTGCAGCGAAAAATAGTAGTCAATCTGGCGCGCCATCGATCCTCCGGCAGCACGATTTCAGGAGACTTCGGTCTTATCATAACCGGGCCGAACGGCATCCGAAGACGCGACATTGTGTGTCATGGTTATCGCAGTGCGGCGAGTGCGCGCAGCGGCCGGATTTTTTCTCCGATTTCGTAAGTTATTTCAAAGCGATACATGTCAATCAGGCAATCTTGACTTGACCGTAGGCCGTCAGTATGGTCCGCGCGGTTTTCGTGGGTGGCGGGGCGTTTTTCTGAAATCGCGCGGCGGGGCGTGGGTGTCGACATCATGGTGGGCGCACACAACAAAGGTCGCGGCGACAATGGACGAGACAAACCGTCGGCCGAAGAAACTGCGCTCTCCGCAAGGCTCGCACGTCTGAATCATCGGCTTTCCGAAGTCCGGAACGGCCGCAAGAACCAGACAGATCAGTCGGGAAGCGGGGCAGCCTCCGCCAACGCGTCAGCGATGGCAAAGGGGTTTCGCCTCTCCTCCGAATTGATCGCAGGTGTCCTTGTCGGAGCGGTCATCGGCTGGGGCATCGACCGTCTGTTTTCGACGTCCCCTTGGGGTCTGATCGTGTTTTTTCTGCTCGGCTTCACTGCCGGCGTGATTAACGTGATGCGGGCAGCCGGCGTTGCCAACCGCGATGCGTCCGACCGCTCCTGACAGGTCCCGCGACCGGTCCTTGGGAATCGCCTGGAATTTCAAGCCAGCTCTCTGGCGGGTATGACTGTCCGGCTTGCCGGCAAAGATGAAAGACGAACGTGGATGGCCGATCCGATCCATCAATTTGAGATCCACAAGATCTTCTCGCTGGGCCACATCGGTGGTCAGGAGATCGCTTTCACCAACTCCTCCGCCTACATGTTCGGCGCGGTCGCAGTCGTTTCGCTGCTGATGATCGGCGGCAGCGCCGCGCGCGCCCTCGTTCCGGGCCGCTTCCAGTCTGTTGCCGAACTATCCTACGAATTCGTCGGCAACACTCTGAGAGAAAGCGTCGGCGACGAAGGCATGAAGTTCTTCCCGTTCGTGTTCTCGCTGTTCATGTTCATCCTGACTGCGAACATGATCGGCATCATTCCCTACACCTTCACCGTCACCAGCCATCTCATCGTGACCGTGGCGCTGGCGCTGATGGTGTTCCTGACCGTGCTGCTCTACGGGCTGTATAAGAACGGCTTGAAGTTCTTCAAGCTGTTCGTCCCGTCAGGCATTCCGCTTTATATCCTGCCGCTCATCATGGTGATCGAGGTGATCTCGTTCCTGTCGCGGCCGGTGTCCCACTCCGTGCGTCTGTTCGCGAACATGCTGGCAGGTCACATCACCCTCAAGGTGTTTGCGGGATTCGTAACGTCGCTGAGCGCGCTCGGCGCTGTGGGCATTTTCGGTTCGATATTGCCGCTGGCGATGACGACCGCGCTCACCGGCCTCGAAATTCTCGTGGCTTTCCTGCAGGCCTACGTCTTCACCATCCTGACCTGCATCTACCTCAACGACGCACTTCATCCCGGACACTGACCTCGGACACTGGCCGGATTTCACTTATCCACTGACACCAACATCCCAGAAGGAGTTTCACTATGGATCCAGTTGCAGCAAAGTACATCGGCGCCGGCATCGCTTGTCTCGGCATGGGCGGCGCAGGTATCGGCGTCGGCATGATCTTCAGCCAGTTCCTCAACGGAGCGCTTCGCAACCCGTCGGCTTCGCAGGGCCAGTTCGCAAACCTGATCTTCGGCTTCGCCGTGACGGAAGCGCTCGGCATCTTCTCGCTGCTGATCGCGCTGCTGCTGCTGTTCGCCGTCTAAGTCAGACCGGATGATGCGTTTGCCGCGGCCTCATTGAGCCGCGGCTGACGCCAACAGGAGACGCTCATGGCGACGGGTCAGGGCACTGCAAAGGGCACGACCGCCCACACCGAGGCAGACGGTCATGGCAAGGCGGGTTTCCCGCCTTTCCAGAAGGAGACGTTTGCCTCGCAGCTGGTGTCGTTCGCGATCGCCTTTGCGCTGCTTTACTTCATCGTGTCGAAGTTCGCGCTTCCGCGCGTCGGCGGCATCATAGCGAACCGCGAAGGCGTGATCGAAAACGATCTGGCCGAGGCGCAGAAGCTGAAGGACGAATCCGATCAGGCTCTCAAGGCCTATGAGACCGAGCTTGCCGATGCGCGGGCGCGGGCTCAGGCGATCGGTTCGGAAACGCGCGACAAGCTGAACGCACAGGCCGAAAGCGACCGCAAGGCGCTGGAAACCAGCCTTGCGACCAAGCTTGCCGATGCCGAGAAGACCATTGCCTCAACGCGCGCAACCGCGATGGGCAATGTTAGCTCGATCGCATCCGATGCGGCGACTGCCATCGTTCAGCGTCTCACCGGCGTTGCGCCCGACAGCAAGGCTGTCGAAAGCGCCGTCGATGCGTCCTTGAAGGGATAACGACGATGTTCCAAGCAGAATTCTGGGTTGCCGTCGCTTTCGTCATCCTGATGGGTGTGTTCGGCTATTTCGGCGTTCACCGCACGATCCTGCAAGCGCTGGATCATCGCCGCGATCGCATCCAGAAAGAACTCGATGACGCCCGCCGCCTCAAGGAAGAGGCCAACAAGCTGGTCGCCGAATATCGCGCCCGCCGCGCCAGCGCCGAGCGTGAGGCACAGGATATCGTTGCCAACGCCAAGGCCGATGCCGAGCGCATCGCGGCCGAAGCCAAGGCGAAGATGGAAGATTTTGTCGCCCGCCGCACCAAGACCGCGGAGAACAAGATCGCCCAGGCCGAAAGCCAGGCCATCGCGGATGTCCGCGCTGCCGCGGCCGAAGCCGCTGTCAGCGCCGCCTCGTCGATCATGACGCAGTCGGTGAAGGGCCAGGTCGCCAGCGACCTGATCGCCAAGGGCATTCAGGACGTCCGCAGCAAGCTGAACTAAGCGCTCACATCATCAAAAAAGCCGGCCTCGTTGATTCGAGGCCGGCTTTTTCTTTAGGCGTGAATGATGCGTGCTATTTCTTGCGCTTGCGCGCCGCAGGTTCTGGCTTGAGCGCCGCGGGATCGAAGCCGACATAGAAAATGTACTTGTCGTTCGCCGCCTCGGTGGGCGTCGGATAGACAAGGTCCTCAGCAACGATACTGAACTCGGTGTTGTCCCCCTCGAGCGCCACCGAGGTGCGGAACGCCTTGGTGACAATGACTTTCTCCGGTGCGCCCTCCTGCACGAGCGCAACGCGCATCGGCACATCGACGGTCGGCGGCGCCCCCGCGGGGCCGGTGATGATCCGGCCCATCACGCCGATTCGCGCGGTGATCTGGCCGCCCTGCAGATTGCAGTCGCGCGCGGTGCGCGTGATCGACCCCTGATAGCGCAGATCGTTGCCGGAAGCCGGTTTGCCCGGCGTCCCGACCGCAAGCGTGGACGCACCAAAACGGATCGCAACGCTTGGACAGGATAGATCGCTGTTCTCGGTCGCCTGTGACGACGGCGTGGCCGACGTGGTGGCCTCCTGCGATTTCGAGCCGAACAGCTGGCTGAACTTGCTGCCGATGGAGGAAGAGCCGCTGGATGAACTGCCGGATGAACCGCCGAACATGCTGCCGCCACCGCAGCCCGATAACGCCGTTGTCGCTGCCACAGCCAGCACAGCCATTGCCGCGCACTTCAAACGCCTGTCACCCGCCATCATTGCTTCCAGTCGGCCCCGAGGATCGTAAAGGTTCGGAAAAGGAAAGGATCAGACGGCCTTATAGCAGGGCAAAGACGGCGAACCAAAGGCGCAAGACAGTCCACAAACGGGCTGGTTAACCGCGGAAATCCTCATCTAACAGGCCGTACAGATAATGGTCCTGCCAGACCCCGTTGATGCACAGGTAGCGCCGCGCCAGGCCCTCGCGGGCGAAGCCGCACTTCTCCAGCACCCGGATCGAGGACTGGTTGGTGGGGATGCAGGCGGCCTCGATGCGATGCAGATTGAGTTCACCGAACAGGGTCGGCAGCAAGATCCGCAATGCCCCGGTCATATAGCCCTTGCCGGCATACGGCTGCCCCACCCAGTAGCCGAGTGTTCCCGCCTGCACGATGCCGCGCCGCACATTGGCCAACGTCACGCCGCCGAGGAGCACACCATCGCTCTCGCGAAACACCAGGAACGGATAGGCCCTGTCCTCGGCAATATCCTCGGCGTAGCGGCGGAGCCGGCGGCGGAATCCCGAGCGCGTCAGGTCATCGGATGGCCAGATCGGCTCCCACGGCGTCAGGAACAGCCGGCTCATCTCGCGCAGTTCGCTCCACTGCACGTAATCCGGCATTTGCGGCGCGCGCAGCAAAAGCCCATGTCCGCGCGGGGCAAGCGCGGGAGCCGTCGACGTTGGCAA
Organism: Afipia sp. OHSU_II-C1; assembly: GCF_000497575.1. Taxonomy (GTDB): domain Bacteria; phylum Pseudomonadota; class Alphaproteobacteria; order Rhizobiales; family Xanthobacteraceae; genus Afipia. Next base: position 87,797 of record NZ_APJI01000015.1, read on the forward strand.
GCGAAACAGGGCCATCCAGAACCCTTCCCGTATCCGGATGCTCACTCTGCATCCACGTACCTTTTCTAGCACAGTTTTCCGGCTATTCCGATCCGGCCGGCGGCGCGATCAAAAAACTACGAGGGCCTCGAAAACACGTAAGCAAGGCCTGTCAGCATCAGTCCGGCGACGGCAAGTGTCAGCGGCAGGCCGGGATCGGCGACGATCCAGAACAGGGTGAAGCCCACAATCATCCCGGCAAGCGCCGCCATCTTCGCCCTGTGCGGAATGGCCCCGCGCAAACGCCATTCGCGCAACGTCGGCCCAAAGCGCTCGTGCTCCAAAAGCCAGGTCTCGAACCTCGGAGAGGACCGGGCGAAACACGCCGCCGCCAGGATCAGGAAAGGCGTTGTCGGCAGCACGGGCAAAAAGGCGCCGATCACGCCAAGCGCGACGAAGACAAACCCAAGACCGAGGAAGAAGGCCCGTGCAAGACGCGACGAGCGCGGAGCCTTTACAGGATCACCGCTCGCGTTCTCCATGGCGGCTCAGTGCAGCAGCGCCTTGGCCTTCGGCCGCGCAAGGCCCTCGGCAAGGCTGACCGCGGTATCGAGCCCGCGGCCGCCGCCCAGAGCGACAACGACCGGACGGCTGCGGCTGAGCAATCCGCGCGCGGCATTACGGGCCGATTCCACACTGACAGCATCGATCCGTGCCACCAGTTCGTCCACGGTCAGCGGGCGTCCATAAGCCAGAATGTGCCGCGCCATCTGCTCGGCGCGGGCACTGCAGCTCTCCATGCCCATCAGGAGGCCAGCCTTCATCTGCGCCTTGGAGCGGGCGATCTCCTTTTCAGTCAGCGTCTCGACCGCGTTGTTCATTTCATCAACGATGACTTCCACCATCTCCGGCGCATCGGCAGGATCGGTGCCGGTATAGAGCCCGAAGAATCCAGTGTCGGAATAGGCGGCGTGGAAGGTGTAGATCGAATAGCAGAGCCCGCGCTTCTCGCGCACTTCCTGGAACAGCCGCGACGACATGCCGCCGCCGAGAATGTTGGTGAAGACCTGCAGGCTGAACAGCGACATATCCGATTGCGGCACACCTTCAAGCGCCAGTGTCAGATGCGCCTGCTCGAGATCGCGGTGAATGACGCGCGAGCCGCCCTTGCCGAACATCGCGGGCACAGGTTTCGGCGCCGGTGTGCCCTCGAAACTCGCAAAGCGCTGCTCGGCCTCGGCGACGACATGTTTATGATCGACCGCACCGGCGGCGGCGACCACCATGTCGGGACCGCGATAATGCGTGGTCAGGTAGTTGTGCAGATTGTCACGATTGAAACTGGCTAGCGTCTGCGGCGTACCAAGCAGCGAGCGGCCGAGCGGCTGGTCCGGATAACTCAGCTCGCTGAGGTGTTCGAAGATTACATCGTCCGGCGTATCCTGCGCGGCGCCGATCTCCTGCTCGATCACGCTCTTCTCGCGTTCCAGTTCTTCGGCATCGAACGACGGATTGGCAAGAATGTCCGACAGCACATCGAGCGCCAGCGGCACATCGGCCTTCAGCACCCGCGCGTAATACGCGGTCGTCTCGTTGCTGGTGGCGGCATTGAGATCGCCGCCGACCGCCTCGATTTCCTCAGCGATCTGCTGCGAGGTCCGCCGCGTCGTCCCCTTGAACGCCATGTGCTCGAGGAGATGCGACATGCCGTGCTCGTCCAGCTTCTCGTCGCGGCCGCCGACGCCGGTCCATACGCCAAGCGCCGCCGTCTCGATGTGCGCCATGGTGTCGGTGACAACCGTCAGACCCGAAGGCAGCTTGGTGACGTTGACGCTCATCCGGCAACTCCCTGCTTGGCAGCACGGCTCACCGAGAGAATGAACCGTTCGACCTCGGTCTGATCGTTCTTCATGACCTTGATGTGTTCGGACCTTGTCATCAGGCCGTCGAGCCATGCCGGAAGCGCCGGACGGACACCACACGCCGCTTCGACGGCATCGGGGAACTTGGCGGCATGCGCCGTCGAGAGCACGATGTTCGGCACGGTCGAGACCGGCTTGTCCTGATCGGCGACCGCGAGCGCCACCGCGGTATGCGGATCGACCAGTTCACCAGCCTCCTTCCATGCGGCGCGGATCGCGGCGCTGGTTTCGGTCTCGTCGGCGCGGCCCGCATCGAAGTCCTCGCGGACCTGTTTCAACACCGCATCACTCAGCACGAAACGTCCCGACTGCGCCAGCGAGCCCATCAGCGCGCGGATCATCGCACTGTCGCGGCCGGTAGCTTCGAACAGCAGCCGCTCGAAGTTTGACGATATCTGGATGTCCATCGATGGCGACGTGGTCGCATGGACCTGCTTCACTTCATAGATGCCGGTCTTGAGCGTGCGCGCCAGAATGTCGTTGACGTTGGCGGCGATCCGCAGACGCCGGACCGGAAGGCCCATGCGCTTGGCGACATAGCCGGCGAAGATGTCGCCGAAATTTCCGGTCGGCACGGTGAAGTCCACCTCGCGCGCAGGCGCACCCAGGGCAACCGCCGACGTGAAATAGTAGACGACCTGCGCCACGATGCGCGCCCAGTTGATCGAGTTCACACCGGACAGCGAGACTGAGTCGCGGAACTTGTGATGGTTGAACAGGCCCTTCACGATTCCCTGACAGTCATCGAAGGTGCCTTCGATCGCCAGCGCATGAACGTTGGCCGCGCCGCTGGTGGTCATCATGCGCCGCTGCACATCGGAAATGCGCCCGTTCGGAAACAGCACAATGAGATCGGCGTTGTCGCGGCCGGCGAAGGCATCGACTGCGGCACCGCCGGTATCGCCCGATGTCGCAACCACGATGGTGGTGCGCTGCCCGCGCTTCGCCAGCACATGATCCATCAGCCGCGACAGCAACTGCATCGCCACGTCCTTGAAGGCCAGCGTCGGGCCGTGAAACAGTTCGAGCACGAAACGATCCGGCGCGATCTGGCTGAGCGGCACCACTGCAGGGTGACGGAAGGTGGCATAGGCCTCAACGGCCATGCGGCCGAGGTCGGCTTCGGAGATTTCATCCGCAACGAACGGACGAATCACCTCGACCGCGACTTCCCAGTACGGGCGGCCGAAAAAACCCGCGATGATCTCGGGGCTGAGTTGCGGCCAGACCTCCGGCACATAGAGGCCGCCGTCGCGGGCAAGCCCGGTCAGCATCACATCGCAGAAGCCCAGCCGGGGAGCTTCGCCCCGTGTCGAAATATAGCTCGTCAAGCGATCCTCCAAAGGCTCAAGCCTGAAGCAAGCCTTTGATAATGATGGATAAATTATCCGACAAACGGCCGGATCAAGCCGCACCATATCGGCTGAGCTTTGCCTTCACAAGGAAGCCAAACGGTGCAGGTTAAGCCCTGCGACGCTGGATCACCCAGGCGACGAAGGCGCCCGCCACCACAAGTGCCAGGCCAAACCAGGTGATGGCGTACTGCAAATGATCGTCCTTGAGATGGACGTGCAACGAACCCGGCTTTGGAATGCCCGAGGGGGGCGCTGGCGACTCGAGGTCGATATAAAATGGCGCGACCTCACCCCAGCCGAGTGCCTTCGCCATGGTCCGATGATCACGCACGAACCACAGGCGTCTGACAACGTCATCTGCCGGTGTCAGCGTTCCGGCGGATTCGGGAAAGCGCAGATAGCCCGTCAGCGTCACCGGAGCGCCGGTAACCAGCGGCTTCACCGCACGATCCTGCTGCGCGCGGTCCTGCATCGTGTTCTGCACAAAGCCCGCATTGATGACGACGCTGCGGCCGTCGGCCAGACGCGCTGGCATAAAAGCCCAGGTGCCAGGCCCGTTGATATCGTCGCGCACGGCGGAGCCGGAACTGTAGACCATGACGTCGGGCTTCGACTCAAAGGTCGCGCTGAAACTGACGCGGCGAAATTCGTCATGGGCCGGTGTCAGCGCGGGCCACGCGGTTGCTGCCGGCAATACACCTGGCGCAGCAGCGAGCCGCTCGGTCAAAGCCGAAATCAGCGCGCGCTTCTCGTCCTTGCGGCGAAGCTGCCAGACGCCGAGGCTCACGAGCATCGACGCCATGATCAGCGCGATCACGGCAAGACCGAAGATGCCTCGCCCGCGAGGCATGGCTGCTTGTGGCGCGTTCATTCCGGCTTACGCCCAATCAACTGCCCCTCGGCGGCCTTGTGATGATACTGCAAGGCGATCAGCAACGCCTTCATCGACCGCAGCGGCAGCAGGGTCGTTGCAAGGATCAGCGGCCCCCACAGCGCGGCATGGACCCAGAACGGCGGCTGATACTTCATCTCCACAACCAGTGCGGCACCGACCACGATGAAGCCCGCGATCATGATGATGAACACTGCGGGACCATCGCCTGCATCGATGAAGGCGTAGTCGAGACCGCAGGCGTCGCAGGACGGGCGCAGCGTGAGGAATCCCGCATAGAGCTTGCCCTCTCCGCAGCGCGGGCACTTGCAGGCAAGGCCGCGCAGCGCAGCCTGTGACACACTGGAGGAAGCAGGATCATCGGTCATGGCGTGCTTTCATCGGCCTTCGCTACGCCCGCTGCCCCATCGCTGCAAGAGCGAAAGCATCACAAAAAAGGGCGGCCCGGAGGCCGCCCCTGATGGGTGAACCCGGTGCGCAATCAGTGCGCGCCGTGCGCCATGGTCGATGCGCCATGTCCCCAGACATAGATGGCGATGAACAGGAACAGCCAGACCACGTCGACGAAGTGCCAGTACCAGGCGGCAAACTCGAAGCCGAGATGCTGCTTCGGCGTGAAATGGCCCGCGTAGGCGCGGAACAGACATACCAGCAGGAAGATGGTGCCGACCAGCACGTGGAAGCCATGGAAACCCGTGGCCATGAAGAAGGTCGCGCCGTACACGTTGCCGGCGAAGCTGAACGCCGCGTGGCTGTATTCGTAGGCCTGCACGCAGGTGAACAGCGCCCCGAGCAGCACGGTCAGGATCAGACCCCACTTCAGGCCCTTGCGGTCGCCTTCGAGCAGCGCGTGATGCGCCCAGGTGACCGTCGTGCCGGAGGTCAGCAGGATCAGCGTGTTGAGCAGCGGCAGATGCCACGGATCGAAGGTCTCGATGCCCTTCGGCGGCCAGACGCCCGGCACCTTGCAATCCGCCGGAGAAACGCCGGCGCCGCAACCGAACAGGGCGTCGCGGACGTAGTGGACCGAATCGGCCGGGAACAGCGCGGCGTTGAAGTAAGCCCAGAACCACGCCACGAAGAACATCACTTCGGAGGCGATGAACAGGATCATGCCGTAGCGGTGATGCAACTGCACAACGCGGGTGTGGTCACCCTTGTGCTCCGCCTCGCGGATCACGTCGCCCCACCAGCTCGCCATGGTGTAGAGAACGCCGATGGTGCCGACGCCGAACACGATCGGCGCGCCAGCGAACATCTTGTGCATCCATGCGACGGCGCCGAGGGCCATGATGAAGGCCGAGATCGAGCCGACGACCGGCCACGGGCTCGGATCGACGAGATGATAGTCGTGATGTTTGGCTTGGCCCGTTGCCATTTGGTCTCTCCGTGATGCCGGTCTTATCCGGCGCGTGTCGCAGTTAAAGCCGAAAACTCAAAGGTTGCCCTTGCGCTTGTCCGTCTCCGTTGCCGCGAGCGGCTTCGGTGCCGGATCTTTCACAGGGTAGAAGGTGTAGGACAGCGTGATGCTGTTGAGGTCGTCGTATTCGCGATCGGCGGCAAGCGCCGGATCAACATAGAACACCACGGCCATCTCGCGCTTCTCGCCGGGACCGAAGGTCTGCTCGGTGAAGCAGAAGCAATTGATCTTCTGGAAGAACGCGCCGACGGTCAGCGGCGCGACATTGTAGGCGGCAACGCCTGCGGTCGCGCGCGCGGACTGGTTGGTGACGGTGTAGTAGACGGTGACGACCTCACCGATCTTGACGGAGATCTCGTTCTGCTCCGGCTGGAATTTCCACGGCAGGCCGCCGCTCACGTTCGAGTCGAAGCGCACATTGATGCGGCGCTCCAGCGACTTCTCCGGCGCGGATGTCGCAACCTGCGTGGTGCCGTTGAAACCGGTTGCGCGGCAGAACCAGTCATAGAACGGCACGGCCGCGTAGGACGCGCCGACCATGAAGGCGACAACAAAGCCGCAGATCGACGCGACCATGACATCGCGGCTGATGCGTGGCTTTGGCTTGCTGGCGGGCTGCTGCGTCATATCGCTCGCATCCCTCAGATCGGTCGATGAAGGACGGCGGGGCCCTTCACCAGGGTGACAGCAAAGAACAGGATCACCAGAATGCCCAACGCGACCGCAATGGCGATCGAGCGCTCGCGCTGGCGCTTCTTCTGCTCCGGCGTGAGAACGATACCCTGCTGCGGCTTCTTGTTGCTGTCCATGACGATGCCTGCGCTCATGACCAGAAGATCCGCATGGCTGCGGACACCACGACTTCGGCCAGCAACACGGCGAACAATCCGAAGAGATACAGGATCGAGAACTTGAACAGCCCACGCGTGGCGCGCAGCGCGGCGCTGCCGGTGCGCTTGCGATAGACGCTAATGGCGAGCCACAGCATTCCTGCGCCGAGCACCAGTGAGGTTACGCCATAGACCGCGGAGAAATACCCAAGCGGCCACGGCGCGAGCGCAACCGCCACCAGCACGATCGTATAAAGCAGGATCTGCAGCCGCGTCGCATCGGGACCGGCGACATTCGGCAGCATCGGGATGTTGGCGCGCTGATAATCGTCGGTGCGGAACAGCGCCAGCGCCCAGAAGTGCGGAGGCGTCCACAGGAAGATGATCAGGAACAGCAGAATCGGCTCAGGCGACAGCGAGCCCGTGGCAGCGGCCCAGGCTACCACCGGCGGCAGCGCACCGGCGGCACCACCGATGACGATGTTCTGTGCGGTCCACCGCTTCAGCCACATCGTGTAGATCACGACATAAAAGAAGATGGTGAAAGCCAGAAGCGCTCCGGCCAGCCAGTTCACCAGAATGCCGAGCGTCATCACCGAGAAGAATGCCAGCGTCAGGCCGAAGGCCAGCGCCTCACCAGGCAGAATGCGCCCGCGCGGAATCGGACGGTTGGCGGTGCGCGACATCAGGGCGTCGATATCGTGCTCGTACCACATGTTCAGCGCGCCCGCCGCGCCCCCGCCGACGGCGATGCACAGGATCGACGTAATGGCCAGCACCGGATGGAAATGACCGGGTGCGATGACTAATCCCACCAGCGCGGTAAACACCACCAGTGACATCACGCGCGGCTTCAGCAGCGCGATGTAGTCAGCGACGCCCGCCTCGGAGATACGAGGCGACAGATCGATCGCGTGATGGTCGACAATCGACAAGATCTAACTCACTTCCTGATCATTTCATCCGCCGGGGCCACAGGGCCGCGGCGGATGCATTGTCTTGGTCTTGGCCGCGTCAGTTACTGAACGCGCGGCAGAACTTCGAACTGGTGGAACGGCGGTGGCGAGGACAACGTCCATTCCAGCGTCGTTGCACCGGCACCCCACGGATTGTCAGCAGCCTGCTCCTTGCGGACGAACGCCTGGATCACGCCGTAGATGAAGATCAGCACGCCGAAAGCCGAGATGTACGAACCGATCGACGACACCAGATTCCAGCCCGCGAAAGCATCCGGATAGTCGATGTAACGGCGCGGCATGCCGGACAGGCCGAGGAAGTGCTGCGGGAAGAAGATCAGGTTGACGCCGACGAAGGTCACCCAGAAGTGCAGCTTGGCGATGGTCTCCGAGTACATGTAGCCGAACATCTTCGGGAACCAGTAGTACCAGCCCGCGAAGATCGCGAACACGGCGCCCAGCGACAGCACGTAGTGGAAGTGCGCGACGACGTAGTAGGTGTCCTGAAGGACGCGGTCGACGCCGGCGTTGGCCAGCACCACGCCGGTCACGCCGCCCAGCGTGAACAGGAAGATGAAGCCCATCGCCCAGATCATCGGGGCCCGGAATTCGATCGAACCGCCCCACATGGTGGCGATCCACGAGAAGATCTTCACGCCGGTCGGCACCGCGATGACCATGGTGGCCGCGACGAAATAAGCCTGCGTCGCCGAGGACATGCCCACCGTGTACATGTGATGCGCCCAGACCACGAAGCCGATGCCGCCGATGGCAACCATCGCGTAGGCCATGCCGAGATAGCCGAACACGGGCTTGCGCGAGAAGGTCGAGACGATCTGCGAGATCATGCCGAAGCCCGGCAGAATCAGGATGTACACTTCGGGGTGACCGAAGAACCAGAACAGATGCTGGAACAGCACCGGATCGCCGCCGCCCTCAGCCGAGAAGAACGTGGTGCCGAAGTTGCGGTCGGTCAGCAGCATGGTGATGGCGCCGGCGAGAACCGGCAGCGACAGCAGCAGCAGGAACACGGTCACGAGGATCGACCACACGAACAGCGGCATCTTGTGCAGGGTCATGCCCGGCGCGCGCATGTTGAAGATCGTGGTGATGAAGTTGATGGCGCCGAGGATCGACGAAGCGCCGGCGATGTGCAGCGACAGGATCGCGAAGTCCACCGCCGGACCCGGATGACCCGAGGTCGACAGCGGCGCATACATCGTCCAGCCGGCGCCGACGCCGTTGGCGCCCGGCTCGCCCTCGACGAAGGTCGAGATCAGGAGCAGCGCGAACGAGGCAGGCAGCAGCCAGAAGGAAATGTTGTTCATGCGCGGGAACGCCATGTCCGGCGCGCCGATCATCAAGGGCACGAACCAGTTGCCGAACCCGCCGATCATCGCCGGCATCACCATGAAGAAGATCATGATCAGGCCGTGCGAGGTGACGAACACGTTGTAGGTGTGGGCTTCGTGGAAGAGCTGCACGCCCGGATACATCAGCTCGATGCGGATCGCGACCGACATCGCGCCGCCGATGACGCCCGCCACGATCGCGAAGATAAGGTACATCGTGCCGATGTCCTTATGGTTCGTCGAATAGACGTAACGCCGCCACCCGGTCGGGTGATCGTGCGCATGGTCGTCATGAGCGTGATCATGTGTTGCAGCGGAGGTGGCCATTTTCAAATCCTTTAAGCCTCGTAGTGCCGTCAGCTAGTCCCGTCAGCCTTGCGGTGCGGGCGCAAAGCGCCCGGCCCGCCCGTCGATGCGCTTACTGCGCAGCAGCCCCGATCGACGCGTAGGAGTTCGCGGGGTTGGTCGCATACTTCTTCTTCGCCGCTTCGACCCAGGTGGTGAATTCCTGATCGCTTACGACGCGAATCGCGATCGGCATATAGGCGTGATCCTTGCCGCAGAGCTCGGAGCACTGGCCGTAATACATGCCTTCCTTGGTCGCCTTGAACCACGTCTCGTTGAGGCGGCCCGGGACGGAGTCGATCTTGATGCCGAAGGCCGGAACCGCGAAGGAATGGATGACATCGGCGCCAGTGGTCTGAACACGGATCACCTTGTTCACCGGCACGACCACTTCGTTGTCCACCCCCAGGAGGCGAGGCGCCTTGTCGGCGACCAGGAGCGAATCGAATTCGAACTTGCCGTTATCCGGATAGCTATAGGTCCAGTACCACTGCTTGCCGGTGGCCTTGATGGTGAGATCGGCCTTCGGAATATCGAGCTGCTGGAACAGCAGGCGGAACGACGGCACGGCGATACCGACCAGAATCAGAACCGGCACGATGGTCCAGACCACCTCGATCAGCGTGTTGTGCGTGGTCTTGGAGGGAACGGGGTTCTTCCGGGCGTTGAACTTGATCGCCACGATGGCCAGCAGGATCGCAACGAAAATCGTGATCGCGGTGATGATCCAGAGCAGGAAGTTATGGAACCAGGTGATGTTATCCATCACCGGCGATGCCGACGGCTGGAGCGTGATTTCCCAAGGCGACGGCTGACCCAGCGTCCCACCTGCCGCGAAAGCTGCCCCGGCCGCGGCAAGCACGGCGGCAGCCACCGCAAAACCCAGTACTCGGCGGCCATTTTGGCCCTTCGACATCTTCATGCCGCTCTCGCTCCTGCTCTCGTCACCCCAGCGATCCCACCGGGCGGCGAGATCTGCCTTAAGCCTGTTGATCAGCCGCGGTCATGATTTCGGCCGTTGGCCAAAGGTTAGAACGCGTCGAATTTCCCGCTTCTCAAACCATAATTCTATGCCTACCGCAATGCACGTAATAAGGTGCACGCACAGCCTGAATCCCATTGGCAAATGGGCCAAAACCGGCGGTCCGGCAGCCGGAGAATGCTTGACACTTGGATTGTCCGTTGTACCCACGGGCAGATATGCGGCGAAATCCCGATTCGCAGCTTTGAGATGGTGCATCCCGGCAATAGGCGTTTGCCCTCAAGACGCCGTCATTGCGCTGTCAATCCAGCTATCGGGCGGGCCACACTGCGGGAAACCGCCGAATCGCCGGGAATTGCCGAGATCATTGCCAGGGAATTGAGCCTGATGGGCGCGCGAAACCAACCTTTCTCAATCCGCAGCCGGGCGATTGCGCCGATCTGGCTCGCGATCGTCGCAGGGGTGTCCATTCTGGCCGCACCAGCCGCCGCCCAGGCGCAGGGAGCCGTCAAATCGGTCCACGGCGACTGGCAGATCCGCTGCGACACCCCCGCCGGTGCGCAGGCCGAACAATGCGCCCTGATTCAGAGCGTTGTGGCCGAGGACCGCTCCAATGCAGGGCTGACCGTCATTATCCTCAAGACTGCCGACCAGAAGAGCAAGCTGATGCGGGTGGTCGCCCCGCTGGGCGTGCTGCTGCCGTCCGGCCTCGGCCTCAAGCTCGACGACAAGGACGTGGGACGGGCCGGATTCGTGCGGTGCTTGCCCAACGGCTGCGTCGCAGAGGTCGTGATGGAAGATACCCTGCTGAACCAGCTCAAGACCGCCAAGACCGCGACCTTCATTATCTTCGAGACGCCGGAAGAAGGGATCGGCTTCCCCCTCAGCCTGAAGGGGCTCGGCGAGGGTTACGACAAGCTGCCGTAGTCAGCCGCCCATATTCCAGGCCCTCGCCCTCCGGCATGATCGTCCCTATCTTGAAAGCCTGATCCTCGCTGCAATCCCGCGATCCCGGAGTTTCTTCATGAGCCATCCGTCCGACGCCGTACCCGTGACCACTTCTTTGATCGATCGCGCCGGGCTCGACCGCGATGCGGTCCGCAAGGAAATCGTGCGCGGACTGGCGGGCGCCGACGACGGCGAACTGTTTCTTGAATACCGCCAGTCCGAAGGACTCGGTTTCGATAACGGCCGCCTCAAGCAGGCGACCTACGACACCGCCCAGGGTTTTGGCCTGCGCGCGGTGAAAGATGACGCGGTCGGCTACGCCCACTCCTCCGATGTCTCCCTGCCCGCACTGATCCGCGCCGCCGATACCGTCAGCGCCGTGCGCGGCGGATATTCGGGGACGTTTGCGGCTGCGCCCGGCCACACCAACATCCGCCTCTATGGCGACGAAAATCCGCTCGACGGCCAGAGCTTCGAAACCAAGGTCAAACTCCTCGCCGAGATCGATGCCTATGTCCGCGACAAGGACCCTCGCGTGCGGCAGGTCTCCGTGTCGCTCGGCGCGACATGGCAGGTGGTGGAAATCGTGCGTCCCGATGGTGAGAGTTACCGCGACATCCGCCCACTGGTGCGCGTGAACATTTCAGTGGTCGCAGGCAATGGCGATCGGCAGGAAAGCGGCAGCGCCGGTTACGGCGGACGCGAGGGCTATGCGCGCTTCATCGAAACCAGGGCGTGGCGCACGGCCGCCGATGGCGCGATCCGTCAGGCGCTGGTCAATCTGGAATCGGTGCCGGCACCTGCGGGCGAAATGGATGTGGTGCTCGGTCCCGGCTGGCCGGGTGTGATGTTGCACGAAGCTGTGGGCCATGGGCTTGAAGGCGACTTCAACCGCAAGCAGACCTCGGCCTTTTCAGGGCTGATGGGCCAGCAGGTCGCGGCCAAGGGCGTGACTGTCGTGGACGACGGCACCATTTCGTCGAAGCGCGGCTCGCTCTCCATCGACGACGAAGGCACGCCGACCAACCGCACCGTGCTGATCGAGGATGGCATCCTCGTCGGCTACATGCAGGACCGGCAGAATGCGCGGCTAATGAACATGAAGCCCACCGGCAATGGACGGCGCGAGAGCTACGCACACGTTCCGATGCCGCGCATGACCAACACCTACATGCTGGCGGGCGGACGCGATCCCGCGGAAATCCTGGCATCCGTGAAGAACGGCATCTTCGCCGCGAATTTCGGTGGCGGTCAGGTCGACATCGTATCGGGCAAATACGTGTTCCAGTGCACCGAGGCTTACAAGATCGAGAACGGCAAGCTCGGCGCGCCGCTGAAAGGCGCGATGCTGATCGGCAATGGTCCGACCGACTTGCATCGTATCTCGATGGTCGGCAACGATCTCAAGCTCGATGACGGCATTGGCACCTGCGGCAAGCAGGGTCAGGGCGTTCCCGTCGGCGTCGGCCAGCCGACGCTGCGCATGGATCGCATCACCGTCGGCGGCACGGGCTAGTACGACCTCGGCAATCGGCACACGGAGACGATCATGTCCGATCAGCAAGACATCGCCCCGGCGGCGCAAAAGCCATCGCGCCCGTGGACGCGCTCGCTGGTCGAGATCATCGCGGCGTTCCTGGTTGTGATGGCCGCCAAGGGCGCGCTGGCCGAGCCGTTCTATGTGCCGTCCGGCTCAATGGAGCCGACGCTGCTGATCGGCGATGCGCTGCTCGCCTCGAAGTATCCCTATGGCTACAGCGCGGCGTCGCTGCCAGTGAACGTCGCCTTGCCGGCGACGGGACGTGTGTTCGGCGCTCTGCCCGATCGCGGCGATGTCGTGGTATTCCGCTGGCCCGGCGACACGTCGCAAGTCTGGGTCAAGCGCGTGGTCGGATTGCCGGGCGATCGCGTGCAGATGCGCGAAGGCCGCCTTTGGATCAACGGCGAGCCGGTCGCAATGCGGCCCGACGGCCGCGGTGAGGCTGAAGATGAAAGTGGCGGGGTCACGCCCGCAGCCCGTTTCGCTGAAACGCTGCCGGGCGGGCGCGAGCACATCCTGTTCAAACTGAAAGAGCACGGCTTCCTCGACAACACGCGCGAGGTGACGGTGCCGCCGGATCGTCTGTTTGTGATGGGCGACAACCGCGACAATTCCGCCGACAGCCGCGTCTCCGTCGCCGATGGCGGCGTCGGATTGCTGCCGGTCGAAAATCTTGTCGGGCGCGTCGATGCCATCGTCGGCTCGTGGGATCTCGGCATCAAAAGCCAGCCGGTCTGGACATGGTTGTCGGGATTCCGGATCGCACGGTCATTCTCGTCGGTGCATTGAAGCTGCGCCCGGCCGCTGACGTTATCAGCGCAACTCGTAGGTCTTGCCGTCCATCGAAATTCGTTCGGCGCGCATTTCATTCATCTCGATTTTCGACGGATATCCGTAAGCCGACACCTTCTTGCCGACTGAGACGAGATCCGCCTTCAGGCCGCGCTCGATCATTTGCGAGATGGGCGCCAGTGTCACGGTCCAGATCTTGTCAGCGCCCTTGACAGAAATGGTCGCCTGCGGGTCTTCAAACGTGCTGACCAGGATCAATCCTTCCACTGTGACCGGATGGCCGGCATCATAGCTTTCCCACCCGCGCTGCGCGAATGCAGCCGCGCTCGTGAGTGCGACGATCGAGGCTATGGCGAATACACTGCGGACAGGCATCATCGGGACACTCCTGACGTGGTTCAGTCCCAGCCCTAACGCACAAATCGGAGTATTGTTTGGCTATGGAACCGGCTACCGCACGACGCCGGAAATAAACCCCGGCTTGCGGCGCGGCGGCTTGACGTGATCCTTCAGGAAGCAGCGCGCCGATTTTCCGATATAGCCGGGCCGCGCATAGGTCCATGCGCGGCATTTCTGATCCTCGTCGCACACCGCCTTGCAGGTCTCGCCTTTCGGATCGACGTCCACATCGACACTGCGATAATCGCCGCCGAGCCGGTCCGTCTCGACCTCAAGCGCGCTGTTGCGCGGCTCGACAACGCCCGCGCCCCGCACGCCGGAGACGCAGCAATTGCTCGGCACGCGCGGCGGCACCGCATTCTTGAGCCAGCAGATCGCACTTTCATCGCTGACGGTTGGATAGTTGAAGCTCCATGCGCGACAGCGCCGGTCGCGCTCACATTGCAATGCGCATAAAGCCGGATCACCCGACGGTATCGGCGTGCGCAGATAATCGTTGCCGGGGCGATCGAAACTGGCCTGCGCTTGAACCGGCTGGACCGGGACAAGACACGACAGGACCAGCGCAGCCATCAATGCGACGCAAACGCCGATGCATGATCTGAAATTGCAGATTGGAAGCATGCCATCGCTTTCAGCGGAGAACGGGCGTGATTGGCCGGACAGATGCCGCCTATTCAATCGCCGTGCGGATGTACGGCAGATGAACGGCAGATAAATGCCGGAACAACATTCTCGTGAAGACGGTAACTTGCTGAGTTAGAATGCGTATTCGCTGTACACCGGATCGACGGAATGCCGCCAGGCGCCGTTGAACTTCTCGAGCAGCCGCTCCGCAGGGGTAAGTCCCGTATCCATAATGTGATCGAGCGGCTCCAGATACCGTGTTTCGTCACGGCCCAGGTGGTCGATCTTGCCGCGCCGCGCGAGCCCCTTATGGGCCAGCACCATGCAATCCCGTGCGACCTCGAACAGATAGCGGTTGCCGATTTTCGCCTTGAAGCCGAGACGCGGCACGTCGTCGCGCAAAGCCTGCCGCTCATGCGCGGTCCAGCGCCTGGCGATGTCCCACGCGGCGTCGAGGCTTTCGTCGTCATACAGCAGGCCGACCCAGAACGCCGGCAGTGACGGCAGTTGCTGCCATGGCACGCCATCGGAGCCGCGCATCTCGAGATAACGCTTCAGGCGCACCTCAGGGAAAATCGTCGAGAGATGATTGGCCCAGTCGGACAATGTCGGCTTCTCGCCAGGCATCATCTTGTTCTTGCCGTCGAAGAAATCACGGAACGACGATCCGGACACATCGATGTAATCGTCGCCGCGCTTGACGAAATACATCGGGACGTCGAGCGCGTAATCGACCCAGCGCTCGAAGCCCATGCCGTCCTCGAACGCCCATGGAATCATGCCGGCGCGGGCGTTATCGGTGTCGCGCCAGATCTCGGAGCGGAATGACAGGAAACCGTTCGGCTTGCCTTCTGTGAAAGGCGAGTTCGCGAACAGCGCAGTCGCCACCGGCTGCAACGCCACCGACACGCGCAGCTTCTTGACCATGTCGGCTTCGGAACAGAAATCGAGATTGGTCTGCACCGTGCAGGTGCGGTACATCATGTCGAGACCGTACTTGCCGACCTTCGGCATGTAGTTGGTCATGATCCGGTAGCGGCCCTTCGGCATCACCGGCATCTCCTTGCGCGACCATGACGGCGTCATGCCGAGGCCGAGAAAGCCGATGCCGAGCGGTGTCGCGACTTCGCGCACCTGCGCCAGATGCGCCATCAGTTCGGACAAGGTCTGGTGCACGGTTTCGACCGGTGCGCCGGACAGCTCGAACTGGCCGCCGGGCTCGAGCGAGATGGCGCCGCCGCCGGTGACGTCATGCAGACCGATGATGTTGCCGTTCTCCATGATCGGCTCCCAGCCGAGCAGGAGTTGCATGCCTTCGAGCAGAGCGCCGATGCCGCGCGCGCCTTCATAAGGCACGGGCCTGTGGCCCTCCAGCGTGAACGGGGTTTTTTCGTGCTCGGTGCCGATGCGGAATTCGGACTTCGGCTTTACGCCGGCCTCCAGCCACGCGACCAGTTCGTCCCGCGAATCCAGCGGTGTCATATCGATCTGATCACGCGCCATGGGACATCCAGGTAAGAGGCTTCGGTTTGAGTGTCAGTGCACGATGCAGGCGGATGCCACGGACGCGGGCATCCGTAACCGCGAGAGGTAAAGAAAGGATCATCGCGCCGACGTGGTTTCTTTGGCTGATTCTTTGACGGCTTCCCTGGAGACAGTGACAGCCTGCGGCGCGCTTGCACAACATCCGAGCCGATCGAGCAAACCGCTCAGCTTGACGGCATCGGCATCGGAGAGTTTTGAGCCGATATGCCGCTCGATCGCAGCGGAATAGGAGTTCCACATCTTCTTCTGCAATTCGCGTCCGGCATCGGTGATCTCGACGAACAGGCCGCGCTTGTCCATCTTGCACTCGCGACGCGCCGCAAGACCTTCCTCGACCAGACGATCGATCAGACGCGACGTCGAATACTGCGGCAACAGCATCTGCTTTTCGAGTTCGACCGGGCGAAGTTCGCCGCTTGGCGCGCGCGAGAGCTCGAGCAGCGCGTCGTACCAGGCGAGCGGCGGAAAGCCGGCCTTCTTGAGATCCTGCTCGACAGCGCCGAGCACCTTGCCCTGAACCCGCATCAGACGGATCCAGACCTCTGTCGCCTCGGTGGATGGTTTGCGCTTCATGGTGTCGTCCGTGCCGGTGGGGCTATCCCAGCTTACCCTAATAAATGCAGTTGCATCAATCTTGACATACCTGCATTTAGGAGACGGTCATAGGCCTTGCCAATGCCCCAATGTTCAAATTTTCAAAAGGGATACCTCCCATGAAACTGTATTATTCGCCCGGCGCCTGCTCGCTCTCCCCCCATATCGCCCTGAAAGAGGCCGGTCTGCCGTTCGACCTGGTCAGGGTCGACCTGAAAGCGAAGAAGCTCGAGGACGGCAGCGACTACACGGCGGTAAACCCCAAGGGTCAGGTGCCGGCGCTCGGCCTCACCAATGGCGACCTGCTGACCGAAGGCGCCGTTATCGTCCAGATGATCGCCGATTCCGCGCCGCAGAAAAATCTGGCACCCGCCGCAGGCTCCAGCGAACGTTACAAGCTCCAGGAATGGCTGAATTTCATCGCCAGTGAACTGCACAAGAACTTCAGCCCGCTGTTCCAGCCGGTGCTCTCCGACGACACCAAGGCGTTCTTCAAGGACCGCTTGATGGGCAAGTTCAAGTACATCGATCAGGCCCTGAAGGGCCGGGATTATGTGATGGGCAGCCAGTTCACCGTGCCGGATGCCTATCTCTTCACGATGCTTGCCTGGGCGGATCGCGTCGGCCTCGACATTTCCGCCCTTTCGAATCTGACCGCCTACAAGGCGCGTGTCGCTGCACGGCCGAAGGTGCAGGAAGCGCTCAGCGCCGAAGGATTGCTGAAGGCCTCGTAACCGCGATTACCTAACATGACAAAGGCGGGATCGATGATCCCGCCTTTTTCTTTATCCGATGGCGGCGAACGGTTACGCCGCAGCTCTCTTCGGCGCAAAGCGGCCATAGAATGTCTCGCCCTTGGCGGCCATGTCGATCAGAAGCTTCGGCGGCGTGAAGCGCGAGCCGTACTTCTTCTCGAGCCTGTGACACAGCTCGACGAAGGTCTTGGTGCCCATGAAGTCGATGTAGGACAGCGTGCCACCGGTGAACGGCGCGAAGCCGAACCCGAGGATCGAGCCGACATCCGCTTCGCGCGGATCGGTGATGACATGATCCTCGACCGTGCGCGCGGCTTCCACCGCCTGCACCACAAGGAAACGCTGCTTCAGTTCCTCGACATCCAGCGTGTCCGGATCGAGATGCTTGGATTGCAAGCTCGTCAGCTCCGGCCACAGCTTCTTCTGACCCTTGCCCTTCTCGGGATAGTCGTAGAAGCCCTTGCCGTTCTTGCGGCCGAACCGTCCGCGCTTCTCCACCATCTCGACCAGCAGCGCTTTCTGCTCCGGATCGACCGACTGTGCGCCCATGTCGGCCTCGGTGGCCTTGAGGATCTTCAGCGACAGATCGATGGCGACCTCGTCGTTGAGCGACAACGGACCGACCGGCATACCGGCCATCTTGCCGACATTCTCGATCATCGCCGGCGGCACGCCTTCCTTGAACATCTCGTAGCCTTCGGAGATGTAGCGCAGCACGCAACGGTTGGCGAAGAAACCGCGCGAGTCATTGACCACGATCGGCGTCTTGTTGATCTGCCTCACGTAGTCCAGCGCGGTGGCGAGCGCCAGATCGCCGGTGTTCTTGCCGACGATGATCTCCACCAGCATCATCTTCTCGACCGGCGAGAAGAAGTGGATGCCGATGAACTTCGACTGGTCCTTCCATTCCTCGGCCAGCGAATTGATCGGCAGCGTGGAGGTGTTGGACGCGAAGATCGCGCCATCGCGCAGCAGCGGCTGGGCCTTGGCATAGGTCTCGGCCTTGACCTTGCGGTCCTCGAACACGGCCTCGATCACCAGATCGCAATCCTTGATTGCATTGTAATCCGGCGTGGCGGTGATGCGCGCGAGAATGGCGTCGGCCTTGTCCTGCTTCATGCGGCCCTTGGCGATCTGGCCGTCAAGCATGACCTTGGCGTGGCCCTTTCCCTTGTCGGCGCTTTCCTGATCGCGGTCGATCAGCACCACATCAATGCCGGCCTGCGCCGACACGAAGCCAACACTGGCGCCCATGAAACCCGCGCCGATGACGGCAAGCTTCTTGACCTTGGTCGGCGGCACGTTCTGCGGACGACGCGCGCCCTTGTTGAGTTCCTGCATCGACACGAACAGCGAGCGGATCATCGCCGCCGCTTCCTTCGAGCGCAGGATCTTCGAGAAGTAACGCGACTCGACGCGCAGCGCCGCATCCATCGGCAACTGAAGGCCTTCATAAACGCACTGCATGATCGCGCGCGCAGCCGGATAGTTGTCGTAAGTCTCGCGGCGCAGGATCGCATTCGCCGGCGGGAAGAACTGCATGCCGGCCTTCGAATAGACCGCGCCGCCGGGCAGCTTGAAGCCCTTCTCGTCCCAAGGCGCGACGGCCTTGCCGCCCGCCTTGATCCAGTCCTTCGCAGCCTTGATGAGATCGGCCGCGGGCACCACCGCGCCGACGATGCCGAGCGCCGTGGCCTTCTTCAGATCGATGGCGTCGCCCTTGAGCAACATCTGCACCGCTTCCATCGGCTGGATCATGCGCGGGAGCCGCTGCGTGCCGCCGCCGCCCGGGAACAGACCGACCTTGATCTCGGGCAGGCCGAGACGGGTCTTCGGATTGTCCGACGCAACGCGATAGTGACAGGCCAGCGCCAGTTCGAATGCGCCGCCGAAGGCGAGGCCGTTGATCGCCGCGACCCACGGCTTGCCCGAGGTCTCGATCTTGCGCAGGTTCTGCGAAAGCCTGGAGACCTCGTCGAAGACGTACTTGTTGGCGGCTTCTTCACCCTTGGTCTTGAGCATCTCCGCGTGATTGCGGTTCATGCCTTCCAGCATGGTCAGGTCGGCGCCGCCGGAGAACGCTTCCTTGCCGGAGGTGATGACGACACCCTTGATCGCTGCGTCCTTGGTGGTCGCATCGACGATCGCGGCGAGCTCGGTGCCGGTGGTTTCGTCCAGCACGTTCATTGACTTGCCGGGAATGTCCCAGGTCACGACGGCAATGCCGTCCGCGTCGGTCTCAACCTTGAAATTCTTGTAGGTCATTATCCAACTCCCTCAATGCCTGCAGCCGTCGGGCGCGGCGGTTATCACTGCTCCCCTCCCCCTTGTGGGGAGGGGCCGGGGGTGGGGTCTCTGTTTCTCTGAGACATCACCCCACCCCGGCTCACTCCGTTCGCCGACCCTCCCCATCAAGGGGAGGGAAAAGGGTCAAACGCGCTCTATGATGGTCGCGGTGCCCATGCCGCCGCCGATGCACAGCGTGACGAGAGCGGTGGATTTGTTGGTGCGCTCGAGTTCATCGAGCACGGTGCCGAGAATCATCGCACCGGTCGCGCCGAGCGGATGGCCCATGGCAATCGCGCCGCCATTGACGTTGATCTTGTCGTTGTCGATTCCGAAGGCCTGGATGTAGCGCAGCACCACGGAGGCGAAGGCCTCGTTGAGTTCGAACAGATCGATATCCGACAGCTTCATGCCGGAACGCTCCAGCACCTTCTTGGTGACGTCGACCGGGCCGGTCAGCATCATCGCGGGCTCGGAGCCGATGTTCGCGAACGCGCGGATTTTCGCGCGCGGCTTCAGATCGCGCTTCTTGCCGGCTTCGGCATTACCGAGCAGCACCGCGGCGGCGCCATCGACGATGCCCGACGAATTGCCCGCGTGATGCACGTAGTTCACGCCCTCGATTTCGGGATGCGACTGCACGGCCACCGCGTCGAAGCCACCCATCGCGCCCATTGCGGCGAATGACGGCTGCAACTGCGCCAGCGACTGCATCGTCGTGCCTGGACGCATATGCTCGTCCTTGTCGAGAATGGTGATGCCGTTGATATCCTTCACCGGAACCACGGAGTTCTTGAAGCGCCCTTCGCTCCACGCCTTGGCCGCGCGATCCTGGCTTTGCACGGCGTAGGCATCGACGTCATCGCGGGAGAAGCCGTACTTGGTGGCGATCAGATCCGCCGCGACGCCCTGCGGCATGAAGTAGCTCGGCACCGCCATGGAGGGGTCCACCGGCCACGCCGTGCCGGACGAGAGAATGCCGACGCGGCTCATGGATTCCGCGCCGCCGCCGATGGTGAGTTCGTGCTGGCCGGACATGACCTGTGCGGCAGCGAAGTTGACGGCGTCGAGACCGGAAGCACAGAAGCGGCTGATCTGGATGCCCGGCACCGCCTCGCCGAGACCGGCGCCCAGCGCGGCGAAGCGCGCGATATCGCCGCCAGCCTCGCCGACCGGATCGACAACGCCAAGGATGACATCGTCCACCGTGTCCTCTTGAAGATTGTTGCGCTGCTTGAGCGCCTTCAGCGGCGCGGTCGCCAGCGCCAGCGCCGTGACTTCGTGCAGAGAGCCGTCGGATTTGCCTTTGCCGCGCGGCGTGCGGACATGATCGTAGATAAATGCCTCAGGCATGACGCCCTCCCTTGAGACCAAGTGATTGATGAATTCTCGCGCCGGGGTCCGGCGCGAGGAAACTGAAAAGCTCAGAACGCCTCGGCAGACAGTTCCATCATCGAGTCCGCGCCGGTCTGGATACGCGCGAGGCGCAGCGCCGTCTCCGGCAGCATCCGTTCCATGAAGAACCTGCCTGTCACAAGCTTGGACTTCAGGTAGGGCTGCTCGCCGGACTCCGCCAGCTTGTCCTGCGCAACTTTGGCCATGCGCGCCCACATGTAACCGATCGCGACCAGGCCGAAGAGATGCATGTAGTCGGTGGAGGCCGCACCAGCGTTGTCCGGCTTGGCCATCGCGTTCTGCATCAGCCACATGGTGGCCTGCTGAAGGTCCTTCACCGCCGCGCTGAGCGGCGCGATGTAGGGCTTCATCGCTTCATTGCCGGCGTTCTCCTTGGAGAAGGCAGCGACTTCGTTGAAGAACGTAGTGATCGCACGTCCACCGGCACGGCCGAGCTTGCGGCCGACCAGATCCAGCGCCTGGATGCCATTGGCGCCTTCGTAAAGCATCGTGATGCGAGCATCGCGCACGAATTGCTCCACGCCGGTCTCGACGATGAAACCGTGACCACCGAACATCTGCTGGGCGGCAACCGCGTTGGCAAAACCCTGATCGGTCAGCACGCCTTTGATGACCGGGGTCAGAAGACCCATGTGGTCGTCGGCGGCCTCGCGCTCCTTCGGGTCGTCGGAGCGATGCGCCACGTCGCTTTTCAGCGATGTCCACACCACGAGCGCGCGCGCACCTTCGTTGAACGCACGGATCGACATCAGCGTGCGGCGCACGTCGGGATGAACAATGATCGGATCGGCGGGCTTGTCGGGAGCCTTCACGCCGCTGATGGAGCGACCCTGCAGGCGGTCCTTCGCATAGGCGACCGCGTTCTGGTAGGCAACTTCGGACTGCGACAGGCCCTGAACGCCGACGCCGAGACGCGCCTCGTTCATCATCACGAACATCGCCTCCATGCCCTTGTTCTCGGCGCCGACCAGGTTGCCGACCGCGTTGTCGAAATTCAGCACGCAGGTCGAATTGCCGTGAATGCCCATCTTGTGTTCGATCGAACCGCATGACACGCCGTTCGATCCGCCGAGCGAGCCATCGGGATTGATCTTCCTTTTCGGAACGACGAACAGCGAGACGCCCTTGATGCCGGCCGGCGCGCCTTCGATTCGCGCCAGCACCAGATGCACGATGTTTTCGGTGAGATCCTGCTCGCCGCCGGAAATGAAGATCTTGGTGCCCGTAATCTTGTAGGTGCCGTCGGCCTGCTTGACCGCCTTTGTACGCATCAGGCCGAGGTCGGTGCCGCACTGCGGTTCGGTCAGGTTCATGGTGCCGGTCCATTTGCCGGTGACCATGTTGGGCACAAAGGTGTTCTTCTGTTCCGGTGTGCCGTGCACGAGAAGCGCCGCCATGGCGCCCTGGGTCAGGCCGCCGTACATGCCAAAGGCCATGTTGGCCGACGACATGAATTCGCTGACCGTTTCCGACAGTGACGCCGGCAGGCCCTGCCCGCCGTATTCCTGCGGCGCCGCCAGGCCGATCCAGCCGCCATCGGCGAATTGCTTGAATGCTTCCTTGAAACCCTTTGGCGTCGTGACGCTGCCGTCGTCGTGACGCGTGCAGCCTTCCTGATCGCCGCTATGGTTCAGCGGATGAAGCACCTGCTCGGCGAGCTTGGCGGCTTCGTCGAAAATCGCGGCGCGGACATCTGCCGTCGCGTCGCTGAAGCCTGGAAGGTTGTTGTATTTATCGATCTGAAAGACATCGTTGAGAAGGAAGGTTACGTCTTCGACGGGCGCTTTGTAGATCGTCATGGAATGTCTCTCGGCTCAGAATTGAACGGGGATTGCGCAAATTGTTTTGCGATGCGTCGCATCAGCACATGGACTGCCTTCGATGACCCGACCATGACATCGAAATGCGCGATACGCGCCGTTGTCGGCAAGCGCGATTGTATCGACACCATTCATATCGACGCCTTCGATCTCTCGGAATTCAACCACGGCAGAAGTGCATCGCCCATTCCCCGGACAGGACCTGCCGGGTCGCGTTGCCATATTCCGCCAAGAAATCCATACACATCTGTACGGAGCCTAGCGCGCACCGCCTTTTTGTGTCAATACACTTGTGCATGGTTGGAGTTGCAGAAGCCTCACTCTCGAAAGACCGCCTCACCCGCGAGCAATGGATTGCCCACGGGCTGCGGACACTTGCCCGGCAAGGCGCCGCCGCGCTGAAAACCGGCATGATGGCCGAAGGCCTGCAGGTCTCAAGAGGCAGTTTCTACTGGCATTTCAATAGCATCGCCGATTTTCGCACCCAGCTCCTGGCGACCTGGCAGGAGCGCGCGACCGATGGAGTGATCCGCGAGATTGACTCATCGATCATAGGGCCTGCGCGGCTGACTTATTTGATGAAGATGGCTTTTAACGAAGACAGAAGCCTTGATCGCGCCTTCCGCTCATGGGCCGCCTCGGATGCCGATGCAGCCAAGGTTGTCGCGACCGTCGATGCCCGTCGGGTCGCTTATATCGCCAAGCTCCTGCGAGAATCCGGCGTTGATGCCAGGGCGTCGATCCCTCGCGCAGAGTTCATTTACTGGGCCTATATCGGGCAGTCGTCGGTCATGAATTCCGCTCACTGCACAATCACGGAACAGGATCTCGGCGATCTCAGCGGCCTGTTTACGCGGCCGTCCTCCAGCTGACGCCTCAGGCCCGAGAATTATTAATAGGGCTGCCGGCGTTTCATTAACCCGGTATTTACCGTAACGCGAAAAAGTCGGGACTGGAAACAGACGTCTCGCGTCGAAATTTGATTGTCTCTTCAATGGGACGCGGGGGTCTGAAGCGCACTGGCAGGAGCCAGCGCCAAGACCGGACCAAGGCATGACAGCGCGCGTATCGTGGAGTGTTGACGGAATCGAGCCATCGGTCCGCGAAAGGGCCGAAGCTTCCGCGCGCCGTGCCGGTATGTCCTTGGGAGACTGGCTGAATTCGGCAATCGGCAGCCCCGCAGCCGCACCCCGCGAAGCCCAGGACGTCGCCGAAATCCATAAGCGGCTGGATTCGATCAGCCGCCAAG
The DNA here is from genome assembly GCF_000497575.1 of Afipia sp. OHSU_II-C1. Classification (GTDB taxonomy): domain Bacteria; phylum Pseudomonadota; class Alphaproteobacteria; order Rhizobiales; family Xanthobacteraceae; genus Afipia. The sequence goes on from NZ_APJI01000015.1 coordinate 111,801, forward strand.
TCGAGCATATTTCGCGTGCTCCGGGTGCCCCGAAAAACGATCCAGCCGTTGCGCGGCAACTGAACGACGCCATTTCGCGGCTCGATGCCCGGTTGTCGCAGATCTCAAGCGGCACCCAGCCCCCGCCCCCGCCGTATCAGGCTGCTCCGGCTGCCCGCACTGCCCCCGTCACGTCGCCCAGCATGTCTCCGATGGATTTCTCCATCGCGGAAATCGTTGCGCGGCAGGGCGAACTCGACGGCGCGCCGCGCGCCATGCCGCAGCCGTCCGTGCGGATGCCGCCGCCATCATTCGTGAACCATGCACCGCCGATCCAGCCGCAGGCCGACTTCTCCGGTCTTGAGCGGCAGTTGTCCCAGATCACCAGCCAGATCGAAATGCTGCGCCGGCCCGATGGCATCGAGCAGTCGATCGCCTCGTTCCGCAGCGAGCTGAGTGAGATCCGGCAGGCGATCACCGAGGCGATGCCGCGTCGCGCGATCGAATCCCTCGAAGGCGAAATCCGCTCGCTCGGACGGCGCATCGACGAGACGCGCTCCAGCGGCATCGACAGCACGGCGCTGTCCGGCATCGAACGTGCGCTGTCTGACATCTACAGCGAACTGCGCGCGCTCAAGCCCGCCGAACAACTCGCCGGCTTTGACGACGCGATCCGCAATCTTGGCGGCAAGATCGATACCATCGTGCGATCCAGTCACGATCCGGCAACGGTTCGGCAGCTGGAAGACGCCATCGCAGCGCTCAAGGTGATCGTCTCGAATGTCGCATCGAATGATGCGCTGAACGAACTCGCCGGTCATGTCCAGACTCTGTCGGTCAAGGTCGATCAGCTCGCACGAGCGGGCGGCAGCGGCGATATTCTGTCGGCGCTCGAACAACGTATCGCCGTGCTGACCACGGCGCTTGAACAGCGCGAGCGCCCGCCCGCGGGCGACACGGTCTATTTCGACAATGCGGTTCGCACGATTTCGGACCGGCTCGACAATCTTCAGGTCGGCAATGGCAGCGCTGCGTCGCTCAGCCATGTCGAACAGCGCGTCCATCATCTTCTTGAACGGCTTGAAGCGTCGGAGACGCGCGGCGGAAACCTCGCACGGGTCGAAGAAGGGCTGTCCGACATTCTCCGTCATCTCGAAAACCAGCGCGTCAGCAGCGCAGCAGGTGATCCGGGCCTGCGCGCCGTTGCGCCGATGGACAGCGAGTTTGTCGACACCCTCAAGCGTGAACTGACCGACATCCGCTTCAGCCAGTCGGAAACCAACCGGCATACGCAGGATTCGCTCGAAGCCGTTCACAACACGCTCAGCCACGTCGTCGACCGGCTGGCGCAGATCGAGGGCGATCTGCGCAACGCACGGACTGCTGCTCCCGCAACACGCGAGATGCCGCGCGAGCAGGCCATGCCTGCCCCCCGCGCACGCGAGGCCTATGCGCCGGAGCCGCCACGCCCCGCCACATCGTTCGCGCCGGTGCAGCGCCCCGAAATGCCGAATCCGGCTGCGGCGCAGGCTCCGATTGCACGCCCGCAAGCCGCGCAATCCGCCGCGCAGGCGCTCGACATCGCGCAGCCTTCCAGCGTGGAAGCCCCTTCCGCTGCACCGGCATCAGTGCGTCCGCCTCCGACCCCGCGCAGTCCGATCGATCCCAGCCTGCCGCCGGATCATCCGCTGGAGCCGGGCACCCGCATGCAGCCATTGCGCGGCGGGTCCAGCCCGTCCGAACGCATTGCCGCATCGGAAGTTGTTCTGAACGAGATTTCCGCGAGCAAGCAGGAACCGGTCAGTTCGACCAACTTCATTCAGGCCGCGCGCCGCGCCGCGCAGGCCGCCGCGGCCGCGCCTCCGGCAGCCACCGGGCCGAAACCAAACCGCGTCACCGCGCTCAACGATGCCGCCCGCAACGCCGCCAAGGCTGCGGCGATCGGAGATTCCGGCATCTCCTCGAAGATCCGCGCCCTTCTGGTGGGCGCAAGCGTCGTCGTGATCGTGCTCGGCACCGTCAAGATGGGCATGAATCTGCTCAGCGGACACGACAGTTCGAACTCGTCGCTGCCTGCCGAATCCAGCGTGACGCCGCCGGTTCCGCCGCCTGCGCCGGAAAACGGACCGCGCTCCGACGCTTCGCCTGCGCTCACGCCGTCGATGACCTCGCCGACACTGCTCACGCGACAGTCACCGATGAGCGGGCCGCAGATCATTTCAGTCCCTCAGATGCCTTCGATTCCTGCTGCAGCTCCCGCTGAACCTGTCGCGGCGCCGGCCGCAGCTCCCGTTGCGCCCGACGTTACCGGCTCGATCCTCACGCCGCAGGAACGGGTGTCCGTGACCATCCCATCAGGCGCAAAGACCACTGCGAAAATCAAGCTGACCCCGGTCGCGGACAAATTGCCCGAAGCCATCGGCAGCGCCGCACTTCGCAACGCGGCCAACCGGGGCGAGCCGGGTGCAGCCTTTGAAATCGGCGTGCGCTACGCCGAAGGCCGCGGCGTTGCGGCTGACTATACCACCGCAGCGAAATGGTATGAGCGCGCCTCAGCAGGCGGCATTGTCCCAGCGACATTCCGCCTTGGTACGCTTTACGAGAAGGGACTCGGCCTGAAGAAGGACATCGAGACCGCACGCGGCTACTACCTGCAGGCCGCCGAGAAGGGCAGCGCCAAGGCGATGCATAACCTCGCGGTGCTCGACGCTGACGGCGGCGGCGCGGGACCGAACTACAAGAGCGCGTCGCAATGGTTCCGCAAGGCAGCCGAGCGCGGCGTCGCGGACAGCCAGTTCAATCTCGGCATTCTCTATGCCCGCGGCATTGGCGTGGAGCAGAATCTCGCCGAATCCTTCAAATGGTTCAGCTTGGCCGCAGCCCAGGGCGACGGGGATTCCGGCCGCAAGCGCGACGATATCGCCAAGCGCCTCGATGCCCAGTCGCTTGCCGCAGCAAAACTCGCAGTCCAGACCTTCACGCCCGAAGGACAGCCCGACGAAGCCACCGCCGTTGGCGCGCCGGCCGGCGGATGGGACGTCGCCGCACCCGCAACGCCTGCGGCGAAGTCGGCCAAGACGGCCGCGAAAAGCGCAAGCCGGTAGTCCCGCAGATCCGCTGAGCGAGCGCACCGAGGACAGCGGCCGCGTTAAGATTAACGCGGCACAATCCCGAAACCACACCGCGCATTTTTCGGCCCGCCAGCCGGATTCTCTAGCGCGCCCGCAAACGATTTCGGCTAAGCAGAAGCGCGGCGCATGACCCGCGTCGCGGCACACTCACTGCTGCGAGGTCCCGGACCCGCGCAAAATCCAAGCGAACGCGCGTGCAACTTTTCCTCCCGATCGCCGACATTCCGGTCAATATCTTTCTCATCCTGACGATGGGCGCGGCGGTCGGATTTGTGTCCGGCATGTTCGGCATCGGCGGCGGATTCCTGATGACGCCGCTGCTGATCTTCGTCGGAATTTCACCGGCGGTCGCCGTCGCCTCGGTCTCAAGCCACATGGCGGCCTCGTCGTTCTCCGGCGCGCTGTCCTATTGGCGCAAGCGCGCGATCGACCCGGCGCTATCCATGATCCTGCTCTGCGGCGGTGTCACAGGCACGGCATTGGGCGTGTGGATTTTCGCGTTGCTGCGATCGGTCGGGCAACTCGATCTGATCATCGCGCTGTCGTATGTGGTGCTGCTCACTGCGGTCGGCACCCTGATGTTCCTTGAAGGCCTGCGCGCCATCTTGCGGGCGCGGCGCGGCAACACTGTCATTACCCGGCGCGCGCGGGCTCAGGGCTGGATTCTCGGCCTGCCGCTGAAGATGCGCTTCAAGCGTTCCAAGATTTATCTATCGGTGATCCCGGTGATCGCCGTCGGACTGCTGGTCGGCTTTCTCGGCGCCATCATGGGCATCGGCGGCAGCTTTCTGCTGATCCCGATCATGATCTATGTGCTGCGGGTGCCCACCGCGACGGTGATCGGCACCTCGATGGCACTGACACTGGTGACGATGGTGATGGCGACCGTGCTGCATGCCGTAACCAATCACCTCGTCGACGCAGTGCTGGCGCTGGTGCTGATGGTGGGCGGCGTCATCGGCGCGCAGTTCGGTGCGCGGGCCGGGCAGCGAATCCGCGGCGAGCATCTGCGCCTGCTGCTTGGACTTCTGATCCTGTCGGTTGGTATCCGCTTTGCGGTCGAACTGGTGATCCGTCCGCAGGAGCTCTATTCCATTCGCGATCTGGGGATCGGCGGATGAAACACCGCGCGCTCCCCTTCCTTGCCGCATTGTTGCTCACCCTCGCCGCGGGCAGCATCACCGCGAACGCGGAAAACCTGATCGTCTCGGTTTCCAACCACCGCGTCACGGTGACGCCGAATTATTCCGGAGAAGAACTTGTCCTGTTCGGATCGATCGAACGCGACAGCAAATCCAAGCCTCCCGGCATAGCCTACGACATCGTGGTGACGGTGAGCGGGCCGCGCGCCGACATGGTCACCCGGCGCAAGGAGCGCAAGCTCGGCATCTGGATCAATGTCGATTCACGCCAGTTCATTCAGGTCCCGGCCTATCTCGGGATCTTTGCCAACCGTCCGATCGACAACATCGCTTCGCCGGATGTGCAGCGCCGGCAGCAGATTGGCATGGCCAGCTTTCCTTTGCCGCAGCGCATGGGGCCCGATGTCGCCAACACGGTCGCGAGCGACCCGTTCCGAACCGCCTTCGTGCGGCTGCGCACCGACCACGGGCTTTATCGCGAACAGACCAATGCGGTGACATTCCTTACGCCGACGCTGTTTCGGACCGGCATTCCGCTGCCCGCGGAGGTGCCGACCGGAACCTACACTGTCGACATCAAGCTGTTCGCCGACGGCGCGGTTCTCGCCAAAACGGAAACCGCGTTTGAAATCGTCAAGGTCGGCTTCGAACAGTTCGTCGCCAATTCCGCCCGCTATCATGGGCTGCTCTATGGTCTGGCCACCGCGATGATGGCGATCATGACCGGATGGCTCGCGTCTGTGGTCTTCCGCAGGGATTAGAAGAAGAAACCTGCGATCATCGCGACGACGCAGATCGCCATTGCCGCCGTCGACAGCCACCCCAGCCAGAGCAGCGGACCGGTGATCGCAAACTTGCTCATCACATCGCGGCGGCGCGCCATGACCATCAACAGAACCATGACGGGCACCGCGAGCACGCCGTTGATCACAGCGCTCCAGTACAATGCCGAGATCGGATTGATCGGCGTAAAATTAAGACCGATGCCGATACCGGCCGACAATGCCAGCACCGAATAAAACGCCCGCGCTTCACGCGGCTTGCGGGCAAGGCCGACCGGCCATCGGCGGCCCTCGCCGATCGCGTAAGCTGCAGACCCCGCGAGCACCGGAACGGCCAGCAACCCGGTACCGATAATGCCGAGCGCGAAAATGAACTCGGCAAAAACACCGGCAATCGGTTTGAGTGCTTCCGCCGCCTGCGCGGACGATTCGATGTCGGTTTTACCCGCCGCATTCAGTGTCGCCGCTGCCGTGATGATGATCGAGATCGCAATCAGATTCGAGAACGCCATCCCCACAATGGTGTCAGCGCGGATGCGGTGAAACTCCTTCTGTGCTCCATGGTGCTCTTCTACGAGCGGCCGCTTCTTCGAATCGATACGCTGCTCCTCCGCCTCCTGAGAGGCTTGCCAGAAGAACAGATAGGGGGAGATGGTCGTGCCGAGGATGGCGACCAGCGTGGTCAGGAACGCTGATGTCCATTGCACATGCGGGATACCGATTCCGCGCAGCGCATCACCCCACGAGACTTTCGTCACCGCAAGCGCAGCGACGTAAGCGAACAGGCTGAGCGTCAGCCATTTCAACACGGAGCTGTAACGTTTGTAGTCGAGAAAAATCTGAGCAACAGTCGAGGCCACACCGAACACCAGCACGTAGAGAAAGCCGGGACCACCGATCAAAAGCTTGAGCGCATCGCCCATGGCCGCCAGATCCGCTGCGATATTGATCGTGTTGGCGATGAAGAGCAGTGCCACGATGATGTTGAGCACCCAGACTGGGTAATGGCGGCAGACATTGCCGGCGATGCCAAGGCCTGTGACGCGACCAACCCGAGCAGAGATTTCCTGAATCGCCACCATCAGCGGGAATGTCAGCAGCATGGTCCAGCCGATGCCGTAACCCAGCTGCGCACCCGCCTGGCTATAAGTCCCGATGCCGGACGGATCGTCATCCGAGGCACCGGTGATGAGGCCGGGGCCGAGCGTCTTCAGAAAGCCGCGCAGGCTGGATGGCCTCTGCTGCTCGTCTTTATGCCCCGGCTTTTCCGGCTCTGGCTTCTTCCGGTGATCGTTTTTCTGATGTGTCATGCTCGCGTCCGGCCGCGGCAGACAACGGCCCCGGCGAGCGCTGGTTCCGTTGAGCCTTGATGGATGGCACCGACGGCCGGGTTACCAGATAAATGCCGAGTGCAACCGGTACAATCCCGAGAATATCCGCCAGCGTGACGTGCTCGCCGAGCAGGAGCCAGCCGAACAGCACCCCGAGCGGCGGCATCAGGAAGTGGTAAGAGCTCGCCGCCGTCGCGCCCATGACGCGGATCAGGTGCTGCCACAGCAGGTAGCCGACCAGCGATCCAAGCAGGGTCAGATAGGCGAGCGACAACAACAGCCGCCCGGTCGGCACAATCTCCGAGATGCTTTCGAATGAAAACGCAAACGGGATCAGCACCAATCCGCCTGCGAGGTTCTGCACCGCGTTGCCGATCAGTATGCCGCCCTGCGGCGCAAGTTTCTTGTAAAGAATGGTGCCCGCGACGATCGAGAGCAGCGCGCAGAAGGTGAAAATCAGACCCGTCGCATTGTCCTGACCGCCGCCTGTGGAAAGACGATGCGTGACGATAAAGCCCACGCCGCCAACGCCGAGCACGAGACCGATGATCTTTTGCAGGGTCAGCCTCTCGCTGAGAAACATCGCGGCCAACACGGCGGTCAGCACAGGATTGGCGCTGACCACGAGCGTGCCCAGACCGGCGGAGACGGTGCGCAGCCCGACATAGCCGAGACCGAGATACATCGCGTTGTTGGCGATACCGATCACGACGAATGCGAAAAGATCGCGCCTGGTCAAAGCGATCTCTCCGGGCTTGAGAGCCGCGAGTCCAAGCATGATCAGTCCGGCCAGCAGAAAGCGCGTCATAAGCAGCATTAACGGCGGGCAATCGGCGAGCGCTACCTTGGCGACCGCGAACGACAGGCTCCAGACCACGCAAAACAAGGCAATCTGGAACGGCAGCCAATGACTGCGCGTACTCTGAGCGGGCAACGGGACGGCGATGGACATGGCTGTCTCCTTCGCCTCCCGAAATAGGCCTCTTCATTGTCATTTGAAAATTAAATGATAAAATCATAATCAGTGGAAAAATAAATAGGTGCGGCTATGCTGGATCTCGAGCTTCTGCGCAGCTTCGTCTCTGTGGTGGAATCCGGCGGCTTTACCCGCGCCGGCGAACGCGTCCACCGCACGCAATCCACCGTGAGCCAGCAGATCAAGCGTCTCGAAGACGACTTCGGCCGTATCTTGCTCAATCGCAACGGCAAGACGGTGACACCCACCGAAGACGGCGAGCGCCTGCTCTCCTATGCACGGCGGATTCTGTCGCTGGCGGAAGAAGCACGCGACGTTCTCGTGCGTCCGGCGACGGAAGGCGCGGTACGGCTCGGCATCCCGGAGGATTTCGCCGCGTATCGATTGACCCAGCTACTGGCGAACTTCGCGCGGTCGCGGCCGGGCGTGCGACTCGACGTGCGCGCCGACCAGAGCACCTATCTGCGCCGCGACCTCGAACGCGGCGACATTGATCTGGCGCTGATCAAGCGTGACGCCGGCGAAAAAGGCGGCATTGCGGTGTGGCCGGAGCGCGTGCACTGGGTGACCAGCAAGAAGAACCCAATCGACGCAAAGGCACAGTCGCTGCCGCTGGTGTTCTTCGCGATCGGATGCCTCTATCGAACCCGCGCGATCCATTCCATCGAGTCGGCCGGACGCAACTGGCACATGGCCTATACCAGTTCGAGCCTGTCCGGCATTCAGGCGGCGGTGGCCGCAGGGCTCGGGCTCAGCATCCTTCCGCAAATTGCCATTCAGCCTGATCATCGCGTGCTGACGGCAAAGGATGGTTTCGCTCCAATCGACAAGACCGAAGTCGCGCTGGTGGCGTCACCTGAGGCAAGTCCGGCTACGCTTCGTCTTGCTGATCGTCTTGCGGAATTTTGCAGTGAGGTTCAGGAGAAGGCCGCCTGAGCGTTCAGTAACACCGCGACGCCGCGATGGTATGCACGCGGCGATCGCCGAGCACATGCGCGGTGAAGGCCAGGGTCTGGAAGATTGCCGCAAAGGCCACATCGCGAATGCTGAGGCCACCGGTATAGGCGCCGAATGCCGGCATCACCGCCCGCTCCCCGTCGCTGGCAAAGCATCGCCGCTCGACCGAACGGCCGCGTGTCGAGACACGCGCCTTGGGATGAAGATGGCCTGCGATCTCGCCAACCGCACCGGTCGGCTCATGGCGAAACACAATCGGCCCTATGGCGACCTCGTCCGCGACCGTACCGCCAAGATCGCGCGGCAGTGCCGGATCGTGATTGCCGGAAATCCAGATCCAGTCGCGCCGCATCTGCAAGGTGGATAGTGCTTCGCGGTCATCCGGCGACAGCCGTTCATGCGCTTCGCGATCATGGAAGCTGTCACCCAGCGCAATCACCGTGCGCGGATCGTGGCGCGCGATCACCGCTCCGAGCCGGGCCAACGTCGCCGCCGTATCGAACGGCGGCAGCAGCACACCGCGCTGCGCGAAGCTGGAACCCTTTTCAAGATGCAGATCGGAAACGACCAGCAGGCGCTCATCTTCCCAGAACAACGCACCGGCGATATCCGCGGTGAACGTCACGCCCGCGACAGTCACTTCTGGAACCCGATCTGCCGCCTGCGCGCCGTGCATCTCTTGTCAATCCTGATCGGGCGACATCGCCTCTTTGACGAGTTCCTCGGCGGCTTCCGCCAGCAACTCGTCAGACGCTTCGCCATAAACCGCTTCGCGGCCGATTTCCAGCATCACCGGCACCGCCAGCGGCGATACCCGGTCGAGCTCCTTGTGCGTGATTCGGCCCTTGATCCGGATCAGCATATCGCTGAGACGGCGAATATCCAAAAGACCGGTCGCGGCATCGGCTCGCGCCGCGCGCAACAGCACATGGTCAGGCTGATGCTTGCGCAAAACATCGTAGACGAGATCGGTCGAGAACAGCACCTGCCGGCGCGATTTCTCCTCGCCGGTGAACCGCCGCGCGATCAGGCCCGAGATCACGGCGCAGGTGCGGAACGTGCGCTTCATCAGCGCAGATTCCGCGAGCCACGCTTCGAGGTCATCGCCGAGCATGTCGGCATCGAACAGCGCGTCGAGATTGAGCCGATCGCTCCGGATCATCGACGACATATCGCCGAGCGACCACACCGCGAGCGCGTATTCATTAGCGACAAAGCCGAGCGGCTTGGCGCGCGCCCGCTCCAGCCGCCGTGTCAGCAACATGCCGAGCGTCTGGTGTGCAAGACGCCCTTCGAACGGATAGCAGACGAGATAATGCTTGTCAGCGCGCGGAAATGTTTCGACGATCAGCTCGCGCGGCCCCGGCACGCGGGAAAACGCGGCCTGCAGCGACAGCCATTCGCGGACCTGATCGGGCAGCCCTTTCCATGCACGCTGGTCCGCGAGCAGCAGGCGCACGCGCTCGGCCAGATAGGTCGAGAGCGGGAACTTGCCGCCCATATAGGAAGGCACCTTGGCATTGGCATCGTTGCTGCGCGATACATAAACCTCATCCTCCATCAACGCTTCGTAACGCACCACCTCGCCGCCGAACACAAACGTGTCGCCGGGCACGAGCCCCTCGATGAAGTATTCTTCGATCTGGCCGAGCATCCGCCCGCCCCGCGCAATCGCGCCGGTGGAGCCCGACCCCTTGCTGCGGCCACGCACCAGCTTCACTTTCAGCATCGGCTCTTCAACGATGGTACCGACGTTGAGACGGTAGCTCTGGCGCACGCGCGGATTGGCGACCCGCCACCTTCCGGCCTTGTCCTGCTTGATGCGAGCAAACCGCTCATAGCTTTTCAGCGCGTACCCCCCAGTCGCCACAAAGTCGATCACATCATCGAAGTCCTTGCGCGGCAAATCGAGATACGGCGCGGCACTGCGCACTTCCTCATAAAGAGCATCGGCGAAAAATGGCTCGCCGCAGGCGCAGCCAAGAACATGCTGCGCGAGCACATCGAGCGATCCGGTCCGCTGCGGCGGCGTGTCCTGCGCGTTCTCCGCGACCGCATCGATGGCGGCACGGCATTCCAGCACCTCGAAACGATTGGCCGGGACCATAACCGCGCGCGACGGCTCATCGAGGCGGTGGTTGGCGCGGCCGATCCGCTGCATCAGCCGCGATGCTCCTTTCGGCGCCCCGACATTGATGACGAGATCGATATCGCCCCAGTCGATGCCAAGATCGAGCGACGAAGTGCAGACCACGCCGCGCAGCTTGCCCGCCGCCATCGCGTCCTCGACCTTGCGACGCTGCGCGACATCGAGCGAGCCGTGATGCAGAGCTATCGCCAGCCCGTCGTCATTGATCCGCCACAGATCCTGAAACAGCATCTCCGCCTGTGCACGCGTATTGACGAACATCAGCGACGTCTTGTTGGCCTTCACCAGATCGTAGATTTCGCCAAGCGCGTGGCGCGCCATGTGTCCCGCCCACGGCAGTCGCTCCTTTGTATCGAGCATTTCGACAATGGGGGCCGCGCCCGCATCCGCGATGACAAGATCGGCCATACGCTCAATGCCCGATTGCTGCGGCACCAGATAGCGGCGCAGATCATCCGGCTCCGCGACCGTCGCCGACAGACCCACTGTCGTGGCCTGCGGCGCGAGCCGCCATAGCCGCGCGAGGCCGAGCGACAGCAGATCGCCGCGCTTCGACGTTACCAGCGCGTGCAGCTCGTCGAGCACAATCCGCTTCAGCGACGAGAAAAGATACGGCGCGTCATCGGACGAGAGCAGCAGCGCAAGCTGTTCGGGCGTGGTCAGCAGAATGTCCGGCGGGTATTTGCGCTGCCGCTGCCGCCGCGACACCGGCGTGTCGCCGGTGCGGGTCTCGACCCGAACCGGCAGCTTCATGTCGGCGATCGGCCGTTCGAGATTGCGAGCGATGTCGACCGCCAGCGCCTTGAGCGGCGAGATATAGAGCGTGTGCAGGCCACCACTGCGCACAACGCTGCGTCCCGTCGACATTGTTTTCGCGGATTTCAGTTGCGGCGAGCCGAGTTCCACGAGTGTCGGCAGAAATCCCGCCAGCGTCTTGCCCGCGCCGGTCGGTGCGATCAGCAAGGCGGACCTGTTATCCTGCGCTTTTGCCAGCAGATCGAGCTGATGCGCGCGCGGCGACCAGCCCCGCGCCGCGAACCAGCGCTGGAAAATCCCGGGCAGCAAATCGGGCGATGTCGGGGTCTTGGTGTCCACCGCCTAGAAGTAAGGCGTCACGCGGTCGCGGTCGAGAGCAGCGCGGAAATCCGCCCTGCCCTCGCACGTATTATTTTATCCGCTATTGGCTGACCGGCTTTGCATCGAGATCCCAGTCCTTGCCGTTGAATGTTCCGATAAACAACGTCTTGATCGGCGAATAATCATCGGGCGAGGTTGAATAGGTAATACCGGGCAGGAAAATCGGCGCCTTGTAGCCGGCCAGCGACGTGGCGTGCTTCAGAACATTGGCATGGGTCAGTTCATCGCCGCACTTTTCGAGAATGCGGGCCATGGTCACCGCCTGCGAATACCCCTGGAACGCGATAGTGTTGTCCTGATCGACATTCGGCAAATACTTTGTCCGCAGCTCCTGAAATCCTTTTACATCCGGATCATCTGCCCATTTGGGACTGCCCACTTCCTTGGTGTAGCTCGCGGCCACGATGCCGATGGCGTTATCCGCGCCGGCGGCATTCAAAATCGACCGGCCACTCGACGTGCTGACCAACAGATGCAGCGGCTTCCAGTTAAGCTCCGCGACCTTGCGGATCGATTGCGACGTCGCCTTGCCGGTGGAGATATTGTAGAAAACATCCGCGCCGGATTTCGACAGATTGATCATCTGCGAATCGATGGTCGGGTCCGTGAGATCGTAGGACGCCTCCGCGACGACCTTCACCTTGCCGCCGGCTTCCGTCAGAATCTCCTTGAACGAATTCATGTAGTCGCGGCCGAACTCGTCGTTCTGGTAGAGGATGGCAACCTTCGCGTCCGGCTTCTTTTGCAACAGATAGCGCGCAAGGATCCGGCCCTCGGTCGGATAGAGCGGCAGGCCCGGCGTGGTCCATTTGAAATTCTTTGGATCGTTCCAGCGCCCTGCGCCAGTGTTGAGAAGAAGCTGCGGGATGTTCTTGCCGTTGAGATACTTCTGCACGGCGGTCTGGGGGCCGGTGCCGAGCGAGCCAAACAACGCGAGCACTTCCTCCTGCTCGACCAGACGCCGCGTCGCCTCGACCGTCTTCGGCGCGCTGTAAGAGTCATCCAGCGTCAGGAACGTGACCTTGCGCCCGTTGATGCCACCCTTTTCATTCAGCATCTGGAAATACGCCGCCTGGGTGCGGCCGATCACGCCATAGAGCGAACCCGGCCCGGAATGCGGCACGGTCTGGCCGAGCTTGATTTCGGTGTCGCTCGCACCCGGGTCGTATTTCTTCTGCGCCTGCGCGGCGGATGCCACCATCAGAACGGCCGCCGAGAACGCAGCGCCGGCGGCAAACGACTTCATCGTCTTTTTCATTTCTTGTTGTCTCCCTGAACTGATTCAGCAGCATTCTGCGATGCCTTTTGATTCTCCGGACGTATTCCCCGTGGATCGGATGCAGATCACGGCATCCTGCCGTGCGATGCCGCCCTGTCTTGCGTTTTGGCGTCACGGCCGGTCTTTTTGCCCGGTCGCCGCAGGTCAGCCGTCCTGCCGCACCGTAACCGCCTCTAATTCCAGTAAAATTTCGTGAAGTCACCCTGCGTCAATTTGGCTCAGGTGTGGCCCGCGAGGTACAGCCGAACAGCCCGAGAACCGCTAAGCAGAAGAGCAATCTGAAGTGGAATTCCATGCAGAAGTTTCTGATCGCGGCCGCGCTCGTCGCAACGACGGCAAGCGCCCATGCTGCGGACCCTCCTGCCAAAATCGCGTTCAAGAAAGCGCCTGTCGCAGCGACCACCTATGACTGGACCGGTTTGTATGCGGGCGTGAATGCCGGCGTTGCTGTTGGCGGCGAAGGCCGCTCCGGCCTCAATGTGCTCGGCTTCGGCGGCTCGTTCGAAACCTTCAACCTCGCCTCGCTGGGCGTCGTTGGCGGCGGCCAGGCCGGATACAACTATCAGTTCGGTAACTGGGTGATCGGCGCGGAAGCCGATATTCAGGGCATCGGCAATCAGAATCACGCCAACTGCATTCTGACCTGCAACGCGCTCAACAGCGCCATGCTTCAGCAGGACATGACATGGTTCGGCACGGTGCGCGGGCGCGTCGGCTACGCATCCGGCCCCATTCTCAATTACTTCACCGGCGGCTTTGCTTACGGCGGCGTCAAGGTGACTGACGCGCAGCGCCTGTTCGGCGTCAACGTCGGCACTTTCGCCATTGAGCAGACCAGAACCGGGTTCGTTCTGGGCAGCGGCATCGAGGCTGCTGTCGGCGGCAACTGGACTGCGAAGATCGAATATCTCTATGTCGATCTCGGCTCAATCAATCAGGCTTTCACACTTGTCGGGATTCCTCATGTCCTCGGCACCGAGGTGCGCGAGAGCATTTTCCGCGCCGGTTTGAATTACCGCATCGGCGGCAATGGCAGCCTGTTTGCAGTCACACCTGCCGCGAACTGGACCGGTTTCTACGCAGGCGGCAACGGCGGCTCGGGCATCGCGCGCGACGCCACAACCCATAGCGTCATATCCGGCCTGACAGCCAACAACAATTTCGATCTCGCCCCGCGCGGTTACAACGGCGGATTGCAGGCCGGTTACAGCTGGCAACGCGGCAACGTCGTGTACGGCCTTGAGAGCGATATCCAGTATTCGACGCAGGAGACCGATCGGAGTTGCCTGTTCACCTGCACGCCGACCGCGACTGCTACGTACCGTCAAAAGCTGGACTGGTTCGGCACCGTGCGCGGACGCATTGGATATGGCGTCGGCCCGACGCTGTTCTACGCCACCGGCGGTCTCGCCTATGGCGAGGTCAAGACCCGCGTGACCGAGACCATCACCACGCTTGGAATCAACGGGACGGCGGGTTTCAAGGATGTGCGTGCCGGCTGGGCGCTGGGCGCCGGCGTCGAGACGCCACTTGAATTGTTCGACTGGTTCAAGCCCGGCCAGTGGAGCGTCAAGACCGAGTATCTCTACATCGATCTCGGCAGCGCATCGAACAGCTATAACCTCAACGGCATTCCGCACACCCTGACGACGGAAGAGACCAATCACATTTTCCGCACCGGCGTGAATTACCACTTCGATACGCCGGTGACCGCCAGGTACTGATCGCAGCGGTCAGGCCTTGCTTGCGGTGACGACCAGACCCGGCACAGGCTCGCCGGCCTCGATGCGGGTCGATGCCGGCGTGATCGCGCAAAGCGTCAGTCCAGCAGCGGCAATGGCGCCGCGCAGATAAGCCTCGCTGTGAGCATAGCGCAGTCCGGGGCCGAGAATCACGCCCTTGCCAACGTGCGTCTCGACCGTGAATGCCAAGAGGCCCAGCGGCTTCAGCACGCGCGCGGCTTCATGCAACAACGCATCCAGTTCCGGAACATAAACGAAAGCGTCCGCCGCGATGACCAGGTCTGCGCTGGCGTCGCTCTCGGCCTGCAAACCCTGCAGCATGTCAGTGACATCCAGACGCGCATAGAGACCCGTGTCGCGCGCGCGCTCGATCATGCCGGACGACAGGTCGACGCCAATAAACTCATCAGCCAGTGAGGCGAACTCGCGGGCGACAAGGCCGGTCCCGCATCCGAGATCAATCGCACGCATGAAATGGACCGGCAGCTTTGCCGCGTGACGCACAGCCAGCACGGCCTTAAGCAGAACCGCGGGCCCGCAATAATCGAGATCATTGACCAACGTCTTGTCGAACCGCGGCGCATACTGATCGAACAGCGCTCGTACATAGCCCGGCGGCATGGTGGAGAGATCTTCGACGCCGAGGCGCATCAGCCGCAGCTTCGCGCCATGCCGGTCGTCCGGATCGGCATCGCGCGCGCGCAAATACGCCGTCACCGCATCGTCGCGCTGGCCCATCTGCTCACGCAAGTCGCCGAGCGCGAACCATGCCGAGGCAAAACCGGGCTCCAGCTCCACGGCCTGCATCATCAGGTCGGCGGCGGCGGAAAAATCCCCGCGCAATTGCAGGTCGCGCCCGAAGTCATAGCGCCGGTCGGCGATCAGATTTCCGGAGGACAGGAACAACGAGGCAGGCATGGACTTGATCTGAACCTCAAACAGAGCCGAGCGGGATTTACCAGACTCCAATGCGTTTTCGGAGCGACTATATAACCTAGTGGAGTGGATTTGACATTCGCTCCCTGCTCCCGCGAGTCCGCAAGCGAATGTCAAATCCAAAACTCCACTAGAAACCTATATTTGCTGGTGGTCCCTTGATTCTAACATTCGCAAGGGTGCCTGCCGAGACGCGATGCGAATGTTAGAATCGGACCACTAGAGATGCGCCCGCAAGACATCCTGATGCCCGTCGCCGCCGGCCTTTGCTGCAAGCCCGGCGGCTTTCATATCGATCCGGTGCGGCCGGTCGAGCGGGCGCTGATTACCCATGGCCACTCCGATCATGCCCGCCCTGGCCATGGTGCGGTGCTGGCGACGCAGGAAACTCTCGACATCATGAGGCTGCGCTATGGCGACAATTTCGCCCGCACCACGCAGGCGATCTCCTACGGCGAGACCATCAAGCTCGGCGATGTTAGCGTGACGTTTCATCCCGCCGGTCATGTGCTGGGCTCGGCGCAGATCGCCGTCACCGGCGGCAAGACAAAAATCGTCGCGTCGGGCGACTACAAGGACACGCCCGATCCGACCTGCACGCCGTTCGAGGTTGTGCCGTGCGATGTGTTTATCACCGAGGCGACATTCGGGCTCCCGGTCTTCCGCCACAGCAATGTCGAGGGCGAAATTGCGAAACTGCTCGCGTCCGTCGCGTTGTTTCCGGAGCGCGCGCATCTTGTGGGCGCCTATTCGCTTGGCAAGGCCCAGCGCGTCATCGCGATGATCCGCGCCGCGGGCTACGATGCACCGATCTACATGCACGGCGCGATGGAGAAGATCACGCGCTACTATGAAGGCCGCGGTATCCATCTTGGCGAGTTGCGGCTGGCAAAGGGGATGAAGAAAGCCGATCTCGCCGGGACCATCACACTGGCTCCTCCGTCCGCCATCACTGACATCTGGACGAGGCGTTTTCCCGATCCCGTTGCCGCATTTGCCTCAGGCTGGATGCGGGTGCGCGCCCGCGCGCGGCAAAAGGGCATCGAACTGCCGCTGGTGATCTCCGATCACGCCGACTGGGACGGATTATGCGCGACGATCGACGCCACCGGCGCAGGCGAAATCTGGGTCACCCATGGCCAGGAAGACGCACTGGTTCACTGGTGTCAGTCGAGGGGCCTCAAAGCGCGGCCGCTGGATCTGGTCGGCTATGGCGACGAGGACGAAGGCGCTGCGCCGGAAGAGGCGGCGCCATGAATCGATTCGCGCATCTGCTCGACCGCCTTGCCTATGAGCCCGGCCGCAACAACAAGCTGCGGCTGATCACGAACTATTTCCGCGAAGTGCCGGACCCCGATCGCGGCTGGGCGCTGGCGGCGCTGACCGGCGCGTTGTCGTTCCGTCATGCCAAGGCTGGCCTCATTCGTGATCTGATCGCCGCGCGAACCGATCCGGTGCTGTTCGCGTTGTCGTATGATTACGTCGGCGACCTGTCGGAAACTGTCGCGCTGATGTGGCCGACGGACCGGCGGGCGACGAATTCACCGCCGCCACCGACGCTCACGGAAGTCGTCACCACGTTCAACACGCTGGGTAAGACCGAAATCCCCGCACAACTGGCGCGCTGGCTCGACGAACTGGATGAGACCGGCCGCTGGGCGCTGCTGAAACTGGTCACCGGCGGTCTTCGTATCGGCGTCTCCGCACGATTGGCAAAAACAGCAGCCGCAGCCCTTGGCGACAAGGACGCCCATGACGTCGAACTAATATGGCCGGGGCTGACCCCGCCCTATCTCGACCTGTTCGCGTGGCTGGAAGGCCGCGCCGACAAGCCCGTCAACCGCGACCCGGCGCCGTTCCATCCCGTGATGCTGGCACATGCCATCGAGGACTCAGACTTTACCAATCTCGCGCCGGAAGACTTCACCGCCGAATGGAAATGGGATGGCATCCGTGTGCAGGCGGTAAGTGGAAAGGACGAGCGCGGCAATCTTCTCACGCGGCTCTATTCACGCACCGGCGAGGACATCACCAGGAGCTTTCCCGATCTGGTGCCATCCCTGAGACTGCCCGGCGCGCTCGACGGTGAACTGCTGGTGCTGCGCGACGGGCGCGTTCAGACGTTCAACGTCTTGCAGCAACGGCTCAACCGAAAATCCGTCACGCCAAAATTGATGAAGGATTATCCGATTCATATGCGCGCCTACGATCTGCTGAGTGACGGCGACAACGACCTGCGCATGCTGACCTTCACTGAGCGGCGCGCAAAACTTGAGAACTTTGTGGCGCAGCTCAATGATCCGCGCATCGACCTTTCGCCGCAAGTCTCGTTCAAGACGTGGGACGATCTCGCCGCTGCACGAGCCGACCCTGCGAGTGCCGGAGCCGGGGAGGATTCGGAGGCCATCGAGGGCGTGATGCTGAAACGCCGCGACGCGCCATATTTGCCTGGCCGGCCGAAAGGCCAATGGTGGAAATGGAAACGCGATCCGCACATCATCGATGCGGTCCTGATGTATGCGCAGCGCGGTCACGGCAAGCGCTCGTCTTATTATTCCGACTACACCTTCGGCGTCTGGACCAGCGTCGACGGCGCGGATCAACTCGTGCCGGTCGGCAAGGCCTATTTCGGTTTCACCGACGACGAGTTGATTCAAATCGACCGCTTCGTCCGCCGCCACACCACCGAGAAGTTCGGCCCGGTGCGTCATGTGGTGCACGAGCCGGACCAGGGACTGGTGTTCGAGGTCGCGTTCGAGGGACTGGCGCGCTCGGCGCGGCACAAGTCCGGTGTCGCCATGCGCTTCCCCCGCATCAGCCGATTGCGATGGGACAAGCCACCGCGCGATGCCGACCGGCTGGAAACACTTGAACGGATGTTAATCTCCGAGAGTAAAATTCTCTCTCCTGCCGCTGCGGATAGCCATTGACGACGGCAAGACAGTCCCCCATCTGGCGTGCCAGTGTCCTGAATCCGAAGTTCGCGCGATCCCGCAGAGCCTACCGTCCGCGAACTTCGGATTCGAAAGGACACTGTCTAAATATTGTACTAGTCTGCGGTGACGCACTCACTTTGGGAGACCACAATGCCGGACGATGTGAAGGAATTGCCAGCCAGAAACGACGACGCCCTGTCGCGCTTCCTGGGCGGTTCGCCATTGTCGGTATTGCTGCGGCTGGTGCTGCTGTCGCTGCTGGTCGGTGTCGTGCTCGCCGCGATCGGCTTCGATCCGTGGAATATCCTCTACAGCATCCGCCGCCTGATCGACTGGATCTGGAATCTCGGCTTCGACTTCATCAACGGCGTATGGCGCTACTTCCTGCTCGGCGCGGTGATCGTGATCCCGATCTGGCTGATCTCGCGGCTGTTCAGCACCCAGCGGCCGCGCTGATTGAGAGACGCGGCCAAAGTTACGACCGGAGAGGTTTTCAGCATCGCCGGACCGGCGATGCTGGCCAATCTGACAACGCCGCTGCTGGGCGTCGTTGCGACAGCCTGTATCGGCAGGCTGGGCGATCCCGCCCTGCTCGGCGGCGTCGCAATCGCCTCGGTGGTTTTCGATTGCCTGTTCTGGCTGTTCGGTTTCCTGCGCATGGGCACGGTCGCGTTCACCGCGCAGGCGCTCGGCGCGCGGGATCATGTTGAAATCCGCGCAACCCTGTTTCGCGCAATTATCGTCGCTGCGGCGATCGGCCTTCTTCTGATCGCAGTCAGCAAGCCGCTCGGCACCGTCATCCTCTCCGTGATGGGAGGCAGCGCGCCGGTGACGGCGGCGGCGCATGAATACTTTGCGATCCGGCTGTGGTCCGCGCCGATGGCTCTCGGCAACTATGTCCTGCTCGGCTGGTTCGTCGGTCAGGCACGCGCGAAAACCGCGCTTGCGCTGCAGATTCTGATCAACGTCGTCAATATCGCGATGACCGCGTGGCTGGTCCTTGCACTCAACAAGGGTATTGCGGGAGCGGCGATTGCCGCGGTGCTGGCGGAAACCACAGGATTTGTCGTTGGCGCGGTCCTGGCATGGCGTCTGCTTGGCGGTGTGTTCGACATCAGCGCCGAGCGGCTGTTCGACCGCGAGCGGCTGCTGCACATGTTCTCGGTCAACCGCGACATTCTGATTCGTACCGCCGCCCTCATTGCCGCGTTCCTGTTCTTCACATCGCAGGGCGCACGTGCCGGCGACACCGTGCTGGCCGCCAACGCCGTCCTCAACAACTTCCTTCTGATCAGCGCATTCTTTCTCGACGGTATCGCGAATGCGGCCGAACAGATCTGCGGCCGCACCTACGGCAATCGCGACCGCGACGGTTTCCTGATTGCGACCAAACTCGTGATGCTGTGGGGGTCCGTGTTCGCGCTCGCCGTGAGCACTGCGTATTTCTTTTTCGGATCTGGTCTAATCGCGGTGATGACGCCAAATCTCGATATTCAACGCGTGGCGAACGACTATCTCGTCTTCGTCATTCTCGCGCCGCTCGTCGGTTTTTTCGCATTCGCCTATGACGGCATTTTCATCGGCGCAACCTGGGCGCGCGACATGCGCAATCTCATGCTGCTGTCGCTGATGATCTTCCTCACGGCGTGGGCGCTGCTGCGGCCGTTCGGCAATGCGGGCCTGTGGAGCGCGCTCCTGATTCATTATGTCGCGCGCGGCGGCTTGCAGGCGCTGCGTTATCCGGCGCTGTTTAGGGATTCATTCGCCAACGGAAAGCTTAGTCCGGCCACGGCTCCGCGGTAATCGTCGCAGCATCCGCGCCGACGATTTCGGAGAGACTGTCGCGGCTGGTCCGCCGCAGCGTTGATACGAGGTCGGCCTTGATGTCTTCAACCAGCCCGAGACCCTTGTAGATCAGCGAGGAGTAAAGCTGGATCAAAGTGGCCCCGGCACGGATCTTCATCAGCGCGGCACCGCCGGAATCGATGCCGCCGACGCCGATCAGCGGAAACGCGCCCTCGGTGCGTACGTAAGTCTCGGCCACCATGCGCGTGGACAGCCGCAGCAGCGGACGCCCGGACAACCCGCCCTGCTCTTTCGCTTTCGCCTGCTCACGCAGCGTCGCGGGCCGCGCCAGCGTCGTATTGGCAACGATCATGCCGTCAACCCGGCGTGAACGGGCGATGTGCACGACATCGTCGAGTTCCTGCAATGTCAGATCGGGCGCAATCTTTAGAAGCAGCGGCGAATCGCCGGCGTTCTTGCGCACGCGTTCGCGCGCATCGACCACCCGCGCCAGAAGATCGTCCAGCGCCGCCGCCTGCTGCAGATTGCGCAGGCCCGGTGTGTTGGGCGAAGAGATGTTGACCGTGAAATAGCTCGCCACCGGCGCGAACAGCTCGATCAGCCGGACATAGTCCGCCGTGCGATCCACCGAATCCTTGTTGGCGCCGACATTGACGCCGACGATGCCGCCGAGACGCGATCGCGCGGCGAGTCTGCGCAACACAGCTTCCGCGCCGTCATTATTGAAACCCATCCGGTTGATGACGCCGGAATCCTGCTCGAGGCGAAACAGCCGCGGGCGCGGATTTCCGTCTTGCGGTTTCGGTGTCACTGATCCGATCTCGACAAAGCCGAAACCCAGCCGCAGCAACGCGTCGGGCGCTTCGGCATTCTTGTCGAAGCCCGCGGCCATGCCGACAGGATTGGGGAAATTCAGACCAAAGGCGCGCACCGCGAGCTTGGGATCGCTGGGGCGCGGCTTGGCCGGCGGCAGCAGCCGCAGCCCGCCGATCGCCAGCCGATGGGCGTCCTCCGGATCGAGCCGGCGCAGCAGCGGCAACGTGAGAGCATCGAAAGCGCGGATCACGACGCAAGCTCCGGAATATCGTGCGAACCGTCGGAGCGCGCACGCAGGTCGAGGATTTCTGTCACGGCGCCGGTATCGAGTTCGCCGTAGAGATGCGGAAACAACTCGCCGCCGCGCGAGCGTTCCCATTTCAAGGCCGGGCCCAGCGCCTCGGTATCGACCGCAATCAGAAACAGCCCCGTCTGCCCCGCGAAATGCTTGGCGACGGTCCCCGCCACCTGGGACGCGGTGGAAAAATGGATAAAGCCGTCGCGCTTGTCGTCGGCACTGCCGCGAAAGGCGCCCTGCCGCTCGGCCTCGCGCCAAGCCGACGCGGGGCAAATCTTGTAGATCGTGGACACGGCGGGCGGACTCTCGTGAGTTATTGAATTCATTTGGGATTTTTCGGAGCTCTGCCGAGCGCCCCGCAGACCGTATCGGCGCACTCCGGCCACTTCAAGGGCAGCGTTCATCTGATCGCTATGCATTGCAGAGACGCCCGTTTCGAGGTAATAATTCCTAGCTCCTGATAAAATTCACTGCCCGGTCCGGTCGGCTGGGCCAGACATCCGGCCATCCCATGTTGACCCACGATCAAATCTGGAATGCGCTCGATCGCCTCGCCGAACGCGCGGGTTTATCGGCATCCGCATTGGCCAAACGTGCGGGCCTCGACCCCACCACCTTCAACAAATCGAAGCGGATCACGCCGGACGGACGCGAACGCTGGCCATCGACCGAATCCGTCGCCAAAGCGCTGGCCGCGACCGGCACCACGGTCGACACGTTCGTGCAGTTCATCGAGGACACCGCACGCTCGGTGCAGGCGGTGCCGCTGCTCGGCTTCGCCGAAGCCGGCACCGGCGGCTATTTCGACGACGGCGGCTTTCCGGTCGGCAAGGGCTGGGACGAAGTCGGGCTTCCTTCGGTCAACGACGAGCATGCCTACGCGCTGGAAATTTCCGGCGACTCGATGAAGCCCGCCTATCGCGACGGCGACGTCATCATCGTCTCGCCCGGCTCACCGATCCGGCGCGGCGACCGTGTCGTGGTGAAGACCAAGGACGGCGAAGTCACCGTCAAGGAACTGAAGCGACGCACCGCCAAGGTGATCGAGTTGCAGTCGCTTAATCCGGCGCACAAGGACCGCGTCATCGACGCCAAGAATGTCGAATGGATCGCGCGCATCGTCTGGGCGAGCCAGTAACACTCCGCCTCAAGCCACCAGCGGTGCAACGATCGCGTTCAGGATCTTGGCCGCGTCGCGCGGAGCGAGCCGCACCTGCAACCCGCGCTGTCCGCCATTGATGTAGACAAGTTCGTGCGCCATCGCCTGCTCCTCGATGGCCGCGCGCGGCGGCCTCGGTTGTCCGAACGGACTGATACCGCCGACCTTGTATCCTGACAGGCGTTCCGCATCGGCAGGCTTCATCATCTGCGCGGATTTTCCGCCAAACCCAGCGGCAAGCTTTTTCATCGACACTTCGCGATCGGACGGAACGATGACGCAGACCGGCTTGCCGTCGACCAGCGCCATCAGCGACTTGAGCACGCGCGACGGCGCTTCGCCGAGCGCCTCGGCGGCCTGCAATCCGATCCGGTCAGCATCGCCATCGTAATCATAGGTGTGAACGGTGAAGGCGACGCCGGCCTGTTCCAGCATCTTGGTCGCGCGCGTCACCTTCGACATGCATAGCTCCGAGGCGGCGGCTAGGCCGCCGCCCGCTTCAGCGCAGCATCGATCATCGCGATCGCGTTCGTCACACCATAGACCGCGACGAACGACCCGAAGCGCGGGCCCTTCTCCTGGCCGAGCAGCACCTGATAGAGCATGTTGAACCAGTCGAGCGAAACACCCGGACGGCCGTCCTTGCCGGCCTTCTTGTGATCCAGGAACGGTTCGCGGCGGCCGATTTCATAGACCACGTTCTGGATATCTTCAGCGGAAGCATCGGCATCCAGTTGCGCCAGCGCATTACGCAGGTCGGTCAGGGCCGCGCGTTCGCTCTCGGTCGGCTGGCGGAAGGTCTTCGTTGGCGCCACGAAGTCGCGATAGTAGTTGATGGCGTAACCGACCATGTCGTCGAGCTTCGGATGGGTCTTCGGCGTCACACCCGGACGATACCGGCCGATGAAGCCCCACAGCGTTTCGGCATTCTCCGCGTTCGATGACGACACCAGCGTCAGCAGCAACTGGAAGGTCACCGGCATATCGGCCAGCGGCGGATTGCCCGCGTGGATGTGCCAGACCGGATTGCTCAGGCGCTGCTTGCCGTCCTGGCGCGGATAGCCGTCAATGAACTGCTGATAGTCATCGACATTACGCGGGATGACGTCGAAATACAGCCGCTTCGCCGCCTTCGGCTCACGGTACATGAACAGCGACAGCGATTCCGGCGAGGCGTAGCGCAGCCACTCGTCGATGGTCAGGCCATTGCCCTTCGACTTGGAAATCTTCTGGCCCTTGTCATCGAGAAACAGTTCGTAGTTGAAGCCTTCCGGCGGCGTGCCGCCCAGCGCCGAGCAGATCTTGCCCGACAGCTTCACCGAATCGATCAGGTCCTTACCCGCCATTTCATAATCGACGCCGAGCGCAACCCAGCGCATCGCCCAATCCGGCTTCCATTGCAGCTTGCAGTGCCCGCCGGTAACCGGAACAGTGACGCGCTCCCTGGTGTCCGGATCGTCATACGAAATCGTACCGGCCTTCGCATCGTGTTCAACGATCGGCACCTGCAGCACGACCCCGGTGCGCGGCGAAATCGGCAGGAACGGCGAGTACGTGGCGGCGCGCTCCTCGCGCAGCGACGGCAGCATGATCGCCATCACCTTGTCGATGTTCTCCAGCATCTTCAGCAGCGTCGCGTCGAAGCGGCCCGACTTGTAGTACTGCGTCGATGAGGCGAATTCGTAGTCGAACCCGAACGTATCGAGGAACGCGCGCAGCCGCGCGTTGTTGTGCTCGCCGAAACTCGGATGCGTACCGAACGGATCGCGCACCTGCGTCAGCGGCTTGCCGAGATCCTGCTCCAGCATCTCCTTGTTCGGCACGTTGTCCGGCACCTTGCGCAGGCCGTCCATGTCGTCGGAGAATGCCAGCAGCTTGGTCTTGATCTTGTCCTCGGTCAGCACGCGAAACGCATGGCGCACCATGGTGGTGCGCGCCACCTCGCCGAAGGTGCCGATATGCGGCAGCCCCGAGGGACCGTAGCCGGTCTCGAACAGCACTTCGTCCTTCGGCTTTTTCTTCAGCCGTGCGACAATCTGCTTCGCCTGTTCGAACGGCCAGGCGTTGGATTGTTCGGCAAGCGCCCGCAGGTCGCTCGCGGTTGAAGGCATTTCAGTCGACATCAAGGATCTCCGCGCAAAAATCAAACCGGCTGCCGGCGCGCGAGCCACCAGCCGGTCATCACCAGACACATCCCGATCGCAGCGCAGACGATCAGCAATCCGGCTGTATTAGCCGCAACCCCTGCATAACCCAAGGTCTTGGCGTCAATAAAGGGGTACGGGTAGAAGCCCGACATCTTTCCGCGCACCAGCACGAAGCCGAGATAGAACAGCGGGTAGATCAGCCACAGCAGCGGATCGTACCAGCGCAGCCCCGCCTTGCGCACACAGGTCAGCCAGAACAGCAGATAGGCGACCGGCATGGCGTAATGCAGCATCGCGTCTGCAATCCACTGCGCGCCCATCGGCGACCAGAGCTGCCGCAGCAGTACCGCATAAACCAATCCAACCATGGCAATGTAAACCGCCACCGCAGAGCGCACGAACGGATGCACCAGCCATTCCTCCGGGCCGCTCTTGATGGCAAATGCGGTCATCACCAAGGCCGCCAGAATGTTCGACTGGATCGTGAAGTAGGAGAAAAAGCGGATAGTGGCCTCAAGCGGCGAAAGCGCCATCACGCCGGCGGTTCGCATCAAAAGCCAATACTGCAGCAGAAGCGTCGCCCATCCCAGCAGCGCAAGAAGCGCCGCGGCGGTTCGCTTGAGTTTCGCCGTTCGCGTCAAAGTCATTGCCGCATCCGAGAAGTTAGAACGGACTGACCGAGAAGTAGCGCAGCCATAAATCGGTGTAGCGGCCCTTTTCCCAGAGCCGGAACATCGCCCAGTTCAGCGCCTGCCGCAGCACATCGTTGCCGCGCTTGACACCGATACCGACCCCCTCGCCGAAATAGCGGCTCTCCGTGAAGGGACCGCCGCTGAACGCACAGCAATCGCCGGAATCGGTTCCGTTGATCCAGAACGCCAGCGAAATCGCGTCCCCGAAAATGAAATCGACCTCACCCCGGCGCAGCGCAAGGCGAAGGGCATCGTCATTCGGAAAGCTGACGATCTGCGCGTCGGTGAACAGCGTCTTCAGATACGCCTCATGGGACGAGCCCGCGATAGCGCCGACCTTCTTGCCCTCGAGATATTCCGGCCGGACTTCGGCCATCACCGCATCCCGCCGCGAGACGAACCGCGCCGGCGAACGATAATAGGGATCGCTGAAATCGAGCTTTGCGCGAAGCTGCGGCGTCACCGCCAGCGACGCAATGATCGCATCGCCGCGGTTGCCGTTGATCGCATCGACCAGCGTCTCGAACCGGCGCATCTGGATGGTGCAAGCCACCTTGATTTCGTCGCAGATCATCCGGGCCAGATCGACATTGAAGCCGGCCGGATTGCCGTCGGGGCCCGTGAAGTTGAAGGGCGGATAATCCGTCTCGGTCAGGAAACGGATGACCGTGAGCCGGGACAGGTCCGGCCGGTCGGGGCGACGCCGCGGATCCCAAAATCCCGGCACAGCCTGAGGCGCGGCCGGCTGTGGAATAGCAGCCGGGGGCGATGACTGAGACGCTGCGGGTGCGCCTTGCGCGTGTGCTGGCGGCGTCCCGGGCGCGAAGCACGCCAGAGCGCTCCAGACAACGACCCCGGCGGCTGCACGGACAGCGCCACGCAATCGGACATTGAAGGAAAATACCATCTGTGGTTGCATTGACCCGGGGTTCTGCGTGTGGGGTCTTATAGACCATCCACGGGCGGATTCGAGTGCGTTTGTGGCGTGGGGTAGCGGTCTGATGGCCGTGGCTGGGCGGACAAGCGAGTTTGAGGAAGCCAGGCCGCAGCGTTTCGCGCGCCTGACGGCGTCCGCCCGGAATTTCACCTCGTTCATCGCCGGACTGCTTGGGCCGCCGCAATCACAGAACGACAACCGGCCGGGAACTGGAGAGCCCGGTCCCGCGGTCGAACTCGATTGCCTGCGCCATATGCTCGCTCCGTCGCTGCTCGCCGCAGCAGAGCAACGGAGCAAGGAGATCGGCGTCGGTGCTGACCGGGTCCTGATCCAATGGGGCGTCATCGGCGAAGACGCTTATCTGGACCAGCTCGCCCTTCATACCGGCCTCCAGATCGAAACACTGGAGGACATCAGCCGAGCGGACTGCCTGCTGCCCGACGACGGCCTTCATCTCTGTGCACGGCACGGCATCCTTCCTGTCCGGAAACAGGGAGAACTCGCCTACGTGTCCGCTCCGCACGGGTACACCACGCGGCGCATCGTCAGGCTGATCACGGAGTATCCGTCGCTTCTTCCACGCGTCCGGCTCACATCGGATGCGAAGTTCAATGCGTTTCTCGCCTATCATTCCGGCGATGCACTGGCCGATACCGCGGCTCAAAACCTGGCACGACGCTTTCCTCACCTCTCCGCCGCGCCGGTTCCAGCTTCAAGCAGCCGCCTGTTCCGTTTCTGTCGCCATCTTCTGCGGCTTGCAGCCCCCGTTGCGCTGCTGACGCTGGCGCCGACCATGGTGCTCGATACATGCGGCCTGATCCTCGCAATCTGGTTTCTGCTGTTCACGAGTCTGCGGCTTGCAGGATGTTTTTCCCAGCCCAAACGGCGATCGCGTCCACCGCGGCTGCACGACAGCCAGTTACCCGTCTATACCGTGGTCGCGGCGCTTTACCGGGAGGCATCGTCCGTCGCGCCCTTGATGCAGTACATCAATGCTCTGGACTACCCCCGCGAGAAACTCGACATCAAGCTCGTTATCGAAACCGACGACCTCGCAACCCGCGCAGCGATCGCCAGACTCGGGCCGATGCCGCACGTTCAGGTCATCATCGCACCTGATGTCGGACCGCGCACAAAACCCAAGGCTCTCAACTGCGCGCTGAACTTCGCGCGCGGCACATTCATCACAGTGTTCGATGCCGAAGACCGGCCCGAGCCTGACCAGCTTCGCGAAGCGCTCGATGTCTTCCGGACCTATGGACCGGAGATTGCCTGCGCGCAGGCCAGCCTTTGTATCGACAACACCGCGGACGGCTGGATACCGCGGATGTTCACCGCGGAGTATGCGGGGCAATTCGATGTCTTCCTGCAGGGCTTTTCCAACTTCGAGATGCCGCTGCCGCTCGGCGGATCGTCCAATCACTTCCGCACCAGCGTACTGCGCGAAGTGGGCGGCTGGGATCCCTACAACGTTACCGAGGATGCAGATCTCGGCTTTCGACTTGCGCGCTTCAGGTATCGCTGCGTCATGTTCCCGTCGACAACGTATGAGGAGGCTCCGGCCCGGTTCGGAAGCTGGCTGCGGCAGCGCTCCCGCTGGATGAAAGGCTGGATGCAAACATGGAGCGTCCACATGCGTTCACCGCGACAACTCTGGCGCGATGCAGGGCCCGGTGGTTTCCTTGCTCTCAACATCATCGTCGGCGGAAACGTGCTGACTGCACTGGCGCATCCGTTCCTGCTCGGCGAGCTGTTCGTTCGCAGCTTCCTGAGTGCATTCGACGACAGCGTTTCCTCGTTCTTCGCCAAGCCGTTCATCGAACTCTATCTGGCGACGATTGCGGCGGGCTATCTCACCACGATCGTGATCGGACTGATCGGACTGGCGAAGCGGAATTTGCTGCGCGAAGCATGGGTGCTTGCCCTCACTCCGATCTACTGGATTCTCCTCTCCATCGCCGCCTGGCGCGCGCTCTGTCAGTTGCTGATCGAACCCTACCACTGGGAAAAGACCGAGCACGGTCTCGCGCGAACGTCGCGGATGACATCCCTCCGGCGGAGTAAGCCGGACCGGAAGGCGATCAGAGATAACGCTTGAGATCGGCCGCAGCTTCCTCTGGCTTGCGCTTCAGATCGAACGGACGCACGAAATTTCCGTTGCGGTCCATCAGATAGATCAGCGCGGTGTGATCCATCGTGTAGTCGCCGTCCTTCAGCGGAATCTTCTTGGCATAGACCCTGTAGGCCGAGATGACTTTGGCCACCTCGTCCGGGCTGCCGGTCAACGCCTTGAGATGCGGATCAAAGCTCGACAGATAGTCCTTCATGACAGCCGGTGTGTCCCGCTCGGGATCGACCGACACAAAATACGCATTCACCTTGCTTGCGTCAGGACCCATGGCGCGCAGGACTTCAGACATCTCGAACAGCGCGGTGGGACACACATCAGGACAATGGGTGAAGCCGAAGAAGACAATCGAGGGCTTCCCGATCAGGCTTTTCTCCGTCACCGCCTGTCCGGCCTGATCGGTCAGCCGGAACGGCCCTCCGATCGCCGACGGCGCGGTGGCGCCGCGCAGACCGCCGAGCAGCCACAGCGTCACCAGCAGGCCGATTGCAAGGCTGCCAGCAAACGCCGCGATAATCACCAGCGGCCGGGTCGTCCTGTCCATCGCCATCCGTCCTTGATCCTTCGCGGGGCAGCCCTGCCGCCTGTTCCAAGCTAGGCATGGGATAGAGCGCGCGGCTATGGCGGGCAAGTGTCGCAGGCGCATGCCCGATCACATGACCGGGAGCGAATTTCTGCCTGATCTGGGCGTTTAGCGCACGTGCGCAGAAGCCTGCGCGTCCATGTAGCACGGACGATACATGCTCGTCAGTTCGCGGCCACGCAGGAAGATCATGCGCGGCTTCAAGCCGCCACGCCGCGAAATCCAGGTCCGGATCGATGTCGGATACATGTCGTACAGCATCCGGGTAGCTTCGCGGTTCGTCACCGGCCGGCCGCTCGCCCCGAAGTCCCACGCAGCGTGAAATCCAAGGCTGGCGCGCGAGGTCACGCAAATCTTGTCATGCGGAACGGCGCCAAGCACGATCGTGCAAGCCGACGCACACAAGCCGTCGATCACAACGGTCTCGCCGGACCCCTTGAGGCTTTGATACTTGTCGACATAGGTCCCGATGCGGCCGCCGCGGTCATCGGAAATCCGGACCACAGCCTGACTCGCACCAACTCCGCCCAGGAGTAGGACTGCCGCAAGAAACCCCGTCACAATCTTCATTGCCGGCCCCGTCGCCCCCTGCCTGTCGATCGGGGCACTGTCAGCGTGTTGCGAGTCTGGTTTTTTGTCCAGATCGCGCTGCGATGCGCGGACGGATTCTGCCGCAGTGTTGCTGGCTTGCTGCACCTGCACTGGCCGATCCCGAATTGGAACATGACCAGCGTGGGCCAGTGAACGACCGGGAGCGGGCGCTGCCATTTTTGGCCGCAATTTCCGTTGACCCGGCTTCACGCGCCGCGCTTCAATCCGGAAGCGGGGGAGACATCAAAAATGGCGAATGATGCGGACGTAGTTGTCGTCGGTGCAGGACTGGCGGGCCTCACGGCAGCGACCGAACTGGCCGACGCGGGCAAGCGCGTGATCGTGGTCGATCAGGAAGGCGAGCAAAACCTCGGCGGGCAGGCGTTCTGGTCGCTCGGAGGACTGTTTCTTGTCGACACACCTGAGCAGCGCCGGCTTGGCATCAAGGATTCCCATGACCTCGCTTTGCAGGACTGGATGGGAACAGCCGGATTCGACCGCGATGAAGATCACTGGCCGAAGAAGTGGGCGGAAGCTTACGTCGCCTTCGCAGCCGGCGAGAAGCGCGGCTGGCTTCAGGCCATGGGCCACCGCATTTTTCCTGTGGTCGGCTGGGCCGAGCGCGGCGGTTACGATGCCATGGGGCACGGTAACTCGGTGCCGCGGTTTCACATCACATGGGGCACCGGCCCGGGTGTCGTGGAACCGTTTGAACGGCGCGCGCGCGAGCACGCCAAGACCGGCCGCATCATCTTCAAGTTCCGTCATCAGGTCGATGCGCTCGAGATAACGAGCGGGGCCGTGACCGGCGTCAGCGGTAAAATACTGGAACCGTCATCCGAGTTGCGCGGCGTCAGTTCTTCACGCACCGAGACCGGTGATTTCATGTTCAGGGCGCAGGCCGTGATCGTCGCCTCCGGCGGCATCGGCGGCAATCATGATCTCGTGCGCCAGAACTGGCCGAAGCGTCTCGGTACGCCGCCGAAGCATATGGTGAGCGGTGTTCCCGCGCACGTCGACGGGCGCATGATCAGCATTACCGAGGCAGCCGGGGCTCGCCTCATCAACCGCGACCGCATGTGGCATTACGTCGAAGGCGTACACAACTGGGCGCCGATCTGGCCGGGTCACGGCATTCGCATCCTGCCGGGTCCATCCTCGATGTGGTTCGACGCAACCGGCAAGCGCCTGCCCTCACCGCTTTATCCAGGTTACGACACGCTTGGTCAGCTCGAATACATCATGCGCACCGGTTACGACTATTCCTGGTTCATCCTGACGCAGAGCATCATCAAGAAAGAGTTCGGTCTTTCCGGCTCCGAACAGAATCCGGACCTCACCGGCAAGAGCTGGCGGCAGGTCATCCGCCGCGCCGGCGCCAAGGGCGGTCCGGCACCCGTTGAAGCCTTCAAAAACAAGGGGGCTGACTTCATCGTCCGCGACAATCTCGACGATCTCGTCGCCGCCATGAACAAGCTCGGCGGCACAAACCTGCTCGATCCCGCCTTCATCAGAACGCAGATCGAGGCGCGCGACCGCGAGATCGACAATCCTTACGTCAAGGATACCCAGGTCATGGGCATCCACAACGCGCGTCGTTATATCGGCGACAAACTGATCCGCACCGCCAAGCCACACAAGATTCTCGATCCTGCCCATGGTCCGCTGATCGCCGTAAAGCTGAACATTTTGACGCGGAAAACGCTCGGCGGGTTCGAGACTGATCTCGACTCGCGGGTATTCGGAAATGACGGCCAGATCATTCAGGGACTGTACGCGGCGGGCGAAGCGGCGGGCTTCGGCGGCGGCGGCGTGCACGGTTATCGCGCGCTGGAAGGCACATTCCTTGGCGGCTGCCTGTTCTCCGGACGCAATGCCGGACGCGCGGCAGCGAAGGCTGTCCTCTAGCTAAAGCTGCACCTGAATCAAGGATGCAGAACCATCTTGCTGCCTGGCCTGCTCCCTGAAGGAAGCACTTCAGGGAGCAATGGCCATAGCAACACGCGAGTATTTCGCGGCGCTCGTCAGAACCCGATCCAGTACGCGTCGACCTCGCGGACTCGATTGCCCCAATCGAAATCCTTGTCAGCCCCGAACGACGGCGCTTTCGACAGCTCCTCCTCCGTCATCAATGTCAGGAGTTCGTAGCCTTCGATGGCGGGATTGTACTTCATGCTCGCCCACGGAAGCGGACGATAGTCCTCACCAACTCCGAGAAAACCGCCGAAGCACAAGACCGCGTAGGCGACGTTGCCGCTGGTCTTGTCGATCATCAATCGCTTGATGCTTCCAATTTTTCTGCCGTCGGCATTGAAGACCCGCGTTCCCTCGACCCTGTCACTGGCAACAAGACGATGTGATTTTACGTTGATTGTGTCAGCATGCATGAGAGCCTCCAGACGTGGAAGCCTGTCTTGCAGATTGGTCCGCCATGGGCGCGCGGCGCAAGCCGCGGCACACGACCTGACCGCTCTTCCGAGCAGGCCTGTCAACCGGGCTCGCGGGCAAGACAATTGCGGGCGTGACCCGGCGCTTGCATCAACACAGATAACGTAACGCCGCCGCCGCCGCGCCGCCAGCCCGTCCGGCAGGAAAATCAGCCCTGAACCACAGGCCGTATCTGCTCCGGCGTCAGGCCCGGTGACCCCTTGCCGGCTTTTTCCGCGTGCCGGATCAGCGCGGCGATGCGCGCGGACAGCGGCGCTTTCAGACCGTGCCGCTCGGCGAGTGCGACAATCAGGCCCTGAAGGTGACCGATTTCGGTGCGTCGGCCGCGTTGCAGATCCTCCCACATCGACGAACGCGCCTTCGGGTCGATCTTCACCATCGACGCCGCGATCCGGGTGAACAACGCATCGGGCAGCTTCAGGATAAACGGTGTAAAGGACGCCGGCAGCGGCGTTGTCGACACCGGCGCAATGCCCTCGGCCTTGATCACCGCCAGCGCCTCGCGCATCTGATCCGCGAACAGCACGCGCCAGGACCGTTGTGCAAGCTGGTCGCGCAGCGGCAGCCCGGACAGCGCATTAAGCGCATTGTTCAGGTTGACCAGCAGCTTGCCCCATTGCACGGCCTCGATGTCGTTCACGCTTCGGAAAACGAGTTCGGGCCGCGAGAGCAATTTTGCGATATCGGGATCGTCCTTCTCCAGCAGGATGTCGCCGGAGGTAGCGCGATGAAAGTGCCCCTCGCCCATTGAAACCACATTGAACGGCACCATGCCCGCCAGCACATCGTGATCCGGCAGCGCTTCGCGCAACACGGCGACATTGCCGATGCCGTTCTGAAGGCTGACGATCACCGCATCCTTCCGCGCATGTCGCGCGATCAGGTCCGCGATCTCCGCGGTGTCATCGCTCTTGACGGTGACAAGGATGATATCCGCGCCCGCAAAAATCGCCGCAGGATCGTCGGACAGTCTGATCTCAGCCGGCGTCAGGCGATGCTCGATACCTTCAAAGCTCGTGACCTTCAGCCCGTGCCGGTTGATATCCTCAATCAGGCGCGGGCGCGCCAAAAGCGAGACCGGGTGCCCGCCGGCGCGCAGCATCCCCCCGACGAAGCAGCCGATGCTGCCGGCGCCTGCGACCGCAACGGACTTCAATGTGCTCATGGTGCTGGCCGTTCCTTGTTGCAGTCCCGGAGAGGTCCGGTCATTTTTCGTGCCGGGATCGCAGAAATCCAGGAACCTGTTTGCCTCTGCTGCATCCAACGCCCAAGTATGACTGAAACCGGCCAAGAGGGCACCTGCCGTGCAGCAACCATCCATACCGCAGATGACGGCCGCCGACGACGCGCTGCTGGTGCAAGGCGCCCGTGACCGCGACGAAGCGGCCATTCGCGCTATCATGCAACACAACAACCGCCGGCTGTTTCGGGTGGCCCGAAGCATCCTGCGCAACGACGGAGAAGCCGAGGACGTCGTCCAGGAGACTTACGTCCGGGCGTTCACCCATCTGGACGGCTTCCGGGGCGACTCCAGCCTTGCGACCTGGCTGACCCGTATCGCCATGAACGAGGCCCTTGGCCGGCTGCGGCGCGAGCGGCCACAGGTCGAACTGACAAGTCTCAAGCCCGGCGTGCTGGAAGCGCAGATCATTCAGTTTCCGCAATCCCTGAACCTCGGCGATCCCGAAAAATCCATGGCGCAACGCGAAATCCAGCATGTCGTTGAGCGGGCGATTGATGATCTGCCCGAAGCTTTCCGCATTGTGTTCATCACCCGTGTGGTGGAAGGCATGAGCATCGAAGAAACAGCCGAACTGCTCGACCTGAAACCGGAGACAGTTAAAACCCGGCTGTATCGCGCAAGAAGCCTGCTGCGCGGCAATGTCGAAAAGCGGATCGGCCCTGTGGTGATGGAAGCCTTCCCGTTCGCCGGCAAGCGATGCGAGCGTCTGACCGAAACCGTTCTCAAGCGGCTCGGCATTACAAGCTGATTCTCCAGGAACCTCTTTGGTCCTGCTGCATCCAAGCATCGTGTCATTCAACGGCACGATCCAGGGCTTCGTCGAAGTCCATGCACAGGAGCGATAAAATGTTCGTCCGTATCAGCGCGGCCATCGCCGCCCTTTCCCTCTTGAGCGGCGCCGCCTTCGCGCAGGGCGCGTCCAAACCGACCGATCCGCAGATCGCTCACATCGCCTATACCGCCGGCGTCATCGACGTGACCGCCGCGAAACAGGCTCTCGCGAAGAGCACCAACAAGACCATCAAGTCGTTCGCGGAAGACATGGTGCGCGATCATGAAGCCGTGAACCAGCAGGCGCTCGCGCTGGTCAAGAAGCTGAAAGTCACGCCGGAAGACAACGACACCAGCCGCGCGCTGTCAAAGCAGGCCGCCGCCAAGCTCGCCGAGATGGAAAAACTCAAGGGCGCCGAATTCGACAAGGCCTATGCCGCCAATGAGGTGGCCTATCACAAGGCGGTCAACGGCGCGCTCGAAACGCTTCTGATTCCTTCTGCCAACAATGCGGAGTTGAAGAGCCTGTTGCAGACCGGCCTCAAGATCTTCCAGGGCCATCTCCAGCACGCCGAACACGTCGCGGCCTCGTTCAAGTAGGAGCAGCCTATGTGGTCGAGACGGGTTCTTCTTGCGTCGCTCACTGCCTTGCTGGGGATGGTGTCGGTCTCGGCACATGCGGCGACGATCGAGATCACCATCGAGAATCTCGTGTTCTCTCCTGCCAATGCGAAGGCCACCGTCGGTGATACGATCGTGTGGATCAACAAGGATATCTTCGCGCATACGGCGACGGCCCGGAACGGCGACTGGGATGTCGCCCAGCCGCCGAAGAAGACGGTCCCTCTGGTTTTGAGAAAAGCGGGATCGATCGACTATTACTGCCGTCACCATCCGAACATGAAGGGCACCATTGTGGTGGCGCCGCAGTAACCACCAAAAGAACAGGCGCCTTTTGGCGTCTGTTCACTTATGCCTTGCGGAATGGCAGTGCGGGTCCGTTGAGCTTGCGCAGGCCCGGCTCGCGGCGCTCCAGCCACCAGCCGTACTGCTTCGGCCAGGATGCAAACGTACCGTCGCCGATCACGCCCTTCGTTTCGCTCAACGCGAGTTCGGCATGCAGCGGCCAGTTGGGGTCGAACAGCGCCTCGCGGCCGACTGCAATCAGATCGGTCTTGTCTTCGGCGAGAATATCCTCTGCCTGTTGCGGATGCAGGATGAGACCGACCGCCATGGTCGTCACCTTCGCCTCACGGCGAATCTGCTCGGCAAACGGCACCTGAAAGCTGTAGCCGCGCGGAATCCGCGCCGCGGTCGCCGATCCCATCAATCCGCCGGACGAGCAATCGATCACATCCGCGCCCCGCGCCTTGGCTTCATTCACGAAAGCCACCGAGTCGGCGATGTCGATCCCGCCATCGATTCCGTCGACGGACGAAATACGGACGAACAGCGGCCGGTCCGACGGCCACACTGCGCGCACCGTCTCGATAACTTCGAGCGGATGCTTCATGCGCCCGGCGCGGTCGCCGCCATAGGCGTCGTTGCGTTGGTTGGACAGGGGCGACAGAAATTCGTGCAGCAGGTAGCCGTGGGCGCAATGAATCTCGAGTACGTCGAAATCCGCCTCGACCGCCCGCAATGTCGCAAGACGCCAGTCCTCGCACAGCGCTTTCAGATCAGGCTGCGTGAGTTCATGCGGCATCAGCCAGCCGTCATCCATCGGAATCGCGCTGGGCGCAACGATGGTCCATGGCTTGTCGCCGCGCGCGTGGTCTTCGGGAGTCAGCGCCGCATTGCCGTACCAGGGCCGCTGCATGCTGGCCTTGCGCCCGGCATGGGCGAGCTGGATCGCTGGCACCGACCCATTGGCGCGAAGAAACGCCGCGATCCGCTTGAGCGGCGCGATCTGCCCATCGTGCCAGAGGCCAAGATCGCCATGGGTGATGCGGCCTTCCGCGTTGACCGCCGTCGCCTCCGTCATCACGATCCCGGCGCCGCCCTGCGCGAACTTGCCGAGATGAACCAGATGCCAGTCATCCGCCATGCCGTCGGTGGCCGAATACTGGCACATCGGCGAAATCACGATCCGGTTCCTGGCCGTGACATTGCGGAGAGAAATCGGCGTGAACAGGCGGGGCTGTGACATCAGACCTCTGTGGATTTTTGGTTTGTTTGGGAAAACTGGAGCGGGCGAAGGGAATCGAACCCTCGTATGCAGCTTGGGAAGCTGCCGTTCTACCATTGAACTACGCCCGCGCGGTTCCGACCTTAGCCATACCCGGCACCCCGCCGCAAGATGGCTGCCATCACAGGTTTCGGGTGGCGGACAAAACGAAAAAGCGCAAGATTCTCCAAGTCCCGAAAATGACACCTAAGGCAGACTGGAACGCGACATGACGGCTGGTTTTGCATTGTTCGACACAGCGATCGGACGTTGCGGCGTCGCCTGGGGCGAGCGCGGCCTTCTGGGCGTGCAACTGCCGGAGGCTGACGATGCGAAAACCCGTGCACGGCTGCTCCAGAAGGCGCCGGGCCCCCACGAAACAATGCCGCCGGCGGACGTGCAGCGCGCCTGCGACGCCATGACGGAATTACTGAACGGCACATCGACCGACCTGTCCTTTATTGCCCTCGATACCGGCCACCTGCCCGCCTTCAACCGCAGTGTCTACGACATCGCCCGGACCATCGCACCCGGCGAAACACTGACCTATGGCGATATCGCCAGCAGGCTCGGCGACAAGCTGCTGTCGCGCGCTGTGGGCAAGGCGCTTGGAGAAAATCCGCTCCCCATCGTAATTCCGTGCCATCGGGTGCTGGCGGCGAACGGGAAGACCGGCGGATTTTCCGCCAACGGGGGCGTGACCACGAAGTTCCGCATGCTGGCGATCGAACGCGCCCGGATATCCAGCCGCGACGCCAAGGACGCCCCGATGCTGTTCGATCCGGGTCTGTCGATTGCTCCGCGCCGCCGCCGGGGATAACATCTGGCCATGAAGACGACGCTGATGGAAAGCGCATCGCTGTCCGTGTTCGATTACCGGTGCGCCATGGGACCGGACGACAAGCCGTTCCCCGAGCAGCATCGCAACCATTCGCTCTCGTATGTCCGCAAAGGCAGCTTCGGTTACGACACCCGTGGACGTTCCCACGAACTCGTTGCCGGCGCTGTCATGCTGGGCCATGCCGGTGACGAATACACGTGCTCGCATCCGCATCATGTTTGTGGCGACGAATGCCTATCATTCCAGTTGTCGCCAGCGCTCGCCGACGACATGGGCATACGCAAGGACGCGTTGCGGATCGGCAGCGTGCCGCCGCTCCCCGAACTGATGGTTTATGGCGAACTGGCGCAGGCCGCCGGGCGCGGCGACAACGACATCGGGATCGACGAAGCTGCGATGTTGTTTGTGAGCCGTTTCGCCGAAACGATGTCCGGAAAAACCCGGAAGGCATCGCCCGCCACCGCACGCGACCGCCGCCGCGCCGTCGAAAGCGCGCTGTGGATCGACGCTCATGCCGACAAATCTGTCGATCTGGAGACGACCGCAAAAGCCGCAAGCGTCAGCTCATTCCACTTCCTGCGGATGTTCTCCAACGTGCTCGGAGTGACGCCGCATCAGTATCTGGTGCGCGCGCGGCTGCGTCATGCGGCGAGACTGCTGGCCGACGATGCAAGATCGATCACGTCGATTGCCTTCGATGTCGGTTTTGGCGACCTGTCGAATTTCGTGCGGACCTTCCACCGGGCTGCCGGTGTGTCACCACGGCGTTTCCGTGACGCCGCGCGCGGCGACCGCAAGATTTTCCAAGAACGGCTCAAGGCTGCGACCGTAGGGTGATCCTCCATCACAGGGAGATCACCATGTACGACCATATCGGACTGAAAGTCAGAAACCTCGACGCCAGCATCAGGTTCTACACCGCTGCGCTTGCACCGCTCGGCCATGTCCTCTGCTCGCGCGACAACAGCGGCGCGGGCTTTGGACCAAAGGATGCACCGGCGCTCTGGCTGCATCTGTCGAAAGAGCCTGTGGGGCCCGGCGCCCATGTCGCATTCCGTGCGGCCAGCCACGACGCCATCAAGGCGTTTCACACAGCCGGACTCAAGGCTGGCGGACGCGATAACGGCGGCGCAGGCCCGCGCGCGGATTACAGCCCGACCTACTACGCGGCATTCCTGATCGACCCGGACGGCAACAATGTCGAAGCCGTGTGCACGTAACGACCCGGCTGGAGCGGAGGATTGAATATGGCATCCATCGAGAAGGAATTTGTGGTCGCATCGTCCGCACCCGCTGTCTGGGATGCCGTGCGCGACTTCGGAGCAGTCCACACACGGCTTGCGCCCGGATTCGTCACCGCCTCCGTCATGGATGGCGATGCTCGGCTCGTGACATTTTCGAACGGCACGAACGCGCGAGAAATCCTTGTCGATTGCAACGACGCGAAACGGCGTCTGGTCTATGCCATCGTCAGCGAACGGATCAGGCAACACAGCGCCTCGGTGCAGATTTACGAAGATGGCGACAGGCGCTGCAAATTTGTCTGGACCGTGGACGTGCTGCCGAACGAAATCGCGCCATACATCAGCGGACAAATGGATCTGTCGATCGCCGCGATGAAAAAACAACTCGAAAACGGCTAGCTGGCGGAACGAATGTGTCGCCCACCTCGCCGCAGGCGCCCTGCAAGACGATCATGCTGCATTCCCGAAGTGCAGCATGGTCGAATTCGCATCAGAGCCGCCCGATGCAACCAGAACTCCGACAAATTTCTCTCAAATTTGAATCGCTCTCGCGCGTTTAACCTTACCGAATTATAGAGGTGGATGGTTCAACAATTCCACATTTGCGACCGCTCCATGACGCTAAGACTTCGGTCTCTGGGGACACGGAGGTGACGCATGAGGGGTTTCAAGCCCGCGGAATTGGATACGGTCGCGACATTCGGCCAGCGCAAGATGACGCCGCGCGTTTGCATCGTCGACGCGAAAAGACACATCCGCACGTTTCTCGCGGAGGCTCTCGAGGAGCTCGGCTTCGTTGCTTCCGAATGCGCGAGCGCGGACGAACTGCCGCTACGGCTCGACGTGCACGCACCCGATCTCGTTCTTGTCGGAATGCCGAACGACGGCGTTCAGGCGGGGCAAATCCTGAAAACCCTCGTCGACAAGAAATTCGACGGCCAGGTGCTGCTGATCGGCCCGAAAGAATCGATTATCGCAGGCGCGCTCCGTCAGCTCGGAGAGGAACTCGGCATCGCCATGCTGCCGCCGCTTGCGACGCCGTTCAGTGCGGATGGCCTGCGGGCCAGCGTGGTCACGCTGCTTCCGCAACAGGCCCCGCCGAGTCCGCCCGTCGATGTCGCGGAGGCGCTGAAGGCCGGTTGGCTGGAACTGTGGTATCAGCAGAAGATCGACGTGCATACGCTCGCGCCGCGCGGCGCCGAGGCGCTGATCCGCATGCGCCATCCGTCCTGGGGCGTCGTGCCTCCCGCTTCGTTTATCCCCGACGACAATGACCCCCAGTTCAAGGGACTGTCCGAATTTGTGGTCAGCCGCGCGCTGGACGACTGGCATTATTTCATGGGCCAGCACGGCCCCGTCGATATTTCCATCAATCTGCCGATCAGCTTCCTCGAAGACCCCGCGTCAGTCAGCAACCTCTGCCGCCAGATTCCGGATCACCCGGCGTTCGGTGGATTGATCGTGGAGGTCAAGGGTGCCGAAGTGATTCGGAACCTCGATCTGGCGATCGACGTCGCCAAGCGTATGCGTTTTCACAACATCGCAATCTCGATCGATGATCTCGGGACCGACTGGCCTCTTCTCACGGAGCTGAAGAGTTTTCCGTTCGTCGAAATCAAGGTCGACCGGGAATTCGTCACAGGCTCCGCCGACAACCGCCTCAAGCAGACAGTGTGCCGCCGCATTCTCGAGCTTGCGAACCGGAACGGCGCGCGCACCGTCGCCAAGGGCGTAGAGACACGATCAGATCTGGTCGCAACCCATGAAATGGGGTTCGATCTTGCGCAGGGCTATCTGTTCGGCAAACCTGCCAACGCGAAGAAATTCGCCCGTGCCTCGCTCGCGCGTCCGACGGCTCTTGCGTGACGGCTCTCATCCGGCCCTGACGGCTGCGCCTCTCCCGCCCCAGTTCGTGAAACGAACTGCGGCGACAGCGAGGGCACCCAGCAAAATCATCGATACCGCTGCCAGCCAGAAGAACTGCGTGCTGTCCCCGCCATGTGACATCAGCCACCATCCGCCTGCCATGACGAATGCAAGCCGCGCGGTTTGCGCAAGCACCGGCCCGATGACGCGCGCCGCGCCCTGCGAGGAGAAGTAGAGAGAGATCGCGAGGCCGACGAAAGCGAGAAAGGGGCCGACGATGGAAAGATACTGACGGCTCGCAGCCCGCACCGCGGTGTTATCGGTGAAAATATTCACCCAGATATCCGGATAGAGGGCAAAGAAGCTACCGAAGACGCCGACCGCCGCAAACGACACACCACCCGCGGTCCAGGCAATTCGCCTGGCCCGGGCGATACGGCCCGCGCCGATCGCCATTCCGATCATCGGCACCGATGCAATGCCCACCGCAAACGCCAGTGATGTCAGCATGAATTCGAGGCGAGCGCCGATTCCGTAACCCGCCAGCACCTCGGTCCCAAACGTTGCCAGCAGGTGCGTGAAGATCGTCACCGTGAGCACGATCTGCAACGGCGAAAAGCAGGCAATCGCACCTACCTGCAAAATGTCGTAGAACATCGCGCGCTGAAACCGGAAGCCCCTGAAGTTCAGTTTCACGCGGCTGCGGCCCGACAGCAGATACCACGCCATGATCCCCGCGCCGATCGAGAACGCCATCAGCGTGCCGGCCGCGACGCCGCGCATGCCGAACTGCGGAATTGGCCCAAGGCCAAGACCGAGCACACCGCCGAACAGAACCTGAAAGAACGCCGAGTTGAGAATGATCGCCGACGGCAGCTTCATGTTGCCGGTGCCGCGCAACAGCGCCGCCAGAGTGTTCATGATCCATGGCAACACGGCGCCGCCGAAGAATATCTGCGCGTACCCGATCGCCTCGCCCAGGACGCGGCCCCTGCCGCCCAGTGCGGCAAACAGATATGGCCCGAAGACCAGCATCCCGATCATGAAGGTCAGACCGAAGCAAATCCCGATCATCAGCGCGTGCACGGCAAGCGCGGATGCACGCTCGGTGTCGTTGGCGCCCAGCGCGCGCGCAATGGCTGACGCGACGCCGCCGCCCATCGCGCCGCCTGACATGGTCATCATCAGGATGACAAACGGAAACACCAGCGCCATCGCCGCCAACGGTTCGACACCCAGACGGCCGATATAGGATGTTTCCGCGATCGCGACGCAGGTGCCGGCAGTCAGCGCGACGACATTGGGAGCAGCCAGCTTCAGCAGAGTAGAAAGGATCGGACCGTCGAGCAGCGGATTTCTGGCCGGGCCTTTGACAGGGGGGAGCGGCGGCTTCTCGTCCGCCTGCACCACAGGAATTTCGGCAGCTCCCAGTTCGGACATGCACTCCCCGGCGTGGCGGTCTCATTGATGTCGGCCGCCTCCGCCGACCCTTACCATCAAACCGGTGGCCTGCAATGCGCGCCTTGCGCATGGCGCCCAGTCACCGGCCCGAATATCAGGCCGAACCGAGCATGTCGGCGGCCTCCGCCATCGACATGGGCCGGTCGCCGAGCAGCCTGTCGGCGACCGCGCCATCGCCTTCGCCCGGCAGGACCGCAAAGGGGTCCTGCGCGGTCAGACGGTGATCGACCACGAGCCTTGAAAGCAATAGCCGGCGCGCATCGCCGCGCATGGCGTGGATCCGGCTGCCCTCCCAGGCAAACGTCACGGCGCTTGCGACATGATAGAGCGTGCTGGTCGCGCGCCGGGCTTCGGCCTCGTTCTCAGACCGGCCCGCGACCTCGCGCGCGAAACCGATAGCCCTGTCGGTGAAGCCATAAAGCCGATCCCGCCAGCCCTGCGGAACGCCGGGCATGTCGTCGATCCGCGCATGCAGATCAGCGCCGAGAGCGGCTTCGGCGCCGTGACGGCCAACTGCCCGCTTGAGCGTGTCGATAGCTACGATGTTGCCGGTGCCCTCCCAGATCGAACCAAGATGCGCATCGCGCAAGAGCCGCGGCGTAGCGAATTCTTCGATGTAGCCGATGCCGCCGCGCATCTCCATCGCCTCGCCACAGACCTTGCGAGCATCGCGTGTGGCGCGGTACTTCAGCGTCGGCGTCAGCACGCGCAGCAAAGCCGCAGCATCCTGGCTGCCTGCCTCGGCGCGATCGAGCGCATCGGCCGTCATGAAACTCATCGACACCGCCTGTTCGGTCGCGAGCATGATTTTCATCAGCTGACGGCGTGCGAGCGGCATGTCGACAATGCGGCGGCCAAAAACCACCCGGTTGTGGGCAACGGTGTTCGCATCATGATGTGCGCGGCGCATCAATGCAGCGGATTTCACGCCGTTGGAGAGCCGCGACCAGTTGACCATTTCGGCCATCTGCACGAAGCCGCGATCGAGACGGCCGACAGCGTAAGCAATCGCACCTTCAAGCTTGATTTCGCCTGACGCCATCGAGCGGGTGCCGAGCTTGTCCTTGAGACGCACAATCCGGTAGTGGTTCGGCGAGCCATCGTCGAGTTCGCGCGGCATCAGGAAGAGGCCGACGCCCTGCGTGCCGCCAACCGCGCCTTCCGGCCGCGCCAACAGCATCACCATCTTGGCATCGGCGTTGGAGCAGAACCACTTCTCGCCATGAAGCCGCCAGTGATCGCCTTCCTGCACGGCCGTGGTGGTCAGCTTGCCGACATCGGAGCCGCCCTCCTTCTCGGTCATGAACTGGCCGCCCTGGGTCAGCTTCGACATGTCGGTCTGCGTCAGGCCGTCGAGATACTTTGCCTTGAGCGCTTCATCTCCGAACCGTGACAGCAGGCGCGCGGCGCCGTCCGTGACATTGATGGGACACCCGAGACCGAACTCAGCCTGATTGAACAGGAATGTGAAGGCGTGTTTCGCCACCGCCGGATAAGTATCGGCCCAGCCAAGAATGCCCTTGCGATGCGACATCGCGTGAATGCCGAACTCGCCATAAGCCGCGCGCTCAAGCTCACGATACGCCGGATGATACTCGATCCATTGCCGGTCGTTGCCGAAGCGGTCGCGTTGATGCAGCACCGGGCCGTGTTTGTCGGCAAGGCGCGCGCATTCGTCGAGATGACCACCAGCGAGAGAGCCAAGCCGGTCCAGATGCGGCTCGATGTGTTGAAACAACGCGGCGGGAAGATGGATGCGCAGCAGGTCAGCGAGGATCGGATCGGCGCGATAGAAATTCATGCCCGACGTGTCGGGCGCGATCAGACCGAACTCGGATGTCGGCTCACCCGGCGAAGCTAACTTTTCTGAAGGCGGAGTTTTTGCGGCTGCAACCATGGCGTTTCATCCCTGCCGGGATCGCTCCCGTTATTTTCAGGAATGATCCGGTATTTGGATGCCCGCGGCAAGCTGGCCGGAAGCCAATGGCGACATGGGTGAAATGTGCCGCGAGGGGACGTAATTCGCAGAGCGGAACCGGCCGCTAGGTCCGAAAATGCTTCGAGAGTTTCAGGCCCTGGCCCTGATAGTTGGATGCAATGCGCTGGCCATATAGCGCATCGGGGCGC
Organism: Afipia sp. OHSU_II-C1; assembly: GCF_000497575.1. Lineage (GTDB taxonomy): Bacteria > Pseudomonadota > Alphaproteobacteria > Rhizobiales > Xanthobacteraceae > Afipia. The sequence continues at coordinate 155,603 of NZ_APJI01000015.1, forward strand.
GACAGCATTTTCTCATACACAAGGCGACCGACGATCTGGCCGTGCTCGAGAATGAACGGCACTTCGCGCGAACGCACCTCCAGCACTGCGCGCGAACCCTGCCCGCCTGCGCCCGCATAGCCGAAGCCGGGATCGAAAAAGCCCGCATAGTGCACGCGGAATTCGCCAACCAGCGGATCGAACGGCACCATCTCGGCGGCGAAATCCGGCGGCACCTGCACGGCCTCCTTGGAGGCAAGAATGTAGAACTCACCGGGATCGAGGATCAGGCTGCGATCCGGCCGCGCGCGGATCGGCTCCCAGAACTCACCCACCGTGTATCCGGCACGGCGATCGACATCGACCACGCCGGTATGGCGTTTGGCGCGATAGCCGACAAAACCATCCGAGCCTTCACCGGACAGATCAACGCTCAACGCGACGCCACCGGCGAGATCGGCTTCGTCGCTGTCGACCAGACGCTCGGCTTCATGCAGCGCCTCCAGTTCATCGCCATCGAGCAGCGGATGGCCGGTGCGGAAACGAATCTGCGACAGCCGCGATCCTTCACGCAGCAAGACCGGGAATGTCTTCGGGCTGATCTCCGCATAGAGCGGGCCATGATAGCCGGGCGCGATCATGTCGAAGCGCCGCGTGCCGTCGGCGATCACGCGGGTGAAAACATCAAGGCGGCCGGTGGAGCTTTTCGGATTTGCCGCAGCCTGAATCGTCGGCGGCAGCGCGAGACTTTCCAGCAGCGGCACGATGTAGACGCAGTTGGTTTCCAGCACCGCGCCATCGGACAGATCGATCTCGTGCAGCTTCAGTTCATCGATACGCTGGGCCACAGTCATGTCCGGTCCCGGCAGGAAGCTGGCGCGCACGCGGTAGGCAATCGCACCGAGGCGCAGGTCGAGACTGGCCGGCTGGATCTGGCTTTCAACGAACGGATATTCCGGCAGGATCAGGCCTGCATCGGCCATCGCCGCGATCATGCGGTCAGGCAGAATTCCTGTCGCGTCGGGGGCAAGTGTGAAGGCCACGGGGTAATCCTCGGCTATCGGCTGATCCAGCAAAACAAGCATTTTATCGGTTATCCGATGGGGTGCTTGACGGAAAGGGCATGCGGGATTAAGCCTAGGACTTATCCCGTGGTCATTTGAGCCGGCCGGCTTGCAGCCACGTTAAATAACTCGCTAAACAGGCCGGGGACAGTGTGATCCCGGCTTGTGGAAAGATTTTCCAGGCCGGTTTTTTTGTGTCCATCGCGAGGTGGCCACGATGGAGTGCACATGTCCGAGACCAAAACGCCCGCGGCCAATACTTCCCCAAGCAAGCCGCTGTCCCCCACCCTTAATTATCGCCCCGAAACCCGCCTCGTGCATTCAGGCACACTGCGCTCGCAGTACGGCGAAACCTCCGAAGCGCTGTTCCTGACGCAGGGGTTCATCTACGACACCGCCGAACAGTGCGAGGCGCGTTTCACCGGCGCAGATCCAGGCTTCCTGTATTCGCGGTTTTCGAATCCGACCGTGTCGATGTTCGAGCAGCGCATGATCGAGCTCGAAGGTGCCGAAGCCGCGCGCGCCACTGCGACCGGCATGGCTGCGGTGACCACCGCCATTCTTGCTCCGCTCAAATCCGGCGATCACGTCGTCGCCGCGAAAGCGCTGTTCGGCTCATGCCGTTATGTCGTGGAAGATCTGCTGCCGCGTTACGGCATCGAGTCCACGCTGGTCGATGGCCATGATCTCGACCAATGGAAGAAGGCCGTGCGGCCGAACACCAAATCGTGCTTCCTCGAAAGCCCGACCAACCCGACGCTCGATGTAGTGGACATCGCAGCGGTCGCGGACATCGCTCACAGCGTCGGTGCGAGGCTGATCGTGGACAACGTGTTCGCAACCCCGATCTGGCAGAGCCCGCTCACGCTCGGCGCTGACGTCGTTGTTTACTCGGCGACCAAGCATATCGACGGTCAGGGCCGCTGCCTCGGTGGCATCATCCTGTCGTCGGAGGCATTCATCCAGGAGCACATCCACACCTTCCTGCGCCAGACGGGACCTGCAATGTCGCCGTTCAATGCGTGGGTGCTGCTGAAGGGCCTTGAGACGCTGAGCATCCGGGTGAAGGCGCAGACCGAAACGGCAGCCGCCATTGCCGATGCACTGGCAAAACACCCGAAAATCTCACGGCTGATCTATCCGGGCCGTGCCGACCACCCGCAGGCCGCGATCGTGAGGAAGCAGATGCGCGCAGGCTCGACGCTGATCGGCTTCGAAGTCAGGGGCGGCAAGGCGGCAGCATTCCGCACACTGAATGCGCTGAAGCTGGCGCGGATTTCCAACAACCTCGGCGACTCCAAGAGCATCGTCACCCATCCCGCAACCACGACGCATCAGCGCCTGACACCGGAAGCACGCGCCGAACTCGGCATCAGTGAAGGCTTCATCCGCTTCTCGGCGGGCCTGGAGCACAAGGATGATCTGATCGAGGACCTGAATGCGGCGCTGGAGACAGCGTGAGGAAACCGGATGCAGACATTTGATTTCCAACAGGTCGATGTCTTCACCGGCAAGCGCCTGAAGGGAAATCCGCTTGCTGTGGTTATCGGCGCCGACGGACTTCCCGACGGCGCCATGGCTGCGCTCGCGAACTGGACGAATCTCAGCGAGACGACCTTCCTTCTGAAACCGACAGTGCCGGAAGCCGACTATCGCCTGCGGATTTTTACGCCTTCAGGCGAACTCCCGTTTGCCGGCCATCCGACATTGGGCAGTTGCCATGTCTGGCTGAGCCTGGGGAATACCGCCAGGCAGACACACGTCGTCCAGGAATGCGGCGCTGGCCTCGTTAAAATCAGACGCGACGGGAACAGGCTGGCATTCGCCGCGCCTCCTCTGCGCCGCACCGGAAATGTCGAAAGCGATATTCTCGATCAGATCGCCCACGGCCTGCAAATTCGCCGCGACGCCATCAAGGCATCGCAATGGATCGACAATGGCCCCGGCTGGGTCGCCGTGATGCTGGCATCACGCCCGGAAATCCTTGGGCTGAGGCCAGACTATCCTGCCCTCGGGAATCTTAAGCTTGGCGTGGTCGCACCGTGGGACCCCTCGCGCGACGGCGGGGATGCCTCTTTTGAGGTTCGCGCCTTCGTGTCCGACCGCGCGACAGAAGACCCGGTCACGGGCAGCCTGAATGCAGGTCTAGCCCAATGGCTGATGTCCGCAGGACTCGCACCCGCTGCCTATGTCGCGAGCCAGGGCACCGTACTTGGGCGGGAGGGCCGCATTCACGTCGAGCGCGATGGTGATGATATCTGGATCGGCGGCGAGACGCTGACATGCATCAAGGGCAAGCTGACGGTCTGACGCAGCCCTACATCGGACGAAAGGTCATCACGTTGCTCGGGATGTTGACGCCCGCCTTCACCTGCCCGACCGATCTGATGATGGTGTCGCCGAGCAACTGGGCGAAACATGCGTAGCCCCAGTCGTTCATATGCAGGCCGTCGCCGATCACAAACTTCTCGAACGGCATTTTCTCGTCCTCGTGCCACTGCCGCATGACTTCGAAGCGCGGAAACACCGAGACATTTTTTAGCTTGGCGACATCGCCGAGCAATTTGACCATCTTGCTTGCGTTCTCGGTCTTCGCTGCAACAGCAGGAACGTACTGCGGGTCAATCAGTACGACATCGATGCCGCGGGCCTGGAGGCGCGCGATGCCGTCTTCCACGAGCGCCGCCGTCGCAGCGATGTCGCTGGCGTTGCCCTTGACGACAGCGTTGGTGCCGAGTTGCCAGATCACGAGATCCGGATCGGCATCGAGAACGGCGACATCGAACCGCTTCATCATTTCGGGCGCGTCCTGCCCGCCCATGCCACGATTGATGACCCTGATGTCGGCGGTTGGAAATTTGCGGCGCAACTGATCCGCAAGCCGGCTTGGATAATTGTAGGCCGCCGACGTGCCGTAGCCGACCGTGGTGGACGATCCGAATGCGACAATGGTCACCGGCTCGTCCGCAGCGATCCGCCGCGCAACGCGCGGCAGCGAGCCGGGAATGTCCTTCACTCCCTTTGCAGGCAGGCAAGGCACGCGTGTGAGAATATCCCCCGCCCCCTTTGCCACGTTCTTCGCCGCTTCAATGGCCTTGGTGCCGAGGCCTTTCTGCTGCGGCGCTTCAGGCGCCTGCGCCAAAACCGGAGAAACGGCTGGCGAGCCGCACATCATCGCGCCCGCCATGGCGGCAATCGCCAAACGACCGTAAAAATTCATCAACGTTGAATCCTGAGCTCCGCCGGATTAATGCGCGACGCCTCGACGATCATCGTCGACAGCGACCGGCCGATGCAGTCATGAACCCGTTTCGCCATTCCAAATCCGTGTGCCGGGCCGAACAGATCGAAGTCGCCGGCCTCGCTCCAGTGCCGCATGATCGCAAACCGATCGAACACCGGAATTTCATGCTCCTGCGCGACCACCCGCATCGTATCGTTGTACGGCGTGACCGAGAGCATCGTTTCCATACGTGGGTTGTATTGCAGATTGATCAAGAGCACGTCGACGCCGGCCTTCTGCAAGGCACCGATGCCATTGTCCAGCGCCGCGCGGAAATCGTCCGTGTCGATCGAGCGGATCGCATCGACCGTCCCCGTCTGCCAGATCACGAGATCCGGCTTCTGGTCCGCAGGAAGCTTTTCGATCAGCTGACCGAACCCGGCGGCAGCCTCCGCTGCGGTCTTCTTGGGCCGGAGATCGGTCCGCACGTTGACGGCCACGCCCGCGAGGTTCTCGCGCAATGTCGCTTCGAGCCGCGCCGGGTAGGACGCGCTCGCCCCGTCGGCACCGGCGAGAGCCGAAGAGCCGCTGCCGACCACGAGGATGTCGAGACGCTTCCTGGTCTTGACCGCATCGGCGACCTTCGGAAACACGCTTTCGGTCGTCAGGAGATAAGCCGGCACGACGCATCCGGGGGTATTCTCCGCATGCGACGGAGAAGCCGCCAGGAGACCCATCGCTATCCCTGCAACCAGCAGCACTTTCATGATCCGCCTCCCGCGAGATCGGCGTCGCTTTCCGCGCCCTTCGCACGTTTGTCGGTCTTGCTTGCCTCGATCTTGTACCACGAAAACAGCGAGGCCGCGGCTGACATAATGACGATCCCGGCCATGCTGACGAAGAAATGCATCCACGCTCCGCCGGAGACTTCGGCGAGGACGAAGTGCCCGGCGAATGCAAGGAAGACGCCGAGGCAAAAGATCTCCAGCGAGTGCTGGCCGCATCGAATGACCGGGCGCAGCCAGGGCGATTTCAGGCCCGGCCAGCTCGCCGGAATAAAGCGTACTGTGATCGCCGCAAGCGCGAGGAAATGGGCGAAACGCAGCACGTCGAGATCGGTCTTGTTGATCGGGTACATCCAGCTTTCCAGCCAGCGCGGCATGTAGGTATTCAGTTGCGGCATATGCCAGGTCAGCGTCACACAGAACGCAAAAACAAGATAGGCAATGCATAGCCCCAGTGTAATGCGTGACGACAGAATGCGGGCCATTCGCTTTGCGCCGCCCAGCGCGCACCACGCCCCGAACACAAAAAGCAACTGCCAGGCAAACGGATTGAAGAACCATGTGCCGTTCGGATAGGCTGGCAGAGCAAGATCGAACTCCCATGTGATGGCGTAGAGCACGACCGACAACGCCAAAGCGAGGTCGGCCTTGCGCTGCATCAGCCAGATGATCCCCGGCAGGAAAATCATCAGCACGATGTAAAGCGGCAGGACGTCCATGTTGACGGGCCTGAACTTCAGCAGCAGCGCCTGAACGATCGTGACGTCGGGTTGCTTGAGAAAGTCGAGGATGCCCATTTCTTCGGCGTAGAGCGGGTTGTCGAACCGCGCCGCGATGTAGGAAATTTCGGCAAGGTAGATCGTAAACAGAAAAACGTGCGCTACGTAGATTTGCCAGACGCGCTTGAAGATGCGCGCGCTCGCGACCACGAACCCGCGATCGAGCATCGCGCGGCTGTAGACGAATGCCGCCGTATATCCCGAGATAAAGATGAAGATTTCGGTGGCGTCGCTGAAGCCGTAGTTGCGGATCGTGAACCAGGTCAGGATATTCGGCGGCAGATGGTCGATGAAGATCAGCCAGAGCGCCATGCCGCGAAACAGATCGAGGCGCAACTCGCGCTCGCCCGCGGCGGCCGGAACAGCCACCGCCTTCGCAGGCGCTTTCGCAACAGCCTGTTCGGTCATCTGGGTCGTCACGAGCGTCATTCCGGTCGAGTCCGTTCAGTCGGTTCCGCTGGAAGCCGGCAGCTCATGCCATAATCCTATGGAAGATTAAAGCGGCCCGCAAATTGCACGCATTCCAATGGACAGGCGCCTCGCAGAATGCTGGATGGCAACGATGTTGAAACAATGATCGGCGCGATCCCGTATCCACGACAAGACGCCGCAAGCATCAATTATTGGTGCCTACGCAAAGAACAACAGGTCTGCTATACTGCGACCAGAATATGGACGGACGCCATGTACCGCGCCGTGACCCGTCAGATCGAAGTTATCGTCGAGCCCAGCTTCCTGCCTGAGCGCTCGTCGGCCGAAGATGGCCATTTTTTCTGGGCTTACACGATCGCCATCGTCAATGCCGGGAACGAGACGGTTCAGCTCAAGACACGGCACTGGATCATTACCGACGGGGTCGGCCGCAGCCAGGAAGTCCGCGGCGAGGGCGTGGTCGGAGAGCAGCCGGTGCTCGAGCCGGGCGAGCGGTTCGAGTACACCAGCGGCGTACCGCTTCAGACACCCTCCGGGTTCATGACCGGCAGCTATCAGATGGTAACCGAAAGCGGCGAACCGTTCGACATCGACATCCCGGCCTTCTCGCTCGACAGTCCCACCTACAAGCGTACGTTGAACTAGCACGCCAAAGCCGGACCGCACGGGTCGAGGGCCGCCCCTTAGTCAGCCGTTCCCTGGCTGGACACCGGCTCAACACCCGCTTCATCCGGTGTGAACTCGTACACCGAACTGCAGAACTCGCAGGTGACGGCCACCTTGCCGTTCTCGACCATGTCGGCGCGATCCTGCGGCGTAAAGCTTTTCAGCATCCCCGCCACAGCGTCACGCGAGCAGGAACACTGCGCGCGCATCGCCTGCGTCGGAAACACGCGGACCCCGCGTTCGTGAAACAGCCTGAACAACAACCGCTCTCCCGAAAGATCGGGATCGATCAGCTCGACATCTTCGATGGTGCCGAACAGCGACCGGCTCTCGGCCCACGCATCGTCCTCCGGCAGGTCATGCTTGACCGCGCCCTCCGGAGCATCGCCGGGATGCAAGTCGGGCTGACGCGCGCGCTCGGGAGCCTTGGGCAGAAACTGCATCAGCATGCCGCCGCCGCGCCACCGGTGCTTGGGGCCATCGCCACTGCGGAATTCTTCGCCGACCGCGAGCCGCACCCGCGTCGGGATCTGCTCCGAGCGCAGGAAATATTCATGCGCGGCGTCTTCCAGGTTGCCGCCTTCCAGTGCGACGAGTCCCTGATAACGGCTCATCTCGGCACCCTGATCGACGGTCATGGCAAGATGCCCGTGACCGAGCAGCGCGGCTGAGTCCTGGCCGGACACAAGCCTGCTTGCGTCGTAGCGCGCATAGGCGCGCACCCGGTTCGGCGCCTGAAAGTCGACCACGATCATCGACACGGGACCATCGGTTTTCGTTTGCAGGATAAAACGGCCATCGAACTTGAGCGTCGAAGCAAGCAGTGTCGTGAGTACGATGGCTTCGCCAAGCAGCTTGCCGACCGGGGCTGGATAGTCGTGCTTGGTCAAAATCTCGTCGAGCGCAGGGCCCATCTTCGTCAGCCGGCCGCGCACATCCAGCGCGCTGACTTCAAAGGGCAGCACGGCATCCTCCACCGGCGTTGCGGAGGGAGCACGGATTTGGCTTTCGAGAGTCATGTCGGACGCATTCTTTTCAGGAGAAACGAATTGCCGCAGTTAGAAGCTCAAACCATGACGGTCTGACTTCCCGCCCCAGGGCAATGATGGATCAAGCGAGGTATCCGCACAATATAGGGTGCCTTGTTCCGCAAAAAAGGAGTGGATCGGGAACACAGGCCAGCGGAGGAACGGCCGGAACATCGCGACCGCGCCCGCTTTTGGGCGGACGCGATGTTTTCAAAACCGGGTTTCTTTTCCGGGATGAGACCTTAGCCGATGGCGTGCAGACACCAGGCCAGAATGCCCTTCTGCGCGTGCAGGCGATTTTCCGCCTCGTCGAACACCACCGACTGCGGACCATCGATCACTTCATCGGTGACCTCGTCGCCGCGATGCGCCGGCAGGCAGTGCATGAAGATGGCGTTGGGGTTGGCCAGCGACATCAGCTTGGCATTGACCTGATAGGGCTTCAGCAGGTTGTGACGGTGCTCGCCGTCCTTGTCGCCCATCGACACCCAGGTGTCGGTAACAACGCAATCGGCTCCGCGCACCATCTCTTCGGGCTTGGTGCCGAGCACGATCGGCGCGCCCGTCGACTTGATCCAGTCCTTCAGCAGCTTGTTGGGCGCCAGTTCCGGCGGGGTCGCCACGCGCAGGTTGAAGCCGAACCGGTCCGCAGCATGCGCCCACGACGCCAGCACGTTGTTGTCGTCGCCGGTCCAGGCCACCGTGCGCCCCTTGATCGGGCCGAGATGCTCTTCAAAGGTCATGACGTCCGCCATCACCTGGCAGGGATGCGAGCGCCGGGTCAGGCCGTTGATGACCGGGACCGTCGCATGCGCGGCCAGCTCGGCCAGCGCTTCATGATTGAGAATCCGGATCATGATCGCATCGACGAAGCGCGACAGCACCCGCGCGGTGTCCGCGATGGTTTCGCCGCGCCCGAGCTGCATTTCGGCGCCGGTCAGCATGATGGCTTCGCCGCCGAGCTGGCGCATGCCGACATCGAACGACACGCGCGTGCGCGTGGACGGCTTGTCGAAGATCATCGCCAGCGTCTTGTCGGCCAGCGGCTTGTTGGACATATCGCCGGTCTTGCGCTGCTTTTTCATCGCGATGCTGGCGTCGAGGATCGTCCGCAGATCCTGCGTCGACACGTCGAACAGATCGAGGAAATGCCGCGGAGACTGATTGGACAGCTTCTTGGTCATCACACGGCCTCGCTCTGCGCGGACGTCTTGGCAAGCCGCGCACAGGCGCGTTCGAGACGCGTTACCGCATCATCGATCTCCGATTCATTGACGATCAGCGGCGGCAGGAAGCGCACCACGTTGTCACCCGCGGCAACCGTCAGCAGCTTTTCGTCACGCAGCGCGCTGATGACGTCTCCCGCAGGCACCACGGCTTTGACGCCAATGAGAAGGCCGTCGCCGCGCACTTCGCTCACGACGCTGCTGTAGCGATCGACCACGGACGCCAGCTTCTGCTTGAGCAGCAGCGACATTTTCTGAACGTGATCGAGGAACCCTGGCGCGAGCATCACGTCGAGGGTGGCGTTGCCCGCAGCAGCCGCCAGCAGGTTGCCGCCGAAGGTCGACCCATGCGTACCCGGGGTCATGCCGGCTGCAGCGGCGACCGTGGCAAGACATGCGCCCATCGGGAAACCGCCGCCAAGCGCCTTCGCCAGCGCCATGATGTCCGGCGTCACGCCGGTCTTCTCGTACGCGAACAGCGTTCCGATGCGGCCCATGCCGGTCTGCACTTCATCGAACACCAGCACGAGCTTGTTGTCATCACAAAGCTGCCGCAGGGCGCGGAAGAAGGAGGGATCCGCCGCGCGCACGCCGCCCTCACCCTGCCATGGCTCGATGATGATCCCTGCGGTGTGTGGGCCGATTGCTTTCTTTACCGCTTCAAGATCGCCGAGCGGCACCTGGTCGAAACCTTCAACACGGGGACCGAAACCTTCGAGATATTTCTGCTGTCCGCCGGCGGCGAGCGTCGCAAGCGTGCGCCCGTGGAAAGCACCTTCAAACGTGATCAGCCGATAGCGCTCGGGGTGGCCGTTCACTGCCTGAAATTTCCGTGCCATCTTGATGGAGGCTTCCATCGCTTCCGCACCGGAATTGCAGAAGAAAGCCACGTCGGCGAAGCTCGCGTCGCACAGCCGCGTCGCCAGCCGCTCGCCCTCCGGAATCGTGAACAGGTTCGAGACATGCCAGAGCTTCGCGGCCTGCTCCTGCACCGCCGCGACCAGATGCGGATGCGCATGACCGAGCGCGTTGACAGCCACGCCGCTGGTGAAATCGAGATAACGATCGCCATTGGTCGCGATCAGCCATGGGCCCTCGCCGCGCTCGAAAGCAACGTCGGCGCGGGCAAAAACCGGCAACATGTGAGAGTCGAGATGCGGTTTGACACTTTGGCTCATGGCGACCTGATCGATGGTGAAGGACCGGCAGCGGCGTGATCGCATCAGCGATCGTCGCTCAATTGCCTGCCCCGGAAACGAAACGTGCCGCCCGAAAAGGCGGCACGTGGCGGTTATTCTATTGGTGGCCCCTGTCGTGTCAATCCACGCGAGCCCTTCCCGAGGCCGGGCGACAGCCCGTTTATCACTGCAAATGAAGCACAATCCGGCGTTTTGAACCTGTTCAAGCAATGAAACCGCCCGTGCGAGGCAAGAAACCCGCGATTTGCAACGTCGCAGAAAGATCGAATTTATTTGCTTTTTGTCCGGAACATGTGGACGCGCCATGCCCGACTCTTGCGCGTGAGTCACGGCATATTGTAGCATTCCTGTCGTTGGGTACGACATCTCGTGCGGCGGTTCTGATCCTCGATTGTCTTCGGTACGGCGTAAACGCCCGGTCGCTTTTCATGCAACCGGCGAGGGCTAAGGGATTCTGCCGACAGGGATTTTGGACGGTTTGCAATCGCGACGCCGCGTCAAAAATGGCCGGCGCGATATCAAAAGGAAGAGTGCGATGACGGTAATTAGCTGGACCGACGATCGCGTTGAGCAGTTGAAGAAGCTTTGGGAAGCCGGGCTTTCGGCAAGTCAGATTGCCGCCGAACTCGGAAACATCACCCGCAACGCCGTGATCGGGAAGGTGCATCGGCTGGGCCTGTCCGGCCGCGCCAAGAGCCCGTCGTCGGCGGCGCCGCGCCAGCGCAAGGTGCGTCCGGCGCAGCACATGATGCGGATCAGCCGCCCGGTGTCACGCGGCAACACCGCGCTCGCCCATGCCTTTGAGGTCGAAGCCGAGCCGGATCCGATCGCCTATGATAACGTGGTGCCGATGAGCCAGCGTCTCAGCCTGCTGGAACTCAACGAGAACACCTGCCATTGGCCGGTCGGCGATCCGGGCAGCCCGGATTTCTTCTTCTGCGGCGGCAAGGCGCTGACCAGCCTGCCTTACTGCGCGCATCATTCGCGCGTCGCCTATCAGCCGGCCTCCGATCGCCGCCGCACTTCGCGCCCCAGCACGAAATAAGCGGAAGTTTTTCCAACGATAACGAAAAAGCCTCATCGATCCGATGAGGCTTTTTTGTTGCGACATGCCGTGCAGCGAAAATGCTCCGGATCGAACCACCCTATTCCTTTGCCGAAATTTTCTCGCTTATCGGAGTCTTCGTTGAGGGAAAGCAGGCCGTGAAGGTTGCGCCGTGATTGGGAACACTTTCGATCAATAGCCGCCCGCGATGGCGATTGAGGATGTGCTTGACCAGCGACAGACCCAAGCCCGTGCCGCCCTGCGCGCGGCTGTCGCCAACGTCGACGCGATAGAACCGTTCGGTCAGCCGCGGCAGATGTTCCGGCGCGATGCCTGGACCGAAGTCACGCACCGCGAGCCGGACCTCACCGGCGTCCGCAGGCGCGGGATCGGTCAGCGATACGACGACGCGTCCGCCGGATGCGCCGTATTTGAGGCCGTTCTCGATCAGGTTTTCCAGCAGGCGCAGCAATTCCTCACTGTCGCCGGCGACAACAACCGGCTCCTGCGGAAGCTCGACATCGATCACAACCTGACGCTCGCTCGCCAGCGGCTCAAGGCCATCGACCACCTGACGCACCAGCGGCACGACATCGACCAGCTTTTCGGGACGCACATGCGCGCTGAGTTCAACCCGCGACAGCGAGAGCAGATCGTCGATCAGCCGCGCCATGCGCGTCGCCTGCGCGTGCATGATACCGAGAAAACGTTCGCGCGCCTTGGGGTCCTCACGCGCCGGTCCCTGCAGCGTGTCGATGAAGCCGGACAGCGCGGCCAGCGGCGTTCGCAGTTCATGGCTCGCATTGGCGACGAAATCGGCGCGCATTTCCTCGACCCGGCGCAGCGGCGTCTGATCCTGGAATGTCATCAGAATGCAATATTCGCTGCCGCCGAATGCGGTCGGCAACGACAGCGGCGTCACGATCAGTTCCATCCAGCGGTCGACAGGAACGCGGTCCACATAGCTGGCGCGCTGCGGTTGACGGGTCGCGATGGCTTCGCGCAGCGCGGCGATAATCTCGGGAGAGCGCAGCGCGAACAGGGCCAGTTCGTTTCTGCGCAGCGCCGGCGCCAGTTGCGCCGCGGCGGTGTTGAAATGCAGCACGCGTCCGGCGCGGTCGAGAAGCACGGCCGCATCGGGCATGCCGCCAACCAGCGCCTGCACCACCGGCGTTTCCGCAGGCCGCGCACCGATCATGTCTTCGGTTGTCGGAACGGACTGATGCAGATGCCATGGCACGAGCGCCGCGCCCGCGATCACGAGAAAGATCAATCCGGCCTGCGTCAGCGTCAGGCCTCCGAACACCACCGAGGCGACAAGACCCAGGGCGGTCGCGATCAGGATGATCGCAGACCGCCGCAGCCGGTCCGACCACGGAGCAAAACCAGAATTGGAAGACGTTATCGTCATGCGCCGTACCTGTTTCGCGCTCACACCCACTTCGCGAAGTTTGTGATCCGCTTCAGCATCCCCTTTCCGAATTTCGGAAAACCCGCAGGCACGAACTGACGCAGCACACCCCTACGATACGGGAGACTGCGACCCCTTGGCCGACGGAGACTTCGCAGCTTCGTCGAGCCTTCGCAGGGCCGCTGAGACTCGCTTCGCCCGAAGACCGACAATAAGCTCCCGAAGCGAGAGCAAGATGACAGAAATAAAGAACGGGACGAGATAATACAGCACCCGGAACAGCAGCATCCCGGCCAACAGCTCTTCCCGGTCGAACTGAAACAGGCCCACCAGCATCGCGGCATCGAAGACGCCGAGGCCGCCCGGCGAGTGGCTGGCGAAACCGAGCAGTGTCGCCGAGACGAAGATCACCGCGACCACGATGAACCCGACATGAGGCTCATCCGGGACCAGAATATACATCGCCAGCGCGCAGAAGCCGAGATCGACGATGCCGATCGCTATCTGCAAAAGCGTCAGCGGCCCGCCGGGAAGAAAGACGCTCCAGCTCCCGCGGCCGACCTCGCGCGGCTTCATCCAGACCCAGATCACGTAAGCGCACAGACAAAGCAGGATGCCGATCGCCGCCGTGCGATTGAGCCAGACCGGCAGCTTGTCGATAGAGGCAGCCGCTTCCGGGTGATAGGCGACGCCAAGACCCAGCACAGCGGCATTGCCGAGCCAGAAGGTCAGTCCGGCGAGAAAGCAGACCTTGGCAACATCGACTGCCGAAAGGCCCCACGCGGAATAGACCCGATACCGCACCACGCCACCGGTAAAGACGCTGGCGCCGACATTGTGACCGATCGAATAGCTGGTGAAGCCGGCAAAGGCTGCGACCCTGTAAGGCACCGCATCGCGCCCGATGGCACGCAATGCAAACAGGTCATAGAACGTCAGCGTGAAATAGCCTGCGGCCACGCAAAGCCCAGCGAGCACGACAGTGCGGATTTCCGTACCGCGCAACGCCTCATAGAGGTCGTCGACATCGAGACCCTCGAGCATGTGATAGAGGATGTAACAAGCGGTCGCGATGATCGCGATGCTGATCGCGACACCAAGCTTGTGCAGGATTTGCTTCTCGCGCATGTACGCGATGGCCCCGCGCAGTGTCTCCAGCATCCAGACCTCAAAATTGCACTATCCCACGTGTTTCCTAGCAGACCGGCGCGGCAACCGCGAGGGCCGGTATCACCAATCTGAGCCCATTTATAATGCGGAAGTCACGTTAAGGATCACATTAAGAATTGCGGTCGTCCGCCGCACCGCAACGGTGTCGTCACCGTGTCATGACGATGACGCCGATTTGACTTGCTCGCGCTGAAAAAACAGCAGGTCCAGCTCGGTGGCAGGCTGTCCGAGCCCTGTCAAAAGCGCATGAGTCTGACCGCGATGATGGGTCTGGTGATTGAACCAGTGCGCCAGTGCGGGAGCCAGTTCCTGCACGAAATGCTCGGGGCTGGAGACACGCCGATAGGAAATCGTTCCGGCAACACGCGTATCGTCCAGTCCGTCGACATAGGCCACGATCCGGGCATCTTCCGCCACGCGGGCCGCGCGGAGCGCGCCGAACGTCTCGAACAAAATCGCATCAAGTCGGTCCGGAGCATCGCCCTCACCGGTAAAGCGCTTCATCCAGATTCGATCCGTTGCCAGCAGATGATTGAGCGTGCCGTGGACCGATTTGAAGAAGGCGCCGCGATCGGCCCCGTATTGGGCTTCGCCAAGACGGCCGGCTGCGTCGTACAGCCGCGCATTCGCCCACGCATTGTAGTGGCCAAGCATCCGGAAATGCGACGTGAGGCCGGCCGCCATACACGTCAGCCTGCGGCGGCGTACCGCGCGACCACGAGACTGCGCAGCCACGATCCAACAGCGCAGCCGATGACATAAGCCGCGAACATGACAAGACCGAGATCGAGCCAGTACCCTGCCCGGCCGGGGGCCAGATGAAATACGGCCGCCAGGATGAGCGCCACGATCAGCACGGCGACCTTGCGCAGTGTCGTCGTGGACCAGCCGCGGCCGCGATGGACGACGGCAATCCATCCCATCGCGAGACCGACGAGACCCGATGCCAACAGCCAACCCCAGTTGAATGTCGCAAGATAGATCATGATCATTTCACCACGAAATCGATGCGCCGGTTCTTGGCCTTGCCGTCGTCGGTGTCGTTGGCGGCGACCGGCTGCGAACTGCCATAGCCCACGGCCTTCAGCCGGTCCGGCGGCAGTCCAGCCTTGATCAGGTAGTCCGACACCGCCTGCGCGCGCCTTTCCGACAGCGCCATATTGGTGTTGTTGTCGCCATCGCTATCGGTGTGACCTGCCACTTCGATGTTGGCAGTCGGACAGCGCAACGCGGTTTCGATCAGCTTGTCGAGCAGACCCATCGAATCCTTGTCGATGGTGGCGCGGCCGGACTCGAATCTGATCTTCGCCTTGCCGAGCAGCTCGAAAAACAACTGCTGGCAAACGGTCGGATCGACCGCACTGGCCACCGGCTTGACGGAGACGTCCGCCTTGACGCTCCAGCCCTGCGGCAACTCGCCGCCGATGCCACCGCGAATCTGGTCCGCCGCGACTGCATAGAGTGCATCGCCCGACAGCTTGACCTCCCGGTCCGAGAGCATCAGCGAGCCGGTCGAGACCCGTGACAACGCGCCGAGCGCGGCCACGACCGCGTTCTGAAATCCCTGCGGCGCACCGGCGCTCGCCTTCAGATTGTCGACCAGCTTCTCGGCAAAGAACTTGCGGCCGACCGCCGCGACGATGGCGGCATGCACGTTGTTGTCAGGCACATAACCTTCGAGCGTAACGGTGTTGGCGACCGGATCCTTGTTGGCGCGGAAGACATAAGGCGGCGCCTTGATGGCGTTCTCTTTCACCGAATAACCTTCAGGCAGATTTTTCAGCGCCGCCAGGATCGCCTCGCGATTGCCGATCTCGCGCGCCATACCGGTCAGGCTGACGGCGGTGTCGCTGAGCGTGATCTTGCCGTCCTTGAGCCTGCCGATCTGATCGATCAGCAACAGCGCGGCCGTGTCGAACCGCGGCGGGGCGCCCCGCGCCAGGATCATCTGATCCAAAACTTCGGTACCCGCGGCCGCGGCCCGGGCGGCGTCCGCCAGGCGCGCCTTGCTTGCAGGCAGCGGAGCATGTCCGCCGAGGGTGATCCTGACCACGTCGCGCTCGATCGACCATTCAAACGGCCTGGCCTCGCGGATCAGGGTGGTATCGTCGTCAATCAGCCGGACGCCGGTGACGGCTTCGACCTGCGAGACAGCGCTCCGCCGGCCCTCCTCCGAAAAAGCCTCCGCCGACAGCGAAACATCGCGGCCGGACACGGAAATACGGGTCTTGTCGAGCACGGTGCCCTTGAGCGCGGCGGTTGAGCGCGCAGCAATATCGGTCTCGAGAGGCGAGGTATTCGTCCAGATCGCGCCGATCCAAAGGAACACCAAGGGAATCAACCCCGGCCACCACTTTCGCGCCCAACTGGATATTCGGCTCATCCCGGACCTTCACCTGACGGAATGGAGACAAAACAAACCCTTGGCAGGGTGTCAAACGGGAAATGAACGCCAAGCTGGGGCCACCGCCGCACGCCCCTGCCGTACCTGCCGGAGGGTGTTTCGGGCACCGGTATAACCGTTTGTTCAACGGTTTCTGCCAAATCTCGAGCCGGATCCCTGGAACGATCGGCCAACGCCCGCCGCCATGAAGCAGCTTCGCCACAACGTCATCCGCGCCGGCCTCGACGCGCTGTACTTCACAGGCGCGCACCACGTGCTGCGGCCGATCCTGGCGGGTGTCGGCACGATCTTCATGCTGCATCACGTCCGCCCGGCGGGCGACAGTCTGTTCCAGCCCAACCGGCACCTCGAGATCACCCCGGATTTCCTGCGCGAGGTGCTGACGCATGTCCGCGCGCTCGATGTCGATATCGTCTCACTGGATGAAGCGCATCGCCGGATGGAACAGCGCAACTTTGCGCGCCGCTTCGCCTGTTTCACGTTCGACGACGGCTATCGCAACAACCGCGATCATGCGCTTCCCGTGATGCGGGAGCACGACGCACCGTTCACGGTCTATGTCGCCAGCGACTTCGCAGAGGGCACCGGCCGGCTGTGGTGGGAGGCGCTGGAGCGCGTTGTCGCCAAGGCCGAGACCATCGAGATCGTCCGCGACGGCGCGACGCTGCAGCTCGATGCACACGACGCCGGTGCCAAGCAGAACGCGTTCAATCAGATTCACGACTGGTTGCGCACACTCTCAAACGACACCGAGGTGAATCGCGAAGTCAGCGCATTGTGCGCCCGGCACGGCGTTGACGATGCCGCGATCGCACGCGAACTGTGCATGTCGTGGGATGAACTGAAGACGTTTTCCGCAGATCCGCTGGTGAATATCGGTGCGCACACCGTCAGCCACTGCAATCTGGCGCGCGAAACCAACGCAGGCGCACTGCGCGAGATGCGCGACAGCCGGATGCAGATCGAGGACCACCTGCAAAAGCCCGCGCGCCACTTCGCCTATCCGTATGGAGACAAATCGGCCGCCGCCGCACGCGAGTTCGCAATCGCCAGAGAACTCGGCTTCGCAACGGCCGTAACCACGCGTCCCGGCATGATCTTCGCCGAGAACGCCGAACATCTCACAGCGCTGCCCCGCATTTCGCTGAACGGCAACTACCAGACCACGCGCTTCCTGTCGGTGCTGACATCGGGCGCCGCAACTGCGATGTGGAACGGCTTCCGCCGCGTGGACGCGGCGTAGGGCGTTTCAAACAGAATTCGCAGTTCCGCCATTCCTTGACTTCGGCTTCGTTGCTGGCGCTATATCGCCGCCAAAGCAACAGGAGGCACCATGTTCAAGGATCTGTTTTCACTGAAGGGCCGTATCGCGGTCGTCACCGGCGGCTCGCGCGGCATCGGCAAGATGATCGCGTCGGGCTTTCTCGCCCAAGGCGCCGCGAAAGTCTACATCACCGCGCGCAAGGCCGGTCCCTGCGAGGAAACCGCCAAGGAACTGACCACCGCCTATGACGGCGAGTGCATCGCGCTGCCGATCGACATGTCCACCGTTGCCGGATGCGAGAAGCTGGCCGAGGAACTGATCAAGCGCGAACCGAAGATCGACATCCTTGTGAACAATGCAGGCGCGGCCTGGGGCGCAAACTTCGACGAATTCCCGGAAGCCGGCTGGGACAAGGTCATGAACCTCAACGTCAAGTCGCTGTTCTTCCTCACCAAGGCGCTGGCCAAGCCGCTGCGCGCCGCAGCGACCAAGGACAAGCCCGGCAAGGTCATCAACATCGCATCGATCGACGGCCTGTCGGTCAATCCGATGGAAACCTATTCCTACCAGGCGAGCAAAGCGGCGGTCATCCATCTGACGCGCCGCATGGCCGCGAAGCTGATCAAGGACAATATCAATGTCACGGCGATCTGTCCCGGAGCGTTCGAGTCTGACATGAACATCGCGGCACGCGATCACGGAGACTCGGTTGCGAAGGCGATCCCGGCCAAGCGCATCGGCCGTCCGGAGGACATGGCGGGTATCGCGATCTATCTCGCGTCGCGGGCCGGGGACTATGTCATCGGCAACTCGATCGCTGTCGACGGCGGCATCGTCTACGCGAATCTCAGCCTGCCGGTATCGGGCGAAGGCTAGGCCGCCTTCGTCATCTGCATCATCTGCCGGTAGATGGCGAAATACTGTTCGCGCATATTGGCGATGTCGAATTCGGTCACGAAGTGCTGGGCGGTCGTCGCGATACGCGCAGCAGCTTCGGGATTGGCCACTAGCGCTGCAATCTTGTCGGCAAGATCCTCTGCCGAGCAGGCCTTGAACTTGATGCCGTTCGAGCCATCGACGAGAAGCTCCGCCGGCCCGTCGACATCGGCCGCGACCACCGGAACGCCAGCCGCCATGGCTTCGAGCAGCACCAGCCCGAAGCCTTCGAAACGTGACGGCAGCACGAAGACATCGGCATCCCCGAGCAAAGCCGGGATGTCGGTGCGGTCACAGAGAAAGCGAATCCGATCCGATATGCCTTCCGCGGCGGCAAGGCGCTGCAAGGCCGGGACCATCTCCCGATCGCCTTCAGGCGGATCGCCGACAAAATCGCAATGGATGTCGAGCCCGCGCTTCCGAAGAATGCCGATGGCCTCGATCAGAATGTCCTGACCCTTCTGACGCGGATAAAGCCGGGCGACGTTGATCAGCCGGATCGGCGCATCGGGCTGGAGCAAGCGAACCGGCGCGCAAAACGACGCCAGCGGGATCGCGTTATGCACCTTGAAGATTCGTTGCAGCCGCGCCGCCTCGCATTCGCGCGCGACCGCTGCGGAAATGGCGATGTTCCAGTCGACGAAGCGCCGATGCAGCCGCACCTTGACGCCGTCCCATGCCGGAACGAGGCCGGTATTGTGAATAGTGTAGCCGACGCTCATCGGCCGATACAGTTTACTCAGCATGGCGAAATGCTTTGCCCCGGTGTCGTGGGCATGAATCATCCGGACATCGTGCCGGCGCATGATGTTGAGCAGCGTCAGAACGATGCGCGGGTTGCGCTGACCGGGCGGGCGCTTCAGGAAATAGACCGGATGACCCGTCGCAGCGAGGCTTTCGGCCAGATAGGCATTGATCTTGTCGTTGATGACGACAAAGACCTGCGGCAGGCCGGGGCTTTCTGCGCAACTGGCGGCGAAACTGGTGAGCAACCGTTCGGAGCCGCCCATACTCAGCGACGAAATCAGTTGAAGTACAGACGCCATAATGTGCTTCGATCCCCGGCCCGAGCGCCGGGCGTGCCAACAAATTGACCCGGTGCCGCCAAGCGACCATTCCGCGCCTTGATGACGCAGATCACGATCACAACCCTGGAACCCCGGGACTGGGCATTCCAAAAAACGGAACGTGGCCAGCGGACACGGCTATTCTAGGGCAGCCTTTTTGGAAAAAGCGCTGCGCATCTGGGGGGCGTTTGTTTGCGATAACCGCGAACGCGCTAGTACGTCTCAACGTGGTAGCGGCCGCTCTCGCGCATCTTCGGTTTCAGCGCTAACCAGTCGATCGACGCCGCGCGGCAGGCATCGGCGAAGGCTTCATCGACGCCGCTCTCCATGCCTTTCAATCCGCAGATGTAGACATGGGTCTTGTCGTCACGCAGCAGCGCGGCGATCTGCGCCATCTCGCTGCGAATCCGATCCTGCACATACACGCGGGGCTGATCCGGCACACGCGAGTAGCAGAAATATTTCCCGAGCAGCTTTTCAGGCACTTTCTGCAGTGGGCCGAAATACGGCAATTCCTCAGGACGCCGCGCGCCGAAGAACAGCAGTAGCCGTCCCGGCGCATCCGGCATCGCGCGGCGGCGGCGCTCGGTAAAGCCGCGAAATGGCGCGGAGCCTGTGCCAGTGCAGATCATGATGATGTTTGCGGCAGGATCGTCCGGCATCAGGAAGGTGGCGCCGAACGGACCGGTGACTTCCAGCTTCGCGCCGCGCGGCAGATCGCACAGATAATTCGAGCAGACGCCGTTGTCCTCGCGCTTCACTGTGAGCGCGAGATTGTTGGTGTTGGGCTTCTCGCCGCCGCGGGGGCTTGCCACCGAATAGAGCCGTGCCACATGCGGCTTGCCGTTCTCATCGGTGCCGGGCGCGACGATGCCGATGCTCTGGCCCTCCAGCACCGGAAACTTCTGATCGCCGAAGTCGAGAATGATGTGACGCACGTCGGAATCTGCGTTGGCATCGGTGAGACGGAAATTTCCGGTGACCGTCGCCGTCGCCGGCTTGCCGCGGTTGTAGAGATTGACCGTCGGCTTGCTGGCGGAATGCGGCGCGACCGGCTTGCCGCCGAGGCCCTTGCGGGCCTCTTCCAAAAGCCTTGAGACCTCGTCCTCAAGTGCCTCGACCGTGCCGCCCTCGCTAGATGCTGCTGCGACCTCTTCCTGCTTCGGCAATTCCTCCCACGAGAATTGCTCCTCAAGGGAGTAGGGCCGCGTCACCACGCGCCAGTTGTCGATCGATCCGGTGGGGCATGGTGAGATGCAGTCCATGCAGTGATTGCAGATGCTCGCATCGACGACATAGTTGTTGCCGTCATGCGTCACCGCATCGACCGGACATGTCTCTTCGCAGGTGTTGCAGCGAATGCAGATTTCCGGATCGATGAGATGTTGCTTCAGCAATTCCTGCGTCGGCGCATTCATAGGCTTCGTCCGTTACGCCGCGATCTTCACATATTCGAAGTCGCCGGGCTTGTTGTCGATACCGACCTTGGGAGGCGCAATCCAGTTCGCGAACTTGCCGGGTTCGGACACCGGCTC
Organism: Afipia sp. OHSU_II-C1; assembly: GCF_000497575.1. GTDB lineage: Bacteria > Pseudomonadota > Alphaproteobacteria > Rhizobiales > Xanthobacteraceae > Afipia. The sequence continues at coordinate 176,816 of NZ_APJI01000015.1, forward strand.
CATCAGCGAGGAAATGAAATCGCCGTCCGCCGTCGAGGGCAGATAGTCGTCGCGCACCTTCGCCCACTCGGCATCGGAAACAATGATGCCCTTCGGCGTCGCCTGCACATTGGCAAATTCGCCGATCTGGCGATGAAACGCGGTGTGCGGCAATTCGAGACGGAAATTCACGCCGGCCTTCTCGATCACCTTGTTCCAGCGCTCGACGCCCTTGGCGCAATCCTCGGTGTAGTCGTCGCGCAGCCGCATGTTGAGTGCGGTGAGCGCGGGCTCGTCCACCAGCGTGATCTTTCCATCTACCATCTTGAGCACCTTGTAGATGTCGTTGGTCAGACGATGATCGTCATCGATCTTGGTTTCCTGGAAACGGCCCTTGAGGCCAGCGTTGTAGAAGTTCGCGGCGTTGGTCGAGACCTCCGATCCGAACAGATCGAGCGACAGCGAATAGTGTAGATTCATCTTCTTCTGCATGGTCGGCAGGTCGATGACGCCGAGCGCGCGGACCTTCTCGATCTCGTTCGGATCATCGATGCCAGCGGCCTTCATTGCATCACAGGTGCGCTGGAGCACGCGGCTGACGCCGGTCTCGCCGACGAACATGTGATGCGCTTCTTCCGTCAGCATGAAGCGGCAGGTGCGCGACAGCGGATCGAAGCCGGACTGCGCAAGGCTCTCAAGCTGCATCTTGCCATCGCGGTCGGTGAAGAAGGTGAACATAAAGAATGACAGCCAGTCCGGCGTCGCTTCGTTGAACGCGCCGAGCATCCGCGGCGCGTCCTCGTCGCCGGAACGGCGGCGCAGCAGATCGTCGGCTTCCTCGCGGCCGTCGCGGCCGAAATACTTCTGCAACAGATAGACCATCGCCCAGAGATGGCGGCCTTCTTCCACGTTGACCTGAAACAGGTTGCGCATGTCGTAAAGCGATGGCGCAGTTTTACCCAGATGGCGCTGCTGTTCGACCGAGGCCGGCTCGGTGTCGCCCTGAATCACGACAAGGCGGCGCAGCATCGCGCGATATTCGCCGGGCACTTCCTGCCAGGCCTTCTCGCCCTTGTGCTGGCCGAAATTCACAAGGCGCTGCTCGTCCTGGGGCGCCAGCAAGACGCCCCAGCGATATTCCGGCATGCGGACGTAATCGAACTTGGCCCAGCCCTTCGGGTCGACGCTGATGGCGGTGCGCAGATAGACCAGCGATTCCTGAAAACCGTCCGGGCCCATGTCGTTCCACCAGTCCAGATAGCCCGGATGCCAGCCTTCCAGCGCTTTCAGCACCTGACGATCCTCGGCGAGATTGACGTTGTTCGGGATCTTGGTGGTGTAGTCGACGTTCATGATGTTCATGGCGTGCTCTCCGTCAGGTTGCTTCGTCATTGCGAGGAGCGAAGCGACAAAGCAATCCAGCTTCTTCATGTGGCTCTGGATTGCTTCGCTTCGCTCGCAATGACGGCATTTAAGTTTCTCAAACCCTCGTCATGTCGAACTGCGCGCGCTCGCCGGTGCCGTAGCGTTGCAGTGCGCCGTTTTCCCCCACCGCATTCGGCCGCTGGAAGATCCAGTTCTGCCACGCAGTGAGCCGCGAAAAGATTTTCGATTCCATGGTCTCGGGCCCGACGAAGCGCAGGTTCGCTTCCATGCCGGTAAGACTGTCAGGCGAGAACGACGTGCGCTCTTCAAGGAACACGCGCACTTCATCGTCCCAGTCGATGTCGTCGAGCGCGAAGGTGACGAGACCCAGGTCCTCGGCGGTTTCGGCATCGAGCGCTTCGCCGATCTTCGCCTTCGCTGTCTCGACATCCGATGGATCGGCCTGGAAGCGCGATTCCAGCCGCGTCAGGCCGTGGCTCATCGGATAGGGACCGAAGTTCGCAGGCGAGAGAACAATCTCCGCGGGCGCGCGATTGTCGCCCTGCTTCTCGCCGATCAGCATGTAGGAGCGGTCGGATGCGAACACGAGTTCCGCCAGCGTGCCGACGAAGCAAGAGCCGGGCTCGACCAGCGTCACCAGCGTGCGCGAGGTGACATCGATGCGCTTGAGCACGCGCTTCCAGTAATGACGGATCTCGTTGACCAGCCAGTTGGCCTTGTTGGCTTCAAGGAACGCGTCATAGGCCAGCACCCGCGTGCGTTCGCCGACCGACTTGAACACCAGCATCGCGGTTTCAAGCTCATTGATGCGCAGATGCAGGATGGCGTCGTCCAGCTCACGCGCCACCTGAAGCGGCCAGAAATCCGCACCCTGCGCGGTCATGCCGGCGACATCGACGGGCGGATCGTTTTCGGGAGCCTTGATGGTGATGGTGGCGATGCGTCCCGTGCGATTGAGATCGACGCTGACGAAACCATAGCGGATGCCATCGTCGGTGAAGCTGCGCTTCAGCGGCGTCAGCGCGATGCCCTGCCCTTCGCCGTTGCGTTTGGATTTGTCGGCAAATTCCTTCGCGCGCTCCGCGACCTTGGCTTCCAGCTTGGAGTTGGAGACGATTTCGTCCACCAGCCGCCACTGCACGGCGCGCTTGCCCTTGATGCCTTCCTCGATAGTGCAGAAGAAGTCGGCGTGATCGCGCCGGACCTTGCGCTTGTCGACAACGCGGGTGAGCCCGCCGGTGCCCGGCAGCACCGCCAGCAGCGGCACTTCAGGAAGCGCCACCGCAGCCGAACCATCGTCCGCCATGATGATGTGGTCGGCGGCAAGCGCGAGTTCATAACCGCCGCCGGCCGCGGTGCCGTTGACGACGCAGATGAACCGCTGGCCGGAATTCTCCGACGAATCTTCGATGCCGTTACGGGTCTCGTTGGTGAACTTGCAGAAGTTCACCTTGTGCGCGTGGGTCGAGCCCGCGAGCATGCGGATGTTGGCGCCGGCGCAGAACACGCGGTTCTTGCCCGAGCGCAGCAGCACCACCTTCACTTCCGGGTGCTCGAAGCGCAGCCGCTGCACGGCGTCGGCGAGTTCAATGTCGACGCCGAGGTCGTAGGAATTCAGCTTGAGCAGGTAGCCCTCGAACAGGCCGCCGTTCTCGTCGACATCCATGGTCAGGGTGGCGACATCGCCCGCCACATCGAGTTTCCAATGCCGGTACTTCGACGGCTCGGTCTGGAAATCGATGAAGGTCGCGCTGTTGGCGAGTTTTCGGTCTTCCGCGGCCATGGCTGTCTCTCGATCCGGATGAAATCTGAATTATAATGCATAATAATGCAGGTTAAGTGACACGTCCAGCTCTATATTGCCCTCAATATGCACTTTTTTGCATGTCAGGCAGCCCGGCCCACGGCGCCCTCGCCATGCAGGGACAGCAGCCGGTTGGCGAAATCCGCCGCCGTCCGGAGGGTGGGTTCAGGAGTTTCGCGATGGGGCGAATGGCCCGCGCCGGGAATGATCGTCACGTCCACAGGGCAGTAGCACTCGGCCTGCGCAATCTCGATGTGGCGCAGCGTGCCATACTGATCATCGGAGCCCTGGATGATCTCCACCGGCACGCGCACATAGGCGAGCGATTCCGAAATGTCCCATTCGCGGAATTTCGGATCGAGCCAGACATCGGCCCAGCCGTTGAACGCGTTGTCGGCATCCTTGTGCCAGCGCGCGAGCTTCGGCTTGAGGTCGCCGGTGTCGTAGTTCTGTTTGGTCTTCTTGATCGAAACCAGACCGAACTCCTCGACCATGAAATGCGGCGCGATCAGGATCACGCCGCGCACGCGATGATCCTGAATGCCGCCGGCATAGATCGTCGCGATCGACGCGCCATCGGAATGGCCGAGCAGCAGCCCGCGCCGGAAGCCGATGGCTTCCAGCACCTTCGGCAACACATCAAGCGCTTCGATCTCCATGAAGTTCAGCGGCCGCGGCAACTTCGCAGGTGACGAGTTGCCGTAACCTGCGCGTGAATAAACGAACACACCGGCGCCAGTCGCGGCCTGCAGCTTCTCCGGGAAATCGCCCCACAGCCCGACGGAACCGAGACCTTCATGCAGCATCACGATGGTCGGCGCCTTGTCGGGCATGGGCCCGATCATGCGATACTCGAGTTGCGCGTCGCCGATGGTGAGTGTGCCGGAGGGTTGCAGGATGGTCATTGGTTTTTCCTCGTCGTTCCACTTTAGTTCGTCATTGCGAGGAGCACTTGCGACGAAGCACAGTTTTCTTTTCTTGAGAGTGGATTGCTTCGCTCCGCTCGCAATGACGGGCTAGGGCTTCGCGCCGGCCCGCAGCTTGAAACGCTGGATCTTTCCGGTCGCGGTTTTCGGCAACGACTCCACCACCTCGATCCAGCGCGGATATTTCCACGGGCCGATCTTCTGCTTGACGTGCTCTTTCAGTGCTCCGTTGAGATCACTGACCGACGCGCCCTGCTTCAGCACAACGAACGCTTTCGGCTTCAGCAGACCTTCGGAATCTTCCGCGGGCACGACGGCGGCCTCCGCCACCGACGGATGCGTAATGAGTGCGCTCTCCACTTCGAACGGCGACACCCAGATGCCGGAGACCTTGAACATGTCGTCGGAGCGGCCGCAGTAGGTGTACCGGCCCTCGGCGTCGCGGGTGTATTTGTCGCCGGTTCGGGTCCAGCCGCCCTCGAACGTCTGCCGGCTCTTGCTGCGCTGGTTCCAGTAGCCTTCGCCGGCCGACGGCGCGTTGACGATCAGTTCGCCGACCTCGCCATCCGCAACGTCCGCGCCCGCATCATTCACAAGACGCACCGCATAGCCCGGCACCGGCTTGCCCGAGGTGCCGTACTTGATGTCGCCCGGCGCGTTGGACAGGAAGATGTGCAGCAGTTCGGTGGAGCCCACACCATCGAGAATGTCGACACCGAAGCGATCCTTCCAGCTCCGGCCCACCAGTTCGGGCAGCGCTTCGCCCGCCGAGGTACACACACGCAGACGTTTGGTGCGCGGCTCATTTTTGAAAGCTTCGTCGTTGAGCATGGCCGCGAACAGCGTCGGCACGCCGAAGAAGATGCTGGGATCGTGCTTGCGGATCAGTTCGAACATCACCTGCGGCGTCGGACGTTCGGGATTGAGGATCGTGGTCGCACCCACCGACATCGGGAATGTCAGCGCATTGCCGAGACCGTAGGCGAAGAACAGTTTGGCCGCCGACAGACCGACATCGTCCTCGCGGATGCCGAGCACCTGCTTGGCGTAGGTCTCCGCCGTCGCTTCGAGATTGGAGTGCAGATGACGCACGCCTTTCGGCATGCCGGTCGAGCCTGATGAATAGAGCCAGAACGCAGGCTCATCCGGATGGGTCGCGGCTGTTTCGAACTGATCGCTTTCCTTCGCGAGTTCATCCTTGAGCAGCAGATGCCCGTTCGCGTTTGCACCCGACACCACGACATGCTGCAAATCCGGCATGCGGCCGAGCACATCCTTCACCACCGGCAGCAGCGCTTCCGAAATGAACAGCACGCGCGCGCGGCAATCCGCCAGCACGTAGGCATATTGTTCGGACGTCAGCAGGGTGTTGAGTGGCACCGGCACAATGCCCGCGCGGATCGCGCCCAGGAACACGATCGGGAAGTCGATGGTGTCGAGCATCATCATCGCGACGCGCTCTTCCCGCCGCACACCGAGCCGCTTCAGGAGATTCGCGAGCCGGCGCGTCTGCGCCTGCAACTGGCCATAGGTGATCTCGGACACCGGGTCCTTGAACACGACCTTGGCCCCGCGCCCTGCGTCGACGTTGCGGTCGAGCAGGTAGGCCACGGCATTGTATCCGCCGCCTGAATCGCTCATGACTTCGACGCTGGGCCGGTGCCCAGTCCACCCTTCACCCGCACGACGCTCTCCCTTGGATCAGTTTTAGAATTATAATTCATATAAAGTCACCCCCTGAGCTTGATGTCAACCTTTTCCGGCATTATGTTTCAGGTACGCCCACGAGTCGAAACCGAGATGACCCCGCAGGTAGAGCCGGAAAGCCAATTCCTTGAGCAGCTTGGACAGCGCGTCCGCACCATGCGCGCGCTGCGCGGCATGTCGCGGAAGACGCTCGCCAAGGTGTCGGGGATTTCCGAGCGCTACATCGCGCAACTCGAAAGCGGCAAGGGCAACGTCTCCATCGTGCTGCTGCGCCGGGTCTCCGCGGCGATGGGCGCGCATGTCGAGGACCTGATCCCGACCGCAGATACGACGCCGGACTGGCTGGTGATCCGAGATCTGATGCGCAGCGCGACACCTCAGCAGATCGCGCAGGCCAAGGAGGCCCTGTCGGGCAACGGAGCATCGCGCGGCAACACCTTCGCCGGCATTGCACTGATCGGCCTGCGCGGCGCGGGTAAATCGACGCTCGGCAAAATGCTGGCGAAGAAAATCGGCTGGACCTTTGTCGAGCTGAACAAGGAGATCGAGAAGCAGAACGGCCTTTCGGTCGCCGAGATCATCGCGCTCTACGGCCAGGAAGGCTTCCGCCGCATGGAGCAGGCGGCGCTGGCGCAATTGCTCGCGCGCAAGGAGCTGATCGTGCTGGCGACCGGCGGTGGCATCGTCTCCGAGCCGGTCACGTTCGATCTGGTGCTGTCGTCGTTCTATACGATCTGGCTGAAGGCCAAGCCGGAAGAGCACATGGGGCGCGTACGCAAGCAGGGCGACCTGCGGCCGATGGCAGACGACCGTTCCGCGATGCAGGAGCTGCGCACCATCCTGCTCAGCCGCGAGCCGCTCTATGCGCGCGCCTCGGCGCAGGTCGACACCGCCGGGCTCGATGTCGAGGAAGCCGCGAAACGCCTCGCCGACACCGTCGCGCCGCTGCTGGCCAAGGAACCGCTGACCTTCGCGCCGCGCGCCGTCGCCACGCAATGAGCGGCGTTCTCGACCTCGCATCACCTGTGACCGTCGCAACGGCGTCGGCACAAACACTGGCGGATCTGCTCGGCGCCCGCGGACTCGACGCGGCGAACATGGTTGCGATCCGCAACACGCTGCACATCGACGATATGTCGAGCGACTTCCGCACCCTTGCCGACGTGATTGATGCCAACGCACTGCCGATGCTCGACCGCATGCAGGACGGTCCGCGCATCGCGCACGAAGCATTGGTACTGTCCTTTGCCGCGTGTGAGGATGGCCGCGCGAAGCTGACGGGCTTCCGCCGATTTCTGATGCGGCGCGAGGGCATCGTGCCGACGGACATTGTCTATGATTACGACGCCGCGCATTTGCTGCACGCGTTCATTGCGCGCGCTCATGCACCTGTTTTTTATGATGCGTTCGATGAAGATGGCCTCGGCGATCTGATCGGAGAACTTGTTCTGCAATGGCCGCAGCCGCTGGAGCGGAACATTGTTGAAGCGAGTGATGCGGGGCTGGTGGTCGTTGATCTATAGACAATGTCATCACCGGGCATAGCCGTTTGAAGAACGGCGTCGCTTTCGCTCGCCTATCCCGATGATCCTGATTCATAAGGCACTGTGATCGGGATGGCCGGAAAAAGTCCGGCCAGGACAAGAGAGGGGCTGTCGCTGCTCCCTCTCCCCGCCTGCGGGGAGAGGGTTGGGGTGAGGGGCAGACCTCCGCAACGAAATAAAGTGAAGACGCCCCTCACCCGGATTGCTACGCAATCCGACCTCTCCCCGTAAACGGGGAGAGGTGAGGAACCCTCACACCCCCAGATGCTGCTCCAGCAGATCCTGCTTCTCCGCCAGCTCGGCAGGCGTGCCGTCGAACACCACCGTCCCCTTCGACAGCATCACCATTCGGTCGGCAATCCGCGACAGCGCGCGGAAATCCTTGTCGACCACAATGGTCGCGACGCCTTCACTGCGAATGATGCCGAGCGTCTTCCAGATGTCTTTCGCCACCAGCGGGGCGAGCCCTTCGGTCGCTTCGTCGATCAGGATCAGATCGGGATTTGTCATCAGCGCACGGCCGATGGTCAGCATCTGCTGCTCGCCGCCGGACAGTTGATGGCCGCCATTGGTGCGACGCGCATGCAGTCGTGGGAACAGTTCGTAGATCTTCTCCAGCGTCCATACCCTGCGTCCGTCGACGCCGGGGCGCGCGGCCATCACGAGATTCTCCACCACCGACAGCGAGCCGAACACACCGCGGCCTTCCGGCACCAGCGCCACACCCGCGCGCGCGATTGTCTCGGGCGCGGCCCGCATGATATCGCGGCCATTGAGCGTGATCTGCCCGCGCCGGTCGGCGACGAGCCCCATCAGCGAACGCAGCAGCGTCGTCTTGCCCATGCCGTTGCGGCCGAGCAGCGCCACCTGTTCGCCGCGCGCAATCGACAACCCGGTGCCGTGCAGCACCTGGCCCGCGCCATAAAACGCTTCGAGTTTCTGGACATCGAGTAACGCGCTCATACCGCGTCCTCCTCAACACCGAGATAGGCGAGCCGCACCGCCGGATCGACGCGGACATCCTGCGGCAAGCCGCTGGCGATGACATGACCGTCGGCCATGACCGTGAGACGATCCGCCAGTTCGAACACCGCATCCATGTCGTGCTCGACCACCAGCACGGCGCGCCCCCTCTTCAACGATGCGATCAGATCGACCACCTTGCGCGCTTCCGATTGGCCCATTCCAGCGAGCGGCTCGTCGAGCAGGATGATGCGCGGCTGCGTCGCCAGCACCATGGCGATTTCAAGCTGCCGCTGTTCGCCGTGGCTCAGATGCATCGCCGTCATCTGCCCGCGCGCCGAAAGCCCCGCCTGCTCCAGCGCCTCGCGGGTGCGACGGTTGACGTCCGCATCGGAGAACACGTCGCCAAACATCTTCAACGGTGATGCGGCATGCGCCTGCGCCGCCAGCCGAACGTTTTCCTGCGCACTGAACTGCTGGAAGATCGTGGTCTTCTGATACGAACGGCCCAGACCCGCACGGGCGCGGCGGTCTGGCGCAAGGCGCGTGATATCGTCCTGACCCAGCATGATCTCGCCAGCGCTGACGGACAGATCGCCGGACAACAGATTGATCAGCGTCGATTTGCCCGCACCGTTCGGTCCGATCACGGCGTGAATTTCACCGGTGTGAACATCAAGCGAGACATCGGACACGGCGGTGAGGCCGCCGAAATGCTTTTTCAGGCCAACGGCGCGGAGCGCGACATGTCCGTTGTCAGCCATGACCGGCCTCCTTCGCGTCGTCATTGCGAGCGGAGCGAAGCAATCCAGAAGCATCCGACAAAGAACTGGATTGCTTCGTCGCTGCGCTCCTCGCAATGACGGGAGACGTTTCCTGCGTCGGAAGGACCATTTTCAGCAGATCGCGCACGCCGTTCGGCAGCACCAATACGATCAGAATGACGATCAGTCCTTCGGCGAGCTTCCAGTGTTCGGTGGTCGCCTTGAGAGCTTCCTCAAGCCCGATCAGCACCAGCGCGCCAGCCAGCGGACCCGCCACCGAACGCTGACCGCCGATCAGCACCATCACCAGCACCGTGGCCGACAGATGCCAGCCCAGCATCTGCGGCGCGACAAAGCCGAACTGCGCCGCAGCGAAGTATCCGGCGATGCCCGCAATCGCGCCCGAGATCACGAATGCCGTCAGCCGCACACGAAACACCGGAAAGCCGAGCGCACGGGCGCGGCGCTCATTGTCGCGGGCCGCCGCCAGCGCGTGACCGAACGGCGAGCGCACGATCATGGTCAGGAGCGCGATCACCGCCACCAGAACAGCGAGGATAAAGAAATAGTAGGTCAGCGGCTTTTCGAGATCGAGCAGGGTGATGTTGCCGAGCATCATCGACGGCTTGTTATAGATAAACGCGCCGTCAGAGCCGCCAGCGAACTTGCTGTCATGAAACAGGAAGAACAGCATTTCTCCGAATGCCAGCGTCACCATGATGAAGTAGATGCCACGCGTGCGCAGCGCCAGCGAACCGATTACCGCGGCAGCACCCGCGGAAGCTACCACCGCAAGCGGCAGCGTCCACCACAGCGAGACTGGATCGTATTTCGGGGAGGCCAGCGCCAGCACATAGCCTGCGATGCCGAAGAACGCAGCGTGGCACAGGCTCACAAGACCTCCGTAGCCGACCACGAGATTGAGCGACATCGCCAGGATGCCCATGATCAGCGCCTTGCTGATGAACTGCACATAATAGGTTGGCGCGACGAACGGTAGCGCAATCGCCAGCGCGAGCAGCGCACCCGGCAACAGCAACACACGCGGATTGCGTCGCACTTTCTCGTCCATGCGGATCATACCTCCCGCCGGCCGAGAATGCCGTTCGGGCGCCACAGCAACACCGCCGCCATCAGCACATAGATCAGCACGCTCGAGACGCTCGGGAAGAACACTTTTCCGAACGTATCGGTGAGACCGATCAGGAGCGCGCCAATCGCAGCGCCCCCAATCGAGCCGATGCCGCCGAGCACGACGACAACGAACGAGAGGATAAGCATGCTGTCGCCCATGCCGGGATAGACGGTCGAAACCGGGGCGACGACGATGCCGCCGAGTGCCGCCAGCGCGATGCCTACCGCGAAGACGTAGCGATTCACAGCGTCGAAGTTGATCCCAAGGGTGCGCGTCATCTCACGGTTCTCAGCGCCCGCCCGCACGATCATGCCGATCTTGGTGCGCGTAATGACAAGATAGATGATCGCGGCCGCAACCAGACAGAAGCCACAGATCGCGAGACGATAAACCGGGTATGACAGGTTATCGGTGAGCTGGATCGCGCCGCGCAGCCCTTCCGGCGGCAGCACCGAATGCACGTCCTTGCCAAACAGCAGTTGCCTGATTTCGTCGATGACAAGAATCAGACCGAACGAGAGCAGCACCTGGGCCAAATGATCGCGGCCGTAAAGCCTGCGGATGAAAACGTTCTCGAGCAACAGCCCCACGACGAAGGCGATGGCGACACCGGCAACAAGAGCGACCCAGAAGCTGCCGGTATAGGCCGCGATCCAGTAGGCGAGATAGGCGCCCAGCATGTAGAACGCGCCGTGGGCGAGATTGATGACGCCGAGAATGCCGAACACCAGCGTCAGCCCGCTGGCGACCAGAAACAGGACCATCCCGTACTGAATGGCATTCAGAAGTTGAACGCCGAGGGTTACGAGGTCCATTTAATGTGTCCCGTCAGAAAAAGCGGCATGAACTACACACACGATGTCGTCCCCGCGAAGGCGGGGACCCATACTCCCTGAATCCGAGCCTCCCGCAAACATGCTGACGCAGATTCTGTGCGAAATATCAAACATAGTGGTTATGGGTCCCCGCCTTCGCGGGGACGACATCGGGAGAGGAGCCCGGTGGCTCTTTTATGTGCGCCGATCCGCTCGCACCTCACGCCATCTTGCAACCGCGGGCCGGATCGTCGACGGCGGCCTGCGCGATCGACACCAGTTCGTTGCGGCCGTTGCGCACCTCACGCAGATAGATGTTCTGGATCGGGTTGTGCGCCTTGTTGAAAGACAGCGGCCCGCGCGGTGAATCGATCTTCGCCGCACCCATCGCTGCGATCATCTTGTCCTGCGCCTTGGCATCGCCGCCGACGGCGTTAAGACCGATATCGAACAGCGCCGCCGCGTCGTAGCCCTGCACGGCATAGATGTCGCCATCGAGACCCGTTTTGGCCTTGAACGCTTTCAGGAACGCGAGGTTCGCCGGATTATCGAGATTGTCCGCGTAATGCAGCGTGGTCTTAATGCCGTTGGCCGCTTCGCCCTGCGCCTGAATAGTGCCGTCGGTGAGGAAGCCCGCACCGTAAAGCGGAATGGTCTTGTTGAGACCCGCCGCCGCGTAGTCCTTGACGAACTTCACCGCGCCGCCGCCGGCGAAGAACGAGAACACCGCATCCGGCTTCAGGGTCGCGATGCGCGTGATGAGTGCCTGGAATTCCACCTCAGGGAACGGCAGTGTCAGATCCTCGACGATCTTGCCGCCGGATTTGGTGAAGTTCTCCGAGAACGCACTGATCATTTCCGCGCCGGCGGTGTAGCGCCAGGTGATGGTGACGACGTTCTTGATGCCTGCGTCGACCAGCACCTTGCCGGCGGGATAGGTCGTCTGCCAGTTCGAGAACGAGGTGCGGAATACGTTCGGCGAGCACAATGCGCCGGTGGCGTCGTTGGCGCCGGCGTTCGGAATGATGAGCATGGTTTTGGTATCGCGGGCCACCTTCACCATCGCCATGGCAACACCGGAATGCACCGTGCCGACCACGACATCGACCTTCTCGCGCCCGACCAGGCGGTTCATGTTGTCGGTCGCCGCCTCGGGCTTGGATTCGTCGTCCACCTTGATGAACTGCACTTCGCGGCCGCCGAGCTTGAGGCCTTTCTGCTGATAGTAAAGCTCAAAACCATTGTCGATGAACTGGCCGAGCTTCGCGAAGGTACCGGTATAGGGCAGCATCAGGCCGACCTTCAGCGGTGCATTCTGCGCAATCGCGGGACTGAACAGGCGCGGCGTCACGGCAAGCGTTGCGGCTCCCGCAGCACCGGATAACAGTGCCCTGCGGCTTACCTTCATGATCTTTGACATAGGCGTCTCCCTCTCATTCGTTTTTATGGTTGAATCCGATTGCAGCACGCATGACCCGCCGGTTTCAAGATCGGCCTTGCGCCCATCAGGCCGGGCATCCGATCCAGTCGCCGCATCCATCGTCGTCGAGCCGTTTGAGATCCGCGGCGCGGCGCGACAACACCGCGCGCTGATTGATGTAGCCCTTGTCGGTGATTTCGCCGCCGTCGACTGACGGCAAATCCGCCAGCAGCAACGCGCGCGTGGCAAAACTTGACGAACCGCCGCCGTTCGCCTTCAGGCGTGCGAGCCCCTGTGCCACCGCCTCGCGCACGGCAGGCGAACGCAGCACTTCGGCAACATCAGCGTCCGGCAGTTTCGTCAGTGCACGGCAGGCCGGGATGTTCGGAAACACCAGGAAGCGAACCTCATGCCTGTCATGACCGGTGACCACGATGTCCTGCGCCAGCGGCGCCAGCGCGGCGATGCCCGCAATGCGCAGCGCACCAACGCTGACCCAGGTGCCAGAGGTGAGCTTGAAGTCCTCCGCGACACGGCCATCGAAAAACAAGCCAAGCTCCGGACGCGCACTGTCGGCGAACGTCATCGCGTCGCCCATCATGTAAAAACCGTCGGCATCGAACGCCTTCGCGGTTTGCTCCGGTGCTTTCCAGTACCCGGGCGTCACGTTGGGGCCGCGCACGCGCGCCTCCAGCTTGTCGCCGGTCGGCACAAGCTTGATTTCCGTGCCCGGGATCGGCACGCCGATATTGCCAGAGCGTTGCGCCTGAAAATGACAGTCCGTGGCAAGCGGTGCGGTTTCGGTCGAACCCCAGGCGGACACTATTGGCACCGCATGGCCAACGGTTGCGATCGACAGCGCTTCCAGTGCCTCCCAGAGGTTTTGCGGCAACGCCGCCGCGGCATAGAACAGGAGTTTCACTTCCGAAAAGAACCGGCGACGCAGGTCGTCGTCTTCGCGCAGCGCAGAGATCAGCATGTCGTAACCACGCGGTACATTGAAATACACGGTCGGGATCACATCGCGCAAATTGGCGAGCGACAACGCAAACAGGCCCGGGGCCGGCTTGCCGCTGTCGATGTACAGCGTGCCGCCGTTGCGCAGCACGCAGTTGAAGTTGTGATTGGCGCCGAAGGTATGGCTCCACGGCAGCCAGTCGAGCGTGGTGAGGCCGGGTCGGGTGAGAAACGGCCAGGTTTGAGCCTTTGCTGCCTGATTTGAGGTCAGCATGCGCTGGGTATTGATGACGGCCTTTGGCGTTCCGGTCGAACCGGAAGTGAACAGAAACTTTGCAATGGTGTCGTGGCCAACGGCAGCGAAGACACGCGCGACCTCCGGCGTTTCTGCTGCGGCTGTCAGAGACGAGAATGCAATCGCCCCGTCAAATCCCTCAGGATCGCCGGCAACGACGACCGCCGTATGCAGCGGTGCGATGGCACTCAGCGCGGGCGCAAATATTTTCGCGCTGGAGACATAGACCGCGCCGGGATCGAGCAGCGCAATCATGCTTTTCAGCTTGTCGAAATCCTTCGACACCAGCGAATAGGCCGGCGACACCGATGCCGCTGGCACACCGACATGCATGGCCGCGAGCATGAAAACGGCATGGTCGATCGAGTTGTCGGACAGGATCGCAAGCGGCCGTTCCACGTTCATGCCCTGCGCCAGAATCCAGGTGCCCGCCGCGCGCACCCGCCGCAGCGTTTCGCGGTAGGTCAGCTTGGTCCACGCCGCGTCGGCGCTGCCGCGCTCTGCAAGAAAAACTGTATCCGGCGTGTCGCGCGCCCACTGCTCCAGCCAGTCGCCGACACAGCGCGCGAACGGCTGCAACGGCGCCGCCGATTTCAGCCAGATGCTGCCATCGGCTTTGCGCTCGGCGACAATATTCGGATCAGCGAACAGCGCCTGCGCACTGGCCTGGCGTTGGGCGACGACCGCTGTCATGGCAGCGCCCGGAGCGCGCCAGCCAACATTTCTTCCGCCGCAGGTACTGCGAACGCAGGCATTGGCTTCCTTCCCCTCCGCGACTGCATGTTTTAGAATAATAATGCAGTTCTGATGCCGCTCTTCGGCGATTAATGCAATATAATGCAGATAGTTTGGAACGTGTCAATTGCCGCCCGGCCTTAGCGGCTGCGGCAGCATGCCGCCTAAAATTTAGTCTTAGGACCAAAGCAGCGCAGGATTTTCCCAGCCCGGAGAGTCCCTCTGGCTGACATCAACCTGTTGTTTTGGATCGACAATCGGGCATCCGTACGGTCGCTGCACGCTTTGTACACAATGGCACACCGCTTGCTTCGTTAACGGGATTAACGAAGGCGACGCTGATGCCACCGACGAAAAATTTGCTCGCAGCCGAGCCGACGCCGGTCGATGTGACCTGGGCGAAGACCGCACTCGTCATCATCGACATGCAGCGCGATTTCCTCGAACCCGGCGGTTTTGGCGAAACCCTCGGCAACGATGTCTCGCAGCTTGCGAGCGCCGTGAAACCGTGCGGCCTCGTGCTCGACGCGTTTCGGGAAGCCGGACTGCTTGTCATCCACACACGCGAAGGTCATTCGCCCGACCTCTCCGACGCGCCACCCGCCAAGATCGAGCGCGGCGCGCCTTCATTGCGCATCGGCGATCCCGGTCCGATGGGCCGCATTCTCATTCGCGGCGAAGCCGGGCACGACATTGTGGAGGCTCTTTATCCCGTCAAAGGCGAGATTGTCATCGACAAGCCTGGCAAGGGCGCGTTCTACGCAACCGACCTCGGCGATACTCTGAAACAGCGCGGCATCGAAACACTGCTGGTGTGCGGTGTCACCACTGAGGTCTGCGTCAACACCACGGTGCGCGAAGCCAACGACCGCGGTTACCGCTGCGTCGTGCTGGCCGATTGCTGCGCATCGTACTTCCCAGAATTTCACGAGATGGGCCTGCGCATGATCAAGGCACAGGGCGGCATCTTCGGCTGGGTCAGTTCATCGTCAGAGGTTTTAGCGGCACTGAATTCCGAACCATCGAAAATGATTGCATAGGGGCGCGCGATGAGCACATCAGACACGGCTGTGACTTCCGGCAAACCGATCCTGTGGGCGCCCGGCGACTGGAACGCCTTCTTCGGCTTTGGCACCAACATCCTTGTCAACATGCTGACGCTGACGGCGCTGCTACGCTTCGTGCTGAAGATGCCGGATTCGCTGGTGTTCGGCCGCATCCTGCCCGCGCTCGGGCTGATGATGTTTCTCTCCACCATGTACTACGCATGGCTGGCCTATCGTCTCGCGCAGAAAACCGGCCGCAGCGACGTCTGCGCGCTGCCCTCCGGCGTCAGCGTTCCGCACATGTTCATCGTCACCTTCGTGATCATGCTGCCGATCCTTCTCAAGACAGGTGATCCGATCAAGGCGTGGGAAGCCGGGCTGACCTGGGTGTTCATCCAGAGTTTCATCCTGATGCTCGGCGGCTTCATCGCCCCCTGGATTCAGCGCATCACCCCGCGCGCGGCGCTGCTCGGCACGCTGGCGGGCGTATCAGTCGCGTTCATCTCGATGCGCCCCGCGTTCGAGATGTTCATGACGCCCGTGATCGGCCTCACATGTTTCGCCGTAATCCTCGCAAGCTGGTTCGGCGGCGTGAAATATCCGAAGAATATTCCGGCGGGCCTTGTCGCCATCTTCGTCGGCACCGTAATCGCATGGGGCTCGAACCTCTTCGGCCTCAACATCGGCGGCATGAGCTTGGCCAAGCTGGGTGCGGCATTCAGCAATGTCGGCTTCTCGCTGCCGATCCCCGCCATCGGCCACGTGTTCTCCGGATTTGAATTCATCGGCATCATTCTCGTCACCGCGATTCCGTTCGGCGTCTATGACCTCGTCGAGGCGATGGACAATGTGGAAAGCGCGGAAGCCGCCGGCGATCACTACCCCACGACACGTGTGCTGACCGCTGATGGCGTTGTCAGTCTGATCGGCGCGTTGATGGGTAATCCCTTCATCAACGCGGTGTACATCGGCCATCCCGGCTGGAAGGCGATGGGCGGGCGCATCGGCTATTCCGCCGCGACCGGTGCAATGGTGATTGTGCTGGCGTGGCTGGGCGTGATCTCGCTGCTGCTCAATCTGGTGCCTGTCGTCGCGATCCTGCCGATCCTGCTTTACATCGGCATGCTGGTCGGCGCGCAGGCGTTCCAGGCGACGCCCGCCAACCATGCACCGGCCATTGTGCTCGCGCTGACGCCGCATCTGGCCGCATGGGGCAAGACCCTCGTGGACGGCGCGCTCACAGCAGCGGGCACCAGCGCCGCAGCCGTCGGCATCGACAAGCTCGGCGCGACCGGCGTGCTCTATCACGGCCTCGAAATCCTCGGCGAAGGCTCGATCCTCTCAGGGCTGGTGCTGGCGGCGATGGCGGTGTTCGTGATCGAACGCGATTTCGTCAAAGCCTCCGCATTTGCCGCCGCCGGTGCCGTGCTGACATTCTTCGGCTTCATGCATGGCCCCGCCGTCGGCATCGCCGTGACACCCGGCGTGGCGCTGGCCTACGCTCTGGTCGCGGCTGGTTTCTTCGCTTACGCCAGATCCGGCGCAGCGATGGCAGCGATGCCGAAACCTGCCGTCGTGCCTGCGGAATAAGATCAATCAACAAAATGATAGGAAGCGATTTGTGACCGAGACTGTTGCCGAGATCGTTGCCGCGCACCGCGCGCGAACATCATCACCTGCCAAGACCGTTGCGCGCAGCTTCCGGCGCATTCGCGACCATGGCGATCCCGCTATCTTCATCAGCCTGCGCGATGAAGCCGAGGCGATTGCCGAAGCCGAAGCACTGTCCGCCAAGGGCGACATCTCGCTGCCGCTCTATGGCGTTCCGGTTGCGGTGAAGGACAACATTGACGTCGCGGGCCTTCCGACCACCGCCGCCTGCCCGGCGTTTTCATACAAGCCGGCACAGGACGCCAACACCGTGGCGCGATTGCGCGCCGCAGGCGCCATCGTGATCGGCAAGACCAACCTCGATCAGTTCGCGACAGGACTTGTCGGCGTGCGCTCGCCTTATGGCATTCCGAAAAATCCGGTGAATGGCGATCTCGTCCCCGGCGGATCGAGTTCAGGCTCGGCGGTCGCCGTCTCGGCTGGTCTCGTGCCGCTGTCGCTTGGCACCGACACTGCGGGCTCCGGCCGCGTGCCCGCGATGCTCAACAATATCGTTGGCCTCAAGCCATCGCTCGGCCTGATGTCGACCTTCGGCGTGCTGCCAGCCTGCCGCACGCTGGATTGCGTGTCGATTTTCTCTCTCAACGTCGATGACGCCATGATCGCGCTCAACGTCATGGCCGGATATGACGAAGCCGATCCCTATTCGCGCGACCGCTTTGTCGGCCCGGTGACGGGTTTTCCACCCAGCATCCGGATCGGTATTCCGCGCAAGGGCCAGTTGAAGTTCTTCGGGGACGCTGCCTCTGAGAAGAGTTACGACGCTGCGGTCGGACGACTGATCGCGCTCGGCGCGGTGCCTGTCGAGTTCGACCTCGCGCCATTCTATGAAACCGCGCAGCTGCTCTATGACGGCCCGTGGGTGGCGGAGCGTTATCTTGTGATCCGCGATCTGCTCGCAAAAGATCCCGACGCTGTCCATCCGGTCACTCGCGAGATTACACTCAAGGGCGAGAAAATCACCGCCGCCGATACGTTCGCGGCTCTCTACAAGCTCGAGGCGATGCTGCAGATCAGTCGCAAGACCTTCGAGAGTATCGACGCGATGGTGCTGCCGACTGCACCGACCGCCTATACGGTCGATGACGTGCTGGCGAACCCGATCGAACTCAACAGCCGCAACGGCACCTATACCAATTTCGTCAATCTGCTCGATATGTGCGGCCTCGCGGTGCCTGCGGCGATGCGCGCCGACGGCATTCCGTTCGGCATCACCCTGCTCGCGCCTGCGGGGCAGGATGCGAAGCTCGCCAGCATCGGCCGCGTGTTTCATGCCGACACCAAACTCAAGACCGGTGCAAAAGGCGTCGCTCAACCGCCGCTCACGCCGGCCGCAAAGCAGCCCGGCAAAGATGAAGTGGCCATCGTT
Organism: Afipia sp. OHSU_II-C1; assembly: GCF_000497575.1. Lineage (GTDB taxonomy): Bacteria > Pseudomonadota > Alphaproteobacteria > Rhizobiales > Xanthobacteraceae > Afipia. The sequence goes on from NZ_APJI01000015.1 coordinate 195,332, forward strand.
GCAGTCGGCGCGCATCTGTCCGGCATGGCGCTGAATCACGAACTGCTGTCGCTCGGCGGACGCCTGCTTGAGGCAACATCGACCACACCGGACTACAGGCTCTATGCGCTGAAGGGCACGGCGCCGCCCAAACCGGGAATGCTGCGGGTCGATCCCGGCACCGGCGCCGCGATCGCTGTCGAAGTGTGGGCGCTGCCGACAAACGCGTTCGGCGCATTCGTCGCCGCGATCCCCTCGCCGCTGTCGATCGGCACCGTGCGTCTTGCCGACGGCTCCGGCGTCAAAGGCTTTCTGGTCGAGGCCAACGCAACCGAAGGCGCACGGGACATCACATCGTTCGGCGGCTGGCGCGCCTTTATCGCGGCGCAGGCGAAGTCGGCCTAGGGATTTTTCTTTTATGAAATTCTCTCCGCTCATTCCCGCGAAAGCGGGAATCCAGATCTTCGAGAACTGGGTCCCCGCCTCCGCGGGGACGAACGGGATTACCTCACGCCCTACACCTCAGCCCATTGGCGAAGCATGTTGTGATAGAAGCCGGTCAGTGAAACCAGCGACGGATGATTGGGCACATCCTGATTCAGCCGGATAATCGCCATGTCCAGATCGAACAGCATCGCGCGATGACTGACGTCGCGGATCATGCTCTGAGTCCAGAAAAATGAGGCGATGCGCGAGCCGCGCGTGATCGGCGTCACATGATGGACGCTGGTCGCGGGATAGATGATGGCATCGCCTGCCGGAAGCTTGACGCTGTGGCTGCCGTAGGTGTCTTCGACGACGAGCTCACCGCCGTCGTAATCCTCAGGCGATGAAATGAACAGGGTGGTCGAGACGTCGGTCCGAATCCGCACCGGCTGCTGCGAATGGGTGCGGATCGCATTGTCGATATGCGAGCCGAAGGTCATGCCTGCATCGTAACGGTTGAACAACGGAGGAAAGACCTGCAGCGGCAGCACCGCCGACATGAACAGCGGATTGCGCAGCAGCGCGCCGCGCACCATGTCGCCGAGATCCCGCGCCTCGGCTGACTGCTCCGGCAGTTGCAGGTTGAACTTGACCTTGCCGGACTGGTGACCGGCGGTGATGTTGCCGTCGACCCACGCGGCCTTGGTCATGACCTCCTTGCAGCGCGCGACCTGCTCGGGCGTCAGCACATTGGGGATGTGCAGCATCATGGCGTCGGCTCCTTCATTGACGCGACTTCGTTAGCGCCGAAACACGTTTCGTCCAAGCCCCATTCATGGAGACCTGCTGTTCGGAAAACAAACGGCCGCCCGAAGGGCGGCCGGATTGGTAGCCTCGCCGGATCGCGCTCAGAACGAAGCACGCCCCGTCAGCGCGACATATCGGCCCTGGCCGGGCACTGCATAACCCGCACCGGCCAGCGTGTCGTAGTAATACTCATTCGCGATGTTGTAGATGTTGAGCTGCATGGTGAAATTCTTTGTCACCTTGTAGGCCGCCATCGCGTCGAATCGCCAGTAGCTTGGAACGCGCCCGTCGTTGGTCACGCTGGTCCAGCGCGAATCGAGGAAGACCGCGCCACCGCCGACCGTGAGCAGCGGCGTGATGTCGTACGTCGACCAGATCGAGAACGAATTCTGCGGCGTATTGGCGAGCTCGTGACCGATGTTCGTCGGGGTCAGAGAATTCGTCAACCTGGACTTCAGATAGGTGTAGCCGCCGTAGATGGCCCACTCATTCGTCAGCCTGCCCTGCGCCCCAATCTCGAAACCCTCGACCTGAGAATCACCGATCGCGACATAGTCAGGCGCGGCTGTGGTGCCCCTGTTTTCGTAATCGTTCTTTTTCTGGGTGCGGAAAATCGCCGCGTTCACATCAAGACGATTGTTCAGCAAGCCAATCTTGACGCCAACTTCGTCGGTTTCCGACAGGACCGGAGCGAGCGATTGCTGACCGTTGGTAATGGTGGTGAATTCCGCCGGCGGGTTAGCCGACGTTCCGTGCATGTAGTACACGCTCGAATTCTCGGTCGGGTGAACCACAACGCCGGCGCGGTAGGTCGTAAAGTTGTTGGTGGCATTGAGATTGGTCGGCGTGACTACGGGCGTCGCAGGACCACCGGTGAACCGATTGAAACTGTAGGTCTGGGCGCTCGCCGTATAATTATCAAACCGAACGCCGCCGAGAAGCTCAAGCCATTTGGTGATCTTGATCTGATCCTGCGCATAAACACCAATCGTGTTCGACGAAGATATCGTCGCCGCGGTGGTTGGAGACAATGTCCCCGTCACATAGGGATTTGGATTGGCCACATTGATCCGATAGGCATCGGTAAAGTTTGTGCGATACTGGTCGCGATCCTCGCGGCTGACTTCCATGCCGACCAGCACATTGTGCTCCAGTATGCCCGTGTTGAACTTGGCATTCAGGTCACTGACGTTACTGACAAGCTGGTTGGTGGTCTGGTTCTGAAAGTGATTGGTATTCGCGATCCAGATGTTGCTCAAAGGCGTGCCGGGCGGAAGATTGGTGCCGTAGGCAACACCGCCGGACGGCGTGGGGGACAGGTTCGATCCATTTGCAGCGATCTGCACCGGCCGCGTCCGGTTGAAGCGATCGACGTAGGAAAAGCCGGTCGTGTTCGTGAACTTCAGTCCCGGAGCAAACTCATGCTCGAACTTGTTCATGAGGTTATGGGCCTGAGTTTGCTCGATGTCGTTCTGACCCGGCGTCAACACGCCAAAGTAGGTGTTGCGCGGCACCGGCGCGGGCTGTCTGTACGACGTTCCGAAATAGGAGCCGGGCAGCATCGGAATGCCGCGATCCGCGATGTTGTCGTCATTCTGGTAAATATAACTGAACGTGTTCTTGGTCTGGTTGGTGATCTGATACGAGATCGACGGCGCGAAGCCATAGCGTCTGATATGCGCGGCGTCGCGGCCTGCAATGTCGGTATCATAGCCAAGCGCAGCGAGTCGCACCGCGATGTCACCGAAAGTCTTGTTCACATCGACGGTAGCGCGGCCACCGGCTGCCGACGTACCCGTTCCTTCGATGACGGCAAAGTCACGATTCTGCGGCAGCTTGGACACGATGTTGATGGCGCCGCCGGTCGAACCACGACCGAACACGAACGACGACGGCCCCTTGTAAACCTCAACCCGATCGAAGCTGAAGGCATCGCGTGCATACCAGCCTGGATCGCGGATGCCGTCGCGGTAGATATCGTTACGTGCGGTATAACCACGAATGTTGATCTGATCGCCTTGGACGCCGCCTTCACCAGCCGTGAAGGTGATGCCCGGCACGTTGCGCAACGCGTCTTGCACCGAGGTTGAAGCCTGATCCTGCATCACCTGCTGGGTCACGACGTTAACCGTCTGCGGTGTATCGCGCAGCGGAACCGGCATGCGCGAAAGCTGGGATGTTGCGGGAGCCTGATAACCACCACCGTTGCCCCCGGTTTCCTGCACGTCGATGGTTGGAAGCGTTTCCTGCGCCATCGCGTTGGTCGCCATCATCACCGAGGCAAGGCCAAGCATCGCGGTGCCGGGTTTACGCACCGACGAGCGGATGAAGGGGGACGATGACGGCGATGCGGCGTCAACCTGCGGCGCGGCGACGGCGACGGTATCGCCCTTCTGACTCTTCTTCTTTGACTTGAGAACCCTGTTGAATCTGTTCCGCATCGCTTGCCCCGCAACTCAATCTGCCGCGCGTTCATCAGAACGGCGAACTCAGGGCAGCTTTTGAAAAATGCAGGCCTGCAGGGCAAGGCTTTCAAATTAGAACATCTGCAAACTGACGCTTCAGACACGTTCGTCGATTGCAACATGACGCGCAGCGGGACTAGAACAAGCGCAGAAGTGCACCATCGCACTTGCAGTTACGTATTTTTAGAATCTCTCCAAACTCACTGAATTAGAAACAGTCTAAATGCCGACAGCAACTTCGATACACCGGCGCGGATCGCTGAAGCGGCTCTGGCGCAATATCCATCTGTGGCTCGGCATTGGTCTGTTCATTCTGCTCGTGCCGGTCGCGCTGTCGGGTGCGGTTCTCGTCTATCACGACGACATCGGTGAGTATCTGAGCACGCCGCGCGGCGCAGTGGTGCCATCGAAACCGACGGACCTCACGCTTGCCATCGCAAATGCCCGCAAGGCGGCGGGTGACGGCTTCACGCCGATGTCCATCAGCTTCCCCGAAGATAACCGGGTTCCGCTGACGATCGCATTGCGCGGCCCCGCGGCGAAGGGCGAACGCCCTGTGCGCCTCACCGCGACCATCGACCGCCACGATGCGCGCGTTCTCAGCATTGTCGATTACCGCCAGACGTTTTTCGGCTTCATGCACGTGTTTCATGAGAACCTGACGATCCCCGACTACGGGCGCAGCATCGTCGGATGGACCGGCGTAGCGATGCTGACGCTGTCGCTCACCGGTCTTTACCTCTGGTGGCCGCGGCATGGTCAATGGTCGCGTGCTTTCGTGTGGCGGCGCAGCCCCGCCACATCGTCCAATCTGCATTACATGACCGGCTTCTGGATCTGTTTTCCGCTGACGCTGATCTCGCTGACCGGAATCTATCTGGCCTGGCCGCAACAGGGACGAGAACTCCTGTCGTCGGTCGCGCCGATGACGGAGCAGCAGCGCGGCGGACCGCGCGCTCAGGTGATGGCCAATACGGCGCGTTCGCCAGCCGAGATTTTCGCCACCGCATCCGCGCGGTCGAATTCAGCGGTCGATGCGATCTCCTACCCGAACCCGCAGACCGGTGCATGGCGCGTCCGGCTGCGTGAAGACGGCAAGACAGAGCCCGTGACGATCCTGATCAACGACCGCAGCGGCGATGTCAGTGTCGTCCAGCCACTGTCGGGAGACTGGACTGCATCATGGATCCGCTGGCTGCATGAAGGCAGCCACTCCGGAGAAATCTGGCGCTTTGTCGTATTCCTGAGCGGCATCATGCCTGCGGTGCTCGGCGTCACCGGCATCCTGATCTGGCTCCGCCAGCGCCGTCAGCGCGCGCTGATCAAGAGAGGTGGCCCGCAGACGACGGCGAAGACTCCGCCGCAGTCCGTCGGCAGCGCCGCACCCGCGGAGTAATCACAACCATTCGAGCGGTATCGGTTTCACCCGCAGCGGAACGCGCTTACGCGTCTGCGGCGGGTTGCCGTCGCATGCCCCTTTTCCAGATATCCAGCGCAGTCGCTTATTGAGAATCAATCGCAAATCTCTTGTTGCGAATAATTCGCACTTGCATTATCAACTTCCCGCGAATGGCGTTGCGTGGGGTCAAAATGCGTTTGAAATCATGGGTTTCTGCGGCGGGCATGGCCTGCGTGTCGGTCACAGCCGCGGATGTTGGCAGCAGTCTGGCCCAGGAGGTGCTGCCCGAAATCGCGGTATCGGTACCAGTCCCCACCGGAAACACATCTGACGACGGCTTGCAGCGCGGACCAGTCAACGTCATCGACAATACTTATCAGTCAGCCACCGCGATCACCGGTCGCGAAATCCAGCGCAGCAATGCTGCCTCGCTCGCCGATCTTCTTTCCGGCTTGCCGGGAGTTTCGGCATCGACGTTCGCGCCGGGCGCAAGCCGCCCGAACATCCGGGGCCTCGATGATTATCGCGTGCGCGTGCAGGAAAACGGCATCGGCACCCAGGACGCCTCCGACTTCAGTCAGGATCACGTGGTTCCGGTCGATCCGCTCGCCGCCGACAAGGTCGAGGTGATCCGCGGACCTGCCACGTTGCGCTACGGCTCACAGGCGATCGGCGGTGTGGTGAGCGCCACCAACAACCGCATTCCGGAAAAGCTGGTGGAGGACGGCTTCAGCGCACGCTTCAAGGGCGGCGCATCGTCAGTCGATAACGGGCTCGACGGCGCGGTCAGCCTCGATGCCAGCGGCAGCAATGTAGCCATCCATGCCGATGCTTACGGCCGACGCGCGGGCGATTACCGGATTCCCGGCGGCGTACAGGCCAACACGCGACTGAATACGGAAGGGCAAGCCGTCGGCGGCTCCTACATTTTCGACGGCGGCTATATCGGCACCGCGATCCAGCACATCACCAGCCTCTATCACATCCCCGGCGTGGCCGATGCGCAGCAGAATTCTCGCATCGACATGGAACAGACAAAATGGACCAGCAAGGGTGAATGGCGCGCGCCGGTCGACGGCATCGATGCATTTCGATTCACCTTCGGCGCTAGCAACTACAAGCACAATGAACTCGGTCTCGACGCCAACGGCGTCGACGCCTTGAAAAACGTCATCAAGAACCGTGAGCTGGAAGGCCGCTTCGAGTTCGACCATGCGGCGATTGCGACCGGCATCGGCGCACTCACCGGAACGTGGGGCGCGCAGTTCGGTCATCGCGAACTCGGCACCGACGGCAGCCTCGGCGGCCTTCTGGCCCAAACAAATACAAACACCGCAGCGGTCTTCGCATTCGAGCAGATCAGGTTCACCGACACACTGCGCATGCAGGCCGCGGGCCGCATTGAAAATCATATCGTCAAGGGACTAGCGCCGACCTTCCCGGCGGATTTTCTTCCTCCTCCCAACACGTTCTCGGAAGAACCTGCGCGGCGCACCTTCACACCGAAAAGCACCAGCCTCGGCGTGCTGAAGGACCTGCCATGGGACATGGTGGCAACACTCAACGCTCAATATGTCCAGCGCGCGCCCGCAGCGCCCGAACTGTTCTCCCGCGGCTCGGATGGCGCGTCAGGAACGTTCGTGATCGGAAATCCGAACCTCAAGATTGAAACCGCGCAAACTGCCGAGATCGGACTCAAGCGCGCGAAGGGGCAACTGCGGTTCGAGACCAGCATCTACTACACCTTCTACAAAGACTTCATCTTCAAGCAGGTGACCGGCAATTTCTGCACCGACACCTTTGCGAGTTGCGGCGCCGCCGGGCCGCTGACGCAGGTGGCCTATGGCCAGCGCGATGCAGTTTTCCAGGGCGCCGAAGTCGCAGCCCAGCTTGATGTGACACCGCTCGGTAATGGCGTGTTTGGCGTCGACGGCCAGTACGACATCGTCCGCGCGACCTTCACCGATGGAACCAACGTGCCGCGCATCGCGCCGATGCGGCTCGGCGGCGGCGTGTGGTGGCGCAACGCCGAATGGTACGCGCGGGTGGGGCTGCTGCACGCCTTCGCACAGAACGACGTGGCAGTGAACGAAACCCCGACCGACGGTTACAATCTGCTCAAGGCAGAGGTGAGCTACACGCATACATTCAACAGGACCGATAGCGGGCCGCGCGAACTCGTCATCGGCCTGGCCGGCGACAACCTGCTTAACGAGCAGATTCGGAACCATATTTCGTTCAAGAAGGCAGAGGTTTTGCAGCCCGGGCTCGGCGTGCGGCTGTTCACGAATGTGAAATTCTGAGGGCCGATCAATCTGGAATCGTTCCAGTTTCGGCAAAATCTAGGTCCCTGGTGGCGACAAGGGCATCGCAGTGCACTATTCTGAAAATGAAACTCGCCTCCCGTCAAACGGCTATGGCCGCAGCGCCTCGCTGCGGGTTCATCGACGAGAGCTTTGGACCAAAACTGCACGACGGCGAAAACTGCGAAACAGCGATCAACCCGACGTTCATCCGATGTCGGCAGCAAACGCGATTTGAAAGAAGCGGAGAGCATATGACCAACCCCAGGAAGGCTGCCGGATCTCTGGTCCTGCTCGCCGCCGCAACTTCCTTGATGATTGCGCAGGCTTTTGCACAAACCCCCGCTTCGCCCACGCCATCGGCACAAACGCCAGCTGCGCAAGCCCCCGTCGCGCAGCCGGCTGCGCCAACTGCTCCGGTGGCCGCTGCACCGGCGACCCCGGCGCCTGCTGCTCAGACCCCCGCGTCGCAGCCCGCCGTCGTTGGCCAGACCGCGAAAAATCCAGCCCTGCCGCACAATCTGTCCCCGTGGGGCATGTTCATGGGTGCGGATATCGTCGTCAAACTCGTCATGATCGGCCTTGCAATCGCGTCGCTCATCACCTGGACGATCTGCGTCGCAAAACTTCTTGAACTGCGTCATGAAACCCGGCGTGCGAAGAAACGCATCAAGGTTCTCGCCAACGACATCTCGCTGGCCGAAGCCGAGCGTGACGCCCGCAGCGGCAAGGACGCCGTATCCCGGCTGGTGCAATCTGCCGCGGCGGAAGCGGAGCTGTCGGATACCGTCAACGACGAAGGCTTCAAGGAGCGCGTTGAACTGCGGCTGAGCCGCGTCGAGGCGGCGATGTCGCGGCGGATTTCGCGCGGCACCGGCATGCTCGCCACCATCGGCGCAACCGCACCATTCGTCGGCCTGTTCGGCACGGTATGGGGCATCATGAATTCGTTCATCGGCATTTCCGAAGCCCACACCACCAACCTCGCGGTTGTCGCACCCGGCATCGCCGAAGCGCTGCTTGCCACAGCGATGGGCCTGATCGCTGCCATCCCTGCGGTCGTGATCTACAATCACCTTGTCCGCATGATTACCGCCTATCGCGCGCTGCTCGGCGACGCCACCGCGCAGGTGATGCTGCTCATCAGCCGCGACCAGGGCCGCCGCTCCCTGCGCATCGCGCGCGCTGCGGAGTAAGTCATGGGAGCGCGTCTGGGTGGAAAAGTCGGGGCAGATGACGATCTGTCCGAGACCCACGAAATCAACGTCACGCCGTTCATCGACGTGATGCTGGTCCTTCTCATCATCTTCATGGTGGCCGCCCCGCTGGCGACCGTCGACCTCGGCGTCGAACTGCCGGCCTCGACGGCGACGCCGCCGCCGCGGCCCGACAAGCCGGTCTTCATCACTGTGAAGCCCGATCTCTCGGTCGCGGTCGGTGAGGACATCGTTCCGCGCACCACACTGATCGGCGCGCTCGACACCGCCACCAGCGGCAAGAAATCCGATCCTATCTATCTGCGCGCCGACAAGAGCGTTCCTTACGGCGACCTGATGGACGTGATGAACCTGCTGCGCAACGCGGGCTACCTCAAGGTGGCGCTCGTCGGGCTCGACGCAAGAAACTGACGGCAGAGAGCCTCGCTGCAATGAACACACTCGTCCTGCACGGACCACCCGACATATCCGACGTCCGCCGCTGGAGTCTTGCGGCGGCGCTGGTGGTGGCGACGCATGCAGCGCTGATCGCGGGGTTTGTTCTGTACACGCCGTCGATGCCGGATGCGATCGGCACAGCGTCCGAGCCGATCATGCTCGATCTGGAATCCGCGCCGCAAACGCCAGAGCCGGTGCAGCAGGACATCGCGCCGGGTCCGCAGATGCAGGAGGCCGAACCTCCTGCGCCGGAGCCGGAAAAGCAGCCGGAGGTCGTCGAAGAGCAGATTCCGCCGACCCCGCTGCAGGAAAAGGCTGAAATCGTCGCGCCACCGGAGAAACCGAAACCCGCACCGGAGCCGGTGAAGAAAAAGCCCAAGCCCGTTGTCGAGAAGCCCAAGAAGCCGACCGAAAATCCTGCGCCGCAGACCACGGCAACGCCGCGCGCCGCGCAGGCTGCGCGCGCGAGCTATAACGGCATCCTTTCGGCGCATCTGCAGCGCTACAAGCAGTATCCGTCCGGCGCGAAGGCGGCCGGCGAACAAGGCGTCGCGATGCTGAGTTTCACCGTCAGCCGCACTGGCGGTGTGCTGAGCGCGCGGCTTGCCAAATCATCGGGCTCTGCAGCGCTGGATGCAGAAACCATGGCCATGATCCGCCGCGCCCAGCCGCTGCCGTCGTTCCCGCCGGAAATGACCCAAAGCTCCGCAAGCTTCACCGTGCCGGTGCGATTCTTCATGCGCTGATGCCCGACCGGCACGGTCACGCCGACGTCACGAATACGTGACGCCGCATCCCGTAACATCACAGCCGTTTCCCCCGAAGATTTCCCCGAACCCAGCGATGGCGGGCGCTTCAGCGCGCCGCCCAGGAATTCGGCGGACGGTATCGTGTTCAATCTTGTTCTCGCGGCGCTGGCCGGCGTCGTCACCATTGCGGCCCCCTGCACGTTGCCGGTGCTGCCGATCCTGCTTGGCGCATCGGTCGGACAGACCAGCGTGCTCCGGCCGGCGTTCATCGCCGCCGGATTCGTGATCGCGTTTTCCGTCGTCGCGCTGGCGCTCACCGCGCTGACGCGCATTTTCGATTTCGATCCGAGCGTATTGCGTGATGGCGCGGCCGTTCTTCTTGCGATCTTCGGGCTCCTGATGATCTGGCCCGCACCGTTCGAATGGCTCTCGATCCGGTTTACCGGGCTGACGCAACAGACCTCTGCAGCACGCGACCGTCAGGGCCTGCTCGGCGGGTTCATCCTCGGCACGACTCTTGGACTGGTATGGACACCGTGCGCCGGTCCGGTGCTCGGCTCCATCCTCACCGTTGTCGCGACGTCGAAAGATACCGCATGGGCCTCGTTGCTGCTGGTGACCTACGCCATCGGCGCAGCAATCCCGATGCTGCTCATCGCCTACGGCGGACAGACCGTGACCGCACGCGTGCGCAGCCTTGCGCAAATCGCACCGCGCTTGCAGCAGGGGTTCGGCGTGATCGTGATCGCCTTCGCGGCGGCAACCTACTTTCAGTACGACACGCTCGCCGTGGCGTGGCTGACCCAGTTTTATCCAAGCGGCCAGACCGGCCTGTAAAAGGAGTGACCCATGCGACATCTCACCAGAGTGCTTTCAGCAGCCGCGCTCGCACTGGCGGCTTCAACCCTGCCCGGCCGCAGCGACGAGATCGCTGGCAATGCGACCCAGGTTGCGGAAGTGAATGCCTCCGCGCCCGAATTCACCGGCCTCGGCAACTGGTTCAACTCACAGCCGCTGACGCTGGCGAGCCTGCGCGGCAAGGTCGTGCTGGTGAACTTCTGGACCTATGGCTGTGTCAACTGCGTCAACACCCTGCCGCATGTCACGCAGCTCTATTCCAAATACAAGGACAAGGGTTTCGTCGTGGTCGGCATCCACACGCCGGAATTCCCGTTCGAGCATTCATCGAACAATGTTCAGGCCGCGTTAAAGCGGCACGGCATCACGTACCCTGTTGCACAGGACAACAGGTCCGCGACATGGAATGCCTGGCGCAATCAATACTGGCCGGCGCAATATATTGTCGATCAGTCCGGCCGGATCGTCTACAGCCACGCCGGCGAAGGCGCCTACGATGACATCGACCGCACCGTCGGCAAGCTGCTGAACGCCAGCAGCTAAATGCCGCAGGCGCGATTGCGTCTGAGCCATGCAACTTTATGCACCGCGGCGAATATCAAGGTCGCGGTGCGTATGCTATAGGATTTCCAGATTGGACATGCTGGAGGTCCGCGATGCTTGATGGTTTCGACGCCATTACTTTGGCGCGCTGGCAATTTTCGTTCACGATGAGCTTTCACATCGTGTTTCCAGCCTTCTCCATCGGCCTTGCCAGCTATCTCGCCGTCCTCGAAGCCTTGTGGCTCTGGACCGGCCGAGAAGTTTTCATCAACCTTTTTAACTACTGGCTGAAGATTTTCGCCGTCGCCTTCGGCATGGGCGTCGTCTCCGGCATCGTGATGTCTTACCAGTTCGGCACCAACTGGGCGGTGTTCTCCGACAAGACCGGCCCCATCATTGGTCCGCTGATGGCCTATGAGGTCCTGACGGCGTTTTTCCTTGAAGCGGGCTTTCTCGGCGTCATGTTGTTCGGGCTCAACCGCGTCGGTCACAGGCTTCATTTCTTCGCGACCATGATGGTCGCCATCGGCACATTGATCTCAGCGTTCTGGATTCTCTCGGCCAACTCCTGGATGCAGACGCCGACCGGCTTTGCGATGAATTCGCAGGGACAGTTCGTCGCCGCCGACTGGTGGAAGGTGATCTTCAATCCGTCATTTCCCTATCGCCTTGTCCATATGGTGCTGGCCGCTTATCTCACCACTGCTTTCGTGGTCGGCGCAGTTGGCGCTTTTCATCTGTTGCGCAATTCAAGGCATGAAGGCGCACGCGTGATGTTCTCGATGGCGATGTGGATGGCGGCCTTGGTGGCGCCGATCCAGATCTTCGCCGGAGACCAGCACGGCCTCAACACACTCGAGCATCAGCCGGTGAAGGTGATGGCGATGGAAGGGCACTTCCAAAGCCATCCGAACGGCGCACCGCTGATCCTGTTCGGCTGGCCCGATCAGGACGAAGCGAAGGTGAAATATTCCATCGAAATTCCGAAGGCCTCGTCGCTGATCCTGAAACATTCACTTGATGCACCGCTAAAGGGACTCGACACGGTGCCGCGAGAGAACTGGCCCAAGGTCGGGCTGGTGTTCTGGTCGTTCCGCATCATGGTCGGTATCGGTTTCTTGATGCTGAGCATCGGCCTGTTCAGCCTGTGGGCACGCTGGCGCGGCGTTCTGTATGACTCGAAGCTGCTACATTCGTTCGCGCTGGCAATGGGACCTGCGGGCTTTATCGCCGTTCTTGCCGGCTGGGTGACGACGGAAGCAGGTCGTCAGCCATTCACGGTTTACGGCCTGTTGCGCACGGTGGATTCGGCTTCCCCGCTGGACGCGCCGGCGGTTGCGACCTCGCTGCTCGCCTTCATTGTCGTGTACTTCATCGTCTTCGGCATGGGCGTATTCTATATTCTGCGACTGATGCATGAACCGCCGCATCATGGCGAAGAAGGTCCCCGCGCGGACGCGCCCGCACGCGCGGCGGGCATCACGCCCGCGCAGGCCGCTCACGCAGGACAGGGGTGAACGTCATGGCCGGATTCACGTTCGACATCGCAACACTCTGGGCCTTCATCATCGCCTTTGCCGTCTTCATGTACATCGTGATGGACGGCTTCGATCTCGGCCTCGGCATGCTGTTTCCCTTCTTTCCGAAAAAGGAGGACCGCAATGTCATCATGAATACGGTCGCTCCGGTGTGGGATGGCAACGAGACCTGGCTGGTGCTCGGCGGCGGTGGCCTGATGGCGGCGTTCCCACTGGCTTACGCAATCCTGATGCCGGCGCTCTATACGCCGATCATCGCCATGCTGATTGGCCTGGTGTTTCGCGGTGTCGCCTTTGAATTCCGCTGGCGGACCAAGAGCGAGCGCAACCGCTGGGATATCGCCTTCGCGGGCGGCTCGCTGGTCGCGGCGATGGCGCAAGGCATCGCGCTCGGCGCGATCCTGCAAGGCGTCCATGTCGAAGGGCGTCATTACGCAGGCGGCTGGTGGGATTGGCTGACGCCCTTCAGCATTTTGACAGGCTGTGCGGTCGTCGCCGGTTATGGCCTTCTCGGCGCGACGTGGCTGCTTATGAAAACCGCGGGTGAACTGCGCGACCATGCCTATCGCCTGAGCCGGATTCTGCTGCTCGCGACGATCATCGCCATCGTCGCCGTCAGCGCGGCGACGCCGTTCCTTCAGGCGGAGTACTGGCGGCGCTGGTTCGAATGGCCGAACATCATCTTCGCGGCACCGATTCCGATTGCGGTGGCGGCGATCACGCTGTTGCTGCTGAAGAGTCTCGCTAACAGGCAAGACTACCGGCCGTTTATTCTCTCACTGGTCCTGTTCGGCATCACCTATGCTGGCCTCGGTGTCAGCATGTATCCCTATATCGTGCCGCAGAACGTCACCATCTGGCAGGCGGCGGCGCCCGCCAACAGTCTCAACTTCATGATCTACGGCATCGCGATCCTCGTGCCGACCATTCTTGCCTACACCGCGTGGGCGTACTGGGTGTTCCGCGGCAAGGTGCACGCCGACAGCGGTTATCATTAAGGTGAGCATGACCTCGCCGCCCGAACAGCCTCGCCCCCTGGCGCAGCGTCTGCTGTGGTTCGCGGCGCTGTGGCTGCTGGGTACCGGCACTGTCGCCGCGTTTGCGTATGTCTTGCGGCTCTGGATTGCTCCGCACTGATCGCTGACGATCGCCGATTTTCAGATATATTTTAAGGATTTACGACGCATGGTCGCCCGCCTTCGAGCGCGTGTCACTTGCCAGCCGGGCTCGGCTCAGGTTTGATGAGCGCGGGGCACGAATTAACGCGGGATTCTCGACATGAACATCATCCGCTCTCTCGCTCTGGCAGCGGTCGCCGCCAGCCTGTTGTTCGCGGCGCCTCACGCCTTCGCGCAGGGCCGCGAAATGAACATCGGTGACCAGCCGGGATACATTCCCGATGACGAAGAGCTCGCGCCGGAGTTCAAGCGTACCGCTGTGCTCTATCGGACCACCGAAGCGCCGGGCACTATCATCATCAGCACATCCGAGCGCTTTCTTTATCTGATTCAGGGCAACGGCCGCGCACTTCGCTACGGCATCGGCGTTGGCCGCGAAGGATTTCAGTGGCAGGGATTGCAAAAGATCTCCCGCAAGCAGGAATGGCCGGACTGGACGCCGCCACCGGAAATGATCGCACGCCAGCCTTACCTGCCGCGCTTCATGGCAGGCGGACCGGGCAATCCGATGGGTGCACGCGCGCTTTACCTTGGCGCCACGGTGTATCGCATTCACGGCACCAACCAGCCGCAGACCATCGGCAGCGCCGTGTCTTCGGGATGCTTCCGTCTTGTCAATGCCGACGTCACCGATCTGTTTGAACGCGTTCCTGTCGGCACCAAGGTCATCATTCGCCAGCGTCCCGAAATCTGATCTCCCAATAACGCCCTATCCCTTTTTGCACGCATACTTGGAAGCGAGATTCATTCATGGCCCTTTTTCCCCGTACTTTTGCCTCGGGTCTTACGCTCGGAGCAGTCCTCGCGGTTGCCGTTGCTGCCGCCGCGATCGCCTACGAGCGATACGATACGCGGACACTGAAGCGGACCGTGAAACGCGACGCCGTGCTGTGCGGTGTGAACACTGGACTGCCGGGTTTCTCCATTCCTGACGACAAGGGCAACTGGTCCGGCTTCGACGTCGATATCTGCCGCGCCGTCGCCGCCGCGATCTTCAACGATCCGAACAAGGTGAAGTTCGTTCCGCTTGACGCCAGCGAACGCTTCAAGGAATTGCGCAATCGCAAGGTCGACATCCTGTCGCGCAATTCCACCTGGAGCATGTCGCGCGAAACCGAATACGGCCTGAACTTCGCAGCCGTCGCCTATTATGACGGCGAAGGCTTCATGGTGCGCCAGTCACGCAACATTACGTCGGGTCTCGAACTCGACGGCAGCAAGGTGTGCGTGCAGACCGGCACCACGACGCAGCTCAATCTTGCCGACTACTTCCGCGCCAACAACATCAAGTATCAGGAGCTGAATTTTCCGAATCTCGATGAGGTTCTCAAGGCGTATGATTCCGGACAATGCGACGTGCTGACCACCGACGTGTCGCAGCTCTATGCGCTGCGGCTGCGCCTGACCAAGCCAGCCGAACACGCCATCCTGCCGGACGTGATCTCCAAGGAGCCGCTGGCCCCGGTGGTCCGCCAGCGTGACGACGAGTGGCTGCTGATCGTGAAGTGGACGATCTACGCCATGCTGAACGCCGAAGAACTCGGCGTCACGTCCAAGAACATCGACGACGCACTGAAGTCGAAGAAGCCCGACGTCATGCGTCTGCTCGGCACCGAAGGCGCTTACGGCGAGGAAATGGATCTCACGAAGGACTGGGCCGCGCGCATCATCCGCCACGTCGGCAACTACGGCGAGGTCTACGACCGCAACGTCGGCGAGGGATCGAAACTCAAGATTCCGCGCGGCCTCAACCAGTTGTGGAGCGCCGGCGGCATCCAGTACGCGCCGCCGATCCGGTAATGCGTCTCTATATTTTATCTGGATTGTGATGGCCGGGATCTTCCCGGCCATTTTCTTTGAGCGGCCTGCTCAGTAACCCTTCATCCGCGCCAGTTGCTCGGCGTGATAGGCACTGTCGCCGAAAAGCTCCTGACATACACGCGCACGCTTCATGAAGAAGCCGATGTCGAAGGCGTCCGTCATGCCGACGCCGCCATGCATCTGCACGGCCTCCTGAACGGCCAGCGTCGCGGTTGTCCCGGCTTTCGCCTTGGCGACGGCCACCGCCGCACCCGCAGCGTCGAAATCGCTGTCCAGCATCTGCGACGCCTTCATTACCGCGGCCTTGGTAATCTCGATCTCGGTGTAGAGATGCGCGGCGCGATGCTGCAGCGCCTGGAATTCGCCGATCAGCTTGCCGAACTGCTTGCGTTCTTTCAGATACGTCACCGTACGCGCGAAAGCCTCCTCGCTGAGGCCAACCATCTCCGATGCCACGGCGGCGCGGCCGACGTTGAGAATGCCTTCCAGCAGCACGCCGCCCTGATCGACTTCACCAAGCACACCATCCGCCGTCACCTCGGCATCGTCGAACACAATGCGGGCAGCATTGTGCGCATCGACCATCGCGGTGCGCTCGATCTCGATACCCTTGCTCTTGGGATTGACCAGAAACAGCGTCAGCCCTTCCCGGTCGCCGCTCTCGCCCGCGGTGCGGGCGGCGACAATCAGCAGGTCTGAAACGTGGCCATCGACCACGAGCGCCTTCGCACCCTTGAGTTTGAAGCCATTGCCGGAGCGCACGGCTTTCATGGCCACCTTGGAAGGACGATGCTTGGCGCCCTCGTCCACGGCAAGCGACGCGATCAGATCGCCCTTAGCGATCCTGGGGAGATATTCGGATTTCTGCGCACCGTTGCCGCCGCGCGTCAACGCTGCCGCAGCGACGACACCGGTCGACAGAAACGGCGACGGCATCAGCGTGTGGCCAATTTCCTCCATCACCACACCAGCCTCGACATAGCCGAGTCCGCTGCCGCCGAACTCTTCCGGCACCAGCAGGCCTGCAAAACCTATTTCGGCGAATGTCTTCCAGAGATCGCGCGAAAATCCGGTTGCATCCTTGTCATCGCGCAACTTGCGCAGATGCGCCACGGGCGCCTTGTCGCTGATGAGGCCGCGCGCGCTGTCGCGCAGCATTGACTGTTCTTCGTTGAGGACGAGAGCCATAGGTGTTCCAATCGATATAGATAAACCTGAGTTAGTAGACTGTCATTGCGAGGAGCGAAGCGACGAAGCAATCCAGCTTTACTCAAGGATGGATTGCTTCGCTTCGCTCGCAATGACGAAGTGTTTTACGCGCCGGGCAGATCGAGGATGCGCTTGGCGACGATGCCGAGCATCACCTCGCTGGTGCCGCCCTCGATCGAGTTTGCCTTTGTGCGCAGCCACGTCCGCGCCGTCAGTCCTTCGCGAGAACGAGGGCTTTCCCATTCCAGCGCGTCAATACCGCCAGCCGACATCAGAATCTCGTACCTGCGCTTGTTGAGTTCAGTGCCGTAGTACTTCAGCGCCGACGAATAAGCGGGGTGCCCCTGTCCTGCTTTCGCAAGATCGACCGCGCGCTCGGCGGCACAGGCCATCGCGGCCTCATCGACATCGAAGGCAGCGATCTGGCCACGCAGCATAGGATCGTCCAGTTGCCCGCGTTCATCGACGCCGATGGAGTTCGCCGCCACCTGCCCCAGGGGCCGGGCGCCGCGGCGCTCACCCACCTCGCTGATCATGGAACGTTCGTGCTGGAGCAGATATTTCGCGACGTCCCAGCCGCGATTGACGGTGCCCACCACATGCGACCGCGGCACGCGGACGTTGTCGAAGAAGGTTTCGCAAAACGGCGACTTGCCCGAGATCAGCAGGATCGGCTTGGTCGAGACGCCCTTCGAGGTCATGTCGAACAGGATGAAGCTGATGCCATCGTGCTTCTTGGCGCTGAAGTCGGTTCGCACCAGACAGAAAATCCAGTCGGCAAAATTCGCCATCGAGGTCCAGATCTTCTGACCGTTGATGATGTAATCGTCGCCATCGACATCCGCGCGCGTCTGCAACGATGCGAGGTCGGAGCCCGCGTTTGGCTCCGAATAGCCCTGGCACCACCGGATCAGGCCGGCGGCGATCTTCGGCAGATGCTCGCGCTTCTGCGCATCGGTACCGTATTTCAGCAGCGCAGGTCCGAGCATCCAGATGCCGAAGCTCGACAGCGGAAGCCGCGCGCCGATCGCCGACATTTCCTGACGCAGGATTTTCGTTTCCTCTGGATTGAGGCCGCCGCCGCCATACTCCTTGGGCCAGTCCGGCACGGTCCAGCCCTTGTCACGCATCCGTTCGAACCAGAGGCGCTGCGGCTCTGAGGAGAACGTGGTGTTACGGCCGCCCCAGAACACATCGGCGTCGCCGGTTACGGGCTTGCGCATCTCCGGCGGACAATTGGCCTCCAGCCAAGCGCGCGTCTCGCTGCGGAATTTTTCCATATCGGCCATTCGATCGTTCCTCGGGCTGATGGGCCGCGGCGCAATGGGCGCGGCTTTGTTTATTTTCCGGGCCGGACTCTACTGTCCGCTTGGCGGATTTCAATATCTCGCTGGCGCGAAAGCTTCACTCGGTACGATATGGTAGCCATGCACGACAGCCCAGCCCATACCTCGGCACTGCCGCGTTTAAAACAGAGGAGCCGCCATGCGCCTGAAGACGCTTTCGCCTAGCGAAATGAGCGACGATCAGAAAAGCATCTTTGAAGAATCGGTTTCAGGCAAACGCGGCACCGTCACGCCACCGCTGCGCGCATGGATTTACGCGCCTGAAGTCGCGCGACACGCCAGCCGGCTCGGCGCGTCCCTGCGTTACGACACCACACTCGGTCCGCGTCTGTCCGAGTTGGCCATCCTCGTGACCGCACGGCACTGGAACGCGCAGTACGAATGGTATGCGCACAAGAAGATGGCGCTCGCGGCGGGACTCGATCCGAATATCATCGCCGCCATCAATCATCGTCACGTTCCCGATTTCAACGACCGGAAAGCACAGCTTGTCTACGAATTCAGCGAATCGCTGCACGAAAATCACAACGTGCCAAAGCTGCTTTACAAGGAAGCCGTCGAGATGCTCGGCGAAACCGGCGTGGTCGAACTGGTCGGCCTCCTCGGCTACTACGCGCTGGTGTCGATGACGCTCAACACCTTTGAGGTCGAATTGCCCGAGGGCGAGACCTCCGATCTTGTACCATGAGGAAGGCACTCATACATCGATGAGAGCAGCGCATCGATACAATCGGAGAGACCTGGTATGTCCGGAGAAACCAAGGCGGTATCAACGTCTTTCAAACCGATTGCGGCGGGTACGCGGATCGGCCATGTACATCTGAAGGTCGCGGACCTCGACCGCGCGCTCGGCTTTTACCAGGACGTGCTCGGGTTCGAACTGATGCAGCGCTACGGCGATCAGGCCGCGTTCATTTCCGCGGGCGGCTATCACCACCACATCGGCCTCAACACCTGGCACAGCAAGGGCGGAAGCCCGCCGCCGGAAGGCACCACCGGATTGTTTCACACCGCGATCCTCTATCCGACACGCGCGGCGCTGGCCGATGCGCTGCACCGGGTGCTGTCCGCCGGAATTACGCTGGACGGCGCGAGCGATCACGGCGTCAGCGAGGCGCTTTATCTGCGTGATCCCGACGAGAACGGCGTCGAGCTTTACCGCGACAGGCCCGAGGCCGAGTGGCCGCGCCATCCCGACGGAACGCTGGCGATGTTCACGCACCGCCTCGACGTCGAGGCGTTGCTGCGCGAGCGTGAGGGCTGATCAAATCGTCTTTGGTGTTTTGGTACGAACCAGCACGATCGCGGCCGCGATCAGCTGGAGCATCACGCAGGCATAGAACGGCACAGCGTAACTGCCGAATGCATCGCGCAGCAGCCCCACGATTCCCGGACCGAACGCATAGGTGAACTGGCAGATCGCCGTCACCAGGCTGACCAGCACGCCGAAAGCGACTGCGCTGAATTCCCGCTGTACGATCATCGACGGCAGCGTGATCATGTTCCCCACCGAAAAGCCGAACACCGCGCTGGCCACGAAAAGTGCGGCTTCGTTCCGGGTGTTGATCATCACAATTAGCGCGAGCGCCTGACTGACCGCCGAGGCCGCCGCCGCCTTGCGCTGGTCCATGCGGTCGACAACGAGGCCGAACAGGACCCGCCCGATCACCGCCATCGCGGTCATCAGCGCCACCGCAATGCTGGCGCGTTCGCGGCCCATGATCGGATCGAGAAACGAAATCTGATGCACGATGAAGCCGACCTGCGCGACCAGCAGCAGCGAGAACGGCACCGTGATGGTCCAGAACGAGAGACTGCCGAAGGCAGCATGTCGTATCTGCGCGATCGATCGCACGGCCGGCGCAGGCTCGGCGGTAAACACATCTGTCGGCGGCATCGCGCGTTTCGGCGGCCGGCCCACCCAGATCAGAATCGCCGGTATCGCCAGCAGAAGGATCACCAGCGCCGCACCGATCGACGTTGCAGGGAAGCCGAACTTGCCGATCGCGCCGACCAGCAGCGGCACGCCGAGCACCCCGCCACAGCTCGCGCCATTCAGGGCCAGGCTGATCGCCATGCCCCGCTTCTTGTCGAACCACAATCCCAGCGTGTTGTTGATCGCAGCGAGGCTGGTCCCGGCCCAGCCGAACGCGATCAGCGCATAGGCAACGTATAATTGCCAAGGCGATGTGATCTGCCCGACCATCACGGTGCCTGCGGCGATGGTCACAATGCCGCCGATCAGCAGGCGGCGCGGACCCAGTGTACGGATCGCCTCGCTGACGAACACCACCAGAACCGCGCTGAACAGATAGTAACAGGTGGTCGCCGTCGAAATCAGTGACGCCGGCCACCCATGAAGGCGTTGCAGTTCGGCAAGGTAGACGCCCTGACCGTAAAAGCCCGCAGCCCAGGCGAATGTCGCGACAAGGAAGCAGACCCCGACGACCGGCCAGCCTTCATAGCGGATCGATGACTCGTCGACGATCTTCCCGTCCGCGGTGGGACCCGCGTGAGGTGCATTCATAGTCCGGCGTTCCCTGAAGGAGCTTGGCGCTCTTCTTTTCTGCCGATTCCGGCAGCAATTACGCCATCTGTCAGGATGCGGATCGCGGCGTCAAGCGAGACATCGTCATCGCCCGCATGAAGCCCCGTCATGTCACGCGTGGGGCTTACGCTTTGGCCGCGTTGTAGAAAAACCGCTCACGGAAAATCCTGTCGCCGCGCCATTCCTGCATGGCGATTTCATCGATATGGAGCGTCCTGCCGTCGAGGCCGACAAGATCGAAGTTCCAGTGGATCATGACGTGATCGCCCTCCACCACAGATACCAGCGCCTTGGAGTGGACCTCTTTCATTCGCGCAAGGATGCCGCGCTCATGCGCCACCAGTCCGTCGCGGCCCACGCGCGGCGGCGCGGTGTTCTCCTGCATGCTGGCATCTTCGGTGTAATAGCGCTCGATGGCGCCGGCGTGATCGCCGCTCTCGACCACTGCAATGAATTCGTCAACGCGCGCACGTGTCGGCATCTGTGTTCCCCGGTTTATCAGCCGGAAACACTTAAGCACGCAATGTACAGAACGCTACGGGACGATATGTTGCAGTTTTACGGGTGTCAGGAGCCTACTTGTATAAGTACCCGACCGGCCGGCCTTCGGTGCGGAGAGGACGGACGTCCCTCCCTGTAATGATCTGGCCGGCCAGCCCGTCAATCTCATCCCGCTGCGTCGGCGTCCAACTGCGAAGACTGTCCATGCCCTTCAGCAGGCCAAGCCGCAGGACTTGCGTATTTTCGCCGACACCGACGAGGGAGATCGTATTCTTGCTCGCAGTCACCACATCGCCGGCCGCGAGCTCGAAAGTCTTGCCCGCACTGTCCTTGAATTCGGCCGTGCCGCGAATGACGCGATGGATAACGACCTCGCCCTTCGCGAGACAGGCTGCGTCCGCTGTTGCGGACGTACTCTTGGGCAGGAGCGAGTGCCCGCGCGGATCGGTTGCGATGATGTGGCCGGTGACAAGATGACCGCTTGGAATCTCGATTCCAATATCGCGCACATAAACCGGCATGGCCGACTTGATGAGACTGTCGGGTGAGCCGGCCGCCAGCGGCTTGAACAGCGCATCCAGTGCCAATGGGTCCTGAAGCCAGAAGCCGGCATCGGCCGGGCGATCATGCAGCGGATGGCTCCACGCCACACGCGGCGTTTCATCTTCGTTGATCTGATCCGGACCCACAATCGTCGGGTTGGGAAATGTCGTGGGATCGGTAATGAAGGCTTCAAGAAATTTTCCCGAGTAGCCCATCGAAATCGGATCGGGCGCCACGGTCTGCGGCGTCTTCAGATTCTCCTCCGTCGACAACCCCGACCATGTGTAGAAGAGCTGACGATGCACGATCGCGCTTTGCAGCATCACCGCGCCGGGGCCGACGTTGTAGAAGCGTCCATCGTAATCGAAGGTGAACATGCCCGACGTGACCAGCACGAGTTGGAAGCCGCCCGGCGGAAGATGAAGATGGAAATCGGTGGGACCTGTATCCGGGAGATAGATCGGCAGGTTTGTCGCCACCTCATGGAGCAGGAAGGCTTCGTTATTCGCATGGAAACCTTCGTCCGCGCGGCTGTAGAGCGCCTGCGGGCGATACGTCGCCTCGTATGTCGTATCCTTGTGGCGATCGATGGCGACGAAGCTCTGGGTATTCAGACGAATGGGGGCGCCGTTCGGGCGCGTGAGACCAGACGATTTTGAACCGACCGCAGCATGTACATTCATAGCATCCTCCAATCCGGGCGACCGGCGCCGGCGCAGTTGCTTCTGCAATGCATCATGCGAATTCCACGCCAGCACCCGCATCGCGAGCGGTCACAGCGTGCGGAAGTTTTGCGCAATCAAAGATGTGGCTGAGTCCGTGCGGGATTCAGCCTGATGACGATCTGGGGCCTGGCCGTCGCGCAACGCGCCGCCTCTGGCATCCCAGGAAAGCGCTCGTTCAGGCAAGCACACGCAGCCGCAACCGGCCCAGCGATCAGGCAATTGCGCAGCGCCGCTGCCTAATATTCAACCTCGAGCTCTTCGATTTCGGCCGGCTCCTGCCGCGCGGCCTCGACCCACTCCTGCATTTCAGGAAGGCTCATCACCCGTTTTGCATAGCTCGCCAAGGACGGGCTGATCTGCACGTCGTAGGTCAGGAAGCGAGTCACCACGGGGGCATACATCGCGTCCGCCATCGACCGATGTCCGAACAGGAACGGGCCGCCGGACTTTTCAAGGCAGTCGCTCCAGATCGCGCAGACCCGATCGATGTCCGCCTGCGCCCGCGACCAGACCTTGAAGCCCGGGAAATGCCCCTTGATGTTGACCGGCAATGACGAGCGCAGCGTGGTGAAGCCCGAATGAATCTCGCCGCAGATCGACCGGCAGTGCGCCCGCGGAATCCGCTCGGACGGCAACAGGCCCGCTTCCGGCATGAGATCGTTGAGATATTCGCCGATCGCCAGCGTGTCCCAGACCACCGCCCCCTCATGACGCAGGCACGGCACCAGGATCGACGACGACAGCAACAGGATTTCCGCCCGGGCCGACGGATCGTCCGCCGCCGTGACGATCTCATCGAACTCGAGCCCCGAGAACTTGGTCAGCAGCCAGCCGCGCAGCGACCATGAGGAGTAGTTCTTGCTGCTGATGGTCAACGTGGCCTTGGCCATGGTCGCTCTCCTAACGCCTGCACATCAAAGAGGCGGATCGCACTTTTCCGCCCGGTTATGCCCGCGCCTGCCTGTTGTTTAAGCGCTTGCTCCTTTTACACACAGCAAACGACATGCCAGTCCGAATGGCCGATTGACGGGGCTTTGGCGTCAAGTTTGCATGGCACAAAGCAAGGGAATGTGCCGGATGTCGCCAATGATGTACCAGACCTATCAGAACACCATGGACATGACGGCCCCGTGGCGAAACGGGGCCTCAACGGCGCTGTCCTATCTGAAAATGCTGCCCGAAGGTTTTTCGGACAAGGTGTTCGGCCGCCTCGCCGCAACACTCGAACTGATGTCGCGCAGTTCGCTGACCTACAAGCGGCCGGACTACGACATCAAGCCGGTCGCGGTCGGCAACCGGGAATGGCCGGTGATCGAGGAAGTCCCGTTCGCGACGCCGTTCGGCTCGCTGCTGCATTTCAAGAAGGATGGCGCGCCGGACCAGCCGAAGGTTTTGCTGGTCGCGCCGATGTCGGGTCATTTCGCGACACTGCTGCGCGGCACGGTGCAGACGCTGTTGCAGGATCACGACGTCTACATCACCGACTGGCACAATCCGCGCGACATTCCGCTCGATCAGGGCAAGTTCGGCCTCGACGAATATACCGAGCATCTCATCACCTTCATGGATCAGCTCGGCCCGAAGTCTCACATGGTGGCGGTGTGCCAGCCGTCGGTATCGGCGCTGGCGGCCTGCGCCATCATGTCGGAAGACAATCATCGTGCGCGCCCGGCGAGCCTCACTTTGATGGCGGGGCCGATCGATACGCGCATTGCGCCAACCAAGGTCAACGAATTCGCAACCTCGAAGCCGCTGAAGTGGTTCGAGGACAATCTGATCAACTACGTGCCGATGCAGTGCAAGGGCGCCTTCCGCAAGGTCTATCCCGGCTTCATTCAGGTCACCGCGTTCGTGTCGATGAATCTCGAACGGCACGTCAAGTCGCACAAGGACTTGCTGGAGCATCTGGCGAAGGGTGAGGTTGAGAAAGCCGACACCATCAAGACCTTCTACGACGAGTATTTCGCGGTGATGGATCTGCCGGCGGATTTCTACATCGATACCATCCGCGATGTGTTTCAGGAACACCTGCTGCCGCAGGGCAAGCTCACCTACAAGGGACGCGCAGTGAACCCGGCCTCCATCAAGAAGATGGGCCTGATGACGGTGGAAGGTGAGAAGGACGACATCTGTTCAATCGGGCAGACGCTGGCGGCGCAGGATCTCTGCACCGGCGTGCGCGCCTACCGAAAGGTGCATCACATGCAGGCGGGCGTCGGCCACTACGGTGTCTTCAGTGGCCGGAAATGGAACAACGAAATCTATCCGCTGCTGCGGGATTTCATTCACGTCAATGCGTGACGGCTTGGCCGGAGTGGCGGGCCCACGCTACTCCGCCAGCGCTTTCATCTCCCTATAGAGATCGGATTTGCCCTCGAAGCCGATGCCCGGCAGGTCGGGCATGGTGATGTGGCCGTTCTCGACCCGCACGCCATCCGGGAAGCCGCCGTAAGGCTGGAACAGATCCGGATAACTCTCGTTGCCGCCAAGGCCGAGACCCGCTGCGATGTTCAATGACATCTGATGCCCGCCATGCGGGATGCAGCGCGACGGCGACCAGCCATGGGTCTTCAGCACATCGAGCGTGCGCAGGTATTCGCAAAGCCCGTACGACAAGGCGCAGTCGAACTGCAGCCAGTCGCGATCCGGCCGCATACCGCCGTAGCGAATGAGATTGCGCGCGTCCTGATGGCTGAACAGATTCTCGCCGGTGGCCATCGGGCCGGGATAGAATTCGGCGAGCGCCGCCTGCAGCTGGAAGTCGAGCGGATCGCCGACTTCCTCGTACCAGAACAATGGATACTCGCGCAGCATCTTGGCGTAGGCGATGCCGGTCTCCAGATCGAAGCGGCCGTTGGCATCCACCGCAAGCTGCGCCTGATTGCCGATCTCCTTCAGCACCGCCTCGATGCGCTCCTGATCTTCCGCGATCGATGCACCGCCGATCTTCATCTTGACGACATTGTAGCCGCGATCGAGATAGCCGCGCATCTCGCCGCGTAGCGCCGACAGATCCTTGCCCGGATAGTAGTAGCCACCCGCCGCATAGACGAACACGCGCGGATCGGCCTTGCGATTGTGACGCTCCGCCAGCAGGCGAAACAGCGGCTTGCCGGCGATCTTCGCCACCGCATCCCAGATCGCCATGTCGATGGTGCCCACCGCCACCGAGCGCTCACCGTGGCCGCCGGGCTTCTCGTTCGACATCAGCGCCGCCCAAGCCTTGTCGGGATCGATGTTGTCGCCAGACGAATCCAGCAGCGTCTTCGGATCGGCTTCCAGCAGCCGCGGCGCGAAGCGTTCGCGGATCAGGCCGCCCTGCCCGTAACGTCCGTTGGAATTAAACCCGTAGCCGACCACGCGCTTGCCGTCGCGAACCGCATCGGTGACAACAGCGACGAGGCTGGTCGTCATCTTCGTAAAGTCGATGTAGGCATTGCGGATCGGGGACGAGATCGGCTTGGTGACTTCGCGAACATCGACGATACGGACGGACATGGACGGCTGGCTCCTTCACTCTCGCGCGATGTCTACGCCACAAGGCGGAAAGTTCAAGCGAAACAGCGATTTTTTGCCACAGCCGAGCTCTTTTCCGCGGTTCCGCCCGTGTGGTAGAGAATGTGCCGAAAGCCCGGAGACTTATCGTGCGCGCCATGCTGCGTTCTCTGCTGATCCTGTTTGCAGTTCTCACTGCGGCGCAGTTCTCCATGACTGCCGCGCAGGCCGACAAACGCGTGGCTCTGGTGCTTGGCATCTCCGCGTATCAGCATGTCGCCAAGCTGCCGAACCCATCGAATGACGCCGATGCCATGGCAGCGCTATTCCGGAAATCCGGGTTCGATGTGGTCGAGACCAAGCGCGACGTCGGCATCGCCGATCTGCGCCGCGCGGTCGGCGACTTCTCCGACAAGGCGCAGGACGCCGATGTCGCCGTGGTGTTCTTCGCCGGGCATGGCATCGAGGTCGACGGCACCAACTATCTGGTGCCCGCCGATGCAAAACTCGCGCGCGATTTCGACATCGAGGACGAAGCGCTGTCGCTCGACCGGCTGCTGAAGGCAATCGAGCCCGCCAAGCGCTTGCGCCTCGTGATGTTGGACGCCTGCCGCGACAACCCCTTCGCCAAGACGATGAAGCGCACGGTTGCGTCGCGCTCGGTCGGACGCGGCCTCGCCAAGATCGAGCCGACGGTCTCGGACACCCTGATCGCGTTCGCGGCGAAGGCGGGCTCGGTGGCACTCGACGGCGACAACAGCAACAGCCCCTTCACCACGGCACTGCTTGAACATATCGCAACGCCGGGAGTCGATCTGCGCATTGCGTTCGGCCGGGTGCGGGACGCGGTGCTGACCTCCACCGCCCGCAAACAAGAACCCTATGTCTACGGCTCGCTCGGCGGCAACACGGTCGCGATTGTCGATGCGAATGTTGCTGCGGCGAAAGCCGAAACCAAGCCTGCACCCGCGCAGGTCGCGGCGGCCGACCCCGCCGCTTCCGTGGGGCCGCGCGCAATTGCGGTCGCGCCTGCGCCATCATCCAACGAAATCGCGGAAGCCTGGCGCGCGGTCTCCACCACCACAAGCCCCACAGTGCTGGAAGCTTTCGTGCGCCGCTTCGGCGACAGTATCTATGGCGACCTCGCCCGCGCCCGCTTACAGGACATGAAGGCATCGGAGACAAAAGTCGCCACAAAGTCGGATGAGCGCTCGCTGCATCCCGCGCCGATCGTCACGGCGCCGACCACGGCGCCGTCAGCCGGGGCGACGACCGCCGCTGCGAACGGCTATCTCGGATGCTTCAGGGATCAGGGCAAGCGCGATCTCGATGGCTACACCTTCTACGACGGCAAGATGACCACGCAGCTTTGCATCTCAACATGCCGCGAGAAGGGCTTCAGCCATGCCGGCACGCAATATGCCGGGCACTGCTTTTGCGGCAACAAGTATGGCGCTGCCGGCCCTGCCACGAACTGCGATGCGAAGTGCACCGGTAACCGCGACGAAATTTGCGGCGGCACCTGGGCCAACTCGATCTACAAGGTGAATTGATCGCGCTGGCGAAGTCGCGCTACTCGCAGAACCGCTTTCCGTTCGTATAAAAGCAGAACGGTGAGCTGTCCGTGGCGGGTGTGATTTCGCGGCGAATGTTCCGCCTGTTCACGATTGCCGCTCGCTGATACTTGGTCAAACGGGGACCGGGCGCCACGCAGCCGCTGCTGAGTTTTTCGTCCGTCACGTTGGCCCAGACGGCCTTGGCGCCGTCGATGGTGCAGGTCTGCATCATCGCCTTATGCACACAAACGTTGGCGCCTTCACTGTATTTTCTGTTGTTGTACACGCACAGAAGTGCGGCAGGCTTCGGCTCGGCCGGCATCTTTTGCTCGGCTGTATTCTTTTGCTCGATCGCAGGCTTCTGCTCCGGCGGCGTTTGCGCAGCCGCAGGCACACCGAGCAGGACAAGAAGGCAAAGCGAGAGGATGCGGATCATTTCTCTCTCTTTAGCGCGGGGCGGCCCGGCAAAGAAGGCGACCGGCGCGAAAATGCTTAAGGAAAACAGCTTCAACTATCGTCAATTGAAAGATCGCCGCGATCTCCGGCCCGGCAACATACCGGACCGGATATCGCATTCGTGTTTACTTGGTCAGCGGGCAGCCCGAGTCCTTCGCCGACGGGAAGGCCTTGTCGCCCGGCACCACCGCCAGCTCCTTGTAATAGTCCCAGGGCTTCTTGGATTCGGACGGCTTCTTGACTTCGAACAGGTAGAGGTCATGTACCATGCGGCCGTTTTCGAGCACCTTGCCGCCCTGCGCGAAGTCGTCATCGACCGGCAGTTCCTTCAGCTTCTTGGCCACCGCCTCAGTGTCCTTGGTGCCTGCGGCCTTTACGGCCTTCAGATACGACAAGGTCGCAGAGTAGGTGCCAGCCTGGATCATATTCGGCATCCGGCCGGTGCGCTTGAAGAACTTCTCACCGAAGTTGCGCGAACGCGCGTCACGATCCCAGTAGTAACCCTCCGTCAGCACCAGGCCCTGCGCGGCCTCGAGACCCAGGCCGTGAACTTCAGCCGCCGTCAGCAGCAGTCCGGCGAGTTTCTGGCCACCCTTGACGATGCCGAATTCCGCCGCCTGCTTGATCGAGTTCGTGGTGTCGAGACCGGCATTGGCGAGCCCGATGATTTTCGCTTTCGAGCTTTGGGCCTGCAGCAGGAACGAGGAGAAGTCGGCGGTGTTCAGCGGAATGCGAACCGCGCCCACGACCTTTCCGCCCTGCTGTGTAACGAAGTCGCCGGTGTCTTTTTCGAGCGCATGGCCGAACGCATAATCCGCGGTCATGAAGAACCATGTGTCGCCGCCGGCCTTCACCAGCGCGCCCCCGGTGCCGTAGGCGAGCGCGCGGGTATCATACGCCCAGTGGAAACCGTAAGGCTGACAGGCATCGCCGCTCAGACGCGAGGTCGCAGCGCCGACCACGATGTCGATCTTCTTCATCTGCTTGGAGAGATCATGCACTGCGAGCGCCACCGACGACGTGGTCAGCTCGGTGATCATGTCGACGTTTTCAACTTCATACCAGCGGCGCGCAATGCTGACGCCGAGGTCCGGCTTGTTCTGGTGATCGGCGGAGACAACTTCAATCTTCTGACCAAGCACCGAGCCGCCGAACTCCTCGACCGCCATCTTGGCTGCTTCAAAGGACCACTTGCCGCCATAGTCGGCATAGACGCCGGACTGATCGTTGAGAATGCCGATCTTGACGCCCTGCTGCGCGGAAGCCGGCAGTGCCGTCGTCAGGCTGAACGCCGCGACCGCTGCGGCGAGAAACTTCGATGTCATATTGCGCTCCCAGTTATTCTTGTTTGAGAGGCCTTTATAGCGGCATCGGGTTCGCGCGGGGCATTGAACTTTCGCATCGGCTCTGTGCAGCGCGCGCAAAGATTTTGCGGCGCACAAGGAATTGAGACCGAGGAATCAGCGCCTGAACCGGCCGGCAGAAAGTTTGCGGAAGCGCACTCCCTTTCCGTCCGCGAGCCGGGTCGCCTCATAACCTCCATCGCGGATTGCATCCCGCTGCGGGCGCGCGTTTTCAGGGTTGCGCTCTTTCTCCCACCATGACGCCCGCTGCGACGCGCGCGGCAGCGCGAACCCCAGCAGATCCTCGATCTCCTCGAAGGTCAGCACGAGTTCGTCCTTGGTCTGCTGCGAGAGATACTCGCGGAGTGGATCGTAGTCGCCCAAACGCGGGACTCCATCATTGAAAAGAGATAAGTGAGCCGATAGGTACGTCGCATCGCCTCTCTTGAACAGGGTTTTTCGTGAATCTGTTTATCTTCGGTCTGGGCTTCAGCGGCAGAACCATCGCCGAGCGCCGTCTCGCCCGCGGTGACACCGTGACCGGCACCGTACGATCGCAGGACAAGGCGCGCACGCTGTCCGCCGCAGGCGTGACCGCGCGGGTGTTCGGACATGATGGCCGCGATGACGTTATCGATTCCGATATCGCAGCCTGCGAGGCATTGCTGATTTCTGTTCCACCGGGTACCGGCGGAGATCCCGTCCTTGCGGCCTACGCCAGGCAAATCGCCTCGGCTCCCAACCTGCGCTGGATTGGCTATCTCTCGACCATCGGCGTTTATGGCGATCACGGCGGCGCATGGGTCGATGAACGGACGCCTGCGACGCCAACCAATTCGCGCTCGCGCGAGCGCGCCGCCGCCGAACAGGCGTGGCTCGCCTTCGGTGCCGCGAACAACATTGCGGTGCAGATTTTCCGGCTTGCGGGCATTTACGGTCCGGGCCAGAGCCAGCTCGTGCAACTGGCGCGCGGCACTGCACGCCGGATCATCAAGCCCGGACAGGTGTTCAACCGCATCCATGTCGAAGACATCGCGCGCGCGGTGGACGCTTCACTCGACCGGCCGCGTTCGGGCGCGATCTACAACGTCACCGATAATGAGCCCGCGCCGCCGCAGGATGTAGTCACCTTCGCGGCCTCGCTCTGCGGCGTCGCGCCGCCGCGCGAGATCAGTCTTGAAGACGCCGGCCTGACGGAGATGGGCCGCTCGTTCTATGCCGAAAGCAAGCGCGTGCGGAACGATCTGCTGCGCAATGAACTGGGTGTCACGCTCGCCTATCCGACCTATCGCGAGGGCTTGCGCGCGCTGCGCGCGGCCGGCGAAGGGCCGGGCTAGAGCAGCTTTGGTAAAAATGTCGGCGCATCCGCGGTGCTCTCCCTCTCCCCCGTGGGGAGAGGGTTGGGGTGAGGGGATCTAAATCTATCGAGAGATTCTACGCCCTCACCCGACTTCGCTGACGCGAAGTCGACCTCTCCCCACGGGAGAGGTGGGCTGAACGATAACCCTTACCTCACGCAGCCTTCGTGGCTTTGGCCTGCTGAATCGCATCCCAGATTTTCACCGGCGTCAGCGGTGTCTGCAGCGATGTGATGCCGAGATCGCTGAGCGCATCCATCACGCCGTTGACGATGCATGGCGGACCGCCGATGGCGCCGGATTCGCCGCAGCCCTTCGCGCCGAGCGGATTGGTCTTGCACGGCGCAGAGTCGTCGAGCGTCACATCGATGCTGCCCGGCATGTCGCTGGCGCGCGGGATGCAATAGTCCTGATAGCTCGCCGTGAGCAGCTGCCCCGAGGAATCGTACACCACGCCTTCATAAAGCGCCTGTCCGATGCCCTGCGCGACACCGCCGTGAACCTGACCGGTGACCAGCATCGGATTGATGGCGACGCCGACGTCATCCACCGTGGTGTAACGCACCACGCGGGTCACGCCGGTTTCGGGATCAATCTCGACTTCACAGATATGCGTGCCGTTCGGCCAGGTCGGCCCGTCCACCTCGCCCTTGCTCTCGACGCTGAGGCGCGAGTCCTTCTCGTCCTTGGCAAGATCGAACAGACTGACCCGGCGGTCGGTGCCGACCACAGTCAGCACGCCATCACCGTATTCGATGTCGCCGACAGAAGCTTCGAGCACATGCGACGCCTTCTCGCGCGCCTTCTGGATCAGATCGCCGGCCGACACGACGGTTGCGGTGCCTCCGACGAACAGCGAGCGCGAACCGACGCTGCCGCCGCCCGTCGCCTTGTCCGTGTCGCCCTGGATAACATCGATACGGTCGAGCGGAATGCCGAGCGCGCCCGCCACCATCTGTGAGTAGCTGGTCTGAAGTCCCTGCCCCATCGCCTGGGTGCCCGACTGCAACACCACGCGGCCCTCGGCGGTCGCCGACAACGTGACCTTTTCGGTGTGCACGCGGCCGCCGGTCCATTCGATGTAACTGGTGAGACCACGTCCGTAGAGCAGGCCCTTTTTCTTCGCGGCTTTCTTGCGCGCGTTGAACCCGTCCCAGTCCGCGAGCTTCGAGGCGCGCTCCATCATGTGCGCGAAAGCACCGCTGTCGTAGACTTCGCCGACCGCGTTCTTGTAGGGCAGTTGCGAGGGCTTGATGTAATTCACCTTGCGGATCTGGCGCGGGTCCATGCCGATCTGCCGCGCGGCGGCATCCATCAATCGCTCGACGATGAACACCGCTTCCGGCCGTCCGGCGCCGCGATAAGGGCCGGTCGGCGCGGTGTGAGTGAGCACTGCCTTGATGTCGAAATGAATCAGCGGGAGATCATAAACGCCGGTGGCGACGAACGGTCCAAGCACCAGCGGAATAATCACGCCAGCGCCGGTGAGATAGGCGCCGGTGCCGCCTAGCGAGCGCACGCGGAACGCCAGCACGCGGCCCTTTTCATCGAGCGCGAATTCGCCGGTCGATGTGAGATCGCGGCCATGCGATCCGCCGATGAAGTCGTCGATGCGGTCGCCGCGCCAGCGCACCGTGCGCTTCAGTTTCGTGGCCGCATAAGCAACGATGCCGTCTTCGGGATAGAGATTGACCTTGTGGCCGAAGCCGCCGCCGATATCGCCGACCATCACGTGAACGCTGTCCTTGGGACGCTTGAGCACAACATCCGAAAGAATGTCGCGCGTTGCGGTCGGTGTCTGGCTCTGGACATGCAGCGTGAGGCGGCCGGTTTTCTTGTCGACCTCCGCCATGGTGCTGCGCGGCTCCATCGCCGACGGCACCAGCCGCTGGCTGGTGATATCGAGCGAGACGACGTGTTTGGCCTTCGCGAAGGCGGCTTCCGTCGCAGCCGCATCGCCGTAGCTCATCGCAGCGGCAATGTTGTCCGGCGCATCCGGCCAGACCACAGGCGCACCGGGCGCCAGCGCATCGGCCGGACTGACAACTGCCGGCAGAATCTCGTAATCGACAACGATCGCCTCGGCGGCCGTCTGCGCATCGGCACGTGATGGGGCCAGTACAGCCGCGACCGGCTCGCCGGCAAAGCGGACAACATCGTGCGCCAGCAGACGCCGCGGCGGGGCGGCCATCGGCGAACCGTCGGGCCGCTTGAAGATCGGCAGGGTCGGGATGGCGCCGATATCGTCTGCGACCAGATCGGCTCCGGTATAGACGGCGGCAACGCCCGGCACGGCCAGCGCCGCGCTGGTATCGATCGCGATGATCCTGGCGTGGGCGTGCGGCGAGCGCAGCACGTAAAGCCACAACGCGCCGTCCTGCGCCTTGTCGTCGATGAAATGTCCCTGTCCTGTGAGAAGCCGCTGATCTTCGAGGCGCTTGACGGATTGGCCCGCACCGAAGCGCAGGTTGGAGGGCAGAATGTTCATCGGTGTTCCTTCAAACCAGACTGGACGCGAGCGAAGCCGCCGGACAGGCGGCACCCGGTCCCGATGCGGGTTCCGCTTAGCACAATCCGGCATGGGGAGTTGAGTCCGTGGAATGGTTTTCCGCCATGCGCCGGAAGTGGGGCTTTCGTGGTCCCACAGCCCAGCCCTGACCTTGCATGTCCGCCCGCGCAGATTAAGGTCGCTGCAATGAATGAAATGATCCGCCCCAAATCCGTGCCGCCAGGATCTGTGCCTCGACGGGTCGCTGCGACCGCCTGCCCGCACGATTGCCCCTCGACCTGCGCCCTTGAAGTCGATGTGCTCGACGAGCGCACCATCGGCCGGGTGCGCGGCGCGCGGGACAACGGCTACACGGCGGGGGTGATCTGCGCCAAAGTCGCCCGCTACGCCGAGCGGATTCATCATCCTGACCGCCTGACGAACCCGCTGGTCCGCACCGGCGCAAAAGGCTCCGGCACCTTCGCCCCGATTTCATGGGACGATGCGCTGGATCTGGTTGCCGGGAAATTCCTGGAGGCCGAAGCACGGTACGGCTCCGAGGCGGTCTGGCCCTATCAGTACGCAGGCACCATGGGCCTTGTGATGCGCGACGGCATCCATCGTCTGCGCCATGCCAAGAAGTACTCCGGCTTCCATTCCACCATCTGCGTCAATCCGGCCTGGACCGGATTCGTCGCCGGCACCGGCAAACTCGCAGGCCCGGACCCGCGCGAGATCGCGAAGTCCGACTGCGTCGTGATCTGGGGCACCAACGCGGTCAGCACCCAGGTCAACGTCATGACTCACGCGACGCGGGCGCGGAAGGAACGCAGCGCGAAAATTGTTGCGGTCGACGTCTATATGAACGGCACCATGGAGCAGGCCGATCTCGCGGTGCTGGTGCGGCCGGGTACCGACGGCGCCCTCGCCTGCGCGGTGATGCATTGCCTGTTCCGCGACGGCAAGGCGGATCGCGATTTTCTTGCGCAGCATACTGATGCCCCGCGCGAGCTTGAGCACCATTTGCAAAGCCGGAGTCCGGAATGGGCCTCGAAAATCACCGGCTGCCCGGTCGAAACCATCGAGGAGTTCGCGGCGCTGGTGGGCAATACACCGCGCACCTATTTCCGGCTCGGCTACGGTTTCTCCCGCTCACGCAACGGCGCGCCGAACATGCATGCCGCGAGCTGTATCGCAGCGGTGACCGGCGCGTGGCGCCATGAGGGCGGCGGCGCATTCCACAACAACGGCGCGATCTATCACTGGGACCGTTCGCTGATCGAGGGTCTCGATGTGGTCGATCCATCGATCCGCATGCTCGACCAGTCGCGCATCGGCGCAATTCTGTGCGGCGACGCCGACGCGCTGTTCAATGGGCCGCCGGTAACGGCGATGCTGATCCAGAACACCAACCCGGTGTCGGTCGCACCGGACCAGACCCGCGTCAAGCAGGGCTTCGCGCGCGACGACCTGTTCGTCTGCGTGCACGAACAGTTCATGACCGAGACGGCAAAGGCTGCCGACCTCGTGCTGCCGGCGACGATGTTCATGGAGCACGACGACGTTTATCAGGGCGGCGGACATCAATACATTATCGCGGGCCCGAAACTGATCGAGCCGCCGGGCGAGTGCCGCTCCAACCACGATGTGATCGTCAGCCTCGCCAGGCGGCTTGGGGCAAAGCACCGCGGCTTCGACATGACGCCGCGCGAGATCATCGACTGGACGCTGCAAAAATCCGGCTGGGGCACGCTGGAAAACCTCGAGCGCGAACGCTGGATCGACTGCCAGCCGGATTTCAAGACCGCGCATTACACCAGGGGCTTTGCGTGGCCTGACGGCAAATTCCGTTTCAAGCCGGACTGGCCAACGGTGCCGTTCCGCAGTCCGGGGCTTTCGGGCCCGGTGGACGATCTCCCTCAATTGCCGGATCACTGGACGGTGATCGAGGAAGCCGACGAGCATCACAAGTTTCGTCTCGCCACGTCGCCGGCGCGCAACTTCCTCAACACCACCTTCAACGAAACGCCGACCTCGCTCAGCCGCGAGCAGCGCCCGACGGTGATGATCCATCCC
Source organism: Afipia sp. OHSU_II-C1 (assembly GCF_000497575.1). GTDB lineage: Bacteria > Pseudomonadota > Alphaproteobacteria > Rhizobiales > Xanthobacteraceae > Afipia. Next base: position 230,697 of record NZ_APJI01000015.1, read on the forward strand.
GACGATGCGGCGGCGCTGTCGATCGCCGACGGCGACAAGGTGATCCTCGGCAACGAGCGCGGCGAAGTCCGGCTTCACGCCAAATCCTTCGATGGCGTGCGGCGCGGCGTGCTGATCGCGGAATCCATCTGGCCGAACCATGCCTATGAAGACGGCCGCGGCATCAACACGCTGACGGGCGCCGATCCGATCGCGCCCTATGGCGGCGCGGCGTTCCATGACAACCGCGTCTGGATCAGGCGCGCGGCGTAGGGCAGGCTCGTCGTTACATCCAGCTTCGGATCAGCATGTAGATCGCGACGCAGGAAATCACCGCCACAAAAACGTCGTTGAGCAGTGTCCGCCTGCTCGCCAGCAGATGCGCTGACTTCACGCCGATGTATCCGCCGGCCAGACCGCCGACGATAAAGACCGCGGTCAGCGGCCAGTTCACCAGACCGGAGAACGCGTAGCTCGTTGCTGTGGTGAGACCGAAGGCCAGCACGGCCACCAGCGATGAACTCACCGCGTACACCAGCGGCATGTCGGTCGCGAACACCAGCGCCGGCACAATCAGGAAGCCGCCGCCGATACCGAAGAAGCCGGAAAGCATGCCGGTGGCAAACCCCACGCCGATGAGCGACGGGGCATTGGCCCGGCTCAACTGAACAGACTTGTTGCCGGCATGATCGCGGCGCCGCCGCATCAGGAAGGCAACCACCAGCATCAATAGCGCGAACATCGTCAGCAGGCGCTGCCCGTCGACCATCTTGCCGACCAGTGAACCGAGAAACGCTCCAATCACACCTGCGCCGGCGAGCACCGACGCGCACCCCCACTTTACCGTGCCGGTACGTGCGTGGATGAGAAGGCCGAACGCTGCGCTCGCCGCAACGGCGAGCGAGCTGGTGCCGATCGCCACATGCGCATTCGGTACGCCGACCAGATACACCATCAGGGGCACTGCAAGAATCGACCCGCCGCCGCCGACCACACCGAGCGAAAAGCCGACAAGCGAGCCCGATGCCGCTCCAAGCAAGCCCTGCGCCAAGGAGATCATACCGGTCGCCCCCCGCCGGCGGTTCGTCCCGCCGGGCTGTTTCATTCGGGGCAGCATGACACGATTTCAGCGCAGAGCCATCGGCAACCGACGAATTCCGCAACTTTCAACAGGCCGAAAGGGGACCCGGTACGCGACTGCCCGCTACGCGGACTGGCGATTTTCCCAGTACGGATCGCGCAGCTTGCGCTTGAAGATCTTGCCGCTGGCTTCGCGCGGCAGGGCTTCAAGGAAGTTGATGTCTTTCGGCACCTTGAAGTTCGCCAGCCGCTTCCGCAGATAATCCTGCACGTCCTTCGGCGTCAGCGCGGCGCCGGTATCAGGCTCGATGCAGGCGCACAGCCGTTCGCCGAATTCGTCGTCCGGAATGCCGAACACAGCGCAGTCGCGCACGCCCTCCATGCCGATCAGCGTGTTCTCGATCTCCGCCGGATAGATGTTGACGCCGCCCGAGATCACCATGTCGCGCTTGCGGTCGCACAGGAACAGATAGCCGTCTTCATCAAGATAGCCGACATCACCGACGCTGATCAGGCCCTCCCGACCGGCTTCCTCGCGCGCACCTGCTTTGCGGTGATAATCGAAATCCGGGATCGCGGTCTGCCGCATGAAGATCTCGCCGATCTCATTGACACCGCAGGGCTCGCCGTTCGGGCCGAAGATCTTGACGATGCCGCCTTCGATCGCGCGCCCGACGGTGCCGGGCTTCGCCAGCGCTTCCTGTGCCGAGTGCCAGATCGGAATCCCGGTCTCGGTTGAGCCGAAGTACTCATGAACCACCGGCCCCCACCATGCGATCATCGCCTGTTTGACCGGAACGGGACAGGGTGCCGCGCCATGCACCACGAACCGCAGCGACGACAGATCGTACCGCGCCTTCACTTCATCCGGCAGCCGCAGCAGCCGCACGAACATGGTCGGCACCATGTGCATGTGAGTGACCTTATGCCGCTCGATGAGTTGCAGCAGATCCTCTGGATCGAAACGCGGCTCCAGAACGATGGTGCAGTCGTGGCGGAATGCCAGCATGCCGTAGGAACTGGGGGCCGAATGATACATCGGCCCGTTCATCAGAATGACCTGATCTTCATTCGGCTTCAGGCCGTAGGTGATGGCGCTGACCCGTTCGGCCGCGGCCATCTGTTCCGGCAGCATCGGCAGACGCCGCACGCCCTTCGGCCGGCCTGTGGTGCCGGACGTATAGAACATCGGCGTTGCGCGGCCCGGCGCTTCCCGGGAAGGCGCAAATCCGTCGCGCCAGACATCCCAATCCACCCGGCCCTCGGGCACGCGCGCCAGTTCTGGCGGCACACTGAAAGCATCAGCAATCTCCGGCGGCGTTTTCACGACCAGCAGCGGCAACCGCTTCGGCAGACCGTCCTTGATCTGCGGCAACAGATCCGCGTGGCACACGAGGCTGTGCGCGCCGCTGTCGGCCAGAATATAGGCGACCTCTTCTGCCTTCAGGTGCCAGTTGATCGGCACCACCGGCGATCCCAGCATCGCCGCAGCCGCCGACGCTTCGAAAAGCGCGAAATCATTGCGCAGCATCAGCCCGACAGGCGCACCGTCACGCAGGCCGAGCGCCTTGAAGCCGGTGGCGGCCCGCGCGATGCGCTCTTGGATTTCAGGCGTGCTGATCTGACGGTCGCCGCTGATAATCATGGTGTCGTTCCGGCTGAAGAAAGAGAACAGGCGCGCCGCGGCATCCGCAGCGCGCCCTCGTTACATTTACTGATCGTCGAGAACCTTGCCGAATCCGACCCAGCTCTTGCCGTCGAAGCGGCGCAGCAACAGTTGCTGGAACGGCAGATAATCGTCGGGCCCGGTGTTGACCGTGATGCCCGGCAATAGAAGCGGCAGCTCGACGTTCTTGAGCGAAGCAGCCTGGCGCCTGATGTTTTCGGCACTGAAATCGTCCTTGCAGGCCTTGAGCACGGCGACCATCAACTGCGCGTAGTGGTATCCTGCCGAATAGTTCGAGTTGTTCAGGTCGGCATTCGGCATGTACTGCTTCATGAACGCGAAGAACTCTTTCACGCCGGGATCGTTCGCCCATTGCACGTCGTTGACGTCCTTCTGGTTGCTGGACGAGATCATGCCGACGGCATTCTCCAACCCTGCCGGTGCGAGGAACGAAATCGACGCGGCCGATGTCGGCAGGAACGTCATGTCCGGCTTCCAGCCGAGTTCGGCAATACCCTTGATCAACTGCGAGGTGAACTTGCCGAGCACCACGCCGAACAGCACGTCGGCACCGGATGCCTTCAAGGTGGCAAGCTGCGAGTTGATGGTCGGCGCAGTCACCTCATAGCTCGCCTCGGCTACGATCATGGTCGCGGCCTTGTCACCGAGCGCGCGCTTGAAGCCGCTGACATAGTCGCGGCCGAAGTCGTCGTTCTGCGCGAGAATGGCGATCTTCGCATTCGGTTTCGTCGCCAGGATATGCTTGGCGTAGATCACGCCCTCGGAGGCATAGGCCGCCATGCCCGGCATGGTGTAGGGGAAGCCCTTCGGATCGGCCCACTTGGTCGCACCGCTGAGAACGAATAACTGCGGAATTTTCTTGCCGTTGAGATAACGATGCACCGCATTGTTGGTCGCGGTGCCGAGCGAGGCGAACATCACCTGCACCTCGTCCTGTTCGACCAGCTTGCGGGTGTGCTCGACGGTCTTCGGCGGCGAGTACGCGTCATCCATGCTGATGAACTTGATCTTACGGCCGTTGATGCCACCTTCGGCATTGATCTTCTCGAAGTACGCTTCCTGCACCCGGCCGATCATACCGAAGCCCGACAGCGGGCCGCTGTAAGGCAAGGTCTGCCCGATGCGGATTTCACCCTTGTTATCCGCATGTGCCTGCGTGATTCCGCACGCGGCAAGCGTCAGCATGGCCGTCGCAAGACGTGATAAGGCCTTCATGGTGTCTCCTCCCTGATTTGTTGTTTTCTTGTGGTGGGCCGCGCTTATACGCGCGTGCCCCGTTTTCCGTCAGGCGCTTGCGCGCATCAGGAAATCTCCTCGCGCTTCGGCGAATTCGGTCTTGAGGCGTTCCACCAGTTCCGCGACCGGCGGAATGTCAGAGATCTGGCCGATGCCCTGCCCCGAGCCCCAGATATCGCGCCAGGCCTTGACCTTCATGTTCCCGCCGGAGCCGAAGTTCATCTTGGTCTTGTCGGCAACCGGCAGATTGTCTGGATCGAGGCCGGCGGCGGCGATCGACGGGCCGAGGTAATTGCCATGAACGCCGGTGAACAGGTTGGTGTAGACCGTGTCGTGAGCGGCATAGTCGGTCAGCGCCTTCTTGTAGGCGGGATCGGCGTTGGCCTCGACGGTCGCGATGAAGCGCGTGCCCATGTAGGCCATGTCCGCGCCGAGCGCGAGCGCCGACGCGATACCCCAGCCGTCGGAGATCGCGCCAGAGAGCAGGATGGTACCCTTGAACCACTGCTTCACTTCGCGCACGAGGGCAAAGGGCGACAGCGTGCCGGCATGACCGCCCGCACCCGCGCAGACGAGGATAAGTCCATCGACACCCTGTTCGGCAGCCTTGCGCGCATGTTTCACGTTGATGACGTCGTGGAATACCACGCCACCATAGGAGTGCGCGGCCTCGACGATTTCGGACGGCGGACGCAGCGAGGTGATGATGACCGGAACCTTGTGCTTCACACAGGTTTCCATGTCCTTCATGAGCCGGTCGTTGGAGGCGTGGCAGATCTGGTTGACCGCGTAGGGCGCGACCTTCTTGTCCGGATTCTTCGCCTGATACTCGCCGAGTTCGTCCTCGATCTGGGTCAGCCATTCGCCGAGTTTCTCGACCGGCCGCGCATTCAGCGCCGGGAACGAGCCGACGATGCCGGCCTTGCACTGCGCGATCACCAGCTCAGGACCCGATACGATAAAGAGCGGCGAGCCGAGAACGGGCAGTTCAAGCGTACCATTGAGCGAGGCGGGAAGCGGCATCGGATTTGTCCTGTTTGAATGTGAGCAACGATAACATCTTGACCGGCGCCCCCAATGTCCAATATTGAACAGTTGCAACTTCAGGATTGAACAGATGGACTGGGATCTTTGCCGGACCTTCATCGCCGTTGCCGAATCCGGCAGCTATCTCGGCGCGGCGCGCCGCCTCCGCTCAAGCCATCCGACCGTGGGCCGCGAAATCGCGGCGCTCGAAACGCAGCTCGGGACCAAGCTGTTTGTCCGCTCCAATGACGGGCTGACCCTGACCGCACAGGGCCGCCGCTTCCGCGAACACACTATGGCTATGGAAGCAGCGGCGCTGCGGGCCGAAGCCGCGGTATCGGCTACCGGAACGAAAGCGCGGGGTCTGGTCAAGTTCTCGATCGGCCCGACGCTGGCGGCTTACTGGCTGATGCCGCACATGGCGTCCTTCATCGAGACCCACCCCGACGTTCAGATCGAATTCGTCACGCACCCGTTCCCCGTCAGCGTCCGCAAGCGCGAGGCCGATATCGTGCTGCGCATTTATCAAAGCGGCGACGAGAACCTGGTCGGCCGCAAGATCGCGCGGCTGGGCGTCGGCTTCTATGCCTCGCGCGACTACGCCGCGCGCCATTCCCTGCCCCAGCATCGCGACGACTGGAAGCGTCACAACATCGTCGGCTTCGCGGACCGTGCCTCAAACGCCGAACTCGGACGCTGGAGCGATCATGTCGCGCGGGAAGCGACCGTGGTGATGCGCTGCTCATCGCAGGCCGACATGCTGGCGGCGGTCCGCGCCGGTGTCGGGATTTGCGCGATGTCCTGCATCGTCGCCGATGCCCACGACGACCTGATCCGCGTCGCGCCTGACAAGCTGGCCGGCATTTCCGACATCTGGCTGCTGGCGCATCCGGACCTGATCGATCTGCCGGCTGTTCGTGCGGTGATTAATTTCGTCACCCAGCGCTCGCGGGCGGATCGCGTACGGCTCAGCGGTGGAGCGCGAGCCTGAGCGGTCAGCCCTTAAGCTCGCCCAGGCAGAGAACCTGCTGCTTAAACTTCCCGCCGGATCTCCAGCTCAGACCAGATGCGGTTGAAGTACTCGTTGTAGAGCGGGTTGGTACGGATGGTCACCGGGTCGCGCTCGGCGGCAGACAATTCGATGGTGTGCAAGCTGCGCACCGTCGCGGGCCGGTTGGTCATCACAACGATGCGGTCGGCCATGGTGATCGCCTCACCAATGTCATGCGTCACCAGAATCACGCTCTTGCCGCGCTCGCGGATAATCCGCTGCACCTCGCCTTGCAGCAGCAGCCGGGTCTGAAAATCCAGCGCTGAAAACGGCTCGTCCAGCAGGATCACGTCGGGATCGAACGCCAGCGTTCGCATGAAGGCCACGCGCTGACGCATGCCACCGGACAATGTCGCGGGCTTGGCTTTCTCGAAACCGCCGAGGCCATAGGATGTGATCAGCCGATGCGCGATTTCCTCGGCCTCGGCGCGCGCCACACCGCGCACTTCCAGACCCAGCGTCACATTGTCCAGCACGCTGCGCCAAGGCAGCAGCATGTCCTTTTGCAGCATGTAGCCGACGTGGCCCTTGGCGCCCGCCACCTGCACGCCGTTGACCGACACGCTGCCCATCGTCGGCGAAATCAGCCCCGCGATGATGTTGAACAGGGTGGTTTTGCCGCAGCCCGACGGTCCGACGATGGCGAGCACCTCGCGTTTGCGCAGGCCAAAGGAAATGTTACCGAGCGCACGAACCGGATTCGCGCTCTCGGCATTGAACACCATGCCCACCTCATGGGCGGTCAGAACGTCTCCGGTGGCAGCGGCTGCATCAGCCATCAGGCGATCTCCGGATAGGTCAATTCTGGCGCCTGCCATTTGCGCCCGGCAATTACCGCGTCGAGATACGACAGCACGACGGCGTTGAATTGATCCGGCAGCACCACCGAGACGGCGTGGCCGCCGGTCTCGAAATAGAAGGTGTCGGCCTTGGGCATCAGCTTCGCCATCCGCTCCGAGTAGAACAGCGGCGTCAGATGATCGTCCTTGGAACAGGTGATGAGACAGGGACACGTGATCTTCCGCAACTCCTCGCCCGGCGAATACGAACAGATCGCGTCGATGCGGCTCAGCATGATGTCTGTCGGCGCCAGCGCCGCCGCTGCGGCGGGCTCTTCGGCTTCAAGGCGCGCGATATTCGCGCTGACCCACCAGGGCGGATTGAGAAACAGCGGCGTGGTCTTGACGTAATGCAACGGGCCGCTTGTCTGCAGAACGCGCTTGCGGACCTCGAAGCACCGCCTGAAGTAAGCGTCGGAGGTTGCCCATCCCGCGTACAGAACCGCGCTCTTGATACGCGACGGAAAGCGCAGCGCCATGTCGTGCGCCATAGCCGCGCCGGTCGAGTGGCCGACGATATGCGCGGCTTCGATTTTCAGTTCGTCCATCAGCGCGACCATATCGTCGGTCATTTGCGGGACTGAATAAGTGATGCGGTCCTGACGCGAGCCGCCGGTCCCGCGATGATCGTGCAGCACAACCTGATGTTTCGCGGCAATGGCCTCGATGTTCGGCTTGAAATAGCTTCCTGCGCCGCCGATGCCGGCGACCAGCAGGACGGGCTCGCCCTTGCCGATCACCTCGTAAGCGATCTCGGTTCCGTTCACCTGAGCTACCGGCATCAAACTCTCCGTTGTTCTTGCAAGTGTCTTGTCGTTGGGAGCGGCATCAATAGCTGAGCCACCGTTCGAGCAGCGTGACGCTGTAGTCGAGCACCAGCGCCAGCAGCATCAGCGCGAACAGGCCCACCCAGACCGCGTTGAGGTCGTAGAGCGTCCCGGCGTAATAGACGAGATAACCGAGCCCCTGCTTGGCGGCGATGTATTCGCCGACCACCGCGCCGATCAGGGCGAACCCGACATTCAGCCGCAGGCCTGAGATGATCCACGGCATGGTCGCGGGGGCCACAATCTTTCTGAACGTCTGCCACCGGGACGCACCGAGGGAGCGCATCAGCCGGATCAGATCCTGATCGACCTCCTGTGCGCCGCTATAGGCGGTCATCAGCGACACGATGAATGTGATGATCGCGGCGATGGCGATCTTGGATTCGATCCCGATTCCGAACCAGACGATGATCAGCGGCGCCAGCGCAATCTTGGGCAGACCGTTTGCGGCGACGATGAACGGCCGCAGCATGAGTGCGAAACGCGGGGTCAGCCACAGTCCGAGTCCGGCGACGCTGCCGAAAAAGCAACCGATCACGAATCCGATCAGGGATTCGAGGCCGGTGACCAGGGTGGACTGCAACAGCGTTCCGTCCGACAGAAGCGTGACGAACTTCTTCGCGATGCCGCTCGGCTGGCCATAGAGATAGACCGGCAGCCATTCGGCCCGAATGGCGATCTCCCACAAACCAAGGAAGCCGACCGTCAGCGCGATCTGTCCAAGCAGGATCAGCAGCCACGGCGAAATGAGAAGGCCGCGCTGTTGTGCCTGTTCCGCCATGCTCAGCGGGCCTTGGGCAGATGCGCGATGGACGCGATTTCCACGAGGAATTCGGGTTTGACGAGATCCGCGCGAATGCAATAGCGCGCCGGGAATTCGCTCGGAAAGAACTCCTTATAGACCGCGTTCATGGCGGCGTAGTCGCCGAGGTCCTTGAGGAAGATCGAATTCATGGTGACGTCGGCCATCGTACCGCCTGCGGCTTCGACGATGCTCTTGATCGACTCCAAAACCGCACGGGTCTGCGCCGTTGCGTCGCCGACACCCACGGTCTTGCCGCTGCCATCCATGGCCAGCACGCCGGAGACATAGAGGACGTTGTCCGCCAACACACCCGGCGAATAGGGCGCCATCGGAGGAGGCGAGCCGGCGGGAATAACTGGCTTACGGGGCATATCGGGCTCCTTGGGTTCTTGGCGAATCGTTATGACTGATGGGACAGAAAACGTCAGCGGTTGGTCAAGCTTCGCAGCTCGCTGACCGTGGTGGTCCAGCCGAAAAAAGTTTCGACATTGTAGACCGTGGCCTCCTGCAAGGAGGCCGGACCGGCCTGGAGCGTGGCGTCCTTCACCATGATCGGAAAGTATTCCAGGAAATAGCCATCGCGGATGGTGGATTCCACACAGACATTGGTGGCGACGCCCACCACCACCAGATTGCGAATCCGCCGCGCCCGCAGCATTCCGTCGAGCTGGGTACCGGAGAAACCGCTGTAGCGCGGCTTCGGCAGAACGATCTCGCCGGGCAGCGGCTTGATCTTTTCAACCAGCTCGTAATCCCAGGTCCCGCGCGTGATGAGCTTGCCGTCGAGTTCCGGCCGCGCACGCATCGTTTTCAGCGCGTTCGACTTCCACCAGTTCGGAGATTCCGGTGTGCCGGCCTCCTGTTTTTCCGCATCCCAGCCGTTCTGGAAAAAGACAATCGTAAAACCGAGTTTGCGCGAGATTTCGATGGTCTCTGCCACGGCAGCGATCACCGGCTTGGCGCCTGTCACATCGAATCCGGCAAGGTCGAGATAGCCGCCTGGCGACGCGTAGGCGTTCTGCATGTCGACAACGATGAGCGCGGTCTCATCAGGCGAGAGGGGGAATTCGTCCGGCTTGGCGCCGAGCACAAGGCTGTTGTCGTGACGCGGCAACGTCTGAGGCAGGTTCATGATGATGTTCGCTTTTGATGTCAGCTTTTCAGGCCAAAGTCGGACGCCGCCTTGGTGGCGAACGCCGTATCGACCATGTCTTCGTAGGGCAGTGTCTTCTTGAGCGTGCCCGCGCCGCTTTCGTGCTTCATGATCGCATCCCAGTCTTCCCTGGTGATGACCGGGTTGCGTGGCACCACGTTTTTCGTGGTCATGAAGTTCTTCGCGCCGAGCTTGACGACATCTGGCGCGACGGTTGGAAATTCCTGCCGGCTGACCTCCTCGAAAGTGCTCGGGTCGGAGTGCAGCAGCTTCATCGCCTCCGCGAGCGCATTGGTGAATTTCTGAACCGTTTCGCCGTTGCTCTTGAGATACGGCTCGGTGACGAACACGGACGAGAAGGCGATCGGCCCGAGAATGTCGGCAAAGGAGTAGACCACCTCCAGCCCGAACTGGGTGACGCCGATACTGGCGTCCCAGTCGAATGCGATGGCGAGATCGGCGCGGCCGTCCTTGACGGCGGCCGCCTGTGCACCGGGCGGCAGTTCGAGGAAATTCACGCCGGCTTCCTTCGGATCGAACCCGCCGACGCTGCGCATCAGATAAGTCGGTGTGGAAATCGTGTTGGACGGGAAGCGCAGGGTGGCAATGGTCTTGCCCTTCAGATCAGCCAGCGAATTGATCTTGAGGCCGGGCTTCGCGATCGCGAAGAGTGAAATACCGCCCGCGACCTTGGCGATGCATTTCATCTTGCCGCCTTCGAGGGTGGAGTTGACCGACATACCGGTGCCGGTCAGCGCGAACTGCGCCCGATTGGCAAGCAATACCGAGACAGGCACAGCGATCCCGCCTGCGGTGGACAATTCAACGTCGAGGCCCTGTTTCGCGAACATCTCTTTGCGCATCGCGACATAGAGCGGCGTATAGAGCGCGATATGGATGGCCTCGGACACGATCACCTTGGTCCGGCCCTGCGCGATGCCCGGCATCGGAAATGCCGCGGACATGCCGAGCGCACCGGCGCCCATCAAGAGGCTGCGGCGAGTCGTCGCTCCGTCTGTCGCCAAGGTATTTGGTTCGGGTTTGCGCAAGGTCATACGTAGTCTCCTGACAAGATGGCCTGTTACCGGACACGACGGGCCGTCCGGGAAGAGAAGAAATCACCCCATTCGCACCGCACGAAGGTCATTCCTCCTCCCGAACACCGCAAGTGAAGGCTAGGGAGCATTTATCGTTGTTAAAAGTCGAGAATCTGTCATGCGATCCTGCAAAAAAGGCAACACCCACTATTTGCGGGTTTTAGCCTTTGATGCCCTGATCGCCGTGGTCAGCAGCTTGAGAAATTCCTGCGCCGCATGCGACAGCGGCCTGTCCCGGTGGACGCTGATGCTGGAGCGCGCAGAAGCCAGTTCGGCATCAGCCACCGGAATGGCACGCAGCTGACCAGATCCGAGCTGGGTGATCACAGCGAGCGCCGGCTTGAACGCAATGAACTGGCCTGTGACCGCCATTGTGTTGGTGAGCTCCAGCGAATTCGTTGTCACCAGCACCCTTGGAACAAGCTTGTGTCTTGCAACCGTTCGCTCGAACGATTGTCTGATGCCGAAGCTGTGGTCGGGAAGCGCGAGGGGCTCCTTGCAGATTTCCTCGAGCGTCAGACTCTTGCGGCCTGCATACTTGTGATCGCCGGCAACCAGGCAGGAAATAGGCTCCGGAAATTCAGCGATGGTTTCGATCTCCGCGCGCGGCGAAGCATTGAACGTGATCCCGATATCGGCCTCGTCTTCCAGCAGTGCCTCGGTGATCCGATCCGTCGACGCAGTTTGAACCTTGAAGGCAACGGCAGGATAGCGACGCTGAAACTCGGCCAGAATACTCGGCAACAGGCCCGTAACGAATCCTTCAATGACCCAGAGGCTCACTTCACCGCGGCGAAGACCGCGAAGATCGTCGATCCCGGCACGCGCGCGGTCGAGGTCGCGGAAAATACGATGGCTTTGACGGGCGAGGACTTCGCCGGCCGCGGTCAGCCGCACACCGCTTTTGGAACGTTCGAAAAGCACGGCATCAACCTCATGCTCAAGCTGCGCGATCTGCCTGCTAACCGCTGACGGCGCGACATGAAGCCGGTCCGCTGCCTTGCGGATCGAACCAAGCTTTGCAACCGCGTTGAAGTATTTCAGCGTCAGAAAACGCATCTCGCCCCCGCAAAACGCGGCCGGAAAGCGCTCATGTGGCTGCGGCCGCCAAGCATTTTATATTTGAATCCCCTCATTGCCTGCGGGCTTCAATCCATCGCAAAGTGCGCTCCGCCACCAGCAGGATATGGTACGCGTTTTAAACAAGACGTCATTTGTCACGGGAGATCAACATGGGTTTCGAGGGACTTCAGCTCCGCTCCTTGATCAAGAAGAGCGGCGAACTCGAACTGTCGCTGGCCAAGGTCAAGATTCCGGAGCCGGCGGCCGACGAAGTCATCGTCCGGGTCGAAGGCTCGCCGATCAATCCATCCGACCTTGGCCTGCTTCTGGGCACCGCCGATATGACAACGGCTAAATCGTCCGGCACTGGCGACAGCGTCGTTGTCACAGCATCGGTTCCGGAACCGCTGATGAAAGCGATGGCAGGACGCCTTGATGAATCGATGCCTGTCGGCAATGAAGGCGCGGGCGTTGTCGTCGCGGCTGGAAGCTCCAGCAGGGCGCAGGCGATGATGGGCAAGATGGTCGCAATGATCGGCGGCGCCATGTACGCGCAATACCGCTGCATCAAGGCTGCCGACTGCATGGTACTTCCCGACGGAACGACAGCAGCAGAAGGTGCGTCGAGTTTCGTCAATCCGCTGACGGCGCTGGGTATGACCGAGACCATGCGACGGGAAGGACACAAGGCACTCGTGCATACCGCCGCGGCGTCTAATCTCGGCCAGATGCTCAACAAGATTTGCATCGCGGACGGCATCGGCCTCGTCAACATCGTGCGCAATGCCGAGCAAGAGGAAATCCTCCGCAAGATCGGCGCGACCCACATCTGCAATTCCTCCGCCGCGACCTTCATGGACGATTTGACCCAGGCGCTGGTGGAAACCGGCGCGACGCTGGCATTCGACGCCATCGGCGGCGGCAAACTGGCGGGCCAGATTCTGAGCTGCATGGAAGTTGCCGCCAACAAGACCGCGAAGGTTTACAGCCGCTACGGATCGACCGTTCACAAGCAGGTCTACATTTACGGCGGCCTCGACATGCGCCCGACCGAGATCAACCGAAATTTCGGAATGGCCTGGGGCATCGGCGGCTGGCTGCTGTTTCCGTTCCTGCAAAAAATCGGACCAGCCGAGGCGCAGAAGCTGCGCGAACGCGTTGCCGCCGAACTCAAGACCACATTTGCCAGTCATTACACGCAAGTCGTGTCGCTTCAGGAAGCGCTGCAGCTCTCGAACATCGCGGCCTACGGCAAGCGTGCAACGGGTGAGAAGTTTCTCATCAATCCGAACAAGGCCTGATCGCTCCCGCTTCCAGACAGCGGATGCGTTCGATACCTTTCGAAGTCCAACAAAAAAGGCCCCGGAAAACCGGGGCCTTAAGTTTGTCTGGAGAAAACTTTATTAGTATTTCGCCATCACCGGGCCACCCCAGTTGAAGTGGTAGTTGACGCCAACCTTCACAGTGTGGAGGTCGTCCTTGTAGGACAGCGCGCCAAGGCCAGCGTTGGTGACAACGTTGGTGGTGTCGAAGTTGTAGTACTGGTACTCAACCTTCGCCGACCAGGCCGGGGCAAACATGTATTCGAGACCGCCACCAACGGTGTAGCCGGTCGAGTTGCGGTCGGTCACAGCCGGCAGGAAGCCAGCGGTTGCAGCCAGGCCGCTGTCGTCACGGAACGCGACACCGCCCTTGGCGTAGATCAGGCCCGGACCCCAGGTGTAGCCGAGGCGGCCGGTAACCGAAGCGAGCCAGTCGGAACGATCACGGATCGAGTCAGCGCCGACGGTGAAGTTGCGGTCGCTGTTCGACAGGCCCGAGATCTGGCCTTCGATACCGACAACCCAGTTCGGAGCGAACTGGTAGTCAGCGCCGATCTGGCCACCGCCGAGGAACGCAGCGTCGCGGCTCGAACCAGTCAGGCCGACGATGTTGGTTGCGAACCCGTCGTCACCACCGAAAGCGGCGCCGATGTGCGCACCGACGTAGATGCCGGTCCAGTTGTAGATCGGCGCGGCGTAAACCGGCGCCTTGGTGTAGGTGCGGGCCGGCAGATCAGCGGCAAATGACGCAGTTGAAGCCAGCAAAGCAGCCGAGAAAGCCGCGAGTGCGAAACGATGACCCATCTCTCTTCTCCCCATGTTGAGTTGGGCGGACCCTATTGGCCCCCCAGTTAATGAGAAATGTACAGCGGGCCGGATCGGTTCCTGCGTACGGAGCGCGCCATTGCTTTCTCTTCTGACGTGACAAAAAAGACACGGAGCGGGTCGATTTCGAAACGAATGGTTAAGCATAACGTGGGGCACGCCCTCGCGGCACGGGGGCGCGGGTCCCTTCAGCAGCAGCGATCACACCGTGCCGGAAGCCGGTTTCCTGCCGCAAGCCCACCCAGCCGTTGCGCAAGGTTCGAACGCGCGCGATAACCATGGGGAACTGCCCGTGACAGCATGCACCGCATCCGGGGAGAGCATCAAATGACGCTCGATTTGGTGACACGCCAACCTTCAACACAGCCGGATTTTCCAAGGTTTGAAGCGGGAGCGCCCTGGTGGGGCGGTCACCTTCAAACCATCGCCGGTGCCCTGCCCGCCAGTCCGCGTGATCTCGATCCGTATCCAGGCGAGCGGCTATCCGCGCTCGTTCCGGACGGAACAGGAGACCGCCTGATTGCAACGCTTCACCGTCCAGCTATCCCGGACACCAGACGCTGCGTGGTCATCCTGGTTCATGGCGTGAGCGGCAGCGAAGACAGCAGCTATGTTCTCCGCTCGGCGATTTACTTTCTGAACCTCGGCCATCCGGTGCTGCGCGCCAACCTGCGCGGCGCCGGCCCGTCGCGGCCGTTTTGCAAGCTTCAGTATAATGCCGGCACGACCGACGATCTGGTCCATCTGGTGTCTATGGTGCCGGCCGACTTACGGCCTAATGGAATCGCCGCGATGGGCTACTCCCTCGGTGCGAATGTGCTGATGAAGTTTCTGGGCGAGCAGAGATCATCGGTGCCCTTGAAGGCTGCCATCGCCGTATCGTCTCCCCTCGATCTGGCGGCGGTGTCACGCCGGCTCATGCGGTGGGACAATACGCTGTTTCAATACGCAATCCTGTCCCAGTTGAGGACGGAAAGCATCAAACCCGCCGCGGAGCTTTCAGAGCAGGAGCGGGATGCGGTGCTCGGGACTCGCACCGTCTGGGACTTCGATCAGACCTTTACCGCTCCCCGTAACGGCTTTCGCGATGCTGAGGACTATTACACGCGCTCATCGTGCGCTGGATTTCTGGAACACATCGCGGTCCCGACACTGATGATCCATGCGGCCAACGATCCGATCGTCCCGAGCGAGGCCTATCTTCAGTACAGATGGGACAGAAATCCAAAACTGGTTCGCTTGCTTGCGCAATCCGGCGGACACTGCGGATTCCGCGGAGCCGATCGCCACGCCCACTGGCATGACGTGTGTGCCGCCCGATTTCTGCAGACCATCGAATAAATCCAGGCGAGATGCCCGGCGGCAGGTTTTCTGGCGGAGGGAGAGAGACTTAGATCGAACCGTCTCTGCATGGACAATCGTAGTAGCACGCCTAGCAACGCAATTCCGCGACAAGCCGCTAAGCTTCTCTCGCCGTCCTGTAAATTGCAACGTAGTGAGAGTAGAGCAATTCCACTCCGAACAACAGGATCAACAATAGCGGCCTTGAAGCACGCTCAGTCAGGCTCGCCCAGCAGTCTTCCGGTTGATCTGTGAATGAAGTGCAGCCGCGTGCAGGCAGAACACAAGACTGCCTTGTACACTTGCTCCGCTTCAGGCTGCTCATCGTCAGGCATCCATGCCTGCACGTTAAGACCCGTCTGAGGGCACCGGTAAATCAAATTAGCCATCTCAAAATTGTGGATCAGACAATCCGGCCCAAGTTTGATCTATCTCAAGCCCTACCGACACTACAGATCAGCCATCGGTTCGAACGGTCGACGACTGATCTGAATCAAGGTTGAGTTCGGTCTCCGGCCTAGATTGGAGATATGTGGCAAAACATATCAACCGCGCCGATCGAGCAGTATCTCGCAGTTGCAACCATTGATGATGAGGTGCACGCGATGACCTTTCCGTGCGTTCTGACGAACGACGGATGGCTGAACGCCGAGACGATGAGACGGCTTGAAATCTCGCCAACACATTGGCGTAAGTGGCCCGCCATGACCTATTTCTGCTGTTGCGGCTGAGGGACCACAGTCGCGGGACCGTCGCCAGATACAGGCCCGTTCAGTTCACTTCAAAGCCCGAACCTGCGCCATGCGCTCGACAAGGCCGCCACCAATTGATCGATGTGTTCGTCAGTGTGCAGCGGCGTGGGCGTGATGCGCAGCCGTTCTGTTCCGCGCGGAACAGTCGGATAGTTGATCGGCTGAATGTAGATGCCGAAATCATTGAGCAGGTAATCGCTGACGGCCTTGCATGTCTTCGCGTCTCCAACAGGAACAGGCACGATATGCGATCCGTTCCGCAGTTGTGGAAGTCCGTGGGCGTCCAGCATCGATTTCAGGCGCGCGACGCGGTTCTGGTGCCGCGCTCTTTCCCGGCCCGATGCCTTCAGATGCCGGATGGCGGCCGTCGCAGCCGCGCAAACCGCCGGTGGCAGAGCGGTCGTGAAGATAAATCCCGGCGCATGGGAGCGGACGGCATCGACGAGCGCAGCGGAGCCGGCGATATATCCACCGAGACAGCCAAACGCTTTCGCCAGCGTCCCTTCGATCACATCAATGCGAGCGGACAGCCCCCGCTCTTCGCTGATGCCACCACCGCGCGGGCCATACATCCCGACGGCATGGACCTCATCGCAATACGTCATCGCGCCATAGCGCTCGGCCAGATCACAGATCTCCTCGATGGGGGCGATGTCTCCATCCATCGAATAGAGGCTTTCGAACACGATGAGCTTCGGCCGTTGCCTGCCCGCCGCACTCAGAAGCTGTTCGAGATGATCGAGGTCGTTGTGACGGAATATCTGCTTCTCGCAATTCGATTGGTGAATCCCCTCGATCATCGAATTGTGGTTGGACGCATCCGACAGGATCAGACAGCCGGGCAGCAGCTTTCCAATTGTGGAGATTCCCGTCTGATTTGAAACATAGCCCGACGTGAATACGAGAGCCGCCTTCTTGTCGTGCAGGTCGGCCAGCTCCGCTTCGAGCTCGACCAACGGATGATTGGTGCCGCCGATATTTCGGGTGCCTCCGGCTCCGGTGCCCATGCGCTTCGCGGTCTCAATCATCGCTCCGACGACGGAAGCATTCTGGCTCATCCCGAGATAGTCATTCGAACACCACAGCAAGATCTTGCGAGGCCCCGTTGCTGAATGCCAGATGGCGTGAGGATACTCGCCTGCGACACGCTCGATGTCGGCAAACACCCGGTAGCGTTGTTCTTCGTGAAGCCGGTGGAGTGATGCCTTGAAGAGAGCTTCGTAATCGGTCGTCCCGGCCTGCTTGACGGCGTCGCAAAATCTCACAGGCGGCCGCGCCTGCGGCTTTAGTGCAAACGCTGAATTTGCGAGCGACATCGTTGTGACCTCTCTTGTGCTGAAATACAGGATGCCGCAGCCCGGAGCCTGTCTTCTTGATGCACATCAAGGCCTTTCGAAGCCAATCAGCTCAACCTCCAACAAGGCTGCTTGCCGCAGCCGATTGTCATGGAGGCTGTCGTATGTCGCGCAACGTGGGTATGGCGGATCGAATGGTCCGTATCGTGGTGGGGCTTGCACTGATCGCGTTCGCGCTTCGCAACGGCCTTCCGATCAAAGGCTGGGACTGGGCCGGGCTGATCGGATTCGTGCCGTTGCTTACGGGACTTTTTGCGACCTGCCCGGCTTACAGCCTGATCGGCTATTCAAGCTGCGAAAAGCGCAGGTAGCCCCCCAGCGATCTCACGGCTAAAACCCGCTAAACCTTATGAGGGCGGCAGAGGCGGCTCGTCGTCGGCAATCGCGCGCCATCCAGCGCCGTCGAGATCATCGTACTGCCCGCTCCTGAGCGACCACAGGAAACCCAGGAGACCGATGAGGCCGAGCGCCAGAGCGAGCGGCACGAGGTAAGCGAGAACTTCCATCACGTCATCTCCGGCGCGGCGCGGCGTGCGCGCAGCGAGTTCAGCATGACCAGGATCGACGATCCCGACATGGCCGCCGCGGCAACCAGCGGCGTTGCGTATCCCACGATCGCGATCGGAACAGCCAGAACATTGTAGCCGATCGCCAGCGCCAGATTTTGCCGCATCAGTTGCAGCGCCTTGCGTGAGAAATCGACGGCGGCCAGCACCGGAACAAGATCCTTGCCCAGAAAGATCATGTCCGCAGCCGCCTGGCTGAGATGGGTCGCACTCACCGGCGACATCGAAACCGATGCTGCCGCAAGCGCCGGTGCATCGTTCAGGCCGTCACCGACCATCATGACTGTGCGGCCGCGCCGCTTCAGGTCTTCGATATAAGCAATCTTGTCGGTCGGCGTGAGACCCGCACGCCACGCAATGATCCCCAAGGCCGCCGCGGCATGCTTTACGGCAGGCTCTCGATCGCCGGAGAGAATTTCGACTGCAACGCCGCGTTTGACGAGGCTGCGTATCGTAGCCGCCGCATCCGGCCGAAGCTGTTGCCGCACAGCGAAAACGTAACGCTCCTGTCCGCGGCTGAAAGCGACCACGGAAATCTCCGGATCCGTGCTCAGAATCTCGTTCGCCATCCGGTCTGCATTGCAGAACGACGGCCGGCCGAGCCTGAGTTCGACTCCATCGATCAGACCTCTCACGCCCTGCCCCGGTTCTTCCACGATTCCTTCCAGCGGAGACGTGGTTTTCGAGGCGCGAGCGACCGCTGCCGCAACCGGATGATGGCTCGCCAGAGCCAGCCGTCCCGCCAGTTGAAGGACATCCGCCGGAATAGCAGTGACATTCACCACGTCGAGTTCAGGCAAGGTCAGCGTGCCCGTTTTGTCGAAGACGACCGTATCAACGTCAGCGACGCGCTCCACCGCATCGCCGGAATTGAGCAGGACACCGGCGCGAAACAGCGCGCCGGCCACGATCGTTTGCACCGCCGGGATCGCCAGGCCGAGCGCACATGGACAGGTAATGATCAGAACCGCGATCGCGGTGACGATTGCATCATGCCAGCTCGCGCCAAGCGCAACCCATCCCAGCATTGTGAGCAGCGCCGTCGTGTGCACCACCGGCGCATAAAGCCGTGACGCCCGGTCCGCCAGTTGCACATAGCGCGAGCGCGCCTGTAGCGCGTTTTCAAGCAACCGGGAAATCTCTGACAGCAGTGTTCCTTCCGCTGCCGCCCCGACCCGGACGCGCAGCGTGCCTGAAATATTCATTGTCCCCGCATAAACCGCAGTGCCGGCCTCCGCCGCGACATACCGTGTCTCACCCGTGATCAGGCTCTGGTCGATTTCCGATCGCCCATCGATGACCTTGCCGTCGATGGCGCATCGTTCGCCCGGACGCAGAAGCACGATGTCGCCGGGAACGACGGCCGCAACAGGCACTTCACTGATCTCGGTCGGAGATACGAATTTGGTCGCGGTCTCGGCCTTCAGCGCCGCAAGATTTCCGGCGACGGCTCGCGTGCGGCGCCGCATGTTCTGATCGAGATAACGGCCGGCGAGCAGAAAGGTGAGAAGCATGATGGCCGCATCGAAATAGGCATGCTCGGCATGATGAATCGTCTCGACGATCGACATGCCGAGCGCCAGCACGACGCCGATACTGATGGGAACATCCATATTGACGCCGCGCGAACGAAGCGCCGTAAATGCCGAGCGGAAGAACGGCTGCCCGGCATAGGCTGCGGCTGGCAGGGCGATCAGGGCCGACAGCCAGTGGAAGAAATCACGCTGCTCCGGAATCATATCGGTGACGTTGCCCGACCACACCGGAATCGACAACATCATCACATTCATGGTGGCGAAGGCCGCCACGCCAAGGCAGCGCAGCAGAAATCGCGACTGCTCGGCCTCAACCACTTCCGCCCGGACCGGCTCAAACGGATAAGCCTTGTATCCGAGCGCCGCGAGACGATCGACAAACTGCGCCGGATCAAGTGCCCCCTTCTTCCACTCCACCGCCAGACGGCGGTCGGTCAGGTTGACCCGCGCGAGGGTCACGTCCGGAATGGCGGACAGTCCGCGCTCGATTTTCATCATGCAGCCGGCGCAACTGACACCCTCAACCGCAAGATCGAGATGAGCAAGACCTGAGCCCAGATCCTTGACGTAGTACGAGAAGTCCCGGTTGAGAGCCATGACGTCTCCTCAATCGCTCAGCATGACGTGATTTCGCGACCTGAATACGCGCTTGCCGCCCGTGTCGCCCTCAAGCACGAGATTCCACTGACCAGGGAGAACTCCCTCGGCGCTTCCTTTGTAGATGCCGGTTTCAACTTCCGTCAGAGCTATGGTCCGGTCTGCCCGCTTGTCGGCGGGGCGCTCCAGACGAGCGGAAAAATCCAGCCCGGTTAGCGGCGCGCCCTTGCTGTCGTGCGCCACGATGCGAACGCTGGCGCTATTGGCGGGTCCGCGCGCGACATGCGCCTCGACCCGCCAACGGCGCGTATCCTGCTCGTGCGCGGTCTGAATTTCGCGTTCATAGGCCAGGCTTGCACGATACGCACTGTCCACATCGGTTCCGGACATTGTATCGATCGCGAACCGCATCATCAGCAAGTTGACCCCAATCACCACCCCGAAGAAGGCGACGAGCATGACAAACACAGCACGTCCCGTGAGAGGCTTTCCTAGAGTGGTCGAACTGTTCATGGGAGCCATCCGTCCGTGAATGTCATGGCGTGACAAAATTGTCCGTCGCGGACGCCGCCTCACCGAGGCCGATATCGGTGACGCGGAATGTCAGCGGCGTTGATTTTGGAAGCTCGCTGGCCGGCTTGGCTGTGACGAGAACACGCAGCTCAGTCGTCCGATCGCGCCCCAGCACGATCGCCGGCCTGTCCGGTGTGATCGAATCCACCCCGACCACATGAGCCACCGCGCCGCTCACGCCCTCGACATCGATCGCGATCGTCCGATCGAAGCCACGCTTGTTCAGCAAGCGAACTGTATACGCATTGCGGATCGAGCCATCGCTCAGCTTGACGGCGATGGGATTGCGATCATGCAGCACGTTGATGTCGAGCAGCGAGCGCGTCAGAAGCGCGTACAGCATGATACTTCCGACACCGGCGATCAGGGCGGCATAGACAATGGTCCTCGGCCGAATGAGCTTGAATATCTCGGACTTGCCCGCCAGCCGACGCTGGATGTTGATATCGTTGTCATAGCCGATCAGACGGGTCGGCCTGCCGATCTTCGTCATCACGGTATCGCATGCGTCGATGCAAAGACCGCACTGGATGCAACCCAGTTGCGCGCCGTCCCGGATGTCGATTCCGGTCGGGCACACTGCGACGCACTGCCGGCAATCGATGCAGTCGCCGACCGTCTCACCATGAGCCCGCCGCTCCAGCGCTTTCTTCAGCGACGTCCGCTCCTCGCCCCGGTCGTATTTGTAGGTGACGTTGAGCGCCCATTCGTCGGTCAGGGCCGCCTGAATTCGCGGCCACGGGCACATGTAGACGCAGACCTGCTCGCGCATGAAACCGGCGAGCACATAAGTCGTGAAGGTCAGGATGACGATCCAGACATAGGCCAGCATCGGCGCCTGAAAGGTCACGAGTTCCTTCACAAGCGTGGGAGCATCGTTGAAGTACAGGACCCAGGCTCCGCCGGTCCACCAGGCGATCATGATCCAGATCGAATGCTTCAGCACGATTTCGGAACAACGCTGGAGCGTATAGCCCTCGGCGTCCTTTTTCATACGCTCGCGGCGATCTCCCTCGATGAGACGCTCGACCGCGTAAAACAGATCGGTCCAGACCGTTTGCGGGCACAGATAGCCGCACCAGATGCGACCGCCCACCGCGTTCATCAGAAACAGCGTCAGGGCGGCGAGGATCAGAAGACCCGTGAAGTAGTAGACCTCCTGCGGCCACAGCTCGATGAAAAAGAAATAGAAGCGGCTGTTCGGCAAATCCACCAGCACCGCCTGGTTCGGTGCGCCCACGCCACGGTTCCAGCGGATGAACGGCAGAAAGTAGTAGATGCCGAGGCAAACAGCCATCAGCTTCCATTTGATGCTGCGGAACGTTCCCGAGACGCTTTGCGGATAGACCTTCTTATGAGCCGCATATAGCGGCCCATAGTCATCGGCTTCCAGATCGTCAGGTGTGGTGATCTTGTTCATGAAGGATTGATCTCGCGCTATCTCTCAGGATAGCCGCGACCGCTCCAACGCTATTGATCCAACTCAAGCCGGAGCCGGATAGTCGCGATGCGGCCGGAACGCATTACTTTCCGCCGCCGAGCGAATGGACATAGACCGCCAGGGCCTTGATCGTTGCCGGATCGAGGCGGCCAGTCCATGCCGGCATGACGCCAGCCCGGCCGTTGGTGATGGTCTCGATAATGGTCTGCTCGTCCGATCCATAAAGCCAGATCTTGTCGGTGAGATCAGGCGCGCCCTGCTCGATGTTACCCTTGGCATTATCGCCATGACAGGCTGCGCAATTTTCCGCGAAGATTTTTCGTCCCGCGCCGCTGTCAAAACTTTTTGACGTGGACAGGCCCGACAGAGACCTCACATAGTTTGCGACCGTGACAATCTGATCCTGCTTCAGGATGCCATCCTTGCCGAAAGCAAGCATCGCTCCCTCGTGGGACTTGGCATGGCCAGACCGCACGCCGAACTCGATGGTTTTGCCGATCTGGTCGAGCGATCCGCCCCATAGCCATTCGTCGTCGTTCAGATTCGGGTAGCCTTTTGCCCCCGCTCCACCGCTGCCATGACAAGGCGCGCAATTGTCGCCGAATACCGCCTTGCCCCGTGCACGCGCCAACGCAAGCAGCGCCGGGTCCTTCTCGATATCCGCCAAAGGCGTGGCATTGAGAGTGACCATCTTGCCGCCGCGAAGTTTCTCGAGGTTCGCAAGCTCGACGGCGACATCTGCGCGCGACGAATACCGGATGACACCGGTGGTGTAACTCTGAACCAGCGGCCATGCCGGGTAAACGATCCAGTAGCCGACCGACCATGCAATGGTCGCGTAAAATGTGATGATCCACCACCGCGGCAGCGGGGTGTTCAACTCCTTGATTCCGTCCCACTGATGGCCGGTTGTTGCGGTGCCGGTTACGGAATCAATCTCGTCCTTGTGGTCGGTCATGAGCCGTCAGTCCTCTCGCAACGGAAGTCTCGACGCCGCATCGAACATCGCCTTGTTGCGAGGCCACAATGCGTAGACGACGATGGCGAAAAAGATGCCGACGAATATGGGCGTCCACCAGGTCACGACGAAACCCGAGACGGCGTTCTGGACGGTAAGGATCGCTTTCATATCCCGGCTTCCTAGCGAAGGTTTGCTTTTTCGTCGTACAGCTTGAAATCGACAAGCGTACCGAGCATCTGCAGATAGGCCACCAGCGCATCCATCTCCGTTGGATTCCCCGGCTTGCCGTCGAAATTTCTGGCAATCGCCTTCGGATAGCGCTTCACCAATGCGTCGACGTCACCGTTATCCGGATCGACCTGCGCCTTGAGATCCGCGGCCGCATTGGCGATCTGATCGTCCGAATACGGAACCCCGACCGTGCGGTTGGCGCGGAGATGACCGGCAATGGTCGCCGCGTCGATCTCGGCCTCCGAAAGAAACGAATAGCCGGGCATCACCGACTGCGGCACGATGGCGCGCGGATTCACCAGATGCGTGACGTGCCACTCATCGGAGTACTTTGCACCGACGCGCGCGAGATCCGGACCAGTCCGCTTGGAGCCCCACTGAAACGGATGATCGTACATGCTCTCGGCCGCGAGCGAATAATGCCCGTAGCGTTCGACTTCATCGCGCAGCGGCCGGATCATCTGCGAGTGGCAGAGATAACAGCCTTCGCGGACATAGATATTGCGCCCGGCCAGTTCGAGAGGTGTGTATGGCCGCATGCCTTCGACCTTCTCGATCGTGCTTTTCAGGTAGAACAACGGCGTTATCTCAACAAGACCGCCGATCGCGATGACCGCCAGAATACCGATGATGAGAACGACAGAATTCTTTTCGAAGATCTGATGACGTTTCCAGAGTGACATGCGCTCGCTCCTCACTCAGCAGGCTGAAGAGCAGGCGTCGGTGCGGTTTCCGAAACCTCCCCAACACGCACCGTCATCCAGAGATTGTAGGCCATGATCAGCGACCCGATCAGGAACAGGGCGCCGCCCGCAGCCCGGATGATGTAGAACGGGTGCATCGCCTCTACGGTTTCGATGAAAGAATATTCAAGGAAGCCGAGCGACGTATAGGCGCGCCACATCAGACCCTGAAGGATGCCCGACACCCACATCGCGGAGATGTACAAGACGATGCCGATCGTCGCGATCCAGAAGTGCCAGTTGACGAGTTTGAGGCTGTAGAGTCCCTTGCGGTTCCACAGCCAGGGCACGAGGCAGTAAAGCGCGCCGAACGAAACGAACCCGACCCAGCCGAGCGCGCCCGAATGCACGTGGCCGATGGTCCAGTCGGTGTAGTGGCTGAGCGAATTCACGACCTTGACCGACATCAGCGGCCCCTCAAACGTGGCCATGCCGTAGAAGGCAACGGAAACCACCAGCATTCGCAGAACGGGATCCGTTCGCAGCTTGTCCCAGGCGCCGGACAGGGTCATCAGACCGTTGATCATGCCGCCCCACGACGGCATCCACAGCATGATGGAGAACGTCATGCCGAGCGTCTGCGCCCAATCCGGCAATGCCGTGTAATGCAGGTGATGCGGGCCGGCCCAGATATAGAGGAAAATGATCGCCCAGAAGTGGATGATCGAAAGGCGGTAGGAGTAGACCGGCCGCTCCGCGCGCTTCGGAATGAAATAGTACATGATGGCGAGGAAACCAGCGGTCAGGAAGAAACCGACCGCGTTGTGGCCGTACCACCACTGAAACATTGCATCCTGTACGCCGCCCCATGCGATGTACGACTTCGAACCGAACAACGATACCGGCACACCGGGATTGTTGCCGAGATGAAGCACGGCGATCGTGACGATGAAGGCGAGATAGAACCAGTTCGCGACGAAGATATGGGGTTCCTTCCGCTTGACCAGCGTCGCGACAAATACCAGCAGATAAGCGACCCACACGACCGTCAGCAGCAGGTCGGCGTACCATTCAGGCTCGGCATACTCCTTCGACTGGGTCACCCCGAGCAGATAGCCGGTGCCGGCGATCAGAATGAAGAAATTGTATCCGAGCACGACGCACCAGGGAGCCAGATCTCCCGCAAGCCGCACACGGCACGTTTTCTGAACCACGTAGAAAGACGTCGCGATCAGAACATTACCGCCAAAGGCGAAGATGACCGCCGACGTGTGCAGCGGCCGCAACCTTCCGAAGGTTGTCCAGGGCAGATCAAAGTTCAATGCCGGCCAGGCGAGCTGCGAGGCGATGAGCAGTCCGACGGCGAATCCGGCGATGCCCCAGAACACCGCCATGACCGACGCGAACTTGATCGGTCCAAGATTGTAATTCGGCCGGCCGCCGATCTCCTGCGGTGGCAGAGACGCCGGTCTGTCGAAGTAGCGATTGAGAATCGCGAATGTGGCGATCAGACTCGCCGCCATACTCACGTTGGCATGAAATGCAAATGCCGCATCTTCGGCTTTCGCCGCTGCAAGCAGGCAGACGAACGCGGACACCGCAAAAAAGGCAGCGAGGCTGCCTTCTCCAAAGGTCATCCACTTGATCTCTTTTGGCCGGTTCATGATTGAATTTCTCGGTGCTTTGTCCGCATCATCAATCATGACTTTGCGGCGAGAGATTTGATCGAGATCAACCCACGCATACTTGTTTGACCGGGCTAGTTCTTGCCGCCGGCCACGCGCGGCGCGGCGTTCGCGTCGCCTATTGCCCGAAGAGCTTCCAGAGTCTCGGTATTAGGGCAGTACTCTGAGTGGCCGGACTTGTGCTGCAAGAAATCGTTCGTGCATCGCTTCGTCGAGGCGCAACTGGCGCAAACACGATAGAGATCGCCGAACTCTCTGGGATGCTTGTCTTGCAGGAGCTTTTCGGACAACCCCATTTCGGCGAGCCGCTGCGTCAGCAGCTCTTGAACGTGAACATCGCTCTTCGCCAGCGTTAAAAGATCGGAAACGGATACACCGAAGTCTCTGGCAATCCTTCTGATCTCATCGGGCTCAAGCTCCTGCAATTCGTTGGATCGGCTGAATTGCCGCGAGAATTTCTTCGCCCATGAGACGATATGACCAATCATGGGGACAGTTTCGAGACGTCCGGGTCGCCGCTCCATCGAGACCTCCTGCATCTGAATGAAATTCTTCCGCGGGCCGCGACATCGCAGAGCCGCTGCAAATTTTCATAACCGGCCGGTTCAGAACGCCCTTCGCCGGGGCTTTGCGACATCGTTCTTCAGACGATGGGGTCTGGTCTGAAAGTCCGCCCACATCAGGACGGCGCCGAACGCCACGAACATCACCAGAATGATCGCCGACAGAATTATTGCATTGGTGGGCATAACCGCTCTCCCATTTTGGCTGGGCGCAGCGTGCAGCATCGGATCGAGGGGGTCTTTGATGCGGATCAAATCCGCACAGGCCATCGGCGGAATCTACAACCCCGTGACAAAACCGGGATAGCGGGGATCAGGCGGCAGCCAGTGCTTCGGCCCGGCTTGTATCCATCAGGCGAATACCTCCGGGAACGATGACGATGACACCGTCGCGCTCCAGCTTGGTCAGTGTACGACTGACCGTTTCGACGGTCAGACCAAGATAGTCTGCGATATCCTGCCTGCTCATGGGCAGGTAGACCGTCCTGGCCGCGCGGCCGATCCTCTGCAGCCTGTTTCGCCAGCCAATGAGAAAGGCTGCGACTTTTTCCTCGGCAGATCGCCGTCCAAGCGAGACCATGTGGTCCTGCGCCAATATAAGCTCTTGCCGCGCAAAATCATTCATCCGCTGCAAGATGCGCGGGTTGCTCTCCACGAAGCGGGCAAAAGGCTCTTTCATGAACCGGCATACCATGACCGGCCCGATCGCATCCGCCGAGAAGCCGTAACAAGCGCCCGGCGCAATTCCGATGAAATCGCCCGGGAGCGCGAACCCAACAATTTGACGCCTGCCGTCGGGTAACAACTTGGACAGACGCACCGTTCCTTCCGACACGTTGTAAGCCGCATCTGAATGATCGCCCTCCGAGAACAGCGGCGCCCGGGAACTCAAACGCACGCGCTGTGACAGCCTTGCCAGCTCTCGGAGCTCTGTTTCATCGAGCGCACCGCAGATGCTGAGCGAACGGATGGCACACAGGAGGCAGCCTGCAAGATCGCTGTCCAGACGGCTTGGAGATACGCGATCACACATCAGTAAATCTCGCCTTCGCAACAAATTCCGCCAGGCCGCCAAGCGGCCCGCAAAAGCAACCATAACGACTTTGACGGTGACGGATTGATGCAAATCAATGCGAGAAGGGAGGATTCCCGCAGGATCGATATGCAAACCCGCGCCTCACACCGAAACATCGACGATGCGATATCTTTACGGCTGCCTGGCGATGGCCATCATTTTTGCGGCACCGGCCGAAGCAGCGTCCCCCGGCGAACAGCGCGGGTTTGTTTTCGCGAAGACACACTGCGCGCGGTGTCACGCCATCGATCGGTTCAGTCCAAGTCCGTTGAAGATTGCTCCTCCATTCCGCGATCTTCACCGGCGCTACAAGATCGAGACGCTGGCAGAGGCTTTTGCGGAGGGGATTTACACCGGTCACCCGACCATGCCCGCCTTTCAGCTCGATCCAGACCATATCAACGACCTTCTCGCCTTCATGAAGAGCCTGGAATAGTCATTTGGCTCCCCTCGTCCATCGCGAGTAAACTCTTGGGACAGCAGACGGAAAGACTTACGCCATGAGCCAAACAAAGCCCCGGCGAATTTTGAACGCAAGCCTGCCATCGAGCTTTCGCTAGATCAGGCTCGAACTCGCGCGGGAGGCGGAGCACCCCTTTGGCGATTCGGGAATAGCTTACGTGCTTGTCGGACCATTGGATTCCTCGGGTCGGCTCGATCCAAGGATGTGGCGGCAGCATCGCGAAGCCTGCCGGGTCGCGCGGTTTCGACCGGGAAAGCCTGATGATCTTGGCCATCTCGTTCACCGCGCCGGCGGCCACTGGGCATTCCACTACGATATCTCCGGCAACCACGACGATGAGGCGGGGTATCATTTCGCGGATGAAAAGTTCGTTCCGGGAGAGTACGTCTCCATCACGGACGAAGGCCACACTCATACCTATCGCGTTGTATCGGTTGTTCCGCTCTAGCCAACTGACCGTTTAGTTGTCTGCGCCGGTGCACCGCTTTAACGATTTCATGACATCCTCGCGGGAAACGATGCCGATGAGCCTCTCCGCATCGATCACGGGGATGCTTCTGACGCGATGCTCGACCATGAGCTGCAAAACTCGCGTGAGCTTTGTTTCCGCGCCAACATAGATGAACGTTGGCTTCATGACATCGGCAACGACTGTGCTCATGAGATCGTCGTAACGCGGCACTATTTGCGCCGGCGTAAAGGCAAAGCATTTCAGAAAATCCAGCTTGGTCACCAGCCCGACAGCGTGGGCGCCCTCGACAACCGGATAGGCATTGAAGTCATCGCGCTCGAACAGCAGCAATAACGCTCGCATGGTCAGGTCCCGCGTCACCGTCTTCACGGAGCGCGTCATGCAATCGGCAGCCGTTTCCTCAAGAAATTTGTACAAAGAAGCAT
This sequence comes from Afipia sp. OHSU_II-C1, assembly GCF_000497575.1. Taxonomy (GTDB): domain Bacteria; phylum Pseudomonadota; class Alphaproteobacteria; order Rhizobiales; family Xanthobacteraceae; genus Afipia. The sequence continues at coordinate 259,404 of NZ_APJI01000015.1, forward strand.
TCCGGAATTTTGCAACGACAATGAACGATCAAAGGCAGCTTGCGCCGCCGTCAAACCCTTTGACCGCAAATCCGGAGGGCGTGATTTGATCAGGATCAATGGCAAGCGATCCGATGGCTCTCTACAAGATGGACCAGGCCGGACAGGCAGCCGGGTCTCCCCTCTGCCGTTCGGTTGATCGAAATCAACACGGACTACCATGACGCGAGTTAGCGTTTCTCCATTGGGAGAAACCGCATGCATATTTCAGACATTGCTCTCGAGTGTTCACGGCGTTGCGCGCAACTTGCCTTGAAATGCACCCACGAGGAGGTCGCTATTGAACTCAATGTTCTGGCCGTCCGGCTCATGGTCGCGGCCGTCAGAGATGCCGAATTGCTTGTCGACCAAACACAGGCCGGGGGGCGGACAGCCACCCTTTCCGGCGACGGCCCTTGTCAGCAGTGAACCCAGCCCGGCCTGATCACTCGCTGACGTCGGGGCGTCGGATATGAACACATGCTAACGCCGGAGAACAATTATGCAGAATATCTGCCATGAAGCGAATGCGCAGCATCCGAATGATGTTTCGTCACAGCTAACGGAGATTGCCAATAGAGGTACAAAGCTCGCTCTCGACGCACAGAAACTGATTATCTATGAGATCATACAGGCCAATCAGGACGCGCTGGAGCAGGCCCGTTCAGGCGTAAGCATTACGCAGGAATTCATCTCAAAGATCGCTCAGGCGCATTCAGTCAAAGAGCTGACTGCCGCATTTCGAGACTGCGGCCATGAGCAGATGGACCGCCTTCATCGGAGCTATGAACATCTCTTTTTGCACGGCCACGAAATTTTTGAAGCTTCGACCGGTCTCGTTCTGGCCGCGCTTCGCGGCGAAGCCCCGACCAAGTCAACCGCCTAGACACAGCTCTCGCGGGCCATAAAAAAGCGCCCTGCGAGCTATTTTTCGGCCCTTCCAGTCCGCAGAACCTGGGTTCGGACTTGAGCAATGTCTCCAACTGGGCCAATACTCGGTTAATGGGTTCTTGCCGCGATTTCCTTTCTTGAGGCATGAGACCCGGCCCGGGATCTAGAGGCGACGGATCTTGACCAGAACCGATGAGGCACCGTCCGAGGGGCCCTTTCGTGATGAACATTTGTGGCTGGGTATCGACGGGTCCGGTATCGGCACTTGGGATCTCGATCTTTCAACCCGCAAATTGATCTGGTCCGCTGCTGCACGAGGCCTGCTCGGCGTTTCAGACAACCAACCTGTGAGCTACGAGTTTTTTCTCTCGCTGCTTGAACCTCAGGACCGCGAGCGCGCCGAACTCGCCGTGAAGCAATCTGTCGAAACCGGATGCAACCTGGATATTCAGTATCGGGTGCGCGGAACTCGCGATCGTAGTCACTGGGTTCGCACCCGCGGCAGCGTTGTCAGAAGCCATGACGGCACACCTCGCCATCTGAGTGGAATCATTCTCGATATCGATGATCAAAAGCAGGTTGAGGAGGCATTGAGGACGCGAGAAGGTCACCTTCGGTCCATCCTCGAGACGATTCCCGATGCCATGATCGTCATTGACGGCCGCGGCATCATGCAGTTTTTCAGCAGCGCCGCCGAAAGGCAGTTTGGTTACACCGAACAGGAGGCTATCGGCCAGAACGTCAGTGTGCTGATGCCCAATCCTGACAGACGGCGTCACGACGGATACCTTGCACGCTACCAGTCAACGGGCGAGCGGCATATCATCGGGATCGGCCGAATCGTAACCGGCCAGCGCAAGGACGGAACAACGTTTCCGATGCATCTCTCCATCGGCGAAATGGAATCCAGCGGACAACCTTACTTTACTGGATTCGTCCGTGACCTGACCGAATATCAGCAAACGCAGGCGCGGCTTCAGGAACTTCAATCCGAAATCGCTCACGTCTCGCGCCTGAGCGCGATGGGAGAGATGGCATCCGCGCTCGCGCACGAACTGAACCAGCCGCTGGCGGCTATCAGCAACTACATGAAGGGCTCTCGCCGCTTGCTGGCCTCGAGTGAAGACCCGAACGCCGCGAAAATCGCCAGCGCGATGGATCGCGCAGCGGAACAGGCGCTTCGTGCAGGACAGATCATCCGGCGGCTTCGCGATTTCGTGGCGCGCGGGGAATCAGAAAAGCGCGTCGAAAGTCTTTCGAAACTCATTGAAGAAGCCGGGGCGCTGGGCCTGACGGGCGCGAGGGAACAAGGTATCCTGCTGCGCTTCAATCTGGATCCCGACTGCGATCTGGTGCTGGTCGATCGAGTCCAGATTCAGCAGGTTCTGGTCAATCTGTTTCGAAACGCGCTTGAAGCGATGGCCGACACCGCCCGCCGAGAACTGGTGGTGGCAAATGCCAGGGCTGCGGAAGAGATGATCGAGGTCGAGGTCTCCGACACGGGACACGGATTCAGTGACGACGTGCGGACAAAGCTGTTTCAGACGTTCTTTACGACCAAGGAAACGGGAATGGGTGTGGGACTTTCGATCAGCCGGACAATCGTAGAGGCACATGGCGGACGCATGTCCGTTGAAAGCAACCCATCAGGCGGCGCCACATTCCGCTTCACGCTGCCGGCCGCCGCATCGAGCGAGAGTCTGGAATAATGCCGCATAAAGGGAACGTGTATGTCATCGACGATGATCCTGCGATGCGGGATTCTCTCGATTTTCTGCTGGGCTCGGCGGGCTTCAATGTGACGCTTTTCGATAGCGCGCTAAAATTTCTTGAAACCATGCCCAGCCTGGCGTTTGGCTGCGTGGTCTCCGACGTGCGGATGCCCGGCATGGACGGGATCGACCTGCTGCGGCAGCTCAAGAAGGAGCCGAAGACGCTGCCCATCGTCATCATGACAGGACACGGGGATATTCCCCTCGCCGTGGAAGCAATAAAACTCGGTGCGATCGATTTTCTTGAAAAGCCGTTCGAGGACGAGCGGCTTGTCATCATGATCAGCACAGCCCTGAGCCAGGCGGCCGATCAATCGAAAACCGAATCTATTAGCGCGGACATCGCATCGCGAATTGCCTCGCTCAGTCCGCGGGAGAGACAGGTGATGGATGGGCTTGTCGCGGGGCTCTCCAACAAGCTGATTGCCCGCGATTACAACATCAGTCCCCGGACCATCGAGGTCTATCGGGCAAACGTCATGACGAAGATGCAAGCCAGCAGCATCTCCGAACTGGTCCGGCTGGCGATGCGTGGCGGGATTCTGAAGGATTGAGGCAGGTCAAGGCGGTCCAGCCGCGCATCGCTATGTTGGAGCATGCGCCACTCGTACTTGTCAGGGCCCCTCACGATGGCCTCATCTCTTACAAAATCCAGGATTTGCGTGGTCGACGACGACCTCGACGTCCTCAGTTCGCTCCGATTTCTTCTTGAAACGGAAGGCTTCGATGTCCGGACCTTCAGAAGCGGCGCGGCGATGCTGGACGCCGCGGCCACCGAGGAGTTCGACTGCTTTGTTATCGATTTCAAGATGCCCAACATGACCGGAATCACCATCGCCAATCACCTGCGGGACCGCAAGGTGCCTGCTCCGATTATTCTGATCACAGGGTATCCGGACCAGAATATCTGGGCGAAAGCCACAGTCGCCGGAATTGATGTGGTTCTTCTCAAACCGGATGCAGAGGAGAATCTGGCCTCCCAGATTCGTGCTGCGGTCCAGCGAAACCGCCATACCGGCCTCCGGTAAACTACTTAGGGTGCAGCCCTTAAGATATCGAGCGAAATATCCTGCGGCGCATTGTTCCCTGTAGAAATAGCCATCTGCCGCCGAAGGAGATGGTCATGCTCACCCAGTCCACCACCAATGCAATCGTCAACAGCCAAGCGGTCATCGGCGGGGGGCCGGCCACCGATCAGTTCGGCCTTGTCGCCGGTCACGCCAACCTCGTTGCGACTGAATTCTTCTACGGGCGTGACGCGGAAATCTACGGAGAAGACGAGCCAGCGGATTACGTTTATCAGGTCGTCCGCGGGGCTGTTCGCAGCTACAAACTGCTTTCCGACGGCCGGCGTCAAATTGGGGCCTTTCACCTTCCGGGCGACGTTTTCGGGCTGGTGGCCGGCAGCGTCCATCGCCTGACCGCAGAGGCCATTGTCGATACGACGGTGCGCCTCGTCAAACGCCGCGGCCTTGAACAGGCGGCAGCCACCGACGTTCACGTCGCCCGCAATCTCTGGACCATGACGGCAAGCGACCTGCGCCACGCCGAGGATCATATGCTTCTGCTCGGCAGAAAGACGGCCCTCGAGCGCGTTGCGACTTTTCTTCTCGAAATGGACCATCGCCTGGCGGCCACCGGCACAATGGCCCTTCCGATGTGCCGGAGGGACATCGCCGATTATCTGGGCCTGACCCTGGAGACGGTATCTCGCGCGCTGTCACAACTTCACAGCGAAGGCGTGCTCGATTTTTCCGGCGCGCGCCAGATCATCCTGCGCAATCGCCGCAAGCTGCACAGCATCGATATGTAAACCGACACTGACGGACTTGCCGATCGCAAGCCCCACCTGAATGAAAAAGATACGCGTTGCGGTCAGACGCAAGATTCACAAGGCGGGATCGATCATTGTCGGCAACCGCCGCCCGCTCACCTGCACGGTTCACAATCTTTCGGCCACCGGCGCCGCGCTCAGCATTAGGCAGTCGTCGATCCTGCCGGACGCGTTTGTTCTGGTCCTTGAAATGGAGCACCGGCGGCGTCCCTGCCATGTCGTCTGGCGGCGGGGAAACCGGATCGGCGTGAGCTTCGGGCGCTGACGTTCGTTGTCAAACCCGTTGCGGACAGGAGCTTCGGTCTAGCGAGTGAGAGCTCCCCAAGCCAGTCAGAGCGCCAGTATCGCCGAAAGCGTTCGCTGGATAATGCTGCGTATACGGTTATCGACGATCCATCGGCCCGATTGATCCGCCGCGATCACGATCGTCGAATGTACAATCGAGGCGGCAACAACCGCGGCCGTGCCGAGCATTGACAATTGAAGAGTGACGGATCGCGTGCTGGCCGGATCGATGAAGCCTGGCACGACCGATAAGAAGAACAGGATCGATTCGGATTGAAAACATTCGAGAGAAACCCCCGCCAGAAAAGAGAGCCTGGAACAAGCGGTCCTTGGAGAAAGTTTCTGGCACCGGCTGCCATACAGGGCCGGATGCTTTTGAAGAACAGCTCAACCGCTGCCAACAGAATTCCTAATGTTTTCCATATTGTTGGCCGGAATTCCTGGCGGAGAGAGCGGGATTCGAACCCGCGATACGGTTTCCCGTATACACACTTTCCAGGCGTGCGCCTTCAACCACTCGGCCACCTCTCCACGCGCCTGTCATGAAGGGGCACGCGCCGTTTTGCAAGAGAGCACGGGCACTGACCGGAAAAATTCCGTAAATAATTGAAGTTCTGGGGCTAATTGACCATCGGCCGGGGCTGGAAATGCGATGATTCGCGCAGCCGCCCACCCCTCACAGGGCAGGCCTCGGCCAGCCGTATCGGCCGCACGACCGACGGCAAGATGCTCGGCCCCGCCCCTACATGCGCGTTTTCCAGCGCCTCGATAAAGTCCGAGAACCAGCGATGGATGGTGCCCGCACGCAGCTTGGCCATCATCGCTTCCCAACGCATCCGGCGCTCGGTCGCGGGCATCGACAATGCAACAGCAATGGTTCGTGCCATGCCGTCGATATCGTGAGGATTGACCAGCAGCGCGGTGTCGAGCTCGTTCGCGGCGCCGGCGAATTTGGACAGCACGAGAACGCCGGGATCGATCGGGTTTTGAGCCGCAATATATTCCTTGGCGACCAGATTCATGCCGTCATGCAGCGGCGTCACCACGCCGACCTGCGCGGCACGATAGAATCCGGCAAGTACGGTCTGGCTGAAGCCCTTGTTGAGATAACGGATCGGCGTCCAGTCGACTTCGCCGTGGCGGCCATTGACATCCGTCACCTGTTTCGACAATTCGTCCTGCAAGTTGCTGTAGGCCTCGATGCCGCCGCGCGATGGGGTCGCGATCTGCAATAACGAAACCGATCGTTTCAGTGAAGGCTGAATTTCGAACAGGCGATCGAATGCGCTGATGCGATTGACCAATCCTTTGGAATAATCAACGCGATCCACACCGATCGCGAGGCGCTCGCCGTGCAGGCTCTTTCGCAGCCGAGACACATCCGGATGCGACGCTGCGCGCTGGGCCTGCGCTGCAAATCCATCGACATCGATTCCAATCGGAAACACCGCGAGACGCGAGGAGCCAAACCGCGACGTGACGATGCCGTCATCGACATCAAGACCAATCTCCGCCCGCAAATAGGCGGCGAAGTTCTCGCAGTCGTCATCGGTCTGGAAGCCGATCAGATCATAAGCAAGCATCGCTTCGACCAGATCGCGATGATGCGGCACGCCGGCGATCACGCGGCGCGAAGGCCACGGCGTGTGAAGAAAAAAGCCCAGAGGATTACGAACACCAAGCTCGCGCATTTCCGCGCCCAGCGTGAGGAAATGATAGTCCTGAACCCAGAACGCCGAAGTCGGCTTGTTAAAACGCATCAGCGCGCGCGCCATGAAGGCGTTCACTTCTCGATAGGACTGATAGTCATCCTGCGAGACACGGATCAGATCGTTGCGCGAATGCAGCGCGGGCCATAATGCCGAATTCGCGAAGCCCTCATAATAGCCGCCGTAATGCGCAGCAGGAAGATCGAGCAGAGCCAGCGCGCCCGCGCCGAGCGATTCGATTTCAGCAAAAGAATCCTTGGATAGATTATCACGAACGCGGCCGGACGAACCGACCCAGATTGCACCTGATTTTTCCACCACAGGCAGCAACGCTGCTGCCAGTCCACCGGTCATTGGCTCATTTGCTTTTGCGCGTGCGACCCGATTGGAGACGACGACGAGATCCACAGGGTGCCCTCCCTAGTTCTGCAAACGCAAAAATAACGCCTGTTCATCAATATGGTTCCTCGCCATCCTTCAGACTGATTGACGTCGAATTTCGGTGGCGTGAGATGGAACCGAGTTCCATTGTGTGAAGGGTGACCGATTAAAAACGATTTGCCTAGTCTTGACACATTCGGAATCGCGCAACGCGCATCTATGCAAAGTACCTTCGCATATTTTAGACTCCCGTTATGAAAACGGAATCCGATTCAATCGCGCGCATCGTGATGTCGCTAACTGCGCCAATAGCGGTCTTCCCAGTTCCGCGACAGTTTCATGCCAGTGAGAATCAAGCCCGCCATCGAATAGGTCTGCGGGAAATTTCCGAACAGCGCGCCGGTTTTCGGATCAATGTCTTCCGATAACAAACCATAGCGATTGCGATGCGACAGTGCATCGACGAATGCCTCGCGCGCTTCATCACGCCGTCCCTGCTGCCACCACGCATCGATCAGCCAGAACCGGCAGATCAGAAACGCCGTCGCCGGCAATCCGAAATCATCTTCCGCCGCATAGCGCATCATGTGCTTTTCCCGCAGAAGCTCCCGCTCCATCGCCGCAACCGTCTTGATGAAACGCGGATCGTCGACCTCACACACACCGAGATCCGGCAAGAGCAAGACGCTGGCGTCGAGATCGTCCGATCCGAAGGCTGCGGTGAACGCTTCCCGTTTCGGATTCCACGCCTTGTCGAGCAGCTCCTTGTGAATCGGATCTGCGACCGAGTTCCAGTACGCCGCGCGATCATGCAGGCCGAGGCGGGTCGCGATGGAGGCGAGGCGGTTCACGCCCGCCCAGCACATCGCTGCAGAGTGCGTGTGGACGCGCTGACGGCCGCGGTATTCCCAGATGCCGGCGTCAGGCTTCAGCGCGACGCTTGCGGCCTTCTCTCCGAGATCCTCGAGCAGACGAAACAGCTTCTCGCCACCCGGCGTCGGCAGACGGCGGTCGAAGAACAGCGGCAGGGCGGCGAGGATCACGCTGCCGTAGGTGTCGTGCTGGCTCTGTTCGACGGCTGCGTTGCCGATGCGCACCGGACCGTCACCGCGGTACCCTTTGAGATTGGTCGCGACCCATTCGTCGAGCGGCAGGTTCGGCACCACGCTGTAAACCGGCTTCAGCGGACCATCCGCATTGGCCGCGATCGACAGCGTAAAGCCGATGAAATCTTCCATCGTCTGCGTCGCGCCGACGCGATTCAGCGCCTTCACCACGAAGTAAGCGTCACGCAGCCAGCAGAACCGATAGTCCCAGGTGCGGCCCGAACCGGGTGCTTCCGGTATCGACGCGGTGTGCGCGGCAATGATTCCGCCGGTCTCTTCGAAGTTCGACAGCTTCAGCGTAATCGCGGCGCGAATGATCGCTTCCTGATAGTCGTAGGAGATATAGAGCCGTCGCACCCAGTGCAGCCAATAGGCCCTGGTCTGTTCGGCAAAGGACGTTGCGGTCGCAGCAAGATCGCCGGGATAGGGCTCGTCATGACCGAACACCATGTGCACCGGCCGCGTCAGCACGAACGGCGTTTCATGCTCGATCATGGCGATCGGCGCATCGGTGGTGACGCGGACCGTGGACTCTTCCTCGACGTAGCGGATGTGATTGCTGCCGAGCGAGCTTCGCTTCAGCGGCTTGCCGTAGGAATGAGTGGGCCGGACGCGGATTGTAACGCGCGGCAGTCCGGCAATCGGCTCGATGATGCGGAACAACTGCGGCGGCCGAAACATGCGGCCGTACTGCCGGAAGCGCGGCGCAAAATCCGTGATGCGGACCGCATTGCCTTTGGCGTCCGTCAGAATGGTTTCGACCAGCGCCGTATTGCGAACATAGTCGGATTTGTAATCCACCATGCCGTCCAGCACGACATCGCTGAAACCTTTTTCCTCGTCGCCTGCAAGCAAGCGGGAAAATACCGGGTCCGCGTCGAATCGCGGGAAGCACCACCACACCAGCCGCGATGTCGGATCGACCAGCGCTGCGGTCTTGCAGTTGCCGATGATCGCCAGATCGAGGCCATGGTCGATTTTCGTACCCGCTTCAACCTGGGACGTCGTCATTGCCTTGGGAATATTCATTGCGCCGCCATCGCCTCGTCATCGATCAATTGTGTCAACCATGCGCGAACGTCCTTCGGAGCCCTGAACTGTCCATCGACACCGTGAGCGCGGCGGCCGACCGAGAACGATACGCCGCGGAATGCAGGCATGATGGCGAACACGGACTCGTCGGTGACGTCATCACCGATGAAGATGGGATTACGGCCGGAGAATGGCGCATGATTCATCAGCTCCCGAACGCCGGTCGCCTTGGTGAAGCCCGCGGGCTTGATCTCGCACACGAACTTTCCGGGCAGCACCTCGATCGGCGCCTGCGGAAGATCGGCCCGGATCGCGGAGACGGCTTCATAGATCGTGCGCTCGAACTGCGGCGCCAGCCGGTAATGCAGCGCGATCGAATAGCCCTTGTCTTCGTACAGGATGCCGGGGCTGAGATGCGAGATCGCAATGAAGCGGCGCTTCAGATCGTTATCCATGGGCGGCGCGTGCGACGCCACCGCCTCGTTCTCGACCGAAAGCCGCATCTCCGCGCCGTGACCGCCAACTGCCGGAAACTGCAACGGCGCAAAGATGACATCGATGTCGGTCAGCGAGCGTCCGCTGACCAGCGCCAGCGCGCCATCCAGGCGATCGTGCAGCGCCTGAAGTGTGCTTCCGAGATTTGGCGGCACCACGACATCGCGCGGCGTCGGCGCCAGCTCCAGCAAGGTGCCGTCGATATCGAGCAGCAGCGCCGTCTGGTCAAGATCCGGCACAATACCCGCCGGCGCAGCCAACGCCTCGCCCGCACTCTTTGCCGGAGTTTTTTCAACCACGCGATGATCCATCATTTACCCTGCGCGGCGAGCGGCCGCGCAACCTCCTCAAGTGATTTGCGCTCGGCATCGATGCAGTAGCGCCACGCGATGAGCGCAGCGGCGACCATCAGAACCGATCCGAGCAAATAACCGGCGAACACGCTGCCGCGCGAGCCGGTATCGATCAGAACTCCAAACAGCGCGGGCCCCGCGACGCCTCCGATGCCGGTGCCGATCGCATAGAACAGCGCGATGGCCAGAGCGCGGACCTCGAGCGGAAAGGTTTCGCTCACGGTCAGATACGCGGCGCTGGCCGCCGGCGACGCAAAGAAGAAGATCACCATCCAGGCGATCGTCTGGGTTTGCGCACTGAGTACGCCGATCGAGAACAGGTAGCCCGACACGGCAAGCAGAATGCCCGACACGCTGTAGGTCAGCGCGATCATGGTGCGCCGTCCCAACGTATCGAACAACGATCCGAGAAACAGCGGCCCGAGAAAGTTTCCGGCGGCGAACGGCAGAATGTACCAGCCGATATTCGCGGCCGGGATAGCGAAGAAATCTGTCAAAACCAAAGCATAGGTGAAGAAAATCGCGTTGTAGAAGAACGCCTGGGACACCATCAGGGACAGTCCGACCAGCGAGCGGCTACGATAGGTATGGAACAAGGTGTCGGCAACTTCGCGCAGCGGTGTATGCGTCCGCATCGTCAGCCTGATCTTCGGCAAGAGATGATCCGGTTTGCCGCCGCCGGATACCGCACGTTCGATGTCCGCGACGATTTTCAGGGCCCGCTCCGGCTGACCGTGAATCATCAGCCAGCGCGGACTTTCGGGAATCCATAACCGCATCACGAATACGACCAGACCAAGGCCTGCGCCGGTCAGAAACGCCAGCCGCCATCCGAGCTCTGGATCAATCACCGCCGGATCGAGCAGCACGATCGCACTCACCGCACCAATGGCAGCTCCGATCCAGAAGCTGCCGTTGACGATCAGATCGGTACGGCCGCGATAGCGCGCAGGCACCAGTTCCTGAATCGTTGAATTGATCGCTGTGTACTCGCCACCGATCCCCGCGCCGGTGATAAATCGAAACAGCGCGAAGCTTGCAAGATTCCACGAGAAGGCTGTTGCCGCTGTCGCCGTGAGATAAACCGCCAGCGTGACGAAGAACAGTTTCTTGCGCCCGATGCGATCGGTCAGCCAGCCGAAGCCGATGGCACCGAGCACTGCGCCCGCAAGATAGGCGCTGGTCGCAATACCGATGTCGGTGTTGCTGAAATTCAGAACCGGGCTGCTTTTCAATGCACCCGACAATGCCCCGGCCAGAGTGACCTCGAGCCCGTCGAGAATCCATGTGATGCCGAGTGCCGCGATCACGCGGGTATGAAAGCCGCCCCATGGCAGCGAGTCCAGCCGCGCGGGAATATCGGTCTCAACGGCACCCATTGCGAGCGCGGCGGAAACGGGAGCGCTTCCTTGCTGCGAGACCTGTGCCGGGGACATCTGGATGTTTGTCAAAACTGACATCCCGCCGTCCTTTTCACCGGTTTCACTCTCGACCTTTCGATTGGACGCCGTAACCGGCGATGGCAGGCAGCCGCGGCGGGATGGCTCTGGAACTTGGAATCCCGCCTCCCCGAAACGGCAACGATTTCAGTGGCAAGGCCTGGAACCGCCCGTTCCATGCCTGTCCGCCGGACGGCGGGTACATCCGCCGCCGTCCACCGAGACAACACTGACAGGGGGTGGAGGTTCCAACTGGAACCCGCCCGGCCGATCACGCGACATGGCCGCTCATCATTCCGGGCGTTTCGCACGAATAGCCTCACCCGGTCCTCAGGGAGCACGGGTCCCCGCCTGCGGGGGGACGACGCGTTGAGAGATGCGCAATATCTCGGCAATCACGTGCGTCATTGCGAGCGCAGCAAAGCAATCCATCTGCACTTGTCGCCGCGAAAGACTGGATTTCTTCGTCGCTTCGCTCCCGCAATGACGGCACATTCTGAAACCTCATCCTGAAGTGCGAGCACTTGCGTGCCTCGAAGGATGACAACGCGATCCGCAGTTTGCCACGCATCCTTCGAGGCTTGCCGCAAACGCGGCTCGCACCTCAGGAGGACGCAACGCTTGACATGTCCCGATCTAGGAATATAGTCCGCATCGTCCTGGTCGTGAGGGGCGCTTCTCGAGGGCGCTTTGAAGCGGAGCAGGATGCGGCGCCTGCGCGTGTGTCTCGCAAACACACGTCCGGGAGGCTGGGGTCACCGTCCGGGCCAACTACGTGGCTCTGCCGTTCGCCGGCTGGACGCGGAGCGGACGAAGGCGGCGAAAGCCGTCCGGATCAGGGGTCGAGTACCTCCCCCGTCCGCACCCGGAAGTACGGTCCCCTCGCCCAAA
>NZ_APJI01000016.1 GCF_000497575.1 Afipia sp. OHSU_II-C1
CGGCATGCCACTTGGGGAATGTATGCTAATAGCAAGAACGGGCAAACCGCAGAGAATACGTTCGGCAACTTCCAAGCATCGAAGTTCAGAAAAACAGAGCAGCGACGGCTTTCGCCGGACGACGCCGGGACGACAGGGAGGAGAGTTTATGGCGTCAGTGCACATTCACGACGTGCGGAAATCGTTTGGCGGATTTGAAGTCCTGCACGGCGTGACGGTTCCGATCGAGGACGGACAGTTTGTCGTTCTGGTCGGTCCCTCCGGCTGCGGCAAGTCGACCTTGCTGCGAATGCTGGCGGGTCTGGAGAACATCACCTCCGGAACGATCTCGATCGGCGACCGCGTGGTCAACGACGTGCAGCCGAAAGAACGGGACATCGCCATGGTGTTCCAGAACTATGCGCTCTATCCGCACATGACCGTCGCCAAGAACATGGGCTTTTCGCTCAAGCTGCGCGACGCGCCGCAGGACGAGATCGACAAGCTGGTGCGCCGCGCGGCCGATATTCTCGCGCTGACGCCGCTGCTCGACCGCTATCCGAGGCAGTTATCCGGCGGTCAGCGCCAGCGCGTCGCCATGGGCCGGGCCATTGTGCGCGATCCCCAGGTATTTCTGTTCGACGAGCCGTTGTCCAATCTCGACGCCAAGCTGCGCGTCGCCATGCGCACCGAGATCAAGGAACTGCATCAGCGGCTGAAGACGACGACGGTCTATGTCACCCACGATCAGATCGAAGCCATGACCATGGCGGACAAGATCGTTGTCATGCACGACGGCATTGTCGAGCAGATGGGATCGCCGCTCGAACTCTACGATCATCCGGACAACAAGTTCGTCGCGGGTTTCATCGGCTCGCCCGCGATGAATTTCCTCGACGGCAAGCTGGTCGGCAGCAACACGCCGCATGTCGAGACGGCGAACGGCGCGAAGCTGCCGCTGGCGGCGTCGCGCACCGGTCTCGATGGCAAGCCGGTGACCTACGGCATCCGCCCCGAGCATCTTGAATTCGCGGATGACGGGATCGAGGCCGATGTGATTGTGGTCGAGCCGACCGGGTCGGAAACCCAGATCGTTGCACGCATCGGCCAGCAGGATCTGATCGCCGTCATTCGCGACCGCCGTCCGGTGAAGCCGGGCGACAAGGTCAGGCTGCGGCCGAATCCGGCTGCAGCGCATGTCTTCGACAAGGAGACCGGAAAGCGTCTGATCAACTAGCAATCGCGTTTCACTAAAATCATAGCCAACAGCCGGCCGTCACAACCAAGAGCCGGTACAACAGGGAGACGAAGCTTATGGATAAATTTATGCCAAATCGCCGTTCGCTGCTCAAAGGTGGCGCATCGGTGCTCGCCGGCGCGGCGACGGTTTCGGCGGATCAACTGCTCGGATTTGCCAAGGCCTGGGCGCAGACCACGCAGTGGAAGCCCGAAGCCGGCGCCAAGATCAACCTGCTGCGCTGGAAGCGGTTCGTTGAGGCCGAGGACAAGGCCTTTATGGACATCATCGCAGCCTTCACCAAGGCCACGGGCGTCGAAGTCAACGTTTCCAACGAATCCTACGACGACATTCAGCCGAAGGCTTCGGTCGCGGCCAACACCGGGCAGGGCCTCGACATGGTCTGGGGCCTGTATTCGCTGCCGCATCTGTTGCCGACGAAGTGCGTCGACGTGAGCGACGTTGCCGACTATCTCGGCAAGAAGTACGGCGGCTGGGCCGACTCGGCCAATGCCTACGGGAAGGACAAGAACGGCAAGTGGATCGGCATCCCGGTCGCCTGCACCGGCGCGCTGATGAACTATCGTATCAGCTCGATGGAGAAGGCCGGCTTCAAGGAATTCCCGAAGGACACGGCGGGTTTCCTCGAACTGTGCAAGGCGCTCAACAAGAACGGCACACCGGCAGGCATGGCGCTCGGCCACGCTTCGGGCGACGCCAACACCTGGCTGCACTGGGCGCTGTGGACCCATGGCGGCTATCTCGTCGACAAGAACGACAAGGTCATCATCAACTCGCCCGAGACGATGAAGGCGTTGGAATACGTCAAGGCGCTCTACGGCGAATTCATTCCCGGCACGGCCTCGTGGAACGACTCGTCGAACAACAAGGCGTTCCTTGCCGGCCAGTTGCACGCGACCTGCAACGGCATCTCGGTTTATGTCACCGCCAAGCGCGAGGCGAAGAACATCGCCGAAGACATGAATCATGCTTACATGCCGATCGGCCCGGCCGGCAAGCCGACCGAACTGCATCTGCCGTTCACGATGCTGACCTTCAACTTCACGAAGTTCCCGCAGGCATGCAAGGCGCTGACCGCGTTCATGATGGAGGCTGACCAGTTCAATCCGTGGCTGACGTCTGCGTCCGGCTATCTGTCGCCATTCCTCAATGGCTACGACAACAATCCTGTCTGGACGTCGGATCCGAAGAACACGGTGTACCGTGACGTCGCCAAGCGCACCCTGACGCCGGGTGGTCTCGGTACGCTCGGAGAGAACGCCGCAGCGGCGATCGCGGACTTCCTGGTCGTCGACATGTTCGCGAACTACTGCACCGGCCGTGAAGACGCGAAGGGCTCGATCGCCTTCGCCGAGCGTCAGGCCAAGCGGCTCTACCGCTGATAAATGGAACATCGCCGGCGCGGAACCTTCGCGCCGGCGCTTTATCGATCGGCCATCTGCGCGTAGTCTGTCCGCAAAACTGGTTTCCACTTTTGCGGAATGCGCGACAAGGGTTTGGAACCATGACCACGATTCCAGCAACCGTCTCCGCCAAGCCATATGTCAGCTCGCAATCCGCTTGGCAGCGTCTTGTGACGAACCGCAACTGGATCGCACTGTGGTTCATGTTGCCTGCGGCGGGCTTCCTGATCCTGTTTCTGGCTTATCCGCTCGGTCTCGGTATCTGGATGAGTTTTACCGATGTTCGCATCGGCCGCGCCGGACAGTTCATCGGTATCGAGAACTATGAATGGTTGTGGGAGGACGGCGTCTTCTGGTTGTCGGTGTTCAACACTCTCGTTTACACCATCGTGGCCAGCGCCATCAAATTCGCACTCGGGCTTTATCTCGCATTGCTCCTTAATCGCAGCATGCCCTTCAAAGCGCTGATCCGCGCCGCCGTCTTGATCCCGTTCATCGTGCCCACGGTTCTGTCGGCGATCGCATTCTGGTGGATCTACGACTCGCAATTCTCGATTATTTCCTGGTCGCTCACCAAGATGGGCTTGATCCATCAAAACATCAATTTTCTGGGCGACTCCACCTGGGCGCGGGTCAGCGTCATCATCGCCAATATCTGGCGTGGCGTGCCGTTCGTCGCCATTACGCTGCTCGCAGGTTTGCAGACGGTGTCGCCATCGCTCTATGAGGCCGCGACTCTCGACGGCGCGACCAACTGGCAGCGTTTCCGCTATATCACCTATCCGCTGCTGACGCCGATCATCGCAGTTGTCATGACATTCTCGGTGCTGTTCACCTTCACCGATTTCCAGTTGATCTGGGCGCTGACCCGCGGCGGCCCGGTCAACGCGACGCATCTGATGGCGACGTTGAGTTATCAGCGCGGTATTCTCAGCGGCCGGCTCGGCGAGGGCGCGGCGATCGCGACGGCGATGATTCCATTCCTGCTGGCGGCCATCGCCATCTCGTGGTTCGGCATGCAGCGGCGCAAATGGCAGCAGGGGTCTGACAATGACTGATGACGTCGCGCCGCTGAAGTTTTTGGTTTTGCGCGGTCGGGGCAAGCCCCGCGCGCGCATGGCGCAAATGGCAGCAAGGATCTGACAATGACCGATCACGCAGCACATCCGCCAGCCGCGACAGCGCAGTCGTCGACCGACAACAGCGAGGGCATGAGCTATCTCGAGACGTTGCCCAGCAAGATCGTGACGCTCTACATTCCGCTGTTCATCATGGTCGTCATCTTGCTGTTTCCGTTTTACTGGATGGCGTTGACGTCGATCAAACCCGATGAACAGTTGATCGATATGGAGACTTACAACCCGTTCTGGGTTGTGAAGCCGACCTTGAAGCATATCCAGAAGCTGCTGTTCGAGACGCAGTATCCGCGCTGGCTGTGGAACACGATGTATGTCGCTGCTGCTGCGACGTTCATCTCGATTGTCGCCAGCGTGCTGGCGGCCTATGCCATCGTTCGCCTCCGCTTCAAGGGCGCCAATGTCGTCAGCGCCTCGATCTTCCTGGCGTATCTCATCCCGCCGTCGATCCTGTTCATTCCGCTGGCGTCGGTGATCCACTCCTACGGGCTGTTCGATTCCCCGCTGTCGCTGATCCTGGTGTATCCGACGCTGCTGATTCCGTTCTCAACCTGGCTCCTGATGGGTTACTTCAAGACCATTCCGTACGAACTTGAAGAATGCGCGTTGATCGACGGCGCCAGCCGCTGGCAGATCCTGACCAAGATCGTGCTGCCGCTTGCGGTGCCCGGGCTGATCTCGGCTTTCATCTTCTCGTTCACGCTCTGCTGGAACGAGTTCATCTACGCGCTGACTTTCCTGTCCTCGACGCAGAACAAGACGGTCCCCGTTGCCATCGTCAACGAATTCGTCGACGGCGATATTTATAAATGGGGATCGTTGATGGCAGGCGCGCTGGTCGGCTCACTGCCGCTGGTCATTCTTTACGCGTTCTTCGTGGAGCACTACGTGTCCGCCATGACCGGCGCGGTCAAGGAATAGACTTCGATCTTGAGATCGTCATGCCTCCACTTGTCGCGGGCATCCACGTCTTGAGATGTAATAAGAAAGACGTGGATGGCCGGGACGAGCCCGGCCCTGACGGAAAGTGGAGAAGGCACGTTGCATATTCTGGTTCTCGGCGCGGCCGGCATGGTCGGGCGCAAACTTGTCGATCGGTTGCTCCGCGACGGCAGGCTCGGAAAGTCCGACATCACCCGTATGACGTTGCAGGATGTCGTCGCTCCGGCAGAGCCGAATACCTCCATTCCCGTCGAGACGGTGACCTGCGACGTCGCGGATCAGGCTGCGGTGACCAAACTGGTGGCGGCAAAACCGGATGTGATTTTCCATCTCGCGGCCATTGTCTCGGGTGAGGCTGAAGCGGACTTCGACAAGGGCTATCGCATCAATCTCGATGGCACGCGTTATCTGATCGACGCCATCCGCGCCATTGGCGGCGGCTACAAACCGCGCGTGGTGTTTACGTCGTCGATTGCGGTGTTCGGTGCGCCATTCCCAGAAAAGATCGGTGACGAGTTCTTCACCACACCGCTGACGAGCTATGGCACCCAGAAGGCGATCGGCGAGCTTCTGGTTTCCGACTACTCCCGCAAGGGCCTGCTCGACGGCGTCAGTATCCGTCTGCCGACCATTTGTGTGCGGCCCGGGCTGCCGAACAAGGCGGCATCCGGCTTTTTCTCCAACATCATCCGCGAGCCGCTGGCCGGCAAGGAAGCGGTTCTGCCGGTGTCCGAAGATGTGCGCCACTGGCACGCATCGCCGCGCTCCGCAGTCGGCTTCCTGCTGCATGCCGCGACCATGGACACCGGCACCATCGGTCCGCGCCGGGCGCTCAGCATGCCGGGACTTTCGGTGACGGTTGGCGAGCAGATCGCCGCGCTGACGCGCGTGGCAGGGCCGAATGTGACGGCACGGATCAAGCGCGAGCCGGATCCGACCATTGTCGGCATCGTGGCCGGCTGGCCGCGCGATTTCGTCACCGATCGCGCGCTCAAACTCGGTTTCACCACGGCCGAAAAGACCTTCGATGACATCATTCGCATTCATATTGAAGACGAACTCGACGGTTCATTCGTGTCCTGACAAAACGCCGGTGCAGCGATGACAACTGTCGCCTGCATTGGCGAATGCATGATCGAACTTTCGCAGGGCGCCGGTGGTCAACTGACGCGTAGTTATGGCGGCGATACCCTGAACACGGCGGTGTATCTCGCGCGTCTTGGCATGAGTGTGGACTACATCACCGCGCTGGGGACCGACCCGTTCAGCGACGAAATGGTCGAGGCCTGGAAGGGCGAGGGCGTTGGCACCGCGTATGTCGCGCGCGTCGATAGCAAGCTGCCGGGTCTTTATGTGATCAGGACCAGCGAGACCGGCGAGCGATCGTTCTATTACTGGCGGGAGAACGCTGCGGCGCGGATGCTGCTCGATCTGCCGCAGACCGATGCGATCCTGGCGGCGCTGGCGAGTTATGACCTGATTTACCTCTCAGGTGTCACGCTGTCGCTCTATAGCCCCGATGGCCGTCAGCGGTTGATCGATGCGCTCACGAAAGCTCGCGAGGGCTCGACGCGCGTGGCGTTCGACACCAATTTCCGCGTGCAAGGGTGGCCGGTGCTGGATACCGCGCGTCAGGTCTATCGCGACGTCCTTGCGGTCGCCGATATCGTGCTTGCGTCGGTCGATGATCTCACGCCGTTGTTCGGAGCGCGGATGCATGGCGAACTGATCGACCGGATGGCGGCGCGTGAGGTTGTGCTGAAACTTGCAACGCCGGGCAGTGTTGTCAGGCATGATGGCGTGGAGCATAGCGTGAAGGCGGAGCTGGTCGGCAAGGTGGTGGACACCACGGCGGCGGGTGACAGTTTCGCCGCCGCGTATCTTGCTGCGCGGCTGAATGGAGCAACGCCGGTCGAGGCGGCGCGGGCCGGGCATCGGCTGGCGGGTGTGGTGATCGGCCATCGCGGCGCGATCATCCCACGGACCGCAATGCCGCCTGAGGGAAGGGCCAGTACGGCCGGGATGGAGCGATCGTCATGACCGGCATGTCAGGCTCTGAGAGACAGGCCGCGCTGGAGAAGATCCTGATCCCGGCGCGCATTATTCCGGTGCTGACCATCGCCCGTGTCGAGGACGGCGTGCCGCTCGCCCGCGCACTGGTGGCGGGCGGCGTGAAGACTCTCGAAATCACATTCCGCACCGACGCGGCGGCCGATGCGGCCAGGGCAATCATTGCCGAGGTCCCGGAAGCGGTGGTCGGGATCGGCACCGTGCTGAGCGCGGACGACCTGCGGCGCGCGCAGATAATCGGTGCGCGGTTCGCCGTCAGCCCCGGTGCGACGCCCGAGTTGCTCGACGCCGCGGCGGCGAGCGACCTTCCGCTGTTGCCGGGTGTCGCCACCGCATCCGAGCTGATGCAGGCGCGGGCACGCGGATTCGATCTGCTGAAGTTCTTTCCCGCCGAGCAATCCGGCGGCATCCCGATGCTGCGCGCTCTGGCCGGACCGTTTCCCAGCACACGCTTCTGCCCGACTGGCGGGGTCAGCGCCGCCAACGCCGCGACATGGCTGGCCGAGCCGAATGTGATCGCAGTCGGCGGGTCGTGGCTATGCCCGGCATCGGACGTCAAGGCGGGGAACTGGGAAGTTATCACCGGGCGCTGTATCGACGCGATGAAATCGCTGCGGCGAAGGTAGCCTGTCTTCACCTCTAGATTTTGCTTGTGAAAGATTGCCCTCACCCCAACCCTCTCCCCGCAAGAGCGCGGCGAGGGAGTTGCGAAAACTGAGTCCGATGAGCGGGTTACGATTCAAATCTCACGCCGGGACTGAATCTCGGGATGATGTTTTGCGTGAGGATGAGGTGCCACGCTTAAGCGACTCATCCGACTCTTAAAATCCCATCGCTGCGCCATCGCTGCGGGGATCGGTGGCGCCCTCGAACATTCCGTCGGCGTGGCGCAGGACAGCGCCCGCATGACCCATAGTCGACGTGAAAGCCGGCAGGATCTCGATATCGTGACCGGCATCTCGCATGGCCTGAACCACCGCCGGATCGAAGCGGTCTTCCAGCTTCAGCGTCACCGTGGCATCGCCCCATGTCTTGCCGAGCAGCCAGCGCGGCGCAGTGATCGCGGCCTGCAAGCCCTGACCGTACATGGCGTAACGGCTGAACACTGCGGACTGGCTTTGCGGCTGACCTTCGCCGCCCATGTTGCCGTAGACCATACGGCGGCCGTCGTTGAACAGCGCCATCGCCGGATTGAGGGTGTGGAAGGGTTTGCGGCCGGGGCGCAGCGCACGGGGGCCGTCGCCGTCGAGCAGGAAGCTCGAGCCGCGGTTCTGCCAGACGATGCCCGAGTTCTCGAGCACGCAACCGGAGCCGAACTCGAAGTAAATGCTCTGGATGAAACTGACGGCGATGCCGTCCTTGTCGATCGCGCCCAGCCAGACAGTATCGCCCGGATTGACCGGCACCGGCCAGGGCAATGCGCGCTTGCGGTTGATGTTGGCGGCAAGCCCATCCAGAATTTCCGATGTCAGATAATGCTCGGCCTTTTCCGTCATCAGTGCCGGATCGCCGACAACGCGATCGCGCACCAGGAACGCCTGCTTGGTGGCTTCGACAATGCCGTGAAGATATTCGAAGGTCTCAGCCTCCTGCACGCCGAGCCGCTCGAAGATCGCAAGGATCATCAGCGAGGCGAGGCCCTGTGTCGGCGGCGGGAAATTATAGAGCGTCGCGCCCTTGATCGCGACTGACAGCGCGTGGCGGCGCTGCGCCTTGTGGGCGGCGAGATCGGCGAGGGTGACCGGCGAGCCGCAGCGCGCCAGATCGGCTGCGATCTCCTTCGCCAGCGCGCCGGTGTAGAAATCCATCGGGCCGTTCTTGCCGAGCCGCTTCAGCGTCGCGCCCAGCGCAGGCAGCTTCATAAGCTCGCCTTCCTTCGGAAGCTTGCCATCGAACAGGAACGTGTCGACAAAGCCCGGCGAGTCTTTCAGCTCAGCCAGCTTGGTCTCGGTCAGTTCCTGCTGTGTCGCGGTGACGGCAAAACCGTTCTCGGCAGACCACACTGCGTCTTCAACCAGCCGGGAGAGGGGGAGTTTGCCGCCCATTTCCTTGTTGATCGCGATCACTTCGGCCCAGCCGGACAGCGTGCCTGCAACGGTGTTGGCGGCAAGCGGACCGCGCGGGGGAATAGCGGACAGGCCCTTGCCCTTATAGAATTCGACCGTTGCGGCTTGTGCCGCCGCGCCGCAGCCGTCCACTGCGATCGGTGGCTTGCCGCCGGCGGAAATCAGCCAGAAGCCATCACCGCCGATCGAGTTCATGTGCGGATAGACCACCGGCAGGCTCGTTGCCATGGCCAGCGTTGCCTCAATGGCATTGCCGCCTTCGCGCAGCACGCGCAGTCCGGCCTCAGAGGCGAGATGGTGCGGCGAGGTTACCATGCCGCGGAGGGAGCGAGGCGTATTCAGCATTGGTCGTATCCATGGTCCAGCGTTGATGCGCCGGCAATGGACGCGACGCTCTATGTAAGTGAATACTTCACTTTTGGCAAACCGCAAAATGCCCGGCTTTCGCCGGGCATTTTGGCGTGGATTTGCTAAGAAACCTATTCGGCGGGGGCAGCCAGAGGTATGCCGGGTGCGGCGTGCCCGAACCACGCCATTCGCCATGGTTTCAAGACGAACAGGGCGAGCAGGCCGGTCAGCACATCCATGACGATGATCAGGCCGAAGACCGGCATCCAGCTCCCGGTGGATTCACGGATCATTGCTGCAACCGGGCCGCCGAGCACAGAACCGATGCCCTGGGCCATGTAGAGAAACCCGTAATTCGTGGTCGCGTTCTTGGTGCCGAAGGTGTCGGTCAGGGTGGAGGGGAACAGCGAGAAGATCTCGCCCCAGCCAAAGAAGACGATGCCCGACAGCAGCACGAACGCAAGCGCGTTGTCGCGGAAGGCGACCATCAATGCGATGGCGATGCCTTCGAAGATAAACGCGAGGCCCATCGTATTCTCACGTCCGATGCGATCCGACACCCAGCCGAAGAATGGCCGGGTCAGTCCATTGGTGATGCGATCGATGGTGAGTGCGAGCGGCAGTGCCGCCAGACCCCAGACCATCACATTGGCGACCCCAAAATCCTTGGTGAAATTTGCGAACTGCGAAATCACCATCAGCCCGCCGGTGGACATCATCGTCATCATGATGAACATCAGCCAGAAGATCGGTGTCTTTAGCATCTGCTTCGGTTCGTAATCGACGGCCGAGGTTGCGACCTTGATCGAGGTCGCCGCTGCCGCGGTCTCTCCGGCTTTGGGATTGCGCAAACCGAGCGCGGCCAGAAGGCCAACGGCGCCGAGAATGATGCCGAAGGTGATAAGCGTCGACTGATACGTCGAACTCTTCAGCATGGCGTCGATCGGGAACGTGGTCAGGATCGCGCCGAAGCCATATCCGGCGGCAACCATCCCCGTGGCGAAACCGCGCCGGTCCGGGAACCAGCGCACCATCAGGCCGACGATGCCGACATAAACGATGCCGGTGCCGATGCCGCAAAACAAGCCATAGGTTGCATAAAGCGCGGTCAGCGATGTTGCATAGGCCGAAAGTACCCATCCCAGTCCGCTCAGAACGGTGCCTGCGGCGATCAGGAGCTTTGGTCCGAAACGGTCGATCAGCCAGCCTTGTGCCGGCGACAGCCATGTTTGCAGGACGATCAGCAACGAGAAGGTGATCTGGATCGCGGGAAGCGTTGCGCCTGTTGTGGTCTGGAAGGATTTGACGAACAGCGTCCAGACATATTGCGGGCTGGAGATCGCCATCATCGCGATGACGCCCAGCAACAGTTGAATCCAGCGCGCGTTGCTTGTCTTGAGATCGGTGGTGAGACTCATGCCAGTTTTCTCCATGGATGGAGAAAACACAGCAATGTACGTGCCACTCACCTCATCGGCGTTATGCGTTTGTGCGGTGGTGACACATGCATTTTTGAATGGAATGGAACTAGTGTTCGTTACACCTTGACCATCCGCTTGCCGCGGTTCTCGCCGGCCAGAAGTCCGATCAGCGCCTTTGGCGTGTTTTCCAGGCCCTTGATGATATCTTCCTGCACCTTGATCTTGCCGGCCTTCACCCAAGACTGGAGATCGGCGAGCGCGGCCTCGCGCTGGTCGTTGAAGTCGGTGAAGATGAAGCCCTGCACAGTGAGGCGTTTAACCACGATCAGTCCCGGCACGCCGCGCGGGCCGTGGGCAGGCGGTGTGCCGTCATAGGCAGAAACCGCGCCGCAGCAGGAGATGCGGCCGTGCTGGTTCATCTGAGGCAGGCAGGCCTCGAAGATATCGCCGCCGACATTGTCGAAGTAGACATCAATGCCGTTCGGCGCGGCGGCCTTCAGCGCCTTGAACACCGGCTCGGCCTTGTAATCGACGGCTGCATCGAAGCCGAGTTCAGAGACCAGCCAGTCGCACTTCTCCTTGCCGCCCGCGATGCCGACGACGCGGCAGCCCTTGATCTTGGCAATCTGGCCGACGAACGAGCCGACCGATCCGGCAGCTGCGGATACCACAACGGTTTCCCCGGCCTTCGGCTTGCCGACATTGAGCAGGCCGAAATAGGCGGTGAGACCCGCGACGCCGTAGACGCTCAACAGATTTGTGATCGGATCGATGCGCGGTACTTTGACCAGATTCTTGGCGCGCACCACGGCATAGTCCTGCCAGCCGGTATCGCCGAACACCAGATCGCCGGGGGCGAAGCCGGATGCACTGGATTTCACCACTTCAGCAATCGCACCGCCCGCCATCACGGTATTAGCCTCGACGGCGGCGCGATAGGTCGCACCCTGCATCCAGGCCCGGTTGGCGGCGTCGAGCGAGATGTAAAGCACCCGCAACAGGACCTCGCCGTCCTTCGGCTCGGGAATGGCGGCTTCCGCCATTTTGAAATTCTGCGGCAACAGCTTGCCGGTGGGCTTTTCGACCAGCAGGATCTGGCGATTGGTCTGTGTCATGGGGCTCCTCCGCAGGGCTCGTGTCTTTTTGTCCCGCGACGATAGCAGCCTTTGATAAGGGATTGGAACCGGCGGAACCAAACCGTTGAACGAAGGTTGTTCTTGGAATGGTCCGCAGCTTGCTTATCTGAGTATGGCTGCGCTGAGCGCGGGTCTGCTTACTCGGAAGCGCCCTAATCTCACCGGAATTGTGGCCCGTTCTTAGCGCAACTGCACATCTCGAGAGCAGGGGGCCTGATGAGAGACGTGGTAAGTCCTTCCCTTCGCCGTATCCTTTGTGTTTTTCCCAGATATTCCCCCTCATTTGGCACTTTCGAATACGCATACCCCCTGACCGACGGCGTTCAGGCTTTCATGCCCCCGCAGGGCCTGCTGCTGATCGCGGCCTCGCTTCCGGCGGGCTGGGAGGTCCGTTTTCTTGATGAGAACATCCGGGCGGCGACCGATGAGGACTTCATCTGGGCCGATGCGGTGTTCGTCAGCGGCATGCATATCCAGCGGCCGCAGATCAACGACATTTGCCGGCGGGCGCACGAACATGATCTTGCGGTGGCGCTCGGCGGTCCCTCGGTCAGCGCGTGCCCGGAATATTATCCGGACTTCGACTACCTGCATGTGGGCGAACTCGGCGACGCAACCTATGAGTTGTTCCGGCGTCTTGGGCGGGATTCCGCGCGGCCTGACCGGCAGGTGGTGCTGACCACGAAAGAGCGCCGCGAGATGTCGGAGTTTCCGCTTCCCGCCTATGAGCTGCTCCCGCTCAATAAATACTTCATCGGCAGCATCCAGTTCTCGTCGGGCTGTCCCTATCAGTGCGAATTCTGCGACATCCCGGCGCTTTACGGCCGCAACCCGCGCCTCAAGTCGCCGGAGCAGGTGATTGCTGAACTGGATAAAATGCTGGAGTGCGGTCTCGCCGGTGCGGTTTACTTCGTCGACGACAATTTCATCGGCAACCGGAAAGCAACGCTGGATCTGCTGCCGCATCTGGTCGAATGGCAGAAGCGCAACGGATATTCGATTCAGTTCGCCTGTGAGGCGACACTGAACATCGCCAAGCGTCCAGAAATCCTGTCGCTGATGCGCGACGCTTACTTCACGACATTGTTCGCGGGAATCGAAACTCCGGACCCCGATGCGCTGAAAGCGATGTCGAAGCAGCACAATATGATGGTGCCGATCCTGGAGGGTGTGCAGACGCTGAACAGCTACGGACTGGAAGTCGTGTCCGGCATTATTCTCGGCCTCGATACCGACAAGGTCGACGCGGGCGAGGGCATTCTCGAATTCATCGACCAGTCCCAGATTCCGCTGCTGACCATCAATCTGCTGCAGGCCCTGCCGCGCACACCGCTGTATGACCGGCTGAAGCGCGAGGGCCGTCTGATCGAGGACAGCGATCGCGATTCCAACGTCGATTTCTTCCTCCCCTACGAACACGTCGTCTCGACATGGCGGGAATGTATGGGCCGGGCCTACACGCCAGAGAGGCTGTTCGCGCGGTTCGAGCATCAGGTGCGCGAGACCTATCCGAACCGCTTCCAGCCGCCGAACAGCAAGCAGCGTCTGTCCTGGCGCAACATCAAGCGCGGCATGACGATGCTCTCCAACATCATCTGGCATGTCGGGATGAAGAGCGACTATCGCCGCGAGTTCTGGAAGTTCGCATGGCCGCGCCTGAAAACCGGCGATATCGAGCGCGTCATCAGCGTTGGTCTGGTCGCGCACCATCTGATAGTGTTCGCCCGGGACGCCTCAAGCGGGCAGCAGAATGCATCGTATTATTCGACCAGATTGCGGGACATGCCTGTCGCCGCTGAATGATGTGCGCATGACGGCTGCGCCGGCCGTCCTGCCGTCAGAACATTCATGAAACAGCCATCGGTTTACGACGTCGTTGTCCTCGGTGGAGGCGCGGCGGGTTTGATGTGCGCCGGCATTGCCGGTGGCCGCGGCCGGCGCGTGGCTGTGATCGAGCAGGCGAAGCGGCCCGCCGAGAAAATTCGCATTTCCGGCGGCGGCCGCTGCAATTTCACCAACCTGCACACCACGCCCGCGAACTTCCTGTCCCGCAATCCGCATTTCTGCAAATCCGCGCTGAGCGGATACACCCAGCACGATTTCATCGCGCTGGTTGAGAAGCACCGCATCGCCTATCATGAGAAGACGCGCGGGCAATTGTTCTGCGACGACTCCTCGCAGCGGATCATCGACATGCTGCTCGATGAGTGCGCCGCCGCAGGTGTGACGCTGTATCCGGGCACAAGGATTTCAACAGTCGCAAAGGGTGAGGGCGGATTCTCCATCGTCACCGATCGCGGCGAGATTCGCGGGCAATCGCTGGTGATCGCCACAGGCGGTCCTTCGATTCCGAAAATGGGATCGAGCGGTATCGGCTACAAAATCGCCGAGCAGTTCGGCCTCAAGATCATCCCGCCGCGCGCAGGACTGGTGCCGCTGACGTTCGACGAAGCGCTGCTGGCGCGGTCAAAGGATCTCGCAGGTGTCGCGGTCGATGCCGTGGTGAGTTGCGACGGGGTGCAGTTTGACGAGGCGATGCTGTTTACCCATCGCGGATTGAGCGGTCCGGCGATCCTGCAAATTTCGTCGTACTGGCGCGACGGCGATGACATTCAGATCGATATGGTGCCGGGCGTTGATGTGTTCGCGGCGCTGAAAGAGTTGCGGCGCGATCATCCTCGCCAGGAGCTGGCGACCGGGCTTGCGCGGCTATTGCCGTCGCGGCTTGCGCAGAGGATCGCAGAGGCAGGCGGTGGAGTGTCGCGAATGGCGGACATGTCCGACCGCCAATTGCAGGCGGTGGCTGCGCTCGTGAACCGGTGGCAGGTGACGCCGCGCGGGACCGAAGGCTACCGGACAGCGGAGGTAACGCTGGGCGGGGTCGACACGGCAGAACTGTCGTCAAAGACTTTTGAAACGAGATCCGTTCCGGGACTGTTTTTTATCGGCGAGGTGATCGACGTCACCGGCCATCTTGGCGGTTTCAATTTCCAGTGGGCCTGGTCATCGGGGTTTGCCGCTGGTCAGAATGTGTGACGGGTTCCCCGAAATCGTCGGGGCGCGTTTTGGCGCCAAACACCCCAATAAACAACTGAAATCACACGAATATTTCATCCCAATGGAGGATTGTCTTAAGGGCCGCGAACCTGCTAATCGACTGCGGCGGAGGCCCACCGTTGCCGCCGTCCCAAACCTGCTCGCGAGCCCGAATTGTCCGCTGAAATACCATTGGTCACCGCTGCCGTAGCCTTGGCGATCTGGGTCTATCTGATTGTGGCCCGGGGCGACTTCTGGCGAACGCAGAAGTTCGATGACCTTGCGCCTGCGCCCGGCTTCATGACCTGGCCGTCGATCGTTGTCGTCGTGCCGGCACGCGATGAGGCTGCGGGCGTCGGCGCCTGCGTGACCTCGATCCTGAGCCAGTCCTATCCCGGCACGTTGTCGATGATCCTGGTCGACGATCAAAGCCAGGACGGCACCTCGCAGATCGCAATCAATGCTGCGGCAGCGATCGGCGCATCGGATCGCCTCACGGTGCTGCAAGGCCGCCCGCTGGCGCCCGGCTGGACCGGCAAGCTCTGGGCGGTCAAGCAGGGGCTCACGCTGGTCGAAAGCAGCACGGCGCAGCCTGAATATGTTCTTCTGACGGATGCCGACATCGTCTACTCCGGTGACGTGCTGATGCGGCTGGTGGCCCGCGCACAGAACGAAAAACTCGCGATGACGTCGATCATGGCGACGCTCCGCTGTGAGAGCTTCGCCGAAAAGTATCTGATCCCGGCCTTCATCTTCTTCTTCGGAATGCTTTATCCGTTCGGCTGGGTGCGCAGCCGCACGCGTTCGACTGGCGCGGCGGCAGGCGGCTGCATTCTTGCGCGATGGGACGCGCTGAAGAACGCTGGCGGCATCGACGCCATTCGCGGATCGCTGATTGACGACTGCGCGCTCGGGGCGCGGCTGAAGACGCAGGGACCGGTGTGGCTCGGTTTCTCGCAGCACGTCAAAAGCGTTCGGGCGTCGGATACCGTCGCTGATGTCGGGCGGATGATTTCGCGCTCGGCCTATGCGCAATTGCGCTATTCGCTGGTGCTTCTGATCGGCACGATCATCGCGATGAGTGTCGTGTTCCTTGCGCCGGTCCTTATCGCGTTGTTCGGTCACGGTCTTGCGGCGGTATTTGCGGCGGCCGCGTGGCTGCTGATGGCGCTCGCGTTCCAGCCCACGCTGCGGTACTATGGGCAGTCGGCTCTTTGGGGACCGGCGCTTCCCGCAATCGCAGTCGCTTACATGGTGTTCACGGTCAACTCCGCGATCCAGCATTTTCAGGGGCGTGGCGGAATGTGGAAAGGCCGCGCTCAGGCACAGGTGTCCAGTTCGTAATGACAACAGCAGGCGAATTGCGTTCAGGCAAAGGCCACAAGGACGAGAACTTTCCGGTCGCGTCGTGGATCATCCATCCGCGCCACCGGGCGCTGATCCTTGCGTTCTATAATTTCGTGCGCACCGGCGACGATGTCGCCGATCACGCGACGCTGCCCGCGCAGGAGAAGCTTGACAAGCTCGACCTGCTGGAAGCCGAACTGCTCGGCAGGGGCGATACCCAGCCGGAGGCAGTGACGCTGCGCCGTGCGTTCGCCGAGCGTGGCATGTCGCCGAAGCACGCACAGGATCTGCTGAACGCATTTCGTCTCGATGTCACCAAGCTGCGCTATGAGAACTGGGATGAAGTGATCCATTACTGCTCGCTGTCGGCGATGCCGGTCGGCCGCTTCATGCTCGACGTCCATGGCGAAGACCGTTCGACCTGGGCAGCGTCCGACGCAATCTGCGCCGCTTTGCAGATCAACAATCATCTGCAGGATTGCGGCAAGGATTATCGCAATCTCAATCGTGTCTACATTCCGCGCGATGCGCTGGCGGCCTCGGGCGCCACCGTCGAAATGCTTGGCGAAGCGCGCTCCACCCCCGCGCTGCTGAAATGCCTGCATGCGCTGGCGCGGCGCACTGAGACCCTGCTGCATGAGGGCCGGTCGCTTCCAGGCGAGATCAAGGACACCCGGTTCGCGCTGGAGGTTTGCGTGATCGATGCCTTCGCCGATAGGATCGTCAACCTGCTGAAAGTGCGCGATCCGCTCAGCGAGAACGTCCATCTCTCAAAGGGGCAGATGGCGGGCGTCGCGCTGTCCGCCATGGCGAACGGGCTGTTCCGGCGCGTGACGGGGCAGGCCCCACGTCCCGCCAGCACCGGGCGCGTGATCTGACATGACCTCAACGAGCAGCACAGCGCCGCACGCCGCCGCGCCGGAAGCGAATGTACGGGGCGTCGCCTCGGGTAGTTCATTCTACGCGGCGATGCGTATCCTGCCGCGCGAACAGCGCGAGGCGATGTTCTACATCTACAGCTTCTGCCGTCAGGTGGACGACATCGCCGACTCCGATGGTCCGCGCCCTGAACGCCTCAAGGCGCTGGATCAATGGCGGCGCGACATCGATGCGCTTTATGCCGGGAAACCACCTCAACATCTGCGCGACTATGTGTCGTCGGTGAAACGGTTCGGCCTGCGGCGCGAAGATTTCATCGCCATCATCGATGGCATGGAGATGGACGTCCCCGCCGACATTCGCGCGCCCGACGCGCGGACGCTCGATCTCTATTGCGATCGCGTCGCGAGCGCAGTGGGGCGGCTGTCCGTGCGGGTGTTCGGCCTCGGCGAGGAAGATGGAATTTTGCTTGCGCATCATCTCGGCCGCGCGCTCCAGTTGACCAACATCCTGCGCGACATTGACGAAGATGCCGGGATCGGCCGGCTTTATCTGCCGCGCGAAAGTCTCAACGCCGCCGGGATCATGTCCAACGATCCATTGGTGGTTGCCTCCGATCCGCGGCTGCCGCGTGCGTGTGAAGGCATTCTGAAGCAGGCGCGAGACCATTTCGCCAAGTCGAACGACATTATGGCGCGCAACTCGCGCCGTGTTGTTCGCGCGCCGAAAATCATGTCGGAATATTATCACGCGATCCTCGAAAAGCTCGTGGAGCGAGGCTTCGCGCTGCCGCGCAAGCCGGTCAAGCTCAGCAAGGCCGCCAAGATTTTCATTCTCATTCGGTACGCATTCATCTGATGGCAAAAGCACATATCATTGGTGCCGGGGTTTCCGGCCTGTCCGCGGGCGTTCGGCTCGCGAATGCAGGATTCGAGGTTCACGTCCACGAGGCGACGCAGCAAGCCGGTGGCCGCTGCCGCTCTTATTATGATGGCGCGACCGACATGGTCATTGATAACGGCAATCACCTGCTGCTGTCGGGCAATCTTCACGCGCGCTCCTATGCGCTGGCGATCGGAAGCGAGGACGGTCTCGTCGGGCCTGAGCGCGCGCAATTCGATTTTATCGATCTGAAAGCGGGCAAACGCTGGATGCTCGATCTTGGCAACGGACGCATTCCGACGTGGCTGTTCGACAAGTCGCGCCGCGTGCCTGACACGGGTGTGGGCGATTATCTCGCGTTGGCTCCGCTCGCCTGGGCCGGCAACGATGCACTGATTGGCAACACGATCAAATGCGAGGGCAAGCTTTATGAGAGGCTTGTACAGCCCTTGATGCTCGCGGCGCTGAACGTCGATCCGCCGGATGGCTCCGCAGGCCTCGCTGGTGCCATCGTGCGTGAGACGCTGCTGGCTGGTGGCAAGTCATGCCGCCCACTGATCGCCCGCGAAGGCTTGAGCACGGTGCTGGTCGATCCTGCAATCAAGCTGATCCGCGAGAAGGGCGGAACGGTCAACCTTGGCCACGAACTGCGTCAGGTGCTGATGGCCGGCGAATCCATCTCGATGCTGGAATTCGTCGATGACACGATTACTGTCGCGCCCGGCGACGTTGTCGTGCTCGCGGTTCCGCCGCGCTCGGCGGCATCGATCCTGCCGGGGCTCAAGACGCCGACCAAGTTCCGCGCCATCGTCAACGCGCATTTCCGCTACGATCCGCCGGACAACATGCCGCCGATGATGGGTGTGATCGGCGGGCTGATCGAATGGCTGTTCGCATTTCCGCAGCGGCTGTCCATCACCATCAGCGATGCCGATCGGCTGGTGAATGTGCCCCGCGAGCAGCTTGCCCGCGATATCTGGCGCGACATCTGCAAGGCCGCGGCCATCAGTGACGAAGTGGCGGAAGGCCCGTTGCCGCCGTGGCAGATCGTGCGCGAGCGCCGTGCCACATTTGAGGCAACTCCGGAACAAAATGCCATGCGTCCAGGGACGGTCACCGAGTGGAAAAACCTATTCCTCGCGGGCGACTGGACTGATACGGGACTGCCAGCGACCATTGAAGGGTCGATCCGCTCTGGCGATAGGGCTGCCGATATGGCCCTGAGAATGCAGTAAAATCAGCATTTTACGGAGTTCCATGACTCTCCTCGAAGACCATAGGGCCGATGCTGCGCCGAGCGCGCCGGCCCTCGAAAACAGCATCGCGGCTGCGAGCCGCGCTCTGCTGAACCATCGCAAGCCCGACGGCCACTGGGTGTTCGAGCTTGAAGCCGACGCCACGATTCCGGCGGAGTATGTCCTGCTGCGGCACTATCTTGCCGAGCCGATCGACACTGCGTTGGAAGCCAAGATCGCGAACTATCTCCGCCGTATCCAGAACGAGAATGGCGGCTGGTCGCTGTTCTACGGCCACGAGTTCGATATGAGCGCCAGCGTGAAGGCTTACTTCGCGCTGAAGATGATCGGTGATTCGCCCGATGCGCCGCATATGAAGAAGGCGCGCGAGGAAATGCTTCGCCGCGGCGGCGCGATCAAGAGCAACGTGTTCACCCGCATCATGCTGGCGCTGTTCGGCGTCGTGACATGGCGCGCGGCGCCGATGATGCCCGTGGAGATCATGCTGCTGCCGCGCTGGTTCCCGATTCACCTGACCAAGATTTCGTACTGGGCGCGCACCGTGATTGTGCCGCTGCTGGTGCTGATGAATAAGAAGCCGCGCGCGCGCAATCCGCTCGGCGTCGGTATCGATGAACTGTTCCTGGAAGACCCGAAGACGATCGGCATGTCGGCGAAGGCGCCGCATCAGAGTCAGCTCTGGTTTACGGGCTTCAATCTTCTCGACAAGATCTTGCGCGTTGTCGATCCGCTGTTCCCGAAAGCCCCGCGCCAGCGCGCCATCGACAAGGCTGTGGCGTTTGTCACCGAGCGCCTCAACGGCGTTGACGGTCTCGGCGCGATTTTCCCGGCGATGGCCAACACCGTGATGATGTACGATCTGCTCGGTTATCCGAAGGATCATCCGCATTATGTGCTGGCGCGGCAGTCGATTGAGAACCTGCTCGTCATCAAGGATGACGAAGCTTACTGCCAGCCGTGCGTCTCGCCGATCTGGGACACCGCGCTGACCGCGCACGCCATGATCGAGGTTGGCGGTGAGAAGGAGGTCGCTTCTGCGAAAGCCGCGCTGGAATGGCTCAAGCCGAAACAGGTGCTCGACGTCGAGGGCGACTGGATCGAGAAGCGGCCGGGCGTGCGTCCCGGCGGCTGGGCCTTCCAGTACAACAACGCGCATTATCCCGATCTCGACGACACCGCTGTCGTCGTCATGGCGATGGACCGGGCGCGCGGCACGCTGAACGCCGGCACCAAATTCGACGAGTCGATCGCGCGCGGCCGCGAGTGGATCGACGGCCTGCAAAGCAAGGACGGCGGCTGGGCGGCGTTCGACGCCGACAACCTCGAATACTATCTCAACAACATTCCGTTTTCGGACCATGGCGCGCTGCTCGATCCGCCGACCGAGGATGTCACCGCGCGCTGTGTCTCGATGCTGGCGCAGCTTGGCGAGACGGTGAAGACCAGCGAGCCGCTGGCGCGGGGCGTGGAGTATCTGCGCCGGACACAATTGCCCGACGGCTCATGGTTCGGGCGCTGGGGCGTCAACTACATCTACGGCACATGGTCGGTGCTCTGTGCGCTGAACGCCGCCGGTGTCGATCATGCGGACCCGGTGATCGCGAAGGCTGCCGACTGGCTGATCTCGATCCAGAACAGCGACGGCGGCTGGGGCGAGGATGGCAACAGCTACCGGCTCGATTACCGAGGCTATGAGAAGTCTGATTCGACCGCCTCCCAGACGGCCTGGGCCACGCTGGCCCTGATGGCGGCTGGGAAGGTGGACCATCCCGCGACTCAGCGCGGCATCGCCTATTTGATTCAATTCCAGGGCAAAGACGGGCTTTGGAGCGAGCCGCAGTACACCGGGGGCGGGTTCCCACGTGTGTTCTATTTGCGATACCACGGATATTCTAAGTTCTTCCCCTTGTGGGCGCTGGCGCGGTACCGGAATTTGCGTAATACTAACAGCCGCTTCGTGGGGATCGGAATGTGATTATAGGCGCGGGCGGGGACGCCGCACACGACGGGCTGCCAGTCCTGATCGTTACTGGCTTGAAACAGGAGGCCCGCATCGCTGCCGGCCCCGGTCTCACCGTCATCTGCAGTTCAAGCAATCCAGTTCAGTTGCGCGAAATGATGACGTCGTTCGATCCGGCGAGCATTCGCGGCATCGTGAGCTTCGGCGTCGCCGGCGGTCTCAATCCCTCGCTCAAGTCAGGTGACGTCGTTGTCGCCTCTCATATCGTCACCGCGAAACGGCGCTGGTCGACCGAGGCGTCGCTGACGGAGAATCTCGTCGCATTGCCAGCGAAACGCCGCCGCTCGATCGTCTCTGGCGTCCTTGCAGGTGTCGAAGAGGTCGTGACAGGTCAGGTGGCCAAGGCTGCGCTGCGCGCCACCACCGGCGCCGATGCGGTCGATATGGAGAGCCATATCGCTGCGAGATATGCCGAATACAATGGCCTGCCGTTTGCGGCGGTACGCGTGATCAGCGACCCGGCGCATCGTGCGTTGCCGGAACTGACGATGAATGCCATCAAGCCGAACGGTAATGTCGACATGTGGAAGGTGATGCGCGGCATCGCGCGCAACCCGAAGACGATTCCGCATCTGATTTCGACGGGGCGCGACTTCAGCCGTGCGCTGCGCTCACTGAAGGGCTGCCGCGAGGCATTGGGCTGATTTCCCGAACTACGGTCTAAGTCACGTTCGCTTCACCTCCCGTTGGGCGGAGGGAGTTCGATCATGCCTGCATCGCAGGCGCTTCCATTGAGCTGGTTGCGCAACAAAAAAGGCGCGAGCAACGCTCGCGCCTTTTGAATGCGTGCGGTCTGAAAATCAGGCCGCGGTCGATGCGTTGGTGGCCGGAGCTGCGGTCTGTGCCGCGAGCTTCGCGGCCTTGGCTTCCGCTGCCTTCGCCTCGTCGGCACGGATCTCCGACAGGCGCTTCTGCACTTCCGAAGAGAACACGTACTGCGCCGGCCGCTGCTTGGAGAGATCGATCTCCGGAGCCATCGGGCCCTCGGTCTTGATGCCGAACAGCGAGACCTTCAATGCCTTGAACGGGTTGCTGACTGCGGCGTTGGCAGCGGTCGGCTCGTAGCCGCAATGGGCCATGCAGTCCGCGCACTTCTCGTACTTGCCGGTGCCGTAGGTGTCCCAATCGGTGGTTTCCATCAGCTCCTTGAAGGTCTTGGTATAGCCTTCACCGAGCAGGTAGCAGGGCTTCTGCCAGCCGAAGATGTTGCGGGCAGGCATGCCCCACGGCTCGCACTCGAAGTTCTGGTTGCCGGCGAGGAAGTCGAGGAACAGGCCGGAGTGCATGAAATTCCACTTCTTGCCCTTGCCGAGCGCGAACACGTCGCGGAACAGCTTCTTGGTCTTGGTGCGGTTCAGGAAGTGCTCCTGATCCGGCGCGCGCTCGTAGGCGTAGCCGGGCGACATCGAAACACCGACCCCAAGTTCAGTCGTGAAGTCGAGGAACTTGGCGATCTCCTCGGCCGGATGGCCGTCGAAGATGGTCGCGTTGACGTTGACGGTGAAACCGCGTGCCTTGGCAGCCTTGATCGCGGACACGGCGCGGTCGAACACGCCCTTCTGCGACACAGCCTTGTCGTGGTGATCCTTCAGGCCATCCAGATGGACCGAGAAGAACAGATAAGGCGAGGGCTCGAACAGATCGAGCTTCTTCTCGAGCAGCAGCGCGTTGGTGCAGAGAGAGACGAACTTCTTGCGCGCGACCAGGCCGCGCACGATTTCGCCGATCTCTTTGTGGATCAGCGGCTCGCCGCCCGGGATTGCGACCATCGGCGCGCCGCACTCGTCGGCGGCGTCCCAGCATTCTTGCGCCGACATGCGGCGGTTCAGGATCGCATCGGGATAGTCGATCTTGCCGCAACCGACACAGGCGAGGTTGCAGCGGAAGAGCGGCTCCAGCATCAGCACCAGAGGATAACGCTTCCGGCCGAGCAGCTTCTGCTTGACGAGATACGAGCCGATCTTGATCTCTTTGAAAAACGGTATCGCCATGAATGTTTATCTTTCTTGCATCACGGGAGAGAGGCGCGGCTGACGTTGGGTCAGCTCGGCCGGCAGTCTGAACTCGATATTTTCCTCCCGGCCCGGCAGCACGGACACTGTCACCGGTCCGATTCTCCGCAGGGCGTCAATCACATCGTCCACCAGCACCTCCGGCGCCGAGGCGCCTGCGGTGATGCCGACGGTCTTCGCGTCCTTCAACCATTCAGGATTGAGCTGGCTGCCGTCGGCGATGAGGTAGCTCGGGACGCCGACTTCGGTCCCGATCTCGCGGAGGCGGTTGGAGTTGGAGCTGTTGGTAGCGCCGACAACCAGAATGACGTCGACGAGCTTGCTGAGGTCTCGCACCGAAGACTGGCGGTTTTGTGTCGCGTAACAGATGTCGCGGGTGTCGGGGCCTTCGAGGTCGCTGAAACGGTCTTCAAGCGCGGCGATGATGTCGCGGGTGTCGTCCACGCTCAGCGTGGTCTGGGTGATGTAGGCCATCGGCTCGTCGCTCGGCAGATCGAGCGCGGCGACGTCCTCGACGCTCTGCACGAGGATGACGGGGCCGGGGACCTGTCCCATGGTGCCGACGACTTCGGGATGACCTTCATGGCCGATCAGGACCAGCTTGCGTCCCTTGGAGACGTAGCGCTTGCCCTGATTGTGGACCTTGGTCACGAGAGGGCAGGTCGCGTTCAGGACGGGGAGGCTGCGGGCCGCAGCCTCTTCCTCGACGCTCTTGGCGACGCCATGGGCGCTGAACACGGTGATGGCATTGGCCGGCACTTCGTGCAGATCCTCGACGAAAACCGCGCCTTTCGCCTTCAGGCTTTCGACAACGTACTTGTTGTGCACGATCTCGTGACGGACATAGACCGGCGGCCCATACTTCTCGAGCGCGCGTTCGACGATCTCGATCGCGCGCACAACGCCAGCGCAAAACCCGCGTGGCTGAGCCAGCAGGATTTTCATCTCGGCTTTTGGGGGCACGGGATTAAGCAAGCTGCACCGCGCTGATCTCGCCTTCGCGGCCCAGTGCCTCGAAGACACGCGTCACGATGCCCTTGGCGTCGAGGCCGGCCTTTGCGTACATCGCGGCCGGGCTGTCCTGATCGATAAACGTATCTGGCAGAACCATGGAGCGAACCTTCAGTCCCTTATCGAGCGCGCCATTCTCTGCAAGGGTATGCAAGACCTGCGCCCCGAAGCCCCCGATCGAACCTTCCTCGATGGTGACGAGCACGTCGTGATCGCGCGCCAGACGCAGGACCAAGTCCGTATCGATCGGCTTGGCGAAGCGTGCATCAGCCACAGTGGCAGTCAAGCCGTGGGATTTTAGAATGTCTGCAGCCTTCAGGCATTCCTGAAGCCGGGTGCCGAGCGAGAGCAGGGCGACCGACGAGCCTTCGCGAACAATGCGGCCCTTGCCGATTTCAAGCGGAACGCCAACCGACGGCAAGTCGACGCCGACACCGTCGCCGCGCGGGAAGCGGATGGCGGACGGACGATCGTCGATGGCGGCAGCCGTCGCGACCATGTGAACCAGTTCAGCCTCGTCGGCAGCGGCCATGAGCACCATGCCGGGCAGACAGCCGAGATAGGCGATGTCGAACGAACCCGCATGGGTCGGTCCGTCTGCGCCAACCAGACCGGCGCGATCGATGATGAAGCGGACCGGCAGACCCTGGATGGCTACGTCGTGCACCACCTGGTCGTAGGCGCGTTGCAGGAACGTGGAATAGATCGCGACGAATGGCTTGAGGCCTTCGGAGGCAAGTCCGGCGGCGAAGGTCACGCCATGCTGCTCGGCGATGCCCACGTCGAACGTCCGCTCGGGGAACGCCTTGCCGAAAATATCGACGCCGGTGCCGGACGGCATCGCGGCAGTGATTGCAACGATCTTGTCGTCTTTCTCGGCTTCCTGGACCAGGCTCTGGCCGAACACCTTGGTGTAGGCGGGCGCGTTGGCCTGGGCTTTCGCCTGCTTGCCGGTGGCGACATCGAACTTGACCACGCCGTGATACTTGTCGGCCGAGGACTCGGCCGGGACATAGCCCTTGCCCTTTTCGGTCACCACATGGATCAGGGTGGGGCCGACCTTCGAATCCCGTACGTTCTTGAGAACGGGCAGGAGATGGTCGAGGTTGTGGCCGTCGATCGGGCCGACATAGAAGAAGCCGAGTTCCTCGAACAGCGTGCCACCCGACAGCATGCCGCGGGCGTATTCCTCGGCGCGCTGTGCGCCCTTTTCGATGAACTTCGGAAGACGCTTGGCGACCTGCTTGCCGATTTCGCGCAGCGAGCGGTAGGTGTTGCTGGACGTCAGGCGCGACAGATAGGACGACATCGCGCCGACTGGCGGCGCGATCGACATTTCGTTGTCATTGAGAATGACGATCAGGCGCGAGTCCATCGCACCTGCATTGTTCATCGCTTCATAGGCCATACCGGCCGACATGGCGCCGTCACCGATGACCGCGATGACGTTGTTGTTGCCGCCGGCGAGGTCGCGCGCGACGGCCATGCCGAGGCCTGCGGAAATGGAGGTCGACGAGTGCGCAGCGCCGAAACAGTCGTACTCGCTCTCTGCGCGCTTGGTGAAACCGGACAAACCGCCACCCTGACGCAGGGTGCGAATTCGGTCGCGGCGCTCGGTCAGAATCTTGTGCGGGTACGCCTGATGACCGACGTCCCAAATGACGCGGTCGGCGGGCGTATTAAAAACATGATGTATTGCAACCGTCAGTTCAACGACACCAAGACCGGAGCCGAGATGACCACCAGTTACCGCAACCGCGCTGATCGTTTCGGCGCGCAGTTCTGCCGCAACTTGAGGCAGGTCGCTTTCCTTCATCTTCCGAAGGTCAGCGGGCGACTTGATTGCGTCGAGCAATGGGGTTGAAGAGGTCATACCAAGGCTTCCGATGCGACTGTGGAACAAGACAAGAACATTTTGCAGTGTAGCATTATTGCAGCTATGCAGCAGTACTTCTGAGGAACTGCTGGTTAAAAGCCACTATTGTGTGACTTAAGGGCATCGTTTGAGGCATCAGTAAGTTAACGGCTTGCCTCCCCGGCAGTTGCCTTTACCCCAAGCTGGCCGCCAGAAATAGAAAGAAAACCTGTGCTGACAAGGACTATTGTATCGCTTGTTCGTTTTTGCACGCGCCATGCATGGCTGGTCCTCGTGGCTGGCTTGGCTCTGGCTGCCGCGGCAGGCGTCTATTCCCACCGGAACTTCGCTATCAATACCGATGTTGCAACGCTCATCTCCCCTAATCTGGACTGGCGGAAGCGCGAAATCGACTTCGAAAAGGCCTTTCCGGGCCGAAACGACTCGATTCTGGCCGTTGTGGAGGCGCCGACGCCGGAACTCGCCCGGCAGGCTGGCGACGCCCTTGAGAAGAAGTTGCGGCCACAGACCGAAAGGTTCATTTCGATCAGGCGGCCGGGCGGCGGGGCCTTTTTCGACAATAACGGCCTTTTGTTCCTGCCGACCCCCGAGGTGGCCAAGCAGACCGGCCAGCTGGCCTCGGCAGCCCCGCTTTTCGACATTCTGGTGGATGACCCAAGCCTGCGGGGGTTGACCGGCGTTCTGGAGTTCGGTCTGGCCGGTTCCCAGCGGGGACAGTATTCGCGCGATTCCATGGCCCGGCCGCTGAACCTGGTGGCCGATACCGTCGAGAAAGTGGTGGCGAACAAGCCGGCGACCTTCTCCTGGAAGGAACTCTCCAGCAACGAGCCGCTGACGCCCGCCGACACCCGTGCGCTGCTTCAGATACGGCCTGTGCTTGACTTCAAGGCGCTGGAGCCGGGCGGCGCCGCGGTCGATGCCATTCGCAAGGCGGCCGAAGACGCCAAACTCGCGGGGGATTACAGCGCCAAGGTCCGTCTCACGGGGCCGGTTCCGATCGCAAACGATGAGTTCGCGACGGTGCAGGAGGGGGCGCTTGTCACCCACACGGGTACGGTCCTGATCGTGCTCTTCATCCTCTGGTGTGCGCTGAAGTCATCCAAGATCATTGGTGCGGTTTTCATCACGCTCGTGATCGGTCTGTCGATCACCACAGCCGTCGGGCTGATGCTGGTCGGTGCGTTCAACCTGATTTCGATCGCGTTCTTCGTGCTGTTCGTCGGTCTGGGGGTCGACTTCGGCATTCAGTACAGCGTGCGCTATCGCGCCGAACGCCATGAAATCGATCAGCTCGATCCGGCGCTCGAGAAAGCCGCCGAGTATTCCGCCGTTCCGCTCACGCTCGCGGCGGTGGCGACGGCAGCCGGGTTTCTCTCGTTCTTGCCGACCGACTACAAAGGCGTGTCGGAGCTCGGGAAGATTGCCGGCGCTGGCATGATCATCGCGTTCATCGCCGCCATCACCGTGCTGCCCGCGTTGCTCAAGATTCTGAATCCTCCGGGCGAGGCTGAGCCGCTCGGCTTCAAGTTTCTGGCGCCGGTCGATCGTTTCCTCGAGGAGCATCGCGTCGGCGTGGTCGCAGCGACGCTCGGCGTCGCCGTTCTGGGTCTGCCGTTGCTGTACTTCCTGCAATTCGACTTCAATCCGATGAACCTGCGCAGCGCGAAGGTTGAGTCGGTTGCGACGTATCTGGATCTTCGCCGCGATCCCAATACCGGCACCAATGCCGTCGAGGTCATGGCTCCGTCTACGGCTGCGGCGAAGCAAATTCAGGAGCGGCTTAGCAAGCTTCCGGAAGTCTCCCGGACCGTCTCGCTGGATACCTTCATTCCGGACGATCAGCCGGCCAAGCTCGCGATCATCCGCAAGGCCGCGGCATCGCTCAACCCGATTCTGAACGAGACATCGCGCGGCACGGCACCGTCCGACGAAGAAAACATCGCCGCTCTGAAGGGCTCGGTGGAAAGTCTGCGCAAGACTGCGAGCGACGACAAGGGGCCGGGCGCGGTGGCCGCACGCCGGCTCGCAAATGCACTGGACAAGCTTGCGCAGGCTGAGAGAGCCACGCGCGAGAAGGCGACCGCGACCTTTATCTCACCGTTGAACGTGGCGCTGGATCAGGTGCGCGGTCTGCTCAAGGCGCAGCCTGTGAGCGTGAAGACCCTTCCGCCGGACATCCTGGAAGACTGGACGTCTGCTGATGGCCGGACGCGCGTCGAAGCACAGCCCAAGGGTGACCCCAACGACAACGACACGCTGCGCGCGTTTGCGGGTGCCGTCCTGAAGGTTCAGCCCGACGCGATCGGTGGCCCGATTTCGATTTTGAAGTCCGGCGACACCATTGTCCGGGCATTCATCCACGCCGGTTTTTGGGCATTGCTATCGATCGCAATCCTGCTCTGGATCGTGCTCAAGCGGATCGGTGACGTGCTGTTGACGCTGGTGCCGCTGGTTCTGGCAGGTGTGGTGACGCTCGAGATCTGCGTGCTGATCGGACTGCCGATGAACTTCGCCAACATCATTGCGCTGCCGCTGCTGCTTGGCATCGGCGTGGCGTTCAAGATCTACTATGTGACAGCGTGGCGGGCGGGGCAGACCGACCTGCTGCAGTCGAGCCTGACGCGGGCGATCTTCTTCAGCGCCATGACGACTGCGACGGCGTTCGGCAGCCTGTGGCTGTCGAGCCATCCCGGCACGTCGAGCATGGGCAAGTTGCTGGCGCTGTCATTGGTAACGACGCTGGCGGCGGCTGTGCTGTTTCAGCCGGCGCTCATGGGCAAGCCGCGCGATAAATAGCGCGGCTCAGCCCGGTTCGTCAGCGAGGCGCGTTCGCGATCTCGGGGAGGAGGCATACCTCGGAGGTTGCGGTTTCGGCCGATCCCGCCTTTGCCGCGCCGCCCTTCGGAGCGGCCGGTTTCGGTGTCCCGATCGGGGTCGGGAACGGCTGAGGGGTCTTCGGCGCAGCGGCACTGGTGCCGGGCGCGCCGGTCTTGGCGCCGCCGGGAGCTGCCGGCGTGGTTTCAGCGACGCGGGTCCAGGTCTGCCCGCCGCAAAGGATCATGGCGACGCAGCCTTCGATGCGCAGTGCGTTGGCAGATTTGAGCTGGATCGAGGAATCATAGGTCTTGCCGCTGGTGGCGTCGTAGACCTTGCCTTCCCATTTATCCTTCTCGTCTTCGACTTTCTTCATGTTCAGGAGAATCGGCATGCCCAGCAGGGGACGCGTCCGTTTCGCCTTGTCGGGATTATTCTTGTCCAGGCCGCCAGGGATGGATTCGGAGGCGACAACGCCCCACAGCCTCGAATTGCAATCGACGATTCGGATCGTCGCCTTGCCGTCCTCGTCTCGCCATTCGCCCAACGGTTCGGCGGCAGAAGCCGCGCCGGCGGCAGCGAGCAAGAACATTCCACTAAAGGCCAGTTTCTTCATGAATCCTCGCGTGCATTGCAACCAATTTAAACACAAACGTCGTTCATTGTTCCAGAGATTGACAAAACGACGCACATACTAATTTCAGTTGACTAGAAGCCTGACAAACGAAGTATGTATGACATCATGCAGCCAAATCTAGACATTTCAGAGATGTTCGCGGACCGCCAATTCCAGCGCAATGCTCTGCATACGCGATATCTCAATGAGCAGCTCGTCCGGGTTCTCAAGACGATTGGCTATGACGTCGGTTTTCAGCGCGGGCAGGGCCAGTATCTGTTCGACCGCGACGGCGATCGCTATCTCGATCTGTTGAGCGGGTTTGGCGTCTTCGCACTTGGCCGCAATCATCCCACCGTCAAGGAAGCTCTCAAGAGCGTCCTGGACAGCGATCTTCCAAATCTCGTGCAGCTCGACCTGTCCACGCTCGCCGGTATTCTGGCCGAGCGCCTGATCGCGCATGTGCCATATCTGGACAAGGTGTTTTTTGCGAATTCAGGGACGGAATGTGTCGAAGCTGCGATCAAGTTCGCGCGCGGCGCGACCGGTCGCACCGGCATCGTCTATTGCGACCATGGCTATCATGGACTGTCCTACGGCTCGCTGTCGCTGACCGGCGACAAGAATTTCCGTGACGGGTTCGGGCCGTTGCTGCCGGACTGCTTCTCGATTCCGTTCAACGATCTTGCCGCGCTTGAAAAGGCGCTGGTGTCCCGCCAGATCGCGGCCTTTATCGTCGAGCCGATCCAGGGCAAGGGCGTCAACATGCCTGACGACGGTTATCTCGCCGGCGCGGCGGCGCTCTGCAAACGCTACGGCACGATTTTTGTTGCCGACGAGATCCAGACCGGCATGGGCCGCACCGGGCGTTTTCTTGCGGTCGAGCACTGGAATGTCGAACCCGACATGGTACTGCTGTCGAAGTCACTCTCCGGCGGTCACGTTCCGGTCGGAGCCGTGCTCACGCGCAAGGCGATCTTCGACAAGATCTTCGATCGTATGGACCGCGCCGTCGTGCACGGATCGACGTTCTCCAAGAACGATCTTGCCATGGCTGCGGGTATCGCGACGCTGGAAGTGCTCAAGCAGGAAAAGGTGATCGAGAACGCAGCAGCGCGCGGCGCCGAGCTGCTCGCGACCCTGTCGGCGATGATCCCGCGCTACGAGCTGTTGAAGAACGTACGCGGCAAGGGACTGATGATCGGTGTCGAGTTCGGCCCGCCGAAATCTCTGGCGCTCAAGGCTTCGTGGACCATGCTGGAAGCGGCGAGCAAGGGCTTGTTCTGCCAACTGATCACGATCCCGCTGTTCAAGGATCACAAGATCCTCAGCCAGGTGTCCGGCCACGCCAGCCATACTATCAAGCTGCTGCCGGCCCTTACGATCACGCAGGAAGATTGCAACTGGATCACTGGCGCATTCGATACTGTGATCGAGAGCAGCCACCGCGTCCCGGGCGCGATCTGGTCGCTCGGCAAGACGCTGGTGGACAACGCCGCAAGAAAATCAGCCTGACAACGTCAGGCTGATCGGGGTCTGTTCATCATGTCGGGAAGTGCGGTCGTTTACTGACCGTGACTGCGCAGAACGGCATCGCACTTCTTGCTGATCTTCGCGCGGTTCGCCTGAAGGCAGCCCAGGATCACGAGATCGCCATCGTTCATCACCGTACGGCAGTGACGCGACACGTCAGGAGCGCACGACTTCTGTTCTTCCGGCGTGCCGCTGCGCTGCGGAGCAGGTGACTGCGCAAAAGCGCCTACGGTTGCCGAGACAAGCAGGGTGGTCGCGAAAAGTACTTTGAACATCGTTATCCCTAGCGTTCGATTGACCAGGCTATAGGTCGAACACATCAGAATGCGAGATACAAGCCTTCAAGCCGCGGCATACGCATCGTATTTCGCCGGGTGTGGCGTGGATGCACGGCTTTTTCGCGCCACAGCATCGTGCGAGCTATAAAACGCCAACTATCGCCACAATTGATCGCGGTTCACAACTAGCGCGCTGACAATTGCGACGGTGTAACGGGGTTCCGTTGCACCAGGGTGGAGGCGATGATCAGCGTTGGAACCAGAATAACAAGTCCGATCGTAGTGATCTGCCATTGCGAGATCGGCATGATGCCGCCGCCCGGCGTGGCGAGAACAAATCCTCCGAGAACCAGCAGCACCCGAAGCGGCCACTCCAATGCTCCCGTTCGCCGCAAGTCGCCGACGAAAGCCTGGTAGCCCTGGATGCCGCCGCAGATGAACAGGGTGCCGATTCCGGCAAGCGCCATCAGGCCAAGCGCTGTGAGGTAGGGCGCATCGCCCTGCAGCACGAGCGCGGGGTTGAGTACAAAGAAGAACGGGATGAAGTAGATGATGCTGCCGACCCACATCGATTCCCAGCCCGTCTTCATCGCAGGCGAACCGGCGATACCGGCTGCTGCGAAGGACGCGATCGCGACCGGGGGCGTGATGGATGACAGCATGCCCCAATAGAAGATGAACATATGAACGGCCATCTTGTTGAGGCCGACTTTCTCCAGTGCCGGCGCGACGAGGATGGCGAGGAAGATGTAGCAGGCCGTTGTGGTCAGGCCGAGGCCCAGCACCAGGCTGGTAAAGGCGCACATCACCAGCAGCAGGAATGCGTTGTCTCCGGCGATGGTGAGCAGATCGTTGGCGAGACTGGAGATAACGCCCGTCATGGAGAACGCGCCGATCAACAGTCCGCAGCCCGCGAGGATGCCGACCAGTTCGACGAAG
Source organism: Afipia sp. OHSU_II-C1 (assembly GCF_000497575.1). Lineage (GTDB taxonomy): Bacteria > Pseudomonadota > Alphaproteobacteria > Rhizobiales > Xanthobacteraceae > Afipia. The sequence continues at coordinate 32,259 of NZ_APJI01000016.1, forward strand.
GTGCGCCCGTTCACTTCCAGGAACTTGCTGATGGTGGCAAGCGTCCAGCGGGTGTCCTTGGAGAACAGCTGATTCAGCACCAGCAGCAGCGCAGTCGCGTAAAAGGGTGCGTGGCTCTCGCGCTTGAAATGCAGGAGCATCACGATCAGCAGCGCGATGACGAAAATATAGTACCAGCCTTCCTTCACGGTATCCCACACACGCGGCAACTCGGAGCGCGGAATGCCCGCGAGGTTGTGCCGCGCAGCGTAGGAATCCACCTGCATGAAAAGTCCGAGATAATAGAGAGCCGCCGGGATAATCGCTGCGAGCGCGACTTCCGCGTAGCTGACGTTCAGGAATTGCGCGATGACGAACGCGGTCGCCCCCATGACCGGCGGCGCGAGCACTGCACCGGTCGAAGCGCAGGCCTCAATGGCGGCGGCATATGAGGCGCGGAAGCCGCTCTTCTTCATGACCGGAATGGTCATGGTGCCGGCTGTGAGCACGTTTGAAATGATCGAGCCCGACATCATGCCGAGCAGGCCGCTGGCGAAGATGCAGACCTTGGCGGCACCGCCGCGGAATGTTCCGCAAAGCGCGAAAGCGATGTTGATGAAGAACTTGCCGGCGCCGGTCATCATCAGCGCCGTGCCGAACACCAGGAAGCCGATCACCGTGTCGGCAAAGGCCTGAATCGGAATGCCCAGCAGACTCTCGCCGGAGAGGACGTGATAGGCCGTTGCCTGCTCGATGTTGGACTGGGTGCCGCGAAACGGACCGAGCCATGACCATTCCGCAAACAGCGGATAAACGGTGAAGGGGAAGACGCAGAGCAGCAAGCTCCAGCCGCCGGTGCGGCGCAGCGCTTCCATCAGCACCGCCCACATGACCAGGCCACCCGCTATCACCGGTGTCGGTGCTCCTGCGAACTCCCATCCGAGGGCCGCGGCCTTGCGGATGTTCATCATCAGCCAGATCGCAGAAGCGAACGTCGCAATGAACAGGGCAACATCGTACCAGGGAATCCGATCGAGCGGAGCCTTCTCGCTTCCCGGGAAAATCAGGAACGTGAACGGCAGCATCAGCGCTATCAGCAGGTAGAAGTATTCGGTGTTGAGTTGGGTGTAGCCGATAAAGAAGCGCAACGTGAATTGCTGGTTGATGCAAAGGAGGATGGTCGCGGCGGTTGCGATGACCAGCGTCCAGCGCCATCCACCGCGAAGGGTTCGCACGCGCGTGACTTCGGCTTCCTGCAGGCCGCCTACGCCGGCGTGAGGGTCGTCGAACACAACCTTCTTCGGGGCCGTACTGGCGGCGGCAGCCGCGCCGGAAGCGGCTGCCGTGCCTTGGGTGTTATCGGACGAAGCTGACATTTGCGATACCGAGGTGGGATGTTGACGACGTCCGCGGAATCGAAACGGCTATTCCTCGAAACCGTTTGGCATGTTTGCCTTTGCAAGGGCTGCCTTGCGCGCTGCCATCCATCCGGTGAGGAAGGCTGCCGGTTCAGCTGGCGCGCTCGCGGTGTTGTACGCCTTCCATGCATCCTCCAGAACGCCTTGCCGCTTGATCAGGTCGTTGTTGTATTTTTCGTCGGCATCGGTCCATTGCCCGGCTTCCTTCAGTGCCTTCGCGGCGCCGGGATGATATGGGATGACCCACTGCTTGGTCTGCTTCTTGACGTCAAGGCCGGACGAGCCCGGGGCGGCGTCCTTGTACATGTCGTAGTTGACGATCATTGCCTTGGTGAGGCCGTAGATCTGGTCCGCAGGCTGCGTCGCGTAAGCCGTTGCGATCGGGTAGGGGTAGGTTGCGAGCTTCAGAGGTTTGGAAGCGTCGATCGCCGCGCCGCAGGTCGTGTTGTGGGGATTGAAGAATGCGCCAACCTTCTTGACGCGGTCCCAGGCGGCTTTGTCATCCGCCGGCAATTCCGGCCAGACAATGCCGCGCGGCGAGCTTTCCAGCTCCTTGGCGGGGCCCGTTACCGTCGAACCGAACGCGCCGTCGGCGTCGTTATTGATAACGCCCTTCCACATCGCGCCGTAGCTCGCGAACTCGACGATCTTGACGTCTTTCTGGGTGAGGCCGGCGTAAGCGATGATCGCCAGCGCATTCTGGTTCAATGCAGGTGAACCCACGACGAAGCCGAGCCGCTTGCCGCGAAAATCCTTCCACTCCTTGACGCCGGCGTCTTTCGCCACGCCGACCGACAGCCCGTTGCAGTCGACGGTCGAGAGGGTCATCTGCAGCGCCTGGGGCCCCCATTCCTTGACGCCGAACTCGAACACGCCTTCCTGGGCGAAATAGCTGCCCGTGCCCATCCAGGCGAGAACCGCGCGATTTGCGCGCAGTGGGGCCAGCCGCGCCACGTCGTTGCCGGCCGGAAGCACGCGAACGTCGGAGCCGTACTTGTCCTTCATCATCTTGCCGACGCCGACGGCGATGTTGAAGCCGGACGTGCCGGTGTCATAGGCGGTGAACGCCATCGAAGTCGGCAGCTTGATGTCCTGCGCGAGCGCCGGCGACATCGCCGAGCCCGCAAGAATCGTCGCTGCAACCGCAGTGATATGCTGCTTCATGAATAACCCTCCCCAATTGCTTTCGCTGTGCGAAACGCGTTTTTGATTTTGCCGGATCATGTCATCGTGCAGGAGCCTGTGCAACGCCTGCAAGCCTACTAAGGTGTACTGGACAGTTTGTCGCGGAAACGGATCGCTTCGCGAGATTCACGTCTCAAGAAGAGCGATCGTCTGTCCCTCTGCCACGACGTCGTCGATACCGACGAGAATCGATGTGATTTTCCCCGCGGCAGGGGAGGGGACGGGAATTTCCATCTTCATTGCTTCGACGAACACGACATCGCCACCGTTTTCGATGCTGCCACCGGCACTGGCCGCAACCGCGCAAACGCGTCCCGCAACATCGGTGATGATCTTGATCTGCGCCACTGATTTCTCCCCCATCCGCTTTGAGCAGAGCAAGCAAGCTCTACAAGCGCGGCTTCTTTATTGTGACGAAAGATTGCCCGAGGTAGCGTGTTCCGCAAGAGGAAACTTTATTCCGCATAACAGAATGAGCGCGTTCGCGCCGCGTACGGCAAGGAGTGATGATGAACTGGAAGCCTGAACTTGACGAACTCGCGCGGCGTGAAGCTTTTGCAAAAGAAATGGGCGGCGCCGACAAGGTCAAGAGGCAGCACGATCAGGGTCGACTCACCGTGCGCGAGCGCATCGACAAGCTTGTCGATTCGAAGAGCTTTCACGAGATGGGCGCGATTTCAGGCATCGCGGAGTATGACGAGAAGAATGAGCTGAAGACGCTCACTCCCGCCAACTGTGTGTTCGGCCGCGGCAAGATCGAGAATCGCCCTGTCGTCGTCGTAGGCGATGATTTCACCGTCCGTGGCGGCTCCGCGGACGCATCGATTTCTGCCAAGCCGACCATGGCGGAGCAGATGGCGCACGATTTTCGCTTGCCGATCATCCGCGTCATCGAAGGCTCCGGCGGCGGCGGCTCGGTCAAGACGATTGAAACCAAGGGCGCTGCGAACCTGCCGGGCGGCGTGGGCGGAACGACCTGGTACTGGTACACGACCGCGAACATGGCGCGGGTGCCTGTGGTCGGTCTCGGTCTCGGCTCGGTCGCAGGGCTCGGCGCGGCGCGTCTCGCAGCCAGTCATTATTCCGTCATGACCAAATCATCTGCGATGTTCGTCGCCGGCCCGCCGGTGGTGGCGCGTCTCGGACAATCGCTCGACAAGCAGGAGCTCGGCGGCTGGCAGATTCAGACCAAGGCCGGCGCGGTCGATCATGCGGTCGATACCGAAGAAGAGGCATTCGAGTGCGCGCGGAAATTTCTGTCATACCTCCCGTCATCGGTATTCGATCTGCCGCCCACGACGCCCTGCGATGACGATCCCGAGCGTAGTGACGAGGCGCTGCTCAACGTGGTGCCGCGCAGCCGCAAGCAGATCTACAAGATGCGGCCGATCATCGAGTCCGTGGTCGACAAGGGATCGTTCTTTGAGATGGGCCAGAATTTCGGACGCTCGGTGATCACCGGTTTCGCGCGCCTTGATGGCCGAGCCGTGCTGCTGCTGGCGAGCGATCCTTATATTTACGGCGGGTCGTGGACCGCCGATGCGTGCCAGAAGGTGGTGCGCTTCGTCGATCTGGCGGAAACCTTCCACCTGCCGGTGGTTTATCTGATGGATTGCCCCGGCTTCATGATCGGACTTGAAGCCGAGAAGGCCGCAACAATCCGCCACGGCGTGCGTGCGATGACAGCCGTCAATCAGACCACGGTGCCGTGGTGCACGATCATCGTCCGCAACTCGTTCGGCGTGGCGGGTGTCGTTCATCAGCCGGCGGGCCGGTTCTCGTTGCGGTATGCGTGGCCGTCGGCCTATTGGGGCTCGCTGCCGCTGGAGGGTGGCATTGAGGCGGCTTACCGGGCCGACATCGACGCCGCCGAAGACCCCAAGGCAAAGCTGGCCGAGATCGAGGACCGGCTGAACAAGCTGCGGTCACCGTTCCGATCAGCGGAAAAATTCTGGGTCGAGGAGATCATCGACCCGCGCAAGACCCGCTCGCTGCTCTGCGAGTTCGCAAGGCTGGCAGAGCCGCTGCGCACGCCCGGCGTCGCGAAGATGGCGATCAGGCCGTGATTATTTGGCGTCGGCGACGATCATCGCCGCGCCCTTTTCCGCGATCATCGCAGTCGGCGTGTTGGTGTTGCCCGATGTGATCGTCGGCATCACCGACGCATCGACGACACGCAATCCCTTGAGGCCGTGAAGGCGAAGGCGTTCGTCGACCACGGCGAGGGGATCGCTGGCGCTTCCCATCTTCGCGGTGCCGACAGGATGAAAGATCGTGGTGCCGATATCGCCCGCAGCTTTCGCCAGTGACGCATCGTCATCGCCTACTGACGGGCCGGGCAGATACTCGCTTGGATGATAGTTGCTCAGCGCATGCTGCTTCATCAGCTTGCGCGTGACGCGGATGGCGTCGGCGGCGACCTGACGGTCTTCAGGTGTGGACAGATAATTCGGCGCGATCGCCGGAGCCTGATCCGGAACATCGGATTTGATGCGGATGGTGCCGCGTGAGGTCGGGCGCAGATTGCAGGCGGCGATGGTGATGGCCGGGAAGCGGTGCAGCGGTTCGCCGAATTTATCCAGCGACAGCGGCTGGACGTGAAACTGGATGTTGGCGCGTTCCTGCCGCGGGTCCGAGCGCGTGAAGATGCCGAGTTGCGACGGCGCCATGGTCAAAGGTCCGCGCCGCCGCAGCAGATAATCGACGCCCATCCAGCCGCGCCGAAACAGATTGTAATAGGTCTCGTTCAGTGTACGCACGCCCTCGACCTTGTAGATCGCGCGCTGCTGCAAATGATCTTGCAGGTTGCGGCCGACGCCCTGCCGGTCGAGCACGGGCTCGATGCCGAGCGGCGACAGCCATTCCTGCGGGCCGATGCCGGAGCGATGCAAGACCTGAGTCGATCCAACGGACCCCGAGCACAGGATGACTTCGCCCTGCGTGCGGGCCTCGATGGTTTCGCCGTTCTGACGGAAGCGCACGCCGACCGCGCGGCCGCTCTCGACGATCACCCTGTCGACCAGCACATTGGTCTCCAGCCGCAGGTTTGGCCGCGACAGTGCGGGCTTCAGAAACCCGCGCGCGGAGGACCAGCGCCGGCCGCGTTTCTGATTGACGTGGAAGTATCCGACGCCCTCGTTGTCGCCGGTGTTGAAATCCGGAGTCTTGCGAATTCCCATCTCATGCGCGGCTTCAGCAACCGCATCGAGCACGGCCCATGACAGCCGGGGCGCTTCGATTCGCCAGCCGCCGCCGACGCCGTGGTGTTCGCTTTCGCCGAGGAAATGATCTTCGAGTTTCCTGAACGCAGGAAGCACATCGTCCCAGCCCCAGCCGGTCAGTCCGAGTTGCCGCCAGTGATCGTAATCCGCCGCTTGTCCCCGCATGGAGATCATGGCGTTGATGGCCGACGATCCGCCGATCACCTTGCCGCGCGGATAGGCCAGCGCACGCCCATTGAGACCGGCTTCCGGCTCGGTCTTGAACATCCAGTCGGAGCGGGGATTGCCGATGGCAAAGAGGTAGCCGACCGGAATGTGAAACCAGATCCAGTTGTCCTTGCCGCCGGCCTCCAGAATCAGGACGCGCTTGCGCGGATCGGCGGAGAGGCGGTTGGCGACGATGCAGCCGGCGGTACCGGCGCCGACGACGATATAGTCGAAATCCCCCTCGAGACGTTTCGCCATTCCCTGTCCTGCATTTTCTCTGGTCAAATTGAACGCTTTTCTTCTTATGGCCCCGGGCAGGGTTCGCTGTACAGTATGGTTCCGCGCAAGCCCCGTTTGCGCGGATGTTGGGTCCCCCGCGGGCTCATGCTAGTTTTTTCTGTCCTGAGCCTGTGAGGTTATGCCGTGCCCATTCTGAACCGCGTCGCCGATCTGCAACCCGAAATCATGGGATGGCGCCGCGATCTGCATGCACATCCGGAATTGATGTACGATGTGCACCGCACCGCGGCATTCGTCGCCGACCGGTTGCGGGAATTTGGTTGCGATGAGGTCGCGACCGGCCTTGGACGTACCGGCGTGGTGGGCGTCATCAAGGGGCGAAAGCCGGTCAATGGCGGCGATCTGAAAGCGATCGGATTGCGGGCCGACATGGATGCACTGCCGATCGAGGAAGAAACCGGCGTGGCTTATCGCTCGACCGTGCCGGGGAAGATGCACGCCTGCGGTCACGACGGTCACACCGCGATGCTGCTCGGCGCGGCGCGCTATCTTGCGGAGACACGGAATTTCGCCGGCGATGCCGTGATGATTTTCCAGCCGGCCGAAGAAGGCGGGGCGGGCGCCGAGGCGATGATCAAGGACGGCCTGATGGACCGTTTCAAGATCGAGCAGGTCTACGGCATGCATAACTCGCCGGGCATGCCGATCGGCACGTTTGCCACGCGCGTTGGACCTGCGATGGCGGCGACCGATCACATCAACATTCATATCGAGGGCCTTGGCGGCCATGCCGCGCGCCCGCACAAGAGCATCGACTCGGTGCTGGTCGGCGCGCAGCTCATTACCGCCTTGCAGTCGATCGTGTCCCGGAGCGTCGATCCGCTGGATGCTGCGGTGATTTCGATTTGCGAGTTCCACGCGGGCAACGCCCGCAACGTGATTCCGCAGACCGCGGAACTGTTCGGCACGGCACGAACGCTGACGCCCGAGGTGCGGGATCTGATCGAGCAGCGGGTGCGTGAGGTCGTGAACGGGGTTGCGCAGCTCTCGGGCGCGAAGATCACGCTTGATTACGAGCGCAGTTATCCGGTGCTGGTCAATCATCCGGCCGAAACGGGTATTGCCGCCCGCGTTGCGGCCGACGTCGCAGGCGAGGGCAATGTCAGTTCCGAGATACCGCCGGTGATGGGCGCGGAAGACTTCGCCTACATGCTGGAAGCGCGTCCGGGCGCCTTTATCTTTATCGGTAACGGCGACAGCGCGGGGCTGCATCATCCGGCCTACAATTTTAACGACGACGCCATCGTCTATGGCTCGTCCTACTGGATCAAACTGGTCGAAAGCCAGCTCGCAGGCTGACGACGAGTCGCTACCGGACGGTGCATCCTGTTCGGAACCATGATCATCACATCGCGTTGAGAGGCGGGAACGATCCCGTCAAACATGCGGAGTGGGACAATGGCAGCGAGGAAATCGGCGAAGAAGTCAGCCAAAAAGTCGGTCAGGAAATCAGCGAAGCAATCCGCATCGAAGCGGATGGCCGCAAAGCGAGCCGTGCCGAACGATAAGGATCTCAACGATCTGTTTCATGACACGCTCAAGGACATCTACTTCGCGGAGAAGCAGATTTTAAAGGCATTGCCGAAGATGGCCAAAGCAGCTCAGTCGGCAGACCTGAGCGCCGCATTCAAGAAACATCATGGGGAAACCGAAGGCCAGGTCGATCGCCTCGAGCAGGTGTTCAAGCTGATCGACAAGCCCGCGAAGGCCAAAACCTGTGATGCGATCATGGGAATCCTCGACGAGGGCAAGGAGATCATGGACGAATACAAAGGCACCGAAGCGCTCGATGCCGGATTGCTGGCAGCCGCGCAGGCAGTGGAACATTATGAAATGTCGCGTTACGGCACGCTCAAAGCCTGGGCTGCCCAGCTTGGCATGAACGAAGCTGTAAAATTGCTCGATGAAACGCTTCAGCAGGAACGCAAGACTGACAAAGATCTCACGGCACTTGCTGAAGGTGCTGTGAATTCCGAAGCGCTTGCTGCGTGATCTATTTTTCCCTCTCTCCGCTTGCGGGGAGAGGGGTTTACGCCGCCTTCAGCTTGTGCAGGAACGAGGCTGCAAGCTTCAGGTCTTTCACGAAGTTGGCATACTCGCGCGCTTTGGCGTCTTCGTCCGGCAGCCGCAGCAGATAGGACGGGTGAACTGTGACCAGCACCTTCCTCTCGGCTCCGGCTTCATTGAGATCAATCAGGCGTCCGCGATTCTTGCCGATCGGCGTCATTTTGCCGAACACGCTTTGCGCGGCCGTTGCGCCCATCGCGACCACCAGGGCAGGTTTAATCGACGCGAGTTCGCGCTCGTACCATGGCCGGCAGGCTTTGATTTCAGGTGTATTCGGTTTCTGATGCAGGCGGATTTTTCCGCGCGGTACGAATTTGAAATGCTTCACCGCGTTGGTGACATACACCTTGTCCCTGTCGAGTCCGGCTTCCTCCAGTGCGCGGTTGAGGACCTGCCCGGCGGGGCCGACGAACGGCTTGCCAGCGAGGTCTTCTTTGTCGCCGGGTTGCTCGCCGACCAGCATGATTGGCGCATGTGCCGGGCCTTCGCCGAACACGGTCTGGGTCGCATCCTTCCAGAGATGACAGGCACGGCAACTGGCGGCTTCGGCACGGAGGGCGGCAAGCTGGGTTGAATGTGCGGCCGCAGAAGACATGATTTTCTCCCTTGTTCGGCTGGTCAATGACCGGGCTTTTCGGATGTTCCCGTACTTTATTGTTTCTGCTTGGGAAAAATGGTCTGCAAAGTCCGGTTGACTCCCTATGCGCTCTTAGCTTTATATTAGAACATATCATGAACAAGTAAGTCCGTCATTCGTTCAGTCACTGCGGACCAGAAATTCCAGGAGCGGCGCATGACCGGCGCACGCATGAACACGCTTGCGTCCCTGCGGGGGACCATCGGCCGCTTTGAGGGCGAGGCCGGTGGGCTTGTGCGCGTGGCGATGGGCCATACGGGCGCCGATGCCGTGTTGCAGGGCGGGCTGGTGCGCGGCGCATTGCATGAGGTGTTCGCCGAGGGTGGGCGCCATGGCGCGGCGGCGGCGGGTTTTATCGCAGGTCTTGCGCATCGTCTGGCCGGGCGGCGGCCGCTGGTGTGGGTCCGGCAGGACTTCATGGAACGTGAATCCGGCGCGCTGTCGCTGAGCGGCCTCAATGAACTCGGGCTCGATCCGCGTCTGCTGGTGACAGTGCGGGCCGCAGATGCCGAGACGGCACTGCGCGCGGCGAGCGATGCGCTCGCCTGCGATGCGCTCGGCGCGGTGGTGCTGGATGTCTGGGGCGAGGTGCGTGCGCTCGATCTGGTCGCGAGCCGCAGGCTCACGCTGGCCGCGCGTGCCTCGAATGTCACGTGCCTTGTGCTGCGCACGGCCGCCACACCGTCCCCCAGCACGGCGGAAACGCGATGGGTGGTACGTGCTGCACCGTCATCACCTGCGACGGAAGCGTGGGGCGCGCCGACGCTGGATGCACGGCTTGTTCGCAATCGTCACGGCGAGACCGGACAATGGATCATGGAGTGGAAATGCGATGAAGGCCTCTTCCGTGAATCGGCGGCGCATTCTCAGCCTGTGGCTGCCGCGCCTGCCGACCGATCGATTGAAGCGCCAGCTTTCGGGGCAAGACGCCGCGCCGGATGATGCGCGCCCGTGTGTCGTCGTCTCCAGGCTGAACAACGCGCTGCAAATCACGGCGCTGAACGACGCAGCCGTGACATCCGGCCTTGAAGCCGGACTGCCGCTGGCGAATGCGCGCGCGGTTTGTCCCGATGTGCAGGTGTTCGACGCGGATGAGGCCGCGGATGCAAATCTGCTGGAAGCCATCGCCGACTGGTGTGACCGCTTCACGCCGCTGGTCGCGCTCGATCCGCCTCATGGGTTGCTGCTCGATATCAGCGGTTGCGCGCATCTGTTCGGGGGCGAGGCCGCGATGTTGCGCAGCGTTTGCGCATCGCTGGCCCGGCAAGGCTTTATCGTGAACGCGGCGATTGCCGGCACGCCCGTTTGTGCACGTACCGTGGCGCGGGCGGCGCGAAGCTGTATCGTTCCCGATGGAGAGGAGGCGCGTGCTGTCAATCCACTCCCGGTGTTCGCGCTCGGCGCTGACGATGCGATCACGCGAGGCTTGCGCCGCGCCGGCCTGAAAACGATCGGCGATGTGGCGGCGCGCGCGCCGCATGAACTTGCCGCACGCTTCGGCGCGGCATTCGTGAATTTGTTGCAGCAGGCGTTGGGGCAGGCCGATGCACCGATTTCGCCCCGCAAGCCGCTGCCGGATTTCATGGTGGAGAAGCGCTTCGCCGAACCGGTCGCGACCGGAAACGTGATCGCGGCAATCCTTTCGGGTCTGGCGCAAATGCTGGTCGCCGCAATGGACAAGCAGGGCAAGGGTGCGCGGCGGCTGGAGGCGAGTTTCTTTCGCACCGACGGCGCGGTGCGCACGATCACGGTGGAGACCGGGCAGCCCGTCACCAAAGTCAGCGTGGTCGATCGCCTGTTTCGCGAGCGGCTCGATGCGCTGGCCGATCCGCTGGATCCCGGCTTCGGGTTCGATCTGATCCGGTTATCAGCCAGCCGCGTCGAGATCGTGGTGCAGGAGCAGCGCGATTTCGATACCCGAACCCGTGACAATGACGAGGTGGTGGCGCTGGTCGACCGCATTGCCGCACGCATCGGCGGCAAGCGTGTCGTGGTGCATCTGCCGCAGGACACGCACATTCCCGAGCGCGCAGCAATCGCCGCGCCTGCGCAGCAATATCTTGCGGCTGCTGCGATTGCAGACTGGCCCGCGCGTGTCGAAGCCGAGCCGCCGCTGCGCCCGCTGCGGCTGTTCGAGAGGCCGGAAGAAATCAAGGTGACTGCTGCCGCAATTCCTGACGGACCTCCGCCCCGGTTTACATGGCGGCGCGCGACCCATGCCGTGGTGCGGGCAGAGGGACCCGAGCGCATCGCAATGGAATGGTGGAAGCACGAGGAAGAGGCGCTGACCCGCGACTACTTCCGCGTCGAGGATGCGGAGGGAATGCGCTTCTGGATCTATCGCGACGGTCTGTACGGCAGCGAACTTGTCACCGAAGAAGGTGAACCGGTTCCTCCCAAATGGTTCGTGCACGGGCTATTCGCATGAAAGCCACCGACTATGCGGAAATCGGAATCACGACGAATTTCTCGTTCCTGCGCGGCGGTTCGCAGCCGCAGGAATATGTGCATCAGGCCAGCGGTTTTCTTCTGCCGGTCATTGGAATTGCTGACCGCAACACATTGGCCGGCGTGGTGCGCGCTTACAAGGAACTCGAGAATCCCGATGTCAAATTCAAGCCCAGGCTGCTGATCGGATCGCGCCTCGTCTTCACGGATGGGACGCCGGATATTCTGGTCTATCCGCGCGACCGCGCCGCCTACGGCCGGCTGTGCCAGTTGCTGACGCGCGGCAAGCTCAGAGCAGAGAAGGGCGAGTGTCATCTCACCTTCGATGATCTGCTGGATTTTGCAGAAGGGCAGTTACTCGTTCTGTCGCTGCCGCATCGTTTTGAAGCTGCGACGGCTCTGAAGATTCTCGATCAATTGAAACACAGCCGCGCCGACGGCATCTGGCTCGCGGCAAGCCTGCTGTATCGCGGCGACGACACACGGCGTCTGGCGAAACTGAAACGTGTTGCTTTCACCGCCCGCGTGCCGCTGCTGGCGACCAATGAGGTACTTTACCACCATCCCACGCGACGTTCGCTGCAGGACGTTCTGACCTGCATTCTGGAAAAAACCACGATCCATGCCGCCGGGAAAAAACTTCAGGCCAATGCCGAGCGGCATCTGAAGCCGGGCTTCGAGATGGCGCGGATGTTTCGCGATCTGCCGGAGGCGATTGCAGAAACCATGCGTTTCGCCGACCGCATCACATTCACGCTCGACGAGCTCAAATATCAGTATCCGGATGAACCTGTCCCGCCGGGTAAGACCGCACAGCAGCATCTCGAAGATCTGACATGGGCAGGCGTCGAAAAATATTTCCCAAAGGGGATCGATGACAAGTTGCGCGCCACGCTGAACAAAGAACTCAGGCTGATCGAAAAGCTCGACTACGCGCATTATTTTCTGACAGTGCACGACATCGTGCACTATGCGCGCTCGCAAAACATTTTGTGTCAGGGCAGGGGCTCTGCCGCCAATTCCGCGGTCTGCTTTGTGCTCGGCGTCACGTCCGTCAATCCGGTCGATGTCGACCTGTTGTTCGAGCGGTTTCTTTCTCAGGAACGCCGTGAGCCTCCGGACATTGACGTCGATTTCGAACATTCACGGCGTGAAGAGGTGATGCAGTATGTTTATCGGCGTTATGGCCGTCATCGCGCGGCGATTGTCGCCACCGTCATTCACTATCGCCCGCGCAGCGCCATCCGTGATGTCGGTAAGGCGCTGGGATTGACGGAAGACGTCACGGCTGCACTGGCCGATACGGTGTGGGGAAGCTGGGGCGACGGCGTCAGCGATATGCAGATCCGGCAGGCGGGGTTCGATCCGGGCAATTCGATGATCCGGCGTGCCGTTGAACTGGCCACCGAACTGATCGAGTTTCCGCGCCATCTCTCGCAGCATGTCGGCGGCTATGTGCTGACACAGGATCGGCTCGACACCTATGTGCCCATCGGCAACGCTGCGATGGATGATCGGACCTTCATCGAATGGGACAAGGACGACATCGACACGTTGAAAATGATGAAGGTCGATGTGCTGGCGCTCGGCATGCTCACCTGCATCCGTAAATGTTTCGATCTGATCGCGGATCATAAGGGGACGCGATACGAACTTGCCGACGTCAAACCGGGAGACAAGGACAGTAGTGAAGTCTTCGACATGTTGTGCAGGGGCGAATCCCTCGGCGTGTTTCAGGTCGAAAGCCGGGCGCAGATGAACATGCTGCCGCGCCTGAAACCGCGCAATTTCTACGATCTCGTGATCGAAGTCGCCATTGTACGCCCAGGGCCGATCCAAGGCGACATGGTTCATCCTTATCTGCGGCGAAGAAACGGGCAGGAAAAAGTCAACTATCCGTCGCCTGCTCCTGAGCATGGCGACAAGGACGAATTGAAAAACGTCCTGCATAAGACCCTTGGCGTGCCGCTGTTTCAGGAGCAGGCGATGCGGATCGCCATCGAAGCTGCGAAATTCACGGCAGACGAGGCCAACGGATTACGCCGCGCCATGGCGACGTTTCGGAATGTCGGCACCATTCACAAGTTCGAAGACAAGATGGTGAATAACCTGATCAGCCGCGGCTACCCCCGGCAGTTCGCGGAAAATTGTTTTGAGCAGATCAAGGGTTTTGGCAGCTACGGATTCCCCGAGAGCCATGCGGCCAGCTTTGCACAGCTTGTCTATGTCTCCTCGTGGCTCAAGCACTATCACCCGGATGCATTCTGTTGCGGTTTGCTGAATTCGCAGCCGATGGGGTTTTATGCCCCGGCGCAGATCGTCGGCGATGCTCGCAAAAATGGGGTCGATGTGCGCGAGATCGACGTCTCGTTCAGCTTTGGCCAAAACACCCTGGAAGAACGGAGCGGTCAGTATCACGCGATGCGGCTCGGATTCCGCCAGATCGATGGTTTCGAAATTTTCGATGTCGATGACAGGCTTGCGGAAAAGTTCGGCAAGCCGCTCAGGAAGCCGCGTCAGGATTACTGGGATCACCGCATCGTCGCCGCGCGGATGCGCAAACCGTTTGCCTCACTGGAAGATTTCGCCCGCGAGACGCGATTGCCCAAGCGTGCACTGATCCTGCTGGCGGACGCCGACGCATTCCGCTCGCTCGGTCTCGATCGCCGTGAAGCACTGTGGACAGTGCGGCGATTGCCGGACGATGTCCCGCTGCCGTTGTTCGAGAGTACGGCAACACGCGAGCAGCCGGATGAAGCTGCGCAGCCTTTGCCCGAGATGCCGCTGCCCGAGCAGGTGGTGGCCGACTATCAGACCATCCGGTTGTCGCTGAAAGGGCATCCGATGGAATTCCTGCGGCCGAAGTTTGCCGATGAGGGCGTGGTGGCGTGCAAAACGGTCGCTCATGCCCATGACAGGCAGCGGGTGCGCTGTGCTGGGGTGGTGCTGGTCCGGCAGCGGCCCGGCAGCTCCAAGGGTGTGGTGTTCATGACGCTGGAGGACGAGACAGGCATTGCCAACATCGTCGTGTGGCCGAAGGTGATGGAGCTATTTCGCAAGGAAGTGATGGGTGCGCGGCTGATCGAAGTACAGGGGACCATTCAGAGCAGCCCCGACAAGGTCGTTCATCTGGTGGCGGAACGCCTGTTCGATCGCTCTCATGAGTTGATGAATCTCGCCAACGACGCGCTTGGCGGAAAGCATCCGATCCCTCCCGGTGCGGATGTTATCGAGCCGCTGGAAGAAGAACAGAAGGCGCATTCGGGGAGCCCGGCTCACAAAATGCGCCATCCGCGCAATGTCCGCATTCTTCCGCGCTCGCGGGATTTTCATTGATTGGTTCGTCGCTTGCGCTCCTCGCAATGACCGTGGTGAGACTCTTGAATGCGCAGCGCTTTCGGCGCAATGCTCTGTGCCGGTCTGATGGAGGCGATGATGCAATCTCCCCATGATATCCTGTCTGATCTCTGGGCTCTCGGGGGCGGCGACCCCTCCGCGCTTGACGCCGTCACCCTGACGGGAAACGAACCCATCTTGCCGTCGTCATTCCGCGTCGGCGCGGCATCGCAGGTGACGATTGCCGCTGCCGGGCTTGCCGCTGCGGAAATATGGAAAGCGCGCAGTGGCGAGGCACAAGGGATTTCAGTCGACATGATGCATGCAGCTGTGGAGTGCCGCAGCGAGCGTTATCTGCGCGTCGACGACAAGCCGCCGCCGCCTGCATGGGACGCTATCGCAGGCGTCTACAAAACAGGCGATGGACGCACCGTTCGTCTTCACACCAATTTTCCGCATCACCGTGACAACGTCTGCGAGGTGCTGGCCTGCAAGCCGGAGCGCGACGATGTGCAGCGCGCCTTGATGCAATGGAAGGGTGAGGAGTTTGAGACCGCTGCCTATGCTGGCGGCTGCGTCGTCTCGATGATGCGCTCCCACGATGAATGGTCCGCGCATCCGCAGACGCAGGCGATCGCGCAACAGCCGCTAATTCAGATCGAGAAGATCGGCGAGGCCGCGCCGCGTCCATGGCCTGCCGGCAAGCGTCCGCTGGCAGGGCTGCGCGTGCTCGATCTGTCGCGCGTCATCGGGGTCCAGTTGCGGGCCGCACATGGGCTGCTCATGGGGCGGATGTCATGCTGATTTCCTCGCCGAACCTGCCATTCATCCCGTGGCTGGTCATCGATACCGGACGTGGCAAATTATCGGCTTTTGCCGACCTCAAGACGCACCAGGGGCAGGACGTTCTGCGCGGCCTGCTGGCGTCGGCCGATATTTTCTCTCAGGGTTACCGGCCGCAATCGATCGCGGCGCTCGGCTTTTCCCCGGAAGATGCCGCGCAGATCAGTCCGGGCATCGTTTACGTGTCGCTATGCGCCTATGGCCACGCCGGCCCCTGGGCCAGCCGCCGCGGGTTCGACTCGCTGGTCCAGACCGCGACCGGGTTTAACCATGCTGAAGGCAAGGCCGCCGGTGCCGATGGGCCGAAGGAACTGCCGATGCAGATCCTCGACCACACGACGGGGTACCTGATGGCGTTCGGTGCGATGATGGCGCGCCTGCGGCAGGCGCGGGAGGGCGGAAGCTGGCATGTGAAGGTTTCACTGGCGCAAACCGGGCGCTGGCTATGGAACCTTGGCCGGCTGGATGATGGTCTTACGGCGGCAGACCTGACGGCAGATGCGATTCTGCCGTTTATCGAGCAAGGCGCGTCGGGATTTGGTGCACTGCGGGGTGTTCGTCACGCTGCCGTCATGTCCGCGACTCCGGCCTTTTGGCAGCGTCCTGCAATGCCGCTCGGTTCCCACGAAGCGGTGTGGCCATCACGCGGCTGACGTTAACCGAAAATAATGTCCATCCTGTCGATTTTTGATTGTCCTGAGCAGGAAAGTGGAACTATTAGCCTGACAGGCTGCGTCGGCTCGCCGCAGAACCACGGATTTCGAATGGTCGAAAAGACAACCAGACTGAGTGCGCTGATTGCCCGGATTCAGGCTATGCCCCGGCAGCGGCTGACCGTGGGCGCGGGCGTCGTTGCGATCGCTGGTCTGGCAGCGTTTGGCCTGACGTTTGTTGGCGCTTCGCCCAAGAATCATTCCGACGTATCGAGCCAGTCTCGAAAGGGTCTGCTGCGCTACACGCCGACAGCGGCAGAATGGGCCAGCCTGACCGTTCAGCCGGTAGTTGAACGCGCATTCCGCGCGGAGCATGTCACAGAAGGCAAGATCGCGGTCGACGAAGATCGTTCGACCCCAGTGTTCTCGCCCTACGCCGGCCGCGTCACCAAACTTCTGTCCCGCCCCGGCGACAGGGTTACGCAGGGGCAGTCGCTGTTTGTGATCGAGGCTGCCGACAACGTTCAGGCGCAGAACGATTTCATCACGGCGGCGACCGCGTTCAACAAGGCGAAGTCGCAACTCGAACTGGCGCAAATCCAGGACAAGCGCGCCCGCGATCTTTATGAAGGCAAGGCCGCGCCGCTGAAGGACTATCAGCAATCGCAGGCGGCGCTGATATCCGCACAGAACGACATGCGTTCCAGCGAGACGGCGCTGGAAGCCGCGCGCAGCCGGCTGCGCATGCTCGGCCTGACCGACGAGGCTATTGCTGCATTCCAGGACAAGGGGCGCATCAATCGCGAAACGACAATCTTCTCGCCGATCGCCGGCACGGTCGTGCAGCGCAAGGTCGGCCCCGGACAATACGTCAACGCCGGTGCGAGCGATCCGGTGTTCGTCGTCGGCGATCTGTCGACCGTCTGGCTGACCGCGTTCGTGCGCGAGACCGAAGCGCCTGCCATCGAGGTTGGCCAGGAAATCATGTTCAGCGTTCTCGCGTTTCCGGGGCGCAGCTTCAGCGCGCGCATTAATTATGTTTCGGCGGCCATCGATCCGACGTCCCGCCGTCTGATGGTCCGCGCCACCATCGACAATCCCGGCGAAGCCTTGAAGCCAGAGATGTTCGCGAACGTGACCATCTATTCCGCAGGCGACCGTCCGGCTGTTGGCGTGCCCAAGCAGGCGCTGATCTACGAAGGCGATCAGGTCAGGGTCTGGGTTGTGCGCGACGACAGGTCCATTGAGCTCCGCCAGATCAAGATCGGCATGACCAACGGCGATCTGGTCGAGGTGAAGAGCAATCTGTCTCCGGGCGAGAACATCGTCACCCGAGGCAGTCTGTTCATTGATCGCGCTGCATCAGGCAGCTAGTCCCTCCGTGTCTTTCCCCGACGTCATACGCTCCCGCTGAAAGACCGGTCTCGATGGATCGCCTTGTCGCTCTCGCCGTCAACCGCCGCTACCTCATGGTGGCGTTGTTCATCATGACGATGATCGGCGGTGTCATTGCCTTCCAGCAGCTGAACATCGAAGCCTATCCCGATCCCACGCCGCCGATGGTCGACATCGTAACGCAAAGTCCCGGCCTGTCGGCCGAGGAAATCGAGCGTTACATCACCATCCCGATCGAGACGCAGGTCGCGGGCCTGAAGAACCTGCGGACGCTTCGCACCATCTCGCTCTACGGTCTGTCGGACGTCAAACTGCAGTTCTCGTTCGATTACACTTACGACGAAGCCTTGCAGCAGGTGCTCAATCGCCTGTCGCAGCTCAGTCCGTTGCCGGGAAATGTGCAGCCACAGATTTCTCCGCTGAGTCCCATCGGCGAAATCTTCCGTTACCGGCTGGTCGGGCCGCCGAACTACAGCGTTCTGGATCTCAAGACACTGCAGGACTGGGTGCTGCAGCGCCGCTTCCGGAGCGTGCCCGGCGTGATCGATGTCACAAGCTGGGGCGGCAAGACCAAGACCTACGAGCTTCAGGTTGATTTCAACAAGCTGACGGCCTTTGGCCTGACCTTGCCGCAGGTGCTGCAGGCCGTTGGCAACGCCAACATCAACGTCGGCGGCAACACCGTCAACATCGGCACGCAATCCGCCGTTGTTCGCGGCGTGGGCCTGATCCGCTCCATCGATGACCTGGCCACCACCATGATCTCGCAGAGCGGTGGCAATCCCGTGCTGGTGCGTGACATTGCGACCGTTACGGTGGGCGAGAAGCCGCGTCTTGGCGTCGCCGGCATGAACGCCGACGACGATATCGTTCAGGGCATTGTGCTGATGCGCCGGGGCGAGCAGAGCTCTCCGACCATCGCGCGCGTTGAAAAGCTCGTCAAATCGATCAACAACTCGAATATCCTGCCGCCCGGGGTGCGGATTGAACGCATCTACGATCGCAAGGATCTGATCGACACCACGACCCACACCGTGCTCCACAACATGGTGGTCGGCATCATTCTGATCGTGCTGTTGCAGTGGATGTTCCTGGGCAATCTGCGCAGCGCGGTGATCGTGGGCGCCACGATTCCGTTCGCGCTGTTTTTCGCAGTCATCATCATGGTGCTGCGCGGTGAATCCGCCAACCTCCTGTCAGTGGGCGCCATCGATTTCGGTCTGATCGTGGACGGCACGGTCATTATGGTCGAGGCGATTTTCCGGAGATTGTCGCAAACCACCGAGCTTTCTGCCTCCGAAGAGCAGGCGATTTCGCCCGATACCATTATGGGCATGAAAACCCATGCCATTCTCAGCGCGGCGGCTGACGTCTCCCGGTCGATCTTTTTTGCGGCCGCGATCATCATCGCAGCGTTCATTCCGCTGTTCACGCTGAGCGGCGTCGAAGGCCATATCTTCGGACCGATGGCGAAGACTTATGCGTACGCGCTGGCCGGTGGATTGCTCGCAACTTTCACAATTACACCGGCGCTGAGCGCGATCATTCTTCCTGCACACATCCAGGAAACCGAAACGCGGATTATGCGGTGGCTGCATCGCGTGTACATGCCGATGCTGCACTGGGCCATCAGCAGCCGGCGGATTATGATAGCGGCTGCGGGAGTGCTCGTTGTCTTCACATTCGTTGCAGTGCGGATGCTCGGACTTGAATTTCTTCCGAAGCTGGAAGAGGGCAATCTCTGGATTCGCGCCACGCTGCCGCCGACCATTTCGCTCGAGGAGGGCAACTCCTACGTCAACGAGATGCGAAAGCTCATCCGCTCGCGGCCGGAGGTGGAATCGGTCGTATCGCAACACGGTCGGCCCGACGACGGCACCGATGCGGCGGGTCTGTTCAATGCGGAATTTTTCGCGCCACTGAAGCCGGTCAGCGAATGGCCGGGCTCGCGCGACAAGGATGATTTGACCAGCGAGCTTCTGGCGCAACTCCAGAAGAGATTTCCCGGCGTCGAGTTCAACTTCTCGCAGTATCTGCAGGACAACGTCGCCGAGGCGGTGTCCGGCGTGAAGGGAGAGAACTCGATCAAGCTATACGGCAGCGATCTTGAGGAATTGACCAAGACCGCCAACAAGATCAAGTCGGTGCTTTCGACGGTCAAGGGCATCACTGACTTGTCAGTCTTTACGTCGCTGGGACAGCCCACCATCCAGATCGACATCGACCGCGCGCGGGCCGCCCGCTATGGCCTCTCGCCGGGTGATATCAACGCGACCATCCGTGTCGCGATTGGCGGTGACAGTGCGGGCGATCTGTACGAACCCGGCAGCGACCGTCATTTCCCGATTGTGGTCCGCCTTGCGCCGGAGTACCGCAAGAGCGCCGAAGCGATCCATAACCTGCGCATCGGCGCGCAGGGACCGAATGGAATCCAGCAGGTTCCCCTGTCGGAAGTGGCATCAATCAGACTGGTGTCCGGCGCGGCATATATCTATCGCGAGCAGCAGGAACGCTATCTGCCGATCAAGTTCTCGGTGCGCGAGCGCGATCTCGGCAGCGCCATCAAGGAAGCGCAGGACAAGGTTGCGGAGCAGGTCCAGCTTCCTTCCGGTTCGCACATGGAATGGGTCGGAGAGTTCGGAAATCTTCAGGACGCGATCCGGCGTCTGTCTATTGTGGTTCCAATCAGTCTTGCGCTGATCGCCGTTCTGCTGTGGTTCAATTTCGGATCGATGACCGACACCCTGCTGGCCATGAGCGTGATCCCGATGGCCATCTTCGGTGGCGTCCTCGGGCTGCTGTTCAGCGGCATTCCGTTCAGCGTGTCAGCGGCAATCGGCTTCATCGCGTTGATGGGCATTGCGGTGATGGACGGCATCATCATCCTGTCGCAGTTCAACCAGCTTATCGACGAGGGATATAATCGCGTCAGGGCCGTTATCAGGACCGGCGAGCTTCAGTTGCGGCCGGTGCTGATGACCTGCGTTGTCGCCGGTATAGGTCTTCTGCCGGCCGCCATATCGGAGGGGATCGGTTCTCAGGTGCAGAAGCCGCTTGCGGTGGTGGTCGTGACCGGCATGGCGGTGGCTCCGCTGGTCATCCTGATCACGCTGCCGGTTCTGATTTTGATGTTCTCGCGCCGGGTGCGCTAAGAGATTTTAGCGGCCCGAAGGAATGCGCAGGCCGTGCCAGGCGTCGCGGACCTGATGATAGTGAACCTCGGGCAGGTAGTCCGGCGTATTGAGGCCGAGCGTTCTGACATCGAGGCGGCCGATTGCACTCAGTAGCGTATAGGAGGCAATCACCCGGTCGCGTTGCGCCAAAATCTGGCGGGACCGCGCCGCTGTGAGGTCCTGCTGTGAGTTGAGCACATCGATGGTGGTGCGCTGACCGGCCTGCGCCTCGCGCCGCACGCCCTGCAAGGCGATGTTCGCCGACTTCACCTCGGCTTCGGCAGCGGCGAGCGCGACCTTGGTGCCCTCGCTGCTGATCCAGGCGCTGATCGCCGCAGTGCGGGCCTGATTTCGCACCTGTTCCAGCACAAGCCGGCTTTGCACCGCTGTTTCCTTGGCCTGGCGGGTTTGCGAGGCGGCGGTGCCGCCGTCATAAATCGGCAAGGTGAGGGCGCCGACCACGGACGCCTGATCCGCGCGCTTGGTGCCAAGGTTGGGGTCGCTGTCGGCGCTGCGGTTGACATTACCCTGCACGTTAACCTGCGGCAGCAGGCTGCTCTCGGCAACGCTGATGGTGGTGGTGGCAACGTCGACGTCGTAGGTCGCTGCGATGACCGCGGGATTTTCGCGAATCGAGCTGTCGATCGCATCCTGCCGGCTCTGTGGAACAAACCTGTCGACCGTCTGCGCGGGCGCGAGCAAGCCCGGCATGTTTCCGATCACCTGCGCGTAAATGGCGCGGCTGGTTTCCAGCGCGACCTCGGCGGCGTTGAGATCGGCGAGGCCACGGCTCAGCCGCGCTTCCGCCTGGGCGGTGTCCGTCGGCGTGACATCACCGGCATCGAGGCGCTTCTTGGTGATGCCGAGCGTTTCGCGCAGGAATGCCACGTTGCCGCGCTGGGTTTCGACCAGCGCCTGGTTGGAGATCACGTTCATGTAGGCGGTGACGGCATCGAGCAGGACGCCTTGACCGGTGTTGCGCAAGGCCTCGCGGCCGGACAGCACCTGGAACTCCGCGACACGGACACTGTTTGCGGTCTTGAAGCCGTTAAATAGATTCTGCGTGACGGTGACGCCGATGGTCCATGGCTTCAGCGTTGCGGTCTGGATGGTGTTGTCCAGAAGCAGGTTGCGAACCGGCTGCAACCCGGCGCTGAGACTCGCGACGATTTGCGGGCGATAGCCCGCCAGCGCCTGCGGCACGCCTTCGTCGGTGGCGCGCTGCTGGGCGCGGCTGGCATTGAGTTGCGGATTGGATTGATAGGCTTTGACCAGCGCTTCGTTGAGCGTCTCGGCCCGCGCCTGTGCTCCGAGCCCCGCGGACAGCGCGAGACCGATGGCGACGCCCGACACACCAAGGCGCCAGCCTACGCCACCAAACCCTGAAGCACGCCGAGCCATCGTTTTCCGTAACAATCCGAGATTCATTGTAGCGGTGGGATTGCACCATCCGGCACGCTTCATTCGTACACTGTTTAGAGGCCGATGTTGGCTCGGGCAAACCTCTGGACACAGAAAATCGCCGACTGTGACAATGTACACCGGTTTGTTATCGGTCCGGGCGGTATTATCTTGACCGATCAATGCCATACGGCGAAATTTGCAGGTGAATGGCTTCAATCGGGTGCGAGCAACCGCGCGCCCCTCGTGCGAGCAGGACAGCCCGTCCGGCGCAGTGGATCAGCAGACATCCGATGCCAAGAATCTTCTCCGACCCCGATGCGATCGCGGACGATATCATCCGCGAGGTTGGGACGAAGCTCCTGGTCGGTCTGCCGCTGGGACTCGGCAAGGCCAATCACATCGTCAATGCGCTGTTCCGGCGTGCGCTCAACGACCGGTCGATCCAACTGACCATCTTCACGGCGCTGACACTTGAAAAGCCGAGGCCATCAGCCGATCTCGAACGGCGGTTTATCGGACCTGTCATAGACCGCTTGTTCGGCGGGTACCCCGATCTGGAATACACCAAGGCCCTGCATGCCAAAACGCTGCCGCCGAACATTGAGGTCGTCGAATTCTTCTTTCTGGCGGGCAAATGGCTTGGCAATGCCTATGCGCAGCAGCACTATATTTCGGCGAACTACACCCACGCCTCGTCCTATCTGCTGACGCGCGGCGTCAACGTCATCGCGCAACTGGTGGCCAAGCGCGTTGTCGATGGCGAGACCCGATACAGTCTTAGCGGCAACACCGACACCACGCTCGATTTGATGCGGGCCCGCACTGAGGGCGGGATCGCGTTCAGGATTGTGGGGCAGGTGAACTCCGAACTGCCATTCATGCCGGGGCAGGGCGATCTGGCTGGCGATGAATTTCACGCTGTGCTGGACAGCCCGGAAACGGATTTCCCGCTGTTCGCGCCGCCGTCTGAGCCGGTCTCGGATACGAAGTATGCCATCGGGCTGCACTCAGCCGGACTGGTGCGCGATGGCGGGACCTTGCAGATCGGGATCGGGCAGGTGGGCGATGCGCTCGCGCAGAGCCTGATCGTCCGCCACAGCGACAATACGGCCTATCGCGAAATCATGGCGCGGCTGGCCCCGGGACAGGCACCGCGCGAGACAAAGCCGTTCACGGCGGGTCTTTACGGCGTCAGTGAAATGTTTTTTGAGGCGTTTCTCGCACTGATCGATGCCGGCGTGCTGAAGCGTGAGGTCGATGGGGCGCTGCTGCACGCCGCATTCTTCCTCGGGCCGAAATCCTTTTACCGCGCCCTGCGCGAGATGAAGCTCGACCAGATCGAGCGCATCCAGATGGTGCCGGTCTCGTTCACCAATCAGGTTTATGGCGGCGAGGATGCCAAGCGGCGGGCGCGCGTCGATGCGCGATTCGTCAATAACGCGATGATGGCGACGCTGATGGGGGCGGTGGTCTCCGACGGTCTCGACAATGGCCAGGTCGTGAGCGGTGTCGGCGGACAGTATAATTTCGTGGCGCAGGCATTTGCCCTTGAAGGCGCGCGCTCGATATTGACGCTGGAATCCACACGCGGCTCCGGCAAGAAGGCCGCGTCCAATGTTCGATGGTCCTACGGGCACACCACGATCCCGCGTCATCTGCGCGATGTCATCGTCACCGAATACGGCGTTGCCGATCTTCGCGGCCAGTCGGATGCCGATGTGATCGCGGCGATGCTGAATGTGACGGATACGCGGTTTCAAGGCGAACTGATGCGGCAGGCGAAAGAGGCGGGCAAACTGCCGAAGGGATATGAGATTCCGGCCGTCCACCGCGAGAATTTCCCGGACCGCGTCGCCGCAGCCCTGAAGCCGTCACGTGATGCCGGATTGCTGCCGGCATTCCCGTTCGGCAGCGACTTCACGGAGATTGAGCAGAAACTGATCCCGGCCCTTCAGGTTCTGAAGGAGGCGACCGCCAGTCCGCTGGCTTTGCTCGGACTGGCATGGGAAGGGCGCCGCGCCAACCATTCCGCCGAACTGGCGGCATGTCTCGCGCGGATGCAACTCGACCGGCCGGCATCCTTTGCCGACCGGCTCTATCGCGCCTTGCTGATCGCCGCGCTGGCGCGGAGCAGGCAGACTTAGCGGTGCTTGAAGTTCGGCTTCCGCTTCTCGATGAAAGCGGCCATGCCTTCTGAACGATCCTCAAGCGCAAACGTCGCGTGGAACAGATCGCCTTCGACATTCATGCCTTCGGCGAGCGGTGTCTCCAGTGCGCGGTTGACGGCGCTCTTGGCCATCGCGACCGCAGGCTGCGACATCGATGCGATCTTCTCCGCGATCGCGAGAACTTCTTCCATCAGCTTGTCGGCCGGGAAAATACGGCTGACGAGGCCTGAGCGTTCGGCTTCGGCGGCGTCCATCATCCGGCCGGTCAGACACAGGTCCATCGCCTTGGATTTGCCGACCGCGCGGGTGAGGCGCTGGGTACCGCCGAGTCCCGGAATGGTGCCGAGCGTGATCTCTGGTTGGCCGAATTTTGCGGTGTCGGACGCGATGATGATGTCGCACATCATCGCGAGTTCGCAGCCGCCGCCGAGCGCATAGCCGCTGACGGCGGCGATGGTCGGCTTCTTGCAGGTTGCGACGCGATCGCCGCCGATATCCATGAAGTCTTCGCTGAACATGTCGATGAATTTCTTCGGCTGCATTTCCTTGATGTCGGCGCCGGCGGCGAATGCCTTTTCGTTACCCGTGACGACAATGCAGCCGACAGCATTATTGGTCTCGAGCTGATCGATCGCGACCGCGATTTCCTTGAAGACACCAAAGGAGAGAGCATTGAGCATCTTGGGCCGGTTGATCTGCACGACGCCGACCGCGCCCCTGGTCTCAACGATGATGTGTTCGAATGCTGACATGTATCGCCCCTTGAAGGATGTCTGAGGATCAGCGCCTGCGCGCCGTTGGGCGGCAATGTGCCTTCCGGGGCTGGTCTCTGCAAGACCGGGGATGTCAGGGCTGATCGTCACGTGCGCAATAAAAACGCCGGTTCGCAAGGCTGCGGACCGGCGTTTGCGTCTGATGCAGACGGTGTTTGCGTCAGGTAATCAGCAGGCGGGCCGCCGATGCCAGCGTCAGCAGGCTCCCGAAGGCGATGAAGATCTTGCCGATCAGCGATGTCTTGCTCCAGGGGTCCCCGTCGTCGGTCTTGAACACCGGCTTTTCCGATGACGAGACCGCACGGATGATCTTGCCGCTTTGCGCCGGCGCGGGCTCAGATGCGGCGGGTGATGCCGGAGCACCGGAATCCTGCGCCATTTCGGTACCGGCCCTCGCAGCGCGATCTGCATCGGTCAACTGGTCAGCAGAAGCAAGCTGAACGCCGTCCACGACCGGAACGTCTTTGCTGTCGAGGGCGGCGAAATTTCGTGCCTGATCTTCCGCCAGTGCCTGAGCGCGGGCATTGGCGACCGTCGCCGGCAACTCGGTCTTGTTCTGGCTGGCGGTATTGGCTTCGCTACGCGCCGGCTTGTCCTCCCATGTCTCTGGAGCCTCGATAATCTTCGACGAGACTTTCGATCCTGCCTTCTTCGCGTATCGCGTTGACTTGGCGGCGTATCGCGCTGATTTGGATTTCTTCGCAGCCACGCGCTGCTTTTTGAATTTGGAGAGAACAACGGGACGGTTTGCCGAGGTGACCTTCGCGGCTTTTTCAGTCTTGGTCGTTGTCTTGGCCGACGATTTGGCGGCCATTGCCGGCTCGCCCGAAAAGCTCATCCAGATTCCGGCGGCAGCGACCAGCGCCGCTAATCCTGCACTCCTAATCCGCATGGCAATTTCCCCTTTTGCCAAAGCCTCCAGCAAGGGGAACAGACCGGTGCGAAATGGCCACAGGACGGCAGAAAAAGGGAATCTTGTGATCTTTTGCCCTAAAAAAGACCCAGGCGAGGGACGCCGGCTACGGCCGCCGAGAGCCAGGAACCGGGCTGTTCACGGTTGCGTGATTGCAATTTCTTCCCGTAACACTTTAGGAACAGGAGCGAATTGCCTTGATAGGAGCGCGCGTGCGCGGACGTGAGGACGAGTGGACCGATCTGATGCGATCGGCCAATGCCGGAGACAACGCCGCGTATCATCGCCTCCTCAAGGCCGTGACGCCTGTCCTGAGAGCAGGGGCGCGCCGCGGTCTGGCGAGAGCCGGTCAGCCAGTCGACCAATCCGAGGACATCGTGCAGGACATCTTGTTAGCGGTGCATTTGAAGCGGCACACATGGGACGCCAACGCTCCGTTCGCGCCGTGGCTCTTCGCGATTGCCCGCAACAAGCTGATCGACGCCCTGCGCCGCCGGGGTCGCCGGGTCTTCGTCAATATCGACGATTTTTCCGAGACGCTGGCGGGTGCGCCGGTCGAGGAAACCGTTCCGCCGAGCGAGGTCACGGCCCATCTCAACGGCTTGCCGAAGCGGCAGCGGGACGTGTTGCAATCGATCGCCGTCGACAGCGCCTCCATCAAGGAGACGGCGGCCAAACTTTCGATGACCGAGGGCGCTGTGCGCGTGGCGCTGCACCGGGGACTAACGGGTCTCGCAAGTAAACTGCGGAAAGAATGACCATGGACACCAACGATCTCATCCGCACCCTCGCCGCAGACAACGACACACACGAACGCTCTGTCGGACATCTGCTGCTGGCCGCCCTGGTGCTTGCGGTGCCGGTATCGACTGCGCTGTTCCTGACCGGGCTTGGTGTGCGCTCCGACGTGATGACCGCCATGCGCAATCCGCTGTTCGATCTGAAGTTCATGGTCACGATAGCACTGGCGGCAGCTGCGATCGCAATCAGTCTGCACCTGTCGCGGCCCGAGGCTTCGCTGGGGCGCTGGGCGTGGCTGCTGGCTGTTCCGGTCGGATTGCTCGGCATCGGCATGATGGGCGAAATGATGATGATGCCGAATCGTGCGCCGATGGCGACGCGGCTGGTTGGCTCCAATTCGAAGGTGTGCCTGACCGCAATTCCGCTGTTGTCGCTGCCGCTGCTGGCAGCTGCGTTGTACGCCCTGCGCCGCGGCGCGCCGTCGCGGCCCGCGGTTGCCGGTGCATTTGCCGGGCTTCTGTCTGCGGGAATGGCTGCGACGCTTTATGCCGCGCATTGCACCGACGACTCGCCGATGTTCGTTGCAACCTGGTACTCGATTGCAATCGCTTTCGTCACGGCAATCGGCGCGCTTGTGGGCTCACGAGTCCTGAAATTCTAAGGTGTGCCGCTGGAGCCGCAGTTCTCACGCGGCCGGTTCGGTCTGCGCGCTATCCTGCCGCATCCGATAGAAGCGCAGCACCTGCTGGGCCGTCGAAGGACGCAGCATGTCGTAGCTCGACTTATGATCGTCGATATTTTCGGTTTCGGGTGCGTTGCCGCCCATCTCAAGAACGAGCTTGAGCGACATCCACGACAGCCCAGCGACCTTGGCGAGAACCATCAGTCCCTCGGATTGCCGCTCGATCATCATGTTTTCAACGGTCGCGACCGGAACGTTCGCGATGACGGCGATTGCGGCGCAGGTTTCCTCGAAGCGCCCGGTGGCTGCGAATTCGGCAATCTGCCGTTCGTCGAGCCGTCCGTCTTCGAACAGAGACTTGACGAGACGCATTGCCTGAGATGTTTCGCTCTGCCCGGTCTTTCCGTGACCGGCGTTGAACGCGGCTTCCTTCACGGCGGCCGAAATGTCGTCCGCCGCGCGGGGGTTTGCAGCCTGGAGGCGCGCTCGTACGGAATCCGACGCTCTTGCGATGAGCTTGAGATAGTGCGGTCTTGGAATCCCTCGCCGGGCGCCGAGACAGGTCGCCAGATTGTCATTTCCCTCGGCGCGGGAGACCAGTTGCGTAAAGCCCTTGTCGGAGAATTCCGCGCCCGGATTGTTGACGGCGCTCTCGACCACGTCGTTGTTGCCGCATTCGACCAGAACGTCGGTGACGGCGTCGCTCAGAACCTTGCGTTTCGAAATCGCGAGCAAATGCCCCTGGCTTTTGCTGCGTGCGTTCTTGATTAGCATGTCGTCGTTCAGCCGCTCCGACAGCGACAGCACCGGTGCAGCGACCTCGATCTCGTCATCGAAGGCAAGCGTGCAAATCAGGCGCGGGGGTGCTTTCGGCACTGGCGCCATGCGTTTCGCCAGCAGGGCCTTGGCGGAGATTTCGATCTCTTCGATCAGGCAATGAAAGACATCATCGAAGACGTCCACCTGTTCGTCGGAGTAATCCGCCGCGCCGTACAGAAAAAGATCGGTGACCCGGCGCAGCGTTTCCACGCGGCGCGCCACGGTGCCATGTGCGAGAGCATTCTGCAGTTCATCGAGAAGATTGGCCGGCCGTGCTGTGGATCTCGAACTCATGACTTTCTGTCCTGGAAACACCGAAGCGAGAAATGCCAGCCAGGTTCTTGGCCGGCGTAAATGGAAGCTAGGCTGAGACAACCCGGTTCCGCCCTAGGTCTTTGGCTTGATAAAGAAGTTGATCGGCACGGGCGAGAATGCTGTCCGCGGTATCGTCCGGGTGCAACATCGCGAGACCGGCCGACATCGTGACATTCATGTCCTGCGAAATCGCGCTCCAGTCGAGCGCGCCGACGATGGCGCGCAACCGGTCCACAGCCCGGAATGCTGCGCCATCGGACGTCTCGGGGAGAATGAGCAGGAATTCCTCGCCGCCGTAGCGGCCGAACTTGTCAATGCTGCGGATATTGGCGAACACGGTGATCGCAAAAGCCCGCAATGCTTCGTCGCCGACAGGATGGCCGAACCGGTCGTTGATGCGCTTGAACCAGTCGAGGTCGATCAACGCGACAGCGCAAGGCGTCTTGCTGCGCCGGGAGCGGGCGATCTCCTCGTCGAGCGTCTGCATGATGCTGCGTCGGTTGAGCGAGCCGGTCAGTTCGTCGAGCTCTGCGAGTTCCTCAATGCGCTTGTAGGCCGCCTTTAGCTCGATGCCGCGCCGGTAGAGAGATTCGTGCAGCGAACTGCTGAACAGCCCGACAACCATGCCGCGGCCAAGCACCAGAATGAAGACCAACATGGTCGCGAAACGCTCCAGCGGCGTGCTGGTCGGCATTCCGATGGGTCTATCCGAGAGAAGAAACAGGACGGTCAGGCCGACGGCTGCGGCCGTCCATCCGATGATCGTCTGGCGGGGCGTGGATCGCAATGCGGCGAAGGTAAAGACAAGGAAGATGGAGCAAAGGAAGAGGCAGCCGACTTCGGGCGCCAGGTAGATGAACAGCAGCATGATCCCGAGGCTGATGCTGGTTTGCTGCGAGATGAAGTAGTGGTCCTTGAACCGGTCGTTGACCTTGGCTTCCGAGATCGCAATGTAGGCCGCCACGGACAGCAGGCCGCAGGCTCCATAGGCCGGTGCGACCATGAAGCTGGTAGCGCCTGCGTAGGCGTAGATCAGCAGAATCGCGGCGTCGATCATGTAGCTGACGCCGACCATGTCGAGCATCTGCCGCCGCTGCCTTGCACGGCGCGCGAGGATCTCCGGTGACAAATCGGTCTCGACGGCAGAACGCGCCCGGCGGAAAGCGCCTGTCAGTGATCCGGGGGCCGATGAAGCTGCGCCGCGCATGAATTCGCCGTTGAGGGAAGCAATGCGCGACTGTAGGCGGGAAAGCCTTTAGGTTTGGTATCATTGGAGGGACCTGCGGCACCGGTAAGCCCGCTGATGCACCGCGAATATCGCCATCTCCTGTATAGGTAATTAAATACCTTCGTTAGTATCTATCGGTCTCATCACTTGCCCTTGTTCATGATTCAGGGGCATTTTGGCGCTCCGCCAAACCGGCAATTTCGGCAAATCGCGAAGATTTTCACCGATTTGATCGAACCCCTTTCCAGTCGCATGCGACCAACCTTGCGAGACGGCCATTGAGTGCAACCCACGCGACATCGGACGAGGTTCTGATCGGTCGCATCGCCCAAGGTGACCGGCTCGCCATGCAGGTGCTTTACGGAAGGCACCATGTACGGGTGTTTCGCTTCTCGCTGCGGCTCGTGAGGAACGAGTCCATCGCGGAGGATCTCATCAGCGAGGTTTTCCTCGATGTATGGCGTCAGGCTGGCAAGTTTGAAGGCCGTTCTGCTGTCTCTACGTGGCTGTTGGCGATCACCCGGTTCAAGGCCCTGTCCGCCCTCCGCAAGAGGAAGGACGCGGAACTGGACGACGAGACGGCTTCTGCGATCGAGGATACGTCCGACAATCCGGAAGTCACCGTCGCCAAGAAGGACACGAGTAATGCGTTGCGGAATTGCCTGACCGCACTTTCGCCAGAACATCGGGAGATCGTCGATCTCGTCTACTACCACGAGAAGTCCGTGGAGGAGGTGGCCGAGATCGTGGGCATCCCGGAGAATACGGTGAAGACGCGCCTGTTCTACGCGCGGAAGAAATTAGCCGAGCTGCTTAAGGCAGCTGGCATAGAGCGAGGTTGGCCATGACTGCCACGAAGCAAACCGCCGATCGGGAGCCTACGGAGCTTGAGGCCCTGTTGCCGTTCCATGCGGCTGGCACGCTCAGCCTGCGCGACGCTCGCCGTGTCGATGAGGCGCTCGCCAGCGATCCCGATCTGGCGCGCCAGTATGCGGCGATCCAGGACGAATATGCCGAAACGATTTTGCTGAACGAGAGTCTCGGCGCGCCGTCGTCGCGAGCCATGCAGAAGCTGTTCGCCGCGATCGATGCCGAGCCTGCGCGCACAAGCGTGTCATTCAACCCTGTAATGCGGGTTGTCGGGTTCTTCTCCAGCCTGTCGCCGCGCACGTTGGCCTATGCAGGCGTTGCCGGTGCGGTTCTGGTTCTGCTGCAAGCCGGTGTGATCGGAACCGTGCTGGTGAAGGACCGCACGGGCGGCAACTTCCAGACTGCCGCATTTCCGGCCCAGTCGACGGCAGGCACCTTCGGCCTGATCCGTTTCGCGCCCGATGCGAAGGCTGACGACATCATGCAGTTGCTTAACAATTACAACGCATCCATCGTTTCGGGTCCAAAGGCCGGCATGTTCCGCATCCAGTTCGGCGACAAGGCCCTGTCGAAGCAGGACGCGGCGCAGCTGATGACGCGCCTCCAGGCCGAAAAGATCGTCAGCCTCGTTGTGAGCGCCGACTAACCAGGCTGGCCGTCAGCCACGCAAGCCTGGGCGAAAAGGAAGATGACCCGCGCGCGGTGCTGCGCCGCCATGGATTTGCGAGGACGTCAGATGATCGTGCCATTCATGAGCTTCATCCAAAAGACGCGTCTTATCCGGTCCATGCAATGGATCGCTGTCTGCTCGGTCGCTTTCTGTGTTGCGCCTCCGCAGGCATTCGCACAGTACAGCAGCATGAGCATGCGTACCGGACCCAGCATGAATGTGGGGCCGCGCATCAACGTCAATCCGACGATCCGTTATTCGCCGAACATTCAATACGATGGGTATAGCGATCCGAGGCCACGCCCCCGCATTATGCAGGATCTCAATCAAGGGCCTCCGGACGACGACGACATGCCCCGTCGCCGCGCCAAGTCGAAGTCTGTGAAATCTGCGCCGGTCGCCATCGACAATACTTACGTGGCGAAGGAAGTGCTGATCGAGATCGACGGCAACCCGACCGATGCGCAGGCCGATCAACTCGCGCGGCGGCATCGCCTGACGCGCGTTCAGTCGCAGAGTTTCGCGCTGACCAACAGCACGTTCTTCCGGTGGCGGATCACCGACGGACGCTCGGTCGATGCCGTGGTGCGCGAACTGGTCGCCGGTGGCAACGTCAAGGCGGCACAACGCAATAACATCTTCAAGCTGCAACAGAGTGCGGCTCCGGGAGCGGCGAGGGCCGAGGGCGATCCTGTGCAGTATGCCCTCGGCAAGATGCGGTTGCCCGAGGCTCACGCGCTTTCGGTCGGTGCGGATGTGACGGTGGCCGTGATCGATTCCGGTATCGATGTGACACATCCGGAACTGGCCGGCGTGATTACGGGGACGTTCGATGCGCTCAACAATGGCGAGGGACCGCACCCCCACGGCACCAGCATTGCAGGCGTCATCGCCGCGCACGCGCGCCTGATGGGAACGGCGCCGTCCTCACACCTGCTGGCGATCCGGGCGTTCGGCAACCAGAAGAGTGGTGCGGAAAGCACGTCATTCCTGATCCTCAAGAGTCTCGACTACGCGCTCGCAAAGAATGCGCGGATCATCAACATGAGCTTTGCCGGTCCGCACGATCCAGCCATGGAACGTGGACTTGCCGCCGCCGCGGCCAAGGGCATTGTTCTGGTGGCCGCCGCCGGCAATGCCGGGGCGAAGTCGCCGCCGCTTTATCCGGCCGCCGACCGCAACGTGATCGCCGTGACGGCCATCGACCAGTCCGACAAGCTGTTCGCTCAATCGAATCGCGGCAGTTACGTCGCGATCTCCGCGCCCGGCGTGGATATCCTGTCGCCAGCGCCTGACGGCAAGTATCAGATGTCGTCCGGCACCTCGCTGTCCGCCGCGTATGTCAGCGGCGTAGCGGCCCTGATGATTGCGCGGAATCCGGGAATCTCTGCTGCCGATGTTCGTGCGACGCTGGTGTCGACCGCCCGCGATCTCGGGCCCAAGGGGCGCGATGATCAGTTCGGGGCAGGGCAGGCTGACGCCTTCAGTGCGGTTTCGGCGGTCGCGCCGGCCCCGATGGCTGCGGCGTCCGACAATGCCGGCGACAAGCGCTGACCATCTATCCGGCGAATTGCCGCCGGTCGCGCACGCTGAACCCGCAGCCTCCCTCCGCAAACCAACTGATGCGGGTGACGAGACCCTCGTTCCCTGCGGCCTGAATGCGGGGGGAGACCGGATGACGAAGCTGCTTTCGTTCGGCTATTCTATGAAGATACTTAATCTCGCCGCGGCGAATCGATTGCTGAACAGGAATTCTTGATGAGACGCACATTGGCCTTGGCGGCAGCTTTGGCATTGCATTCCGGTTTGCTTCATGCGCAGTCGCTTGAAGACAGGATTGGAACCGCGCTGCAGTCGAAGCAGCCTTTGACGCGCAGCCTGGGCGCGACACCCGATCCGAAGGTTTCGGCAGAGCAGCAGGTCGTCGATCGCTTGCGGGCGCGATCCATAAGTGTCGAGCCAGCTCAGGCTCCGACAGCGGACGAACGGGCCCAGATCGCGGACATCGCGCGCGACAAGCCGGCGATCGATCTCGAAATCCCGTTCGAATACGACTCCGCCGATATCAGCCCGAAGGCGGTTCCTGCCCTCGTTGCGCTTGGGAATGCGCTGTCGCGGCAGGATCTGAAGGGATCGGTATTTTTCATCAATGGCCACACCGATGCGGCGGGCGGCGCGGACTACAACCAGACACTGTCCCAACGTCGCGCGGCCTCTGTACGGCGCATGCTGATCGAGCAATACAGGCTCGCCCCGGATACCCTGATCGCGGTTGGTTTCGGCAAGGAACAGCTCAAGAATCCGGCCAAACCTCTTGGCGAGGAAAATCGGCGCGTGCAGATCGTGAACATCACCGTCCGGGCATCGACGGGCCGATAAGTGTCTGAACCTGGCCAACAGCTGGTGCGACCAATTTGCGGCGTCGATCGCCGCACAGATGTTTTTCGAGGGGACGGATTGATGAGCGGGTTTCCAGGGATTGCTCTGCGTGCGGTTGGCATCGCGGTTGCGGCAGGGCTGGTTCTTGGTTCCGCGCAAACGTCGGCCGCGCAAGATACGAAAGCCAGCGACGCGGTGGCAGCGGTCGCCCCGCCGGCCGATCCGGTCGCGAAGGCCGCGTTCGACGTCCTCGACAAGCACTGCGCGCGTTGCCACCAGAACGGCAAGCTCGTGGATCGCGAGCGGCCTGCCAAGAACTTCGGCAATGTTCTCAAGCTCGATGAAATCGCCGCCAATCCGCACTACGTTTTGCCCGGCAACCCGCTGGGATCAAAATTATTCCGGCAGATCGTCGACAAGGAGATGCCTTACGACATCTACTACGAAGGCGCCTCACATTCGCCGCCATCGGAATCGGACCTCAAGGCGCTCGAAGGCTGGATCGCCGCGCTCGGCACAAAGGCCGTCGCCAGTTGCGAGACGCACAAGTTCGTTGAGCCTGAGGACATGGTGTCCTTGATGGTGTCGGACCTCGACAAGCAGCGGCCACAGCGCAGGGCGACGACTCGCTATCTGACGCTGACTCATCTGACCAACATCTGCGTCGATCCGGAGGCGATGAAAGTCTACCAGCAGGGAGCGGTGAAATTTCTCAACTCGCTGAGCCGCTCGTCCGATGTTGTGAAGCTCGAGACTGTCGATTCTGAAGGAAGCATCCTGCGGTTCAACCTGCTGGATCTCGGCTGGAAGGCTGCCGACTGGGATAATGTGATTGCGGTGTATCCCTACGGTGCCGTGCCGGACAATGAATTCAGCCGCACGCTGGCCTCCGGCGCAGGGACGCCGATGTCATATGTCCGCGCCGACTGGTTCGTGTTCACGGCGTCGCAGCCGCCGCTTTATGACGTCTTGCTGCGGCTGCCGAATACTTTTCAACAGCTTGCGCGGGAGCAGGGCATCGATGTCGAAGGCAACATCCGCAACTTCGTCGCGCAGCGTGCTGCGTTCCAGCGCTCCGGTGTCAGCCAGAACAATCGACTGATCGAACGGCATCCCTCGCGCAGCGGATTCTTTTGGACCTCGTATGACTTCGCCGGCAACCGCGATCACCAGAGCCTGTTCAGTTTCCCGCTTGGGCCAAGCGGTCCGAACGCCTTCCACCACGACGGTGGTGAGACCATCTTCAGCCTGCCGAACGGTTTTCAGGCCTATTACCTGAACACGGCCAAGGGCGACCGGCTCGACAAGGGGCCGACCGCTATTGTGCGCGATCCGTCGCGCAAGGATTTTGCGGTGACCAACGGCATCTCCTGCATGGGGTGCCATGATCAGGGCATGCGCAAAGCCAAGGATGAGGTTCGTGAACTTGTGCTGAAGGGGCGGGCCTTCCCGAAGGACGTCCGTGATGCAGTCGAAGGATTGTATCCGCCGCATGACAAGATGGACGCGCTGATCGAAGACGATGCGAAGCGGTTCGCAGACGCGATGAAGCGGGCGGGACTCGATCCGACGCTGAAATTGAACGGCATCGAGATGATCAACGCGCTTGCCAAACGTTACGAGGACGACCTCGATCTGACGCTGGCGGCCTCCGAACTCGGTCTCAAAAAGTCCGAATTCAACGAGGGCGTCGCGGATGTCGATCAGAAGTTCAGGCCGCTTGTCCGGCGTCTTGCTCAAGGTGCCGTTCCGCGCGACCAGTTTGAAGCGGCATTTCACGAAATCGCACCGGATCTCACCGATCTTAAGGTCGTCGCAATCAGGAACGGGCGCCAGCCAGAACAACTGGCGAGGCCGATCGTCAACAGGGACGATCTTTCCCTGACTTCGGATCAGGACAGCTATCGTCTCGGCGATACGCCGGTCTTCACCGTCGTCTCGCCGCGCGACTGCTTCCTGACCCTGACGGATATCGATGAGCGCGGGGAGGGCACCGTGTTGCTGCCGAACACGTTCCAGCGCGATAACTTTATCAGGGCAGGCGTGCCCGTCCGCTTTCCGGGCACCGGTGCACCATTTCAGTTCCGCATGAAAGACAAGGGCTCCGAGACGGTGACCGCCGTGTGCGCGACGCAGGCCAGCGGCGGCGACCGCATCCAGCACGACTTCCAGAAGAACCAGTTCACGCCGGTACCGAATTACACCTCGGCCCTGGCGCGCTCGATTGCGGTGGAAGCAGTCAGGCCCGGTACGCCTTCGGTGGCCGGTACGACAAACGCCGGTGCGGCTGCCGTTTCCAGTCGCGAGCCTCCACCGGCTGGGTCGCGGCAGTCGCTTCGGGCCGCGATCAGGCTGCAGGTGCGTTAGTGCTTGGGTACCCGTGACGTCGGCAAACGTCTGTCACGAAAGTTGCATGTATGTGTGGCACGGGTTGAGCTATCTCTTTGCCCGTTGTTTGGGTGCTGCGTGAGTCGTGGCGTTGCTTGATGTTTGTTCAGAAGTGATTTCCAGAATTTTCCGGATTCGAAATGACCACCCCTGGCAATACCCAACAAGGGCGGAATGTCGTCACACGCTGGCGCATGCTCGCGGAACGACGGCTCAACTATCTGGTTGAACTTTACGAGACGGACCGTTGGAAGGCCTATTACAGCGAGCCGGAGTTTTTGAAAGTCGTTCAGGAAGCGCGTGCAGCGCTGAAGACCTGGGAAGAACTTGCGCCTCCCGATCCGGTTCAGGACAAGCCTGTCGAGGTGGCGATGGCGCAGGCTGCAAGTTCGGCCATTCCCGCGTCGCCCTTCGCGGACATCGGGTCAGCGCACGGCGTTAAGGCCAAGAACGATCTGCGGAAAGCGTGATGTCCCGTCAGCGCCGAGATCGGTTGTGACCGTCTTGGCATGATCGAGACCGACGATCGCGCCGCCTCTCGATCCGGAAATCAGGTTATTGCTGACCAGCGCGGTGCCGGCGCCCGGAACCACGGACACGCCGATGCCGACGAAGGAATTGCGCAGGACGTTGCCGGTAATTGTCACATCGCGGAGGTATTTGCCCCAGCCGGCCATGATCCCGAATGAGGGCGCACTTTCGATCACATTTCCGGTGACCGCGGCATCCGCCTCCACGACGATTCCGATGCCTGCGTCGTCGTCAGGCGCCGTGCCGATCGGGCGCTTGGGCAGGATGTTCCGGATGACGTTGCCATGGACGGTCACCATGCGGCCGCCCTCGTTGAAATTGGCAACTGATACGCCGACCGCGCAGACATCGACGGTGTTGTTGGCGATGACCGCCCCCTCGAATACGAATTCTGAATAGAGCGCGACTTCGCGCACATTGCTGATGCTGTTGCCGGTGATCTGGATGTTCGAAGCGGAGTTGCCACGCACGGCGGAATAATCGCAGTTGCGGATGCGATTGCCGCTGACAATGACATTGCCGGCACGAAAGGCGTTGATGGCATTGCCGTGCTGGCCAGAGCCGCCGGGACCGGCCTTGATATCATCGATGCGGTTATTGACGACGATCGTGCCGTCATCGCCAATCGCATGGCGCAGGATTTCGATGCCGTTGTCGGAAGCATCCTGAATTGTGTTTTGCGCAACCAGCAGCCCGAGCGCATCGAACGAAGTGAACGCCGTGTTCGCGGTCTTGCGAATGGTGTTGCCGCTGACTTCGCCCGCGATGCTTTCGAACCAGATGCCGTATCCGCCGCTGCCGACGATGTCGCAATCCTGCACGCGGACATCGAGTCCATTCTGGAAATGTACGAGCCCGCGCCGGTCGGCGAGCTTGATCCCGGCGCCGTCTAGCGTGAGGCCGGTGAGGGTGATGCCGCTCGCACCCTGGCTGCCGATGAGCGATGCGCCGCCGGTAAACTTGAGGACCGTTGCACCACGCACGCCGACAAGCTGGCCGCCGCTCGGCAATTTCAACGTGCCGGTCCGATAGATGCCCGGCGGTAGCGCCAGCGGCATCTGCGCGCTGGTTGCCGCATCGATGGCACGCTGAAGTGCTTTTGTCTGATCGTCGGGACTGTTCGGCCGCACCCCATACTGGGTCGCGTCACGCCCCAGTGTGGAGGTCAGCGGAGCCGCGCGCGCAGGAACAGGCGTTGCCGCCAGCGCACCTACCGCCGCGCCGGCGGCGGTGGCATTGATGAGGTTGCGGCGGCTGATGTCCATGCGATGCCCGGTCTGGCTGCGTCCCAGGTTCACCTGAACGCACAGTAAGACCTAATGCAGGATTGCCGCGAACAATGCCCGCCCCCGCGGATTTGCCCGCGATTGTCGGCAGTAGGGTTAATGGAATAGAGCCGACAGGCCGCTCAAACCGGGGTGTTGTGCGGCCTAAACAGGCGGCCCTTTTCCACGATGAACACGACAACCAGCGCGACCAGAGAACTGATCAAGGCGCCCGTCGCAAGCGGAATGAGTGTGCCGTTGAAACACTGCCCGATTGCGGAACCGACAGCGATGCCGATCAGGGTCGTGATCGATCCGAACAGCGACGACGCCGTTCCTGCGATATGTCCTTGCGGCTCCATCGCCAGTGCGGAGAAATTGGAGAACATCAGCCCGAATGTGAACAGGCTGGCGGTGGCGAGGACCATCATCAGCCAGAGCGGAAGCAATCCGGCGAGCGCCGCGGTCAGCATGACGGTGGCAACGGCCAACTGGCATACGAGGGCGATGTGTGAGATCATGCGCATGCCGTAGCGGCCGACGATGCGCGAGTTCAGAAAGCCGGCAACAGCGATGCCGATTGCGATGGCGGCAAAGGCCAGCGGGAAATAGTGGCCGAGCCCGTAGATTTCAGTGAAGATCTGCTGCGACGACAGGACGTAGCCGAACAGGATTCCCTGAACGCTACCTGCGGCCAGCGCATAGCCGAATGTTTGCCGGTTGCGGATCGTCTGAAGGAAGTTCCTGGCGACTTCGCCGACAGCCAGCGATTTTCGCTCGCTGACGGGCAACGTTTCCGGCAGGCGAATGACAATCCAGCTCAGGATCAACACGCCATAGACAAGCAGAACGATGAAGATGCCATGCCACTCCGCGGCGAGCATGATCGCCTGTCCAAATGAGGGGGCGATCACGGGGACCGAGATGAAGATCATCATGGCCAGCGACATCACGCTCGCCATGCGGCGTCCACTGTAGCAGTCACGCACGATGGATGTGGCGATCACCCGCGCGGTTGCCGTGCTCAGACCTTGCAGCGCGCGTGCAAGCAGCAGCGTCTCAAACGTGGGCGCGACAATTGCGAGCAGGCTGGCGATACCGTAAATGATCAACCCGCCGAGCAGTATCGGGCGTCGTCCGAAACGGTCAGCCAGCGGTCCAATGACGAACTGGCCGGCGCCGAAGCCGGTGAGGAACACGGAGAGGACAGCCTGGGCGTGATTGACGTTGCTGATGTTGAACGCCTTGGCCACGTCGGGGAGGCCCGGCAGCATCAGGTCCATGGCCAGCGGGTTGAGGGCCATGATGGCCGCCACGATTGCGACGAACTCGCGAAACCCCATCGGGCGATGGGTCGATGAAACCCAAGCGTTGGCACTGGTATCGGTCATGAAGAAATCGCTCGCGAAGAGGAATTCCTCACTTAGTCGTTGATATTGCGATGCACAATGCCGCTTCGGGTATGGCTGCCAGACGAATTTGCGGACAGAAATCAGCCTGCCTGATAACGCGCCAGCCGTGCCATTTCCACGAGCATCGCTTCGCCGGCGTCGACCAGTTGCTCGAACGTCATCCGGCCCGGCGCATGGCGCCCGGTGGGACTTCGAGGCACAAGCGGGACATGGACGAAGCTCGCGAGGCGAGGGCCGCCCTCAACATGGGTCGCCTCGATCGCGCGCCAGCTCAGATAATTGCAAAGGTAGTATCCCGCGCTCAGGGAGAGGCGGGCATCCACGCCTGTCAGTTGCGCCGCGCGCAGCAGACGGTGCGTGTGCGGTCCGAAGCGCCGTGTGGAATCTGAGTTCGCCACGATAGTGCGGCTGCTGACTTGGGTATGGTCGGCATCCGGCCAGATCTGGGTGACGGTGTTGCGGGCGCGGGTCTCGATGCGCACGAACGACGTGCGGGTGGCGAGGCCGAACATCAGAAGCGCATCGGGGCGATGTGTTTCAATCAGCACCGGAAGCTGCCGATCCACCGCGCTGTAAGTCACCGGGAAGATGTGTCCGATCCGCTCGATGTCGTCGAACATGGGGCGGCGCAGACGAAGCAGCCGCTCGACGAGTTTTTCAGTCGGATTGTAGGGGGCGCCCGGAAAGGGGCGAAAGCCGGTGATCAGGATACGCGGCTTCGCGCCCATCATCGCTCAAGCAGCGCGGTAATTGTATCCGCAGCGACGGCGGGCGTCATGCGGCCGTTGGCTACCGCGGCTTCGGTTTGCTTCACCTTGGCGCGGATGACGGGATCGGAACGCAGCCGCGCGTGCAGCCGGTCCTCAAGGATGGTATACATCCATTTGACCTGCTGCTGCCGCCG
Source organism: Afipia sp. OHSU_II-C1 (assembly GCF_000497575.1). GTDB lineage: Bacteria > Pseudomonadota > Alphaproteobacteria > Rhizobiales > Xanthobacteraceae > Afipia. The sequence goes on from NZ_APJI01000016.1 coordinate 72,583, forward strand.
CCGTGTCTCGAAGTCGCCGCACGCGATCATGGCCGTGCGATGCGCGAGGATTTTCTCCCACAGCGCCTCGATCCCGTCGCCGGTCAGAGCGGAATAGGTCAGCACCGGTGGAAACCAGTGTTCCGAGCGCGGCGCGAGAATGTGAAGCGCGGCGTTGTATTCGGCAGCGGCAGCTTTCGCGCGCTTGAGGTTGTCGCCATCGGCTTTGTTGACGGCGATCATGTCGGCTAGCTCAACAAGGCCCTTCTTGATGCCCTGCAATTCGTCGCCAGCGCCCGGCAACATTAGCGCCAGGAAGAAATCCGTCATGTCGCAGACAGCGGTTTCCGACTGTCCGATGCCGACCGTCTCCACCAGAACCACATCGAAACCGGCGGCCTCGCATAACAGCATTGCCTCGCGCGTTTTCGCAGCGACGCCGCCGAGCGTGCCCGATGACGGGGAAGGGCGGATGAAGGCATTGTCTTCGGCGGAGAGCCGGGCCATCCGCGTCTTGTCGCCAAGGATCGAGCCGCCGGTGCGCGCCGATGACGGATCGACCGCGAGCACCGCGACCTTGTGGCCCTTCGCGATCAGCGCCATGCCGAGTGCATCGATGGTGGTGGATTTGCCGACGCCCGGCGAGCCGGTGATGCCGACACGAACCGCGTTGCCGGTCAGCGGCAGCAAGGCCTGCACCAGATCGCGCGCCTGCGCCTGATGATCGGCGCGGCGGCTTTCGATCAGCGTGATCGCGCGTGCCAGAGCAGCGCGGTCACCGGCGCGAAGGGCATCGGCGAGATGGAGCGAGGCTTTCTCGGGAACTGTCACCGGGGCCATACGCGGTGTTGTTTCAATCGCCGCTCACTCCGCCGCTTCGCTGGAGTGCCCCAACCGGACATTCAGCTTGCGGATCAGTTCCTCGGCGGCATCCGCGATCACGGTGCCCGGCGGGAAGATGGCCTCGGCGCCAGCCTTGTAAAGGGCGTCGTAATCCTGCGGCGGGATCACGCCGCCGATGATGATCATGATGTCTTCGCGGCCGCGCTTTTTCAGCGCTTCCTTCAACTCCGGAACGGCTGTGAGGTGGGCCGCGGCGAGCGACGACAAGCCGAGCATGTGAACGTCGTTCTCGACTGCCTGCCGTGCCGCCTCGTCGGCGGTGGCGAACAGCGGCCCGATATCGACGTCGAAACCGACGTCGGCGAAGGCCGAAGCAATCACTTTCTGTCCGCGATCATGGCCGTCCTGACCGATCTTCGCGACCAGAATACGTGGGCGGCGGCCTTCCGCATCCTCGAAGGCATCGATAAGAGCCTGCAATTTTTCGACCCGGTCCGACATGGTGGCGGCCTCGCGCTTGTAAACGCCGGTGATGGATTTGATTTCGGCACGGTGACGACCGAACACCTTTTCCATCGCATCGGAAATTTCGCCGACGGTAGCCTTGGCACGCGCCGCATCGATGGCCAGCGCCAGCAGATTGCCGTTGCCTTCGCCTGCGCTGCGCGTCAGAGCAGCAAGCGCTGCATCGACATCTGCCTGTTTTCGTTCGGAGCGAAGGCGCGCCAGCTTGTCGATCTGCAGGCGGCGCACGGTGGAATTCTCGACCTTGAGAACGTCGATCGGTGCTTCATTTTCAGGCTTGTATTTGTTGACGCCGATCACGGCCTGCTTGCCGGCGTCGATCCGCGCCTGCGTTTTGGCCGAGGCTTCCTCGATCCGCAGTTTCGGCACACCGGCCTCGATGGCCTTCGCCATGCCGCCGAGTTCCTCGACTTCCTGAATATGCGCCCAGGCCTTGGCGGCGAGGTCGTGCGTGAGCCGCTCGACATAATAGGAGCCGCCCCACGGATCGATGATCCGCGTGGTGCCGCTTTCCTGTTGCAGGAACAATTGCGTGTTGCGGGCAATGCGCGCGGAGAAATCTGTCGGCAGCGCCAGCGCCTCGTCGAGCGCGTTGGTGTGCAGCGACTGGGTATGACCCTGCGTTGCGGCCATCGCCTCGATGTTGGTGCGGACGACGTTGTTGAACACATCCTGCGCAGTCAGCGACCATCCGGATGTCTGGCAATGGGTGCGCAGCGACAGCGAGCGTGGATCCTTCGGATTGAACGGCTTCAGCAGCTTGGCCCACAGCAGCCGGGCCGCGCGCATCTTGGCGACTTCCATGAAGAAGTTCATGCCGATGGCCCAGAAGAACGACAGTCGGGGGGCGAAGCGATCGACATCGAGGCCGGCGGCCAATCCGGCGCGGAGATATTCGACGCCATCGGCGAGCGTGTAGGCGAGCTCGAGATCCTGCGTCGCGCCGGCTTCCTGCATATGGTAGCCGGAAATCGAAATCGAATTGTACTTCGGCATCTTCTGCGACGTGTATGCGAAGATATCCGAGATGATCCGCATCGAGGGAGCCGGCGGATAGATGTAGGTGTTGCGCACCATGAATTCTTTGAGAATGTCGTTCTGGATGGTGCCCGACAGTTTCTCCGGCGGCACGCCCTGTTCCTCGGCGGCAGCCACGAACAGCGCGAGAATCGGCAAGACTGCGCCGTTCATGGTCATCGACACGCTCATCTGGTCGAGCGGGATGCCTGCGAACAGCGTGCGCATGTCGTAGATGGAGTCTATGGCGACGCCCGCCATGCCGACGTCGCCGGACACGCGCGGATGATCCGAGTCATAGCCGCGGTGGGTGGCGAGATCGAACGCCACCGAGAGACCCTTCTGGCCGGCTGCGAGGTTGCGGCGATAGAAGGCGTTGGAATCTTCCGCCGTCGAAAAGCCGGCGTACTGGCGCACGGTCCATGGCTGATTGACATACATGGTCGGGTAGGGACCGCGCAGGAATGGTGCGATGCCGGGCCATGTGTCGAGGAAATCGATGCCGTTGAGATCGGCTTCGCTGTAGCTCGGCTTAACGAGAAGACCCTCAGGCGTGAGCCACGGCTGCGCGTTGCTTTCGCTGCCCTTCACGGCCGCGGGTTCGAATGCAACGTCGGCGAAATTCGGTATGCGGGTCATTCTGCTGTCTCAAGTTTTGCGCGATCAGAGCGGGGATGCGCAGCTCACGTATTATGGTCCGGATGCTGATAGCTGACAATGCTGCCCGCCTCGGCAGAACCCCATGATTCGGCTGTCGTTTTACCCGGCAGGTTGTGCAGATGGGCGACCCAGGCGAGCTTCGATTCAATGCCGATCTGATAGGTCGGAATCACGCGATCCGGGCGATCGAAAGCGCCGGTCAGAAGCTCGATCACCGAGCCGTTCAGCTTGCGATAGCTCAGCGGTGTTCCGCATTCCTTGCAGAAATCGCGCTCCGCCATCGATGACGAACGAAACGTCCCCGGCGTGCCGCGCGTCCATGCGAAGTCGCCGTGAGGAATTTCGACGAAACAGGCGAACGGTCCCGCCACGGCTTTCTGGCACATACGGCAATGGCAGACGCTGATCCGGCCCGGATTGCTGTACGACGCAAAGCGCACCGCGCCACATTGGCAGCCGCCGGTCAGAACAGGAACTCGTTCCTTCATGGCTTCACCCAATTCGTTCGTAGGCCGCCTTGAGCATTGCGAGGGCGTCGCCTCCCGCAAAGATGAAATCGCCGACACCCGCAGCGCGTAGGGGGGCTTCGAGTTCGCCGGGCCGGCCTGCCAGATAGATATGTTTTGCGCCGGCGTCGTGAAGAGCTTTCACGGCTGCCTCGGCATGCGCGGCATAGACCTTGTCGGACGAGCAGAGGCAGACGAGCGCCGCGCCTGACGACTTGAAAGCCGCGGCGAGCGCCGCCGGATCGGAGAAGCCTTCGGTATCGATGGCCTCGATGCCGCCGGTCTCGAAAAAGCTTTTCGCGAAGGTCGCCCGCGCAGTGAAATCGGCAGCGGTGCCGAGATTGGCCAGAAACACCTTCGGGCGCTTGCCGGCCTTCGACATCTGATCGGAGCGATCGCGCAGCGCCTCGAAAGGTGCCGCGAGCCGAATGGGCGCGAGCGCGTCGAACCGGATCACGATGTCATCCGGCAACAGTCCCGTCACCGGTTTGGCATCGAGCACGGCTGGTGTCTTCTCGTTAAGGTTCGGAAACTCGCTGGCTCCGGTCAACACATCCTTACGCCTGGCGATATTGACATCGCGCGCGGCGCGCACGGCGGCCACCTTGGTCTGGATGATGTTCTTTTCGAGCGCGGCAAACGGGCCGCCGGCCTTTTCGATGTCCTGAAACTGCGTCCATGCGGCTTCGCAAAGCTGTCTGGTGAGTGTTTCGATTCCGCCCGATCCTGCGGCCGGATCGGAGACCTTGTCGAGGTTGGATTCTTCCAGCAGCACGAGCTGGGTGTTTCGTGCGATACGGCGTGCGAATGCATCCGGCAGTCCGAGCGCCAGCGTGTGCGGCAGAACATTGATGCTGTTCGCGCCGCCGAGTCCCGCCGAGAACGCTGCGATGGTCGCGCGCAGCATGTTCACGTCGGGATCTCGCTGTGTGAGCATTCGCCACGCGGTGTCCGCCGCAATGAAAAGCGGCTGTGGGGTAAGCCCGCAGCTGTGCTCGACCCGCGCCCAGAGCAGACGCAGCGCACGGAATTTCGCCATGGTTAGAAACTGGTCGGCGTCGGCGCTGAGGCGGGCGTATATCATCCGCCGTGCGTCGTCGAGCGCAATGCCGGCGTCTTCCAGCGCGCGCAGATAGGCGACACCGACCGCGAGAACGTAAGCCAGTTCCTGCGCTTCCGAGCCGCCCGCGTCATGGATCACCCGGCCATCGGCCGGGGCGAAGGGCCCGCGAAAGCCGAGTTTCGCAAGCTGGGCGATCTTGCCGCCGAAAACCTTGGCGATGGACTCCCACGGGCCGTGGCTGCTGCCGCGCACGCCGCCGCCGCCAATCGGATCGAGACCGAAGCGGACATTGACAGCCGCGGGTGAAATCTTGCGTGCGGCGAGCAACTCGGCAAGGTGCAGCCCCATGTCGCGCGACTGCGGGCCGATCTCGAACTCAATGCCGATGCCGGCGTCGAGGTACACACCGTCGAGCGCGCGCGCCAGCGCCTCCTTGGTCGGCGGCAGGCCGTAGCCGCGCGCGCCGTTGGCTCCGGCGAAGACGAGCGTCAGACCGGTGGCGCCGTTCTCGAGATCATGCAGCGCCTGCGCGTTCGCGATCGCCGCATCGGGATGATCCACCCGCTGCATGATCTGCCAGGGGCTGCCTGCGGCACGCGCGGGAATGGCGGTCGCATTGCGGGCACGCTCATAGATCGGATCGATCCGCAGCCCGTCGTAGGTCTTGCCCACCAGCTTGTCGAATGGAGCACCCTTGAGAACCCCGTCAGCCAGCTGCCGCCAGTCGTCACGCGTGGCAGGGGGGAAATCGGCCGCGAGCGGCAGGTCATCGGTTTCAGCGGACATTCAGAGGGTTAGCTCCCGGACACGTGTTTGTTGGCCGGAAAATGCCATGTGGCGGGGCGCAAGCCAAATGGTTGTTTCAGGCGTTTACTGCAAATCAGGCAGGCGTTCGATGCCATCGGCGGGAAGCCGGGCGAGGGCCTGAAGCGGCGTTTGTCCTGCAATCGGACGATTGGGTACGATCTCGGCCAGCGGCACCAGCACGAAGGCCCGTTCGAACAGGCGAGGGTGCGGCAACGTTAGTTCGGGCTTGTCCAGGCGGACGTCGTCATAGGCGATGATGTCGAGGTCCAGAGTGCGCGGCCCCCAACGCCGCTCATTGGCACGGTCACGGCCGAATTTCTTTTCGATCTTGTGCAGTGTGAACAGCAACGCATGCGGATCGAGACTGGTCTCGATCTCGATGCAGGCGTTGATGAATGGTTCCTGATGCTCGTCACCCCACGGCGGTGTCTTATAATCTGATGACCGTGCGACCAGGGCGGCCTGCGCCATGCCGCAGATATTGGCGATGGCCTTGACGAAGGTTGCGCGGACATCGCCGACATTGCCGCCGAGAGCAATCAGGATGCTCGCCATATCAGTTCAGGACCGTGTTCGCGTGATGACGACGCCGACATCGTCGAAGATCGCAGCGATGGGGGCGTGCGGCTTGTGTACCGTGACCTTCACCGCGCTGACGCGGACAAATGCAGCGAGGACTGCTTCCGCCACGGCACCCGCTGCGCGCTCCAGCAGATAGTAGTTGTGCCCCTTGAAAGCCGCGCTCGCGGTCGCGACCACATCCGAATAGGATACCGTGTCGGCGAGCTTGTCGGTGCGGGAGGACTCTGCCAGATCAATCGACAGTTCGAGGTCGATCACGAACCGCTGGCCGACTTCGGCCTCATGATCCATCACTCCGTGCCGGGCGTGGATCAAAAGTCCCTTGATGAAAATCACGTCGCTCATCGTTTGTCCTCGATTGCCGATGCCACGCGCAGGGCCTGCACGGTTTCCGCGACATCGTGCGCGCGGATGATTTTTGCGCCGCGCTGTGCGGCCAATAGGTGCGCCGCGATGGATCCGCCGAGCCGCTGATCCGGTTCGGACGGGGCGACCGACGCGATGAAGCGTTTTCGCGATGCGCCGACCAGTAACGGAAGGCCGAACTGGCTCAAATCATCGAGTCGCGCCAGCGCGATCATGCTTTGCTCGGGTGTCTTGCCAAAGCCGATGCCGGGGTCGAGGACAATGTTTTCCCGTGGGATATTTGCATTGGTCGCGATGTCGAGCGATCGGGCGAAGAATCCCACCATGTCGGCGACAATATCGATAGCGGGATCGACGCTGTCGCGGTTGTGCATGACGATCACCGGCGCGCCGTGATCTGCGACGACCCGCGCCATGTCGGGATCGCGTTGCAGGCCCCATACGTCGTTGGCGATCACTGCGCCATTGCCCAGCGCCCATGTGGCCACTGATGCCTTCATGGTGTCGATCGAGACGGGACTTCCCAGGCGGGCAACGGCGGGCAGGACATCCCGCAACCGTTGCAATTCGTCGTCCGCCGAGACGGGCTTCGAGCCATACGGGCGGGTGGATTCCGCGCCGATATCGAGGATATCCGCGCCCTCGGCGATCATGCGTTTCGCCTGTACGAGCGCCTGCTCGGGCACGATGAACCGGCCGCCGTCGGAGAAGGAGTCGGGGGTGACATTGAGCACGCCCATCACCGCCGGATAACGCCGCACGAAGAGGTCCTGCAGCACTGGATGATACTGCGAGGCAGCCGGATTTGAGCGGGACGGAGCAGCCATCATGCGGTGGCTTTGCGCGGTCCCCGCTGACGAGTCAAGCGGTAGCGGGAGGGGATATGGCCCAAGGAGTTTCGGGTAGCCGGTTCAGCCGTACCCGTGGGCGGAGTTTCAGTAGGAAATCTTCAGCGGCAGCTTGCGGGCGCGCTGGATCAGCTCCGCGACAGACTTGTCCGAGGGGAGAACCTGAACAAGCTTTCGCTTGTCGTTGGCTTCCTTCATGGCCTGAGCCAGCCGCTGGGGGTTGCGCTGCACGAACTCGCGCACCGTCACCACCCCGGCCGCCCGGAGCAGCTCAGCCTTGGCCTTGCCCATCCCCTTGATACGCATGCAGTCGACCATATTCGCCCAAGCCAGCAACTGCTGTTCGCTGAGCCCGGTTTTTGCCGCAAGCGCCTTGCGGCCTTTTGGCGTACTCGCGCTGTCAAGCAGCGCGGCCGTCGTCCGAATACCCTGGGCTTTGAGTTTGGCCTGGGCATGCGTGCTCAGGCCGTCGATTTTGGAGAGTGGATACGCTGCAAGCGGATTGGACATGGGTACTCGAACTTGGAAAATGAATCTTAAGCGAACTTGGAAAGGCCGGGGGTCTCGGCAATGATCGTGCGCATTCCGTCCGCGCCAATTTTGTCGCGGCCAAACCGGAAAAGTTCACGCGCGAGACTTTGAATCTCGTTCATACCAAGACCGAAACCCATCAGTTTGGCGCCGAGCGCCATCACACCGCCGCCCAGCATGCTCGCGAAGCCGCCGGTGGAACCAGCAGCTTCGATCGCCGGTTCTGCACCGGGAATCTTTTCGATCAGCGCACGCACCTGATCGGCAGGACCTTCCTTGCGCAGGAACCCCAGAATCGCGCCGATGGCCTTTTCAGCCACGGCTTTATCGATGCCGGCTTTTGCAGCCAGAGCGTCAGTCAATTCGTCCATTAAATGCCCCGTGCCCTCCGGTTGCTTGCCGGATCTTTGTTTGTGATTTTATCTTGAGCGTGTGCGTTGTGAATTACAAGCGATGCCGCTTTTCGGAACCGCGGTTTGAGCGCAATCGATCGTGAAGTGTTGCAGCTATGCAAGCGTTGCCGCTGTCTTGATGAGCATTTCCGTGTGAATGGTGCCCCTTGATGAGGTGCGGCCCAAGATTACGAGGCGAATTAGAATTGGTTTCAGATCTACGATCGATCTTTCGCGGACGATACGGATAAGAATTCCCGATGTCCGGGGAATAATTCGTTCATCCGCGGCGGCTGGACGCCATATATATAATGCGGCGCGGTATTGGCTTGTGCGAGGAGACGCGTTCTGCGGGTTGACCGGCGGGTTCCGGCCTGCAAGATCATGCATGACGCGCCGCTTCTGAGGCGAGCGCAAGGTATCGAAAGCCTGCGAGAGGCGAGACATGGCCAAGAAGACGTCCAAGACCGTTTCTGACAAGGCTGCTTCCGACAAAACCGTTTCCTCTCCAAAAGCTGCCTCGGCGGCGAGGCCTGCTGGTAGCGGAAATGTTGCATCAGCCGATACCGACAAGACGCTTTTCATCGGAAAGGGCGACCAGTCAGCATTTTTGACGCTCGGGCTGGCGAACCGCCACGGCCTTGTCACGGGTGCCACCGGTACCGGCAAGACAGTTACGCTTCAGGTGATGGCCGAAGGTTTCGCCCGCGCGGGCGTTCCTGTGTTCGCAGCCGACATCAAAGGCGATCTCTCCGGCATCGCGGAAGTAGGCGAGGCAAAGGATTTCATCCTCAGCCGCGCCAAGGAAATGGGTCTTCAGTTTCAGCCGGATCAGTTCTCGACAGTATTCTGGGACGTGTTCGGCGAGCAGGGACACCCGGTCCGTGCCACCGTCACCGAAATGGGACCGTTGCTGCTGTCCCAGATGCTCCAGCTCAACGATGTGCAGGAGGGCGTCCTCAACGTCGCGTTCCGCGTCGCTGATGAGCATGGCCTCGCGCTGGTCGACATGAAGGATCTGCGGGCCTTGCTGGACGCCATCGTACCTGGCTCAGCGAAGGACGCCGACCTTGATCCGTTGCAGGATATCCGCAAGGCCGCGCAATCCTTCGGCAATGTCAGCAAGGCGACGGTCGGCACCATTCAGCGCCAGTTGCTGGTGCTGGAAAATCAAGGGGCAGACAAGTTCTTCGGCGAACCTGCGCTCCAGTTGAAGGATTTCATGCGGACCGACTCCAGCGGCCGCGGCATGGTCAACATCCTTGTCGCCGACAAGCTGATGTCGAGCCCGAAACTGTATTCGACGTTCCTGCTCTGGATGCTCTCGGAGCTGTTTGAGGAACTGCCCGAGGTCGGCGACCCGGCAAAGCCCAAGCTGGTGTTCTTCTTCGACGAAGCGCATCTGCTTTTCGACGATGCGCCCAAAGCCCTGATGGACAAGATCGAGCAGGTCGTCCGTCTGATCCGCTCGAAGGGTATCGGTGTCTATTTCGTGACCCAGAACCCGATCGACGTTCCGGACAAGATTCTCGCCCAGCTTGGTAACCGCGTTCAGCACGCGCTGCGCGCGTTTACCCCGCGTGATCAGAAGGCCGTTCAGGCGGCGGCGCAGACGTTCAGGCCCAATCCCAATCTCGATACCGCCCAGGTCATCACGGAGCTCGGCAAGGGCGAAGCTCTCGTGTCGTTCCTGGAAGGCAACGGTACGCCGTCGATGGTCGAGCGCGTGATGATCCGCCCGCCGACGGCGCGGATCGGGCCGATCACTCCTGAGGAACGCAAGGCGATTATTGCCGCGAGCCCGGTGAAGGGGAAATACGACACCGCGATCGACGGGGAAACTGCATTCGAAATCTTGCAGAAGCGTCTGTCAAACACTGCCGCGCCGGTCGGCACGCCGGGTGCCGACGGATCGGCGCCGGAAGGCGGCGGCGTGCTCGGCCAGATCGGATCGATTGTCGGGACGGTCTTTGGCACCAACACGCCCCGCGGCAAATTGTCGACCACCCAGGTCATCGCACGCAGCGTCACCCGTTCTGTGACCAACAAGGTCGCCGGAGATGTTGCTTCCAGCATCGGCAAGTCGGTCGGCGGTTCGCTTGGCGGGTCGATCGGCCGTTCCATCGTGCGCAATGTGCTGGGGAGCCTGCTGCGGCGGTAGTTTCTGCTCTTCGCACGCGAACTGCCCGGATCAGAGGAACAATCAAGCATGTCAGCCACACCGCAACTCGCCGCCGTTCTCGATCACATCGACAAGGAATTCGACAACAGCCTTGAGCGGTTGTTCACGCTGCTCCGGATCAAGTCTATCTCCGCCGATCCGGCTTTCGTGGATGATTGCAAAAAGGCGGCGGATCATCTCGCTGCGGATATCGCCTCCATCGGTTTTGCGACCGACGTGCGCCCGACCGCGGGGCATCCGGCGATCGTCGGCAAGAGCAACGGTCAGAGCGGTGCGCATGTCCTGTTCTACGGTCACTATGACGTGCAGCCGGTCGATCCGCTGGACCTCTGGCACCGCCCGCCGTTCGAGCCCGTCGTCACCGATCATGCCGACGGCCGCAAGATCATTGTCGCGCGCGGCGCCGAAGACGACAAAGGTCAGTTGATGACCTTCGTTGAAGCCTGCCGTGCCTGGAAGAACGTCACAGGATCGTTGCCGCTCAATGTGACGATCCTGATCGAAGGTGAGGAGGAAATCGGTTCGAAGAACTTCGGCCCATTCCTCGACAAGAACAAGAAGGATCTCGCAGCTGATTTCGTGCTGGTCTGCGACACCGGCATGTGGGACCAGAACACGCCGGCGATTACGACGTCGCTGCGCGGTCTCGTTTATGACGAGGTCAGGATCAAGGCGGCGAACCGCGATCTGCATTCAGGTATTTTCGGCGGCGGCGCGCAAAACCCGATCCGCGTGTTGACCCGCATTCTCGGCAGCATCCACGACGACAACGGCCACATCACCATTCCGGGTTTTTACGACGGCGTGAAAGATCTTCCGGCGGATATTCTCGCGCAGTGGAAGAATCTCAACCTGTCGCCGGAGACATTTCTCAAGCCGATCGGGCTGTCGGTGCCGGCCGGTGAAAAGGACCGGTTGCTGATCGAGCAGGTTTCGTCGCGGCCGACCTGCGATATCAATGGCATCTTCGGCGGCTACACCGGCGAAGGCTCCAAGACCGTCATTCCCGCGCACGCATCGGCGAAAGTCTCGTTCCGTCTGGTGGAGGGACAAGACCCGGAGAAAATCCGCAAAGCCTTCCGGCATTTCGTCACCTCGCGTCTGCCTGCCGACTGCTCGGCTGAGTTCATCGATCACGCTGGTGCGCCAGCGATCGCGCTCGATTGGGGCATGAAGCCGCTGGCGGCGGCAAAGCATGCGCTGACCGATGAATGGGGCAAGGATGCGCTGCTGATCGGGTCGGGGGCGTCGATTCCGATTGTTGCCGACTTCAAGAAGACGCTTGGACTCGACACGGTGCTGATAGGTTTCGGCCTCGAGGATGACAACATCCACTCGCCGAACGAGAAATACGACCTGAAGAGCTTCCACAAGGGTATCCGCTCGTGGGCGCGCATTCTCGCAGCGTTCGCGGACACGCCGCGCTGAGGCGGTTGATGCTGAAGCATCCGCCAAACGCAAAAACGCCGCCCGGAATTGGGCGGCGTTTTTAGTCTCTGTCAGTGTAGAGGCTGACGGATGGAATCTATATCCGAAGCCGATCCTGTCAAGTCTTGTAGCTTGGATCGAGCCGGTCGAGCTTGCGCAGCAACGGCGGCCAGACGAGCTTGGTGGAGCGCAGGTCCGAACGATCCGGGTCGCTGACCAGCTTTTCGTTTTTCTCGATCACCAGCTTTTCGACCGGGTAGGCGGTCGGCCCGAGCATGCGGGTGCGGACCTGCATCGTGCAGGCGCGCTCAAGATGAAACATGCGCTCGAATGCGGAAGCGACTGAACGTCCGACTGTCAGCGTGCCGTGATTGCGCAGCAAGAGGTGGTTCTTGGTGCCGAGATCCTTCTGGATGCGCGGGCGTTCGTCGTGGTCGAGCGCAATCCCTTCGTAGTCGTGATAGGCGAGGTCGCCGGTGACCAGCTGTGCGGTCTGATTCAGCGGCAACAGCCCTTCCATGCAGCTTGCAACCGCGGTGCCGTCGGGCGTGTGAAGGTGCAGAACGCAGCCCGCGTCTTCGCGAACTTCGTGGATTGCCGAGTGAATGGTGAAGCCGGCGGGATTGATGCTGTATTCGCTTGGGGTGAGCTGGTTGCCGTCGAGGTCCACCTTCACCAGGCTCGATGCGGTGATCTCGTCGAACATCAGGCCATAGGGATTGATCAGGAAGTGATGTTCTGGACCGGGGACACGGGCGGAGATGTGCGTATCCACCAGATCATCCCAGCCATAATACGCAACAAGGCGATAGGCCGCGGCGAGATTGACGCGCTGCTCCCACTCACCGGGAACCATATTGGATTGGACTTCCTTGAGACGTGCCTCAGCCGGTGACATGGCGATTTTCTCCCGCGATTTGTTTTGATCTTACTCGGGGAGGAGCCTAGTCCCGGGATACCGCTATCGCAACATGCGACGCCCGCAGGGGCGCCATGCCGCGAACCCGAAACGCACAGGGATCAGGGTGCCGGAATAGTGAGCAGGCTGGCGATGCTCTTGCCGCGGATGTCGTACACCCGCGCGAACACCACGTCGTCACGCTTGATTTCGACCACAACCGGCGCGTTCAGTCCCTTGCAGTAGAACTCGCCGAGCGTCATGGCGAAATCCGCGGCCTGGCTGTCCCAGCCGATGGTGAAATCGGGGCCAAGTGCGACCTGTGCCGGACGCTGCGGACCGCACACCGCGACACGCCACTTGCGATTCTTGGGAGCAGGTTCCTGACGTTCCTCGATCTCCTGCCGCAGTCCCTCAGACGCCTGTTTGAGCGCGAGCCCCCAGTAGTCGAGCATGTAGCGGTCGTCGGCGGCGCGAACCGTGCCGGCGATGTGATTGAAGTGCGTGTACTGATAGGGATGCAGCCGGATCATTTCGTTGAGCGGCAGCATCAGCCCCAGCAAAAATATCGCTGCGAACACGGCCTGCGCGGGACGGCTGCGTTCCTTCAGCCAGCCGATGATCGTGGCAAAGGCAACGCCGGCGAGAACGGCCATCGGCGGGATGACGAAGATGAAATGGCGAATGCCGTTGTAAAGCGCAGGACGCTTCACCATCGCGATGATGAGCGGAAGCGTCGCCGCTAGCGTTAACATCAGCAGAATGCTTTTGCGCCGGGTGTCGACGTTGGAGCGCATCAGCGCAACGAATGTGCCGGCGAAGGCGGCGCCGAGCAGGCCGAGCAACACTTCGGGAAGCTGGAGTGCGAACAGCGTCGGCAGATAGGACCACGGCATGTCCGGCACGGAGACGATCGCGCCGTTGAACAGCTCCTTCCACGGCTTCTCGAAGAAATGCGAGAAGTAGGTCAGCGCGTGGAATGGATTGGCGGGGTTGATAATCGACCAGGGCCAGACGAGGCCCATGATCAGATAGCCCAGCAGCACGCCGGGCAGCAGAACATAAACGACATGACCGAGCCGGTGCGCGGCTTCGCGCAGGCCATGGGTGCGGATGTCGGAAATCCAGATCGGCAGAAATCCGATCGTGGCATAGACCAGCGCCAGTCCGCCAAGGATGCGGCAACCGATCGACAGACCTGCACCGAGACCGATGATCAGGATCGTGTTCGGCTTTGGCGAGGGATATTCCTGCGCCAGCCTGACGAGTCCGAGCATCAGGATCACCATCGCCACGGCGAACGGCGCATCCTTCGGATTCATGAACATGTGTCCGTAGAAGGTCGGACACAGCACGAGCAGGACGATCGCGGCAAGACCGGCCACCGGTCCGCCGACGCGCCGCGCCAGCCGCCATGTGACGCCGATGCCGATCACACCGACGATAGCGCCGAGAAGGCGCCGCGTTTCGAACAGTTCGAGCGGAATGATCTTGTGCAGAAGCGCGGCCGCCATGTCGAAGCCGCCACCATACATATATAGGTTGGCGAATGAGAGCGCGCTGGTGTCGGTGAAGCCGCTGCCGAACATCTTCAGCAGCAGGTCGGCATATTCCGCGTGCGTGTAGTCGTCCCAGCCGAGGCCGTAGTCCTTGAACGTCAGGCCCGCGACGACTGTGACAACAGCCAGCACGGCCAGCGCAAGATCGTCACACGTCTGCTCGATCGAGCGCCCGGCCGGCGTGTCGAGGGCTGATGTTGTAATGGATGACATCTCAGCTAATGAACCCAGCCGTTTCCGTGCCTGCGTCTCTTCCGGGCAGGCCGTCCCGGGAACTTTGTATCCCAGATCGGTGTTCAGGTAATTGCCAAATGTGGCGCATTTTCTCTAATTGCAATGCAACATTTGCCGTCAGGGTAAAAAACCATGCTCCAAGCGTGTGTTCCATGCCGGACAGATTGCGCTTCTGAACCTGAACAGCGTCTGACCAGCGGCCCCTTTCATCGAAAAAGCGCTCAATTACCAATTGGTAATGCGTCGACTTGAAACTATTATGGAACTCACCCTGTTGAGTCCGCTGGCGCGGGTCTGGAGATTGTAATGATTGCGCTATTGATCGGCGGAACGGTCGTCGTGTGCATCGGCCTTCTGACGGTCGTTTTCGGGATTCCGATCAAGGAGTTCAGTTTCGGCAACACGATGATCCTGGCCGGGGCCGTGGTGTCCTGCACCGGGCTGGTCCTGATCGGACTGTATTCCGTCGGCCGGGAATTCCGGAATCTCGCGCGCCGTCTGGAAACCGGTTTGCCAGTTCCAGCCGTATTGCCGCGCGAGTCAGTGGCGGAAGCCGGGGCCGAAACTTCCGCGCCGCCAATTCGTCCGGCGCGGACCCTGCCTGAACCGCCGCTCACGCCGCGTCCGATGCCGCCAAGGCCGGGCCGTGAAGACACCCTGTTTACGCGCGACCAGCCGGCGGATTTGCAAGACCGGGACGATTTCACCGACACACGGGACGATCATGGGCGTGCGCCGCTTTCCACGCAGGAGTCTGCGCCCTGGCCGGAGCATCCGGTCTCGCGCGCTCGCAATCCTGTGCCCGCTGCAGAGTCACTAGACCCCCCAGCAGAAGCTCCGCGCCAGCGCCGCAACATCATGTTTTCGTCGCATCGGCGCGATAAGTCTCGCGACCTGCCACCGCGCGATCCGCCGCTGGACGATACCGCTGACAGGCCTGCAACGGAGGACTTCGGGCATCGCGATCCTGAACCGGAAACCGGTGGCGCGTTCGATAGCGCGTGGCCTCATTCCGACAAGGGACGCCACGATTCATCCCTGTCCCGGCCAGGCCGGAGCGCGCCGCCGCCGGAGCCCGAGCCTGACGCGCCTGAGCCCGTGCGCGAACGATTTCCGCCTCGGCGTGCGGATGCTTCGTCGGTCACCATCGTGAAGTCGGGTGTCGTCGATTCGATGGCGTATTCCCTGTATTCCGACGGATCGATCGAGGCGCAGATGCCTGAAGGCATGGTGCGGTTTGCATCGATTGACGAATTGCGCGCGCATCTGGATCAGCGCGGCTGATCCATCCTCCGCGGGCAGGTACTTTCCGTTGTAAATAATGCAGGCCGGTATTCTTGTTGTGCTTGTCAGCCCGGCAGCATTTCTCACATACTCCCAAGTATAGATGGCGCCGAAAACTGCCGCCCGGCGCACATTTGCTTGGGCCATCTGCTTTTCGGCTACGCTTGCGCCCTGAAAGACATCGCGATGAGTGAAACCACCCCGAAGGGATTCGTCGACCTGACCGCGTCGATCGTTTCCGCCTATGTCAGCAACAACGCGACCACCGCAGCCGAAATTCCGGCCCTCATCAGTCAGATTCATGCTGCGCTCGTGCGGGTTTCGAATGGCGGCACCGAGGCTGCGGCGGAGCCGGCCAAGCCTGCCGTTTCTGTCAAGAAATCGATGACCTCGGACTACCTCGTGTGCCTGGAGGACGGAAAACGCTTCAAGTCCCTGAAGCGGCATCTGCGCTCGCAGTACAATATGAGCCCCGAGCAGTATCGGGAGAAATGGGGTCTTCCGGCCGACTATCCGATGGTTGCCCCGAACTATGCGGTGGCCCGCTCGCAACTGGCCAGGAAGATGGGCCTCGGCCAGCAGCGGCGGCGGCGGAAATAACAGACTTGCCGTAGTCTAGGAATAATTCCACATTAGACGTTTCCGGAGTCAAGTCCGGAGAGGCTTTTATATTTTTCGGGGATGGCTATCCCCGGTGTTGGCATCGTCACTAGGATATAGGTATAAATTCCTAGTGAGGTTCCGACGATGCTTGAAATCCAGCCGCCTGCGCCAGCTTTCCACCCGCCGCAAACCAGTATCGCCGGGCCGCCTCCAGATGAAATCTGCCGCGTGGTCGCAGCCACTGTCGCGTTCGATTTTAGTGTCAATGCTGCCGCCCTTGAAAGCGGCTTGCGGGGCTCGCAGCGTCTGGCTTTTGCGCGGCAGATCGCGATGTACCTCGCCCATGTCGGATTTGGGCTCAGCTTCGAGATCGTCGGACACGTCTTCGGGCGAGACCGGACCACCGTCGCCCATGCGTGCCGCGTCGTGGAAGACGGCCGCGACGACATCTGGTTCGATTGCCGTGTCGCGACGCTTGAGCTGATCTGCCGCGCGAAAACCGGCGGAGGCGTCCGATGAAGCGACAGGAGAAGACCGGGCAATCTGCTGCACGGGTTTCCGGTGACGAAATCGATTCATTCCGCGCGCAGCATCTCGATCTTGCAACGCGCGATCTCATGACGGAAGCCGGACTGACAAAAGTCATTGTGAATGACAGCGAAAGTCCGCTGGCATGGCTGGCGCGCCGCAAAGGACGCGATGGCCGGGCCATGATCGGACCGGATCAATTCATCGCCGGTGAGCGCCTGCGTGCAGACTTCACCCGTGGGCACATGACGCCGCGCATCACATCGAGCTGGTCGGGGATCGGACGGACGCGTGGCAGCGGTGGTGGCGGCGAAATGACGGATCTGATCGTCGCGTCACGCCAGCGCGTGCGCCTTGCGCTCGACGCCTGCGGTCCGGAGTTTTCCGGGCTGTTGCTCGATGTCTGCTGTTTTCTGCGCGGTCTGGAGGATATCGAGCGCGAGCGCGGCTGGCCGTCGCGTTCGGCCAAAGTTGTGCTGCAACTGGCGCTCGACCGGTGATTATTTCGTCTCACCGCTTTGCATTGCTTCTCAAGAGCGATGAGAAAGCCCCGATTTGATTGCATTCCTTTGAGTGCGCCATAACATCAGGCCTCAAAGCTGCGCATTCAATCTCGCAAGAGATGTGGCCCTCAAGTGGCCCGACAGGACCGCCTATGCCAAAGATCAATCACCGTATCAATCTCACCGATCGCAAGGTGCAATCGTTGAAGCCTGCGAAAGAGGGGCAGCGATATCAGGTAATGGACATCGAGGTTTCGGGTTTCGGCGTGCGCGTGACTGACACCGGCCAGCGAACATTCATTTTGCGCACGCGATATCCTGGCGGAAGCAGCGCCAGCCGCCGCGAGATAGGAAAATACCCGACGATCTCTCTTGCCGATGCGCGAGAAAAAGCACGCCGATGGATGGCGCTGGTGAAGCAGGGCATTGATCCTTCGGCGGAGGAAGATCGCCTGGCATCTGCAAACGCGACAAAGCGCGAGAATACGTTTTCTGTCGTTGTTGAAGATTGGTTTCGAGACAAGGTAAGGGCGGAGCGCAAAGGGCATGAAGTCGAGCGCGACTTTCGGAGCCAATTCTTCCCCCTATGGAAAGAAAAGCCCATCACCGAATTGTCTGAGTCGGATATCCTTCGCTTCATCCGTGAGAAAAAACGCGAGGCGCCGGCGCAGGCTCGGAATCTACTTGGCAATCTAAAGCGGTTTTTCGCGTGGACTGTTGACCAGCGCTGCTACGGAGTGGCAAGCTCTCCGTGCGATCAGATTAAGCCAACGAAAATCATCGGCAAGAAGAAGAAGCGAAATCGCATCTTGAACGACGATGAGTTGTTCGCACTTTGGAGAGTCACGAAACGTCTTCCTTATCCTCATGGGCCAGTTTACCGTGGGTTGATGCTGACAGCTTTGCGCCTCAACGAGATGGCGGACGCTAACAAGGCTGAATTCAATTGGCAGCAGATGATTTGGACAATTCCTGCGGCTCGTATGAAGGGCGAAGACGGAGAGGCGCGCGACCATATCGTGCCGATTACCGATGCTATTCATGGGCTCTTCGATAGCCTTCCAAAGTTCAAGTCCGGCCCCTTCTTGTTCACGACGAACTTCGGCAAATCCCCGGTGTGGATCTCCAGTTGGGTTAAGGCGAGGATCGACGCCCGCATGTTGCGGACGCTAAAGGCGCTCGCACGCTCTCGTGGTAACGATCCGACGGTCGTCACGCTTCCGCATTGGGTCAACCATGACATCAGGCGCACCGTTCGCAGTCAGCTCTCACGGCTAAAGGTGACAGAGGAAGCAAGGGAGGCGGTTCTAGCGCATGCTCGACCTGGGATTGCCGGCACGTATGATTGCTATGATTACCTCGAGGAAAAGCGTGAGGCCTTAAACCTTTGGAGCTTTAGGTTGAGCCAGATCGTTTCGCCACCACAATTCAACAACGTAATAAGACTGCATGCTAGGGCTTGACGAAGCAAAGCGATGTTCGCATTATGTTCCTGCGGGGGTGCGGTCCAACGTATTTCCCTGCGCTCTAGCTGAAGTGCTGCGGGTAGTTCGGTGAGAACGAGAGCCAAGCCGAGGCGGGACCTCGGGCTGAACCATCAATAACTAAGGTGGCAGCGGCTGCGCCGTATGGCTGAGGCGAACCGGATTTCCATCGAGAAGCCCGGAGAGAGTCTGATTTCCCGAAAAGGGTCCCAAATCAGGTCTCGCTCCGTGCGGTGCTGCTAACGGCAATCGTCGTGACGAGACCTCCACTAGGAGAACGTCATGGCTCAGCGCCTCATTCCCTACGAAGCTCTCAAAGACAAGTGCATCAGCTATTCTAAACCGCATCTGTGGCGGCTTGAGAAGGCCGGTCAGTTCCCTAAGCGCGTACCGATAGGGCCGGGTCGTTACGGATACGTCGAAGCTGAGATCGATGCCTATCTTGAGGCCAAGATTGCCGAGCGCGACGAGAAAGCAGCATGAAATCCGCGGACATCATACCATTCCCGCTCGCGCGTCGGCACGACATGATTGAGCGGCAAGCGATGTACGCTGCCGAGATTAACCCGGATGCGGCTGATCGTCATATCGCGCATCAGTTGAAGATCCAGCGTGATGCGATGCGCCGAAAGGGTATCGACGAGCGCCTGATCGCTAGGGAGCTCCGATGCATGGAGGGTGCTATTCGCTCCAGGCTTACGAATAACACCGCGGGGGGTGCTCAATGAGTCGGCGTCGACGTACGCAAATCGGTGGACAGTTCTCCGCTAGGCGCAAGGACATGCTCGAATCTCCAGCGTATCGCGCACTGTCTTTGTCCGCTCATCGTGTGATCGATCGAATTGCTGTTGAACATTGCAATCAGGGCGGCGCAGAAAATGGTCGCTTAATCGTGACCTATGACGACTTCGAGAGGTACGGTGTTCATCGGCATGCGATCGGACCGGCGATTAGGGAGGCCGAAGCACTCGGTTTCATCGAAGTCGTCGAGAGAGGGCGCGCCGGCAACGCCGAATTTCGGTCGCCTAGTCGGTATCGTCTGACCTTCCATCGGGCGGGGCGGGACATTGGCGACGGTACCCATGAATGGCGGCACGTCACCGAGGAACAGGCGAAGGCCATTGCAAAGGCGGCTCGGCATGCCAAGCCCGAAAAATCAAAATCCCAGTGGCGGAAAACGCCGATCCTTGGTGGCGAGAAACGCCACCGAAAATGTCCCATCCTTGGTGCGGATTCCACCACTACAGAGCTTAGTGCGGATTCCACCACTACTATCTATATCTCGGGAAGGGATGCAGCGTGAGATCAGGTCCAAAAGCTATTGATGTATGGGACACGGAGACGTTCGATGACGAACTGCGTGAGCTCTTACAACAACACGCCGAGTTGATCTCCGAGTATCTGATTTTTGATCGTCAGGAATTCCTTGACCGGGAGTCGACCGACGGCTGGAGGCCGCCTAAACAAAATCCCCGCGGCAGCGAATATATGGCGTTTATGGAGCGCGTCGGTCTTGCCATGAAAAATCGAGCAATTCGGGGCTGGCATTATACTCGTTTGACAGACGATGAAGTCGCAGCAATCCACCGTAACGGCATTTATCCAGGGACACTGGAGACTTTACGAGAGCGACTGAATGCTCGTGTGTGTGCCGGCGACCTCAGTGAACAGGAAGCGGACGAAATATATCGAGCAAGTCCGTGCCACCATAACGAACAGAAACTCGGTCGCCTTGGAAAATTCTGGTTTGCCTCACGCCCTTTCGATCCGATGTACAGTGGTGTTGAGCTCCTTCTGAACAATTGGGGAGGCGAAGCCGCCTACTTCTGGCTGCAAGATCAGAAGCTTAAGAATCGCGTTAGCAACATTGGACGGCCTTATGTCCTAGAGATTGCCGTCCCGATATCCTACACCGGCCAATGGTATTGGGCGGGACAAGCCGTAGTCTGCACTTTCGCTCGTAGTCTCGGACTGCATGCGAGTGGGGCAGATTTCGATTTCTATTCAACAAAGCCGCTGGGTCCTGATGCTGTCTTGGCGGTACACGCCGAGGGAACCGTAAGCTTCGCAGCAGTGGCAGATCAATATCCCGATTAGTATGCAATTCCGCCCGTTTGCAGTTGCACCATAAAGCGGAGCAGCAAGAGCCAAGCGCGAGACGCACGATTGATTCTGAGTGCGTGGCCAATCGGCAATCAGCCGGTTGTTCTATGAATAGCTTTGATAGCCATTGCAGAGATTTGCCGACGCTGTTTTGACAGCGACTCCACACTGGGGCCACTTGAGGGCCACGAGCATGCAGAAACCGGCGAGCGAGTTGCTTGCGGGATGCATGGTTGGTGGGTGGCAGTTGAATGTCGGATGCGGTGCAGATCAGTGAGCGAAGCGGCTGGATAGCCGGCCTGGATGGGCGGACTGCAGCGGCGCGTCGCGTGAAAGAGGTTGCCGACGGCTTTGCGCGGGCGCTGGGTGGCGCTCTCGATCCGATGAAGCGAGATGCAGTCCAGCGCGCCGCAGAGTTGCAGGTGACCGCCGAAACGCTGCGGACGCGCTCTCTGCGGGGGGAGGCAATTGCACCCGGCGACCTGATCAAAGCAGAGAACTTGGCGGACAGGGCACGGCGCTCCTTGCGGATAGGAGATGCTCCAGCTCGAACGGTTCGGCCGATCAGGGACCGCCTGAGGGCCAACGCATGAGCACTCAGCATCCATCGCCGTTGGACTTCTTCGCCACCCTCAGGTGGATCGATGGCAAGCCGTTGCTCGATACGATTGAGCCCTACCGCCGCGCGCTATTCATGCGGTCACTCTACACGTTCAGGGATGATGGCTCACCGGCATACAACATGACGCTGGCGGGCCGAGGGAAGAAGAACTGGAAGAGTGCCGACCTTGTGCTCGCTGGCCTCTATTGCCTCCTCTGCCTCGATAGTCCGCAGGGCAATGAATGCTTCATCATCGCAAACGACCTGAAACAGGCCGGCGATGACCTAAGCCTGGCCAAGAAGCTTGTTGAGGCCAACCGACCTGAAATAGGAGACGAGGTCACGGTCTTTTCCGAGGAGATCAAGCGCGTTGACGGACGAGGCTTCTTACAGATTTTGCCAGCGCGAGACAGCATCGGCGCTCACGGCAAGACCTACCTGTTTCTTGGATTGGACGAGATCCATGGTTGGCGCGACTACGATCTACTCGAAGCCATGGCGATGGACCCGACGCGCTCTGACGCGCGCATGTGGATCACCAGCTATGATACGCTTTGGAATCAGCCGGGCATTCCGCTTCACGATCTGAAGGAACGTGGAAAGGTCGGCGACGATCCACGCTTTCTCTTCAGTTGGTATTCGGGCGACTACTGCACCGATCCCGATTTCACAGAACTATCGGCAGAGCGGCGGGCAAACCCGTCCATGGCATCGTGGCCCGAGGGTATGGGCTACATCGACCAACAACGGCGCCGCCTGCCGTCCCATAAATTCCGTCGGCTCCATCTGAATCTACCGGGAGCGCCGAACGGTGCGTTCTTTGATCCCGACAACTTCGAAGCTGCAATCGACAAGGGTAGGGCAGCACTCCCATACGATGCGCGCCAACGATACGTTGGCTTCGTCGACATGAGCGGCGGTAGCAGTGACGACGCAACGCTCAGCATCGCACACGCTGAAGGTGACAAGATCATCGTTGACATGGTGATCAAGCAAGCCGGAGAAGTGCCATTCAATCCAAGAAGTGCGGTTGCGCGCTTCGTTAAGCAGCTAAAGGCATACGGCATTCGGCGTGTCGTCGGCGACGCCTACGCGGGGTTGACGTTCAAGTATGACTTTGAGGATTTCGGTATCGCGTATAAGCCGTGCCGCGTACCCAAGACTGAGTTGTACGAACAGCTCGAGCCCATCCTAAACGCCGGGGAGGTTGAGTTACCCGATCTCGCACGTTTGCGAGAGCAAGGGTTAGGTCTCGTTGTGCGTGGCGCGCGTGTGGACCATCTCCCAGGCGAACATGACGACTGGATTAATGCTGCCGCCGGCGCGGTATGGTGTGTCGCGAATACGGAACGGCAATTCGGCGTAGCGTTTGATCCGAAAATACATATCGGCTCGTTCGGCTTCACATCACCACGAAACTGGATCGACAACCTGCCTCCCGCGGAAGCAGTAAGGCGTGGCTACTGCTCAAAAGAACGGGCGATTCAGGAAGGTTGGATTTCTGCAGAGACACAGGAGAACTGAATGGCTCAAATGTCGACCATCAATGCCACGGTGAATACCGAGGCCTTTACGTTCGCGATGCCGGCTGCTTTCAACACACTGCTCGGTAACCTTCTCACGCCGACGGCAGATGAGTTCTGTCAGCGGATCGAGCGATCCGGAAAGGCAGCTTGCGCTCAAGTTGAGCGTGACCAAGTCGAGTCGATCATTTGGCTCGCGCTTCAAGGTGGCGGCACCGGCGCCCTGACGGCTTATCACCAGGCGAAGCGCATCGTGGCAAATCAGAACGGGCGCCAAGTCGACCTTTTGGCGGCGCAAATTGTCCGTGCCGCAGTAGCCGCGGGGTAAACGCCAATGAGCCTTGCAGATCGCAACAAGAGTATTCTGGAGCGCGTCGATCGACACGCGGAGCACCCGTCAGCCAATGCTCTGCGCAAGGCCGCTGAAAACTGCTTGGCAGTATCTGAGCGGTTTGCGCGGGAGCGTGACTTGATCGCGCAAAACGGCCATCTGACCCAAGAGGGCGTTCGGGCGCAGCTCACTGAAGCACTTCGCCGGACGTATGGTCGCGACCTTCGCGACGCTCGCAAGCCTTTTGACGCGGCTGCGGCGAAGCTCAAGTCCATGCGGGAGCAGGTCAAGCCGGCGCAGGTCGATCGTACAGACGTTGTGGCTGCGCTTGAGAGACAGGAAATCCGGGCTTTCGTCCGCGGCCTTAACGTGCAGGAACGCACGAAGCTACTGACGCCGGGTAGCGATCCCCGTGTTCTGGACGCGGTGCTAGACGCGCCAGCGGCGCTCAGTGGAGTGCCCGAGCCATACTTCGCACAGGTGAAGGCATGGCGAGAAGAGCAACTTCATGGGCCGTTGCTCAAGGAAATTGCCGACCTCGACTCGTTGCTGAGTGAATCACAGAACGCCGCGGTCATTGCACGTGGCGACCTGATGAACACTATGCAGATAGACCAGCGCGGGTTTGATCGGATCATGCTTCCGATTGAGAACAAGGCAGACGCTCCGTGGCTCAAAAAGGAGGGTGATGCCGTCGTGGTCGTTGTCCCCGGACAAGCGACGTATCAGCCGGCCACCGCGGACGAGATGCGCGACGGCGTTTTCTTTGAAAGTGCGGAAGCGTTCTTCAAAGCTCACGGCGTCAAGGACCAAGCCGAATATCTTGCAAGGAGGGCAGCATGAATTGCGACGTCCGGTTGGATGATCGGACTGCGGCGGTGGATACCGCCCGAGCGCACGCGGGCGGCGTGGCATCCGACGCGCCGTCCGCATCGCGATCGCAGGGTTTTGACGTCAATCTTCACGGGCATGTACTCTGCATCGAACTGCTTCTTTGTCAGATATGCGATGTGGTTGAGTTGAGTGCTCCAAGTACCCGGTCGATTCTGCGGACCGAGCTTTCAGGCCTGATTGATGGTTTGCACTCCGACGAAGCGTCCGAAGAGACATTGATCGAACTACGCGCCGGAGCACGCAAAGCTCTCCGTCGAATGCTTCCTGAACGCGCGTAGGAGTAAAATGGCCTCGAACCCGGTTGATGTTATCATTGTCGATGGCGTGCCAGTCGCAAAAAGCGACGTGCGCGCTTATGAAAAGCTTCGCGTCCGAAAGCGAATGGGAGATGCGACAGAGGTGCGCAACACGCGCCTGTCTGGCCAGTACGGGGGACTATATATTTCCTCCCTGCAATCCAATTTCGATCTTGACGCTGCGGACACCACAACGCCGGACGATGGAGCGACTTGCATCATCGACTTCGATGGCAATCGTTTCAAGAAAGTCAACGGAGCCGGCAGCGGGCTACCTGGTGGCACAGATAGGCAGGTTCAATTTAACAATTTGGGCAACTTCGGTGGCAGCGCATCGTTCGTTTGGGATGGAGCAGCACTCCGTGTTCCGAAAGCTGTGGGCGGCACCGGAGCGGGTTCGTCTCTCGAACTCCAATCGACGACCGGAGTAGGGACAACTGACTTCATCCGCGCGCTTGTCGGCAGCAACGGTGCGACGGAGGCGTGGCGAGTTCTTACTGACGGATCGGTAGGAATCGGAACGCCGACTCCGCTCGCAAAGTTCACGATCAACAGAAATGCCGTGGTGACTGTTCCTAGCCCAGGTTCCAACGTCGTCATGCACATTGTGGGTGCGGACACACAGAGCACCCAGATTATCATGGATTCCTTCTCGGCCGGTCCGGGCTTTTTCTCGCGTCGTTCGGGCGGCACTCTTGCATCTCCGTCAGCCATCGCGAGCGGCAACAGCATCGGGTCATTCAATTCTGCCGGTCGATACGACGCATCGAATTACTCGGGCGTGACGGGGTCTTTCAATTTTATGGCCGAGGAAAACTTCACCAGCACCGCGTGGGGAACGAAGTTCACGCTCGGCACGACGCCGATCGGAGGAACTGTGCGTACAGTTGGCCTCACGCAATGGGGCAGCGCAGGAGTTAGCATCGGGTCGGCTCTTTCAGATCCCGGAACAGGCAACCTGAGCGTTGCCGGCGCGATACAGACCGGGTCGTTCACGGTGGCCACGCTTCCAGCCGGTGTCGCGGGAAGAATGGTCTATTGCAGCAATTGCCGTGTTTTTAACGGCGCCGGCACCCAAGAAAGCGGGGGCGCGGGTACGGGCGGCCACGTTTCATACAACGGGTTCGCGTGGAAGATCGCAGGAACGAATGTCACCGCTGTGGCGTAGTCGAAAGGAACGAGAATGCCTGAGAAGAAGTACCTCTATGAGGTTCTGATACGCGGAAACGTCAAGGGCGAAGTCTCCGGGGCTCATCAGATCTGGTCGACCGCCTTCACGGACGAGGAGGGGAACCTTCTTTTCAACAAAGAAGGACTCGCGGAAGTTCTGAATGTTGACGAGGTGGGGCCGTTGCTGACTGTCGAGTTCGCGGGGGCAGCGAAGCAGATATCCGACCTTCATAAAATCTTACAGGTTGAGCGCGAGCAATCGGCGCAAACGGTGGCCGACCTCAATACTCAGGTATCCGATCTCACAGCGCTGGTTCAGCGGCTGAATGCTGCGCTTGAGATCGCAAACCGCGCCGCATCAGAAGCGCAGGCCGCTCCACAAGATAGTACGACAGGATAGCGGCAAAGGTCGAAAGTCCGATCAGAATGACGTAATCGACCAGTCCGTATTCCTTGTTGTAACCGAACGCGCGGAAGACATAGACGAACACGAAATGGTTTAGGAATACGCCATAGCTGAGGTTTCCCGCGAACTCGTCAAAATCTGAAAACCTCAACCGCGAAAGAATGGCGAGGGCGGGCAGGCCCACGAGGAATCCAAGCAAGACCTCACCGTTATGCTTAAGCGCCATCAAACTCGGGAAAGCAAACAAGCCGACGAACATCAGTGCGCAGAGGCCCCAGAAAAATAGCAATTGGCCGCGCCAAAAAAGTGTTGGCTTCGCTATCGCTGCGCCGGACAGGAACATGAAGAGCGTTCCGGGCAACAGCCTGTAGCCGAAAAGGTCGGTGTCCAGCACGCCGACATAGGCCGCGAGAAATATGACAAATGATAGAGACGCCAACCACTTCGCCGAAGCTTGGGCGAGAAGCACGAACGGAATGACGAGGTAAAACGTCAGCTCAAGCCCAAGGCTCCATGCCTGGGGGATAATGAAGCACTGATTCCCAAAAATCTTGTAGTAGCCGATCGGTAGCATCAGAAAATTGAGGACGTAGTCCGTTCCCGTGCATGTGGCGAGCCAGCGCGACCAGAATGTAACTGTCGCAGCGAGAGCGAGCGTGATGACGCTATAGAAGATGAACTGCGGAAAAAGGCGAAGGCACCGGTCCAAATAGAACGCGCCAATGCGGCGGGGATCTTCATAGTGCTTCGCGATCAGCAAGGTCATCACGTACCCGCTGATGAGATAGAACGAGATCACCGCGAACACGCCCGGACTGAGTCCTGACAGCTTGCCCTCGGCGTGAGAGAGCAAGACCAGCACGGCCAAGATATATCGATAGGTGCCCATTTCGGTGCCGACCCTATCACGGGAAAGAGCCCACGCCAGCCACTTAGCGGCCCGCGATCCTATGGAGGCAAACGAGGTGCGAAGACTACAAGTTGTTTAGCGTGTGATTTAAGAACGGTTGGCCCAACTTTTAGTCTACGTCCTGAGCTCCCGGCTCGCCCCAATCGACCTTTCCATCACTGGTGCGCGGAAAGTTATCGGACACTTCGCGAAAGACAACCCTCCCATCCCGGATGACTTTGATCGCGGAACCCCAGCCATTTCCGATCCAAGGCATTCGCAGAAACTGCGTCCACGTCCCGTTGCGAGCAGTGAAGAAGATATTGAAACTAAAATCCTTGCCTTCATGCAGAATTTGATGTGCCGTGGTTGCAGCGAGATTAGGAGTCATGTTGCCAACCGAATAGTTGTTCATCGCCGAGTTGATGTTTTTCTTCATTAGGTCGAGATCAACGATGCGCGCCGAAACATCATACAGTGGATGCTTTCCGCGATGGATGAACATTGGGACAAGTAACAATTGATCCGGCATGGCGTTCCCGTTGGGGATCTTTCCTTCGCGGTCGAATGCTTGGAAAATGATATAGGCATACGAATCGCCGCCAATCACGGCCTCCATACTGTCTTTCTGAAGAGCGGATATCTCTTCGTTCTTCTTTCGGATCTCCTGATTGAAATTCGATTGGCGCCAAGAGGCCCAGAAACCTCCAAGTGCGACTAGGACAGCTCCAACGAAGACCACCATTGCGGGATAGAAAGGGGCTAAGCGGGGCATTGCAAATTTCCAGAATACTCAATCGACCAAAACGCCTGGAGAATCCGCTGAGGGCACCCCGCGACGTCGCGGGCACGCGTATTCCCAGTTTCCTACCAGACGATGAGCAACCAGTGTATAGCCTGAAAAGAAAATACACGTGCGCGCCTGCATTTCGGGCTTAGTGCCATAAGTCTGTTTCACTTCGAATGACTCGTATACAAGCGGCTGATACTGCCCAGCAGCTAGTACAATCACGATGAGAAGGATTACCGCGCGCATGTTCTAATCAATCAACGAATGGTTCGTTCGCCGCCCAGGACGCACCACTTGTTCGCCCACACCGACAATTGCCTTGTTGAAATCGCAGAGTCGTCCGACTGCAAAGATCCCGCCCTGTGCGCCGGCATTGACGGCGATAGTGTCGCCGCGACGGATGGCTCGACGCCGGCTTTTTGAACGTTTGGTGCGGCCGTCTGCGCGTATGCGCAAGTCGCGGCGAAGGTTGCCACGAGCCAAGCGTTGTTCTCATTGTGTGTCTCCCCAGACCCGCAGCTATCCAAACGCAACCGGCAATGGAGCGCAAGCGCGTCCCCGCGGAAGCGTCCAAAGATTTTTACCGGCTTCATTTACGGACGTTGGGGCTTAATTGCCCTTGGCACGTAAACCGAGTTCGACAAGGTGGCGAATGGCGGCCGGCCGCGATGGCACCTCGTCTTGCTTGGCGGCCCAACGGTCAATCTCGTCTAGTTGTTCGGTCTCAAACCGCACTAGGACGCCATCGCGCCGGCCACCGGTCGACGGGCGTCCGCGCTTCTTTTTTGGGATATCCCGAATTGACTTTGCCATTTATTTAGGATATCCAAAAATCAAGCCGAGGGGAAGTTGGCGCTTCCGCCTCGGCTCTAACCCCACGCGATGGAGAGACCCATATGCGCCAGGCTAAGGCCTATTCTAGCACAAGACTGTCTGTTTTGATCCGCGATCCTTTCGTCCGTGCCGCGTTCGAACGGGTGGAGGACGAGGGCGGCGATTTCGGGGTTCTGACGGAGGTCGACCACCCGCCGAGCCTCAGTGGTGGGGCCGCAGTGCTTATGACGGGCTTCAAAAGCCGCGCTTTGGAATCGGCGGAGGGCTGATCTATGAAGCGAGAGTCATTTAGCGGCCCCTACAGCCTTGTGGATTTGGTTTCTCTCCAACCCGCTCCCAGGCAGCGCGGGAGGAAAGGGCGCTCCAGCAAGCCCGCAAAACGCACCAAGAGTGTTTCGGAGTTGCGCAAGGACGTAGCCGAGCAGATCGACCGCCTCATCCAGTTTCTGGACCTAACGGATAGCTACGTTCAGACCGAGCTTGAAGACGATCCGGGTAGTAATCCGGAGGAGGTCAACGAGGACGGAGACGGGAGTCCGGACGATGAACCGTCGCTCGGCTGGCCGGAAGCGCGGATTAATCAAGGACTGGGGATGATCGGTGGGGTGGACGACCTAGAGAAAGGCGCGTTCATCGAATGCCGGAAGCGAACCCAACGTATTGAGCGCGAACAACTGGTCGTTGAAAACACTTATCGACGCTTCCTATCAGGCCTCCCGATCGAACAAAAAACGATGATACGATCACGCCTCAACGAAGGGTCGTGGGTCGTCCTGCGATAGGTTGGTTGATCCTTTGAAAATTCTCCGCGGCTATCGAGTGTCTTGTCTGCCGCGGAGCCATTCCGGTTTGCGCAGCGCACCAGCCATAGAGCCACTATCAAAGATTATGGGCTTCTTTCGATACTTGATAACGGACGGCCAACGGGATGGGGTGGGATGCCAGAAAGATGTTCCAATCAACCGCTCCCTAGCCTTCAAAATCTCGCTTGGCGTACCTTCCCTGTAAACTTCTTCATTAGGTTTGTCAGTATCGCGAATAAGGACGAGTGGTCCTGATCGGGGTAAAGCCCGCTTGGTTGTGAGTCGACCTAATTCATCGAGCGCTACATCGCGTTTAGCCCAATCGGAAAAATAGAAATTGTGGCCGGCGCTAAGAATCTGCAACTCATTTAAAGCTGACACATCGGATGAATTTTTCAGCTCCACGAATGCTGTTCCTGAGATATTGGGAACTGTATAAACTTGACTATCAAAGAGGAGAAAACTCAGCCTTGGACTGAGCGGCATCGTGAAGATGGCCCCGGAACTTGCTACGCCGAATTTATTCTCTCCGCGCCGTTCGTTCGCAAATTTGTTCACGAGCAAAGAGGGATGATCTCCGATTACGAAATCTCGATTCGTGTTGTTCCGCAGAACAACAGGTTTCAGGTCATCCAAGTACTTTGCTAGATCTAAGCCCAATTTTAGAGAAAAAATCATTACCTGTGCGTCCGTCGACAAATCAGGTGGGCGCTGTTCTGGATGCGCTGCGTATGTAACGTCTTCCATCTGCTTCCTAGCGATGCGGATTTCTTCGATCGCCTGCACGGTACGTCGTGACTGGACGGCCAAGAATACTCTCAGCCAGCCTACATCGTCTTTGGAAAGGTCTTTTCCCGTTGACAAATATCTGGCGATACGCGCGAAGTGCCCCTCCAATCCCATAAGGATGTTCTCGGCTCTTAGATCTTTCCCATATAGATAATCGCGTGCGCACTGTCCCTTGACGGGGGCTCGCTCTATCGCTTTTTGTCGGTCAATGTTCACAACATTCAACGCGTGGCCTTGCCCATTCAAAGTGAACGGCTTCAACAAGCAACGTGGAACATAGTGTTGATTTTTTTGATTGGGCAATCCTTGGCCGACTTTCGTTTTCAATTCTTTGCGCGGAGGACTATCTCTTCATCGGCCGCAACGGCGGGTGGCTTCTTCTCCCAACGAAGCTTCGTTTGGTCTTGACCTAAAATTCCCTCGGCGCCTTTGACGAAGCCCCAACGCTCGAAGCGCTCCACCATGGAGCTCTTATTATCGTGGCGTACGTCCGTGACTATGGGCGCACCGATCTCTTTTAGCTCTGATACTAGAGATGACGAGATACGCTGACCTCGAGCCGCCTTAGAAACGCCCAGGTAGTATAGCGAGAGCGTGTTAGCGTCTTGGGGCTTAGCGAGCGCGTATCCGATGATGACTCCATCCGCGTTGACCGCTACCCGTGACTGGCCAGACGCCACTAATTCTTCAATAAGCGCTTTCGTCCCCGGGCGAACAGCGGTCGGGACCTCGGGAGCCACCTCCTCGAAAACCTTGAGAATGTCGGTTTCATCGCCGGAAACAGCAGTTCGATAGAT
The DNA here is from genome assembly GCF_000497575.1 of Afipia sp. OHSU_II-C1. GTDB lineage: Bacteria > Pseudomonadota > Alphaproteobacteria > Rhizobiales > Xanthobacteraceae > Afipia. The sequence goes on from NZ_APJI01000016.1 coordinate 103,631, forward strand.
CATTTCAGCCTCGCCTCTTACTCGCGTTGAGTCATGCGGTCAGATCGAATTCGAAGTCGGAGCGGCTTTGATCCGAAGCATCTGATAACTGTGGACCTTACCGTCGACATTGCTCTGCATGATGACCCAAAGCTGCCATTCAGGATCTGCGAGCTGAATTTGATGGTGATTCAGAAGCGTTCGCACTTTGTTGATCCACACGCGAAGATGATCAAAGGTCGGGAGCTTTTTACCCTTCACAACGTTCTCGAGACTTCCGCGGTGCAAAAAGCTACCGCATTCGACGTACAGCTTTTGCAACTCGGGCTTTGTTAAATACGGCGCTGTGACCTTCTCGATCTCCGCCACCTGTCCCTTGTCGTTGCGAACCTGACGACCTGGTGTAGGATAGAATTTGGGATGCAGTCCTTCGAGCATTCTGAGGATGTTGTCAGCTTGGTATGCCCTAGTCAGGCGTTTTGCCTTCGCGCCTGGGATGTCGCCGTGCGCCGTCAAACTGGCTAAGGCGATCAACTCACAGATGAATCGAAGCTCAAGGTAACAAAATTCGACAGCTACGATCATCGGTAGGGCGAATTTCGAATTGAGAATATCGTCGATTACAGAGGTGCGACGCTTAATCTCCTCCATAAAATCGCAATAGAGTTCAGCTGTCGCGTCCGTTAAGGCTTGGCTCTTCAATCTATGTCTCCGCTAAGAGCGGCGAATAATGCTTTTAACCCAGCTCACACTGGTTTCGATCGCCCAATCGGTCTGCTCCCGAGTAAGCGCGGGCATTTCTTCTGCACCGGGACCGTGACCGAGGGGATTACGCACCTTGGCAAAAAGGTATTTAAGCGCACTTGCTTCCCAGTCCGCTATAAAATAGTCGGCGCGCTTGCTGGCTAAATTATCAATGAAATTATGAGCACCGGTTTCTCGGCCGTGAGTCCATCCACGCGCTCCAGATATGACCTTAATTGCGCTCTCTAAGGCTCTCACTGCGTAGAATGCGGGATCACGATCACCCGAGTCGCGGCGATCGAAGGCCTCTTTCATGTCTATATCAACATTCTTCCATTTCGGATCTGATACCAACTTCCAAAAAGGAGTTTCGATATGCGTTTCCACCAGGGCATCTGGCGACATCTGCAGAAAGCCATTGTGATAGTTTAATTTAGCTTCTGCTTGGCCAAGTCTGACGTTTAGCTCTTCGATTGATGATCGTATCGTTTGATTGATTGCGATGTTGTTCCTTCTCAAAGCATCTGAGTATTTTTCCGCAGGCTTCATTCGCGCGGGGCGAACAAAGATCGCGGAATCAGCCGCTTTCATCGCATCTGAAAGATTGGCATTTAAGAGAGCAATTTCTTGCTCTCGCATACGAAAGCCGAGTTCAATGAAACTCAATCGTTCTTTGATGTAAGCATCGGCCGAAATCTTACCGTCAAATTTCTCCGTGAACCACGTCGTACAGACATCGTTAATGGCCCATGTTCCATGATAGTGATGTGGTTTCCCTAACCACTCGCCCATGAAGTTGTAAGTTAGAGGAGCCAAGGATAGGAGGCCAAATTCCATGGAGAGACGACTCTGTAGTGCGGTCCAGATCGGCCGCCCCGGATAAGCTTCTCCAACTTGAAACGGGCAGACCTGCTCGGAAAAAATCCGAAATAACTGTACTAAAAGCCGTTGGGCTGGAGGGTCGTAGGCCTTCCAGAGTTCAACATGCTTATAGCGGTGGGCAAAAATGTCGGTGAGCATCAAAACACGCTTGATAAAGCTTGGATAAGGATGCCCCTCGCGCTCCATTACCGGAAGCCGCAGGATGCTGGCGCGGAACTTAGCCACAGCTATAAAATTGGGACAACGCGCAATATGTGGCCCTAAAAGTGGCCCCTGAGCGGCAAGCTCGTCAATTGCGCAGTTGCCTAGACCATATAACCTATTGAGATAATTTAAGAATTTCTCTCCGAATTCGTAATTGACAACTGGCGCTCGACCGGCTGGCGCGTCATTACGGATTGCGCAGCGATACGACCGGCACCGGCACGGCTATCAGGACCTGGCTCGCGGACGATGCGGCTTTCACGCCGTAAGGATTCAGGATGCCGCCGCCAGCGTTTCGCGGGCGTCGTTCTTGATCCGCTCCACCATGGACCGCAGGCCATTGGAGCGCTGCGGTGTCAGATGTTCGCGGAAACCCAACTCGTCGAAGATCGCGATCGGGTCGGTGTCGAGAATCTGCCGCGGTGTTCTTCCGGACTGGATGGAGAGCAGGATCGCGATCAGCCCGCGCACGATATGCGCGTCGCTGTCGCCCTTGAAATTCAGCACGGGCTCTTCGCCGCTGCGGTCGATGTCGCGCGACAACCAGACCTGGCTGGCGCAGCCCTGAACCTTGTTCCCGGCGGAATGCTCGGCGTCGGACATCGGGGCCAGCGTGCGGCCAAGCTCGATCACATAGCGATAGCGGTCGTCCCACTCATCGAGCAGTTCGAAATTGTCCCTGATGTCGTCGATGGTCATGGCGGCCCGCATACTCGTATCAAAGGTCTCATTCGACCCTTATATGAGATCGCGGGGTATCGATAGCCATAAGTTCCGGGCCTTTTTCGGCCCGGAATATTGCCTGTCGGAGCCTTCAGGGTGCCGCTGTGGCTCCCGGTGGCTGCCAGTCGATCGCAAGATCGTCCTGCGTTAGTGTCTGACGGACAACCGCAGCGATTTCCGCCTCGCCGGTCGTGCGATCATCCGGCGTTCCGATGGAGCCGGTATGATCAGGTGCCTTCTTGCCGGCCTTGTCGGTCGAATCAGGTGCCTTCTTCTCGTTCTTGTCGGCCTTGTCCGTGATGAACTGATAGACCTTCTTGGCGCCGGACTGGGCGCGCTCGCCGATCACGGTCGCAGCCTGTCCGCCGACGACGCATGCCGCAGGCTGCCGGTTACAGAACTGGCTCATGTCTGACATGGCCGCAGTGGCGGCCGAGATGGCGTCCGACGCGCCGATCTGTGGACCCTTGTCCGAATCGGGCGTCTTGTCGGTCGGGAGCAGCACAAGCACCAGCCCCAGCCAGAACGCCATGCGAAGGAGGAAAAACATCTCACACCCCGTTAGTCACTTTCACCGGAGTGGCTTCACGCGAGGAAGCACTCCGCCCCGTTGCGATTGATCTCGCAATCATTCCGCGTCGTATCAGACGCGGATAAATCTCCGGTTCTTGCGCTGTCTAAAATTTGAATGGTTTGATTTGGCGTAAATTTTCGATTGATACGGCGGCATTTTGCTTCGATACGCGCAGGCATGTCCGCGCGCCGTGCACGATTTCGAAACCATAACGGCGCGGCATGGAAACTTCGCGTTCACCATTCGACCGGATGAAACCGCCGATTATCGGTGAAAACAGCGCATCCAGCCGACGTAACTTGCAATCGGATGCGCGCCTTAGCGTTCGCTTAAGTTCACTCTGACACGATCCGCCAAACGAAAAACGGGGGCGTTCCGGCCGTCAAGACGACGACCGGCCGAACGGTGAGAACAACGTGAGATTGTCCGGCATCATACGCGATCATCTGGACTCGCTGCTGCATCCATCAGCGCGGCGGGATCTGATGACGAAAGCCCGCCACCGCGCCTTCATCGGGCCGCGGCTGCTGGGCGGCCTCGCGGCACTTGCATCGCTTCCGCTTTATCTTGCGATTCGCGGCGCTCCGCAGGAAGTCGAGGTCATGGTATTCGCATGGCTGATCGCGCCCATTCTCGTCTCATACTATCTGTCGCGCACCGGCCATTATGAGCGCGCGCATATTCTGTCGTCGACCGCGCTGGCGGCGGTGGTCATGGCGGTCTGCGTCAATACCGGAGGAATTTCGTCTTTCGCGGCAATCTGGCTCGTGGCCGTTCCGCTCGACGCGGCGCTGTCCGCCTCGCGGCGCGCCGTTATCATCGCGGTGGCGCTGGCGCTCGGCTGCGCGCTGGGCCTTGTCATGATCGACGCTTTCGGCGTCCTTCCGGCTTCGAGGGTGCCTGCGTCCTACAGTTCGCTGTTCGAGGCTCTCGGGATTGCTTCGGCGACGATCTATGCATCGGCTCTCGCGTTCAGCGCGGAATCGCTGGCCCGGATGAGCAGAAAGCTTCTGATGGTCGAAGAGGAGCGCTATCGGCTGCTTGCGCACAACATCAGCGACGTGATTTCCCGGCACAGCCGCAACGGCGCGATCCGGTTCATTTCCCCGGCGGCGGAAACCCTGCTTGGCACACCGGCAGCGCTGCTTCACGAACATGGCCTGTTCGACAGGGTCCATGTCGCCGACCGGCCGGCCTATCTGACCGCTCTCTCGGAGGCCGCGCGCAGCGGCGACGAGCGCAGCGTCGAGTTTCGTGTGAAGCGGGATGCTGCCCGCAGTTCCGAACACGAGCGTACAGCGGCCGCCGAATTCATCTGGATCGAAATGCGTTGCCGGCCGATCGATGCGGTGTCGCAGTCGCTCGCCGATCCTGGCGTCGAAGTTGTCGCGGTGATGCGCGATGTGACTGAGCGCAAGCTTCAGGAGCAGGCGCTGGAAAACGCTCACATGGAAGCGGAGCGCGCAGGAGCCTCCAAGTCGCGCTTCCTCGCCACGATGAGCCATGAACTGCGTACCCCGCTGAATGCCATCATCGGATTTTCGGAGATGATCGTCCGTGAGAACGAGATGATGATCGACGCAGCGCGGCGGCAGGAATACGCCAAGCTGATCAATGAATCGGGTCTGCATCTGCTGTCGGTGGTCAACGGCATCCTCGATATGTCGAAGATGGAAAGCGGCAACTTCGAGATTCTTCCCGAGCTGTTCTCACCGCGCGAGTCCCTGATCAGCTGCTGCAACCTGATGGTCCTGAAGGCGCGCGAAAACGGCATTGATGTCGTGACGCGAGCGCCGGCCGACTTACCGCAGATCACCGGCGATCCGCGTGCCTTCAAGCAGATGATCCTGAATCTGCTGTCCAACGCGATCAAGTTCTCCGAGCGCGGCGGTACGGTCACCGTCACCGCGGCGATCGAAGGATCGCGCCTGCTGGTTCGCGTGATCGACAGCGGTGTCGGAATTGGCGCCGAGGATCTGAAGCGGATCGGCGATCCGTTCTTCCAGGCCGGGAAAACCTACCAGCGCCGCCACGAAGGCACCGGTCTCGGGCTCTCCATCGTCAAGAGCCTGGTTGCGATGCATGGCGGTGAAATGATCGTGCAGAGCCAGATCGATGAGGGTACGACGGTGACGGTCGCGCTGCCGATGGTGTTTTCGCCGCCGGCCGAGAAATCCAGCAACGTTGCAAAGCTCGCGCCCGTGCGCGCGGAACCTCAAGATTATCAGGTGAAGAAAAGTGCCTAGACAGATCGCAGAAGATGACGAGAAACCACGCCGCCGCCGTCGCGCTGCCGCAGTTGCTGCGGTCGAGGCAGAGCCGGAACGAGGCCTGATCATGCGCGTTTTGTTGCACAGCCCGAAGGATACGCTGGCGGCAACGGCGGCGCTCGCGGCTGTCATCGCGATCGTCACCAATGCAATGTTCCTGCAGGCCGGGCGGCATCCATCGCCGATGTTCAGCACGGCTTCGGTGTCGTCGCTGCCGGCCGTTGCTCCGGCTTCCGCGCCATTGCCGCGCGTCCGTCCGGCTGAAGCTGAGCCGCGCGTTGTCGAGAAGCCCGTGGAATCAGCAACGCCGGTACCGGCGAAGCAGGCTGCAACAGCCGCTGCGCCGCGGCCATCGGCCCCCGTTCACGCTGCAAAGAGTGATCCGGTCGGCGATCTGATCGTGTCGACCCGGCGCATAGCTGCCGTTCAGCGTGCCCTGACCGAGTATGGCTATGGCCAGCTCAAGCCCACTGGCGTTGTCGGCACGGATACGCAGGCCGCGATCCAGAAATTCGAACGGGACCGCAAGATGCCGGTCACCGGCCAGTTGTCCGACCGTCTGATCCGCGATCTGACGGTTCTGACGGGACGGCCGATCGAATAAGAGTCAGTCGCGCGGCCCATACCACCAATGGATTGATTGGCGCAGGCGATGCCCTTCCTTGTGCGGAGGCAGCGTCAATCCGCGCCAGAATGCTGCCAGCACAAAAAGGCACAGTGCACCACCGAGCACATAGGGCAGGAATTCGAGAAAGGCTGTAAACATCGGGGCTCGGACTATGGTAGCACCTGCTCGTCTTTCCATTCGCCTGATCGGTTCAAATCTCCATGTCCCGTCTAAAATCATCGATCTGGGTCGCGGGCTATCTGCGGCGATGCCAGGGTGCCGGCATGTTCGGTGCCGTCCGCCGCCGCGGCGCGGAAGAGGCGGGCGCGGTCTTCGTCAAGATCGCCTTGATGGATGGCACGGCCATGCTGTTCGTTCCGGCCCCGCAGACCGCTTATGACGACAGCCGGCCTGCCGAGCGAGTCTTCATCCAGTCACCGGCGCAGGCCGTTGACGAGCAGGTGGTCGAATCGCGTCTTGCGAAGGAAATTGGTTTCGATCCAGATGTCTGGATTGTCGAAATTGAGGACAGGGAAGGACGGCACTTCCTCGATCTGGCCAAAGCCTAGCCGCGCGAGGTGTTCCGGGTTGTGATGTGCGTGCCGGGCTGGGCCACCGGGCGCGATTGCGCGGGCGTTGAACGGGCGCGCTGACGCTCGTCATCGTAGAGAGCAGGGCGGTATTTCGCGCGGGTGGCAGCGAGCGCCGAGCCACGCCATGCGGCAAGCATGATCAGGGCGGTTCGCAGTTCGATCACCTCATAGAGCCGCGCCAGCCGGTAGACGTCCATCACCGATGCGCCGAGCGACGGATTCAGGAACAACAGCACGCGCTGATACGACTCGCCCGGCATGCCGAGGGCCTTGAGCGCGCAGGCGAGCGGTTCTCCGCCCGGTTCGTTGACGATCTGGGTCGCAACCTTCGATGTCAGGATCAGCGCATCAGCGAGTTCGGCCGCGAATCCTGCTGGGTCGGCCGCCAGCGCGGCCTGCTCGAGCGAGATGACCGCGCGCGCGGCGCGGCGCGGATCGACCTGGGTGGACGGTTTCAGCGGTGTCTCGGTGAGACCACGCAGCAATTGGGCGCGGCGGCTCTTGTCTGCGGACAGAAACATCTCGATCAGTTCTGCTGCATCGTCGGGCTGCATCGACATGGTCGGCGCAGGCATGACGGGAGCGAGCGGAGCTTCGGGCTCTGATACGATTTCGATATCTGCCGCAGGGTCGGCTTCAAGCGTGTCGTCAAGGATATGCTCGTCGTCCGGCGCGACCGGCTGGCGATTTCCGGTCGTGTGTTTCAGTTGCAGCTTCCAGGCGATCTCACGCGGCGTGTTGGGATAGATCGCAAGGCGTGCGCGCACAGCCGCGCGGGTGGCATCGTCCACCTCGTCGATCAGGCGCGTGGCGAGTTCGGCGAACTGGCGCTCCTCGTCGAGGGTATGGTCCGAGGTCTGGACATAGAGATCCGTCAACACGCGAAGCAGCGTCGGGCGTATGTCGACGCCCTCGCGCCGGGACAGTGTCATCAGGCCATCGAAGCCGTGAAACATCGGAAGTGTCGTCATGCCGGATACGCGGGTTTAAGTCTGCGCCTGACGTTATCGGGTGCCTGTTAACAAGCCATTAACCATGACCGCTCTTAATGACCGGGTGCCGTCGGCGCAGGAAGCAGGCGGTCAGGAGAGATCGATATGGGCATCATTGTTGAATTTCCGGCGGATGCAGCGGCGCGGCGCGCCGGGCCGGACGTGAACATGGTCCCGCGCGAGGGAACGGCAACGATCCTGATTCTCCCTGCTATCCGGATCGAGCGCTACGCTGACGAAACCAGCGATGGGGTCGGGCCGGGGGAGGGAGCGGCTCCGGGACGCCGCCGCAAGCGCAGGGCGCGTTCCTGAAGACAAGTCAGGCTCTCCGGCGGACAACACGCCGGATCAGCAACGCTTTCAGACCGGACCGCGATGTGTAATCCGCTCTATCTTTTGCCATTCGTTGCGAGTCTCGCTTGCCCGAGCGACGATTTCGGCCGTACCCGCTCGACCTTCTATCATGAAGACATGCACAGGTGGGTCGGCACCGAAGCCACCACAAGTCTGGGCGGGCAGCCGTCGCAATTCCAGTTGACCGATCTGGAACGATCGCTGCGCGATCTCGCCTACTACTTCATCGAGCCGCCGCATTCGCATCCGGCCTGGAAAGCGGTGTTCGGCGACTACAAGAAGATTCCCGCGCCGTGGAATCAAAAGGCCGTCTTTGACCACACGCTGTATGGCCGGCGCATGATCGATGAGCCGCACCGGTCTCAGACCGCGGCCTATGCAGGATTGATCGAAGACGTGCGCAACGACGGCGTGATGCTCGATCAGTTCATTCCCGTCGCCCTGAAGGTCAACGATCTCGACATCAAGCGCAACAAGGCGCTCGGAATCGTCTCTGAAATTTCACCGCGCGAATATGACGATGCGCAGGCCCGGATGCGCGAGAACGTTCTTGTCGTGCAGTGGGCACAGCAATGTCTGCAACAGCGTGTAGCGTCGTACCGATGGGCGTTGGATCGGCTGGTGATTCACGCACCTGATCCGATGGCCGCCGATGCCGATCGCCTGATCGCGCAACTGTCCCAGCGCGCATCGGAACTTTGGATCAAGGCGACGCCTGTCGTCGGCCGCGCGCTTCGCGTCGGCGGATAAATCAAAATCCGGAATCTCTGCGACGTTCCGACACGCGTCGTTCGGACACGCGGCGGATGGTCGCGTTGAGTCCGTCTGCAATCGGTTGTTTGCTTTTCCAAGACATCGAACCAACTGATTTGCCATGAAGATGGGGGATGGAATGACAGGTTCCCCAGTCGAAAGAATGTTTCTTCTCGGAAAGTCTTTTGGAACTCTGATCGCGCTGAGTTTTGCCGTTGCTGTGCCTGCGTTTTTCATTGTCTACGCACTGGAACCGCATCTGGTGCTTCCGGCGCTCAGTGTGCTGTTTTTCGCGGCCGCAGCTCTCGCCGCGATCACGGCGCTCTCGATCAGGACCAACAAAAACACGGAGAATCTGAATCTCTGGGATGTCGCCGGCGGCCTTGTCATCACCGGTTGCGCAGCCTCAGTGCTGGGCGAACCGGAACAGGTCGCACAACTGTTCGAGCATCTGTTCGAACGCAGAAGCAACATACAGTAACGGGAGATGTTTTAGACGTTAGACGACCAGGCCGGGCCCCTCTGGCAGCTTTGATGCTGCGATGTCGGACTGGAATTCAATTGGAGTGGCCCTTTAGAATATACGGCTGTTGTCCGGCAACATGATCCACCGATCTCTGATCGGTGCGTGATGCCTGTTGTGACGCGTCGTATTCGCCTGTGACAGGGGCCGCTCTTCCACAAAATAGGGAAGCCCGGCTCATGTTCGATCTTATCACCCCAGAAGCCCTGACTGCACTTGTTCAGGTCATCCTCATCGACCTTGTACTCGCCGGTGACAATGCGATTGTCATCGGTCTCGCCGCTGCGGGTCTGCCAAAAGAGCAGCGCAACAAGGCAATTCTGATCGGCGTTGGCGCCGCGACACTCCTGCGAATTGTCTTCGCAACTCTCACAACCCAGCTTCTGGCCATTGTCGGTCTGCTGCTCGCGGGCGGCATCTTGCTGCTGTGGGTCTGCTGGAAGATGTGGCGTGAGCTCAGCGCCGGGCATGAACAGCACGTTGTGACGCCTGATGGTGAGACCTCAGGAGCTCCGACCAAGACGCTGGCCCAAGCCACATGGCAGATCATTGTCGCCGACGTCTCGATGTCGCTCGACAACGTGCTCGCGGTCGCCGGTGCGGCGCGCGAGCATCCCATGGTGCTGGTTTTCGGCCTCGCCTTGTCGATTGCGCTGATGGGGCTTGCTGCTTCGTTCATTGCGAAGCTGCTCCAGAAGCATCGCTGGATCGCCTATGTCGGCCTCGCGGTCATTCTCTATGTTGCAGGCGAGATGATCTATCGCGGCGCGCTGGAGATCTGGCCGCATCTGAAGTGAACTGCGCTGTCGACGCCGCTCGCAGCATTGCGGGCGGCGTTGGCGTGTTCCGGAGATCTGAAGCTATCGTTTGGCTTGCGGTGTATCGGTTTGCAGGCCGCATTTCGCTGCCGCCAGTGACGCCTGCGCCTGTGGCATCAGGCCAGGCTCTGCCGCCAGCGCCTTGAGCAAGATGAGGCCCGTTGTGGTCGGTGAGTCGATGATCAGGCGGTCGGCTGCGGTGACTTCTTCGTCTTCCGGCAGTTCGGCATGCTGTGCCTCCGTCATCAGGTCGAGCTCGATGACGCGCCGTCCCGCCGAGCGATCGTTGATCGCGTAATAGGCGACATCGTTGCGGGTGTAGAACGACACCGAGGTATAGGCCTGACTCACCGGGACGGTGAGTTTGAGCGGACCACTGGAAAGGTCATAGCGGCAGGCGGCGCTGGCGAAAGCGGGGTCCATGAACGGCATCGGAGCGCTGTTCGGCGCAGCCACCGGCAACGCCGTCACTGCATTCAGCTTCGTGATCGGAGCGAGGCGGGAATATGCATCGAGCGTTGCGACGCGCGGAAGCACCAGCACGCTCACGAGATGAACCACGCCGCCCAGGATCACGCCACCGAGAATTGCAAACAGCCAGCGGATCATGGGCAGCTCACCGTGCTGATCGATGGCATCGGCGCATCCTTTTGCGTGCGTGTTCCGACGCCGACCGGCGTATCATAGAGCCGCAGCACCAGCATGTACCGGTCGAGGCCCCCGGTCGGCAGCCAGTTGCCGGCGCGCGGGCGCGATGTCACCCGCATCTCGAAGCTGCCATCCGAGGCGCGCACGATTTCCTGGCTGGTGAATCCGTAACGCTGGAGCGAGTTGGCGACGAGCTGGCCCTTGGGATCATAGATCGTCATGGTCCAGAAACGCGCCGGGGGCGTCACGCCTTTCACGACCACATCGCATCGTCCGTCGAGCGCGCGGCCTGCATCATCCTTGTTTGCGGTGAACATCACGCCGTCACCCGTGCCGACCGGTAGCTCGCCGCTGCGGGCGACCGAGGCGCGCGAGTAGGGATCGATACTGCTGGTGCCGGTCCGGGGGCGGGCGGTCCATGCGCCGATCGTGATGGTACCGACGTTGACGCCGCGTGTCGCCGTCGTCCACGTCGCGCCGAGGCCGACGACGGTTGCGATGATCAGCGTAACAAGGGTGATAAGGATCAGCCGCACGATCGAAGCGCACTCATGACGCGGTTAGTTCTTGCGCGGCGGCTGGGCCGCCGCAGGCTGATCGGTTGCCGATGCGAAGCTGTCCGGGAAGGTCACGTTCGAGGTCGGCGCGGGCTTCCCGCTTTCGTTCGAGGAAGTCTTGCCGGGCACGGTGATGGTCTTTGCCGCGTCGTCAAACAGCTTCTCGACGCGCACCAGAATGTTCGCGCCGCGCCGTGTCAGGATTGGAGGAGGGCCGGGATTGACCTCGGAGGCTTTCGCATTGGCGTTTGCCGATGCAACGGCGTCCGGCCGCTTCTTGCCGGCACCGATGCCGGGGATGTCCTTGATCTCAACGCCCTGGTGCGCGACGACCATCACGTCGTGCCATGTCTGTGCCGGCAGCGAACCGCCGGTCATGCGATTGGTCGATGAGTAGTCGTCGTTGCCGTACCATACGGCCGCAGTGAAGTTGCCGGTGTAGCCGACGAACCATGCGTCGCGGAACGCGTTCGTCGTGCCGGTCTTGCCGGCCGCGGGAATGCCGTCGAGTTGGGCGCGCCTGGCGGTGCCTTCGTCGACAACGTGGCTCATCATTTCCGCCATGTCGGCCGCCACCGATGCAGGAATGGCTTGTGTCGGTTTCTTGCCGTCGCGGTCCCAGCGCCAGACCAGATCGCCTGCGCCGGTGCGGACCTCGAGCACGGAATGCGGCTTTACCGCGCGTCCCTTATTCGGGAACGTGGCGTAGGCGACCGCGTGCTCGACAACGCTCACTTCGGTCGAGCCGATCGGCAGCGACGGCGTATCGACGAGGGGAGCCGTGATGCCCATCTTGCGCGCCGTCTCGACGATCTTCGCGCGGCCCGCCTTCGGTGGATTGGGACTGCCTTTGCCCATCGCGATCGACAGCTTGACGGGCACAACGTTGATCGAGCGCGTGATGGCCTGCGTCAGCGTCACTGAGCCCGAATACGAACGTCCATAGTTCTGCGGACACCAGTTGCCGATACAAACCGGGCCGTCCACCACGATGGATTTTGGCGTGAAGCCGTTCATCAGCGCAGTGGCGTACACGTAAGGCTTGAACGAGGAGCCAGGCTGGCGCATCGCGTCGACGGCGCGGTTGAACTGGCTGGCTCCGTAGTCGCGGCCGCCCACCATGGCGCGCACGCCGCCGTCGAGATCGGCAAGAACCACGGCGGCTTGGGTCGCGTGATAGTCGCGGCCGAACTGGCGCAACTGATTTTCGACGGCGGATTCCGCGGCGTGCTGCACATTCATGTCGATCGCGGTGCGGACCACGAAGACGCGCTCGACATAGGATTTCGGGAACGTCATGACGAGCTTGCGCATCTCGTCGAAGGCGTAGTCGAGATAATAGTTGGGCGAGTTCTCGTCACGCCGGTCGACGGCGTTGGCGGGATTGCGGCGTGCGCCGAATACCTGGCCCTCGGTCATGAAACCGGCGTCGACCAGATTGTCGAGCACGACGTTGGCGCGGGCGCGGGCTGCGGGCAGGTTAATGTGCGGCGCGTATTTGGTCGGCGCCTTGAACAGGCCGGCGAGCATGGCGGCTTCTGCGAGATTCACATCGCGTGCGGACTTGTTGAAATAGAAGTGCGCGGCGCCGTCGACGCCGAAGGTGCCGCCGCCCATATAGGCGCGGTCGAGATAGAGCTTCAGGATTTCGTTCTTGGTCAGCCGTGTTTCAAGCCAGATGGCGAGGAACGCTTCCTTCACCTTGCGCTCGATGGTGCGCTCGTTGTTGAGGAACAGGTTCTTCGCAAGCTGCTGTGTGATTGACGAGCCGCCTTGGCGCACACCGCCCGCCTGCGCGTTGGTCATAAGAGCGCGCGCCGTGCCGGCCACATCGATGCCGAAGTGATCGTAGAAGCGGCGGTCCTCGGTGGCGAGGGTGGCCTTGATCAGGTTGTCGGGGAAATCTTCGAGCGGAATCGAATCGTTGTGCTTGATGCCGCGGCTGCCGATCGGATTGCCGTAGCGATCGAGGAAGGTCACAGCGAGATCGGATTTTTTCAGCCAGTCATCATCGGAAGTTTCGCGAAAAGCCGGGATAGCTAGCGCGAGCATCAGAACGAGGCCGGCGAGGCCGATTGTTGCGCCTTCGGAAAGCGGCTCGATGAAAACCCAGCGCTTCCAGCGGCCGACATAGAAGCGATCCATGAAGGTGGAATAGCGCTCCCAGAGCTCGCGCAGGCCGACAGCCGAATTAAATAGCGATGAATCAATTCGCGCGTCGAGGTCCAGCAGGAAATGCCGGAACCATTTCTTCCACTCGCTGGGTACGATCTGGCGCACCGGAACCCTTGAAAATGACGCGGCGACCGAGTCGCAGCCTGAGAAAATCGCTGGTCAGACGATGCTGATCTATTTGCGGCATCCCCAAGGCGCTAGGAGAGCCGATTTTGCCAGCGGGAATCCGCCATCTTCTAGCCGACCATGAACCATAAACCAATGGCCGCGTTGGTTTTTTAATGATGACGGTGAATGCTGCCCACGCTTTTTAGCGCCGGAAACATCGACCGGCACCTTGCCGCTTGCGCAACAGCCGCCAAGGCTCATAAAGCACCATATTAGCGTAAGGACGCTTTAATATCCCAACAGGTTCAAAGCCATGACAGCCCGGCCTCGGCCGCCCTCGACCCAGAGGGAATCTTTCTGGAAAACCAAGACGTTGGAGGAGATGTCCGACAGCGAGTGGGAGAGCCTGTGCGATGGCTGCGCGCGCTGCTGCCTGGAAAAGCTGGAAGACGAGGATACGGGCAAGATCTACTTCACCCATATCTCCTGCTCGCTGCTCGATGCCGGGCTTTGTGCCTGCAAAGATTATCCCAACCGGTCGGCCAAAGTATCCGATTGCGTGCGGCTGACGCCGGAGAACGTCCGGACGTTGAATTGGCTGCCGCCGAGTTGCGGGTACAAGCTCGTGGCGGAGGGCCGCGATCTGTACTGGTGGCATCCGCTGATTTCCGGCGATCCCAACACCGTCCACGAGGCCGGCGTTTCGGTGCAGGGCAGGGTCTGGGGCACCGAGGACGAGATCGAGGACGCCGACCTCGAGGAGCACATCGTGCAGTGGCCCGGCGTGATTCCAAGGCGCGCCCGGCTCAAAAAGCGACCCGCGTCCAAGTAATCCATTCCTCGATCAAGACCGCGTTCCGCTCGGATAACGGCCACGTGATGGCCTTTCCGCGCGGTACACCCATGCGGCGTTGCCGGTTATGAAGGGATGCGAAACAGGATAAAGCTGACCTCATTCCGTACATTTCGAGTTCAAGTCATTTGCGACTTGATCCTTCCGCAGAAGCATTTTCCGGACCCCGTCCAGACTCATGACCGAGACACATCGACAGCGCGGCGACATGGCCAGTGACTCGGCCGACGAAGCTCAGGCGCTGGATTCACCTGATGACGTTGCAAACATCGCCACCGAAGTGATCGATCTTACTGAAGCGCCGCCGATCGTGCCGGCGCCGCCGCTCTCGAAAAGCGAAGTGCGGACCATCCTGCTGAGCCTGATGCTCACGATGTTCCTGACCGCACTCGACCAGACCATTGTCGCGACCGCGCTGCCGACCATCGGCCGCCAGTTCGGCGACGTCAGCAATCTGTCCTGGGTCATTACCGCGTATCTGTTGTCGGGGACCGCGGTCGCGCCGGTCTATGGCACGCTGAGCGACATCTACGGCCGCCGCGCGATGATTATCGTTTCGCTGGCGCTGTTCCTGCTCGGCTCGGTGCTGTGCGCGATCGCGCCGAACATGCTCACGTTGATTCTCGCCCGCGCCCTTCAGGGCATCGGCGGCGGCGGCATCCTGCCGCTCGTGCAAACCGTGATCTCCGATGTGGTGACGCCGCGCGAACGCGGCCAGTACCAGGCCTATTTCTCGTCGGTGTGGGTTGCCGCCGGCATCGGTGGCCCGGTGCTCGGCGGGTTGTTCGCCGAACATCTGCACTGGTCGGTGATCTTCTGGATCAACCTGCCACTCGGCGCGCTCTCGCTGGCGCTGCTGCTGCCGAAGATGAAAAAGATTCCGGTGTTCCACCGCAGGCGAAAGGTCGACTGGCTTGGCGGCGTGCTGCTGATGGCGTCCGCCGTGATCGTGATGCTGGTGCTGACATGGGGCGGCAACCGCTTCGCGTGGGCGTCGCCTGCGATCCTTGCGATGATCGGGTCCGCGTTGTTTCTCGGCGTCGCATTCGTGTGGCATGCGAAGCGCACCAGTGAACCGTTCCTGCCGATTCCATTGCTGTCGGGATCGGTGGTGCCGTTCGCGATGGCCGCAGGCGGCTGCGCCATCGGCACGATGATCGGCCTCACGGTGCATATGCCGCTGTACTACGAGGTGGTGTACGGCCTCTCTGCGAGTGAAGCGGGACTCGCTTTGATTCCGCTGGTCGCGGTGTCGGTGCTCGGCGCATGGGCGGCGGGCCGCGCAATGATGTTCACCAGACACTACAAGCGCGCGGCTATCGGGGGCGTATCGCTCGCGGCTTGTGCCGCGACCGCGCTCGCGCTGGCAACGCCGCTGCCGCTGTGGCAACTGCTTGCGGCGCTGTCGTTGATGGCGGTCGGTCTCGGCACGGTGTTTCCAGTCAGCGTGGTGTCGATCCAGAATGCCGTGCCGCGCATGCAGGTCGGCACCGCGACGGGCGCGATGAATTTCTTCCGCTCGCTGATGGCGTCGTTCACCGTTGCGGTGTTCACTGCGATCCTGCTGATGGTGCTCGGGGGAAATCTCACCATCGGCGCGGAGCATCAGATCGGCTCCCGGCATGCGATTGCTGCGAGCGACATGATCGTCGCGTTCCGTTACGTGTTCGCCGCGGCGGCCGTGCTGCTGACGACCGCTGCGACTCTCGTGATCCTGATGGAAGAGCGCCCGCTGGCCGGGCCGCAACAGGCTCCTGCCGAGATGGCGGAATAGGGCAGGATCCGATCGTTCGCGCGAAAAGGCGAAACGGTGACGAACTTCGGCGCATAAGGCGGACCCTGAGGGCGGTGTTGCGCGGTCTGCCGCGTCGTGCTGCACTCTCCGAGGAGGGTTGCATGCTCAACGCCGCCTGGCTCATCGTTCATCTGATCGCAACCGCAACATCGTTGCCGGGGACGGCGGCCGCCTCTCAACCCGTGGGTGTGACCTGCACCTATCAGGCATGCATGGCGAAATGCACCCGGCTCAACGGGTCCATCTGCAACAGTTACTGCGACGCGCGAATCCGGCAACGGGTTGCGGCGGGACTTTGTGCCGCATCGTAAGCCTGTCGATGCCAGCGGCTACACGCGCATCCAGATGTTCCGAACGAAGTGCCTGGCAATCAAGGAACAAAACCCGGTCACGCAAGTTTGAGCGATCAGAATTCCCATGGCTGTTGCCAAAGGATGATGGGATGAAAACGGATCGTCACTTCGAAACAAAGCCAGCGCTACCTCCGGTGGTGGGATGCCCCAATTGCAAAGGCTATCCCATGGAAATCCAGGGACTGGCGCTTCGGACGCGCGGAGGCGGCACGACAGATCGTGCCGTCTATTTCTGTACCCTGTGCGGCTACACCCGAACCGAGGCCGTCGTGCTGGATGAGGAATAGGCCAAATGGCGCGCCGCTTTATGGGCGGCGGCCCTTGTTCCAGCGGTACCTTGAGTTTCTAGGAAATAAATCCTTGACAGCGTGACGCTGCCGGGTTAGGGTCGGTCCATGCTCCAGAATTGTGTTTCGGCCCCCGGCAGGGGTTTGAACGCCGTTGACGCGCGCCGGCGGGGTTCCTATCTTATGCAGTATCGCAGAGGATAGGCATATGTCTGCAAATCTGCAGAAAGCATCGGAACTTATTCCTGCCGACCGTCACGGCCTCGCGCTGGAAGGTTTCTTCCGCATCATGGCCCGCTGGGGCGTCGGCAACAGCGACGCGCGGCGCATCCTAGGCAACCCCGCGGAGCGCACGTTCTTTCAATGGAAGAGCGGCAAGGCTGCGCGCCTGCCGGACGATACACTGCGCCGGATCGGTTATGTGGCGGGCATCTGGAAGGCGCTGCAGATCGTCTATTCCGATGCCGTGCTCGCCGACGGCTGGGTGCTGCGCCCGAACCGTGCCTTTGCGGGACAGACTCCGCTGGCGCGGATGACCGCAGGCGATGTCACCGATCTCGCCGCTGTGCGCGCCTATGTCGATGCCGCGCGCGCGCCGTGGTCGTGACGGCAAAAGCGCCTGACACGACGCGGGTGCGCTGGCGCGAAGCGTGGCGCATCATTGCCTCGCGCTATCCGCCGATTGCGCTGTTCGAGCGCGTCTCGGATGATCCTGCCGTGTGGGATGTGCTGATTGACCTTGAGCAGGCGACCAACCCGCGCGTGCGTGATGAGACAGGCGAGATCGCGCTGGTGCCGCCGGAGCGGCGCGTGACCGGGCCGAACGCATCGTGGGTGATGGCGCCGTTCACCCATGTAAACCGCAACGGCTCGCGGTTTTCGGACGGCAGCTATGGCGTCTATTACGCCGCCCGCACATTGCAGACGGCCGTGAAGGAAACCGGCTATCACTTCGCGCGCTTCGCGGCGGATTCCAACGACCCGCCGCGCCGGGAAGACATGCGCGTGCTGCTCGGACATGTAAGCGCAACGCTGCATGATGTGTCCAAGCTCGATGACAAGTCGAGCCGGCTGGTCATGGATCGCGAGAGCTACGCGCACAGCCGGCCGTTCGCGGCGAACCTGCGCGAGAGCGGCAGCGACGGCATCGTTTATCCGAGCGTGCGGGACAAGGGGGGCTCGTGCATTGCCGCGTTCTGGCCGGACGTGGCGGGCGTGCCTGTGCAGGAACGGCACCTGCAGTACGAATGGGACGGCAGCCGCTTCAGCCGGTGGTTCGATTACAAGGAGGAGAGGTGGGTGAGCGCGTTTTAGCGCTACCGATCGTGTCGCGAGCCACCACGATCCAGATTGATCATCGCTATCCATACAATGTTGCCGCAGGAGCGGCGCGCCATACGAATGGCGGTCGCGTCAACTGCTGGTTCGACGAGGAGGAGAGGCGGATATGTGCTTGGACGTATCCGACGCCATCGCCGCGTGAACTGCTTCCAGATTCAGAATGTTGACGGCGTTGGTCAGCCTGTCGTCAGCGAAGATCGCGTAAAGCTTGGTAAGCGTCTGGGCACAGTCGCGTGGGCCTGGTTCGATATAGTCGGCCAGAACGCCCTGTGCCCGTAGAACCGCGTCGAGAACATGCTCTTGAGCTGTCATGATCGGGTCTCCACACTGTGAGGTGGAAACGGCCTTCGAGGGTTCCGGTTCCTCCGGCGGAGTTCCAATTCGGCAATGAAAAATCCGCCTCGGTCAGGCGGGTCATGCAGTTTTGCGGCAGCTTCTGTCGAATGAGAATTAAATATGCGGCTCGGTTTCCCGCAGCCGCGCATTGCCGAATTTGGTGAGTTGCGCCGCGCGTTTCTCCAGAAGTTCTGCAACGAAATCAGAAACCTCGTCGCGGACGCGGCGCTCCTGTTCGGGCGTCATCGCCTTGTGCTTTTGTGCGAACGCCTTCATCACGCGGTCGACAGTTTGCTTCACGATGTACCTCGATGGTGTAGCTCGTTTCGCGAAGGAAAACGTGACATTGCTCATTTGGTTCCTCAGCACCAGGCGAACTTCTCCCGCCTTTGTGCATTGCCTTTCTTCATGGAAAGGGGAGACCCATGGGACACGCTCTGAAACAGACTGTGCTGGTTGTCGAAGACGACCAGCTGCAGCGGGAACTCGTCAGCCTGATTTTCGAAGAGAGCGACCTCAACGTCATTCAGTGCAGGAGCGCTGAGGCGGCCGCTGCCGTGCTTGAACAAACCGGCGGTGACCTGATGCTGATGTTCACCAACGCGGATCTTCACGGCGAGATGTCGGGAGTCGAACTGGCCTGGATCGCGATGGAGCGGTTTCCGCATATCGATGTCATCGTGACATCGGAGCAGGCCATCGAGGAGGTCCCCGACAACGCGATGTTCATGCAAAAGCCATGGCTGCCGCTTGAAATTTTGCGGCAGGCCGAGATTTCGCGCCAGCGGCACACGGTGCACTGACGGACCGGATTTAAGCAGGATTGATTCTAGGAAAATAGTCCTTGACAGCGTCACGCTGCCGCAGTAGGGTTCTGGCATGCTCCAGAGTTGTGCCCGAGAGACATGCACGCGGCGGCGTCGGTTCGATCAGGAACCTCGTCTGCCATCGGGCGTTGCCCTTCATATGATGCGCGGGCTGTTTCGCGCATTCAGTGAATGAGGACGCAATGGCAAAAGTCGAACACGCAGAAGGCCATCGCCGGATTGTCGAAACGCCCACCGAAGCGCGGCAGGCGGAGCCGGGGCCGTCGATCCTGGCGCTGCTGACCGTCAGCACCATCGCTGCTGTCTTCGTACTGGCGATTATCTGGTTCGTCTTCTTCAGGACGTAGGCACGCTGAACAGATCGCGTGATGCTCGAAGTGTCATGCGCCGGAAAGCTTCCTCAAGCAGATGGATTGCCGGGTCGAGCCCGGCAATGACAGCAATAATCTGGTTGATCGCCGCGCCTTGAGCGCGGCGTTTTCGTTTCAGTGCGAGAGCTTTCACAATGCGGAAAAAGCCTTTCTCACCCCCGGTCAAGCGGCCGGCGGCGAAGAAGGCTGGACGCAAGACGGTTGTGAAGAAGACGGCCAGGACAACTGCCAAGACAACTGCCAAGACAACTGCCAAGACAACTGCCAGGAAAACTGCGGTCAAGAAGGCGCCTGTCAAAACGACCAGCGCCGGAAACATTGCCGCGAAGACTGCAAAGAAGCCCATCGCGGCGAAGCCTGAAAAGGAAAAGCGTCCGCGTGCGAGAGTCACTCACGAACATCCCGGCAATCTTGTCGCCGATCCGCACGATCATGCCGCGAACGAGGCGATCGCGGCGCGCAGCGCACGGCGGACAACGCGCCCCAAGCCCAGAAAGCAGACGGCTACCGACATCGCCGCCGTTCCGCCGCCGGGCGAGACGCCGGCGGGGTCCATGGTTGAGCGCGTGAGCAACGCGATCGAACGCGAACTGTCGAAGATCGAGCGCATCGTGGGTAACCCGTCGCGGCTGTATCCGGCGCAGCGCATCGAGACCGAAAGCCGCGCCCGCGTGCTGGCCTCGCTGGCGCGCACGCTGAAGGAAGTGATGCGGCTTCGCGATCAGGAGCGCGGGGCAGGAGACGACACTACGAAAGCCGCCGATGACGACGCCGTTCCCCGAGACCTCGACGAATTCCGCCGCGAGCTTTCGCGACGCCTGGAAGGGCTGGTCCAAAGCGCAGCGCCGGTTTCTGATCAAGGGGATGAGCCGGGCTGAGATAGAGCTGGTGCTGTCGCGCTGGGATATCTTCGCGCATGAGCATCAGGTGCCGCCGTCATTGGCGCCGAACGGCCAGCCATGGCTGACATGGCTGCTGATCGGCGGACGCGGCGCGGGCAAGACCCGCGCGGGGGCGGAATGGGTGAGGGCGCAGGCGCTCGGGCTTCCGCCGCTGGCCGATGCGCCGGTTCGGAACATCGCGCTGGTTGGGGAGACCGAGCATGATGTTCGTGAAGTGATGGTGGAGGGAATTTCGGGGCTGCTCGCCGTGCACCCGCGCGATGAGCGCCCGGTCTGGACGTCGTCGCGGCGCCGACTCGAGTGGAGCAATGGCGCGGTGGCCTATGCCTTCTCGGCGGAAGATCCGGAAAGTCTGCGCGGGCCGCAGTTCGGCTGCGCCTGGTCCGACGAAATGGCGAAGTGGCGTTACGCGCAGGCCACCTTCGACATGCTGCAGTTCGGCCTGCGCCTCGGCGCGCAACCGCGGCAACTGATCACGACCACGCCGCGGCCGACCGCGCTGATCAAACGGCTGATGCTGGAGCCGACCAGTGTCGTCACGCGCGCGGCGACGCAGGCCAACGCCTGGCATCTTGCGCCAACGTTCCTGAAAAGCGTGCTCGCGCGCTACAAGGATACGCGGCTCGGGCGGCAGGAACTGGATGGCGAGATCATCGAGGACCGGCCCGATGCGCTGTGGTCGCGCGCGCTGATCGAGAGTTGCCGCGTAAGCGACGCGCCGCCGCTGGCGCGTATTGTCGTTGCGGTCGACCCGCCGGCCTCATCCGGCAAGCGCGCGGATGCGTGCGGCATCGTCGCGGCGGGCATCACAAGCGAGGGCGCGATCCATGTGATCGCTGATGAAACCGTGTCGCACGCAACGCCTGCGGTCTGGGCCGCAAAGGCCATTGCCCTGTGGCGCCGGCTCGAGGCCGATGCACTTGTCGCGGAGACCAATCAGGGCGGGGAGATGGTGAAAAGCGTCATCAATGAGGTGGATGCGAGCGTGCCGGTGGTGTCCGTGCGTGCGCATCGCGGAAAATATCTGCGCGCGGAGCCAGTGGCGACCCTCTATGAGCAGGGCCGCGTCAGGCATGCGGGGAGTTTCCCCGCACTTGAAGACGAGATGTGCGACTTCGGACCCTCGGGCCTGTCGTCGGGCCGCTCGCCGGACCGGCTCGATGCGCTGGTTTGGGCGATCGCGTCGCTGACGTTCACGACGCGGGCGCAGCCGAGGGTACGGGGGTTGTAGGTTAGCTGTTATGCGCGGCCTGGCAATTTTTCACGATGTCGTCCCCGCGAAAGCGGGGACCCATAACAACTGGAACGGCGTGGAGATAGCGGCCTTGCCGACACAGCAGCGTTCATAACGATAATTCAGGGAGTATGGGTCCCCGCTTTCGCGGGGACGACCCTGATGATGATGCTTGCCCCGACGTTCTCTCTGCCTCCTGAGAGAAAGGACATCCATGCTCAACTTCAAAAACCTCTTCCGCGCGCCCGAAGCCAAGGCCTCGCGCACGTCGCAGGTGCTGGCGTTCGAGTCCGGCGGGCGGGCACGATGGACGCCGCGCGATTACGCGGCGCTGGCGCGCGAGGGGTATCTCGCCAATGCCATCGTGCATCGCGCGGTGCGGCTGATCGCGGAGAACGCCGCGTCGTGCGGCTTCCTTTTGTATGACGGCGCGCAGGAGCGTGACGCGCATCCGCTGCTGCAACTGCTGACCAGGCCGAACGCGCGGCAGGACGGTGCAAGTTTCTTCGAGGCGCTCTATGCGCACATGCTGCTCGCCGGCAACGCTTATGTCGAAGCCGTCGCGCTCGGCGACGAGGTGCGCGAGCTTTACGCGCTGAGGCCCGATCGCATGAAGGTGGTGCCCGGTCACGACGGCTGGGCGGAGGCGTATGAATACAGCGTCGCGGGACGCAGCGTGCGGTTCGATCAGCTTGCCTCGAACGTGCCGCCGATCCTGCATCTGACCTTCTTTCATCCGCTCGACGATCACTATGGATTGGCTCCGGTCGAGGCTGCGGCGGTCGCAGTCGATACGCACAATGCCAGCTCGCAATGGAACAAGGCGCTGCTCGACAACGCGGCGCGGCCGTCCGGCGCGCTGGTTTACTCCGGGCCGGAAGGGGCGGTGCTGTCGGATCAGCAGTTCGACCGGCTCAAGCGCGAACTCACCGACACCTATCAGGGCGCGGTGAATGCCGGGCGGCCGCTGCTGCTGGAAGGCGGGCTCGACTGGAAGGCGATGTCGCTGACGCCGAAGGACATGGATTTTCTCGAGGCGAAGAATTCCGCCGCGCGCGAGATCGCGCTCGCCTTCGGCGTGCCGCCGATGCTGCTCGGTATTCCCGGCGACAACACCTATGCGAATTTCCAGGAAGCCAACCGCGTGTTCTGGCGGCAGACGATTTTGCCGCTGGCCTCGCGCGTCGGCAGCTCGCTGGCGCACTGGCTGTCGCCGCAGTTCGGCGAGAGCCTGCGCATCGTTGTCGACACCGATCGCATCGATGCGCTGGCAAGCGACCGCGCTGCGCTGTGGGATCGCGTCGCCAGTGCGCCGTTCCTGACGCTCAACGAAAAACGCGAAGCGACCGGCTATGCGCCGGTGGCGGATGGAGACAGGCTGGGATGACCTGCTAGGCCGCAGGAACGGGACGGCTGCTACCTGCCGCAGCCCAGCGCGGCAACAAATATCGTTTCGCGGGCGTCTCGATCAGAAACCAGGACAGGACTGCAAAGCCGAGCGTGATGAGAAAGCAGACCACCGCTCTTTGCCAGATCGGCAAACCGAAGCCGGGCAGCGTCAGCAGCACCGGCAGGTGCCACAGATAAAATCCGTAAGAGATCCGTCCGAAGAACACCAGTGGAGACCATTCCAGACATTGCGTGACCACGCTTCGGGGAGTGGCGATGACTCTGGCCAGCACGATCGCCGTGGCACATGCGACGAGCAGGTAGCCGCCAAGGAAGAGCCAGGCCTTCGGCCACTGATAGTTATAGAGTGCAGCAGCAAGGACCACCGCCGCGAGCGGAAAGAGCCTTCCGATCGCTCTGATCGTGCCGATGCTCGCGAACGCCAATGCTGCGCCGACCATCAGCCCGTCGAACCGCGTATCGAAGCGGTGGAAGATTTCGTTTTCGGAATGGCCGCTCAGGAGAAGGTGCGCACGCCAGACCGCCGACGCGGCCGCGAGCGCGAGCGCAATTGTGACGGCATGCGACCGCCAGCGCAGACAGGCGAGCAGGGCGAAAGGCCAGACCAGATAGAACTGCTCCTCCACGGCCAGCGTCCATGTGTGTCCCATGAGAACCGGGCCGCCGAGGTCGAAGGCGCGTGTCCAGTTCGAATAATAGAGTAGAGACGGCAGGATCTCGTTCTTCAGCGGCATCCGGGAAGAGTCGATCAGCACGAACGTCAGGATCATCACAGCAAGCGCGGGCCATAACCGGACGGCGCGGCGGAGGTAGAAGGCGGGGATATCGATCACACCGCTGCGGCCATGCTCGGCGAGCAGCGATCGGGTGATGACGAAACCGCTGATAACGAAGAAGACATCGACGCCAATGCCGCCGCGCTGGGCGAAGGGGAGCCCGGCATGAAGAAGGTAAACACTGACCGCGGCGAGCGCGCGCAATCCGTCGATGCCGCGAATGCGGCTGGCTGATGCCGCAGGCGATACGGTCCGCGACAGGTCGATGGCTTCGGACGGCATGGATAAACCCGGTGAGACGGAAAACCATATCCGAGAGGATAGAGGGTCTCAACCGCGGGACGGCCGCTGTCCCCCCAATTGGAGGGCACGACGCCCATGTCCGACCTGATCCGCATCTTCACCGAGCGCGGCGATCTCGCGCATCTGGCGCTGCTGTTGTGGGCGCTGGCGGCGAGCGCCGCGTTCCTGGTGACGCTGCGCGAACTGGCGGCGGCGTCGCGGCGCTTCGACGAATTCGTCCGCCAGCTCTCGCGTTTCAACCGCAGGGCGAAGGGCCATCGCAGTCTCTCTCATTTCATCAGCGAGGATTGAGTTATGGATACGTTGCACACGGTGCTGCGCGCGATACAGCCGGAGAAGAAGTCGTCGCCGGATCATCTGACGGTGTTTCGCGAATTTCTCGCGCATCTCGATCGCATTCAGCACAAAGCGCCGGTGAAATCTCCGGCCGCGAAATCGCCGCGCTGCAAGCCGGCGCGGCGGAAGAGTCCCAAGCGCGGGAAGTAACCCGCGAAAAAACGCTGCGATTATTTCCGATGTCGTCCCCGCGAAAGCGGGGACCCATACTCCCTAAGCCATCGACTTTCCCGCGATGGTTCGGGACGGCCTCCTTTGATCAGGGGAAAATCTAGCGGTTATGGGTCCCCGCTTTCGCGGGGACGACTCCGAGTTTGAATCGCGCTTTGCGGCGCAAGCCATCTTTGAAAGTTCACGCCTCTCCACCCACGCGCCGTTCGCGAGGATGCCCATGCACGCGCCGATGTCATCGTCCTCCCGCATCTCGCTCTCAAGCGACGGCAATGTCGAAGGCTATGCCAGCCTGTTCGGCGAGGTGGACCAGGCGCGGGACATGGTGATGCCCGGGGCGTTCACGAAGACGCTGGCGCAGCGCGGCCTGCGAAAAATCCCGATGCTGTTCCAGCACGATCCCGCCGAGCCGGTCGGCATCTGGCTCGATCTGCATGAAGACTTTCGCGGGCTGTGGGCGAGGGGACGCCTGATCCCCGATGTCGCGCGCGGACGCGAACTGTTCGCGCTGGTGGAGCAGGGGGCCATCGACGGCCTCTCCATCGGCTATCGCACCGTGCGCGGCCAGATCGATCCGAAGACGCGCGTGCGCAAGCTCTATCAGGTCGATCTCTGGGAAGTCTCGATTGTCACCTTTCCGCTCCTCGCCGGCGCGCGGGTGAGGGCGGTAAAAGGTGCGCCGCCGCAGTGCAGGTCTTCGTGTGTGCGTAGTTACACGGAGGCGCGCCGATGATCCGGCATGGCGATCTCTACAACGCGCATCAGCAGGCACGTTTCATGCGGCCGGACGCTGCGCGGTATATTCATCCGGATACTTCGCGTTGGCAGAAGCCGCCGCATCCCGATGAGCAGAAGTACAGTCCGAGCCAGCCGCGTGACTGGCGAGGCCGGTGGACGGAAGTTGGAGGCGGCGGGTCTAACACCATTTCCGGATCGCCGATGGGGCAGATCAACCTCGGTGATTTGCCGACTTTCAGTGACCTGTTCGGGCTGTTTCAGATCACGCCAAACGACGGTGCGTTCGATGGCGTTCAGCTCGCGGGCGACAACGGAAAACCTCTTCTCGATAGCTTCGGAGAGCCGTATTATGCAAAGGGTGGTCGTCATGAATTGCCGCAAAGCATTTTCGGGAAGTGGGATTTGCCTGAAGAGACCCGTCGTGTTTTCGATCAGGCGAGTACGGGCACCTTGCCAAAAGGGCGAACTGACATAGACGGTATGTTGAAGGGGCATTATTGGGACGAAGAACACCGCAGATACAATGACGCGACTCGTGAATTTAGCGAGCGCTTTATGAAAGAGCGGAACATTGAACCCAATAGGATGACACCCGAACAAGCGAGGGACCTTCTGAAGGAAATTAGGGAGACGGAAAATCCTCAGATTCGGGACTTTAATCGCACCATGAGGATGTTGCGTCGAATATTCCGGATTCGCGGTGGAAGGGAATGACCCTGATGAGCGACAATGATCTTGAAGGAATACGAGCGCACGAAATTATCTGGAAGAAGTTGTTTGACGAAGCCGAAGCCGTTCTCAAGGATTTTGCACATGAGGGGATAATTGGGGAGAAAGACTACTGGCTCGTCGATGAGGACTGGGGCTGGGATGTCCTGCAGATCGAATTGCCGTTGTCTTTGGCGTGGCCCCCAATTGCAAAGAAGCTGCAGCTTATTCTTGAGCGGCATCCTGATTGGCGGATCACCATTCGCCTTGCGGGACGCCCGCAGGGCTGGCCTGGCATGGGCATTGTTATTTCCAGAGATAAGATTATCGACGATCTGAAGCGCGAGTATTTTCCTGAACTGCTTCGCAGTCTCACTTTTGATTAACAATCGTCGCTAACGATACTGCTGACCGCAATTCGCCGCCCCCTCCGGGCGGCGTTTTTGTTTGTGCATTTCACCTTCAACCCGATCCTAACCAAGGAGAACCATATGGACTACGACATCAACGACACTGCGCCGGAGCACAAGTCCGGCATCTCGTCCGCCGCGCGCGGCGAGCACGACGCCATCATGGCGATGTTCGAGGAGTTCAAGGCGTCGAACGACGAGCGCCTCGCATCGATGGGCCGCCGCGCCGATGTGCTGCTCGATGAGAAAGTCGATCGCATCAATAGTGCGCTCGACGCGCAGATGAAGCGGATCGACGAGCTCGCGCTGAAATCCGCGCGTCCCTTGCTTGAGGGTACCCGGCGGGACAACAGCCGTTCGCGCTTTGCGGATGGCGCGGCGCGTGAGCACAAGAGTGCTTTCGAGACTTATGTGCGCCAGGGCGAGAGCGGGGCGCTGCGCGCGCTGGAGACCAAGGCGCTCTCCGCCGGCTCCAATGCCGACGGCGGTTATCTCGTGCCCACCGAACTCGAGCACGAGATCGGCGCGCGGCTTGCGGTGATCTCGCCGATCCGCGCCATCTCGTCGGTGCGCGAGATCTCCGGCAATGTCTACAAGAAGCCGTTTATGACGGCGGGCCCCGCCACCGGCTGGGTCGGCGAGACGGATTCGCGCGCGCAGACCACGTCGCCGACGCTCGATGCACTGAGCTTCCCGGCGATGGAGCTTTACGCCATGCCGGCAGCGACCGCGACGCTGCTCGATGACTCGGCGGTGAACATCGACGAGTGGATCGCCTCCGAAGTGGAGCTGACCTTCGCGGTGCAGGAGGGCGCCGCCTTCGTCAACGGCGACGGCAGCAACAAGCCGAAGGGTTTTCTCAACTACACGGCGGTCGCGAACAGTTCGTGGACCTGGGGCAATCTCGGCTATGTCGCGAGCGGCAGCGCGGGCGCGTTTCCCGGCTCCAATCCGTCCGATGTGCTGGTCGACACGATCTATGCGCTGAAGGCGGGCTATCGCCAGAACGGCACCTTCGTGATGAACCGCAAGACGCAGGCCGCGATCCGCAAGTTCAAGGACTCGGGCGGCGCGTATCTGTGGCAGCCGCCGGCGCAGGCGGGCGGGCGTGCATCGCTGATGACGTTCCCGCTGATAGAGGCCGAGGACATGCCGGACATCGGCGCGAACTCGCTCTCCATCGCGTTCGGCGATTTCCGCCGCGGCTACCTGATCGTGGATCGCGTCGGCGTGCGCGTGCTGCGCGATCCGTATTCCGCAAAGCCCTATGTGCTGTTCTATACCACCAAGCGTGTCGGCGGCGGCGTCCAGGATTTTGATGCGATCAAGCTGGTGAAGTTCGCGGCGAGTTGACTTCGCCCTCTCCCCGCCCTTGCGGGGAGAGGGTTGGGGTGAGGGGTCTTTAAAAAGTTGCCCCTCATCCGGAGACTTCGCTTCGCTCTGTCTCCGACCTCTCCCCGCGCGCGGGGAGAGGTGAGCGCCGTACAGCACGTGTGACCGCTTTTCCTTTCATTATGTCCCACAGGATCTCTTCGCATGTCCGCACGCGAGGATGCCCTCGCACGCCATCAACGGCAAAGATGGCTGCGGCCTGACGCCAATCGCTGGCTGCGCCCTGATGCCGCGCGGTTTCTGAAACCAGATACCGATCCCGCGAGCGTCTATCCGGCGCTGGAGCAGAAATACAGCCCAAGCCAGCCGCGCGTGCCTGCCGGGAACGGGCGGGAGAGCGGTCGTTGGACGGACGCTTCAAGCGGCGGTGCCGGCAACGGAGCCAATCCTGCCGCGTCGCCGATGGGACATGTCGACTTCGGCGATCTTCCGAATTTCAGCGATGTATTTTCGCTGTTTCAGATCACACCGGGCGAGACGGACAATACCGATTACGCGCAGCTTGCGGGGAATACATCCGAGGACGGCGGGCCGGAGCTGCCATCCAACGAGCCGCCTGAGGTGCCGGCAGAGACGCCGAAAAAAGGTGGCGACTGGATGAGGTTTGTTCGCTCAGCTGCCGATTGGATCAAGCTGGCAGGGCGATATTCTCCGTTCGCAGATGCCTTCTTCGGAGCAGTTAGGCAAATCGATGAAACGAACGAGATCATAAATACGATTAAATCGGCTAATGATCCGCCAAGATCACTTGAGGAACTGCAGGATCGAGTTAATCTAGAAGATAGGAGCGGCTACCACCGACATCACATTGTAGAGGAAAAAGCTGCACGAACGGCGGGCTTTTCCGAGGATTTGGTTCAGGGGCGCGAAAATCTCGTTCTGGTGCCGTTCTTGAAGCATCTTGATATTACCAGCCACTACGCGAGGAAGGTCGAACAGGGAGACGGAAGCTGGCTTTCGCCCCGGGACCTGTTGAAAGACAAGGACTTTGAGACCCGAAGGGAATACGGACTCAAAGTGCTCCGGGATTATGGAGTTCTCAAATGAGCAAGCGAGACTTTACGACCTGGAAGGTCGATGATTTGTGCGAGCAATATGCTGAGCTCAGTGTACGTCAGAGTGTTGCATCCGATTTAGCGCAAATGTCCGTCGTCAACCGGCTAGGCGGCGAAATCCGTGAAATCGGCGACGAGCTGAAATCTCGGCCGGACGATCGAGGTAGGACTCTCATGAGGCTTTTCGATCATCCAAATCTTAACGTGCGGCTCAACGCTGGCAGAAGTTTGATGAATATGTTTCCCGAGAAGGCTCGAATGCAAATCCAAGCTATAGCGGACTCAGGAAAATATCCATTCGCTATCGAAGCCGGCTTATACCTTAGCTCGCTCGATGGAGAATTGGCTGAGATGTTGCGGCGAAACTGAATTTACTCCGCTCGCGGTCTGTCTTTCGCGAGAAAAGTTGGGAAGAGTGAAAAAAGGTCGGACGTGACGCCATGATCAGAATTGCCTTGTTGATGCTTGTTGCGGCGTCCGGCCTCTCCGCCGCGTCCCCGGCTTCCGCGCGCGGGGCGGCACAAAACATCATGAATTCGCCGGGCTATCAGCGGGCGCTGGAAGAATCCCGAAAGCGGTATCAGCAGTCCGTACAACCCGTTCAACCGTCAAAAGTCCACAAGCGCAAGAAGCACCATCACTATCAGCGCTGAAGGGCGAGGAAGGTCCTGGCAGGCGCGATCTTTCGCGCGCCGCCGTTTGCGTTGCTTCTCAAGGCACCGCGCCCACGCCGATCCCGACACCGCCGCCGAAGCGGATGCAGCTGTCCGAGCCAGGCATTCGCACGAAGCCTGCGCCGAACTCGGAGCAGGGTGTTGGGCGCGGACGCGCGACGGGCTGCGGCTTTGCCGCCTGATGCGATGGCGCCGCGTGCTGGCGTTGCCTGACTTTCGGGTCGCTCTGCTGCGCCGACGCGGCGGCCATTAGCGCGACTGACAACGCAGCAACGGCGACTGGCCGAAGACCATATGCGAGATCCCGATGCATCTTTGTCCCTCACAGATTGTTTTATTCGCGGACGGATCCTAGCGCTGCTGCGAGTCCACGCGCTGCACCAGGATGCGCGTGTTGTTGCGGCCGCCCGCGAAGACAGCGTGGCGGTTGGTGTTGATGAACATCAGGCGATCGCCGTCCGAGATGCGGGCTTGCAAAGCGTAGGTGCGGCGCGGCTTGATCAGGTTCTGGTCGAAGCGCAGTTTGTAGGGAATCGGGCTGCCGGCGGCGCCGGTGATGCGATCCTCGGCGATTACCTGGGCGGGCGCATCGGCAAGCGAGATATCGAGGAGCTGCACCAGAACGGTTGCATTCTGCGGCAGCGCCATGCGCTCATTGTAGTTCACGGTTCCCATCAGCATGGTGGTCTGCGCGCCTGCGGTTGCGGCGGGCAACAGCAGCGGCGCGGCGAGAAGTGCGACGATACCGCGTCGTGAGATCATGAGGAGCTCCCGTTTCTTTTTATGAATCGAAGGGTAGGCGATCGCCGGCCGTTTGTCAGGCCCTTGGGGGGGAACCGGAGCGGCGATGCGGCACGCCGCCGCATGGCGTTTACGGAATCCCAGCGCCCCAGCTTCGCGCGGTGGTGACGATCCAGTCGCGGTAGAGCGTCAGCGGCGTTACGCCGGTGAGGCCGCCGCAGCCCGCCGAGTTGTTTGCGCCGGTCGACCAGCTCACCACACCGGTGATGACGCTGCGGCCGTCCTGATCCTCGAACGCGGGCGCGCCGGAGTCTCCGGTGCAGGCGCCCATGCCAGCGCTTTTATTCTGGGTTTGCGGATCGACCAGGCGCACCTGCAATGTGCCGGGCTGGCCGGTGACGGCGAGCGGCGCCGCGCGGACGGTGCCGACGCCGCTATCGCTGCCGGCGACCGTCGATCCGATGCCGACGACAGTGAAGCGCGACACCGGCGAAAACGGAATGCGCGGCACGCCGAGAAGCGCGGCCGACTTGCCGGGCATCGGCGCGGACAGGCGCAGCAGCGCGACATCCGCTGTTGCCCGATGCGCGGCGATGGATTGCGCGTTGTAGCGCGGATGCACCGCGACCTGCTTCGGCGCGATCAGCGTCGGCGGCTTCGATGAATAGTCGATCACACGATTGGCCGTGCCCGGCGCGATGCAATGCGCGGCGGTCAGGATAATGCTCGGCGAAATCATCGTGCCGGTGCAGACGCCGCCACCCGCGGCAACCACTGTGACGATGGATCGCGCAACGTCGCTGCTCGGCGCGGAGCGGCTGCCGGTGATCGAATGCGACGGCTGCACGAACACCGACGAAATGACGAGGGCGGCGCAAAGGCGGGAAAGCGGGATCATCCGCAAGGTTGAGCCTCGCCGGGCGCGCTTTGTCAACCGCGTTGCGTAACCGACTGAACACAAAGGTTTCATCAATGCCTGCATACCTTCTTACCGCGCCTGCGGCGGAGCCGCTCTCGCTTGTGGACGCGAAGCGCTTTCTGCGCGTGGAGCACGGCGACGACGACGCCATCATCTCGTCGCTGGTCTCCGCGGCACGCAACCATGTCGAGGCGCTGACGCGCAGTGCATTGATCGCGCAGACCTGGCGGCTGGTGCTGGATCGCTGGCCGGACAGCGGGCGCATCGTACCCCGCATCGGCCCGCTGCGGGCGCTTGCGGCGGCCCGCGTGTTCAGCGCGGCGAATGAAGCAAGCGCGATCGATCCGGAAATCTTTGTGATCGATGCCGCCACAGGCGTCATCGCGGCGCCGAGCTGGTCGCTGCCGGTGCCGGGACGCAGCGTCGCGGGGATCGAACTCGATCTCGACGTCGGCTTCGGTGCGTCCGGGGCGGACGTGCCGCCGACATTGTTGCAGGCGATCCGCATGCTGGTGGCGCACTGGTATGAGAACCGCGGGCTGATTGCCATTGGCCAGTCTGTGCCGATGATGCCGGCCAGCGTCAACGCCATGATTTCGTCGCATCGGGTGCTGTCGCTATGATCGATCCCGGACAGTTGAAAACACGGCTGGCGGTCCAGCAACCGGTCGAGACGCCCGACGATCAGGGCGGCGTCGTGCGGACCTGGACAACGTTCGCCACGGTGTGGGCGCAGGTGACGCCGCTTGGCTCGCGCCGCGACGTACAGGCCGATGCCGACGGCGCGACGCAGGATTATCGCATCGTCCTGCGCAGCAATCTGTCGCTGACGCTCCAGCATCGCTTCAGCGACGGCGCGCGGATCTATCGCATCGTCTCGATTCGCGAGCGCGACGATCGCCGCTTCATCGAGATCGATGCGGACGTGCGGATGGGGTGACCCTCTTGAAACCTCTCCCCGTTTTTACGGGGAGAGGTCGGGTCGCGAAGCGATCCGGGTGAGGGGCCGATCTCAGATTTGTCAAAGAAGCTGCCCCTCACCCCAACCCTCTCCCCGCGGGCGGGGAGAGGGAGCCATACACACTCAGCTCCCCTCAAGGGGAGATCGAAAGAAAGACCCCATTTATGACTCTTGCCAACGTGGCGCTGCGCGCTGCGATCCATGACGCGCTGCTCGCGGATAGCGCGCTCGCATCCGTTCTCGGTGGGGCGCGGGTTTACGATGAGCCGCCGCGCGATGCTGAATTCCCTTACGTAACGCTGGGCGAGGCGCGGCTGATCGATGCCTCGTCCGACGGCGGGCAGACACAGGAACATCAGCTCACGCTGCATGCCTGGTCGCGCAAGGGTGGCCACCGTGAGGCGCATGTGATCGCCGGTGCGCTGTTGCAGGCGCTCGACGACGCACCGCTGGAGCCGGATGGCCACCGGCTGGTCAACTTACGATTTTCAATCGCCGACATCCGCCGCGAGTCCGACGGACGCACCTATCACGCGCTGGTGCGGTTTCGCGCGGTTACTGAACCCGTGATCTGAGGAGACAATAATGGGCGCCCAGAAAGGCAAGGATCTGTTGCTGAAGATGCACGACGGCACGAGCTTCGTCACCGTCGCCGGATTGCGCAGCCGCAGGATCGCGTTCAACGCGGAAACGGTGGATGTCACCCACGCGGAATCCACCGAGCGCTGGCGCGAACTGCTCGCGGGTGCCGGAATCAAGCGTGCGTCGGTCTCGGGCAGGGGACTGTTCAGGGACACAGCTTCTGACGCGCTGGTGCGTCAGGCGTTCTTCGACGGCGCACTGAAATTGTGCCAGGTCTTGGTGCCGGACTTCGGCATTATCGAAGGCCTGTTCCAGATTTCGAGTCTCGAGTTTTCCGGCGAGCACAACGGCGAGGTGACGTTCGACCTTTCGCTGGAATCGGCCGGCGCGCTCACATTTACGGCGAACTGATTTCACCCCACCCGGCTGACCTTCGGTCAGCCACCCTCCCCATCGAGGGGAGGGATGAAAAATTCGCAGCGGCGTCTTCCTTCTCCCTCCCCCTTGTGGGGAGGGTCGGCGCGTAGCGCCGGGGTGGGGGCGCCTTTATGAGAGAGAAAGATGCCCAACACCTATCGCGGGGAAATTTCCGCCGACATCGGCGGCAGGCGGCGCACATTGGTGCTGACGCTCGGTGCACTCGCCGAACTGGAATCCGCGTTCGGTGCGAATGACCTTATGGCACTGGCGGAGCGCTTCGGCACCGGGCGGCTGTCATCGCGCGATCTGACGAAAATTATCGCCGCGGGCCTGCGCGGCGCGGGCGAGGCTGTGTCGGACGATGAAGTCGCGGCCATGACAGTTGACGGCGGTGCGGCGGGTTATGTGCGCGTTGCCGCCGACCTGATTGCGGCGACGTTCGACGACACACCGATCGGTGAGGCGCGATGAAGCCGTTTCCCTGGCATGAAGCGATTGGCTTTGGCATCGGCGTGCTGCATCTGTCGCCGGATCAATTCTGGCGGATGACGCCGCGCGAACTGGCCTGCGCAGTCGCGGCGGTGCGCGGTCCGATCACAGCGCCGATGGACCGCACAGCGCTCGACAACTTGATGAAGGCGTTTCCCGATAAACCGCGTGGAGAGTAATTCATGGCAATCGATTCATCTGGCGACGACGTTTCGCTGACGCTTGGCGCGCTTGGGTTGCGCACGCGCGAACTCACGACCGGAGCGATGGCATTTTCGCGGGCGATGACCAGCGCGTTTACGGCGTCGGTCGTCGGCGGCAGGCAGTTTGACGACGTGCTGAAGTCGCTGACGCTGCGGCTGTCCGACATGGCGGTGCGTCTCGCATTCAGGCCGCTGGAGAAAAGCATTGCGGGCGGGTTGTCTAACCTGCTCTCGGGCCTCACCGGAACGGGGTCATCGGCCGGGGTCTCTTTGGCTGCTGCCTCCGGGGCGGTGAAGCCGTTCGCGAGCGGCGGGGTGATCGGCACGCCGACATATTTCCCGCTGATGCAGGGCGGCGTCGGCCTTGCGGGCGAGGCGGGGCCGGAAGCGATCATGCCGCTGGCGCGGGGACCGGACGGCAAGCTCGGCGTGACCGGGCGCACGAGCGGTAACAACGTCACAATCCAGATCGCCACGCCGGATCTTGAAAGTTTCCGCCGTTCGGAGAACTACATCACCGGCCAGATCGCGCGCGCGGTGTCGCGCGGGCAACGCAGCCTTTAATGCACGCGGTCGCGCAACCCCTTGACGCCCTTGTGCTCGGCGCAGTGGTCGCAGCAATAGAACGTGCCCTTGTTCTCGAGCCCGTGACCGACAATGCGCGTGCCGCAGTTGGCGCATGACGGCGCCAGGGCGTGGATCGCGCATTCGAAGCTGTCATAGGTGTGGGTCTTGCCACCCATCGTGACCTGAAATGCCTTGTCGTAGTCGTTTCCGCAGGTTTCGCACTGGGCCATGGTCCGGTCTCCCGTTCGTGGCGATCTCCGATCAATCAATGTCCGCCGGGCGCATCGGTTCCCGGCCGTCGTTAACAAACACGGGACTGAACCATGCCCGCCGGTTTTCATGAGGTGCTGTTTCCGCTCGATGTCGCGCTGAAAAGCGCGGGCGGACCCGAGCGGCGCACCGACATTATTACCTTTGGCTCCGGGCGCGAAGAGCGCAACGCACGCTGGGCCCATTCCCGCCGCCGCTTCGATGCCGGTTACGGCGTCAAGACGCTCGACGCATTGCAGCAGGTAGTAGCGTTCTTTGAGGAGCGGCGCGGACAGCTCTACGGCTTCCGCTGGCGCGACCGGCTTGATCATTCCTCCGCGGCGCCTGCGTCGAACGCGACGCCGCTCGACCAGACGCTGGGCATCGGCGATGGCGCTCGTGCGGCTTTTCAGTTGGTCAAGACCTACGGCAGCACCTATGCGCCTTACACACGTACTGTCGCGAAGCCGGTGCCGGGCAGCGTGCGGGTCGCGGTCGCAGGCAGCGAGGTTTCAGCGGGCATCGCGTTTACCTGTGACCCCACAACGGGCGTTGTCACGTTTTTGCCGGGACACGCCCCTGCGAGCGGCGCGGCAGTGACGGCAGGCTTCCTGTTCGATGTGCCGGTGCGGTTCGACACCGATTATCTCGAGGTCGACCTGTCGGCTTTCGCTGCGGGCGCGATCCCGAAGATTCCTCTGGTGGAGATCCGCCCATGAGAGACATTCCATCGGAACTTCAGGCCAGGCTTGATTCCGGCGTCACCACACTGGCGCATTGCTGGAAGCTCTCGCGGCGCGACGGTGTGGTGCAGGGCTTCACCGATCATGATGACGATCTGGTCATCGCCGGCGTGACCTATCGCGCCGGCACCGGCTTTACGTCTTCAGAAGCCACCAGCCGCTTCGACCTTTCGGTCGATGGCGCGGAAATCGCCGGCGCGCTGTCGGACGACGCGCTGCTCGAAAGCGATCTCGCCGCGGGCCGCTATGACGCTGCAGGTGTCGAAAGCTGGCTGGTGGACTGGAGCGACGTGTCGCTGCGTGTGCTGACGGCGCGCTCGACGCTCGGCGAGGTCAAGCGCGAGGGGCAGGCGTTCAGCGCCGAGTTGCGGGGGCTGGCGGACTCGCTTTCGCAACAGAGCGGGCGGCTGTTCACCGCGCGATGCAGCGCTGATCTGGGCGACGTGCATTGCAGGTTCGATCTCGTGGCTGCGGGGCTGCAAGGCGCGGGCAGCGTGATGTCCATCGAGTCCGCGTCTGCACTCGTTGCGGCAGGGCTCGATGCGTTTGCGGATGGCGTTTTCACCGGCGGCAGGCTGACCTGGACGTCCGGCGCCAACGCCGGACTGTCCGTGGAGATCAAGGATCACCGCATGGCGTCGGGACACGCGCGGCTGTCGCTGTGGCAGGCGATGCCAGAAGCGATCACGAGCGGTGATGCATTCGCCGTGACGGCGGGATGCGACAAGCGGTTTGCCACCTGTCGCGAGCGTTTTTCCAATGCCGTCAACTTTCGCGGCTTCCCGCATATTCCGGGCAATGACTTCGTCATCGCGTCGCCGGATGCGGGGGCGGGCAATGATGGTCGGGCTTTTGGTGGCGACTCATGAGCACACCTCTCACCCGCGCCGCCATCGTTACCGAGGCGCGCGCATGGATCGGCACGCGCTATCGCCATCAAGGTTCGCTGAAAGGTGTCGGCTGCGATTGCCTCGGCCTCGTGCGCGGGGTCTGGCGCAACTGTATCGGCGAGGAGCCGGAGCTGCCGCCACCTTATGCGCCGGACTGGGCCGAAGCCTCTGGCGCGGAGACGCTGGTGGACGCCGCCACGCGGCATCTCGTGCCGGTGGCGCGCGACGAGATCGGCGGAGGCGACGTGCTGCTGTTCCGCTGGCGCGAGGGATTTGTCGCCAAGCACGCTGCGATTGCGACCGGCGAGGGCACCATGATTCACGCTCACGATGGTGCTGCGGTGTGCGAAGTCGCGCTGTCGCCCTGGTGGCGGCGGCTCGCATTTGCGTTTCGGTTTCCGGGAGTGACGGACTAACCCCTGTCATTGCGAGGAGCGTAGCGACGAAGCAATCCCGCTTTCACCTCTCCCCGTTTTTACGGGGAGAGGTCGGATTGCGAAGCAATCCGGGTGAGGGGCGGGCTCCGCGCACCTCGCTGCCCCTCACCCCAACCCTCTCCCCGCGGGCGGGGAGAGGGAGCGCATCGTGCTCGTTTTGGTTTCACATTCTGATTGTGTTTGAATAGGCCTTCCATGGCAGCTCTCGTTCTTTCAATCGCGGGCGGCGCGGCGGGTGCGGTATTCGGTCCGGCCGGCGCCATCGCGGGGCGGATCGCCGGCGCGCTGGTCGGCAATGTCATCGATCATTCGCTGTTTGCGGAAAACCGCACCGTGCAGGGGCCGCGCCTTGCGGACCTCGACGTCATGGCCTCCACTGAGGGCGCGCCGATCCCGCGGGTCTATGGCCGCGCGCGGCTGTCGGGGCAGGTGATCTGGGCGACGCGGCTGGAGGAAGTCGTCTCCACGCGCACCGAGGGTGGCAGCGGCGGGGGCAAAGGCGGGATCACAGGTGGCGGCGGCAGCGTCACCACGACGACGTATTCCTATTATGCGAACTTCGCGGTCGGGCTTTGCGAAGGTGAGATCGGCCATGTCGGCCGCATCTGGGCCGACGGCAAGCCGCTCGATACGTCGAACCTCAACGTGCGCGTTCATCGCGGCGGCGAAGACCAGGCCGCGGACGATCTGATCGTCGCGAAGGAGGGCGCAGGCAATGCGCCGGCCTATCGCGGGCTGGCCTATGTCGTGTTCGAGCGGCTGCCGCTGGCGGATTTCGGCAATCGCATTCCGCAACTGTCGTTCGAGATCGTACGGCCGATCGGCAAGCTCGAACAGATGACGCGCGCGGTGACGCTGATCCCCGGCGCGACCGAATTCGGTTACGAAACATCGGCCGTGGTGCGCGTACTCGGCCCCGGCCAGTCCGCGCCGGAAAACCGTCACGTCGCCAATGCGCCCTCCGATGTGATCGCTTCGCTGGACGATCTTCAGGCGACCTGTCCCAATCTCGAACGTGTCGCGATTGTCGTTACGTGGTTCGGCAACGATCTGCGCGCGGGAAATTGCACCGTGCAGCCGCGCGTGGATAACGCGATCAAGGTCACATCCGGCGGGACGTGGTCTGTGGCGGGGCTGAGCCGGGGGACTGCCTCGGTTGTTTCCTCGGTGGAAGGGCGTCCGGCCTACGGGGGCACCCCGTCCGACGACAGCGTGCGGCATCTGATCGCGGAGCTGAAAGCGCGCGGATTGAAGGTCACGCTCTATCCGTTCCTGATGATGGATATTCCGGCGGGCAACGCGCTGACCGATCCATGGACCGGCGCGTCCTCGCAGCCGGTCTATCCCTGGCGCGGGCGTATCACATGCAATCCAGCGCCGGGCGTGAGCGGCTCGCCAGACGGGACGAGCACGGCTGCGACGCAGATTGCGAACTTCTTTTCCGGCGGCGGCACCAGCGGCTGGAATTATCGCAGGATGATTTTGCATTACGCCAGTCTCGCGTTGTCCTGCGGCGGCGTCGATGCATTCCTGATCGGCTCGGAACTGAAAGCGCTGACGCGCGTTCGCTCGGCGTCAGGCGTGTATCCGGCGGTGCAGGCGCTGACGACACTGGCCTCGGATGTAAAGGCCGTCGTCGGCGCAGGCACTGTCGTGACGTATGGCGCGGACTGGACCGAATACGGCGCGCATGTCATCGGCGGCGAGGTCCGTTTTCCGCTCGATCCGCTGTGGGCGTCATCGGCCATCGATGCAGTGGGTATCGATTACTATGCGCCGCTGTCCGACTGGCGCGATGATGCAGGACAGCTTGATGCGACCATCGCGTTATCGATCCATGATCGCGACTACCTCATGGCGAACCTCAGCGGCGGTGAGGCCTATGACTGGTATTATGCCGACGATGCCGCGCGTTCTGCACAGACACGCGCGCCGATCACCGACGGCCTCGGCAAGCCGTGGATCTATCGGGCGAAGGATTTGTGGAGCTGGTGGGCCAACCCGCACATCGAGCGCGTCGGCGGCGTCGAAGTCGGAAGCGCAACGTCATGGACGCCGCGCAGCAAGCCGATCTGGCTGACGGAAGTGGGGTGTCCCGCCGTGGACAAGGGCGCGAACCAGCCGAGCGCGTTTCCCGATGCACGGTCGATCGAGGGCACCGTTCCATATTTCTCGAACGGTCAGCGCGACGATCTGATCCAGCGCCGCTATCTCGAGGCGGTTATCGCTGCGTTCGATCCCGACTTCGGGGCGGCGACGCTTAATCCGGTGTCGCCGGTTTACGGCGGGCGGATGCTCGATGTTTCCGGTCTGCACCTGTGGACCTGGGACGCGCGGCCTTATCCGGTGTTTCCGGCAGCGGAAGATGTCTGGAGCGACGGCCCGAACTGGCAGACCGGGCACTGGCTGACCGGACGGCTAGGTGCCGCGCCGCTCGATGCACTGGTCGGCGCGATCCTCGATGATGCAAATGTCACGGACGCGCGCACCGACAATCTGCGCGAAAGCTGCGACGGCTATGTCATCGACCGGCCGATGTCGCCGCGTGCCGCGATCGATCCGCTGGCGATGGCCTATGCGTTCGACGCGACGGTGGCGGGCGGCGACCTGACGTTCGTCCAGCGCGGCGTGCCGCCAGTGGCGGAGATCGATGAGGACGAGATGGTCGATCCGCAGAAGGGAGCACGGGCGCGGCTGACACGCGGGCAGGAAACCGAGTTGCCGCGCGAAATCTCGTTCGGCTTCACGGATGGCGCGGCGGACTATCGCCGCTCTGCCGTCACCTCGCGGCGGCTGGTCGGCGGATCGAACCGCACCCTGCATTCGGATTTCGCCGTCATCACCGATGATGCCGCCGCGACACGCCGCGCCGACATCTGGCTGCAGGATCTGTGGGCCGGGCGCGAAAGCGCGGAATTTTCGCTCGGCATGAACGCGCTGGCGCTCGCACCGGGCGATGTGATCGGCGTGACCATCAATGCGCGGCGGCGGCTGTTCGAGATTTCGGAACTGGTCGATACGCAATCGCGGCAGGTCAAGGCGCGCAGCATCGATCCGGAGGTCTTCTCCGTGCCGTTGTCCGCGCCGCGGGTGAAACCGCCAGCCATTCCACCGGCATTAGGTCCGGTGCAGGCGCTGGTGCTCAGTCTGCCGGGCATCGATTCATCCGAGCCGCCCGTGCTGACGCGTCTGGCGATTTTCGCCGATCCCTGGCCGGGTTCGGTGACGGTGTGGCGCTCGGCTGACGGTTTGAGTTTCGAGAAAGCGGCGACGGCGTTCGCGCCCTCGATCATCGGAGAGACGCTCGATCCGCTTCCCGCCGGGCCCACGAGCCGCTGGGATCGCGGAAGTAAAGCGCGCGTGATGCTTTACGGCGGCGCGCTGGCGTCCGTGGCCGATGCGCGCGTGCTTGACGGCGCCAATGCGGCAGCGGTGCTGAACGCATCAGGTGAATGGGAGATCCTGCAGTTCGCCAACGCCGAGCTGGTGGACGATAAGACTTACAAGCTCTCGCGGCTCTTGCGCGGGCAGGCGGGCAGCGAATACGCGATTGCCGGTCCATTGCCCGCCGGTTCGCCGTTTGTGTTGCTCGACGATCATGTGGCGACGATTGCGCGCGGCCTTGGTGCACTCGATCGCGCCATCGATCTGCGCATCGTGGCGACCGGCCGCAGCCATGATGATCCGTCGACACTCGCGCTCACGGTGACACCGCAACCGACTGCGCTGCTTCCGCTGTCGCCTGTGCATGTCAAAGCGGTGCGTGGGGTTGACGGCATCCATGTCTCCTGGATCAGGCGGACCCGCCGCGACGGCGACAACTGGACTGTCGAGGTGCCTCTTGGTGAAGACACCGAGGCCTACACGCTGGATATTCTTTCGGGCTCCTCCGTGGTGCGGAGCATCTCGTCGGCATTGCCATCCGTGCTGTATGCGAGCGCCGACGAACTTGCCGATTTCGGCACGCCGCAATCGAGCCTGCATGGCCGCGTCTCGCAGATGTCGAGCACCGTCGGACGCGGCCATCCGGCAGAATTCACCCTCGCACTCTGAGGGTGTCGCCGAAGGTGTCCAGTTCTGCGTGACCTCTCCCGTGGGGAGAGGTCGATGCACGAAGTGCATCGGGTGAGGGAGTACGCTCTCTCGATAGCTTCTACGCCCTCACCCCAACCCTCTCCCACGGGAGAGGGAGCTTGATCATGCCGGCGGAGAGCCGCGTATTTCATCGCAAACAGAGTTATCTCTCTCATGACAGACACAGTTCATCTCGGGATGCCTTTCATCGAAGGCAGCCAGGCGCAGAAGCATGTCACGCACAACGAGGCGTTGCGGATTCTGGACGCCGTGGTGCAGATTGGCGTGCTCGATGCCGATCGCACCGCGCCTCCCACCGCACCGGCGGAAGGCGACCGTCATATCGTCGCGGCGGGGCCGACCGGCGCATGGGCAGGACACGCTGACGCGGTTGCCGCTTATGAAGACGGCGCATGGCGCTTTCTGGTCCCGAAGCCCGGCTGGTGTGCGTGGTGCGACGCCGATGGCGCGTTGCTGGTCTATGACGGGACGGCGTGGACCGATGTCGCGGGCGGCGCTGGCGCCATGTCAGGCAGTGTCGCTCAACTCGGCATCAACGATACCGCGAGCAGTCCGAATCTTCTGACGGTGAAATCCAATGCCGCGCTGTTCGGCGCAGTCACTGTCGCCGGCGGCGGCACCGGCGACATGCGCCTGCAAATCTCCAAGGAGAGCAGCGCGAAAACCGCATCGGTGGTGTTCTCCGATGCGTTCTCCGGCCGCGCCGAGTTCGGCCTGATTGGATCGGATGCCTTCAGGCTCAAGGTTTCGAGCGATGGATCGGCGTTTGTCGAGGCGCTGGCCATCGATCAGAGTTCGGGTAACGCGGCGTTTTCACGCGGGATGTTGCTGACGGGTGTCATCTCGCCGTCGCAGATCAGCTCGAACCAGAACGATTACAGTCCAACCGGCTTCAGTTCGGCATCTGTCGTCAACCTGTCGTCCGATGCATCGCGCAGCGTCTCGGGTCTGGCGGGCGGGGCAGAGGGCCGCGTCGTCGTCATCCTCAATACCGGCAGCCAGATCATCACGCTCCTGAACGAGAGCGCGTCCTCATCCGCCGCCAATCGCTTTGCGCTCGGCAGCGATGTCGTGATTGGCGCGAAGAGAGCAGCGCTGCTGCGCTATGACGGCACCGCGTCGCGCTGGTATGCGATCGCGCGTCCAGCCCCCGTGGTCCGCGAGCTGCTGACCGCAGCCAGGACCTATTATGTCTGCTCGGATGGCAGCAACAGCAACGACGGGCTGGCCAATACATCGGGCGGCGCATTTCTGACCGTGCAGAAGGCGATCGACACCGTCTACAACAAGCTCGATCTCGGCGGGTTCAATGTCACGATCCAGCTCGGCGCGGGAACGTTCGCAGGATTTCAGGTGAGTTCTCCGCAGATCGGCGCGGGGACGATCAAGGTGAAGGGCGACACCACGACGCCGGCGAATGTCGTGATCAGCGGTGGCGGCGCCAACGCCATTTACTGCTCGAATTATGCCGTGGTCTCGGTGGAAGGTCTCAAGATCACCACCACGGCAGGCGTCGGCATCTCCGCCGATCTCGGTGCCCAGTGCAACATCACGGGCAAGATGGAATTCGGGGCATGCGATGTTGCTCACATGATGGCGCTGCAAGGCGGATCGATCATCGGTTTCGTCGCTTACAGCATCACCGGCGGCGCTTACTATCATCTGCACGCCAGCATCGGCGGCTCGATCCGCTATCAGGCGGCGACGGTGACCATCACCGGCACACCGGCATTCGCCGGCGGCTTCGCCCATGCCGATACGCTGTCGCTAATCTATGGAAACGCCAACACCTACAGCGGCGCGACCACCGGACCGCGCTACGCCATCGAGGGCAACAGCGTGATCTTCACGTCCGGCGCGCAGGCGACGCCATCCACCGCGTATTTTCCTGGCAATGCGAACGGCACCACCGCGACCGGCGGGCAGATCCTGTAGTGTACGTTACGATGTGAGATTGGGGTTGCGCCAGATCTGGCAGCCGTCCCGGGTCAGGATCGACGGGACGATGTATTCGCCGGATGTCATGCCTTCGCAGACCCAGCCCTTGAAGATTCCGATCAAACGCCTTTCGATGTCGAGCGAATGGGTGCCGATGACGACGCGTTTGACCTTCGCAAGCGCGACATCCCTTCCGGCCTCGAACACGTCGGCTTCCGCGCCCTGCACATCGCAGTGAATAAGATCGACGCGGTCGAACGGCGCCAGGATGGTCTTGAGACTGAAGGCAGGGACCTTCAGCATCTTGACGTCTTTTTTCGCGGCATTGAAGTCCGCGGCAAGGCCGTAGTTGATGTTGGGATCGACCGACAGGTCGGGAAACTCCGCGAAGCCGTCGAACGGGCCGACGACGCCATAGGTGATCGTGGTGGCTTTCTCGTCGATTCCATGCGCTGCAAAGTTGTCGCGGATGAAGGCGATCTTGCCCTTGTCGCCTTCGACCGCGACGACGGAAATGTCGGTGATCCCCATTTTCTTAGCGGCAACATATCCGGCAGCGCACCACGGCGCCCATCCGGCGCCGAGTTCGACGATGGAGTAGGAGCCACGTGCATCGAGCACGGATTGCAGTGTGCCCATCCACTCGATGGTGCGGCCCTGAATGTTCGCCGGAATCGGGTAACCTTCGACAAAGCCGGATCGGCCGCCGAGCATGTCGATCACGTTGACGGCCACGACGCCGCCCATGAAATTTGTCGTGAAGCCTTCGCGTGGCTTGCGGTCCGGGTCCTCGAATTTCGCGAACATGGCGATCGCTTCGGCCTTCGAGCAGCCTTCGGGCTCTTCTTCACCGCTCTTCGGATTCTTCTGTCTGAATTCATCGGACGAGACCAGGCCGCTGATGAGTTGCGACAGCGGCACGCCGCTCCTG
Organism: Afipia sp. OHSU_II-C1; assembly: GCF_000497575.1. Taxonomy (GTDB): domain Bacteria; phylum Pseudomonadota; class Alphaproteobacteria; order Rhizobiales; family Xanthobacteraceae; genus Afipia. Next base: position 147,572 of record NZ_APJI01000016.1, read on the forward strand.
AGCAGGTTCAAATGGTGCGCACGGCCATCGGCATCGGCCTCCCGGCCGAGCAGGCCGCGGTAAAGCTCATCGACGACGTTGCGATATTTGATGAGGTTCAGAACAGAACCCAAACCCATTGTCTGTCTCCAGAAGGTGTCCGTGGTTTCGGCAGCCGCATGTGCCGAGACCGCAGTTTCTTGTGAGGTGTTCTAGTTGCCGGACCCGTCCAGCTTCTCGATCCGGAATTCTATCATGGCGATTCCGAGCTTGCGAGGGTCGCCGCCGACACCGGTTTCGTGAGGCGAGGCCGGTTGAGGGACCGCGATGGTGATGGTGTCGCTTGCGCCGGGATTGCCGAATTTGAGTTCGATGTTGCGGGGAATGTCGGTGAGTAAGAAATCCCTGGCCTGGTCGCCGACGCGCATCGTGAATGGCTTGCCGACATTCGGGCCGAACGCTTTCGCGCGCAGGTGAACGCGCAGGGATTCCGGCAAGTTCTTTCTGAACTTCAATGTCACGAGGGCGCCCTCGGACCATGCCCCCCAGTGTTCCGGGACAGAGATGCCTGTTGCGCTGGCGAGTCCGGGAAACTGAATGGGTTTGGTGAAATCCAGATCGAGTTCAAGTTCGGGACGGACCGCGCTCCTGAAGATCGAGTACCCGTCCGCATGTATTTCCGTCACACCGGCAGGAGCGCCGGTATTGGGTTCGAATACGATAGCGATCTTCTGTGAGTTGCGGATGGATGAGAGATCTGGAGGCGATGCCGGGTTTGTTCCCACCGTTTTCGGCAGCGGGCTGTCGATATGGAACAGGACCTTGGTGAGGTAGCCTGTATCAGGTCCATACAGAATGATGTTCGAACGCTCCGACGGGGGAAAGAGCTGATGGGCAACAATACCCGCCCGGTCGTAGACATCCGGCTTCTCAAACCGCTGGGCGAACTCATTCACCGCGTACAGATTGAGGACGATCATCACTGGAGCAAAGGCGAGCAGGAATATCCTGCTGCCTGCGCGCTGATTGAAAGCCCATACGACGGTGGCCAGCAGGCCAAAAACGGCAAGGAGATAGAAGCGTGACGGCAGATCGGACGCCGCCGTGGCTTCCGGGGCGTCCACCCATGTCGGGATCGCTCCTGAAATGCGGGTGGCAATGGCGTAGGCCGTGAGAGCGGCAATGGCGACGGCGATCGTCACGCCGATGTTAAGTCTGCGGCGTGAATGATCGGCAATTCCCGCACCGGCCAGAATGAGCAGAAGCGGCAGTGCAAAGTTGTAGTAACGCATGTGAACGCGCGCGAGGGACTCCGAAGGCCCCAAGCCCGCGATGGCTGCGGTGAAAATCGCCGACAGCCCGACCATCGATCCGATGACGAGAAAAGTGAAGATGGCGATGCGCCGGGAGCCGTCACCGTCGTCTTTCTCACTGAGGGCTTTCGCCGCGACATAAAACATGGCGCAGATGGCCGTTCCGAACAGAATGGAAAGGATCATCAGGTGGCCGCTGAGGCTTGTCGCCGACTTCAAGGCCAACTCGACATATCTTTCGGGGCCGTTGGCGTGCGTGACGATTGAGCCATAAAAGCCGCCGAACAGTGTCAGGCCGGCCTTTCCCGCGAAGATGGAGCTGATCGCCAGTTTCGCAAGCAGTGAAACACCAACGAAGATCGCGGACCGCATCGCCCACAGCCTTAGCCATGCGGCATACGTCGCCTGCCGGGACATGTATCCGAGATACACGATCAGCGCGGGGTACATGAAGATCGGATGCGGTTTGACGAGAGCCAGAAACCCGAACAGAACAGCGGGAACGATCAGGTCCACGGACTTGTGTGCTGCGTCGAGCCGCAGCACGCTCCACGCAAATAGCCAGAAGACGAAAAAGAACATCGCCTCCGGCATGAAGTAGGCCGTGTAGGAATTCATCGGATCGATCGCGACGAGAAGGGCGATCCAGACCGCCAGCGCCGGCGTCGCGACTTTCCGCGCAATGAGATAGATGAATGGGATTGCGGAGAAGAAAAACGCGACATTCATCAGCCGGGCGCAGGACAGAAACCCGTCGCCGCAGAAATTCGTCAGCCGGTAGAGCGAAAGATACAGGAACGAGGGAATGGCCGCGCGAGGCAGGGGCTCGAGACGGGACATCCTGCTGTACGTCCACTCATCCCCGAATACGGTGGGGTACAGCGCGTGAATCCGGAAGAAGACCACAAGAGCGACCAGAAGGGTCCCCGCAGCTAAAATGACGGGCGGCTTCCGCAAGACAGTCGAAATGGTCATGAGTGCTTTTCTGCAGTGGGAAAGATGCGAATTCACCGGCCGGTCTGCTACATGCCACATCTCCCGGGCATCCGCCAGACGCGCCCGGATTGCAGCAAATACCGCTACAGAACGCCGCCTTTTTCGATCACGACAACGCAGTTCGCCCAGGTGATTCCGTCGCCGCCATAGGCGCGCCACGCCAGCGAGCGAGGTGCCGGGCGCCAGCTTTCGTCCGGGTTGCGGACGAGATAGCGGACCTTGCCGAATTTGTCCGCGCCGCCCGCGAATACGAATTCATCGAGGATCGGGTTGTAGCCGGCAGGAAATGTGACGAGATAACGCGCGCATTCCCGGAACAGCTTTTCCAGTCCCTGCATCGGCGTCGCGGTTTCGTTCATGCCGTAGCGCTGTTCGCCGATGTGCTCGACCGTCGAAATGCTGAGAACGTTTCGGCCGGTAAGATCCACCTCGAGCAGAGATGCCTGTTGTGTGACGTGAGGTGACTGATCCGCGGGATCGATGACGTGCTTGACCCGTCCCGGCCAATAATAAGGTGTAACGGCACCGACCTCGACAGCGTCCGTCACCCTGTCCAGCCAGAAGTCCGCCAGCGCCAGCTCGATCGTGCGCTCGGTTTTCCGCTTGCCGGGAAAACCGCAATTATGCGCGTGATGGAAGTAGGGGAACGACCGCAGCGATAATCCGATCCGGAAACGCTCACCCCCGGAGGGGATGATCTTCCGTCCGATGAAACTCGATGTGCGGTCCGCCAGGGCTCTGAGCATGCGATGGTCGTATCACGTTGTGGCCGCCGCGCGCCGGCCACTCCGGCAATAACCCCAGGAAATATCGATCTGACCAGCCGGCCTTCGCGGGCCGCGAACCCATAGAGCCAAGCCCATGCGCTGGCCTGCCATCGGAATCCTGCTGACGCTTTCCTGCGTCTTCGTCTGGTTCATCTGCCTCTGAAAACGGAGAACATCCATGACCTTCCTGACCATTGTCGGGCTCGCGGTCCTGTACGCCTTCGGCGTGCTTACCGGTTTGTGTGTGCCGAAAATCATTGCATGGGCGAATGTCCTGAAGACGAGGATCTGAGTCATGCTGTCGTCATACGACGCATCGCTCACGCGTCTTCTGAAAGACGAGGGCGGTTATACCGATCATCCTTCCGATCCCGGCGGACCGACCAACTTCGGCATCACGCTCATTGATGCGCGGCGCTACTGGAAGGGCAACGCCACGGCCGATGACGTGCGGACGATGCCGCAGAGTGTTGCGCGGAAGATCTATCGCGAGCGCTACTGGAATGCGATGCGCTGCGACGAGCTTCCCGCCGGCGTCGATTATGCGGTGTTCGATTACGGCGTGAACTCCGGCATCGGCCGTGCCGGCAAGGTGCTGCGCCGCGTGCTCGAGATGCCGGACACCGCAAGCACGATCACGAATGAGGTCATCGCTGCGGCTGCCGGATGCAATGCGAGTGATCTTGTTGCCGCGATTTGCACGGAACGGCTGGCGTTTTTGCAAGGGCTGAAAATCTTTCCGGTGTTCGGACGCGGCTGGACGGCGCGCGTCAACGGGGTGCGCGCGGCCGCAACCGCCATGGCGCAGGGACGTGCCTTGGTCACGATGACGTCTTCTGAGACCTCAGCAGGGAAAGCCGTTGTGCCGGTGAAGAACCCTGCCGGTCCCGCGTCAGCCGGCGCGGTGATCGCGGCAGGCACCGCGGCCGCAGCGGTTACGTCACGCTTCGAGGTGGCGGCACTTGTTATCGCGGCCGCGCTCGCGGCGTCAGTCGCGGTGTTTCTGATCTGGCGCTGGCGTCACCGCCGGCAGCAAGAGGCGGCGGTCACGGGACACTCGGAAAGGACATCCAATGGATTGGGGTGACATCGCCAAACAGGTGATCGGGCTTGGCGCGCCGATTCTCGGAACCGCGCTTGGCGGGCCGCTCGGCGGCGCGGCGGGACGCATCCTGGCGGAAGCCGTCGGTGCGTCGGACGCAACGCCCGAGGCCGTCGGCAAGGCGCTACCGACCTGCGGTGCGGAGCGGATCGCGCAGGCCGAGAATACGTGGGCCGAAGCTGTCCGCGCCGAAGCAGAAGCCGCCCGCGGTTCGGTCGCCGAGACACAGGCGACAATCCGGGCGGAACTCTCCAGTCAGGATTTATTCCAGCGGCTTTGGCGCCCCCTTTACGCGCTGGAGTTAACACTGGAGTGCGCCGCACTCTGGGTGGTCCTTGTCCACGAATTCTGGACCGGCGATATGACGGCGATCAACGCCCTGATCGGCGCGACCGGCCTTCTGGTCAGCTATTGGGGGTTCCGATTCGGCGTGTTAGGCGTTTACGTCAGCGGCCGAACCCGGGAAAAACTCTGTCTCGCGACCGGTCAGGAGACCCCCGGCGCGTTTGACAAGCTGGTCAAGGCGGTCGCGAAGAAGAAATGAGTATGGAGAAAAAGTAATCTCCGGCCCGGCTTCCGTTCATGGAGCATTCACCGCCGCGGCGTTCATGTTAGGTTATTGCAAGCCTGTCACTGGAGACGACGTTGCGCCTTCTTGTTGTTGAAGACGATCCCGATCTCAACCGCCAGCTCACGACGGCCTTGTCGGACGCAGGCTATGTCGTTGACCGCGCATTCGATGGCGAGGAGGGGCACTTCCTCGGCGACAGCGAGCCCTACGACGCCGTGGTGCTCGACATCGGACTCCCCAAAATGGACGGCATTTCGGTGCTGGAGGCCTGGCGGCGCAACAAGCGCACCATGCCGGTGCTGATCCTCACCGCACGCGACCGCTGGAGCGACAAGGTGCAGGGCTTCGATGCCGGCGCGGACGACTATGTCGCCAAGCCGTTTCATCTCGAAGAGGTCCTCGCGCGCATCCGCGCGCTGCTGCGCCGGAGCGCGGGCCATGCCCAGTCCGAACTGACCTGCGGGCCGGTGATGCTGGATACGCGCACCAACCGCGTCAGCGTCAACGGAAATCCGATCAAGATGACGTCGCATGAGTATCGCCTGCTGGCGTATCTGATGCATCATTCCGGCCGCGTGGTGTCGCGCACTGAACTGGTCGAGCATCTCTACGATCAGGACTTCGATCGCGACTCGAATACGATCGAAGTGTTCGTCGGCCGCATCCGCAAGAAGCTCGACGTCGATATTATTCAGACCGTGCGAGGCCTTGGCTATCTGCTGGCGCCGCCGGTGGCGGATACAAAGGCTTCCGCAACCGACGCGCGGTAAAGTGTGATAGGCTCAGGCGGAGCGGAATCGCCCACCGTCATTGCAAGCGAAGCAATCCAAGGCAGTGCGAAGAGCTGGATTGCTTCGTCGCAAGCGCTCCTCGCAATGACGCGGTCGAACACGTCACTGGGCAAGCGCCATACTTGGGATGAGTTTTTTTGAATCGTCACGCGAAATCCCTCGCAACACGACTGTTCCTGTCGGCGACGGCGTGGGTGGTGCTGATCCTTGTCATCACCGGGATCGTGCTGTCGACGGTCTACAAGCGTTCGACCGAGCGCGCCTTCGACCGCCGGCTCAATTTCTATCTCCGCACCCTGATCGCCGAAGCCGCGCAGCCTGACGATCCGAGCGACAAGAGCGACAAGTCCGAACGATCCGTGCAGTCACTCGGCGAGCCGCTGTTCGAACTGCCGTTGTCCGGCTGGTACTGGCGCATGGCGCGAACCGATGGCGACAAGCCGGAGGTGCGCGCGTCGCGGTCGCTGTGGGATGCGTCGCTGCCCAAGCTCGAAGACAAAGGTATCGAACTGGATCAGTCCGGCGTGCGGCTCGGCTATGTCATCGGACCGGAAAACCAGCATCTGCGCATGGTGGAGCGGCCGGTCGATCTCGGCACCGAGGGAAAATTCCTCGCGACGGTGGCGGGCGACGCCACCGAGATCGAGGAAGAGACCTGGGCGTTCAATACTTATCTGGCGGTGACGTTCGCGGCGCTCACTGTCGGACTGTTGCTGACCACGATCTTTCAGGTGCGTTACGGCCTCGCGCCGCTCAAGCGCATTTCCAATTCGCTGGCGGCCATTCGCTCGGGTCAGGCCGACCGGCTGGAGGGAGAGTTTCCCGAGGAGATCGCGCCGCTCGCGCGCGAAACCAATGCGCTGCTCGACGCCAACCGCGCCATCGTCGAACGCTCGCGCACCCATGTCGGCAATCTTGCCCATGCGATCAAGACGCCGCTGTCGGTGATCGTCAATGAAGCGGGCGCCAACCGGGACGATCCGCTGGCGATCAAGGTTCTGGAGCAGGCCGACATCATGCGCGATCAGGTCGCGCATCATCTGGAGCGCGCGCGCATCGCCGCCCGTGTCACCACCATCGGCACCGTGACTGAGGTTGCGCCGGTGATTGAAGCGTTGGCGCGGACGATGGAAAAGATTCATCGTGACCGTGACATTCTCATCGATGCCGAAGTCAATGCCGGTGCGAAATTCCGCGGCGAGAAGCAGGATCTCGAGGAGATGGTCGGCAATCTCGTCGACAACGCCTGCAAGTGGGCGGCGCAGAAGGTCTTCATTGAGGTGCTGCTGGAACTGACTCCCGGCGGCGCACTCGATCCGACGCTGCGCATCATCGTCGATGACGACGGCCCGGGATTGTCACCGGCGGAACGGACGCAGGTGGCGCGCCGCGGCAAGCGGCTGGATGAGACCAAGCCGGGTTCCGGCCTCGGCCTGTCCATCGTCACCGATCTGGCCGCGCTTTACGGTGGCAGCCTCACGCTCAGCGCGGCCCCGATCGGCGGCCTGCGGGCGGAACTGGTGCTGCCGGGAATCTGAAACCCGCCGCTCTCTCGCCCCATTCGTCCGTTCAAAGCGCCCGCCGGACGATTTGTGTCCGCAGCGAATTTGGGGACGACAATATGCATCATCCGAAAGCAGCCATTCTGTTCGCGGCCGCGCTGACGCTCGGCGGCTGTGCCGCCGACAGCGGACCGAAGGAAAATTCCGGAACCGTCATTGGCGCATTGAGCGGTGCGCTGATCGGTTCGGCTATTGGCGGCGGCACGGGTGAGCGCGTTGGGGCCGCAATGGCTGGCGCGGCAATCGGCGGTCTCATCGGCAACCGGATCGGTGCATCGATGGACGATCAGGATCGGCAATACGCCTACGAGGCGGAGATGACCGCCCTCGATCGGGGTGCGCCGGGCGCGCCTGTGGACTGGCGTAATCCTGACACCGGCCGTTACGGCAACATCGTGCCGGGTCCGGCCTATACCAAGCGCGGGACTCGCTGCCGGGCCTTTACCCACACCGTCTATATCAACGGTCAGCCGACCGCCGAGCGTGGCACAGCCTGCCGCAATCCGGACGGCACCTGGACGGCAGTGGGCTGACAGCACTTCCGATCACGTAAACGAGTCCGCTTCATCGCCGCCCGGTTCGTCATCCGACGAGCCGGGCGGCTTTTTGATTCATGAACTCAAGCGGCCGCGCGTGCCATCAGTCGGTCAATCGATGATGCAATCTCCGGCGCGTGGGTTTCCAGCGCGAAGTGGCCAGTATCGAGAAGCTCGACGACGGCATTGGGATTGTCGCGGCGATAGGCTTCGGCGCCCGGCGGAATGAAGAACGGATCGTTCTTGCCCCAGATGGCGAGCATCGGAGGCTTCGCCGACCGGAAGTAATCCTGAAACGCCGGATACAGTTTCACGTTCGAGGCGTAATCGAGAAACAGGTCGAGCTGGATGGTGTCGTTACCCGGCCGCTCCAGCAGCGCCTGGTCAAGCATGTAGGACTCCGGCGCAATCGTCTCCGGATTACTGACACCGGTGACGTATTGCATGCGCGTTCCGTCCAGCGTGAGAAAGCCGCGCAGCACATCGCGATTTTCGGGTGTCGGGTCTTGCCAGTAACGCTGGATTGGATTCCACGCATCGCTCAGGCCTTCCTCGTAGGCATTGCCGTTCTGCGAGACGATGGCTGAGACACGCTCTGGATGGGCGAGAGCCAGCCGGAAGCCGACCGGCGCGCCGTAATCGAAAACGTAGATGGCGTAACGCTTCAGACCGAGTGCGTCGACGAAGGCAAGCGCCGTCTTTGCAAGTGAATCGAAGCTGTAGCGATAGTTGCGTTCTGAGGGGACGCTTGTGAAGCCGAAGCCGGGCAGATCGGGTGCAATGACACGATACTTGCTGGCGAGTTGGGGAATCAGCGTCCGGAACATATGGGAGGAGGTCGGGAAGCCGTGAAGCAGGAGAATGACGGGCGCGTCCGGCTGCCCGGCCTCCCGATAGAAGACTTTGACGCCGTCGGCGTCGATGGTCCGGATTGAGGTGGCGGGTACGGATAAGGGGGACATCGCAGGCACTCCGGGGTTGAAACCGTTAAAGCTGTCTTTGCTGGTTACAAACTGGGCTGTAACTTGTCAAATGCTATTTTGATGGTTACGTTCATGGCTGCGAGAGACAATGATGACCCAACAGATTTTCGATCCGTCCGAGCCTGTCCTGCCCCATGTGGCGGCGGATCATCCGGTGCTCGACATGCTGAACACCCTGGCGCAGATCGACGGGAAAGCCGTGGATTCGTGGGCCTCGGATGCCGATGTGCGGGACTGGCTGGTGCGGACGGGGGGGTACGGCGAAGGCGAACTTCCGCCCGCCATGCCGGGTCTGCTGACATCCGCGCGCCGCCTGCGCGAGACGGTGCGCGCGCTGGTGGTGGATCGTAAAGGCGGCGGTGCGATCGATCCGTCGCCGCTTAACGACCTTCTCGCAAAGTCGCCCGGTCATTCGGAACTTGTCTGCGACGAGCCGGGCTTGCGGCTGACGCGCCGGCGGACGCTGAAGACGCCCGATCAGGTGCTCGGGCCTGTCGCGGAAGCAGCCGCCGAACTGCTCGCCACCGGCGACTTCAACCTGATCCGCAAGTGCGAGGACAGGACCTGCGTGATGTGGTTCTACGACCGCACCAAGTCCCACCGGCGCCGGTGGTGCAGCATGGCGCTGTGCGGCAACCGGAACAAGGTCGCTGCGTTTCGCCAGCGCAGGCAGGGCTGAGCCGCACGCTCCGGCCGGTCTCCTCAACGCCAAATTAACGACGCCCCGGCTATGACACCCGGTGGACACCCGCCGGTGTCACCGAAGGTGAGCGTTTGGGCGCATGAGCCAATCGTCGATCGAGCGATTGAGAGAGTATCTCGGGCAGCTGCCGCCGAAGGCGCAGGCGCTGCTGATGCGCGAGTTCGAGCGTGCGATCGAGCGCGGCGAGGACGTTGCAGTGGCGGGCTTCGTGCTCGAACAACTGCGCATGATCGTGCGCGCGCCGAGCGAGGACATGACCCCGCGCACCAGCGACCCGATGCGGCTGGTGTTCCGTCCGCTCGAGCCGTTTCTGGTCGAAAACATTCCCCATGTCAGGCCCGGCCAGATCAGGCGCTCGTCGCTGGGCCCGATCTGGATCTGGCTCGGCCGCGAGGGCGCTCCCGATGCGGTTCGCGCGTTCGAGGCGGCGCTGGCGCAGGCGACTGCCACACCCGAAATCAATGCCGCTGTCCGTGCCGTGCAGGCTGCAGCTTCAGACGCGATCGCCAATGTTACCGGCGCGCTGTCCAGCGGCGAGCGACAGCGCACACTCGGACGCCTCGGCGCGCCGAGTGTAGTCGAGGATATCGTGCCGATCGGCGCCGTGCTCAGCGCCAACGATGCACTGGAAAAGCTCAACAACAAGCTGACCGGACATATCCGGGTGTTCGCGGATTCCCATATCACTTCGACAATGGCTGCGCTCAACGTTCCGTCGCTGCAAACTCCGCAGGTGCTGCCGTTCGCGATCTCGCTGGTGATGCAGCGGCTCGCGTCGCCTTGGCAGATCGTCCGCCTCGGCATCGCGGTGGCCGCATCTGACGACGAGATCCGCGTGGCCGGCACGCCGTTCGGCGTCACCGTGACGATGGCGATCCACGATCTGTCGCGCGTGGCCGCCGAGCTGCGCAACGACATCAAGCGCGGCCAGTTTCAGGACACATCCAACCATCTCAAGACGCTGCATGACGGCGTTCGCGGTCTGCGCACCGAACTCGACATCCGCTCAGATTCGGCGTGGGGCAAGCAGCTCGCCGCGATCCGCTCAGAAATTTCCAATTCGCTGCAATCGGAAATCGACAGCGTGCCGGGCCGCGTGCGCCGGCTGCTACGGCAGGGGCCGGACAAGGACGTTACCACCGCGAACCGGATCGATCCGGTGGACGTCGAGGAGACAGCGGCGCTGATCGATTTCGTCGCCGTGTGCCGCAACTACGCCAGCGAGCTTGCGATCAACGAAGTGTCGCTGCGCGCGCATACCGAATTGCAGCACTATGTCGAGAAGGCCACCGAGACGCTGGTGGAATCGCTGCGCACCCACGACCAGAGGGTCCGCGCTTTCCGCCTGATGCAGATGAAGGCCGCAATCCGGTTCTGCGAGGTGATGTTCGGACCGGATTACGCCTCGCTGATGAGCAAGGCGGCCGAGATGGCGCGGCCGGTGGAGCGCAAGGCGGCCGAGCCCGCAAAACCTGCCAAGCAGCCACGCGCCGGTTGATCTGGCGCAAGGGTCTCAAGACCCCCGCGCGCTATTGCCTCCACCTGACGCTGCGATTCTCAAAAGGCCGCAAGATGGCCTCGAATCCCATTGAATCCGTGACGGAAATGTCAATTGCGCCCATCGGCCAGCCATGGTGTAACCCGGCACGGAATAGCCGCTTGTAACGGTTCTACTTTGCCGGGAACCCTTTGAAATGACGCTCTGGTTCGTGTTCGCGCTGATGACTGCCGCAGCGGTATTTGCCGTGCTGTGGCCGCTCGGGCGCAGCAATGCCTCGGCGCGTGAGGGCAGCGAAGCGGTCGTCTACAAGGATCAGCTCGCCGAGGTCCAGCGCGATGCCGCCGCTGGTATGATCGGAGAAAAAGAGGCGGAAGCGGCGCGCATCGAAATCAGCCGCCGTCTGCTCGCGGCGTCGGACGCCGCAGCGGTTGCTCCATCGACGTCGAGCCTTTCGCTCCGCCGGGCGGTCGCCGTGATCGCGCTCATCGGCCTGCCGCTGTTCGCCGCGGGACTTTACGCGAAATTCGGCTCGCCATCGCTCGGCGACTTTCCGCTCGCGGAGCGCAGCCGCGCGGCTGTCGCGACCGCGTCGATGGACAAGCTGGTGGCGCAGGTCGAAACCCATCTCGAGAAAAATCCGACCGACGGTCGCGGCTGGGACGTGCTCGCGCCGGTGCTGGCGCGGATCGGCCGTTATGACGACGCGGTGAGGGCCTGGCGCAATTCCATCACCTACAACGGCGAGAGCGCATCGCGCCGCGCCGATCTCGGCGAAGCAATGGCCGCCGCAAGCGGCGGCGTCGTGACTGCGGAAGCCAAGGCCGAGTTCGACCGCGCCATCGCGCTCGATCCGAATGAGGTGAAGGCGCGCTATTTCACCGGCCTCGCTGCCGAGCAGGATGGCCGCAAGGACGATGCCGTCAACATCTGGCGCACAATGCTGGCGTCGGCGCCGGCCGATGCGCCGTGGCGTCCGCTGGTGCAGGGCGCGCTGGTGCGCGTCGGCGTTGTCGCGCCCAAACTGTCCGACGACACGATCGCGGCTGCCAAGGACATGACCGAAGGCGATCGCAACATCATGATCCGCAGCATGGTGGATCGTCTCGCGACGCGGCTGAAGGATAACGGCAACGATGTCGAGGGCTGGTTGCGGCTGGTGCGGGCCTATATGGTCCTCGGTGAACGCGACAAGGCGCAGGCAGCGCTGATCGATGCGCGGGGCGCGGTTGGCAACGATGCCGCGCGGCTGCAGCTTCTGAATGACGGCCTCAAGAGCCTTGGATTGGACGGGTAAATGCGAGTTGCATCAGCCACGTCATTGCGAGCGAAGCGAAGCAAGCCATCTTTTGGAACAGAAAGAATGGATTGCTTCGTCGCGAGTGCTCCTCGCAATGACGGAGCTCTTTTCACCTCTCCCCGACGGGGAGAGGTCGGATTGCGAAGCAATCCGGGTGAGGGGGATCGGATTTCACTTCGAGCATCTAGCGCCCCTCACCCCAACCCTCTCCCCATTTGGGAGAGGGAGCAGAGCGCGAGGACGGCAAGCATTCAGATACAAACGGAAATGATACTATGACGCGCAAGCAGCGGCGATTGACATTGATCGGGTGTGCGCTGGCGGTGCTGGCGATTGCGGCCGCACTTGTTCTGAACGGGCTGCGCGACTCTATCCTGTTCTTCTCCACGCCGACCATGGCCGCCGAAAAGCACATTCAGCCCGGCCAGCGCTTCCGCCTCGGCGGCATGGTGCGCGAGGGATCGCTGGTGCGCGGCGAGCAGCTTAAAGTGAAGTTTGATGTGACCGATGGAAATGCAACCCTGCCGGTGACTTATCAGGGGATTCTTCCAGATCTGTTCCGCGAGGGGCAGGGCATCATTTCAGAGGGCGCGCTCGACGCGCAGGGCGTGTTCAAGGCCGACACGGTCCTTGCCAAGCATGACGAAACCTACATGCCCAAGGCCGTCGCGGACGAACTGAAAAAGACCGGCCACTGGAAGGACGACTACGACAAGAAGCCGTCCGCACAAAACGTGCAGGGGAGCGCGAAGTGATCGCCGAGGCGGGACATTACGCGCTGGTGCTGGCGCTGGTTCTGGCGCTGATCCAGTCGGTGGTGCCAGTGATCGGCGCGCGTCTGCGTGATCCTGCGCTGATGAATGTCGCGCGCTCCACGGCGCTGACGCAGTTCGCATTCGCCGCGCTGTCGTTCGCGGCACTGACATGGCTGCATGTCACGTCGGATTTTTCGGTCGCAAACGTCTATGAGAATTCCCATTCGCTGAAGCCGATGATCTACAAGATCACCGGCGTATGGGGAAATCACGAAGGCTCGATGCTGCTGTGGGTGCTGATCCTGGCGTTGTTCGGCGCGATGGTGGCGGCATTCGGTAATAACCTGCCGCGCACGTTGCGTGCGCTCGTTCTGGCGGCGCAGGCGTGGATCGGCGCGGCGTTCTATCTGTTCATTCTCGCGACCTCGAACCCGTTCGCGCGGATTGCCAATCCGCCGATCGAGGGCCGTGACCTCAATCCGATCCTGCAGGACATCGGCCTCGCGATCCATCCGCCGATGCTCTACCTCGGCTACGTCGGGTTCTCGATTTCGTTTTCCTTTGCGGTGGCCGCGCTGATCGAAGGCCGCATCGATGCTGCATGGGCACGGTGGGTGCGGCCATGGACGCTGATGGCATGGATTTTTCTCACGCTCGGCATCGCGATGGGGTCGTACTGGGCCTATTACGAACTCGGTTGGGGCGGCTGGTGGTTCTGGGACCCGGTGGAGAATGCCTCGCTGATGCCGTGGCTCGCGGGCACTGCGCTGCTTCATTCGGCGGTGGTGATGGAGAAACGCGACGCGCTGAAGGTCTGGACCATTCTTCTGGCGATCCTGACATTCTCGCTCTCGCTGCTCGGCACCTTCCTGGTGCGCTCCGGTGTGCTGACTTCGGTGCATACCTTCGCCAGCGATCCCGCGCGCGGCGTGTTCATCCTGATGATCCTGTGCCTGTTCATCGGCGGCAGCCTCAGCCTGTATGCGTGGCGGGCGGCGGCGTTGAAGCAGGGCGGCTTGTTCGCGCCGATTTCGCGCGAAGGCGCGCTGGTGCTGAACAACCTGCTGCTCACAACAGCCTGCGCGACGGTGTTCGTCGGCACACTGTATCCCCTAGCGCTTGAGGTTCTCACCGGCGACAAGATCTCGGTCGGTGCGCCGTTCTTCAATCTGACATTTGCGCCGCTGTTCCTGCCGCTCTTGCTCGCGGTGCCGTTCGGGCCGCTGCTGGCGTGGAAGCGCGGCGACATCGTCGGTGCGGCGCAGCGCCTGACTGCGGCGGGCATTGTCGCGCTGGTGACCATGGCCGTGCTGTGGGCCTGGACCAAGGGCGGCGGCGCGTTCGCGCCGCTGATGATCGGCGTCGCGGCGTTCGTGGTGCTCGGCTCGCTCACAGACATTGTCGAGCGCACGCAACTGTTCCGCGCGCCGTTCGCGATCTCATTGAGCCGCGCACGAGGATTGCCGCGCTCGACCTGGGGGTCGGCCTTTGCGCACGCCGGGCTTGGGATCGCGCTGATCGGAATCGTCTGCGAGACGACGTGGAACAGCGAGAGCATCGCCTCGATGCAGCCGAAGGATGTCGTCACTGTCGGCGGTTATCAGGTGCGGCTCGATGATGTGACGCAGCAGCAGGGGCCGAATTACCGCGAGGCAATTTCGCACTTCACGGTCATGCAGGACGGCAAGACCATCGGCATCCTGTCGCCGTCGAAGCGCAATTTCGCGACGCGCGGCATGTCAACCACGGAAGCCGCGCTGCTGACACGCGGTGTGAGCCAGATTTATGTCTCGCTCGGCGATGCTCACGCCGACGGGTCGGTGGCGGTCCGTATCTATCACAAGCCAATGGTGCTGCTGATCTGGTTCGGGCCGGTGCTGATGGCGTTCGGCGGATTCCTGTCGCTGACCGACCGCCGGCTGCGTGTCGGTGCGCCGAAGCCGGCAAAGGCAAACAAGACTTCCGGCGCGTTGCAGGCTGCGGAGTAGGGATGTTGCGCGCGAACGCAAAGATATTTGCGATGTCGTCCGCGCATTTGGCGGGACGACATCGCGCATGGAGCGAACGTCTGCGGATGTTTCTTCACCTCTCCCCGATGGGGAGAGGTCGGCGCGCAGCGCCGGGTGAGGGGGATCGGATTTCAACTCTGACATCCAGCGCCCCTCACCCCAACCCTCTCCCCGTGGGGGAGAGGGGGCGCATCCTCCGTGTTTCGCGCGCATTGGCTTCCAGCGTAGCGATTCTGTTGATTGTTGGTGCCGTTCTCCTGCCCTCCGTCGCCTTAGCCGTGCAGCCTGACGAGATCATGGCCGATCCTGCGCAGGAGGCGCGGGCGCGCAACCTGTCGCGCGAACTGCGCTGCATGGTCTGCCAAAATCAGTCGATCGACGATTCCGACGCGCCGCTGGCGCGCGATCTGCGCCTGCTGGTGCGCGAGCGCATCGCTGCCGGCAACACCGATCAGCAGGTAATGGACTTCCTCGTCGCGCGCTACGGCGAGTTCGTGCTGCTCAAGCCGCGCGTCGAAAGCCGGACTCTTTTGCTGTGGCTGATTCCCCCGCTGGTGCTGGCCGGGGGCGGGCTGGCGCTCTGGTTCGGTAACCGCCGCCGCAACAGGGCTGCCGCAGCCGAGGAGGGTGCGTCATTCCAACTCACCCCCGAGGAAGAGGCGCGGCTGGAGAAGCTCATCGCGGGCGAGGAACCGCCGAAAACGTCCGTTTAGCGGGCTTTTCGCGCGCCGGTTCCGATCTCGATCCGGCGCAGGCATCAAGGGCCGCTGAGGCCCTGTTTTCATTACAAAACATTAATTCCCCCGTCAGAGCGCGGTAAGGCTGCGCCCCCCATCTTCCAGAGCACAGGTGCACACATGCACCGCGAGATTCGCACCCCGTTTTCGCGCCCTTCTGGAGATTGTTCATGACCGACCGCCCCACCGATCTTTCCAAACTTCCATCCTACGTCGCTCCCCGCCGTTCCATTTTCTCCGCGCGCAAGTTCGCGCTGATGGCTTCGGTCGTCGCGGGCCTCGGCGTCGCCGCTTATGGTCTCAGCCCGTCGAATAACTTCGACCTGCTGACCACGACCGCGCATGCGCAGGTCAACAAGGAAGTTCGTCAGGTTCAGCAGCCGATCGGCTTTGCCGACATCGTCGAGCGCGTGAAGCCCTCGGTGGTTTCGGTGCGCGTCAAGATCGCGGAGAAGGTGACCACGGGCGAAAACGCGAGCCCGGAAGACAATCCGTTCCCGCCGAACTCGCCGATGGAGCGCTTCTTCCGCCGCTTCGGCGGTCCGGATGGATTCCCCGGTGGCCGTGGCGGCCGCGGTGGTCGTGGCGGTGGTCAGATGACCGGGCAGGGCTCGGGCTTCTTCATCTCCGCTGATGGTTTCGCCGTGACCAATAATCACGTGGTCGATGGTGCCGACAAGGTCGAAGTCACCACAGACGACGGCAAGGTTCACACCGCTAAGGTGATCGGCACCGATCCGCGCACCGATCTCGCGCTGATCAAGGTCGATGGCGTCAGCAACATGCCGTTCGCTAAATTGTCTGACGGTCAGCCGCGGATCGGCGACTGGGTGCTTGCGGTCGGCAATCCGTTCGGCCTCGGCGGCACCGTGACCGCCGGCATCGTTTCAGCCCGCGGCCGTGACATCGGCAACGGTCCGTATGACGATTTCATCCAGATCGACGCGCCCGTGAACAAGGGCAACTCTGGTGGTCCGACCTTCAACACCGAAGGCGATGTTGTCGGCGTGAACACTGCGATCTATTCGCCGTCGGGCGGTAGCGTCGGCATTGCCTTCGCGATCCCGGCTTCGACCGTGAAGAGTGTCGTGCAGCAGCTCAAGGACAAGGGCACGGTCAGCCGCGGCTGGATCGGTGTTCAGATCCAGCAGGTGACGCCTGAGATCGCCGAAAGCCTCGGTCTGAAGAAGACCGAAGGCGCGCTGGTTGCGGAGCCGCAGGCCAACGGTCCGGCTGCGAAGGCGGGCGTTGAATCCGGTGACGTGATCACGCGGGTCAACGACCAGCCGGTGAAGGATGCGCGCGAACTCGCCCGCACCATCGGCAGCATGGCGCCGGGTCAGACGGTCAAGCTGGTCGTGGTTCACAAGGGCCAGGACAAGATCCTCAGCATGACGCTCGGCGAATTGCCGAACGCCAGGGCTGCAAGTGCCGATACCGATCAGAAGGACAGCGGCAAGTCGGGCCGTGGCAACGTCACCGTGCCGAACCTCGGTTTGACGCTGGCTCCCGCGAACAGCGTGGCCGGCGCGGGCAAGGAAGGCGTGGTCGTGACCGACGTCGATCCGAACAGCCCGTCGGCTGAGCGCGGCTTCAAGGAAGGCGACGTCATTCTCGAAGTCGCCGGCAAGCTGGTTTCGAACCCGGCTGAAGTCCGCGAGGCGATCAACACCGCGCGCAGCGAGAACAAGAACAGCGTTCTGGTTCGCGTGAAGTCCGGAGACTCGTCGCGCTTCGTCGCGATGCCGGTCGCCAAGGGTTGAGGCATGATCCCGAAAAGTGGGCACCGGTTTTCGGATCAGATCATGCCCACTTCGATAGTTTAACATCCGCGCAAGCGGGTGAGAAATGGGGAGTTGTCGCCGGCAAAGTAGCCCCCGCCGACGGCTCCTTCCCGGGGGCGGGCCACAAGCCCGTCCCTTGAAATCAAGGCATGATGCGATTTTCAGCATCATGCAGGGATGCTTTCGATGGAAAACGCCCCCCTCCGTCGAAAGCGGCGCGATCGCACTCCAGTCGGTCGTGCAATGCGGGCGGCGAAGTCCCCCAGCTTCGCCGCCCGTTCTCTTTCTCTTGTCGGGGCTGGCGGCCGCGGGCACGTCATCCGCTGCCTTGCATGAGGACGATCGTCGCGCCATGGTGACACAAAGCTCCGCTGCTCAGACCCAGACCGAATCACAGATGCGACTGCTCATCGTTGAAGACGACCGCGAGTCGGCGGACTATCTCGTGAAGGCATTTCGCGAGGTCGGCCATATCGCGGACCATGCGGGTGACGGCGAGGAAGGCCTCGCGCTGGCAGAGTCCGGCGATTACGACGTACTCGTGATCGATCGCATGCTGCCCAAGCGCGACGGGCTGTCGATCATCGGTACCCTGCGCGGCAAGGGCAATCATACCCCGGCGCTGATCCTTTCGGCGCTCGGCCAGGTCGACGACCGCATCAAGGGACTTCGCGCCGGCGGCGACGACTATCTGCCGAAGCCCTATTCATTTGCCGAACTGCTGGCGCGCGTCGAAGTGCTG
The DNA here is from genome assembly GCF_000497575.1 of Afipia sp. OHSU_II-C1. GTDB lineage: Bacteria > Pseudomonadota > Alphaproteobacteria > Rhizobiales > Xanthobacteraceae > Afipia. Next base: position 165,700 of record NZ_APJI01000016.1, read on the forward strand.
TCGCGCCGCCACGGCGGTCCATCCGAAGAAACGACCTATCGCGTCGGCGATCTCGAACTCGACCGGCTCTCGCACCAGGTCAAGCGCGGCACCACCGAGATCACTTTGCAGCCGCGCGAATTTCGGCTGCTCGAATACTTGATGAAACATGCGGGGCAGGTCGTGACCCGCACCATGCTGCTCGAAAACGTGTGGGACTATCACTTCGATCCGCAGACCAACGTGATCGATGTGCATATTTCGCGGCTGCGCTCCAAGATTGACAAGGGACAGGATCGTCCGCTGCTGCACACCATTCGTGGTGCCGGATACATGATCCGTGACGGCATTCGGTAAACTGATACGAACGACCGCGTTCCGGCTGACGCTGGTCTACCTGTTCCTGTTTGCGCTGTTCGCCGCGTCGTTGCTGGGCTACTTCGCCTGGAACACGCGGCGCATGATCACCGAGCAGATCACCGACACCGTCAATTCCGAATTGGGTGAACTGACCGACCAGTATACGCGCGGCGGCTTGCGCGGACTCGTCGCCGCAGTCGAAGGACGCGCACTGCGCCCAGGCGCCAATCTGTATCTCGTCACCACGCCCCAGGGACAGGGCGTTGCCGGCAATGTCGCCTCGCTTGAGCCGGGCGTGATGGATCATCCCGGCTGGGCCGAGACATTTTACAAGCGGCTTGAAGAGACCGACACCAAGAGCCACTTCGCGCTGGTGAAAGTGTCCCAGCTTTCCGGCGGCTTCCGGATTCTGGTGGGACGCGATCTCGAAGAGCGGCGGCGGCTGTTCGCCATCGTCGCCAAGGCAGCGCAATGGTCGGTGCTGATCGTGGTCGTGCTCGGCCTCAGCGGCGGCGTGTTCGTCGCTCGCCGCGTGCTGCGCCGGATCGACGCCATGACCGGCACCACGCAGCGGATCATGGCGGGCGATCTGTCCGAACGATTGCCGGTGGGGCGAAGCGGCGACGAGATCGACCGGCTCGCGGAAAATCTCAATGCGATGCTGGAGCGCATCGAGGCGCTGATGGTCGGACTCAAGGAGGTGTCCGACAATATCGCCCATGATCTCAAGACGCCGCTGACGCGGCTGCGCAACCGCGCCGAGGATGCGCTGGCGAAAGCTGGCAACGAGAGTGAGTACCGCGCGGCGCTGGAGCGGACCATCGATGAGTCCGACGGCCTGATCAGGACCTTCAATGCACTCCTGATGATCGCACGTGCCGAGTCCGGCCAGGCGCGCGACAACATGACCGATTTCGACGCTGCCGAAGTCGCCCACGGTATCCACGAACTTTACGAACCGCTAGCCGAGGACAAAGGCCTGGCCCTGGAGGTCGCAGCCGATCCCGCCACGATTCATGGCAACCGCGAACTGATCAGCCAGGCGCTGGCCAATCTGGTCGAGAACGCCATCAAGTATGGCCAGCCGGCTGCCACGGCGACTTCCGTGGATGCTGCTGCGGGCTCAAAACCCCCGGATATTCTGATCGAAGCGCGGCGGGACGGGGACAATGTTCTTCTCAGTGTCACAGACCACGGGCCTGGCATTCCAGAGGCCGACCGTCAGCGTGCGGTCGAACGCTTTGTCCGCCTCGAGGCCAGCCGGACCCAGCCCGGATCGGGGCTCGGTTTGAGTCTGGCATCCGCAGTCGCGACGTTGCATGGTGGCGACCTGCGACTCGCCGACAGCCAGCCGGGGCTGCGCGTGACGCTTGTGATCCCGAGCCGGGGCGTGGAACAGAAGACTGTATGAGTTCACCTGAGATGGGCCGCGCCGACCGGCCCACCCTGGCGGCCCGTTTTGTGGCCGGACCGAAACTGTTTGCATCGCAGGACGCCGAGCGGCGGCTGGCCGACTGGCTGGGCGACGTGCCGCCTGACGTCGCGACCGCGCTCAGGAAGGTGCCCGGTTCCTTCCCGCATGCCAAAGCGATCCTTGAAGGCATCGCGGAAGCCTCGCCCTATCTGTTCGACCTGATGCGCGCCGATGCGGGCCGCGTTGTGCGGCTCCTTCAATGCGATCCCGACGATCATCTCGCGGCGCTGATCGACAAGGCGGTGGCCGATGTCGCCGCCGCTGCGACCGAAGCCGATGTGATGACGGTGCTTCGCCGGATGAAATCCGAAGCCGCATTGATGATCGCGCTGTGCGACATCGGCGGCGTCTGGCCGGTGATGCGGGTGACGCGGGCCCTGACCGACGTTGCGGTGACCTCCGTTCAGTGCGCCATCCGTTTTCTGCTGAAACAGGAGGCGGCGCGCGGACGCCTGCTGCCCCCTGATGCCGAACATCCTGAAGTCGGCAGCGGCCTTGTCGTGCTTGCCATGGGCAAGATGGGGGCGCATGAGCTGAACTACTCCAGCGACATCGACCTGATCGTGTTCTACGAACTGGAAGCACCGACCCTCGCAGAGGACATCGAGCCGTCACCGTTTTTCGTCAAGGTTGCGCAGGGGCTGTCGCGCCTGCTGCAACAGCGCACCGCCGACGGTTACGTGTTCCGCGTCGATCTGCGGCTGCGGCCCGATCCGGCGTCCACGCCGGTGGCGATCTCGACAGCGGCGGCGCTGCACTATTACGAGCGCGAGGGCCGCACCTGGGAGCGCGCCGCGATGATCAAGGCGCTGCCTTGCGCGGGCGACCAGAAGGCCGGCAACGCTTTGCTGGCGGAGATTGCTCCGTTCGTCTGGCGCAAGCATCTGGATTTCGCCGCGCTCGCCGATGTTCACGACATGAAGCGGCAGATGCAGACGTTCCGCGGTCAGAACGAGATTTCGGTCGAAGGCCACAATGTCAAGGTTGGCCGCGGCGGCATTCGCGAGATCGAGTTTTTTGCCCAGACCCAGCAATTGATCGCGGGCGGACGGCATCCCGAATTGCGCGTGCGTCCGACGCTGGAGGCGCTGAACATTCTCGCCGCCAGCAATTGGATCACGAACGAGGCGCGCGACGAACTGACCTCTGCCTATGAATTCCTGCGGCGGGTCGAGCATCGGCTGCAAATGATCGCCGACGAACAGACCCATGCGCTGCCGACCGAGGCAGAGGCCGTCGAGCGTTTCGCGCGGTTCTTCGGATACGACGACCGCGCCGCGTTTGCGAAGGATCTGCTGGCGCATCTCAACTGCGTGCAGAACCACTACAGCCGGTTGTTCGAGGGAGACCCGACCGGCACGGAGAAGCTGCCGGACATCGATTACGGCAAGGGGCCTGACGATAATCGGCTGCTGGAACATCTTCTCACGCTGGGTTTCAAGAAGCCGAAGATGGTGGCGGAGACCGTCCAGCGCTGGCTGAGCGGCGAGTACCGCGTGTTCAAGGTTGAGGCGACGCGGCAGGCCTTCAACGAGTTCGTTCCTGACCTGATGCGCGGGCTGTCGCGCGCCGAGGAGCCCGATGACGCGGTGATGGCGTTCGACCGCTTCCTGCAGGCCTTGCAGCGGGGCGGGCGGCTGATCTCGCTGCTCAGCCAGAACAAGGATCTGGTGGCGCTGGTGGCGCTCGTGCTGGGCGCCGCGCCGCGCCTGAGTGACATGCTCGCTCGGCAGCCGCAGATCATGGACGGCCTGATCGATCCGCGCTTCTTCGGTGCGATGCCCGATCAGCGTGAACTGTCCTCGCGCCTCGCGACGACATTGTCCGACGCGAATTCATATGAGGAGTTTCTGGATCGCCTGCGGCTGTTCGGACAGGAAAGCCTGTTCCTGATCGGCACACGAATCCTGTCCGGCACAGTCTCGGCGCAGCACGCCAGTGTTGCCTTCGCCGATGTGGCCGAGGGCATCGCGCATACGGTGCACGGGCTGGTCATGGACCAGTTCGCGGAACAGCACGGCCGGATCAAGGATCAGGAAACCGCCATTGTTGCGATGGGCAAGCTCGGCAGCCGCGAGATGACGGCATCTTCCGATCTCGACCTGATCCTGATCTATGACTTCGATCACGACGCACCGGACTCGGACGGCGCGCGATCGCTGCACGGCTCGCAGTATTTCGCGCGGCTGACCCAGCGTCTCATCAGCGCTTTCACCACGCGCACCAATTACGGCGTGCTCTACGAGGTCGATATGCGGCTGCGGCCGTCGGGCCGCGCGGGGCCTCTGGCGTCGCGGATCGATTCATTCGCCGAGTATCAGGAGCACGAGGCCTGGACCTGGGAGCATATGGCGCTGACGCGGGCGCGCGTCATTTCAGCATCGCCGGCGTTTCAGGCCAAGATCGAAGCCGTCATTCGTGAGGTACTGACGCGCAAGCGCGAAACCGGCATCATTGCCAACGACGTTCTCGAAATGCGGCGCGCCATCGCCGAGGAAAAAGGCGAGAGCGACATCTGGGATATCAAGAATGCAGCCGGTGGCATGGTCGATATCGAGTTCGTCGCGCAGTATCTTCAACTGATCTACGCAGCGGAAAAGCCGGAGATTCTGAACGTCAGCACAGTGCAGGTGCTGGACAATGCTGCGCGGCTCGGAGTGTTGCCGCAGTCCGATGCCGATGTCCTGCGGGCGGCCTCGCGGCTGTATCATGATCTCACGCAGATCATCCGTCTCTGCGTGATCGGGAAGTTCAAACCAGAGACAGCTGGGGAGGATCTCCTGCGGGTGCTGACACGGGCTGGGGACGCGCCGGATTTTTCGGCGCTTGAGGCGCGGGTGCGCGAGACGCAGAACGAAGTCCGCGACGTTTTCCTGAGGCTGCTTGAGGGATCGCCTCGGCAATAATGCTTGGCGCGGGCTGTTCGCCGTGTCCGGAGGGGAGCGTCACGCAGACGATGGTTCCTGCGCCGAGGCGCGAGCGGAGCTTCATCGAGCCGCCGTGCAGGTTGGCCAGTGACTTTGCGATGGCAAGCCCGAGGCCGGAGCCGTGATAGCTCTTGGTGAGCTGGCTTTCGACCTGCTCGAACGGCCTGCCGAGTTTTGCCAGCGATTGCGGCGCGATGCCGATCCCGCTGTCGGCGATGGTGAGGACGATCGAGCCATTGCGCGTCCGGCTGCGCACCGTGATCTTGCCGTGGTCCGGGGTGAACTTCACGGCATTTGACAGCAGGTTGACCGCAATCTGCTTCATGGCGCGGCGGTCGGCGACGATGGGGATCGCGCCGCGGATGTCCGCATTCACCGTCAGGTTCTTGTTTTCGGCCCGACCGGAGACGACGCGCAGGGATTCGGTCAGGGTCTGCGCCAGATCGAGCGGCTCGTAGTCGAGCTTCATGCGTCCGGCTTCGATCTTCGACATGTCGAGGATGTCGTTGATGACGTCCAGCAGGTAATTTCCGCTGGTCATGATGTCGTTGCAGTATTCCTGATACTTCTCCGAGCCGAGCGCGCCGAACATGCCGCTGCCCATCACTTCCGAGAACCCGATAATTGCGTTCAGCGGGGTGCGCAGTTCGTGACTCATGTTGGCGAGGAATTTTGACTTGGTCTGGTTGGCTTCCTCGGCCCGCGTCTTTTCCTCGGCATATTTCTGCGCGAGTTCGGCCAGCAACTGGGCCTGCCGCTCGAGTTCGGCCTGCGAGCGCTTCAGATCGATCACGTTCGCGGTGAGGCGGAGGTCGTTGTCGATCAGCTTCTGCTCATGCAGCTTGATCTGGGTGATGTCGGTGCCGACCGAGACGTAGCCGCCGTCCTTGGTGCGGCGTTCGCTGATATTCAGCCAGCTTCCGTCTTCGAGTTGCGCTTCGAAGGTACGGGCGCCGGGGGCAAGGGCGTTCGGGAGCCGGGTGCGGATTTCCGGCATGCTGCCGACTTCGATCACGGTCTCGTAGGACGTGCCTTGCTTCACGGCGGAGTCGGGGAGCTTGTGCAGGCGCTTGAAGTGCGAATTGCAGAGCACGAGGCGGTTGTCGGCATCCCACAGCACGAAGGCTTCCGGAATTGTCTCGATGGCGTCGCGCAGCCGCAGATCGGCTTCGACGGTCTTTTCGGCAAGGCTCTTCTGCTCGGTGATGTCGACCGCGATGCCGATCAGGTGGCAGCTGTTGTCGTTCTGGCCCTGGCTGAGTTCGCAGCGAACCCGCAGCCAGATCCAGTGACCGTTGGCGTGGCGCATCCGGAACGTCTGGTCGATATGATCGAGTTTGCCGGAGACAAGCTGGTCGGCGATGTGGAAGAGGTCGATATCGTCGGTTTTGACCAGCGCATTGATTTCGCCGAATGTCAGCAGGTCGCTGCGGCTTTCGAGGCCAAGCAGTTCGAACATCGACTGCGACCAGAAGATCCGCCCGCGTGACAGATCCCAGTCCCACAGGCCGCAACGGCCGCGATTGAGTGCGGTGTCGATCCGCGAGCGCACGGCATCGTTGATGAGGTCGCCCTCACGGGCGCGTGTCGACTGCCAGTGGAAAGCGAAGCCGAGGATCAGGACGACGAAGCCGGTGGTGGCGGACAGCGTGATCTGCAATGCGGCATCCGAACGCCAGGGAGATTCGACCTGTTCCTGAACCACGACGACCTGACCGGGCATCGATTTGACGGTGCGCTGGGCAGCGAGAGCTCGGGAGGTGTTCGGAAGATTGACTTCGACCACGCTGGTTTGCGTTCCCTGCAAGGTCAGCAATTGAGTCGCGCTCAGAACGTCGATCAGACGGCTGGCGTCGTCGTTCGGCACATCGATGGAGACCCGCGCAATGATGCGCTGGTCGGGGCTGGTCACGATAATATGGCGGCCGGCGGCTGTACCCCATGAGGGCACCAAGCCGGGCAACAGGCTCTGAAGCCGCTCGGCCGACGCCGCACGATCCTGACGCGTCAGGACAATGCGGTCGAGACGTTCCGCCAGCACATCTGCCAGCGCTGAGAGATCGCGTTTGACCGATGCGCGCTTTTGCCGGGTCTGGTCGAGGACCTGGACGAAGGCGCCGATGCAGATGGTGACGAGGAAGGCGATGATCAGGGTGGGAACGGCGCGCCGCAGCGTCGGCTCCGCGATCAGCAGCCGGTGATATGCCGGCTTCGCGATCGACTGTGCCAATCCCTTGATAGAATCGGATTGGACACACGTGGTCGCTGCGTGCGAACGCGCCATTCCTTGCCCCTCGAACTTTTTTGTCTGCACCCCGTTCGGGAGGTTTTCCCCAACCCTCCGAATCAATGTGATTTGAATCCACTTTTCCGGGGCTGTCGAGAGTCAACGAATCGTTAAGACGAAATAAATGTTGTCCCAAGGAAAAACGGACTCGTTTCGATGATGAAAGTTGAGTCCGAAACGAGAACGGAGCAACTGATCGTCAGCGCGCGGGCTCGGCGTGGCTGATGACGCGCTTCACGGACGGAAATGCGCGGCGCAGGGCGCGTTCAATCTCATCGACCTTTCCATGGACGTCGATGACGCTCATTGAAGGCACCGCACGGCAGTGGAAGTTCACGATCTCGCCGGCATCGGTATCGCGCACCCGTACGTTATGAACGTCATGGATCGCGCCGCTCTCGGCCGCGTAGCGCGACAGCGCCTGCTGGATGGCTTCGACGCGGTCCGCGCTGGCGTCGGTGCCGTGGGGAAGCTCCGGCTCAAGCGGCTCGATGTGGGTATCGACCTCGACATCGGCGCCGAATTCATCGCGGATGGCGTGTTCGAGCCCGTGGGCGATGTCGTGGGCTTCGTTCAGCGGCATGTCGCCATCGACTTCGAGGTCGATGCTGACGGTCAGCTTCTCGCCAAGGTCGTGCACGGTCACATGGTGGATTGCGAGGCCCGAGTTGCGCGCGATCACCATGATACGTTCGCGCACGCTCTCATTGTTGCGCGCGACGGGCACCGCGGTGAAGGTCAGGTCGGCGTCATGAAGCGCGCGGGTCACCGCATCCTGCGCCTTGCGCTTGATGCTGTCGATACGGTCGATGGGGTAGGTGCGGGGCACCTGTACCGCCGCATCGACGAAGTGCCGGGCGCCGACCATCCGCACACGGAGCCGCTCAACAGCGACCACGCCCGGAATAGCCCGGATGGCGTCCTCTGCCTTCTCCGACGCGCCGTCGGGCGCGCGGTCGAGCAGCGTCTCGATGGTCGACTTGCCGAGCCGCAGTCCCAGAATAGAAATCAGCACCGCGACTGCGATGGCCGCGCCGGCGTCGCCCCAGGCATAGCCGAAAGCCGCCAGCCCAAGGCCGATGATCACGGCAAATGAGCCGAGCACGTCGGAGGCGAAGTGCAGGGCATCAGCTTCCAGCGCCTGACTTTTGGTCTCCATGGCTGTCTTGTGGAGCGTCCGCGCGCGCCAGAAGTTCACCACGATGTCCACGACGAGAACGACGAAAGGCAGGGCAGTCAGTGTCGGCGGTGCTACGTCCTCCCGCAGGCGGCTGTAGGCCTCGACCACGATGCCGCCGGCCAGAATGTAAAGCAGGGCGATCACACCCAGTGCGGAGAGGCTTTCGAGCTTGCCGTGGCCGTAGTGATGCTCGGCGTCGGCGGGCTTGTCCGACACCCGCACCACGACCCAGGTGACGACGGTGGCGATCAGATCGACGGACGAATGCAGCGCCTCGGAAATGAGCGCAAGGCTGCCGATGGCTACGCCCACGACGAATTTGATGGCTGCCATGCTGGCGCTGGCGACAATCGATATCGCGGCTACTCGTTGCTTGACTGCGCTCATCGGCTCCTCAATGCGCGCCTCTTGTCACGTCCCTGCGGCGAAGGTCAACGCATGAGTTCGCGATTCAAAATGCGTATCATTCGCAGGAAGGATAGTAGGTCAGAGCTTGAGGACAATCTTGCCGAAATGCCTGTTGGCGGACATGTAGTCCACAGCCTGCGCAATGTCGCCGAACGGGAAGATACGGTCGATCGGCAGCTTCAGCTTGCCGGATACGACCGCGGGCCAGATGTCCTGCTTTACGGCCGCGAAGATGTCGCGGATTTCCTCGATCGAGCGGGAGCGGAAGGTCACGCCGATATACTGGATGCGGCGCGCGGCGTGCAGATCGAAATCGAAGTCGCCATGGGTGCCGCCAAGCCGCCCCACGTTGATGATGCGCCCGAGGACCTTCGTCGCAGCGAGGTTCTGGTTCGCGAGCTTGCCGGAGACCTGATCGATGATGACATCGACGCCCGCGCCGCCGGTGGCCTTCAACACCTGATCGACCCATGCGGGATCGTTGGAATCGATCGCGAGATCCGCGCCCCACTCGGTGAGTTGCGCGCGTCGTTTCGGATCGGTGGACGAACCGATCACGAGCTTCGCGCCTTTGAGCCTGGCGATCTGCTGCGCCATCAGCCCGACGCCTGAACTCGCGCCCTGGACGAGCAGGTTCTGACCCGGCTGAAGCGCACCGTTGGTAACGACCGCGTTGTGCATCGTGGTCAGCGCCAGCGTCAGCGACGCCGCCTGCTCGAAATCCATCGACGCCGGAATGGGAAACATGCGGCCGTAGTCGGTGACGGCATATTCCGCGTAGCCGCCGGGACCAGAGCCCATCACGCGGTCGCCGACTTTCATGCCTTTTGCGTCAGGGCCGAGTTCAACGATTTCGCCGGCCCATTCCATGCCGAGCACAGTGCCGACGCCGCCGGCTGCGCCATGGGCATGCCCTCTGATCATGCCGAGATCCGCCCGGTTCATGCCGCAGGCGTGAACCTTTACCAGAACCTGCGGGCCCTTCGGCACGGGCTTCGGGACGTCGGTGATCGCCGCGCCGTTCGCGCCGTAGACATAGGCTTTCATGAGATTGTTCTCTCGATCGTGCGAACTCGGATGAAGCCAAGGTATAGCAGTAGTTTCAAGGCTCACAAAAGGTGGGTAGCGCGCGGCGCTCGGCAATAACGGCTGGCAATAGCTGATAGATCCCAGCTTTTTAGTAACGTGATGTCGGCAGAATCAGTCAGAAACGCGTCACTGATTTTTCCCGGTCGGCCTTCGGACGCCACCGAACTTGCGGAAGAAGCGATGATCCTGCGGATAGCCTTTCTGGTGCTCGTGTGGTCGTGCGTTCTGCCTTTCGCCCAAGGGCAGGCGCAGAAGGCGTCGGCGCCCGCGAAGCGCGAACTGGTGGTCGGCGTCAACAATGCGCCGCCGTTTGCGATGAAGGGCTCCGACGGCGCCTGGTCGGGTCTCAGCATCGAACTCTGGCGGCAGGTCGCGAAGGCGACGAACCAGACGTTCCGGTTCGTCGAAGTCGAGGACATGCCCGAATTGATTCAGGGGACGGCGTCCTCGCGTTTCGATATTGCGGTGGGAGCCATCACCGTCACTGTCGATCGCGAAAAGATTCTGGATTTCACGCAGTCTTACTATTCGACAGGCACCGGCATCGCCGTTCCCATCGTCAGTGTGATGAACTGGGCGACACTCCGCCGCGCGATGACGTCATTCAATTTCATCCAGGCCGTTGCTGTGTTGATAGGGCTGACGCTGGTGGCTGGTATTCTCGTCTGGTTGCTGGAGCGGCGGCAGAACGAATATTTCGGAGGCGGCATCACCAAGGGCATCAGCTCCAGCGTGTGGTGGTCGACGCTGGCGATGACGCAGCGATCGTCGGCGGAAAAGGGTCCGCAGACCATTCTCGGCCGGAGCGTCGCAACTATCTGGCTGGTGGTGTCGGTCATCACCATTGCGGTTTTTACAGCCGGCGTCACTTCGGTGCTGACGACTTCGCAAATCCGGGGAACGATCTATGGCGCCTCCGACCTCGCATCGGTGCGTGTCGGCACGGTCAAGGGGACATCATCCGAAGGCGATCTTCTGCGGCGCAAGCTCAAGTTCCAGCCTTATGATACGCTTGGCGACGGACTGAAGGCCTTGCGTGCAGGCCGTATCGACGCGTTCGTTTATGACAAGCCGCTGCTGACATGGGCCATCCGGCAGGGCTTCGCGTCTCGGCTCAAGGTGCTGGACATTTCCATCGAGGCGCAGAACTACGCGTTCGCGTTGCCGCCCGACAGTCCGCTGCGAAAGTCGCTGTCGATTGCGATCCTGGACGCCATACAGAAAGAGTCGTGGATCGAGGCGCGCATCCGCTACCTCGGAGAGGACTCTCTGAGTTCGCCCTGAGCACTGCGGTTCTCACGCGATCGTGTAGCCATTTGGCTTGGTTATTGCGCTGCGCATATGCCGCATGCGGCATCGCCGGTGCAGGCCGAGCCTATTCCGGGCTACATACCGGTCTCACACCGCGCGCGAACCGCCTCAGGACACTTCGCGAAATGGACGCTATTTCGGCGAAGCTGCCTCCCGTAATCGATGGTCTTCCACCGGAAACCAGACGCTGGGCGGTGTTTGCGATCTTCACCGCTCTGGCCATGTCGGCGCTGGACACCGCCATTGCCAACATCGCGCTTCCGGCGATTGCAGCCGATCTCAGCACAACGCCCGCCGATGTCATCTGGGTCGTGAACGTCTACCAGATCGCGATGGTCGCGACCCTGCTGCCGCTCGCGGCGCTCGGCGAAATCGTCGGCCATCAGCGGATCTACCTTGGCGGACTCCTGCTGTTCACGGTTGCATCGCTGGCGTGCGCCCTGGCGTGGTCGTTGCCGACGTTGCTGATTGCGCGCGTTCTGCAAGGGTTGGGCGCAGCCGGCGTCATGAGCGTGAACACGGCTCTCGTCAGATTCGTCTATCCTTCAAGACTTCACGGACGCGGTTTTGGCAACAATGCGCTTGTGGTCGCGACCGCATTCACGCTCGGCCCGGCGCTGGCGTCGGGCATCCTGTCCGTGGCCTCTTGGCCGTGGCTGTTCGCGATCAACATTCCGTTCGGCGTGGCCGCCATGCTGATCGGCATCAAGACGCTGCCGCAGACGCCGCGCGCGGCCCACGCCTTCGATTTTCCCGGCGCACTGCTGACGTCGGTCAGCCTGTGCCTCTTTATCCTCGGAATCGGCAGCGCCGCCCACAAGGCGCCGATGGGCGTTGTCGTCATCGAGCTCGTGGGTGCGGTTATCTTCGGTGCGTGGCTGCTTTACAGGCAGGCGGATCATCCGGCTCCCATGCTGCCGATCGATCTGTTTCGCAGGCCGATGTTCTCCCTGTCGGTCGCGACCGCTGTCTGTTCGTTCGCAGTGCAGGGGCTCGCCTTCGTGTCGCTCCCGTTCTACTTCGAGGACGTTCTCCACCGCACCCAGGTCGAGACCGGATTCTTCATGACACCGTGGTCGATCGTCGTCGCCATCATGGCGCCCATCGCAGGGCGTCTGTCGGATCGTCATCCCGCAGGTCTGCTGGGCGGATTGGGGCTTCTCATGCTCGGGATCGGAATGGCGCTGCTGGCCATGCTGCCGGCCTCACCGAGCGTTGCCGACATCGTCTGGCGCATGGCGATCTGCGGCTGCGGGTTCGGTTTTTTCCAGTCCCCGAACATGAAAGCCATCATGGGCAGTGCGCCTGCCGGGCGCAGCGGCGGCGCGAGCGGCATCGTCGCCACCGCGCGGCTGATCGGGCAGACTCTGGGCGCGGCCCTGGCTGCGCTATGTTTCGCGCTCGCCGGTCATCACGGCGCGACTGTCGCGCTCGCGCTCGGGGCCGGTTTCGGCGCGCTCGGCTGCATCATGAGTTTTCTGCGGCTCGCTGTGCGTTGACGCTCTGAATTTTCCGGCTTACCGGTTGTTCAAAGAAACAATGGTCAAGGGAGATGCGAGTGTCAGATCAGCCGGTGCTTCTGAAGGTCGATGGACCTATTGCGCGCATTGTTTTCAATCGTCCCAAGGTTCTGAACGCGCTGAGCGTGGATGCGGCGGACGCGTTTCTGAGCGCCTGCAAAAGCGTCGCCGCCGATAAGGAAAACCGTGTCGTCATCATTGCAGGAGAGGGGCGCGCCTTCATGGCGGGCGGCGACATCTCCGCGTTTCAGGGACCGGCTGACGAAGTGCGCAGGCATGTTCCGACGATCATGGAACCGCTGCATGAAGGACTCGAAATTCTGGCGGGGCTGCCCCAGCCGGTGATTGCCAGCCTCCACGGCGCGGTCGCTGGAGCAGGCATGAGCATCGCGCTTTCGACGGATCTCGCGATTGCTGCGGACACCGCGATCTTCACGCTGGCCTATTCCAAGCTTGGCACGAGCCCTGACGGCTCGTCGTCATGGTCGCTGCCCCGGCTGGTCGGCCTGCGCAAAGCGCTGGAGATTGCGCTGCTGTCGGATGTTTATGATGCCGCGGAAGCGCTGCGGCTGGGTCTCGTCAATCGCGTGGTGCCTGCGGCCGATCTCGCCAGCGAGACCGAGAAGCTGGCGCGACGTCTCGCGGAGGGGCCGACATTCGCCTATGGACAGGCAAAGGCGCTGCTGCGCGGCTCGCTCGACAACTCCTTGCACGATCAGATGGAGGCTGAGGCGAAGGCGTTCGGCGCATGTATCGGTACGAAGGACTTTACCGAAGGCGTCAACGCGTTTCTCGCCAAGCGACAGCCGACATTCACCGGCAAATAACTAGGCCGCCGGGGATGCCGCCGCCGCAGGTTTCTGCGGCGGGCCGATCAGCAGCTTGGTGAGCCAGCGCCGGCTCGGATTTTCAACCACCGCATAGGACACGCGGCCCACAGCAAGCACCAGCAGTGAAATCGCCGCCACCAGGAAAAGCTGCGGCGCGAGGCCGATGGTCTTCGACACTTGCGAGATGAGGATCATCCCCACCGCGTAGTGATAAAGATAGATCGAGTAACTGCACTCGCCGATCCAGACCAGCGGGCGAATTTCAAAAATTCTCATTGACGTCGGTTTTGTTGCGAGAAACCAGAATAACGTCAGAAAAAACAGCGCAGCGGCGCTGGCAAAGACCGGATCTCGCCCGATCATCGCGTAGTTTGTGCTGACCCGCGCGATCAGCGCATACATCATGGCGAGCATGATAAGCGCTGCGCCTTTGGCGAGCCGTTCCTTGTACAGTTCGTAGAACACTGCACCGGCCGCGAACCACGGCAGGTAATCAGGAATGAACAGCGCGTCATAGACCCCGTTGTATCCGGGCATCGCGCGCCGCAGCAGGGCGCGGGCGATATAGACGACGAGTGTAAAGATGACGATGTTGCGCGCGAGTTTCTCCCGCGAGAAAAGCCAGAACAGGATCACCGCGATCACGTAGAACCGGATCTCGACCACCAGCGACCAGTAGACCCCGGTGACGTAATCCACCTTCGGAAACCAGCCGGACCACAGCGACGGCGGCGTCAGCGTGAGCGACGGCAGGAAATTCGGCCAGAACTGGCGGCGGTGGAGGGCGAATGGCGCATCGGACCAGTTCAGCAGAAAGAATGTGAGAATCGCAGAAACAATCAGCGCGGGCCAGATGCGCGCGAATCTGCGGATCACGAAATCAATCACCGATCGCGACGATTCCAGAGTCATCGCGATGACAAAGCCCGAGATGATGAAGAACAGTTCGACGCCCATGTAGCCGTACTTGAAGATCAGGACGCTGCTGAACGTCTCGCCGTACGGGTACAGCGTCGATTTATAGTAGAACGACTCGAGATGATAAAAATAATGAAAGCCCATCACCAGCAGGATGGCCACGCCGCGCAAGCCGTCCAGGGCTCGGAGTCGTTGGCTGACCATAGGTTATCCGCTCTGCTAATCGGTGACGGCGCAATATAACCGGAAATTCCATATTCGGATTTCGTCTACGGCACCCTCTTTGTCAATTTGCACAGTTGCAACGATGCCAATCGAATTCCGGCATCCGCATGCTCTTGCTTTTCGTCGCGGCGAACACCTCGGCCGCGGTTGTTCAATGCCGGGATGGGAGGGCGACATTCTCCAGCAACTGCAACGGGATCAATCAAAAGCCATTAGGTTGGTCTGCATTGTCGGACAAGACAACAAAAGTGAAATTTGGCCGACGAATTTTCGCAATGCAGCAAAAAAGTCGCTGCTAGCAGCCCATTGACGAGCACAAGACACACCCCTACCAATTGTCCGACAATCAACATCGGGCTTTCATGTCGTCGACGTCCCCGAATTTCAAGCGCATCGAAGTCGCGCCCGCCTATCAAAAGGTGGCTGACGCGATCGAGCGTGAAATCGTCAACGGCCGGATCAAGCCCGATGATCCGATCGGGACCGAATCCGAACTGGTTCAACAATTCGGCGTCAATCGTTCGACGGTTCGCGAGGGAATCCGGGTTCTCGAGGAAGGCGGATTGATCCGGCGGGATTCAAGCCGCCGTCTGTATGCGTGCCTGCCGCGATACAACAAGCTCGCAAGCCGGCTGAGCCGCGCGCTTGTGCTGCACGAAGTCACGTTCAGGGAATTGTTCGAGACCGCGATGATCCTCGAGGTTGCCGCGATTGAGTACGCGGTTAATCACGCCACCGACGAGGACATCGCCGAGATCGCTCTCAACATTGAGAAGACCGAGCAATCCATTGCCAATCCCGCGGCGTTCGCCGAACTTGACGCCGAGTTTCATATCCTGATTGCAAAAGCCTCACACAATCGCGTGCTGCAACTGGCGCGCGAGCCGGCCGGTCTGCTGTTCTTTCCGACCACCGAGATGGTGGTGCGCAATGTTGCCGAAGGCATGCCGCGTCTGATTGCCGCACATCATCATCTGCTCGATGCGATCCGGAAGCGCGACAAGCAACACGGTATGATCTGGATGCGGCGGCATGTCGAAGACTGGCGGCGCGGCTTTGAGCGGGCCGGCAACTCGCTCGATCGGCCGGTGGAGCGGATGTACATGGAACATGCGCTGCTGGCGCAGCAGAAGCGATGAGGACAGCGATTTAAAAAACACTTGGCCACAAGAGCGCTGAAGCGCCAGGCAAATCAAAAGGGGAGGTCATGGTGACAGGGTTGGGGAATCCGGTGCATCCGGATATCGATAGGCCGATCGCGCGGAGCGCGGCATGACGATGCGTGATCGCGATCCGCTGTCGTCCGCCGAACTGAACGTCAGCAATCTGTCGCTGGCTTTCGGCGGCCTGAAGGCGCTGACGGATGTTTCGTTTTCAGTCGCGCCCGGATCGATCACGGCGGTGATCGGCCCGAACGGCGCGGGCAAGACATCGCTGTTCAATTGCATCTCCGGCTTCTATCGGCCATCCACCGGCATCATCGCGTTCGGCGGCGAGGACATCAGCAAACTGCATCCCCCGGCGCGAGCCAAGCTCGGCCTGGCGCGCACGTTCCAGAACATCGCGCTGTTTCGCGGCATGACTGTGCTCGACAACATCAAGCTCGGCCGCCATGCCCACATGGAGACAAATGTCTTCGATGCGCTCTGGTACTTCGGCCGGGCAAAACGCGAAGAGCTTGAACTGCGCTCCGAGATCGAGCGGCGTGTGCTTGACTTTCTTGAGATGGAACACATCCGCGATCAGCCGGTGGCGTCGTTGTCCTACGGCCTCCGTAAGCGTGTCGAACTGGCACGCGCGCTTGCGATGCGTCCGCGCATCCTGATGCTGGACGAGCCGGTCGCAGGCATGAACCGCGAAGAAACCGAGGACATGGCCCGCTTCATTCTCGATGTGAAAGAAGAGTGGGGCGTCACCATCCTGATGGTCGAGCACGACATGGGCCTTGTGATGGACATCTCCGATCACGTCGTCGTGCTGAACTTCGGACAGGTGATTGCAGCCGGCAAGCCGGCCGAGATCCAGAACAACCCCGATGTCATCTCGGCCTATCTGGGTTCGGGCGATGTTGGCGAATTGTCGCGGCGTATTGCGGGCGAGAAGGCGGCGTGATGGATTGGCTCTTTCTCATCGAGATCGTGCTCTCGGGCCTCGGGTCGGGCGCATTGCTGGCGCTGACCGGCATCGCGTTCGTCCTGATCTACAAGGCCACCAAGGTGCTGAATCTCGCGGTCGGCGAAATGCTGATGCTGTGCGCGTATTTCTTCTTCGGACTGACTGCTGCGCTCGCGCTTCCGGTCTGGCTTGCGATCATTCTGACGGTGATCGGCGGCGGCATTCTCGGCGGCGTGATCGAGCGCGTTTTGATCCGGCCGATGCTGGGCGAAAGCCCGATTTCGGTGTTCATGGTGACGGTCGGCCTCAGCTCTGTTCTGATCGGGTTCGTCGAATTCGTCTGGGGAAGCGATCCTGCAACGTTGCCGAACTTCCTGCCGTCGAAACCGATCTTTATCGGCAGCGCTTACGTCTCCCCGAAGATTGCGGTGAGCTTTGTGGTCGCGACGATCTTGATCGCGGTGTTCCTTGCGGTTTTCCGGACATGGCGCGGCGGTGTCGCGCTGCGCGCCACTGCCACCGATCAGGGGGCGGCATTCTCTTGCGGCATCAATGTCCCAGCGGTGTTCTCGGTCTCGTGGATCGTCGCCGGAATGGCGGCAGCGGGCTCCGGGATCCTGATCGGTTCGATCGGCGGGATTTCGCCGACCATGGGTGTGTTCGGTCTGTCGGTGCTGGTCGCTGTCATTGTCGGCGGTCTGGACTCCATTGCCGGCGCGCTTGTTGCGGGTCTGGCCATCGGTGTTGTCGAGGCGCTGGTTGGCACCTATCTAGGCGGGGAGTTCAAGCTGCTCGTGACCTTCATCATTCTCGTGGTTGCGCTGATGATCCGTCCTTACGGATTGTTCGGCACTGTTGAAATCGAGCGACTCTGATGCGTATCGGCGCCATCCATCAAACCTACGCCCAGGCGGAAGCGCTGTTCGACACCAGCGTGCAACGGTTCATGCTCGTGCTGCTGTTCGCAGGGCTCGTGCTGTTTCCGTTCTTCGCCGATCAGTACTGGATCTATCTCGCCTGTCTTGTCCTGATCCATATCGTCAGCACGACCGGGCTTAACATTCTCACCGGCTATACCGGCCTTGTCAGTCTGGGGCAGGCGGCCTTCATGTCGGTCGGGGCCTACACCGTCGCCATTCTTGAAATACGGGTGGGTACGCCGTTCATTATCAATCTCGTCGTGGCGGGATTTGTCGCGGCGGGCGTCGGCATGGTGGTCGGCATTCCGAGTCTGCGCGTGAAGGGGCTTTATCTCGCCATCGCCACCATCGCAGCGTCTTTCATTCTCCACTTCCTGTTTGCCAACGGACCGGCAATTCTCGGTGGAACGCAGGGGCTCAGCATGCCACCTGCGCGGTTGTTCGGATATGATCTTGCGCGTCCGTTCCAGTTGTACTGGCTCTTTATGCCGCTTACGGCGCTGTCGGTTCTCGCGGCGGCCAACCTGTTCCGCACCCGTATTGGCCGGGCCTTCATCGCCATCCGTGATCGCGATATTTCCGCGGAAGTGCTGGGCATTCCGCTGCTGAAGTACAAGCTGCTGTCGTTTGCGCTGTCGTCATTCTATGCGGGCGTCGCCGGCGGAATGTGGGCTTACTTCTTCCGTGTGGTCACGCCGGAAAGCTTCCCGCTGATCTATTCGGTGTTTTTCCTTGCCGCGGTGATCGTCGGAGGGATGGGCACCATTCTCGGCGCGATCCTCGGCGCTATCTTCATGACCATGGTGCCGGAATTTCTAAAGATCGCGGTTTCCTACATGACCTTCATTCCGAATGCGGTGGCGCAACTGTCACCGATCCGGACAATCGTTTTCGGCTTGCTCATCATCGGGTTCCTGCTGTTCGAGCCGCAGGGCCTTGCCGAAATCTGGCGCCGCGTGCGGCGCTTCTTCCATCTGTGGCCGTTCAAAAAATAGTATGCAGGGAGAAACAACAATGAATATCCTTCCAACGCGGCGGAAGCTTCTGTCGTACGCAGCCGCGGGCTGTTTTGCTTTAGGCTTTAACGCACCAGCTCGGGCCGCCGACGACATCGTGATCGGCGCATCGATGCCGATGACCGGCGTGTTCGCCTTCGCAGGGATCGCGCTGAATAATGCCTTCCAGGACTATGTGAAGATCGTGAACGATGCCGGCGGCATCAATGGCCGCAAGGTCAAGTATGTCGCTGAAGACACCGGTTACAAGGTCGATAATTCCGTGGCGGTGTTCAATCGCATCACCAGCCAGGAGAAGGTGAGCCTCTACTACGGAGACTCCACCGCGTTCTCCAAGACCATCAACGCCGAACTCAGTCGCCGCGGCGATATCGTCCTGGCCGGCGCGTCGTTCGCGACCGAGCTGAACGATCCGAAGAATTTCCCGTACCAGTTCATCGCGGGTCCGGATTATTCGGAAATGATCGGCATTTTGCTTGAATATATCGCGAAGACGAAGCCGGGCGCCAAGATCGCTCTGGTCAACTCCGATACCGAATTCGGCCGCGATCCGATCGCGCCGACCGAAAAGCGGGCGGCGGAGCTCGGCCTCAAGGTCGTTGAGAAAATTGCCACGCCGCCCACCAGCGTCGACGTCTCCACCGAAGTTCTCAAGCTGCGCCGTGCCGATCCCGACTACACGATCTTCCACGGCTACATTCTGGCCCCGCTGCCGGAATTCATGACCCAGGCAAAGCAGCTCGGCCTCAAGACCAAGTTCATGGGTACGTTCTGGTCGATGGACAATGCCATCTGGGCCAAGTCGGCAGACGTTGCTGACGGCTTCATGGGCGTGATGCCGTATCGCTACTATTACGACACGGAAGGCAAGTCGCCGATGCTGGAGAAGATCCGGCAGATCCGTCCGGAGTATCAGTCGACCGGCTACATGCAGGGCTTCCTGACCGCGATGCTGATGACCGAAGCGGCCAAGCGCACGCTTGACGCCAAGAAGGAGCTCACCGCGGCCAACATGAAAGCCTCGCTGAATTCGATCAAGGACTTCGACACCGGCGGCATCATCGGCGTGCCGATTTCGATTCCCGGCAATACCGTTCCTGTCGGCCGCGTCTATCAGTATGACGGCGCGAACAAGACCATGAAGCCGGTCTCCGACTGGATCAAGATCGCGAAGTAACGACAATGACCGCGGAAGCACTTCTCTCAGTCAACAACATCGAGGTCGTCTATAACAAGACGGTCCAGGTGCTCCGCGGCCTGTCGCTGAAGGTCGACAAGGGAGCGGTGGTCGCGTTGCTCGGCTCCAACGGCGCCGGCAAATCGACCACGCTCAAGGCCGTCTCCAATCTTCTCGAACTGGAAGACGGCAAGGTGACGACCGGCGAAATCCTGTTCAAGGGCGACACCATCTCGCGCTTCGCTCCGCATCAACTGGTGCGGAGCGGCCTCTTCCATGTGATGGAAGGGCGCAGGATCTTCGAGGACCTGACGGTCGAGGAGAATCTCACCGCCGCGACCTATGCGATGTCGGGGCGGGCAGGAGGCAGGACGCCGTTCGACCTCGTCTACACTTATTTCCCCCGCCTGTTCGAGCGGCGCACCGGACGTGCCGGATATCTGTCGGGAGGCGAGCAGCAGATGCTGGCCATCGGGCGCGCGCTGATCGCGCAGCCCGAGTTGATGTTGCTGGACGAGCCGTCGCTCGGCCTGTCACCAAAACTTGTGGAAGAGATTTTCACCATCATCGCGCGCATCAACCGTGAGCAGGGCGTCTCGATGCTGCTCGTTGAGCAGAACGCGGCGGTTGCCTTCGCTGTCTCCACGTACGGGTACATCATGGAGTCCGGGAAGATCGTGACAGATGGGCCAACGGAGCAACTGATCCGCGATCAGGATGTCCGTGAATTCTATTTGGGCGTCGGCGCTGCCAACGCCGAAGCAAAGGGCTTTCGCGGCATCAAGCACTACAAGCGCCGCAAGCGCTGGCTGTCCTGATCGAGGCGATAGGAAAAGCGCTGCAGATACGGTGAACGTTGGATTCGGAACACTGACATGACCGAGAGATTTCCCCAGATAACGTTGCCGCAGGCGCTGCGTGAGAACGCGCGCCGTCATCCCGATCGTGTGGCGATCCGGCAGAAGGAATACGGAATCTGGAATCCGTGCAGCTGGAAGGACTATTACGCGCGCGCCTGCCATGTGGGGCTTGGCTTCCGGGCGCTCGGACTGAGCGCAAACGGCCACGTCGCCATTCTGTCCGAGAACCGGATTGAGTGGGTGCTTGCGCAACTCGGGGCAAATATTGTCGATGGTGTCGCTGTCGGCGTCTATCCGACCAGCCCGGCCAACGAAGTCGCCTACGTCCTCGCGCATTCCGAATCCGAAATCATCGTGTGCGAAGATCAGGAGCAGGTCGACAAGGTTCTGGAGCGACGCGATGAGTTGCCGAAGCTGCGGAGCATCGTCGTCCTCGAAACCAAGGGGATCAGGGACTATCCGCCGGATCAGGTCATGTCGTTCGATGCGCTCGAAGCGCTTGGCGTCGAATTCGAAGCAACTCACGCTGGACTGACAGACAGCACCATTGACCGCCAGCAACTCTCGCAGATCGGACTGGTGATCTACACTTCCGGCTCGACCGGCAAGCCCAAGGGCGCAATGCTCAGCTACAAGAACATCCGGGCGCAGGCGATCGCGTCGACGGAGCGGCTGAGTCTTGACGCCTCAGAGAGCCTTCTGTCCTATCTGCCGCTATGTCACGTCGCGGAGCAGATGACGACGGTCATGGTGCCGGTTTATCTCGGTTCGCTGGTGAATTTTGGCGAGTCGATCCGAACCGTGCAGGAGGATCTTCGCGAGGTTGCGCCCAGCATGTTCCTTGGTGTGCCGCGCATCTGGGAAAAGCTCCACTCGTCGATCCACATCAAGCTGCTCGAAGCAGGGCGCGTTCGCCGCGCGCTGTTCGACTGGGCTTATGCTGTATGTGAGCCGTTCGCCGAAAAGAACCCGGCGGACAGGACGTTTGCGGAGAGGCTCAAGTTTACGCTCTCGTACTGGCTGATCTTCCGCGCGTTGCAGAATTTCATCGGTCTGCGGAAAACACGCATCGCGATGACCGGCGCTGCGCCGATCTCGCCTGCCATTGTGCATTTCTTTCGCACGCTGGGAGTGCCTTTGATCGAGGTCTATGGGCTCACCGAAAGTTCCGGCATTGCGCTCGGGCAGGTGCTTTCCGATCGCCGGGTCGGGACGGTGGGGCATGGCATTGACAAGATGGAAGTGAAGCTCGGCGCCTCCAACGAGCTTCTCATTCGCGGCGATACGGTATTCGCCGGATATTATCGCAACGAGGAAGCCACCAGGGCCGCGATCCGCGACGGCTGGCTGCATACCGGCGATGTTGCTGAGTTCACCGATGGCCACTTCCGTATCGTTGATCGTCTCAAGGACATCATGATCACCGCTGGCGGAAAGAACCTTAGTCCGTCCGAGATCGAGAATACGGTCAAGTCAAGTCCGTTCATCAAGGAATGCATCGTTATCGGCGAGGCCCGCAAGTTCGTCTCCGCGCTGATCCAGATTGATTATGATCTCGCGGGGAAGTGGGCGGAGGAGAAGGGGCTCGCTTATACAAATTTCAAGAACCTGACCGAGAATGCGAGTCTGCGTGAACTGATCCAGTCCGAGATCGACAGCGCCAACGCGAAGCTCGCGCAGGTCTCGCAGATCCGTCGCTTCTATCTGCTCACCAAGGAGCTGGACCACGATGATGACGAGGTCACGGCGACGATGAAGGTCCGCCGGGCCAACGTGCACAAGAAGTACGAGACCGAGATCGAAAGCCTTTATCGGTAGAACGTGTCGGCCGATCTTTAATCTGCCTGAGCCAGTTCGTTTGTTGCCGGAGACGCCGGTTGCGAGAGGGCGCTCAGATTGAAAGACTCTCCGCGCAATTGAGACAGGGTTTCCAGCGCCCGGTCGCGGTCTTCCTCAAGCAGTTTGCCGTGGCTCGCGGCCGCCGCCTCGGGGTCCCTGCGCTTGATGGATTCCAGGGTTGACGTCATCAGATCGGTCGCTAGTCGCCGCAGCTCCCGCGTCTGATAGTCGAGCGGCGCCTTCCAGATCGTCGTCCACACCGTCTGGTTGGCAAGATCAGTCAGAAGTTCGACCAGAAGCTCGTTGCCCGAGCCGCGCGCAACAGTTTTGACCGCGCGCGTCGTGACAAGTGCAAACGCCGCCGGATCGCCGGTTTCCACCAGCGCTTCCAACTCTGAGCAGCGCCTTGCGAGAGTTTCGACATAGCTCTCGATCGGTGCGGTTGCCATTGCGCGTACCGCCAGCATCGAGAGGGCCATGCGGACATTGAACAGATCGGCGATCGATTTCAGCGACAGAGGCCGCACGTAAGCTCCGCGCCGTGGCAGCAGCTCAACGAGGCGCCGGCGTTCGAGAATGCGAATAGCCTCGCGGATCGGGCCGCGGCTGACACCGAAGTCTCGTGCGAGATCCAGTTCGACGAGACGTTCGCCGGCCTTGCGGCGGCCAGCAACGATCTCCGCACCGAGTTCTTCGGCAACCTGATCCGGAATTGTTCTTGGCGCGAACTTTCGCTCGAGGTCGGCGTCGTTTGTTGCCTTCTGCATCCGAAGAGGCGCGTCCATTGCATTTTGCTCCGTGTAAGGACGTTCGCACATCGGACGGCCTCAGTCCCTTTTTTTACCGCTAAAGTCAATTGTTGACAATTGACAACTGATAACCTTGTATGGCCGCACGTCACCCCGAAATGCGAGCAGCGGCTCGTTTCGAGGGGAAAACGCCTCGCTTGGGCCCGAACTCGACCGGCTTCAGCAAACAAGAGCGGACGACCGTCATCCCCGGCACCAAGACCGGGCGAGGCAGGCAAGGGAGCAGAGTGATGAAGGCGCCGCGTGCGACGTTAATCCTTCGGGGTCCATCGACAGGGAAAGTCGATCGGGTTGATCCAGACGCCTCGGTTCGTCCCGTGCCGCAGCTCTCGAAGTTTCGCTCAATCCTTCCGTTCGTTTGACGTGACCGCGTGATGGTCCCCGTGACGGACTTGTCCAGTTCCACTGAGACGTGCACGCAATCTGCGCCCGCGCCACGATTGCTCGACGTGCGCGGTCTTTCGCTGTCCTTCGCGACCGGAGATGGCGAGTTGCCGATTACCAGGAATGTCAGCTTCTCGATCGCGCCGGGCGAGCGAGTCGGCATTGTCGGTGAGAGCGGCTGCGGCAAGACGGTGACGGGGCTTTCGCTGTTGCGGCTGCTGCCGCCGCAGTCCGCGCGCGTGAAAGGCGAAATCCTGTTTGAGGGCACCAATCTCGCGGGGCTTTCGTCACGTAAGATGCGAGCTGTACGCGGCCGCGATATTGCAATGATCTTTCAGGAGCCGATGAGCGCACTCGATCCGGTTTTCACCGTCGGTGATCAGATCAGCGAAGCCTATCGTGCGCATTTTCCCGTCAGCCGTGCGGAAGGGCGCGAACGCGCCATTGCCGCCCTGGCAGAGGTGGGCATTCCGGCGCCGGAGAGGCGCTGCGATGAGTATCCGCACCAACTGTCCGGCGGCATGCGTCAGCGCGTGATGATCGCGATGGCGCTGATCTGCAAGCCGAAGCTGTTGATAGCAGATGAGCCGACCACCGCGCTTGATGTCACCGTTCAGGCCCAGATCACCGATCTCCTGCGCTCCTTAAGCGAGCGTACCGGCACGGCGCTCATTTTCATCACGCACGATCTCGGCGTGGTCGCTGAAGTCTGCACCCGCATGATCACCATGTATGCAGGGGAGGTGGTGGAAGACGCGCCCGTCGATGACGCACTGATGCGCCCGCGCCATCCCTATACATCGGGGCTTCTGCGTTCGTTGCCCGGTCTAAGTCAGCGTCGCGGTGTTCTGCCTTCGATTCCTGGCCGCGTTCCGCCGCCGAACCGCATGCCTGCAGGTTGTCGCTTTCGCCCTCGCTGCTCCCATGCGGCCGCCGGTTGCGAGCGCGAGCAACCAATGATCGATGTCGAGCCGGGGCGCGGCGCGCGCTGTTGGCGTTCGCCCGATCTTGTCTTGCCGGGAGCGGTGAACTGATGACCGCGACGAAAAACATTCTGGCGGTACGCGATCTGCGTATCCTGTTTCCGACGCGCGACGGCCGCGAGACGGTCAAGGCGATCGACGGAATGGATTTCGATGTATGCGCCGGTGAGACCTTCGGCGTGATCGGTGAATCCGGGTCGGGCAAGACGACGCTGGGCCGCGCGCTGGTGTCGCTGATTGCGCCAACTCACGGACATATCCTGCATGACGGAATCGATCCGGCATCGCTCAGCACCGGCCAGTTCAGAAAGCACCGGCGCGACTATCAGATCATCTTTCAGGACCCGAACGCGGCCCTCAATCCGCGCATGACCATCATCGACAGCGTGATCGAGCCGTTGGAGGTGATGCGCGAAGGCAACGATTTATCGCGCCGCAGGCGCGGTATCGAAGCGCTGGAGCGGGTGGGGCTGTCCCCCGAAACGGCAGGCCGGTATCCGCACCAGCTCTCGGGCGGGCAGAAGCAGCGTGTCAACATTGCCCGCGTATTGACGCTCCGCCCGAAGGTCATTGTCTGCGACGAAGTCGTGGCCGCGCTGGATGTGTCCATCCGCGGCGACGTGCTCAATCTTTTCACCGATCTGCAGCGCGAGTTCGGGCTGACCTACGTTTTCATCACCCACGACATTTCCGTTGTTTCCCATGTCTCCGATCGCGTGGCCGTGACCTATCTTGGCAAGTTGATGGAGCTTGGCCCGACCGAAGATGTCATCGAGCAGCCGCTCCATCCTTACACGCGGGCGTTGCTGTCGGCGGAGCCGATTCCACTTCCGTCCACGATGCGGGTCGACAAACGGATCATTCTTGAGGGTGAGATCCCGAGCCCCGTCGCGCCGCCCTCCGGCTGCAGGTTTCGGACCCGCTGTCCCTCAGTGCAGCCGCGTTGCGCAGCCGAGGTTCCGGCCTGGCGTGAGTTGAAGCCAGGACACGCGGTTGCTTGCCACTTCGCTACCCCCGACGGGCCGCCACCGGACAATCAAGAAGCGTCAATTGCGCCATAACAACGGAAGGAAACGAAATGAGTAAATCCGATCACATGCTGGGCCTTTTACACCGTCGTGAGATGCTGGCGCTGATGGGAGGTGCCGCCGCCGCTGGTGCATTCGGTCTGCCGGCGCTCGCAGAGGCGCAAAAGAAGGGCGGCATCCTGAAAGTTGCCGCGCCTGCCAATCCGTCGTCGCTCGATCCGGCAACTGGTGGTGCAGGTTCCGATCACAGCATTCTCTGGACCATGTACGATACGCTGGTCGAGTGGGACTACGACACGCTCAAGCCGAAGCCCGGCCTTGCCAAATGGAACTACCCGGATCCCAAGACGCTGGTGTTCGATATCCAGAGTGGCATCAAGTTTCACGATGGCACACCGCTCGATGGGGAAGCCGTCAAGTTCAACATCGATCGCGGCCGCGCGGATCAGCGCTCGAACGTGAAGGCGGATCTCACGAGTATCGAGTCCGTCGAGGTCACCGGCCCGCTGCAGGTCACGTTGAAGCTGAAGAACGCGGACAGCGCATTGCCTGCGATCTTCTCCGACCGTGCAGGCATGATGGTATCGCCGACCAACATCAAGGCACTTGGCAACGACACTGACCGCAAGCCGGTCGGGGCAGGGCCGTGGAAGTTTGTGCGGTGGGCCGACAACGAAGCCATTGTAGTCGCTCGCAATGAGAGCTACTGGCGCCCGGGGCGGCCTTATCTCGACGGGATCGAATTCAATATTATTCCCGAGCTAGCGACCGCGCTGCGCTCGGTGGTTGCTGGCCAAAACGACATGTCGTTCGCGCTGCCTGCACGTCTGAAGCCGGTCATTGACCGGGCGAAGAACCTCACAACGGTGACGTCGCCGACGCTGTATTGCGTTCAGATTTACATCAATACCGCTCGTGCGCCCCTCGATAACATCAAGGTCCGGCAGGCGATCAATTTCGCGCTGGATCGCGACGCCTTCGTCAAGGCGACCATGGGAGGTCTTGGCGAACCGGCAAGGATGACCTTGCCGAGCACGCATTGGGCTTATGACAAGTCCATCGCCAATCTCTATCCGCACGATCCGGACAAAGCCCGCAAGCTGCTGGCGGAGGCCGGTTTCAAGGATGGTCTTGAACTGACCATCGGCGGCTACATGGATCAGGACTCGGTTCGCCGCGGCGAAGTGATCCAGGATCAGCTTGGCAAGGCGGGCATCCGGCTCAAGTTCACGCGCGGTACGATCGCGGAAATCAGCTCGCAGTTCTTCGCCACCGAGAAGAAGTTCGATCTTCTGGTGTCTGCGTGGACCGGACGTCCCGATCCAAGCATGACCTATGCGCTCGGTTTCGATAAGGGCGCCTACTACAACGCAGGCCGCCTTGCGGCACCCGAGCTGTCGGCGTTGATTCAGGAAAGCCGCGAAAGCGAAGACCTTGCGAAGCGCGCAGCGGTGTTCGCGAAGATCCAGCGATTCACCATGGAGAACGCGCTGTCTGCTCCGCTCGCCTTCCAGTTTGAACTCGACGCGCTCTCCGAGAAGGTCAAGGGCTTCAAGCCAAACCTGCTCGGCAAGCCGAAGTTCGAGAACATCTCGCTGGGATAATATCCTTGACGGCGCCGTTGCGATAAGCGCGGCGCCGGTCATTCGACCACGAGGGCATGGTCCGTCATGATTACCGCCGCAAAGCTCAGCATCATCGGTCGCCGTCTGTTGCAGACGGTGCCGGTGGTCGTGCTCTCGACCTTCATTGTTTTCGGCCTGCTGAAGCTGGTGCCGGGCGATGTCGCGGTAACGCTCGCTGGCGACAATGCATCGGAACAGCGGATCGCGGAAATCCGCGAGATCTACGGCCTCGACCGGCCGTTTCTCATCCAATACGGGGCGTGGCTCTGGAAAGCTGCGCATGGTGATTTGTCGAACTCGCTCATCTCAAGTGAGGCGGTCCTCACCTCGATCCAGCGGTGTCTGCCACACACGCTTCTGATCGTGACACTCGCGCTGCTGCTGGCGCTATTTATCGGAATTCCGCTTGGTATCGCGGCGGCCAGTAGGCCGGGATCATGGATCGACAGTTTCGTCATGGCGATCGCATCGCTGGGTGTTGCCGTGCCGAACTTCTGGCTCGGCATGTTGCTGGTGGCATTCTTCGCGCTGGAAATGAACTGGTTGCCGGCTACGGGGGCAGTGGCGTTCTCGCAGGATCCCTGGGGTGCGTTACGTCATGCGATTCTACCCGCGACAGCGTTGGCTTCCGGTGGCATCGCCGAGGTTGCAAGGCAGCTTCGCTCCTCGCTGGTCGAAATCCTGTCGTCGCAGCAGGTGCGCACTTTGCACGCCAAGGGCCTGCCGCCGTCGTCGATCCTGTGGCGGCACGGGCTGAAGAATGTCAGCGTTAATCTCCTCACGGTGGTGAGCCTGCTCGCCAATCGCATGCTTGCGGCAACAGTCGTCGTGGAGGCTGTGTTCGCCATTCCCGGTATGGGCAGTCTCATTGTCAATGCTGCGATGAACCGGGATTTTCCGGTGGTGCAGGGCGTCGTGTTCGCAATGGTCCTGATCGTGGTCACGCTGAATCTGCTGACCGACATTCTCTACAGCGTTCTCGACCCGAGGATTTCCTGAGATGGCGGATACGGTTGTCATCGTGGAACGCAAGCCAAGCTGGTTCGCTGGCTTCGGCCGCTGGTTTCGTTCTGATCTGCGGGGCGCTTTAAGCCTGTCGTTTCTGCTGATCCTGATCCTGATTTCGATCCTGGGGCCTTGGATTTCTCCCTATTCACCGACGTTGCAAGATCTCGATGCGGCTTTGTCGCCGATGACGGCAAAGCACTGGCTCGGCGCGGATGATCTCGGCCGCGATACGCTGAGCCGGCTGATCTACGGCGGCATGGCGTCGCTCTACGCAAGCTTTCTCGCCGTCGCCATCGCCGTTGCGATTGGCGTTCCGGTCGGTGTGCTGGCCGGCTATCTGGGAGGATGGGTCGACGAGGCGATCAGCCGCGTGGTGGATAGCTTCCTGTCGTTTCCAGCCATTGTGCTCGCAATCGCGGTCACGGGTGCACTCGGGATCGGCCTGACCAACGGCATGATCTCGGTCGGGATCGTATTCGCGCCACAACTGGCGCGGCTGGTCCGTGCGCGCACGCTGGTGGTGCGCAACGAACTCTATGTTGATGCGGCGCGTTGTTTCGGCGTTTCCACGGGGCGCATCCTCTGGCGGCATGTTCTGCCGAATGCAATTCAGCCGGTGATCGTCCAGGTCACGTTGTTGCTGGCCGCAGCACTGCTCGCTGAAGCAAGCCTCAGTTTCCTCGGTCTTGGCATTCAGCCGCCGGACCCGAGCTGGGGCGCGATGCTGGCGCGCGCTTACCAGAACATGGAGATCGCGCCTGAACAGATGTATCCGCCTGGGCTTGCGATTTTGTTCACGGCACTTGCGTTCAACACGCTGGGCGAGTCGATGCGTGTTGCGCTCGATCCAACCATGAAGCGCCGTTGATGATTGATTTCTGAAAGATAAGAAGGAAGACCGGAAATGGCCGCGCGCCTGGACGAAAAAGAATATCTGGAGCAGTTGCACGCCCTCTGGAACAAGACATGGCCAGAGGGAATCGCGCGAGCGCCGCAGTATCCGCACGGCGAGGTCGCGCTTACCGAATATCTGCGTGCCTGGGCGAAACGGCGGCCGCAGCGACCGGCGGTGATTTTCTACGGCCATGTGACGACCTATGCCGATCTCGATCAGCAAAGCGACCGGTTCGCAGCCCTCTTGCAGGCGAAGGGCGTGCGCAAGGGCGATCGCGTCGCCGTGTTTCTTCCGAACTGTCCGCAGTTTCACATTGTGTTCTTCGGTATCCTTAAACTTGGTGCGATCCATGTGCCAGTCAGCCCGTTGTCGCGCGCTTTCGAGCTCGCCTATGAGCTCAACGACACAGATGCCGAGGTCATCGTCGCGCTCGACCAGCTTGCGGCGACCGTCGATCAGGTGAGAGCGGTGACCAAGCTGCGCGAGGTCATCGTCACCAGCTTCGCCGATGTTATCCCTGCAAACCCCTCCATTCCGGCCCCGGATTCGATCACCGGCCCGCGCCTCGCGGTTCCGGGCGCGACCGATCTGCTGCCGGCTCTTGCTGCGATGCCTGCGCCTGTTCCGCTGCCGCCGGCCAGTCTCGATGACATTGCGGCGCTCAACTACACTGGCGGTACGACGGGCATGCCGAAGGGCTGTGTCCATACCCAAGGCGACATGGTCTATACGGCCGCGGCCAACCATGGCATTTCTGTCGCAGCCAATGAGGACAGCATCTTTCTGTCATTCTTCCCGGAATTCTGGATTGCGGGTGAGAACTTTGGACTGATTTTCCCGCTGTTCACTGGCGCGACGCTGGTGCTGCTGGCGCGTTGGGATGCGGTGAGCACACTTGCTGCTATCGACAAGTATAAAGTCAACATCACGGCGATGCCGGTGGATGGCGCGGTCGAGCTGATGGATCATCCGCGATTCAAGGAGTTCGACCTGTCGTCGCTGACGCAGGTCCGCGTGGTCTCGTTCGTGAAGAAGCTCAATCCTGACTATCGCAAGCGGTGGAAGGATCTGACGGGAACAGTTCTAACAGAAGCTGCGTATGGCATGACCGAAACCCATACGTCGAACACCTTCACGGCGGGTTTCCAGGACAATGATTTCGATTTGATTTCGCAGCCGATTTTCGTCGGACTTCCGGTGCCGGGCGCGGAGTTCAAGATCACGGACTTCCAGACCGGCGAACTCGTACCGCTTGGGAGCGAGGGGGAAATCCGCGTTCGCACGCCGTCGCTGCTCAAGAGCTACTGGAACAAGCCGGAAGCGACGGCAGAGTCTCTCGTCGATGGCTGGCTGCGCACCGGCGACATCGGATGCATCGATACCGAAGGGTTTATTCACTTCCTCGGTCGCCGCAAGGAGATGCTGAAGGTCAAGGGCATGAGCGTGTTTCCGCCGGAGATCGAGGCGCTGCTCGGACAGCATCCCGCGGTGCTGGGATCGGGTGTTGTCGGACGTGATGATCCCGAAAAGGGACAGGTGCCGGTGGCGTTCATTCAGCTCAAACCTGAGGCGATCGGAACGACCAGGCCGGAAGATATTCGTACATGGTGCGCGGAGCGGATGGCCGTCTACAAGGTGCCGGAAGTGCGGATCATCGACGCGTTGCCGATGACCGCGACCGGCAAGGTCAAGAAGCAGGAACTTGACGTGAAGGCGCCCGCCGCATCGTGAGTTGATCGCCAAATTATTCATCCGATGCGGTGTCACGATTGCCCGCACCGGAGTGATGTTGTTTTGTGACGGAGAGAGTTATGTCGTTTCGCAAGCTGCTGATCGCCAACCGGGGCGAGATCGCCATTCGTATCGCGCGCGCCGCCGCAGACGCTGGGCTCGCAACGGTTGCGATCTACCCGGCTGACGATGCATTATCGCTTCATGTCCGTGCGGCGGACAAGGCCTGCGAAATTCCCGGGCGCGGTGCACGTGCCTATCTTGATATTGAAGGCGTGATCTCGGCGGCGAAATCCACCGGTTGCGATGCACTGCATCCGGGTTACGGATTTCTCAGCGAGAACGCGGTGCTGGCACGGCGCTGCGCGGAAGAGGGGATTATATTCGTCGGGCCTTCGCCTGAGGCGCTTGATCTGTTCGGTGACAAGGTTGCGGCGAAAGCGCTGGCGAAACGTTGCAGTGTCCCGGTGATCGAAGGCACCGTCGGCCCGACTACGCTGGACGAGGCAAAAGCGTTTTTTACATCGCTCGGCAAGGGCGGCGCTGTCATGGTCAAGGCGATGGCCGGCGGCGGTGGCCGCGGCATGCGTGCTGTGGAGAAGGCGTCCGATCTGGATGAAGCATATGCACGCTGCCAGTCCGAGGCGAAAGCGGCATTCGGCAGCGACGGTGTGTATGTCGAGCGGCTCATTCGCAAGGCGCGCCATATCGAAGTGCAGATTATCGGAGATCGCCATGGCGCGATCAGCCATCTGTGGGAACGCGAGTGTACCATCCAGCGCCGCAACCAGAAGCTGATCGAGGTCGCGCCAAGCCCTTCGCTTAGCGATGGTCTCCGTGCGCGCATCGTTGAAGCCGCAAAACAACTGGCCGGAGCGGCGAACTACGACAGCCTCGGCACCTTCGAGTTTCTGGTGGACGGGGAAGCTGGCGAGGGCGATGGCGCCTTTGCGTTTATCGAGGCAAATCCGCGGCTTCAGGTCGAGCATACGGTCACGGAAGAAGTGCTCGGCGTCGATCTGGTGAAATCGCAGCTTGCGGTCGCAGACGGTGCGACGCTGGGCTCGCTCGGGCTGGCGCAGTCCGATGTCCCGCCGCCGCGCGGCTTTGCGATTCAATCACGCATCAACATGGAAGTGATGGACGAGAGCGGAGCAACGAAGCCGACCGGCGGCGTGCTAGGGGTGTTTGAGCCGCCGTCCGGTCCGGGCGTGCGTGTCGATACCTTCGGTTATGCTGGCTACAAGACAAGCGCCGCCTTCGACTCGCTGCTGGCCAAGGTGATCGTTCATACGCCGTCCGCACGCTGGCCTGATGCGGTCGCAAAGGCTGCGCGCGCGCTGCGCGAATTTCGTATCGACGGTGTCGCGACCAACATCCCGTTCATCCAGGCGCTGCTGGCAAATTCGGATTTTGTTGCTAACCGGATCAGCACGAATTTTGTCGATACCCATGCGGCCGCGCTTGTTAGTGCGGCCAGGGAGGCTGCTCAGCCGCTGTTCTTTACAAGCGTGGGCGAGGATAAATCGGGCACCGGCGCCAAGAACGACGGCGCGACGAGCGGGCCGGCGGGATCGGTCGCAGTAGCGGCGCCGCTGCAAGGTACGGTGGTTGCGATCCCGGTTGCTGAGGGCGACATCGTGCATCCGGGACAGCAACTTGCGATCATCGAATCCATGAAGATGGAGCATCTGGTGACCGCCCAGCAGGGCGGAAAGATCACCAGGATCGTCGCGGCTGACGGCGTCACGCTAATGCAGGGCGAAACGATCCTCTATATCGAGCCGCAGGAGATGGCCGGGCAGGAGTTGGTGGAGGAAGCCGAGATCGATCTCGATTTCATTCGTCCCGATCTGGCCGAGATGATCGCACGCCAGGGCAATACACTGGATGAAAACCGGCCGCAGTCGGTGGAGCGCCGCCGCAAGACGAACCAGAGAACGGCGCGGGAGAATATCGCCCAACTCGTCGACGAGGGATCATTCATGGAGTACGGCTCGCTGGCGATTGCCGCGCAGCGCCGCCGCCGGCCTGTCGATGACCTGATCAAGAACACCCCGGCCGACGGTCTTGTTGCCGGTGTTGCGACAGTGAACGCAACCAAGCTCGGCGAGCAGGATGCACGCTGCATGGTGATCTCTTACGATTACACCGTGCTGGCCGGCACTCAGGGTCACATGAATCACAAGAAGATCGACCGGATGCTCAGCCTTGCCGAGCAGTGGCGCATGCCGCTTGTGTTCTATGCTGAAGGCGGCGGCGGTCGACCCGGCGATACCGACCGGCTTGGCATGACTGGCCTCGACGGGCCTTCGTTCGTGCAGTTTGCGCGGTTGTCCGGGCTGGTGCCGGTGGTCGGCGTCGTTTCGGGCTATTGCTTCGCAGGCAACGCCGCAATGCTCGGCTGCTGTGATGTTATCATTGCCACGGAGAATGCGTCGATCGGCATGGGTGGACCGGCGATGATCGAAGGTGGCGGCCTTGGCGTCTATCATCCGGCGGAAGTGGGGCCGGTGTCGTTCCAGTCGCCCAATGGGGTTGTCGATATTCTCGTCGCGGACGAAGAGGCCGCGACGGCTGCCGCGCAAAAATACCTGTCGTATTTTCAGGGCGCGCTTGCCGACTGGAAAGCACCAGACCAGCGGTTGCTGCGCCGCGCGATCCCTGAAAATCGCCTGCGTGTTTACGATATCCGATCCGTCATCGATCTGATCGCGGACGAAGGCTCGGTGCTCGAAATCCGGCGCGATTTCGGCGTCGGCATGATTACGGCGTTCATCCGAATCGAGGGCAAGCCTTTCGGCCTGATTGCGAACAATCCCAAGCATCTCGGTGGTGCGATCGACGCCAACGCGGGTGACAAGGCGGCGCGCTTCCTGCAACTTTGCGACGCGTTCGACATTCCGATCGTGTCGTTGTGCGACACGCCGGGATTCATGGTTGGCCCGGAGGCGGAGAAAACCGCAATCGTTCGTCATGTGGCGCGCATGTTCGTAACCGGCGCAAGCATGACCGTGCCACTGTTTGGAATCGTGCTTCGCAAGGGTTACGGCCTTGGCGCGCAATCGATGATCGGCGGTGGCTTCCACGCGTCGTTCTTCACGGCGGCGTGGCCGACCGGCGAATTTGGTGGCATGGGTCTGGAAGGCTATGTCCGGCTCGGCTTCCGCAAGGAGATGGAAGCGATTCCCGATCCGGTGGAACGCGAGAAATACTACAAGGCAAAAGTCGCCGAACTATACGCCAACGGCAAGGCCACTTCGATCGCGTCGGTGTTCGAAATCGACAACGTGATCGATCCCGCGGAAACGCGAGGCTGGATCATGGCCGGGCTGCGCTCGGTGCCGAAGCCGGCCAAGCGCGAGCACCGCAAGCGGCCGTGCATCGATACCTGGTGAGACACGAGAGGAGGCCCTGTCCCCGACAGGGGGAGGGCTCTCAGCTCCTGTTCTATTGGTAGGATGCAACGATATCGGAGATGGCGCGTTCAAGCTGACGGGCCGTCGAACACTGACGCACGACGCTGCAATACGTCGCGTATCGCGGCATTTCGGAATCGCCCATTCCCCAGATCATGCGCCCTTCGGGATTGAGCCATACCAGCCGCTTCGATCTCTCCGAAATACGACGAAGGATATCGGCCCGCGGATTAAGATTGTTCGTTCGCGCGTCACCGAGCACAATGACCGTCGTCTGCGGCGTGACGTGACGCATCCATTGTGACTCGAAATCCGCCAGCGATTTTCCGTAGTCGGACGATCCCAGGCCGACCAGCGACATGATGTCCGCCATGGCTGCCTCGGGCGTTTTTGAATCCAGAATGTCGCTGACATCCATCAGATGACCCGAGAACGCGAAAGAGCGCACATCGGAGACAACTTCATGCAGGCTGTAAATCAGCAGCAGGAAAAAATCCGACACCTTGGCGACGGAACCGCTGACGTCACAAATGGCAACGATTTTCGGCCTGTCGCGGTGGCGGCGTTTCCACGTGGTCAGGAACGGAACGCCGCCCCACGCGGCGTTGCGCCGGATGGTCCGGCGCACGTCGAGATGCCCACGCCGCTGGCGCTTGCGGGGCCGGCTGTAGCGCTCGCGGAGCCGCCGCGCCATGACGCGGATGAGCGCGCGCATCTGTTCGACCTGCCGCCGGTCGAGCTGCGAGAGGGGCGCATTCTTCAGGATTTCGTTGCGAAGATTTTCGGTTTCTTCGCGCCCGTAGAGAAGGAGTGCCTGTGAGACACGATCGCGAACGTTTTCGCGCAGGGCCTCGGTCGCGGTAGCGAGCCGCTCGGCTTCGGAAGGATTGGTTTGCGCCAGTTGCTCGAGATCGTCGCGCAGTTGCTGAATGCCCAGCAGATCGAGAATCCGGCTGGAAAAGATGCCGCGCTGGGTGAAAAACCGGATGTCTGACAGCGAAGCAGCGTTGGCCGCATTGGAAATGGCGGCTTCCATCTCCGCGCGGTCCTGCGAAAGAAGCGTCTGCGCCAGCTGGCCGAGGCCGGAGGAGGGCGCGCCGGGTGCGCCTTCAGTCTGTCCAGACTCCGAGCCCTCTTGCTGTACGCCCGAGGCGTCCGGATCGCCATCGGCCCGGGGCTGGGTCAGCTCGGGATGATCGAAGAACACATCGAAGCAGTCGCTGAGCAGCCGCTTTTCTT
Source organism: Afipia sp. OHSU_II-C1 (assembly GCF_000497575.1). Classification (GTDB taxonomy): domain Bacteria; phylum Pseudomonadota; class Alphaproteobacteria; order Rhizobiales; family Xanthobacteraceae; genus Afipia. The sequence continues at coordinate 201,256 of NZ_APJI01000016.1, forward strand.
CCTGGCTCTTGGCGAGAGTCACGAGGAAGGTGTCGCGCAGAACAGACCGGTCGTAAAAACCGATGTCGGCCACAGCCCTCATCGCATCCATGCTCTCGGACGGCGAGATGCGAACGCCGGCGCCGCGCGCTGCACGAAAGAAGCGATGAAGGTTTTCCCTCATTGCATTATCCGAATACGTTCTGTCGGCCGCCCTTGGCCACTAAAGCGCTGACTTGCGGCAGCGTGGTTTCGATGTCCGCTTCGTACTTCAGGAGAACGTTCAGCGTTTCCTTGACGGTCTCGCTGTCGAGTTCCGGCGCTTCCAGGAGGACGAGCACGCGCGCCCAGTCGATGGTTTCGCTGACCGACGGCAGCTTCTTCAGATCGAGTGTGCGAACGTCGTTGATGAAGCCGACAATCTGCTTGCGCAGGGATTGCGAGATTCCCGGAACGCGGCTTTCGATGATCCGCTCTTCCAGCTTCTGATCGGGAAATCCGATGTGAAGATGAAGGCAGCGCCGCTTGAGGGCGTCGCCGAGGTCGCGTTCGCCGTTCGAAGTGAGAATCACGGTCGGCGGCACGATGGCCGAGATCGTTCCGAGTTCGGGAATGGTGATCTGGAAATCAGACAAGATTTCCAGAAGCAGAGCTTCGAACTCCGCGTCGGCCTTATCGATTTCGTCGATCAGCAACACGCAGCCGTTGGTCTGCTGAAGCGCCTGCAAAAGAGGGCGGGGTTCGACGAACTCGCGGGAGAAGAAGACGTCGCCAAAATCGTGCAAGCGGCTCAGGGCGGCGGGAAGCGTTTCAGCCCCGCCGAGGACTTCGCCGACCTTGTCTTTCAGGATCTGCGTATAGAGAAGCTGCTTAGCGTATTTCCACTCGTAGAGCGCCTTTGCCTCATCAAGGCCCTCATAACACTGCAGGCGGATCATCGAGAGGTTGCGCGAGGCGGCGAGAGCCTTGGCAAGCTCGGTTTTGCCGACACCGGCGGGGCCCTCGACAAGGATGGGCTTTTCAATTCGCTGCGCGAGAAAGACCGCGGTCGCAATCTGGCGGCTGGCGATATAGCCAGCCGAGGCGAGGCTGGTTTCGACGGCATCGATTGAAGCCGCCGGCAGATGTTCCGTCACGATCGATATCTCCGGCTGTTGTCAGATCACCCTAAACCGGACGCGGCCGGTCAGCGAGGGCGTATCAGCGCATTGCTACGATGCTGCGCGGCTGGCGTCCATCTTGCCTGAACAATTCATCGTAAACCATTGATGTAATGTAACAATCCTGTTTTTGCGAAATAGCAAATTTCCGGGGTCGTATTCGCGTGATCTGGTGGTGATACACACCCTTCCGTGGCCGCGCCACATGGCCTAAGACGGCGCAACTTTTTTCCCTGACTCGTGTGCACATGATCCGTCTCGACAATATCAGCAAGCAGAATGGCCATCAGATTCTCTTCATCGAAGCCTCCGCAGCGCTTCAGAGGGGCGAAAAGGTTGGCCTCGTCGGTCCGAACGGGTCAGGCAAGACGACACTGTTCCGCATGATCACCGGCCAGGAGCTTCCTGATGAAGGTCAGGTGGCCGTCGATCGCGGTGTGACCATTGGCTATTTCAGCCAGGACGTCGGTGAAATGTCGGGCCGCAGCGCGGTGTCCGAGGTCATGGACGGCGCCGGCCCGGTCAGTTCCGTGGCTGCGGAGTTGAAAGAACTCGAGGCCGCCATGGCGGACCCCGACAAGGCGGACGAGATGGACGCCATCATCGAGCGCTACGGCGAGGTGCAGCACCGCTTCGAGGAGCTGGACGGCTATGCACTGGAGGGGCGTGCGCGCGAGGTTCTCGCGGGTTTGAGTTTTAGTCAGGAAATGATGGACGGCGACGTCGGCGCGCTGTCGGGCGGTTGGAAGATGCGCGTGGCGCTGGCCCGCATTCTGCTCATGCGGCCTGATGCGATGCTGCTGGATGAACCGAGCAACCATCTGGATCTGGAAAGCCTTATCTGGCTGGAAGAATTCCTCAAAAACTATGAGGGTATGCTGCTGATGACCTCGCACGATCGCGAGTTTATGAATCGCATCGTCAGCAAGGTGGTGGAAATCGACGGCGGTTCGTTGACGTCGTATTCGGGCAATTACGAATTCTATGAGCAGCAGCGTGCGCTCGCCGAAAAGCAGCAGCAGGCGCAGTTCGAGCGGCAGCAGGCGATGCTGGCGAAGGAAATCAAGTTCATCGAGCGGTTCAAGGCGCGCGCCTCGCATGCGGCACAGGTGCAGAGCCGCGTGAAGAAACTGGACAAGATCGAACGCGTCGAGCCGCCCAAGCGACGCCAGACGGTGGCGTTCGAGTTTCTGCCAGCGCCGCGCTCCGGTGAAGACGTCGTGAGCTTGAAGAATGTACACAAGGGCTATGGTAGCCGGAGCATTTACGAGGGGCTGGACTTCTCGGTACGGCGCAGGGAACGCTGGTGTGTGATGGGCATCAATGGCGCGGGCAAGTCCACGCTGCTGAAGCTGGTGGCTGGCTCCACAGAGCCGGATGATGGAATGGTCAGTCTCGGCGGCAGCGTGAAGATGGGTTACTTCGCGCAGCACGCCATGGATCTGCTCGATGGCGAACGCACCGTGTTCGAGGAACTGGAATATTCGTTTCCTCAGGCGGGGCAGGGATCGTTGCGCGCTCTGGCTGGGTGCTTCGGCTTCTCGGGTGACGACGTCGAGAAAAGGTGCCGGGTTCTTTCAGGCGGCGAGAAAGCAAGGCTGGTGATGGCGAAGATGCTGTTCGATCCGCCGAATTTTCTGGTGCTGGACGAGCCGACGAACCATCTCGATATGGCGACGAAGGAAATGCTCATCGAAGCGCTCTCGCAGTTTGAGGGCACCATGCTATTCGTCTCGCACGACCGGCACTTTCTCGCAGCCTTGTCCAACCGGGTGCTCGAGTTGACGCCGGAAGGCGTTCACCAGTATGGCGGCGGCTATACGGAGTACGTCGCGCGCACCGGCCATGAGGCGCCCGGCCTGCGGAACTGAACCAGGAAAGTTTTCGGGCTTATTTCTTTGTCGCGCGAGCAAGGAACTGGACCAGCGCGCTACGATCCTCGGGCGATCCGATCAGCTGCTCCGGCATTTTTGTGCCCGGAGTATAGGCTGCGGGGCCGATCTCGAAAAGTTTCGCCACGGTTTCCGGCGTCCAAACGATCTCGAGCTTTTTCAGTGGCTCTGAAAAATTGTAGCCCGGCAGCGTTGCGATCTTGCGTCCGAAAATTCCCGAGAGCGTTGGGCCAGCCTTGTTGCCCTGATCGGGCGTGAGCGTATGACACGCCACACAAGCTTTAAAAACCTCGGCGCCGCGGTCACCCGCAAAGGCGGCGAGCGGGTCGTTCGGGCTGTCCTGAATTGTCGATCCGATCGGCTCTCCGGTGCGTGCGTTCCAGCGCCGGATCACGGTGTCGGCGCCGCCGGTCAAAAGCGTGCCGTTGTCTGCCAGGAACGCCACCGACCACACCGGAAGTCCCGGTCCGACGAGCCTGCGGGCGAGTGCGCGCGCTTTGCGATCGACGATCGCAACCGAGCCCCGAACATCCGCCGCCGCGAGCAATGCACCATCTTTCGATGCCGCCATTGCAATCACCGGTATCGGTCCCGCGGCAGCTTCGCCGTCCGGTTTTCCCGCGCCGGTGAGGAAATAGATTTTCCCGTCTGCGCCGGCGGTGGCGATCTCGCCGTCACCGGACACGATCACCGCGTTCAGCGGTGTGGGCAGGGCAACAATGACCGGCGAAGCCGTGCTGTCGAGCGGCCAGATGCGAACCGTGAGGTCGTAGCTGACACTGACAAGAGATTCGCCATCGGGGCTGAAGGCGACGCCGTTGACGTTTTGCGTATGGCCCTCGAGCACACGCGCTGGGCCGCCAGCGAGCGGCCAGAGTCGCACAGTGTGATCCCACGCCGCCGAAGCGAGGATTGCCCCATCCGGTGACAGCGCTAACGCGGCGATCGGGGCCGTGTGGCCTTCGAGTACGCTGTCAGGCTGCTGTTTGCCCGGAGTCCAGATTGCGATGCGACCATCAGCGCCCGCAGTTGCTGCGCGGCCATCCCTGAGGAGGGCGGTCGCATTGACGGCATCGGCATGAAATCGCAGCACTTGTTCGGCAGCGTCGCGATCAAGCGACCAGCGAATCGCGCTGCCATCGAAGCTTCCCGAGAGCAGTGTTCGTCCGTTGGATGAAATCGCAAGCGCCCGAACCGGGCCGCCGTGGCCACGTAACTGTGCGATGGCAGGAATCGCACCGATTGCCGCGGCGAGTACACTGACCGCGAGCAAAAGGCGAAACCGGTACCTTATGTTGCGACGGTCAAGGCCTTGCACCGGTGGTTCCTTCTCGAAAAGCCATTTTCATTTCTTATCCAGCGAAGCATGAAAGTCCTGTTCAATAAAGTGCTGCCCAAGCGGTCCTGCGTCAGCGCGTCACTGGCTGCAACGGAACAATGGTCACGGACGGGCGTTTGCCTCGTTCGGACGCTTGATGTTTTCCGCTCACAGGAGCCTCAAAATGATTGACCGGATCACCGCAGCCATTCTTGTGGGCGTTTTCACCACGACGCCTGTCTTCGCACAGACGCCGGCACCGTCGGCTGACAAGCCGGAAACCAGTTGCAACACGGCCCCCGGCACAACGACGGGCAAGGCGGCGGATTCATCGTCGACGAACTCGATGGCGATGGAGAAGAGCGCCATTCTGCCGTCAGCCAGCGGCCATGCCAATTCTGCGGCGCCAACTGTCCAGAGTGATGGCAAACCGATGCAGGTGAGCCCGGATTGTCCGCCGGACACCAAATCAAAATAACGTCACGCAAAAAAGCGGACCGTCCCGGCGGGCGAAACGTCATAGCCGGTGAGATCGGTCGCGCGTTGCCTGAACGGCTTTCTTGAAATAAAGCCGACCAATGCTTGAAGTGCAGGCTTGAAGTAAGAGCGCTGCCGCATCACCAGATCGAAATTTTCCCAGAGCAACGGCACGAAATCGAGACCCGCTGCTCTAGCGGCAGCCCGCGTCGCAATGCCGCAATCGGCTTCGCCCGCGCGGATCGCTGTTGCGAGATCGGGTCCGGTCAAGCAAGGCGGCTCGAGCCAGCGGAGATCTTTCGGCTTCGCGCCATGCTGTTTCAGAAGAACTTCCAGCAGCATCTGAGCGCCCGCACCGGGCTGCCGCAGGGCCATGGTTGCACCGCGCGCGAGGACATCCGCGAGCCCATTCAGACCTTTCGGATTTCCCGGCTGGAGCAGGAGGCCCTGTTCGCGCCGCACGAAACCGATCAACGCCGCATCGTGCAAGCCTGACAATGTGCGCACCGCGGCGACATTCGCGTCTTCGCCTGAACCGTTCACCTCATTGTCCGTATGAAAATGAATGGCCGCGGCGATCGCTTCGCCGCGCAAGACGCGTCCAACACCGCTTTCGGTCCCCTCCGCAAGAGTCGCGAGGCCGGAGCCGGATTCACGCAGGCACCATTCGAGCAGCACGTCCTGGCTTCCACCGACAATGAGGGGCGGATCGGCCGCCATCATTCCGGCCGGCCGCATCAGGCCTGACAGCATCCAGCGGTCGAGCTCATCGCGCGGGAAAAGCCACTTGCCAGTGACCTTGGTGCAGGGGATCGCGCCTTCCGCGACGAGCTCGTAGAGCTTGCGCTCGCCAAGGCGGAGGTAATCGGCTGCCTCACTGGTCGTCAGCATTTCCATTCTGCGTTTATATGAATATTCCTGCATATTTTCAATTCATTGACACCATCGAAAAATATGCAGGACAACGCATGGGGAGGAAACGGAATGCTGGACGGGCTAAACGCCTGGCAATTGATCGTGAGCGGCGATGCAGCGTTATTTGCCATCGTCAAACTGTCGCTCGCTGTCAGCCTTTCGGCCGTCGTGCTCGCGGCCTGCATTGGCCTGCCACTCGGGGCGGTCCTGGCGCTTACACGCTTTTCCGGACGCAATGCCATCGTGGTCCTCCTGAATGCCTTCATGGGACTTCCGCCGGTCGTTGTCGGCCTTGTGGTCTATCTTCTTCTCTCGCGCTCCGGACCGCTCGGCGAGCTCGGCATTCTGTTCACGCCGTCCGCCATGGTGATTGCGCAGGCGATCCTGATCGTGCCGATCATCGCCGCACTTGCACGCCAGACCATTGAAGATCTTTGGACAGAATATCGCGACGAACTGTCTGCGATGGACGTCGGGCCGCTTGGCCGCATGACGACGCTGTTGTGGGACGCGCGCTTCAGTCTGCTGACCGCATTGCTTGCCGGCTTCGGCCGGGCCGCGGCAGAAGTGGGCGCCGTCATGATCGTCGGCGGCAACATCGACGGCTTCACCCGGACGATGACCACGGCGATCGCACTGGAGACATCGAAAGGAAACCTGCCGCTCGCACTAGGGCTCGGTTTGATTCTCGTCGTTCTGGTTTTTGCGATCAACGCCGCCGCATGGGGTGCGCGTATGTGGTCCGAACGGCAGGCGGGGTGAACATGCGCGCGCCGGTCACCGATCTTCCTGTCATCCTCGATCGAGTTTCCGTTCGCGCTGGCGTCACGACGATCATCGATCGCCTGAGTCTGACGCTCTCATCCGGTGCGCCGACCGTGGTGGTGGGGCCGAACGGGGCGGGCAAGAGTACGCTGCTGCGGCTCTGTATGGGTCTTTCGGTGCAAACCGAAGGCACAATCACCTGGGGCGGGCGGGCCGACATCAAGCCAACACGGCGCGCGTTCGTGTTTCAGCGCCCGGTCATGTTACGACGGACTGCTGCCGCCAATGTCGCTTACGGCCTGACCCATGCGGATTACCCGCGCGAGAAGGTTGCCGCTCGTACGGTGGAATTGCTTGAACGCGTAGGCCTCTCCGAACTCGCGATGCGCCCGGCCCGCCGTCTCTCCGGCGGTGAGCAACAGCGGCTTGCCCTTGCGCGCGCGCTTGCACGGGATCCCGAATTGCTCATGCTCGACGAGCCGACCGCGAGTCTTGATCCAGCGGCGACGCGCGGCGTCGAGGAGATCGTACGTGCCGCCGCTCAATCCGGAATCAAGATCGTCATGGCATCTCACGATCTGGGCCAGGTGCGGCGGCTTGCCGGTGATGTTGTTTTCATGGTGCGCGGCACCGTCCGCGAACAGGCACCTGCCGAAGACTTTCTCAGGAACCCGTCGACACCGGAAGCTGCGGCTTTCGTGCGCGGTGATCTCGTCGTTTGAACCCTCACAAGGACATGTCATGACACATCGATATGCTTATGCCCTCGTCGCCTCACTGCTTGCGGCGGCGTTCACGACACCAGTCTCCGCCCAGGACAAGTCCATCGTCGTCGCCTCGACGACATCGACCCAGGATTCCGGTCTGTTCGGTTACATCCTGCCTTTGTTCAAAGCTAAGACCGGCATTGACGTGAAGGTGATTGCGCAGGGCACCGGGCAGGCGCTTGATACGGCGCGGCGCGGCGACGCCGACGTTGTCTTCGTGCATGCCAAGGCGCAGGAAGAAAAATTCGTCAGCGAAGGGCAGGGCGTGAAGCGCTTCGATGTCATGTATAATGACTTTGTCCTGATCGGCCCGAAAACCGATCCTGCAGGCGTCAAGGGCAAGGACATTGTCGTTGCGCTGAAAACCATTCAGGAAAAGGCCGCTCCATTTGTCTCGCGTGGCGACAAGTCAGGTACCCATTCGGCGGAGCTTGCCTTGTGGAAGCAGGCCGGAGTCGATCTCGAAACCGCCAAAGGACCTTGGTACCGCGAGATCGGGCAGGGCATGGGCGCCGCGCTCAACACCGCGGGTGCGATGAATGCCTACGTCGTTTCCGATCGGGGCACCTGGCTGTCGTTCAAGAGCCCCGGCGACCTCGCCATCGTGGTCGAAGGCGACAGGCGCCTGTTCAACCAGTATGGCGTGATTCTCGTGAACCCCGAAAAGCACCCCACCGTGAAAAAGGATCTTGGCCAGAGTTTTATTGACTGGCTGATTTCGCCGGAGGGGCAGGCCGCTATCGCCGCTTATCAGGTCAACGGCAAGCAGCTGTTCTTCCCCAACGCCGAAAAGAAGGCATCTTGAGGGCTTGTCTGAGCAGGACCATCCGGCGGTTGCTAAGCCGCCGCCAGATGGTCCACCATCCGGCATGATTCAGACACAGCGTTTGACAGCGGCGCTCACGCCGCTCGAGGTTGCGCTCGGGTTGCTATACCGCGACCTGAGACCTGTCGACGCCATTGAAGTGTCGTTAGCCGAAGCCATTGGCTGTGTCGCCTCGCAAACTCCGCCGCTAGAAACAGCGCTCCCTGCCTTCACTACTGCAATGACAGACGGATGGGCGTTGCGTGCGCACGACATTGTGGGCGCATCGTCCTATTCGCCCGTTCAGCTTGCGAAACCGCTACGCTGGGTTGAGGCGGGCGAGCGTCTGCCGGACGATTGCGACTGCGTGCTGGATGCCGACCTTGTCGAGCAGATCGGTCCATTGTGTCAGGTTGTGGCGGAGGCAGTTCCCAGTCAGGGAGTTCGACGTGCGGGGGATGACATCGCAGCAGGGGGAGCGCTTGTTGAGCCGGGGCGACGGATCGATGCGTTCGATCTGCTTGCTGTTCGCGCAGCCGGACTCCAGCGCGTGGCGGTTCGATCTCCGTGCGTTCATGTGATCGATGTGCATGCTGATAGCGCGGAATCGTCACAGTTCGTCTCCGATTTCGCGAAAGCGAACGGCGCTCGTGTGACAATGTCGCAAACGAGCGGGCGCGACGTGGCAAGCATATCTGCTGCTATCGGCGCAGAGGGATGCGATCTGCTGCTGACGGTCGGCGGAACGGGGAGCGGTCGGATGGATACGGCAGTTCTGGCGCTCAAGGAGCGCGGTACGCTGCTAGCGCACGGCCTTGCCCTCCAGCCGGGGCGCACCGCAGCCGTTGGTAAAATCGGCGCAACGCCGTTGGTCGCGCTGCCGGGCTTGCCCGAGCAGGCCCTGGGCGCTTGCCTTGCGGTGGTTCAACCGGTGCTGGACATGCTGACCGCACGACAGCCGCGGCAGGAAATGGTCAGCCCCCTTGCGCGCAAGATTTCTTCCGCTATCGGTGTTACCGAAATCGTACTGCTGAAAATGTCGGATCAGGCCTGGATGCCGCTCGCGACAGGACAGCTTTCGCTCAATGCCATTGTTAGCGCTGACGCATGGCTTGCGGTACCTGGGAACAGCGAAGGCTATGCAGTTGGAACGCCCGTAGATGCGTTTCTCCTTCGCGAAATGTCATGAGTTCGGTGAAATGAACAAGTCAGGCCCAAACTCAACCCGTAATAGCGGAGGTCAGGATCAGTTTCTCACGATCCTGTCGCGTGAGGAGGCGCTCGCGCGATTTGAGGCCGCGCTTTTTCCCCGCGATCTGCCCGTCGAAGAACGCGCGCTGTCAGACGCACTCGACCTGGCTTTGGCGAACGATATCGTGGCGGCGATGGATGTGCCGCCGTTCGACCGCTCAAATGTAGATGGATTTGCCGTTCGCTCCGCCGATTTAGCCGTTGCGGGCGAGGCGTCGCCGGTTCATCTGCGGCTGAACAACGAAACAATTGCCTGTGGCATCGCGCCGGAATTGCCGGTGGTGCAAGGCTCCGCAACGCCGATTGCGACCGGTGGTCCCATCCCGCGTGGCGCTGATGCGGTGGTGATGATCGAGCATACGCAGCCGCTGCGCAATGACGCGATCGAGATCCGGCGTGCTGTTTCGCCGGGGCAGTTCGTGTCCTATGCCGGCTCGGATATCGCGCGCGGCGAGATTTTGCTGCGCGCCGGCACGCTGGTGGGCTCGCGCGAGATCGGCATGCTTGCTGCATCGGGGATCGCACGCGTTCCGGTGACGAAGAAGCCGCGCGTTGCAATCATCTCAACCGGAGACGAGCTTGTTCAACCCGGCCTGCCGCTGCGTCCGGCTGCGATCTACGACACCAACGGTGCAATCGTTGCCGCGGCTGTCTCCGAAAATGGCGGCGAGGCTGTCTTTCTTGGCGCATTCCCGGACGAGGAGGACAAGCTCGAAGCTGTGATGCGCGAGGCGCTGGCGGCCAGCGACATGCTTCTTCTGTCCGGTGGCACATCGAAAGGCGAAGGTGACGTTTCCCATCGCATTGTCGCGCGGCTTGGAAAGCCGGGCATCGTCGCGCATGGCGTTGCGCTGAAGCCGGGAAAGCCGTTGTGCCTCGCAGTGTGCGACGGCAAGCCGGTCGTGATCCTGCCGGGGTTTCCCACGTCGGCGATGTTCACATTTCACGACATGATCGTGCCGGTGTTGCGCCGTCTCGCGGGTTTGCCGGCGCGCAACGATGCACGTGTGACGGCGAAGGTGCCGGTGCGCATCGCGTCAGAGCTTGGGCGTACCGAATTCGTCATGGTGTCGCTGGTGGAGGGCGACGATGGATTGATCGCCTATCCGTCGGGCAAGGGCTCCGGCGCGATCACGTCGTTCGCGCAGGCCGACGGGTTTTTGAAAATCGATGCGCTTGCGGACCAGATGCCCGCAGGAACCGACACAGAAGTGACGCTGTTCACACCGCATGTCCGTGTGCCCGATCTGGTCATTGTCGGCAGCCATTGTACAGGACTCGATGTTGTCACGGCGCCGCTGGCGCGCGCCGGACTGTCTGTCCGTTCGATCTCGGTGGGAAGCCTTGGTGGGCTGGCAGCGGCCCGGCGCGGTGAGTGTGATCTCGCGCCGATCCATCTCTTCGATGAAAAAACCGATACACACAACACGCCGTTTCTTGTACCCGGCCTTGAACTCGTGCCGGGCTACCGGCGTATGCAAGGCATTGTGTTTCGTGTGGGGGACGAACGCTTCGAAAGTCTCAGTGCGGAAGATGCTGTGCGGGCCGCGCTGAAAGCCCCGTCATGTCTGATGGTCAACCGCAATCAGGGCGCGGGCACGCGCATTCTGATCGATCGTTTGCTCGATGGCGTAAAACCGGATGGCTACTGGAACCAGCCGCGCTCGCACAATGCCGTCGCGGCGGCGGTGGCGCAGAAGCGTGCCGACTGGGGCATGACCATTGCGCCGGTGGCGCGTGCAGCCGGGCTGGGCTTCATTCCATTCGCTGAAGAGCATTATGACTTTGCGCTCGTGACCGCGCGAAAGCAGCGGCCCGCCGTAAGGGCTTTTCTGGACTCGCTCACATCGCCGGAAACGCGTGCAGCGCTCGAGCGGGCGGGATTCCGTCCGGCATAGTAGGTCCGGGTCAAGCGTCGTCGAGCGCCGCGAGTTGCTCGGCCTCTGCGACGTCCTCGACGGTGTTGGCGTTGAAGAACGGATCAATCGGCTTGTCCGGCCAGGTCACTGTTGCCAGCTTGTAGCGAGCGGTCCAGCGATCAATCTTGCGCATGTCTTCCACCACCAGCGCGTGCCGAAGTTCGCCGCGCAGTGCGACGTTCCAGAGTCCGATGACCGGATGGACCTGTTCGCCGGAAGCTGCGACCGCAAGTTGGGCGTCTTCCGCGATCCGCGCACGTTGCAATCGCGCAACCAGATCGCGCGGCAGGAAAGGGCAGTCCGTTGCCGCGCTGAGCACCCATTCGACATCCAGCCTGTGCGCGGCCGCCCAGTCGAGCGCTGTCAGGATGCCGGCGAGCGGGCCGGCGAATCCTTCAACGGTGTCTGCGACGACAGGAAGCCCAAACGCCGCGAAGCGGGCAGGGTCGCCATTAGCGTTGAGAATGAGTCCATCGCATTGCGGTGCGAGCCGCGCGATCACACGCTCGAGGATGGTGCGGCCGCCGATGGTTTTCATCGGCTTGTCGCCGCCGCCCATCCGCCGCGCCAGCCCGCCTGCGAGAAGAACACCGACTGTCGATGGCCGGTCCTCAGTCATCGTCGCTGCCCTTGCGCCGGTGCCGCGCGGATTCCTCGGCGACAAATTCCAGGCTTTGGTCGAAGACGATCCGCTCCTGTCCGGACAGCGCAATGAATCGCTTGCCCTTGGTCCGGCCGATCAGTGTCAGCCCCACCTGCCGCGCCAGTTCGACCCCCCATGCGGTGAAGCCGGAGCGCGACACCAGGATGGGAATGCCCATTCGCACGGTCTTGATCACCATTTCGGAAGTAAGCCGTCCTGTGGTGTACATGATTTTGTCCGCGGCATCGACCTTGTGCCGCCAGACCCATCCCGCGATCTTGTCGACGGCGTTGTGCCGTCCGACGTCTTCCATGTAGCAGATCGGCTCGCCTTCCTTGCACAGCACACAGCCGTGGATGGCGCCGGCTTCGAGATAGAGCGAAGGCGCGGTGTTGACTGCATGGGTCATCTGATAGAGCCATGATGTGCGCAATTCCGCCTTGGGCAGGACGGCACCCTCGATCGCTTCCATCAGGTCGCCAAATGCTGTGCCCTGTGCGCAGCCCGAGGTGAGCGTTTTCTTCTTCAGCTTCTCTTCAAAGTTGGTGCCCCGCTCGGTGTAGACGACCACGACCTGGAGATCGTCGTCGTAGACCACCTCGGTCACGACATCGTCGGGCTTCAGCATGTTCTGGTTGAGGAGATAGCCGAGCGCGAGATATTCCGGATAGTCGTTGATCGTCATCATGGTGACGATCTCCTGGGAGTTCAGATAAAGGGTCAGCGGCCGCTCGACCGGTACGCTGATTTCGACTGGAGCACCGGTCTGGTCGATCCCCACAACGCGTTCGGTGAGGCGCGGATTCTTCGGGTCAGGCATCACGCGCGGGATCGGCTGGTCCTTTCTCGCATTTGCCGACCTGGCTTGAATTGTTTCCGTCATGGCTTACTCGATCACGATACGCGGCGCGGGTCTCACCGCGGCGCCGGTGGTGATGGATGTCCAGAGCTGGCGTGCGATGCCGATATAGTGCTTCGCATGAACGCCTTCTGGGTCGGTGGCAACGATCGGACGGCCTTCATCTGATGTCTGGCGTATCGCCATGTCCAGCGGGATTTCGCCGAGAAAGGGGATGCCGCGCTTTTCCGCGTCAAGCCGCGCTCCGCCGTGGCCGAAGATCGGCGTGACATGGTTGCAGGCCGGACAGCAGAAGCTCGCCATGTTCTCGATCAGGCCCAATATCGGGATGTTGACCTTCTTGAACATCTCGATGCCGCGGCGTGCATCGATCAAAGCGATATCTTGCGGCGTTGAAACGATAACCGCACCCGCCAGCGGCGTTTGCTGCGCCATTGTGAGTTGTGCGTCGCCAGTACCCGGCGGAAGATCGACGACGAGAATGTCGAGATCATTCCACGCGACCTCGCGCAGCATTTGCGTGATGGCTGAAATCACCATCGGCCCGCGCCAGACCATGGCGTTGTCTTCCTCGACCAGAAATCCGATCGACATGACTTTAACCCCGAAGCGCTCCAGCGGCTCCAGCATGCGCGGACCGAGCAGACGCGGTTTGCCGCGCAGGCCGAACAGCTTCTGCTGCGACGGGCCATAGATATCGGCGTCGAGAATACCGACTTTCAGTCCGAGCGCCGCAAATCCGAGCGCGAGGTTGCACGAGGTCGTCGATTTGCCGACACCGCCCTTGCCGGAGGCCACGGCAACGACGTGCTTCACGCCGGTAATGCCCGCGGCCTTCGATGTGGCGGGTGGGTTCGAGGTGGCATGGGTAACTGACAAGTTCGATCTCCCGGCCGATCGCGCTCACGGCGCGCCCGGTTCATTGCGATCCGAAAGGATCGTTCTTCTTGTTTTCCCGCGCGCGCAGATAATCCTCGGTGGACATCACGGGCGGCCGTTGCGGTGCGGCATGGGGATCGAAACTTTCATTGACGACAGCCTCGACCCGGCAGTCCGCGCACATCTTGATGACGTCGAGCCGCGGCGCGTTGGCGCCTTCGAACATCCAGTGCTTTTCCTGCAACTTCGACAGCACGCGCTCGATCGAGCTCCTGGTGCCGAACGGCGTGCCGCAGGCGATGCAGTGGAATGGTTCTTCTTCTTTCAGTACGCGCAGTGGTGCATTCCACGCCTGGAAATCGAGCCGCGGCTCTAGTGTGATAACCTTCTCGGGACAGGTCGCTTCGCAAAGTCCGCACTGAACACAAAGGCTTTCAGTGAAGCGCAGCATCGCCCGGTCGGGATTGTCGGAAAGCGCGTTGGTCGGGCAGGCGGTGACGCAGGCATGGCAGAGCGTGCAGCCTTCGACATTCAACTGAACGGTGCCGAATGGCGCGCCGGCCGCGAGCGGAACGACATCGACGGGAGCAGGGGCCGCGAGATGCAGCTCCCGGAAAATGGTCTCCAGCACGCCGCGCTTGGCGCCGCGCGGAATGAGGGTCGCGGGATTCAATGAAGCAACGCCACGCGGCATCGCGTCGAGCATCGCGCGCAACTGATCGGGATCGTCGGTTCCCAGAACGCGGACGAGGCCGTCGCCGAAGCCGAGCGCAGCGGCGATCATCCCTGACATATCGGCTGCGCGCCGCAGTCCGGCCGTTTCGTGCCGGGGCTGCGCGCGCATCAGGAGCGCGGCGCCCGTGCCGCCATAGGCGAAGACCGCTGCGAGGGATTCCGGTCCGAGCTGCGTGACTTCGTTGACGCGAACCGGAAGCACGTTAGCTGGCAAGCCGTCGCCAAATCGCGCCAGCGCATCGATCAGGGGCTCGCCGTGGTCGCCGTCATGAAAGAGTACAACAGCGTGTTCGCCACCTGCCTTGCGATAGGTTTGCAGCAACGTGCGCAGGCGGCGCATCAGCGCATCCGCACTCGGCAGCGCATAGGATGCAGCGCCGGTCGGGCAGGCTGAAGCGCAGGAGCCGCATCCGGCGCAGATATTGGGATCGATCGCGACGGCGTTGCCGTTCGGTGTGATCGCGCCGGTTGGGCACAGATCGAGGCAGCGCGTGCAGCCCGTGATGTTGGAGCGCGAATGCGCGCAGAGTGATTCTTCGAAGTGTATGAAGCGCGGTTTGTCGAACGTGCCGACAAGGTTACCGGCTTCCGCAATCGCGCGCTCAACGGCGGCGCGGTCGCGCGGATCGGCGCGCAGATAGCCGGGCCGCAGATCATGCGCCGGAAATAGCGGCAGGCCGCCGCTGAGATCGAGGATGAGATCGCAGGTTGAAGTCGCTCCGTCGCGCGAGGCGCCGAACAGCAGCTTGCTCCGTGAGGAGGGAGCCGGCAAAGCGTAGTCGTCGATGGAGAGTTCGAAATTTCCAAGGTATCCGCGCGCATTGCGGATCGTGCCTTTGAGTACCGGAAATTCGTTAACAGCACGCGGCGTGATATCGCCGGGCTTGGTGAGTATGACGGTGATGTCGAGGCGATCCGCGAGGCGCTTGGCCGCATCGATGGCAACATCGTCATGGCCGTAAATCAGCGCGACCCCGCCGCTTTCCAGCGTGACCAGCGAGATCGGCGGCATTTCTTCCGAAGCAGCGGCGATCAGCGCCGCGGCTTTCGGCCCAGCCGCCGCGGCATCCTTCGACCATCCGCCGGTTTCGCGGATATTCACGAAGGTAAGGGGAATGTCGGGAAATTCCTCAGCGACTTCTTTGAACAGTGGCGCTTCCTGCGTACACGCGACCGTGATCGCTTGGCCTTCAGCGAGCGCCGCCTTGAACTGGGCGAGGTCCAGACCGCAGAGCTGGTTGGCCTGTGTCATGTACGCCGCGCACCCGCGCCCGATTGCCTGCGCATCGAGCGGCATGCTCTTTTCGCAACTGCAAACCAGAAGGCGGGACTTTGCGCTGTTCATGATCTGCAACCTTGACCCTTGGCGTCTGCTCAGAGTGGCTATTTCAACCATATGGTGCCGAGATGACGGCTCGCGCAAGCGCCCGGCCGCCTTGACCGGGATAGCATAGACTGCCCAAATACAAAGAGCTTAGGGAAATTTTCTACGATGATGGTTTCGCGTCACGCGCAAGCGGAACAGCCGCTCGATCTGCCTCCGGGGTACACACTCGTATCGCTTCGCGAGTATGGCGATGCGTTTGCGCACGGCTGCACTATTGCATCCGAAGCCGGCGCGGGAACGTTGGTCTGGGTCCGGCGCTACGACCTGGTCGAGTTCGCCGTCGTGCTCGAGCCGGACGAGCCGCTGGTGTCGGCGCGCCGGGCGTTCTTCGCCGGGATGAATGCGATCGGGGACGCTATCGCGGTGCATTGCCCGCCGGAGCGGGAGGTACAGTTCACTTGGCCAGATACGATCCTGTTCGATGGCGGCGTGCTGGGCGGTGGGCGGCTTGGCTGGCCGAAGACCTGCCGCGAAGATGACGTTCCGGATTGGCTTGTATTCGGCGTCATTCTGCGCGCCGCGGACATGGCTCATGTTGAGGAAACCGTTGCGGCGGGCGGTGTTGCCCTGCTCAACGAAGGGTTCGAGATGGTCGAGACAGAGGCGATCGTGGGCAGCTTTGCCCGCCATCTCATGACGGCGTTCGATCGATGGAACGAGCGAGGTTTCGAGCCGATTGCGCGGGATTATCTGGAGCGGCTTACGCCGCACGCGGCCGGCCAGAGGCGCGGAATCGACGTCAATGGCGATCTGCTTCGCAGTACCTCCGCGAAAAATCCGCCGGAGCGTGACAGCCTGCTCGATAGGCTGGCCAAGGTCGCATGGTATGACCCTGAATACCGCGCCCCGAAACTGGCGTGAGGCTTACATGCATAAGTTGCCACGCACCATCAGGCTTGACCCCTCGGACACATTTGTGTTCGAGCGTGCCGCCGAGCCCGGTGAATGGGCGGTGTCCGGTGCGTTCGTGTTCTGGGACGGCGATCCCGCGACCCTCGGACAGAAGCAACGGGTTGCTCTGCGTTCCGGTTTTCTCGGGGTCGATAGTCTCGGCTGGTCGACGCTTGCCGTCGTAACCGAGGCCACCGAAGCCGAACGGCAGGGTGTGGTCGATCAGCTCGCGGCGCAATTGATGGCGAGTTTCGGCGCACCAAACATTGAGGCCGCGCGCTCTGCCGCTGAAGAAGAAGTCGCGTTTGCGGCTTCGCTTTGCGATCATCCGCCACAAACTTTGCTGGCCGTACACCGGAGTGTGGAGAACGGAGAAATCCGCGAGCGCTTTCGGACGCTGAAGCCGCGCGCGATCGAACCGGGTGGTGATCGATTGCACACCCATGCACGCGCCTTTACCTTTCATGAGGTCGAAGGTGACGAACCCGCCGAGGAAGTCGATCTTCTTGGGCTCACAAAGACGGACCGGACATGAGAGAATTCTGGGTTGCTTCAGGCCATCATTTGACCCGCCGGGCCGATCACGGCGGGCTGATTGCGACGCCGGAACTGATCATGGCTTACCTGGCGCGGCCAGAACTGATGCCGCCCGATGATGCATGCGACGCCGAGCGGAACCTGCATGCAAGCCTGCTGGCAGACCCGCTTCGGCCGGTATCGAAAGCCGACATTGCCGCACTGGTCGACGCTGACGCCCGCGAAAACTGGACGTTCATGACGGCGTTTCGCGATCGGCTGATGGCGGCACCATCGCTGGAGGCCGTGTATGTGGCGCTGGCGCGCAAGGGTGCCGGCGATCTGCCGCCGATCTTTCTGTCGCAGCTATGTCATCTGATCCTGCGCAACGCACTTGAAGGCTGCGAAGATCCCTATGTGTTGCGCGCGGCCGAACTGTTCTATCGGAGCCAGAAAGCTACGGTTCACGACGGCGCGCTGTTGCTTGCCGATGCCGAAGTCGTCGAGGCGCAGCATCATGCGCAACATGATCTTCATGCTTCGCCTTTGACCGCAATGCTGCAGCCGCAGGCGTTCGGCGAGATGGACGTCATGGATGACGAGAATGCCTGGACCTATTGGTCGCGATCCGATGCGCATGCGATGGTCATGAATCTGGGCGGCAACCCGAAGGCGCGCGATGCGCTCTGCCGGGTGATCGAACGCTGGATCGCCCATCTTCTGGGTGTCGCTGTGAAGGTGGAGCCGGTCGCGTCTATCGAGGACCGCGACTGGCGCTGGTTCATTGGACTGGACAGCGAAGGGACCCGGATCGGCAACGCGCTGTGGAATGGAGATACGCCAGGAGCAGATGCCGCCGAGCGGATCGTGGCGCTGATGCGTATGACATTTGAGGATTCGCGGTTCGTGGATGAACGCGTCGGCAACAAGCCGGTTTATCTCATCCTGGCGATGGGCGCGGACAAGGTGGTGCGCCTGAAGCCGCAGAATCTTGTTCCGGGATTGCCGCTTGCGCCAGCGGCGAATATTGCGTGATTCATCGGTAACGGGAGGTTCAGATATGACCGAAGCGTCCCGTGAAGTCGGCGTGGTCTTGCGTCGCCGCGTGATCGAGAATCCATGGATCGACCACATGTGGTCGCCTGTAACCATTCTCGAGAATGTGCCTGCCACAGCTCCCTGGACAGTCTTGTCGCAGGAGGAGGGTGCGACGCTGTATTACGCTGGTGCCGCATTTATCGACCTGTTCAGCGCTGAGACGACCAATTACCGCGACAATCTCGCTGACGGGTCGCCGCGCATATGGGTCGCGCTGCGGCGTCAGGATGGCGGACCGGAACTCGAACTCACCAAGGTCACGGCCGATCCGACTGAAGGCGAGGCGATGTTCGAAAGCGGCACCGATGTGATCGGCACCGTGCCGATGCCACCGGAAATCGCGGCGTGGATTGCTGCTTTCGTCGATGAGTTTCACGTTGAGCAGGTATTCCACAAGCGCAAGCGCGATCGGGCAAATGTTAATCGCAGGCGCGGCGATGATCCATCCGGCGAACGTAAGGACGGCGCATGAGTCAGGACGAGAAGGATACCGAGAAGAGTTTCCTTTCACGCTGGTCGCAGCGCAAACAGGCTGCGAAGCAGCCAGAGACCGATGGCGCGGCTGAAAGATCGGCTGAAGAGGCTGATGCTGCGCCCGCGCCAGTTGTTGAAGGCGATGCCGATGAGGAGTTTGATCTCTCGAGCTTGCCGAAGCTGGAAGACATCACGGAAACCACCGACATAACCGGCTTCCTGCGCAACGGCGTGCCCGAGAGTTTGCGAAATGCGGCTTTACGCAAATCCTGGGCGCTGGATCCTGCGATCCGGAATTACGTCAATCCGGCGCTGGACTATGCGTATGACTGGAACACGCCGGGCGGTGTGCCGGGAAGCAGCGAGATCGCGGCCGGCACTGATATCTCGAAAATGGTTTTGCAGATCATGGGCGGGGAATCATCCAGCGCTCAGCAATCGTCGGATACACTGCCTCATAGTGACGCACCCGCCGCTGCGAGCGGCGATTCCGGTATTGCGCTGCAAAATTCAGAAGCGGATCTGCCACTCCAACAGGTGAGAGTGTCTGCCCCGTCGTCGACCACAACGCCTGTTGCCGCTGATTTCAAGCAAACTGAGCAGGACCGGATTGAGATTGTGCAAGCTGTCGACGAAATCAGATCTAATGCGTCGCAACATCCGTCGCGTCGACATGGTTCTGCAAAACCAAGGATTTAGACAAAAGTTTTTGAGGCATAGGACGAACCTATGGTACTAATTGGAACTAGAATAATTCCAGTAAGACAGATGCCTGATTTGAAGGCACGGGTGGGGGAACTCGGTTCGTACCATGCGGGACGCGGGATTAGAGCAGGCAATCAAGGCCGCAGGCGGCGTCGCTTCCCTGGCGAGGGCCATTGGAATTGCACAGCCTTCGGTTTCGGCATGGTCGCGTATTCCGGCTGAGAGAGTTCTCGCCGTTGAGTCTCTGACACAGGTCCCCCGTTTCGTTCTCCGCCCCGACCTCTACGGATCAGCCGGGGATCATATGTCAGCGAAATCAGACATCGACGAAATCGATCAGCTTCGCGCCGCGGAGTACGGCTTGTTGTCGTTGCTGCTGGGCAAGGCGCCGACCGCTGACACGTTGTCCAAGGTCGCGATGCTCAAAGGCGACGCGTCCGATCTCGGCATGGCGCACATCGAACTCGCCGCAGCTGCGATGGCTTTCGACGAGCGCGCTGTCGCCAAGGAATTTTTCGATCTGTTTATCGGATTGGGACGAGGCGAACTGCTGCCCTATGCCTCGTATTATCTCACGGGCTTCCTGCACGAGCGGCCGCTCGCGCGCGTCCGTGAAGATTTCGACGTCCTGGGAATTGAGCGCGCTGGACCGGCGCGTGAGCCGGAAGATCACATCGCAATTCTGCTCGAGGTCATGGCCGGTCTTGCGCGCGGCGAGTTCGATACGGACTTCGCGGCGCAGGCGCGGTTCTTCGAGCGGCATCTAAAGCCATGGGCCGCGCGGATGTTCGCCGATCTCGAGATTTCGCAATCGGTCAAGTTCTATCGCGCTGTCGGGCGCGTCGGCCGCATCTTCATGGAATTGGAATCAGAGGCTTTCACGCTTTCAGAGTGACGTGAAATCCCGCTGTGGAAATTGACTGGAAGGAGACCGCGATGAGCAAACCGTCCAAGAGCAAGGCATCTCCAGAGGCGCCGCAGGATGCGAAGGGCCTGGATCGTCGCCGCTTCTTCATGATGGGCGGATCCGTCGTCGCTGCGGCCGCTACCGCTGTGCCGCTGGCAACCGAGGCGGAAGCGGACGAGTCACAGGCCGAGCGCGTCAAGGCTCGCTACAAGGCCGATTCGCCGGACGTCAAAAACTACTATCGCGTCAACCGTTATTGATGGAAGCACGCACATGTTGATCAAGAGAAAAGAAGGAATCGCCGGCCGCGCGCGCTTGCAGGGCATTGCCGCGGGCCTCGCATCCGGTGTTCTCGATCGCCGAACCTTCCTGCGCCGCTCAGGCCTCGTTGCGGGCGCTGGCGCAGCTATCGGATTGATGCCACTCGGATCGGTGCGCAAGGCGCAGGCCGGGCCGAAAATCGTCGGTGCGCCGACGGAGATCAAAAAGAACATCTGCACGCATTGTTCGGTCGGATGCACGGTCATCGCGGAAGTGCAGAACGGCGTTTGGGTCGGTCAGGAACCGGCCTGGGATAGTCCGATCAATCGCGGATCGCACTGCGCAAAGGGTGCGTCGGTGCGCGAGCTGGTGCACGGCGATCGCCGCCTGAAGTATCCGATGAAGCTGGTCAACGGCGAGTGGCAGAAGATCGAATGGGATCAGGCCATCAACGAGATCGGCGACAAGATGCTCGAGATCCGCGCCAAGTCCGGCGCCGACTCGGTCTACCTGCTTGGATCGGCGAAGTTCTCCAACGAAGGCGGCTATCTGTTCCGCAAGTTCGCGGCGTTCTGGGGCACCAATTCGATCGACCACCAGGCGCGCATCTGTCACTCGACAACGGTCGCGGGTGTTGCGAACACCTGGGGCTATGGCGCGATGACGAACTCCTACAACGATATCCGTAATTCGAAGACCATTATCTTCATGGGATCGAATGCTGCCGAAGCGCATCCTGTTTCGCTTCAGCACATTCTGACGGGCAAGGAAATCAACCGCGCCAACGTCTTCGTGCTCGATCCGCGGTTCACGCGCACGGCAGCGCATGCGACCGAGTATGTGAGATTCCGCGGCGGTACCGACATTGCGGTGATCTGGGGCATGCTGCACCACATCTTCAACAACGGCTGGGAAGACAAGCAGTTTATCGCCCAGCGCGTTTACGGCATGGATCAAATCCGCGCCGAAGTCGCCAAATGGACGCCGGAAGAAGTCGAGCGCGTCAGCGGTATTCCCGGCGAGCAATTGAAGAAGGTCGCCGAGACATTCGCCAAACAGAAGCCTGCCACATTCATCTGGTGCATGGGCGGCACGCAGCACACCGTCGGCACCGCCAACGTCCGCGCCTACTGCAATCTTTTGCTCGCGACCGGCAACGTGGGCTCTTACGGGACCGGCGCAAACATCTTCCGCGGTCACTGCAACGTGCAGGGCGCGACCGATATCGGCCTCGATATCACGTCGTTGCCGCTCTATTACGGTCTCGTCGAAGGCGCATGGAAGCATTGGGCCCGTGTCTGGGAAGTCGATTACGATTACTTGCAGGCGCGTTTCGACGAAGTGCCGGCAAAGGCCGGCCGTCCGGCCCGCACACGCAAGCAGAACATGGAATTGCCGGGTATCCCGTGGACTCGCTGGTTCGATGCGACGCTTGCCAAACCGGATGACGTCGATCAGCGGGATACCGTGAAGGGCGTGTTCATCATGGGACATGGTGGCAACACCATCCCCCGCATGACCGAAATGGTAAAAGGTCTTGAAGCGCTCGAATTGCTCGTGGTCGCCGATCCGCACCCGACGACGTTCGCGGCGATCTCGGAACGCAAGAACGGCACCTACCTGCTGCCGGCCTGTAGCCAGTTCGAGACATCAGGCTCCCGCACCGCATCCAATCGTTCGCTGCAGTGGGGTGAGCAGATCGTCAAGCCGATCTTCGAGTCCAAGGATGACTACGAGATTATCTATCGGGTTTCGAAGAAACTCGGCTTTGCCGATCTGATGTTCAAGAACATCAAGGTGGAGAACAATCGTCCAGTTCCTGAAGATATTCTGCGCGAAATCAATCGCGGCGGTTTCTCGACCGGTTACTCTGGCCAGTCGCCGGAGCGGCTGAAGGCGCACATGAAGAACCAGGGCAAATTCGACCTGGTCACGCTGCGCGCCAAGAAAGACGAGCCCGAAGTCGGCGGCGACTATTACGGGCTGCCGTGGCCGTGCTGGGGCACGCCGCAGATCAAGCATCCGGGAACGCATACTCTCTACAACACCAATCTTCATGTGAAGGATGGTGGCGGCACATTCCGTGCGCGCTTCGGTGTGGTGTACGAGGAGAAGCAACCCGATGGTTCGGTGAAGAACGTCAATCTTCTGGCCGAAGGCTCCTATAGCTTGGGCTCGGAGTTGACCGATGGTTATCCTGAATTCACCTATGGCGTGCTGAAGAAGCTCGGCTGGGACAAGGATCTCACCGAGGCCGAACTCGCCACTATCAATAAGATCGGCGGCAACAATCCGGACGGCGTGGGCTGGGCGGTCGATCTGTCCGGCGGCATTATCCGCGTTACGCTGGAGCATGGCGTGATGGCCTATGGCAACGGCAAGGCCCGCGCGGTGGCGTGGAATCTGCCGGACCCGGTGCCGGTTCACCGCGAACCGATCTACACGGCGCGGCCTGAGCTGGTCGCGAAGTATCCGACGCGGCCTGACGGTCGTCAGTTCCGCATGGCCAACCTGGGCTTCTCGATTCAGAAGGCGGCAGTGGACAAGGGACTTGCCAAGCAATTCCCGATCATCCTCACCTCCGGACGCCTCGTGGAGTATGAAGGCGGCGGCGAAGAAACACGGTCGAACCGGTGGCTCGCCGAATTGCAGCAGGACATGTTCGTTGAAGTAAACACGTCCGACGCGGCCGAGCGCGGCATCAAGGACGGCGGCTGGGTCTGGGTTACCGGACCGGAAAACGGATCGAAGGCGCGCATGAAGGCGCTCGTCACAGATCGCGTCGGCAAGGGCGTGGCGTTCATGCCCTTCCACTTCTCCGGCTGGTTCCAGGGCGTCGATCAGCGCTCGAAATATCCGAAGGGTGCGGATCCGATCGTGCTCGGCGAAAGCGTGAACACGATCACATCGTACGGCTACGACCCGGTCACAGGTATGCACGAGGGCAAGGTGACCCTGTGCCAGATTCAATCGGCGTGAGAGGAGAATAACCAATGGCTCGCGTCAAATTTCTTTGTGATGCTGACCGTTGCATTGAGTGCAACGCCTGCGTGACCGCCTGCAAAAACGAGCATGAAGTCCCTTGGGGCATCAACCGCCGCCGCGTCGTTACCATTAATGACGGCAAGCCCGGCGAGCGCTCGGTGTCCATGGCCTGCATGCATTGCACCGACGCACCTTGCGCCGCGGTCTGCCCGGTGTCGTGCTTCTACACCACGGCAGACGGCGTGGTCCTTCACTCGAAGGATCTCTGCATCGGTTGCGGATATTGCTTCTACGCGTGCCCGTTCGGCGCGCCTCAGTATCCAAAGGTCGGAAACTTCGGCTCGCGCGGCAAGATGGACAAATGCACCTACTGTGCGGGTGGTCCGGAAGCCGATAATTCGCCGGCCGAATACGCCAAGTACGGCGCCAACCGTCTTGCCCAGGGCAAGCTGCCGATCTGCGCCGAGATGTGTTCGACCAAATCGTTGCTGGCCGGCGATGGCGCCATCATTGCCGAGATCTACAAAGAACGAGTGATGAAGCGCGGCTATGGTTCGGGCATGTGGGGCTGGAAGACAGCCTATAGCGACTCACCGACAGGCTAGGGCGCAGCGCCGAAGGCCCCCAGCGGCCTTCGGACAACGTGTCCGAAGTTGTTCTTGATTGAAAACTGGAAGGTCGTGCCGATGTCGATCTCGCTCTCAACCCTTAAGGCCATATGTGCCGCCGTCGCGCTGCTGTTTGTGCTGGCTCAGCCAGCCGCCGCGCAGCTATCGTTCAAGCCCACCGCCGACGCTGTGCATGAAGACCAGCTTCTCAAGGCGCTGAAGGAAGGCGACAAAATTACCGGGCGGATCACCATTCCTGATCCGATGGCAAGGAGTCTGATTCAGCCTGCCGGAAAGGATTGGCGGGATTTCCAGCGCCACACGCTTCCCGTTGTTGGCGGCGTTGCCATCCTGGGCATGCTCGCGTTGCTCACGATCTTTCTCATGGTGCGCGGCCGCATCCGCGTGGAGCATGGATTGTCCGGCATCAAGATTCTTCGCTTTGCGAGCTTCGAGCGATTCACGCATTGGCTGACGGCGAGCTGCTTTATCATTCTGGCGCTGTCAGGCCTGAATATCAGCTTCGGCCGCATACTGATTCTTCCGATATTCGGAGCGGAAGCATTTTCCACGCTGACCGCGTGGGGCAAGATCGCGCACAACTATCTCGCATTCCCGTTCATGCTTGGCCTCGTGATCATGTTCCTGATCTGGGTCAAGGATAACATCCCGGGGAAGCTTGATCTCGTGTGGATCAGGAAGGGCGGTGGCATTCTCAAGAACGGCGAACACCCGCCGGCAAAGCGCTTCAATGCCGGCCAGAAGGGGATCTTCTGGATGGTCATTCTCGGCGGCTTGCTGATGTCGGTATCGGGCTGGTTTATGCTGTTTCCGTACATCCCCGCTAATGTGACGGCGCTCCAGTTCTGGACGGTGATCCATGCGATCATCGCCGTGTTGTTTATCGCGGGCATTCTGGCGCACATTTACATCGGCACGGTCGGTATGGAAGGCGCGTTCGACGCTATGGGCACCGGCGAGGTGGACCTCAACTGGGCCAAGGAGCACCATTCGCTCTGGGTCGAGGAAGAGCAGGCCAAGGGCCGGGCGCCCGACACAGGCACACCGCGGGCCATGCCCGCCGAATAATTCCATCTATCGATAAGGCTCATACCTATATAAAGGACTGTCCGGCATGGCCGGGCGGTCCTTTTTAGTTTCGGAGCAGGGTATGAAGGTGATTGGTCTTTCGGGATGGAGCGGTGCGGGCAAGACGACCCTGCTCACGCGCCTGATTCCGCACCTTATCGCCGAGGGCCTTCATGTCTCGACGGTGAAACACGCCCACAGCAATTTTGATGTCGATATTCCCGGCAAGGATTCGTGGCTGCATCGGCAGGCAGGTGCAACCGAAGTTCTGATTTCCTCGGGCCGCCGCTGGGCATTGATGCATGAGCTGCGGGGCGCGCCTGAGCCGCCACTGGCTGAGTTGCTGTCAAAGATGTCACGTGTGGATTTGCTGATCGTCGAAGGCTTCAAGGCCGATCGCCATCCCAAGATCGAAATACATCGCTCCGCGAACGGCAAACCGCTGATGTTTCCCCAGGACCCAACGATTGTCGGCATCGCCGCCGATATTGCGGTGAATACGGCTCTGCCGTACGCGCACCTTGATGACATTCCGGCGATCTCGCGCATCGTAAGGGCGTCCGCCGTGCGGATCGAGGACGTGCTTGCCCATGAGGCCGCGGGAGCCTGATCGCCGATGGCACAACTTTCGGACGATTGTTTCGCGTTCGGCGGCCCGATGATGTCGGTCGATGAGGCCGTTTCGATGATAGCGAGCCGCGTTCAGGTCGTGGCGGGCACGGAGCAGGTGGCATTAACCGAAGCCGACGGCCGAATTCTCAGCGCCGACATCAGAGCGCCGCTTCCGCTTCCGCCGTTCACCAATTCCGCAGTCGATGGCTACGCTGTGCGCAGCGCCGATTTGCCGCGCGACAAAGAGCAAGCCTTTCCGGTGTCAGGCCGCGTCCAGGCGGGGTCGTTCGCTTCAGGTTCGATAGCCGCGGGAGAGGCAATCCGTATTTTCACCGGCGCGCCGATGCCAGCGGCAGCGGACACCGTCTTCATGCAGGAAGACGTACGCCTTGATAAAGCGGGCAAGGTGATTCTGCCGCCGGGGCTCAAGGCCGGAGCGAATGTGCGTCCCGCCGGCGAGGATATTGCCGAAGGTCATGCCGCATTGACGGCGGGCTGGCGTTTGCGGCCGCAGGATATCGCCCTTATCGCTGCATTTGGATTGACGCGCATCGAAGTCAGACGGCGGCTGCGGGTCGCTGTATTTTCGACGGGTAACGAAGTGGTCTCGCCCGGCGCCCCACGCGCTCCCGCGCAGTTATTCGACTCTAATCGCTTTATGTTGACGGCGCTGCTGCAGAGGCTCGGCTGCGAGGTGAGCGATCTTGGCATTTTGCGTGACGACCGCATCACGCTTGCCGCGGCGTTGAAAGAGGCTGCTATTCGTCACGATCTGATCCTTACATCGGGTGGCGTGTCCACGGGGGAGGAGGATCACGTCAAGGCAGCAGTCGAAAGCGTCGGCACACTGGTACTGTGGCGGATGGCGATCAAGCCAGGACGCCCGGTTGCGATGGGGGTCATCGGCGGCACGCCGTTTATCGGATTGCCGGGAAATCCTGTCGCGAGTTTTGTGACCTTTACCTACGTGGTCCGCCCGACGGTTCTGGCTCTTGCCGGTACCGCGCAGAAGAGTCCGGTACCGATGCCGGTGCGGTCGGCTTTCGCCTACGCCAAGAAAATCGGCCGCCGCGAATATGTCCGGGTCAGCCTGCGCAAGGCCGCCGACGGCGTGCTGGAGGCTGTGAAATTTCCGCGCGAGGGGGCAGGGCTTCTATCCTCGCTGGTGGATACCGACGGTCTCGTCCAACTTGGCGAAGACATTACGTCCGTGAAGCCCGGCCAGACGGTCGGCTTTCTGGACTACTCAAGTCTGACTTAGGCGATCAGCTCGGCCCGATCAGGTTGTGGCCGGGATCACCGACGCGGGCGCCGCTGGTCGTGAATGCGACATATCCAGGCTCCTGAAACTTGTTCAGGAGCATCGACACCGCAGCGGCGGAGAGTCCTGCGAAAACCAATGCGACGATAAAGATTTTCATGACATTCCCCAGCAAATCACCTGTTCCAGCTGCATTTTGTGCTTCGGAACCGGGCAAAGCAAGCTGCCTGTTGTCGCGCTTTCGTCGCACGTCAGGATCAAGCAAAACTGCAATAAACCCGCCCAAAATGATGCGCTGCAAGAAATGGCGTTCGTGATCGTTGACGCTGGATTGAGTGTCCGCCATTGAGAAGCATGACCATGACCAAGCTAGATCTGACAGGGCTCAAATGCCCGCTGCCGGTGCTAAAGACACGGAAGGCGCTCAGGGGGCTGACCGCAGGCGATCGGTTGGAGGTGCATTGTACTGATCCGCTCTCTGTCATCGACATTCCTAACCTGATCCGGGAAACCGGTGATCGCGTCGAGATCGTTGAACACGCGGAAAAGCGCATCGTGTTCATGATCGAAAAGGCAGATGGGGCGGTCGCTTGAGCGAGCCCACCCCGTGGCCGGTGGAAATCCGGCTTGCCAAGGACAAGCGCTCGCTGAGCATTGCGTTCGACGACGGAAAAACCTTCAGCCTCTCTGCCGAATTGCTTCGCGTGACCAGTCCGTCTGCGGAAGTGCAGGGCCATTCGGAGGCCGAGCGGAAAACGGTTGGCGGCAAGCGCAGCGTTGCCATCCTGTCCGTCGATCCCGTCGGAAACTATGCGGTGAGAATCGGTTTCGACGACATGCACAACACCGGGATCTATTCCTGGGCCTTCCTGCATGATCTCGGGGTCAATGCCGATCTCCGCTTTCAAAGCTATCTCGACGATCTGGCTGCGAAGGGCCTTAATCGCGACAAACCGGGCGTTCGATAGCCCTCTACTGCTCCGGATACTGATTTAAGGTGTTCCCGGGGCAACCCGCATCGGAACTCCGTTTCATATTGCAAGAACCCAAGGGGATCAGTTGTTCTGGGCTAAGACATTGGAATAATTCTTGGCATACGAAATGCCAGAGGTTATCCTGCCCTGCCTTAAAACCTCGGAATGAGATATTCGAATGAGCCATAGCGCCCAAAAAGTTCAGCCATTCGAGCATCCTGGCGAGGGCCGGCGGCGTGCGAAGGCGACCCCGAAGGGCCGGCAGATCGACCCGGCGGCGGCGCACGAGATCGAGCTTCTGCTGGGGGACCGGCCGAGGCGGCGCGATCTGTTGATCGAGCACCTCCATCTCATTCAGGACAAGTACCATCAGATTTCTGCGGCGCATCTGGCTGCTCTCGCGGATGAGATGCAATTGGCCTTCTCGGAAGTGTTCGAGACCGCGACCTTCTACGCGCATTTTGATGTGGTCAAAGAAGGCCAGCCTGATCTCCCACCGCTGACAATCCGGGTTTGCGATTCTCTCACCTGCGCGATGATGGGCGCAGAGACGCTGCTGAGCGAATTGCAGAAGGGTGCTGGTCCCGGCGTGCGCGTCGTACGGGCGCCGTGCGTCGGCCGCTGCGACACCGCGCCTGCTGTCGAGGTGGGGCATCACTTCGTCGACCATGCGAGCGTCGAGAGCGTGCTGGCCGCGGCAAAAGGCGGCGACACTCATGCGCATCTGCCGAAGTATATCGACTACGACTCTTACGTCGCCAAGGGTGGCTACGCGCTTCTGAACAAGTTGCGCTCCGGTGCGATGACGAAAGAAGATTTGTTGAAGGCACTCGATAGCGCTTCGCTGCGTGGACTTGGCGGAGCGGGCTTTCCGACCGGGCGCAAATGGCGCGCCGTGCTGGGAGAGCCGGGTCCGCGGTTGATGGCGATCAACGGGGACGAAGGCGAACCGGGAACGTTCAAGGATCGCTATTATCTCGAAACCG
This sequence comes from Afipia sp. OHSU_II-C1, assembly GCF_000497575.1. GTDB lineage: Bacteria > Pseudomonadota > Alphaproteobacteria > Rhizobiales > Xanthobacteraceae > Afipia. The sequence goes on from NZ_APJI01000016.1 coordinate 230,374, forward strand.
ATCCCCATCGCTTTATCGAAGGCATGCTGATCGGCGCGCATGTTGTCGAAGCACCAGATGTCTATGTCTATCTGCGCGACGAATATCCGGCGTCGCGTGAGATCATCGAACGCGAAATCAAGAAACTGCCGCCGGGAGGTCCACGGTTGCATCTGCGTCGGGGCGCCGGTGCTTATATTTGCGGCGAGGAATCCGCGCTGCTCGAGAGCATCGAAGGCAAGCGCGGATTGCCGCGCCACAAGCCGCCATATCCGTTCCAAGTCGGTCTGTTCGGTTTGCCGACCCTGATCAACAACATCGAGACGTTGTGGTGGGTGCGTGACATCGTTGAGAAGGGTGCGGATTGGTGGAAGTCGCAGGGCCGTAACGAACGTCAGGGCCTGCGTAGCTATTCGGTCTCGGGCCGCGTGAAAAATCCCGGCATGAAGCTCGCGCCGGCGGGTGTGACGGTGCGTGAACTGATCGATGAATTCTGCGGCGGCATGGCCGATGGTCACACGTTCCATGCCTATCTGCCGGGCGGTGCGTCGGGCGGCATCCTGCCGGCGTCGATGGACAACATCCCGCTCGATTTCGGAACGCTGGAAAAGTACGGCTGCTTCATCGGCTCCGCGGCTGTGGTCATCCTGTCGGACAAAGATCAGGTCAAGGACGCTGCGCTGAACCTGATGCGGTTCTTCGAGGACGAGAGTTGCGGCCAGTGCACGCCATGCCGTGTCGGCACGCAGAAGGCCGCGACACTGATGGAACAGCGGGTCTGGAACCGTGACTTGCTCGATGAATTGAGTCAGGCGATGCGCGATGCTTCGATTTGCGGTCTGGGGCAGGCGGCTTCGAATCCGCTGACCACCGTCATCAAATATTTTCCCGAGGAATTCGCGCCCAAGGAAGCCGCAGAATGACCAAGATTCAATTCGAGCTCGACGGGAAAATGGTCGAGGCCCAGCCGGGCGAGTCTATCTGGCAGGTGGCCAAGCGCGAAGGCACCGAAATCCCGCATCTTTGCTATTCGGCGGAGCCGGATTACCGCGCCGACGGCAACTGCCGCGCCTGTATGGTGGAGATCGAGGGCGAGCGCGTGCTGGCTGCCTCCTGCAAGCGCATGCCCAATGTCGGCATGAAGGTGAAGTCCGCGAGCGCGCGCGCCGTCTCTGCCCGCAAGATGGTGATGGAGCTTCTGGTCGCCGACCAGCCGGCGCGCGAGACATCGCACGATCCCGACTCCAAGTTTTGGAATTGGGCCGACAAGGTCAACGTCACCGAAAGCCGATTCCCGGCGAATGAGCGCTGGTCGAGTGACACCAGCCATCCGGCGATGAGTGTCAATCTCGACGCCTGCATCCAGTGCGGACTGTGCGTGCGCGCATGTCGCGAAGTGCAGGTCAACGATGTCATCGGCATGGCCTACCGCAATCACGATGCCAAGATCGTGTTCGATTTCGACGATCCGATGGGAGAGTCCACCTGCGTTGCCTGCGGTGAATGTGTCCAGGCGTGTCCGACGGGCGCGCTCATGCCGTCCGCATACCTCGACGCCAACCAGACCCGTACGGTCTATCCGGACAAGCAGGTCGATTCACTCTGTCCGTTCTGCGGCGTCGGTTGTCAGGTGACGTATCAGGTCAAGGACGAGGAGATCGTCTATGCCGAGGGGCGCGACGGCCCGGCCAACCACAACCGGCTTTGCGTCAAGGGTCGCTTTGGCTTCGACTACATCCACCATCCGCACCGAATCACCAAGCCGCTGGTGCGTTTGCCGAACGCCAAAAAGAGTTCGACCGATCAGGTCGATCCCGCCAATCCGTTTACGCATTTTCGCGAAGCGAGTTGGGAAGAGGCGCTCGATATCGCCGCGCGCGGCCTCGTCAAAATCCGCGACGAGAAGGGCGTGAAAGCACTCGCCGGTTTCGGGTCGGCCAAGGGCTCCAACGAGGAAGCCTATCTGTTCCAGAAACTGGTGCGCACCGGTTTCGGTTCGAACAACGTCGATCATTGCACACGGCTTTGCCATGCTTCGTCAGTGGCTGCGCTGATGGAAGGTCTGAATTCCGGCGCGGTGTCGGCGCCGTTCGCGGCGGCGGCGGATGCGGAGGTCATCATCGTGATCGGCGCTAATCCGACGGTCAACCACCCCGTTGCGGCGACGTTCATCAAGAACGCGGCGAAGAAGGGCGCCAAGCTGATCGTGATGGACCCGCGCCGGCAAACGCTGTCACGCCATGCCACCAAGCATCTCCAGTTCAAGCCCGGCAGCGATGTCGCGATGCTCAATGCGATGCTGCACACGATCATCACCGAAGGTCTGACCGACGATCAATATATCGCGGGCTATACCGAGGGGTTCGACGACCTCAAGGAGAAGATCAAGGAATTCCCGCCGGAGAAGATGGAGCCGATCTGCGGCGTTCCCGCCGAAACGCTGCGCGAAGTCGCCCGCATGTACGCGACGGCGAAATCGTCGATCATTTTCTGGGGCATGGGTATCAGCCAGCATGTCCACGGCACCGATAATGCGCGTTGCCTGATCGCGCTGGCATTGATCACCGGGCAGGTCGGCCGTCCCGGTACGGGCCTTCATCCGCTGCGCGGACAGAACAACGTGCAGGGCGCCTCGGACGCGGGTTTGATTCCGATGTTCCTGCCGGACTATCAGCCGGTCGGACGCACCGATCTGCGCGATCCGTTCGAGCATCTGTGGCGGCACGAGATCGATCCGGTGCGCGGGTTGACCGTGGTTGAAATCATGGATGCGATCCATGCCGGTGACATTACCGGCATGTATATAGAGGGTGAAAATCCCGCGATGTCCGATCCGGATTTGCAGCACGCGCGTCAGGCGCTGGCCATGCTCGACCACTTGGTTGTGCAAGACCTGTTCGTAACCGAGACCGCGTTTCATGCCGACGTGATCTTGCCGGCCTCCGCGTTTGCCGAGAAGGTCGGCTCATTCACCAATACGGATCGTCGCGTGCAGATCGCGCGGCAGGTGGTCAAGCCGCCGGGAGATGCGCGTCAGGATTTATGGATCATTCAGGAGATCGCAAAGCGGATGGGGCTGGACTGGAATTACAGCGGTCCGGCCGATGTATTCCACGAGATGACGCAGTTGATGCCGTCGCTGAAGAATATCACCTGGGAGCGCCTGGAGCGCGAAGGCGCGGTGACCTATCCGGTCGACGATCCTTTCAAGCCCGGCAACGAGATTATCTTCACCACGGGTTTCCCGACCGAGAGTGGCCGCGGCAAGATCGTGCCGGCGCGCGTCACCGCACCGGACGAAATACCGGACGAAGAGTATCCGATGGTGCTTTCGACCGGCCGCGTGCTCGAACACTGGCACACCGGATCGATGACTCGCCGGTCCGGCGTGCTCGACAGCATCGAACCGGAAGCCGTCGCCTTCATGTCGCCAAAGGACATGCGGCGGCTGAACGTGTGGCCGGGAGATTTCATCAAGCTGGAAACGCGACGGGGCGCCATTGAGGTCAAGGTCCGTTCCGATCGCGACGTGCCGGAGAACATGGTGTTCATGCCGTTCTGCTACGCCGAGGCGGCGGCGAACCTTCTGACCAATCCCGCGCTCGATCCGTTCGGGAAAATTCCGGAGTTCAAGTTCTGCGCTGTGCGGGCAGAGCGTGCCGAGATGCGTACCGCCGCCGAGTGAAAATCCGGCGGCACGCACGGGGAGCGACAGGTCTTCCCCGAGCGGGTGCCACTCTTGGCGCCAGCATTTGGCTACGGTCTGAATGAGAACTGCGGAGGCCCGAGCTGATGTGCCAGACCCGGCTGTACCAGTTCGATCCAGTCGCACAGCCGAGAGCGGGTTTCGCGCGGATGGATAAGGTCATGAACCGAGAAAGCTTCGGCTTTGCGGAAGGGTGACTGTAACGCGGCGAACTGGTCTTCGAGTTCGAGCCGTTTCGCTGCGGGATCGGCCGCCGCTGCTATTTCGTGCCGGAACGCCAGAGCGACACCGCCTTCCACGGGCAACGCGCCGCTTTCGGCCGAAGGCCACGCCAGCACATGACAGCCCGACGGCATATGGGCGTAGTTGGCAAGGCCCATGCTTTTGCGCACCAGCACCGCCATCCAGGGAACGGTGGAGAGTGCGACTGAGATCAGCGCCGAAGCGCCGTGCCGAATGGTGGCGTCGCGCTCTGCATCGGGGCCGATCATGAAGCCAGGTTCGTCGACAAAGGTCACGATCGGAAGATGGAAGGTCTGGCACAGGTCGACAAAGCGTCTCAGTTTCTGCGCGCCTGCCGCGGTGAGCGATCCGGCGTTGTGTTTTGGATCGCTCGCAAAGATGCCCACCGCATAGCCTGACAGGCGCGCGAATCCCGTAATTTGCCCCGGTCCGTATTTCCTCCCCATTTCAAAGAAAGAGCCGTGATCGACGATCGCTTCCACCACATGCCGCATGTTGTAGATGCGCTTGCGGTTGGCCGGGATGATATCGGCCAGTTCGGGAGCTTCGCGCGTGACCGGATCATCCTTGGCTCCGCGTGGCGTTAATTCCCATACGTTCTGCGGCATGTAGGACAGAAACTTTTTGATGGCATCGAAGGCAGCGTTTTCGTCTTCCACCACGTCATCGACGAGACCGCTTTTTTCGTGGACCTGCGCACCGCCGAGTTCCTCCTTGGTCAGCTTGACGCCGAGGGCGCGCTCAACCAGCGCCGGGCCGCCGGTCAGAATTTGCGATGTCGTTCTCGTCATCACGGTGTAATGCGATGCCGCAAGGCGTCCGGCCGGAAATCCGGCGACTGCCCCGACAGCGGCGCTGGCGACCGGCACTGTTCCCAGACATCGCGCGATGGATTCGAAACGGCTGCGTTCGTAGACGGCGCCGGGGAGGGTTTGAACTTTCTTGCCCCCGCTGCCGGTGATGCTTGCACCCGAGCCTTCATGAAAACGCACCAGCGGAATCCGGTACTGCAGCGCGAGGTCTTCGGTGTAGATGCTCTTGCGTAGGCCAGCAGCGTTGGGCGATCCCGCTCCCATGGTGAAGTCCTCGCCAGCCACCACGCAGTGACGTCCGGCAATCTTGCCGATGCCAAGCACGAAATTGGCTGGCGTGAACGACAGCGTGCCGTCTTCCGCGCGTTCGCCCGATCCTGCAATCGGACCGACCTCTCTTAGGCTGTCCGTGTCGAGGACGCGCTCGATCCGCTCGCGGATGGTGAGGCGGCCTTTGTCGTGCTGCTTCCGGACTGCGATCTCGCCGCCTTGCCGAAGCGCCAGCTTGCGCCGCTCGTCAATTTCGTCGGTTTTGTCCTGCCACGCTGTCGAACGCATTGTGTTTCTCCCGGACACGGTTGTGGCTCAGATCTCAAGAACCATGAGCGATTGGCCTTCATCGACCATGTCGTCGATCTGGACGAGAATGGTTTTGACCTTGCCCTTGGCAGGCGAGGCAACCGGAATTTCCATCTTCATGGATTCGATCAGGATAAGATCGTCACCCGCGCTCACCTGGGTGCCGATCTCGGAAAATGAGATGACCCGGCCCGCCAGTTCCGCGGTTATTGTCTTGTCGGCCATGTACTGACATCCGTCGCGTGTTTTGTTGCGGCCCCGAAACCCCGTGGGCGATGGGGTTTCAAGTTAGTTCCATAAAGGAACCTGTCAAGCGGTCTCCCTGCGAAGCAGCCCTGCGCGGTGAAGAGCATCGGATATTTAAGCGTTTGTGGCTGGTATAGCTTGCAGCCGATGCTATGAAATGACCGACAAATCGGCATGGATAGCCGGTGACCGAGGCTGACGCGTGATTGACAGCAGTATCCGATTTTCCGTGGCGCCCATGATGGATTGGACGGACCGGCATTGCCGCGTGTTCCACCGTCTGCTGTCGCGGCGTGCGCGGCTCTACACCGAGATGCTGACCACAAGCGCCATCATTCATGGCGACCGCCAGCGGCTGCTTGGTTTCGATGCCAGCGAGCATCCCGTCGCGCTTCAGCTCGGCGGATCGAATCCACGCGATCTTGCGGAAGCTGCGCGGATTGGCGAAGGCTTCGGTTACGACGAGATCAACATGAATGTCGGTTGTCCGTCCGATCGCGTAAAGGGCGGAAATTTCGGCGCATGTCTGATGGCGGAGCCGAAACTCGTTGCGGACTGTGTCGCCGCCATGAAGCAAGCCGTGAAAATTCCGGTCACGGTGAAGTGCCGCATCGGCATCGACGATCAGGACCCCGAAATAGCCTTGGATACGCTGAGCCGCACCGTGATTGCAGCAGGCGCGGATGCGCTCGTCGTTCACGCGCGCAAGGCATGGCTGAACGGATTATCGCCGAAGGAAAACCGCGATATCCCGCCGCTCGACTATGACCGGGTCTATCGTTTGAAGGCGGCGCTGCCGGAGGTGCCGGTCATTATCAATGGCGGTATCGCAACGATCGCGGCCGCGAAGCAGCACCTCGATCACGTCGATGGTGCGATGCTCGGACGTGCCGCTTATCAGGAGCCCTGGCGGTTGCTGAGTGTCGATCCGGAGCTATTCGGTGAAGCTGCGCCGCACGCGACGATGCATGACGCTATCGAGGCGCTGATGCCCTATATCGAACGCGAACTTGCCGCCGGGACACGGCTGCATTCCATCACGCGGCATCTGGTCGGTGCATTTCACGGCGTGCCGGGCGCAAGGGCATTTCGCCGCTATCTTGCGGAAGTCTGCACCAGGCCCGGAGCAGGCACGACGTCGCTGCGTGAAGCGCTCACGATTGTCGAACCGCGTTCAGCGGCGCAGATCGCCGCCTAAGATTGAGTTACGGATAGCCGCGCAGCATCAGCTTGTCGGGACGGACTTCCCAGCTTTCCAGCCGGTTGAGGAAGCTCATGCCGAGCAGGTTGGACTTCATCTGGCCGCGTGGCACCACCAGCGCCGGCACCGAGCGTTCTACGAGTTTACCAACTGACAGACGATCGAGGGTCAGGCGCGCCGCGCGGACGCGGCCGCCTGCGGTCTCGACATCCACGTTGTAGTCCAGCAACTCCAGCGGCAGACCGGCCGCTTTCGCGGTTTCATAGGTCAGGACAACGGAAGTCGCGCCGGTGTCGATCACCATCGGTGTGCTGTGTCCGTTGATCTTTGCGCGGAGGGAGAATTCGCCGCTGTCGCTGCGGGCAATTTCAACAGCGCGCGCCGGTTTAACATTCAGGGTCTGATCTGTGGCGCGGATCAACGCCCCTTTCATGCTGGCAAAAGCAACAGGATGGGACATCGACAGCAGAAAGCCGACGGCCGAGACCACTACGGCGAGAATTGTGAGCGCTCGCATCATGCGGCACCTCCCGCGCTCAAGAGTTTTCCTGACGCTCCGGTCGTGGCGCCGGAATCTGAAGTCCAGCATCCTGCATACGTTGATGCAGCGTCGTCATGATGTCGAGCCGTTCGCTGTTGTCCATTTTGTGCCAGCGGGCGATTTCGGGCAGGGTACGTCCGCAGCCAAGGCAGAGCTTGCTCGTAGGATCGATGAAGCAGACGGCGATGCAAGGCGTTTCTTGTTTCATGAGTGGTACTGAGGGGCATTTTCATCGCTCGCGCAAGATGTTCTACAAGCCGGTTCCTGCATTCATGATCGGCTTGAAACGCGGACGGCTTCGGTCTCCGGTCATTCCCTCTGGCGACCTGTCGGGCTGGAGCGGCGGGGAGTCCTCACGCATCGGGGCCAGCGCCGTCATCACGCGCTCAGGCGGATAGGTGACGATCACCTCTGTACCCACCCGCAGGGTTGATTTGAGCGTGAACGTACCGCCATGCATGTCGATCAGGCTCTTGGCGATCGGGAGGCCGAGGCCGGCGCCCTGTTCGGCAGATTTGATCGAGTTCGATCCCTGGCCGAATGAAGCCAGCACGATCGGAATCTCGTCCTCGGCGATGCCGGAGCCCGTATCCTTGACGCTCAGATACTGCCCGCCCGATGCGGTCCAGCCGACCTTGAGCCAGATTTCGCCGCCCTGCGGCGTGAACTTGATCGAGTTCGACAACAGGTTGAGCACGACCTGACGCGTGGCGCGTTCGTCGCCCCACAGTTTCGGCATGTCCTGTTCGAAAACTTCATGAATCGTAATGCCGCGGCTTGACGCGCGCAGCTTCAGCAAATGGTGGCAGTCCGCGACGACATGCACCAGCGAGACAGGTTCTTCATTGAGCTCGTAACGCCCGGCCTCGATGCGCGACAGATCGAGAATTTCATTGATGAGATTCAGAAGGTGGACGCCGGAGTTATGAATGTCGGCCGAGTAATCCTTGTAGACCTCGACGGCATGCGCTCCAAAAATCTCGCTCTTCATGACTTCGGAGAATCCGAGAATGGCGTTGAGCGGTGTGCGCAGTTCGTGGCTCATCTGGGCCAGAAAGCGCGACTTAGAAACGTTGGCGGACTCAGCCCGGTAGCGCGCTTCATCCGAGATGGCCTTGGCCTGTTCGAGCTCGCCGATCAGCGCGTCTTTCTCGGCGCGGGCTTCCAGAGTCGCAAGCGTGGTCGAATGCAGGCGATGGGCGAGCAGGGCGAAGTAGCCTTCCGCGGTAACCGCGAGTGCGGCGAGAATGTAATCGTCGAAAGTTCCGCGAAGAATGAAATTCGCCGCGATTGCCGCCGATACCGGGACCGTCGCAGCGAACGCAGCAATCGGCAGGCTCGCCGCCAGCATGCTGGAAACGGCAATGACCAGCAGCATCACGAACAGCATCAGGGTGTTCGAGACGACATCGATGCCGGACGGATGGATCAGGACGAGCGTCCAGGCCAATCCGTAAAGCAGATCCAGCCCCACAAAGCGCATGCGCCACTTGCGCGTGATGGCGGGGGAGGAGGATGTGACCGCAAGAAACTTTGAGCAAAATCGAATGACGATACCGTGGATCGCGAGGATCCCGGCTGTCCAGATCACCGCAGCGACGGCAGGAATCCAGAAACTCGCCAGGATGCCTGTCGAGACCACGAGAAGGATAACGACGAGCGAGGCCGAGATGCGCGTCTGTGCATATTGCCTCAGCAGTTCATGATCGAAGGCCGGGCGTGTTCCGCTGGTGGAGGTCAGGCGGTCACGGGCTTCGCGCACGCGCTGCGCCGCTGCCCGGCGGCTGCGAGCCGGTGCTTCCGCCGATGTCGCGGAGAGCTCTTTTTTGTCGGCGGACTCACTCATTTTTACGCGACAAATCCCGAACAATGACCAATGCCGCGCTGGGCCAAGCGCGCATACTTCTGCCCGCTATTTCTGGCGCTAAATCATTAAGAGGTGGCTTAAAGGTCAATTTAATCGGGTTAAGAAAGTATGAATTTCGGTGTCGCAGGAAGGTCCGAACGCACCAGTCAAAGTTGAAAAGAAAAAAGGCGGCACGGGATACCGCACCGCCTCGGTTGTCACGCAGGCCGATGGTTATCGCTGTAGCCGTGCCAACAGGCTCGACGTATCCCAGCGCTTGCCGCCCATTTTCTCGACTTCGGCGTAGAAGTTGTCGACCAGCGCGGTGACCGGGAGGCTCGCGCCGTTGCGGCGGGCTTCCGCAAGGCAGATCGAAAGGTCCTTGCGCATCCATTCGACGGCGAAACCGAAATCGAACTTGCCTTCGTCCATTGTCTTGTAACGGTTTTCCATCTGCCAGGATTGTGCGGCGCCCTTGGAGATGGTGTCGATCACCGCCTGGACGTCGAGTCCGGACTTCTTGGCGAAATGAATTCCCTCCGATAGCCCCTCGACCAGACCTGCGATGCAGATCTGGTTGACCATTTTGGTGAGCTGGCCGGAGCCGGCTGGGCCGAGCAGTTTGCACATCCGGGCGTAGGACGCGATCACGGGCTCAGCCTTTTTGTAGGGGGCTTCCGCGCCGCCGCACATGACCGTGAGCACGCCGTTTTCCGCGCCGGCCTGGCCGCCGGAAACCGGTGCATCGATAAACTGGAAGCCACGTTTGGTGGCCTCAGCATCAAGCTGACGTGCGACTTCGGCGGATGCCGTCGTGTGATCGACAAATATGGCTCCGGATTTCATCCCCGAGAACGCGCCGTCGGCGCCGATGGTCACGGCGCGCAGGTCATCGTCATTGCCGACGCAGGCCATCACGAAATCCTGACCTTCGGCAGCGGCCTTCGGTGTCGCGGCGGCGCGGCCGCCGAATTTCTCGGCCCATGCTTTCGATTTGGCGGCGGTGCGATTGTACACGGTCACCTCATGGCCGCCCTTGGCGGCGAGGTGTCCCGCCATGGGGAATCCCATGACGCCGAGGCCGAGAAATGCGACTTTTGCCATATCTTGCTCTTTGGATTGCTGGTGTGTTTTGGCCGGATTTCCCGGCATGTGGGATGACAACAGCTATGCGAAGGATGGACGGCCTTGCAAGGCCGTTGACGGCACAGGTGACGCGCGTATGAAGGCCACAAGCGGCGGCCCCCGGGGGTAATGCCGGGAGATATGTTGTGGCAGTCGATAAAACCCAGGTTCTTGCAGTGCTTCGCGCCGTATCATCGCCGCGTGGCGTACCGCTGGCCGATGCCAACGTGCTTTCCGAAATTATGGCCTCGGACGGCAAGGTTTTCTTCTCGATCAATGTCGACGCCAACGAGGCGCGGGCATGGGAAGACGTTCGCGCCAAGGCCGAGGCCGCGGTTCGGGCGATACCGGGTGTCACGACAGCGATGGTCGCGCTGACCGCAGAGCGCAAACCCGGCGCTGCGGCTGCTTCAGCGCCGCACCAGCATTCGCATGGGGTGAGGCCTGTTGCGCAGCATCGACCTCAAGGAGCGCCCGCGGATTCTCCCATGGGCAAGCAGGCTGCCATTCCTGGCATCGGCGCCATTGTCGCGGTGGCGTCCGGCAAGGGCGGCGTCGGTAAATCGACCACGGCGCTCAACCTTGCACTGGCGCTGCGCGATCTCGGTCTGAGGGTAGGGCTGCTTGATGCCGACATTTACGGCCCGTCAGTTCCGCGTCTGACCGGGGTTCGCGAAAAGCCAACGTTGAACGACGCCAGGAAAATGATCCCGATCGTCCGCTTCGGACTGCCGCTGATGTCGATCGGTTTTCTGGTTGAAGAAGAGACCGCAATGGTCTGGCGCGGACCGATGGTCATGTCGGCAATCCGGCAGATGCTGTGGGATGTCGCCTGGGGTGAACTCGACGTGCTGGTGGTGGACATGCCGCCGGGTACAGGCGACGCGCAACTGACGCTCGCCCAGCAGGTGCCGCTGCGGGGTGTCGTGATTGTTTCGACGCCGCAGGACCTCGCCCTGATCGATGCCCGCAGAGGTATAGCTATGTTCGACAAGGTTAGCGTCCCGACGCTCGGCATCATTGAGAACATGAGCTACTTCCAGTGCCCTGAATGCGGCACGCGCTCGGATATCTTCGGACATGGCGGCGCGCGGCACGAGGCCGAGAGGCTCAAGGTTCCGTTCCTGGGTGAAATCCCGCTACACCTGTCGATCCGCACCTCGTCGGATGCCGGGACACCGGTCGTGGACAGCGAGCCGGACGGGCCCCATGCGGCGATTTATCGAGCCATCGGGGCAGAGATCAAAAAGCAGCTTGCAGGCGCGGCAGCCACCGTCTGACCGGCCTTTCTTGCGGTTTTACCGGCCGGATTCAGGTCCTATTCGACTTTCGTTTAATCGGGGTCGGATGCGCTGTTCCTGCGTTTTCCGCCAATCAACTTCCGTGCTAGAGACCGCCCCAGAGGGATTTCAAAAAGAAACGCCCCCCAAAAGGAGATGCCTAATGAAGCGTCGTGATTTTTTGAAAGTAACTGCTGCCGGAGCCGCCGCCACTGCGGTCGCTTCGCCAGCCATCGCCCAGTCCGCGCCAGAGGTTAAGTGGCGCCTGGCATCCAGCTTCCCGAAGTCGCTTGACACCATCTACGGTGGCGCAGAGCAGCTGTCGAAGTACGTCGCTGAGATGACCGACAACAAGTTCCAGATTCAGGTGTTTGCCGCCGGCGAAATCGTCCCCGGCCTGCAGGCTCTGGACGCGACCTCCAATGGCACGGTCGAAATGTGCCACACGGTTTCCTACTACTATGTCGGCAAGGATCCGACCTTCGCGATTTTCGCGTCGGTACCGTTCGGCCTCAATACCCGCATGCAGAATTCGTGGCTCGAGCAGGGCGGCGGCGGCGAGATCGCCAACGAGTTCTACAAGAAGCACGGTGTGGTGGGCATGCCGTGCGGTAACACCGGCACCCAGATGGGCGGCTGGTTCCGCAAGGAGATCAAGACCGTTGCCGATCTTCAGGGCCTCAAGATGCGCATCGGCGGTATTGCCGGTCAGGTGCTGGCCAAAGTGGGCGTCGTGCCGCAGCAGCTCGCAGGCGGCGACATCTATCCGTCGCTGGAAAAGGGCACCATCGACGCGGCCGAGTGGGTCGGCCCGTATGACGACGAAAAGCTGGGCTTCAACAAGGTCGCGAAGTTCTACTACTATCCGGGCTTCTGGGAAGGCGGGCCGACGGTCCACGCTTTCACCAACCTCGAGAAGTTCAACGCTCTGCCGAAGAGCTATCAGGCGATCCTGACCAACGCTGCGGCTCACGTGAACGGCTGGATGCCTGCTCGTTACGACATGCAGAATCCGGGCGCGCTGAAGCGTCTCGTGGCCAGCGGCACGCAGCTTCGTCCGTTCACGAACGAAGTCCTCGACGCCTGCCTCAAGGCGACAAACGAGCTGTGGGCTGAAATTTCGGCAAAGAACGCCGACTTCAAGAAGGCCATCGATGCGATGCAGGCCTACCGTTCGGACCAGTACCTGTGGTGGCAGGTCGCCGAATACACCAACGACAGCTTCATGATCCGCTCGCGCACCCGCGGCTGATTTCGTTTAACTGAAGCACGCTACCAGCCCGGCCTCCGCAACGAGGCCGGGCTTTTATTTTGCGGTGCGGTCGAAGAATTCGGCATGGATATTGGTAACCAGTTGTTCCATGCTCCAACTTCAAGCCTCGAAAAGAAGGGCAAAAACACACGATCACATCCAGGGAGCTATCATGAAACGTCGCGAGTTTATCAAGGTCGCGGGTATCGGCGCTGCCGGTGCCGCGATCGCATCACCCGCCATCGCCCAGTCGTCGCCGGAAATCAAATGGCGTCTGACCTCCAGCTTTCCGAAGTCGCTCGACACCATCTACGGTGCGGCCGAAGTCTTCTCGAAGGCGGTTGCCGAAGCCACCGACAACAAGTTCCAGATCCAGATCTTCGCGGCCGGCGAAATCGTTCCCGGCCTTCAGGCGCTCGATGCCGCGTCAAACGGCACGGTCGAGATGGCCCATACGGCCACTTACTACTATGTCGGTAAGGACCCGACATTTGCGATCGGAACCGCCGTGCCGTTCGGTCTGAACAGCCGCATGCAAACAGCCTGGCTGCAGGTCGGCGGCGGCGGAGAACTCTTCAACGAGTTCCTGAAGCCTCACAACGTCGTCGCGCTTCTTGCTGGAAACACAGGTTGCCAGATGGGCGGCTGGTTCCGGAAAGAACTGAAGGAGCCGAGTGATCTCAGCGGCCTGAAAATGCGCATCGGCGGCTTTGCCGGCAAGGTTTTGACCAAGCTCGGCGTGGTGCCGCAGCAGGTCGCCGGCGGCGATATCTATCCGTCGCTGGAGAAGGGCACCATCGATGCCGCCGAATGGGTTGGCCCGTACGACGATGAAAAGCTCGGATTCCAGAAGGTCGCAAAGTACTACTACTATCCAGGCTGGTGGGAAGGCGGGCCCTCGCTGCACAACCTCGTCAACCTTGCGAAGTGGGAAGCGCTGCCGGCGGGATACAAGTCGATTCTGAAATCGGCGTCCTCGCTTGCCAATGAAACCATGCAGGCGCGTTACGACGCCTACAATCCGCCTGCGCTGAAGCGGCTGGTGGCGAGCGGAACGCAATTGCGGCCGTTCTCGGCATCGATCATGGACGCATCCCTGAAGGCCGCCAACGAGGTCTACGCGGAAACATCGGCGACCAACCCGCACTTCAAGAAGATGTATGAGGCGATGGCTGCGTTCCGTAGCGACCAGTACACCTGGTGGCAGGTCGCGGAATATGGCTTCGACAGTTTCCAGATCCGGTCGCGCACACGCACCTGAGTACGGCACTGTCGCTCAAAAAGAGCCGGCCTTCGCGAGAAGGCCGGTTTTTCGTTGAGCAGAACTCGTTGCGCTACTTGGCGCCGCCCGGCGGCCCGAAATCGAGGGCCGGCATTTCCTGTTGCTGAATCTGGATATCGACCTTGTTGGGATCGACGGTCGATAGTGTGCCCTTGTAGTGCATCACCATGGCCGGGAAGGCGATCACGAGACCGACCATGATCACCTGGATGATCACGAACGGCACCGAGCCCCAGTAGATCTGCCCGGTGGTTACAGGCTCCATCCGCTTGCCGCTGACGCGATCCGTATAGGCTTCTTTCGGGGCTACAGAGCGAAGATAAAAAAGCGCAAAACCGAACGGCGGATGCATGAACGAGGTTTGCATGTTTACGCCGAGGATCACGCCGAACCAGATCAGGTCGATGCCGAGCTTTTCGGCCGCGGGGCCGAGCAGGGGGATGACAATGAACGCCAGCTCGAAGAAGTCGAGGAAGAAGGCGAGAACGAACACGAAGGCGTTGACGAAGATCAGGAAACCGGTCTGGCCGCCGGGGAGTGAGACCAGCAGTTCCTCGACCCACCGGTGGCCGTCGACACCGTAGAAGGTGAGGGAGAAAACGCGCGCTCCCACCAGGATGAAGATCACGAAGGCGGAGAGCTTGGCGGTGGACTCTGCGGCCTGTCGCGTCAGGTCGAAGCTCAGCCGCCGTTTCATGATTGCGAGGATCATCGCGCCGGCAGCACCCATCGCACCGCCTTCCGTCGGAGTCGCGACGCCGATGAAGATCGTGCCAAGCACCAGGAAGATCAGGCCGAGCGGTGGCACCATCACGAACACGACCTGCTCGGCGAGCTTCGACAGCAGCTTCAGGCCCGAGATGCGGTTGATCACCGCGAGCACGAATGACATCGCCACCACAATCGACATGGTGAGGACCACATAGTCCGCGCCTGCCTTCACGTCGGTGAAGCGCATGGCTTCGAGTGCGATCGCCGTCGCGCCGATCAGCACAACGAAAAGCGACAATGTCATCGTGCGGATGATGCCGGTGAAGGGTTTGAAGAACAGTCCGGTGAGGATGATGAACCAGAAGCCGTGAAGGATCAGCGGGTTTTCCGAGATCTTGTTGAAAACCGGTGAAGTCCAGTCGAACAGGCCCAGTTTCACCACGAAGAAATAGGCGGTTGCCGCGGCGGAGATCGCTGCCAGCGGCATGATAATCGGATGCTTGGCAGTTTCCGGCTCGCGCAGGGTCTGCGCTTCCAGCGGAAGTCCTGGCGTTGCCTGCGGGAAAAATGTCGCCACGATGAAGATGTAGAGCGCATAGAGGATCGACAGCACAATGCCGGGAATGAACGCGCCTTCGTACATATCGCCGACGGAGCGTCCGAGCTGGTCGGCCATCACGATGAGGACCAGCGACGGCGGAATAATCTGCGCCAGCGTTCCCGACGCCGCGATTACGCCGGTGGCGACCCGGCGATCGTAGCCATAGCGCAGCATGATCGGTAGCGAGATCAGCCCCATCGAGATCACGGAGGCTGCGACGACGCCAGTGGTGGCAGCCAGCAACGCGCCGACAAAGATCACCGCGTAGGCGATGCCGCCGCGGATGCTGCCGAACAACTGGCCTATTGTTTCGAGCAAATCTTCCGCCATCCCTGATCGTTCCAGGATCAGGCCCATGAAGGTGAAGAACGGAATCGCCAGCAGCGTCTCGTTGTTCATGACGCCGTAAACGCGCTCGGGCAACGCCTGCAGGAAGTCCGGGCGGAAGAGGCCAAGCTCGATGCCGATCAGCGCGAAAAGGAGGCCGTTGGCGGCGAGCGAGAAGGCGACCGGATAGCCCAGCAGCAGGAAGATCACCAGCGACGCGAACATGATCGGCGCCATGTAGTGGATGAACATAGCGGCCATCAGAAATCTCTCTCGTTCTGCGCTGTGACGGCGACGCCGGTCATGGTTTTTCGGGTGTAATGGCCTGAGCCAGCTTCAGGGCTTCAAGTTCGGCGATCTCGTGCGCGCTCAATGCATGCGCGTTCGGATCGGGCAGCAGACCCTGCATCACGGCGGCGCGCTTGATGATTTCCGAGACGGCCTGAACAAGCAGTAGTGCAAGGCCGATCATGATCAGTCCCTTGGCTGGCCACTGCGGCAGCCCGCCTGCGCTAAACGATTGTTCGTTCTGATTAAAGGAAGCGAGGAAGAAGGGGACCGAAGTCCAGATCAGGATCACACAGAAAGGAACAAGGAAGAACACATGTCCGATCATGTCGATCCAGCTTCGGACCTTGAGCGGAAGAGAATGGTTGATGATGTCGATCTTGATGTGTTCGCCCTTGAGAAGGGTCCACGGTGAGCAAAGCAGGAATACGATGCTGAACAAAACCCACTGCAGCTCGAGATAGGCATTCGACGAGATGTCAAAGACCTTCCGGATGACAGCGTTGGCCGCCGATATGAGAACGGCGAGAACGATCAGCCATGACACCCAGCGGCCGACAAACGTCGTGAACGCGTCGATCGCGCGACTCAGTTTGAGAAGCGATTGCAAACCCCATCCTCCCGAATGTGCCCCTGCGTTGCTTGGCTCTACCGGGACCAAAGAGGTGACGGCATGCCGGCTTTTCCAGCCGGAGGCGCATAAAGCTGACCGACCAAATCAGCGTGTCATGCCGCCGTCAATTGGAAGTTTGTTCATTCCAAGGCAGAATCTGCGGCCTACAGAAGGACCGGGAAATTTGTGCCAAGCAAATTCGAAGGGCAGGAAATATTCGGAACTGACTAGCCGCCGGTGACGCTCATATGCCGGCTGACGCTCGGGCGATTGTGGCGGCGATCGATAATGAAATCGTGGCCTTTCGGCTTGAGTCCGATGGCACGGTCGATCGCGGCTGCGAGGAGGGTATCGTCGCTGGATGCCCGCAGAGGCTTGCGCAAATCGGACGCGTCCTCGTGGCCGAGGCAGGTATGGAGCGTGCCGGTGCA
Source organism: Afipia sp. OHSU_II-C1 (assembly GCF_000497575.1). Taxonomy (GTDB): domain Bacteria; phylum Pseudomonadota; class Alphaproteobacteria; order Rhizobiales; family Xanthobacteraceae; genus Afipia. The sequence continues at coordinate 247,437 of NZ_APJI01000016.1, forward strand.
GGTGATGCGGACCCGATTGCAGGATTCGCAGAAATTATGGGTCATCGGTGTGATGAACCCCAGCCGGCCGCCGGTCTCCGAGACGCGGACGTAGCGTGCGGGACCGCCGGTGTCGTCCGGCAGGTCGGTGAGCGTGTAGCGGGCCGCAAGGCGTGCACGGAGCAGCGACAACGGCAGATACTGATCAATGCGGCCTTCGCCGATATCACCCATCGGCATGACCTCGATCAGGGTGAGGTCCATGTCCTTGCCGTGCGCCCATTCCATCAGCGAGGGGATCTCGTCCTCGTTCATGTTCTTGAGCGCCACCGCATTGATCTTGACCTTGAGGCCGACAGATCGCGCCATCTCAATGCCGCGCAGCACCTTGTCGAGGTCACCCCAGCGGGTGATGGCGCGGAACTTTGCCGCATCAAGGGTATCCAGCGATACGTTGATACGGCGTACGCCGCTGTCCCTGAGTTCGGCAGCGAATTTCTCGAGCAGCGAGCCGTTGGTTGTTAGCGTCAGTTCACCGAGCGCGCCGCTGTCGAGATGGCGCGAGAGTGAGCGTACCAGCGACATCACATTGCGCCGGACCAGGGGCTCGCCGCCGGTCAGGCGCAGCTTGCGGACCCCCTTGGCGATAAATGCCGAACAGAGCCGGTCCAGTTCCTCCAGTGTGAGAAGGTCGGATTTCGGCAGAAACGTCATGTCCTCGGACATGCAATAGAAGCAGCGCAGGTCGCAGCGGTCCGTCACCGAGACGCGCAGATAGCTGATCGTCCGCCCGAATGGATCGGTCATTGCAGACGTCGTGGCCATGGAACTTGAAAAGGGTCCGCTCATTCAGCGCCATGCTTATCGCTTCACCCGGCCGGCTACGCCGACCGTGGTATCCCAGACCCAATCTAGGCACGATGAGGCGTGCTTACAAATGAATCTCGCTGGGCAGACAGCGCTAATGGAACGGCGTCAGCGGGCAGGTGGGGGCGGGAACGGGGAGTCCTCTGCCGGTGCTGCGGCCGGTGCGGCGCGTTTGGCTTTAGGCGCCGCCTTGGGGGCTGCGCGGCCCTTCTTGGTGGGAAGCGCCGGCTGCAGTTCCGCGTAAACCGGATTTGGGTCGACGGTGACGCTACCCGGGCTGCTTGGGTCCCTGATGATCTGCACCGGTACGGTTTCCGGCTGATATTTCGGCAGCGAGAAGGTCACGGAAAGATTTTCAGCGGCGACCACCGAGAGCGAGCAGGGAGTTTTGCAGGTTTCGCCGCTGGAGGCCCGCGCCTCAGCGCCAGCTGGCAGCGATTCAAGCTGAATCGTTGCGCTCGGCGGCGTTGATTTGAACATGTCAGGCATGGAGAACGATGAACAACCCGCCAGGCCAAGACCCGCCGCGACGACAACAATGATACGCATGGTGCATCCGTCATGTGATGCGGTGATAGCCGCATAGTCCCCGCGCGGGACCTTAGGAGTGTCGATCCGCGCGTGCAACGGGTCGCATCACAATCGTTAAGAGAAGGTTAATATTGCTGAAGAATCTGACGATAGCGAAAAAGCCATTAATCATCAGTGGGTTGCCGATGATGTCATCAGATTTTCAACGGCTTTCGGGAGTTCCCGCATATGACCGATGACGATGTCGGGTTTCAGTTCCGCGATAGGGATCTCGGTGTAGCCGAAGTCGACCCCAATCACCGGAATTCCGGCCCGGCGTGCAACCCCGACATCGGGGCCTGAATCGCCGATCATGATCGATCTGGAAATGTCCCCGCCGGCCCGCGCAATGGTCTGGCGCAGGATGGTGGGGTCCGGCTTTGCCACTCCAAAAGTGTCAGCCCCGCAAATCGCGGCAAACCGCGCCGTCATATCCAATTTTTCGAGCAGAAGCCGTGAGAGACCTTCCAGCTTGTTGGTGCAGACCGCGAACTTGAATCCGCATCCCTCCAGTTCGTCGAGAGCTGCATACAGGCCCTCAAACGGCTTGGAAGCGTCGGCGATGTGGTCCTTGTAATAGGCGATAAAGTCCCCGGTCAGTCGGTCGATATCCGCAACGCTCATGGCGCGGCCCTCGAGTTCGAGCCCGCGCTCGATCAGTTTTCTTGCTCCGGCGCCGATCATGTTTCGTGCGGATGCAACCGGTACGAGCGGCAGCCCCTCGCGCTGGAGTACGAAATTCAGCGCTCCGACCAGGTCGGGGGCCGTATCGACGAGAGTGCCATCGAGGTCGAAAACAATAAGGGGAGCTGGAGTCATGGCGGATCGCTAGCGGGCGGGGCGGCATCATGCAAGGCCCGCGTCGGGATTGGTATCATGCCCGCCCTTTTTGGCAGTTTTTCCGCCCCAAAGCCGTATCCAGCAGCGCGGAAACCGCGCTATATGCCTCGCGTTCCACGAGAACGGAACGTCGAGGGTACGATGTCGATGGACGATCTGAAGAGGCAAGCGGCGGCGCGCGCGGTCGAGCAGGTGCAGGACGGCATGAAGCTCGGACTCGGCACGGGCTCAACGGCCAAGCACTTCGTTGAACTTCTTGGCGAGCGCGTGAAGGCAGGTCTGAAGGTCGTCGGCGTTCCGACATCGGAAGCGACGCGGGCCGACGCGGAGCGCTGCGGAGTGCCGCTGACCACGCTGGAGGAGGTTGATCATCTCGATCTCACCGTGGACGGCGCAGACGAAATCGATCCTGACCTCGCGCTCATCAAGGGCGGAGGCGGGGCGTTGCTCCGCGAGAAGATCGTCGCGGCGGCGTCAGATCGGATGATTGTGATCGCGGACGAGTCCAAATGGGTCCCGACCCTTGGGCGTTTCCCGCTTCCGATCGAAGTCATCCCATTCGGTCTCGGCGCAACCCGCCGGGCCATCGAGGCGGTTTTTGCGGAAAATGGCGTTTCAGGACAAATGGATGTCCGCAAGACCAAGGATGGCCATGCTTTTGTCACCGATGGCGGCCACTGGATTATCGACGCCCATCTTGGGCGCATACCGGAACCCCCCAGACTGGCGGCAGCATTGAGCTCGATTCCCGGCGTGGTGGAGCACGGCTTGTTTGTCGGTCTTGCGCGGACAGCTGTGCTCGCAGGCCCTCAGGGTATTCGCGTTGTTGAACGGCGCTAGCGCCGCAATTGAGGAGAATTGATATGAGGAATCTTTCGAACGTTCTGCTTGCGGCAGGCGCAGTGCTGGGCCTGATGCTGGGCAGCGCGATGGCGCAGGCTCCCAAGCCGCCATCCCCCGCCGCAATCGGTTATGCGAAGGAAATCCTGACGTCCAAGAATGTCAGCACGATCTATCAGGGCGCCGTTCCCGGCCTCGTGCAGCGAACCAAGGACGTGCTGTTGCAGTCCAACCTGAACTATCAGAAGGATCTCAACGAAGTCGCCGTTCAGGTCGCGAAGGATCTCGCCGGCCGGGAAAAGGAAATCGGTGAGGAGATGGCGCGGATTTACGCCAATGCCTTCACCGAACAGGAACTGAAGGAGCTTGCTGCGTTCTACAAGTCGCCGCTTGGCATCAAGGTGATCGCGCAGGAGCCCGTGGCATTCAACGCTGCGCGTCAATATATGGATCAGTGGGCGCAGAAGTTCGGCGAAGAAATCAACGCGAAGTTTCGCGCTGAAATGAAGAAGCGCGGCAAGGACATCTAAGCAAGATCGGAATTCCAGATGGCGGACCTGGACGTTGATCTGTTCGTAATTGGCGGTGGCTCCGGCGGCGTACGCGCCGCCCGGATCGCCGCTGGTTACGGTGCAAGCGTTCTGGTCGCAGAGGAATACCGTATGGGCGGCACCTGCGTGATCCGCGGGTGCGTACCCAAGAAGCTCATGGTCTACGCGTCCCACGTCCGCCATGAACTGGATGACGCAGCGGGTTTCGGCTGGACCATTCCGCCCGCGACTTTCGACTGGCCGACCCTGATCGCCAACAAGGACCGGGAGATTGCCCGGCTTGAAGCTGCCTATACCTTCAACGTCGAAAAGGCCGGCGCCAAAATTGTGAAGGCGCGAGCGACGTTCGAAGATCCGCACACGCTGCGCCTTTCCACGGGCCAAACCGTTAAAGCGAAATATGTGCTGATCGCCACCGGCGGCGCGCCGAACCACGGCGAAGCTATCCCGGGCATCGAGCACGTGATCTCGTCGAACGAGGTGTTTCACCTTCCGAAGTTTCCGAAGCGCATCGTGATTCAGGGCGGCGGTTATATCGCGCTGGAATTCGCCTGCATCTTCGCCGGACTCGGCGCGGACGTCACAGTGATCTATCGCGGCGAGAACATTCTGCGCGGTTTCGATGAAGATGTGCGAAAGCACGTCCGAAGCGAAATGGAAAAGTCCGGCATCACGGTGCTCACCGGCTGTATTGTCACCAAGGTGGAAAAGCACGGCGAGACGTTCGCGACTCACCTTTCCAACGGATCGAGCATCGCGTCCGATCAGGTCATGTTTGCGATCGGCCGCCACCCGAATGTCAAAGGTCTCGGACTTGAGAAGGCGGGTGTCGAACTGAACCCTATCAACGGCGGCATTGCCGTCGACGGTTTTTCGCAGACCAACGTCCCACACATCTATGCGGTCGGCGACGTCACGCACCGGATCAATCTGACGCCCGTTGCCATCCGCGAGGGACACGCGTTCGCCGATACGGTGTTCGGCAAGCGGCCGACACGGGTCGATCACGCTGACATTCCGACGGCGGTCTTTACCCAGCCAGAGGTCGGCACGGTGGGACTGAACGAAGCCGAGGCGCGGGCACAGTACACCCACGTCGACATCTACAAGACGGATTTCCGCTCGCTGAAGTCGACGCTGTCGGGAAGCGAGTCCCGGATCATGATGAAGCTGATTGTCGATGCCTCGACGGACCGGATTCTGGGCTGCCACATCGTAGGACCGGAGGCGGGTGAACTGATCCAGGTGGTCGGTATTGCCGTGAAGATGAAGGCCACCAAGGCCGACTTCGACGCGACCATGGCCGTGCATCCGACAGCGGCGGAAGAACTGGTGACCCTGCGCACGCCAAGCGCGCGCCACGTCCGTCAGGCCGCGGAATAGTATCTGCGCCCGGTTGCGGCATCAGGGCAGGCGGGTTGGCCGCCGGAGGCGCCCTCAGCCCAGACAAGCCCTTGATCCATTTTACTGATTTGCATCTGGCAAGACCGTACCCACCTGTGTATAACCCGGCGCATCACAAGATTGCCGTTTCCTGAGGAGTTTCAGTCATGTCCGAGCGGTGGACGCCCGACAGCTGGCGCAAGAAGCCAGTGATGCAAGTGCCAGACTATCCCGATGCGAAGGCATTGGCCGATGTCGAGGCGCAGCTTGCGACATTTCCGCCGCTGGTTTTTGCCGGTGAGGCGCGCAATCTGAAGAAGTCTCTCGCCCGAGTCGCAAACGGTGAGGCTTTTCTCTTGCAGGGCGGCGATTGCGCCGAGAGCTTCGCCGAGCATGGCGCGAACAACATCCGCGACTTCTTCCGCGTGCTGCTTCAGATGGCAGTGGTGCTGACTTATGCCGGTGCGCTGCCGGTGGTGAAGGTCGGCCGCATCGCCGGTCAGTTTGCCAAGCCACGCTCATCGCCGACGGAAAAGCAGGGCGATATCGAATTGCCCAGCTATCGCGGCGATATCGTCAACGATAACGCCTTCACGAAGGAAGCGCGCACGCCCGATCCGCAGCGCCAGTTGATGGCATACCGGCAGTCGGCTGCGACGCTGAATCTGCTGCGCGCCTTCGCGACCGGTGGCTTCGCCAACCTTGGCAGCGTGCATCAGTGGATGCTCGGCTTCCTGAAGGACTCACCGCAGTCGCGCCGTTACAAGGAACTGGCCGACCGGATCTCCGAGGCGCTCAACTTCATGCGCGCCTGCGGTCTCGATCTCGAGAGCCATCCGGAACTGCGTTCGACCGACTTCTACACCAGCCATGAGGCGCTGCTGCTCGGTTACGAACAGGCGTTCACGCGCGTCGATTCCACAACCGGCGACTGGTACGCGACCACGGGTCATATGATCTGGATCGGCGACCGTACGCGCCAGCTCGATCACGGCCATATCGAATACTTCCGCGGCATCAAGAACCCGATCGGGCTGAAGTGCGGCCCGTCGCTGAAGCCGGACGAACTGCTCAAGCTGATCGACGTGCTCAATCCTGACAACGAGCCCGGCCGTCTCACGCTGATCAATCGGTTCGGTTCGGACAAGGTCGATGCGCATCTGCCGCAGCTCATCCGTGCGGTGAAGCGGGAAGGGCGCTCGGTGGTCTGGTCGTGCGATCCGATGCACGGCAACACCATCACCTCGACGTCCGGCTACAAGACCCGGCCGTTCGACCGCGTGCTGTCGGAGGTGAAGTCGTTCTTCACCATCCATGCAGCCGAAGGCACCCATGCGGGCGGCGTCCATCTGGAAATGACCGGACAGGACGTCACCGAATGCATCGGCGGCGCGCGCGCGATCACCGACGAGGATCTCAATGACCGCTATCACACGGTCTGCGATCCGCGCCTGAACGCCGAGCAGTCCATCGATATGGCGTTCCTGATTGCCGAACTCCTCAAGCAGGATCGCTCCGGCAAATCGAAGCCAATGCCGGCCGTCGCGGGCTTCTGATGCTCCGCAAGGTGCTGTCGCGGATGTGGAGCGCCACGATCAACAGCCGGAACGGACTGGCGTTTGCCTTCCGTTCCGAGCAGGCTTTCCGTGAAGAGGTCGTCGCACTTGTTATCGCCGTGCCGCTGGCTTTCCTGGTCGGTGTCTCGCCGGAACGCAAGATCCAGTTGATCTGTATCGTGCTGCTGCTGATGGTGGTCGAATTGCTGAACACGGCCATCGAGAAACTGGCCGATCGCCTGACGACGGACCACGACAAGCAAATCGGCCGGGTCAAGGACATGGGGTCGGCGGCCGTAGGCGTCACGCTGGTGATCGCAGGAGGAGTCTGGCTGTTCGCCATCGCCGAGCGCATAGGTCTCATCTGATTTATGCTCATATTGAGCAATTGCGGACCTCTAGCGGAGCGGGCTAAATGCGGTCATGACCAAAGCCACCCAGCTCACGATCACGCTCGCACAGCTCAATCCCGTCGTTGGTGACGTTACCGGCAATGCCGCGAAGGCCCGTGCTGCCCGGAAACAGGCGGTGTCCGACGGCGCTGATCTGCTGGTCCTGCCTGAGCTGTTCATCGCAGGCTATCCGCCGGAAGATCTGGTGCTGAAACCGGCATTCCAGGCTGCATGCCGCGCCGAGATCGAGATGCTGGCGCGCGAAACGTCCGACGGCGGTCCGGCTGTGCTGATCGGCACGCCCTGGGTCGAGGACGGCAAGCTCTACAACGCCTGCGCGTTGCTCGACGAGGGGCGGATAGTGGCGCTGCGCTTCAAGGCCAATCTGCCGAACTACGGCGTGTTCGACGAAAAACGCGTGTTCGCGCGCGGCCCGGCGGCGGGGCCGGTGACCATCCGCGGCGTGCGGGTCGGCGTTCCCATCTGTGAAGACACATGGATGGAAGAGTCAGAAGACTACGAGAACGTTGTCGAATGCCTCGCGGAGACCGGCGCGGAAATCCTGATCGTGCCGAACGGATCGCCCTATACGCGCGAAAAGAACGACATGCGCCTTTCGGTATCGGTCGCACGTGTGGCCGAAAGCGGATTGCCGCTGGTTTATCTCAATCAGGTCGGCGGACAGGATGAACTGGTGTTTGACGGTTCGTCGTTCGCGTTGAATGCCGACCGCTCGCTGGCGTTCCAGTTGCCGGGGTTCGTTGAAAACATCACGACCGTCCGATGGACCAAGGGCGACGGCGGCTGGACCTGCAAGGGGCCGGTGACACCGGTGCTCGACGGCGACAAGGGCGACTATGCTGCCTGTGTGCTCGGCCTGCGCGATTATGTGGGTAAGGCCGGTTTTCCCGGCGTGCTGCTCGGCATCTCAGGCGGTATCGATTCAGCGCTGTGCGCGGCCATCGCTGTCGATGCGCTTGGCGCGGACAAGGTGCGCGGCGTGATGCTGCCGTTCCGTTTCACCGCGCAGGAATCACTCGATGATGCGGCGAAGCTGACAAAGCAACTCGGCATCCACTACGAGGTATTGCCGATTGCCGCTGCGGTTCATGGCTTCGAGGATATTCTCAAGCCGGTCTTTGCGGGCCGGGAGCGGGACGTCACTGAGGAAAACCTGCAGGCGCGCACCCGCGGCGTTCTGCTGATGGCTATTTCCAACAAGTTCGGCTCGATGGTGGTGACCACCGGCAACAAGTCGGAAATGTCAGTCGGCTATGCCACGCTCTATGGCGACATGAACGGCGGCTACAATCCGATCAAGGACATCTACAAGACCGAGGTTTTCCGGCTTTCGACCCTGCGCAACTCATGGAAGCCCGAGGGCGCGCTTGGTCCGTCCGGCGAAGTCATTCCGCCAAACATCATCACGCGTCCTCCGACTGCCGAATTGCGCGAGAACCAGACCGATCAGGACTCGCTGCCGCCGTACGATGTGCTGGACGCCATTCTTGTCCGGCTGGTGGAGCGCGAAGACTCGGTCGCATCGATCGTGGCCGAAGGCTTCGACATCGACACGGTGACCCGCATCGCGCGCTTGCTTAACATCGCAGAATACAAGCGCCGTCAGGCCGCGCCGGGCGTGAAGGTGACGCGCAAGAATTTCGGCCGCGATCGCCGCTATCCGATCATCAACAAGTTTCGCGACAACGGAAAAGCGCCTGCTGCTCCGGATCATTCGCTGGTGACGCGATCGAGCCGCGGCTCGGCTGAAGCGTTCGAAGGCTGACCAGCCATGCGTGCGCGCGGGAAAAATCCCGCGCATTTGATTTGCCGATAACGATCGGTCATTTCCGCACGAAGCTAAGTTTAAAACAGAATTCCCATCGATCCGGATTGCGGCTATGCGTTTCGCCGCAATGGACTCATATGATTTTCGTCATTTAAATCGTTCGGATACTTCGGCGTTGCCGAGATTATCCGGGGGTGAAAATGACGATCGATACCGTTCAACACAAGTTCGCTTACACAAATGGCATCCGCATGCATTACGTGGAGGCGGGAACGGGGCCGCTGGTGTTGCTGTGTCATGGATGGCCGGAATCCTGGTATTCGTGGCGTCATCAGATTCCGGCGCTGGCCGCGGCCGGTTTTCGTGTGATTGCCCCCGATCTGCGCGGCTATGGCGATACCGAAGCGCCAGCCTCTATCGAAGAGTATGACATTCTTCATCTCGCGAGCGATCTTGTCGGGCTTGTCCATGCCGTGGGCGAAGACAAGGCGATTCTGGTCGGCCATGACTGGGGCTCGATCATCGCGGGGCCAACCGCGCTGCTGCGTCCGGATATCTTTCACGCTGTCGCGCACCTGAGCGTCCCGTTTCTTCCGCGGCGGGCCGTGCGTCCGCTTGTCAGGTTCTTCAATCTGACGCGCGAGAAGCATTTCTATCAGGATTACTTCCAGCAGCCCGGACGCGTCGAGCGTGAGCTGGAGGAAGACGTGCGCCGTTCGCTGCTGGGCGTTCTCTATTCGGCATCGGGCGACTGCCGGCGAAGCGATGCGTCCTTCACGTTCGCGTCGTTTCCCAAGAACACGCGCATGGTCGACAACCTGGCGATCCCTGAGAAGATGCCAGCATGGCTCACCGATGCCGACATCGATTTCTTTGCCGCGCAATTCAGAAAATCTGGCTTTCGCGGGCCGATTAATTTCTATCGCAACTTCGATCGCAACTGGCTGCTGACACCGTTTCTCGACAAGGCCAAGTTGCGGCAGCCGTCGATTTTCATCGCCGGCTCCCTCGATGGCGTGCTGCTGATGGCGGCGGAAGAGGTCAAGTCGATGGAGGAGAACGTGCCCAATCTGTCCGGCAAGCATATCATCGACGGTGCGGGACACTGGATTCAGCAGGAGCGGCCGGAAGAGGTCAACAAGCTGCTGGTCGATTTCGCCGAGGCCAATCGCAACCCGCGGCAGCTTTTCGGGTGAACCAGGTTTCCGCCGCCGCGGCCGTCTGAGGGCTAGCGGGCCGGAATAAACGTCGGCCCAACCGAGCGGATCGGCTTGTCACCTGAAGCAGGGGGCGTTTCCGGCGCAGCACCGGTCGGCAACGGTTGTGCGTTCGCGGGCGTTGCGACGGTGCCTGATTTCTTCTGCGCCGATGCCGGAGCCGCCTTTTGCGGCTGTGACATCCGCTTGGAGCTTTCATCGGTCACGATGATGTCGCCCTGCTGGGCGGCTGCCGCCTTGTCGTCGATGTTCTTCAGTGCGTCGGACCAGGTCTGGCCGACGGCCTTGCAACTGCACGACTTGTCGAATGCCTGGCGATACTTGAACGCATTCGGCGATTGCGAATAGGGCTGACCGCTGATCGAGACCGCCTGATTCATGTCTTCACCGGGATTGCGGTAGGTGAACAACGTCGCGTCCGCTGCGGGGCAAAGTGCCTTGCAGGTGCGTTCGTCGTCCGCGAAGCGGCTCGGCACTGTCGCAAATGAGATCGGGAAATAGAATCCATCGCAGCTTCGCGCACAGACCGTGCGATAGGTGCCGGACGCCGCGCCGTTGTCCATCGGCGCGCCACCGGGGTTGTTGTTGCCGCCAAACAGATTGTCGAGGAAACCGCCGCCACCGCTGTTGCGCAGTTGAGCCGCATACTGCGGGCCGCAATTGTTCTGGGCCAGCGCCATCAACACCGAGCGGCGCTGGTTCTCGCGCTCCGAGCCGCCGAATCCGCCGCCGCGCAGCCGCTCGAGGTTGCCGGTGATCTGGTCGAGATTCGAGCGCATCTGCTGAATGCGTGTGTTGATCGGTCCGCACTGTGCGGATGGCCCGGTGAACAGCGAGAAAAATCCTGAACTATCGCAGCCCTGCCGCTTGGCCTGATCCTGCACGCGCTCCAGTTCGGCCTGCTGCCGGCTCTGCGCTTCGACATAACGCTGGATCTGCTCCGCCTTGGCGTTGTCGCCGCCGCCGCCGTCGATGGCCGATAACTGCCCAACCAGCCGCTGGCAGATCGGATTTGCGGTTCCGGGCTGGGCCGCCGGTGGGGGCGGAAAACCCTGTTGTCCCATCGCGCCATGGGTCAACAGCGCCGCGCTTACAAGCGCAGCGGTGGCAAAAGTCCGTCGCAAGAACGTAGAATTCGGCAAGCTGTCACGATCCTGGCTGACCGCGGCGCGGCCGACGGGCTCACATACAAGCTTCCGGCGGCAAGGTCACGTCGATTCAGGGGCGCAGATAAGGCAGAGAATCGTGACGAAAAGAAGCCCCGGAACCGGGGTCTTAGCGCTGGCAGGTGATGGCGATGAATTCGCCGTTGTTCCTGGCGCCGCCGGTGGAGGCCGGGATCGCGCCGGTCACCTCATCGGGATCGACGCGGCGGTAACCGGTGGCCTGCGCAAAATCCCGCGACTGGCAATAAGCCCGCGCAGCTGGAGCCCCGCATTTCTCACCCTTGGCGAGACACTCGTCGACGCCATAGCCGTCCGATTGATTGGCGACGATGAAAACACGGCTGTCGGCACGGGTCTCGGTCGCGGAAATCAGGCATACGCAGGCAGTCAGTGTGAGCAGAAATCGCATGGTGGCACCGGTTCGGGAGAAGCACAGGCGCCTCCATCAATAAACCCGAACGGTTAAGAATGATTAAGGGCGGCAATTCCGTGGCAATTGGGGCTGTGGACGCCGAAATCCATGAGGTGTGACCTTGACGCGGTCCCCCCGGCTGGACCATTGTGCGGCCCATGAACGGCTCACTCTCCATTTTCGGCATCTGCCGCGAGATTATTAGCTAGCGATTCGCTGGCTGGAGCCGTCTTTTCTCAATCGAGATCATGGGACGACCCGGCCGCAAGGCAAGGGATTCTATTTCCATGGAGCTTAAGCTCTACGACACGCTGATGAAGGAGAAGCAGCCGTTCCGGCCGCTCGATCCGAAGAACGTGCGCATGTATGTGTGCGGGCCGACGGTCTACGACTTCGCGCATATCGGCAATGCGCGCCCGGTCATCGTGTTCGATGTGCTGTTTCGCCTGCTAAGGCACACCTACGGCGCCGATCACGTCAAATACGTCCGCAATATCACTGACGTGGACGACAAGATCAACGATCGCGCCGCGCGGGATTTTCCGGGATTGCCGCTGAACGAGGCGATCCGCAAAGTCACCGAAGAGACGGAAAAGCAGTTTCATGCTGACGTCGATGCCCTCGGCTGCCTGCGGCCGACGGTTGAGCCGCGCGCGACTGAACATATCGCGGAGATGCGTGCGATCATCGAGAAGCTGATCGCGGGCGGCAATGCCTATGTCGAGCAGGACCACGTTCTGTTCAATGTTGCGTCCGATCCGAACTATGGAAAGCTTGCGCGGCGATCGCTCGACGAGATGCTGGCGGGCGCGCGCGTCGATGTCGCTCCCTACAAGCGCGAGCCGATGGATTTTGTGCTGTGGAAGCCCTCGAAGCCGGGTGAGCCGTCGTGGCCGTCGCCGGGCGGTATCGCAGCCCAAGGACGTCCGGGCTGGCACATCGAGTGCTCGGCGATGTCATGGAAGCACCTCGGCGAACAATTCGATATTCACGGCGGCGGCATCGATCTCGTGTTTCCGCATCACGAGAACGAACTCGCACAATCCTGCTGCGCATTTCACAAAGAGCGCATGGCCAACGTCTGGATGCACAACGGCTTCCTGCAAGTCGAAGGCGAGAAGATGTCGAAGAGTCTCGGCAACTTCGTCACGATCAGGGAATTGCTGACGGGCTGGCGCGGACGCTCCTGGCCCGGCGATGCGCTGCGGTTTGCGATGATGCAGACGCAATATCGGTCGCCAATCGACTGGTCTTTGGCAGCCTGTGACAATGCCTTCAACACTCTGAAGGATTTTTTCAGCGTGGCCGCAACTCCGACCTCGGGAGAACCGCCTTCTTCAGTTATCGAAGCCTTGGCCGATGATCTGAATACCCCCAAGGCGGTTGCCGAATTGCACGCCTTGCGCAAGCAGGTTCGCAATTCCGGCGACGAGGCTTCGGTTGCGCTTGGCAATGCACTTGCGTTCCTTGGTCTCGATGCCGCGCGGTTTGAGACATGGGTTGCCAAGGCTGACGCCAAGGCCGTCTCCAAAGCGGGCAATGTCGATGATCTGATTGCGGATCGCGCCGCCGCGCGGGCGCGGAAGGATTTCAAGGAATCCGACCGCATCCGCGACGAACTGGCTGCCAGAGGCATCGTGCTGAAGGACGGCAAGGATGCCGACGGCAAGCCTGTGACCACATGGGAGATTGCGCGATGACAAAGCCTGACACGCCTTTTCCCAAGCACTGGCGTTACTATATCGCGATCAAGTGGCTGCTCATCGTTGCCGCCATCGCGCTTGCGCTCAAACTCGTCAATATCTGGTAAGGCAATGGGCCAATCCATACCCCAAGTCGGCTTGCGGCCGTTTCTTCCCGAGGACACACCGGTGCTCGCGGCGATCTTCGTCGCCAGCATCGATGAACTGGCCGAGGACGACTATTCGGATGCGCAGCGCGAGGCCTGGGCCAGCGCCGCCGAAGACGAAAGCAAATTCGGCAAGCGTCTTGCGGGGCAGTTGACGCTGGTGGCAACCATCGAGAGTTCTCCTGTTGGCTTTGCATCGCTGAAGGGCAAGGACCACCTCGATCTGCTCTACGTGCATCCGGGCTTTGCGCGGCAGGGCGTCGCCACAGCACTCTGCGAGGCGCTCGAGAAGCTTGCCGGCGCGCGAGGTGCGACCGCCCTGACAGTCGAAGCGAGCGATACGGCGGAGCCCTTTTTTGCGGGTCGTGGCTATACGGGCCAGCAGCGCAGCACGGTCACCGTCGGCGACGAATGGCTCGCCAACACCACAATGAAGAAGTCACTGGGCGGCGAAGCGCCGCGCGGCGAGATGCCGGGAAGATCATCATGAACCGCGAGCGCCTCTATCTGTTCGACACGACGCTGCGCGATGGTGCGCAGACCAATGGCGTTGATTTCACGCTGCACGACAAGCAAATCATCGCCAACATGCTTGACGATCTCGGCATCGATTACATCGAGGGCGGTTATCCAGGCGCGAACCCATCGGATACAGAATTTTTTTCCTCCAGGCCGAAATTCGATCATGCGAAGTTCACCGCCTTCGGCATGACACGCCGTCCGGGCCGTTCGGTGTCGAATGACCCCGGCATCGCAGGATTGCTTGAAGCCAAGGCCGATGCGATCTGCTTTGTGGCAAAATCGTCTGAATATCAGGTGCGGGTCGCGCTTGAGACCACCAACGAGGAAAACCTCGCTTCGATCCGCGACAGTGTCGGCGCTGCGAAGGCGGCAGGCCGCGAGGTCATGCTCGATTGCGAGCATTTCTTTGACGGCTACAAGGAGAACCCGCAATTCGCGCTCGCCTGCGCCAAGGCGGCGTATGATTCAGGCGCGCGCTGGGTGGTGCTGTGCGACACCAACGGTGGCACCATGCCGAACGAAATCGAGACCATCGTCGGCGAGGTGGTGAAGCATATCCCCGGCGATCACATCGGCATCCATACCCATAACGACACCGAGCAGGCGGTTGCAAACACACTTGCGGCGGTGCGAGCGGGTGCGCGGCAGATTCAGGGCACGCTCAATGGGCTGGGGGAGCGCTGCGGCAACGCAAATCTTTGCTCGTTGATCCCGACGCTGAAGCTGAAGAAAGAATTTGCCGACAGGTTCGAAATCGGCGTTTCGCAGGAGAAGCTCACGACGCTGGTGCATGCTTCGCGCGCGCTGGACGATATTCTCAACCGCGCGCCGGATCGTCACGCGCCCTATGTCGGGGAAAGCGCGTTCGTTACCAAGACAGGCATCCACGCGTCGGCGGTTCTGAAGGACCCGCAGACTTACGAGCACATCACGCCGGAGGCTGTCGGCAACCACCGCAAGGTGCTGGTTTCGGATCAGGCGGGGCGCTCCAACGTCATCGCCGAACTGGAGCGGGCCGGTATTCCGTTCGACAAGAACGATCCGAAGCTGACCCGTCTGGTCGAGGAAATGAAGGAGAAGGAAGCAGCGGGCTATGCCTACGAATCCGCGGATGCTTCCTTCGATTTGCTGGCGCGCCGCACCCTCGGCAAGGTGCCGGATTATTTCAAGGTTGTGCAGTTCGATGTGAACGTCGAACAACGTTACAATGCGTTGGGCCAACATGTCACTGTCGCGATGGCGGTGGTAAAGGTCGACGTCGCGGGAGAAA
Organism: Afipia sp. OHSU_II-C1; assembly: GCF_000497575.1. Taxonomy (GTDB): domain Bacteria; phylum Pseudomonadota; class Alphaproteobacteria; order Rhizobiales; family Xanthobacteraceae; genus Afipia. Next base: position 262,640 of record NZ_APJI01000016.1, read on the forward strand.
TGCTGATCTCGGCGGCGGAGGGCAACGGCCCGGTCAATGCGCTCGACGTCGCCTTGCGCAAGGACCTTGGCAAATATCAGAAGTACATCGAAGGCCTGAAGCTGGTCGATTATCGCGTGCGTATCCTCAATGGAGGCACGGGGGCCATCACCCGCGTGCTGATCGAGAGCGAGGATGAGGCAGGCGATCGTTGGACCACGGTGGGCGTATCGCCCAACATCATTGATGCATCATTCCAGGCCCTGATGGATTCGGTCGTCTACAAGCTGGTGAAATCCAACGCGCCTGCGTGATCCGGCCCGGAAAGGGAGCGTCAAATGCTCGATCATGTTTCGGTGGGGGTTGCCGATCTTGAACGGGCGGCGCGCTTCTATGAGGCCTTGCTCGCGCCACTTGGACTGACAAAACTGATCGTGCGGCCTGCAACGATCGGGTTCGGAAAAGGCTATCCAGAATTCTGGATCAATCTGCGTCCGAACATGACGCGCGTGTCGCCGGACAGCGGGACGCATATCTGCCTGCGCGCCAGAACAATAAACGAGGTCGAGACGTTTTATGCTGCAGCCTTGGGGACAGGCGGCACAGACGATGGTCCGCCCGGCGTACGTCCGCATGATCGCGTAAGATACTTTGCCGCCTTCGTTGCCGACCCGGACGGAAACCGGATCGAAGCGGTGACCTTTCTCAGAGACGATAAGTCGGCCTGAGCCGGATTACAGCCGGCTCGCGACCTGGTCGTCCATCAGCTTTTCCGCTTCCGGCACCTGCGCGGCGACCTTCTGAAGCGTCGGGAGAATGTCCTCGACGCGATCAGCGGTGAGAACATCGACCCACAGGTTGGCGCGGATGAATTCCGTCCGCTTCATGTGATCGATCAGCACGAGCAGGGGATTCCAGAATCCATCGATATTCGCGAGCAGGATCGGCTTGCTGTGGCGGCCGAGCTGCGACCACGTCATCTGTTCGACCAGTTCCTCCAGCGTGCCGACACCACCGGGAAACGCGACGAACGCGTCGGAGTGCTCGAACATCAGTTGCTTGCGCTCGTGCATGTCCTTGGTGACGATGAGCTCTTGCGCGTCCTTCAGGACGTGCTCCCGCTTCGTCAGGAAGGTGGGGATGATGCCGGTGACCTTGCCGCCATGCGCCAGCGCGCCGGCCGCAACGGCACCCATCAGGCCGATGGAGCCGCCGCCATAGACCAAACCGACGCCGTTTTCGGCAAGGGTCTTGCCGAAAGCTGTGGCTGCATTGACGAATTCGGGATTGGTGCCGGGGCCGGAACCGCAATAAACACAGACATTCTTGATAGTATTCATCTTATGCGATGTGGCATCGCATTGCGACATCGTCAAGACGCGTATCTTGCGGCGCACAGTCGATTGTTTCTTGAATCGCGATATTTAAGGAAAACCACCCCCGGGCAGGGTGCGAAAAGGGCGGGAACGCTCTATATAACGCTTATGACTCCACCATGCGACATGGCGGCATCCGCCGCCCTCGGCCGCGTCAGGCAGCCCCAAGGCGACCCACGCTAAAATGGCCGACCTCTATCCCGCCGGACCCGCGGAGGCGCCGAAAGACGCCCAGCCGTCCCCTGATGTAACTGCCGAGAAAGCTACGCTGTTCGGAACGCTGGCGCATCTGTGGCCGTATATCTGGCCGGGCGATCGTGCCGATCTGAAGATGCGCGTTGTCTGGTCGATGGTGCTGTTGCTCATCGCCAAGATCGCGACGCTGTTTGTCCCCTTCACGTTCAAATGGGCCGTCGATGCGCTGACCGGCGCAGACACCGCGCCTGTGCAATCGTCGAACTGGGCGCTGTGGTTGATCGCGTCTCCGCTCATCATGACGCTCAGTTATGGCGCCATCCGCATTGTCATGATGGTGCTGACGCAGTGGCGCGACGGCCTCTTTGCCAAGGTGGCGATGCATGCGGTGCGCAAGCTTGCGTTTCTTACATTCGTTCATATGCACGAGTTGTCGCTGCGCTTTCATCTGGAGCGCAAGACCGGTGGTCTGACCCGTGTGCTGGAGCGAGGACGTACCGGCATCGAGACCATGGTGCGCATGGTCATCCTTCAGCTTGCGCCGACCATTGTCGAATTGGCTCTGATGATGGGCGTGCTGCTCTGGCAGTTCGACTGGCGTTACGTGCTTGTGACGTTCGTCACCGTCGTCGTGTACATGCTTTACACCTACTACGCGACTGAATGGCGGATCGAGATCCGCAGGCGGATGAACGATTCCGACACCGAGGCCAACACCAAGGCCATCGACTCGCTGCTCAACTACGAGACGGTGAAGTACTTCAGCGCCGAGGAGCGGGAAGCGCGTCGCTACGACAAATCCATGGAGCGCTATGAGCGCGCCAGCGTTCATACCTACACATCCCTCGCTGTGCTCAACACGGGCCAGGCTGTGATCTTCACGTTCGGCCTCACCGCAACCATGCTGATGTGCGCCGTCGGAATCCGCAACGGCACCAATACGGTCGGCGATTTCGTCATGATCAACGCCATGATGATCCAGCTTTATCAGCCGCTGAACTTCATGGGCATGGTGTATCGCGAAATCAAGCAGGCGATCATCGACATCGAAAAGATGTTCGGCGTGCTGTCGCGCAATCCGGAAGTGAAGGATGTTCGCGGCGCGGAGCCGTTGCAGATTTCAGCAGGCACGGTTCGTTTCGAGGATGTGAAGTTCGCCTATGACCCGGACCGGCCGATTCTGAAGGGTCTTTCGTTCGAGGTGCCCGCGGGGAAGACCGTCGCGATCGTTGGGCCGTCGGGTGCGGGCAAGTCGACCATCTCCCGCCTGCTGTTCAGGTTGTACGATGTCAGCGGCGGCAAGATCACCATCGATGGTCAGAACATTCGTGACGTCACGCAATCGTCCTTGCGTGCCTCGATCGGCATGGTGCCGCAGGACACCGTGCTGTTCAACGACACCATCCGTTACAACATCCGCTACGGCCGGTGGGATGCAACCGACGCGGAGGTCGAGGCCGCCGCGACGATGGCGCAGATCGACGGCTTCATCCGCATGTCGCCGGACGGTTATGAGACCGAGGTCGGCGAGCGCGGACTGAAACTGTCCGGCGGCGAGAAGCAGCGGGTCGCGATTGCGCGCACGATCCTGAAGGGGCCGCCAATTCTGGTGCTCGACGAGGCGACATCGGCGCTCGACAGCCATACGGAGCGCGAAATCCAGGATCAGCTGGAGAAGGTTGCACGCGGCCGAACGTCGCTGGTGATCGCGCACCGGCTGTCTACCATCGTCGGTGCCGACGAAATTATCGTGCTGGATCAGGGTCGCATTTCCGAGCGCGGCACCCACGCGCAGCTTCTGGCGGCAAACGGCCTTTACGCCAGCATGTGGAACAGGCAACGTGAGGCTCAGGAAGCGCGGGAAAAGCTGGCCATGATGGCCGACGAGAACATCGCGCCCAATCGCGCGCCGCCGCCGGTCGACGATCCGCTGGCTGCGCCGGAAGCCGCCGAATAGTCTTAGGTCCAATTCAACGCAGGTTCTTGAACGCATGTCCGTCGTTAAGTCCATTCGCGACCAGATTCCGCCGATCCATCCGGAGGGCTACCCGTTCATCGGAGCTTTTGCCTTCGCCAGCCTGATCCTGTTCTGGATCTGGACGCCGCTCGGCTGGATCGGGGCCGGATTGACAGTCTGGTGCGCTCTGTTCTTTCGCGATCCGGTGAGGGTGACGCCGGTACGTGAAGGTATCGTGGTCTCGCCGGCCGATGGCCGGGTCTCGATGGTGGTGCAGTCTGTGCCGCCGGCAGAACTCGGTCTCGGCGACAAGCCGCTGCCGCGCATTTCGATCTTCATGAGCGTGTTCAACTGCCACGTGAACCGCAGTCCGGTTGCTGGCCGTATCGACCGCATCGCCTACCGTCCCGGAAAATTCCTCAATGCTGATCTCGACAAGGCGAGCGAAGACAACGAGCGCAACTCGCTGGTCATCTCGACGCCGGCTGGCCGGATCGGCGTGATCCAGATCGCGGGGCTGGTGGCCCGGCGTATTGTGTCGTTCGTAAAGGAGGGGCAGGTCCTCGGGGCAGGCGAGCGCTTTGGGCTCATCCGCTTCGGCTCGCGGCTTGACGTCTTCCTGCCGGAAGGCGCCAAGGCGCTGGTGTCGGAAGGCCAGACGGCCATTGCGGGCGAAACCGTGCTGGCCGACTTCAAGCTTGGCGACGGGGGGCGCAGCTACCGGGTGGATTAACCAAGCCCGCGATCATCCTCCTGCCGTTTCGCCACAATGGCGAAGCATTGAGGGGATTGCTATATAAGGGCTTATGGACATGCCTTCCGATACCAGAACGCCTGATCTGCGCCGCCGCCGGTTTCGCCAGATTCCGATCCGGATGCTTGTACCCAACGTCATAACGTTGCTGGCGATCTGTGCGGGTCTGACTGCGATCCGGCTGTCGATCGAAGGCCGCAACGAACTGGCGCTTGCCGCGATCGTGTTCGCGGCGGTGCTCGATGGCATCGACGGCCGCGTGGCGCGTATGATCAAGGGCCAGTCGCGGTTTGGTGCGGAACTCGACAGCCTTGCGGACTTTGTCAACTTCGGCGTTGCGCCTGCGCTCATCCTGTATTTCTGGCAGTTGCACGATCTGAAGAACGTCGGCTGGATCGCCGCGATGATCTTTGCAATCAGTGGTGGTCTGCGGCTGGCGCGGTTCAATGCCACTATGGACGATCCGAACAAGCCAGCCTTTGCCGGAAACTATTTTACCGGCGTTCCGGCGCCGCTGGGCGCACTTTGCGTGTTGTTGCCGATGTATCTGGTGTTCATTGGCGCGCCTCAACTGCCGGCCCCGATTACGGCAGTGTTCACCTTGTCGATCGCGTTCCTGATGGTGTCACGGCTGCCGGTGTTCTCGGGCAAGATGATCGGCGGCAGGATCGCACCCGACATGGTTCTGCCGGTCGTCGTGCTGGTGGTGTTGTTCATCGCCGTCTTGATCAGTTATCCGTGGCATCTTCTGACCGGCGGCTCGCTGATCTATCTGCTCAGTCTTCCTCTCGGGTGGGCGTCCTATCGCGCACATGAGCGCCGCGCGCGCGAAGAAGCCGCCGCCGCAAGCGAACCAAGTTATTCGAGCCCTGGGACGGCAGATTTCAACGTTGTTGCCGATCCCGTTGAGAATGACCGGCCGCCACGGCTGAATTGAGCGTAAGCCTGCTGGTCGGGCGCGCTTATGGTTAACGAACTCCTGAGATTTTTCACGATTGCATCCATCAGACTGCGGATAATCGCTCCGATATTCGCTGTTTGAGCCAGATTTTGCCTTGTTCACGGCAATCTTGTCGCAAGCCAGCATCAATTCGATAACCTTTACCCGAACTTAATTGCACCGACGCTAGTGTTCCAATGCGCGCTCAGAACGGGCCGCGCCGTGTTGTTGCGTCGGAGTTTGAAATGGATATCGCCACCGGGGCAGGCCTGCTCGCTGGTATTGCTGTTCTCGTCACCCTGATCCTGATGGGCGGCGATTTCCGGATTTTCTACGACATTCACGCCATCATCATCATTGGAGGTGGCTCGTTTGCCGCAACGCTGATCCGTTTTCCTTTTGTAGCCATTCTTCATGGCATGCCGATGGGGCTGAAGTACGCGTTCACGATGCGGCAAACGACATCGCGCGAACTGGTCGACGAACTGGCGCAACTTGCGGAAGTCGCCCGGAAGCAGGGGCCCGTGGGGCTTGAAAAAGTTGAAACCGATGATCCGTTCCTTGCCAAGGGAATCCGCTACGTCGCCGACGGCTACGACATGGATTTTATCCGCGACAACCTTGAGCGCGACCGCGACAATTTCCTGATGCATCTCGACGAGGGACAAAAAATCTATCGCGCCATCGGCGACTGCGCGCCGGCCTTCGGCATGATCGGCACCCTGATCGGCATGGTGCAGATGTTCTCGAACATGTCCGATCCGTCGAAGCTGGGTCCTTTCATGGCGGTGGCGCTGCTCGCGACGCTGTACGGTGCGCTTGTGGCGAACCTGTTCTGTTTGCCGATCGCCGACAAACTGCATGTCAAACTGACGGACGAAGATACCAATCGCACCCTGATCATCGACGGAATCCTGATGATCCGCGACGCGAAGTCGCCGACGCTGGTCCGCGAAATGCTGCTGGCCTATCTGCCTGAAAAGCATCGCCATGAAGAGGGCGAGCCGGTCCCGGCTTGATCTTTCGCGCTGACGTAAGGCGGCATAGGCCATGGCCAAGAAAAAGAAGGGTGCAGCACACGGGGGAGGTCACGGCTGGTTCGTGACCTTCGCCGATCTCATGGCGCTCCTGATGAGCTTCTTCGTGATGCTCGTCGCGTTCTCAACCCAGGATCAGCAAAAGCTTAAAATCGTTGCGGGTTCGATGCGGGATGCCTTTGGCGTCCAGAACGCATCGCGCTTCTCGGGCCTCATCGAGTCCGATGGTTTGCCGACACGTCCCAAGATGCGGAACGTTGCTCACATTCCGCCGGAGGAGGCTTCCAACAATCCGACGCCGGATCAGGAAGACAAGAACAAGACGGCCGGCGCGCGCATGAAGACCGACCGCGAATTCGCGCTCGCCTCCGCCTCGCTGCGCCAGGCGTTGCAGGATCTGCCGGAGATTTCCGAGCTGTCCAAACACATCATGTTCGAGGAGACCAAGCAGGGGCTCAACCTAGAAATCGTCGATCAGGACGGCCGGTCGATGTTCGCCGATGGGTCCAAACAGCCGCTGGAACGGACCCGGCGCCTGCTTCAGAAGCTGGCGGCGCCGCTCAAGGCCACTCCGCTGCGCGTCGCCATTGTTGGCCACACCTCGGCCGGCTTCCTGCCAACGCGGTCCGGATATGACGGGTTTGATCTGTCCGCGGACCGCGCCAACGTCGTTCGCCAGATCCTGGAGCAGGAAGGCTTGCCGGCCTCCCACGTGTTCTCTGTCGCGGGCAAGGCCGATACCCAGCCGTTGTTTCCAGACGATCCCTCGCTGGCCGCAAACCGGCGCGTGACCATTACGTTGATGCGGGAGGACCCGCCGTTGCCTCCTAATCTGAAGCCTTGATCTTGGCGTATTATTATACCTTTGCCACAACGCGGGTTCCCTGTGGATGCGTCGCAGTGGACTTCGGATGGCAGTGATATAAGAAGCGCCACTCAAAAGTGATCGCCGGGCTTGCCGGGATCAAAAGACACCGTCAGGGCGTTCCTTCGATCATGGCTGCCAGCGATACATCCGCCGATACGCCCCAAGAGGTGCCGGTAACAACCGGATTTTGGGCCCTTACTCTTGGCAGCATCGGCGTGGTGTTCGGGGACATCGGCACATCGCCTTTGTATGCCTTTCGCGAAGCCGTTCACAATGCGACCCATGGCGGCCCCGTCTCGCGGGAGATCGTGCTTGGCGTTCTGTCGCTAATCCTTTGGTCGCTGATCGTCGTCGTCACCATCAAATACGTGCTGCTGCTGCTGCGCGCCGACAACAACGGCGAAGGCGGAACGTTGTCGCTTATGGCTCTCGGCCAGCGCGCGCTGGGCAGGCGCAGTTGGGTGCTCCTGGCGCTTGGCGTGATCGGGGGCGCGATGTTCCTTGGCGACGCGATGATTACGCCGGCCATTTCCGTGCTTTCCGCGGTCGAAGGTCTGAAGATCGCCGCGCCGGCGCTGGAGCACTATGTCGTCCCGCTGGCGATTGTGATTCTCGTCTGTCTGTTTGCTCTGCAAAGCCGTGGAACCGCCATGGTCGCCAGCGCCTTCGGTCCCGTCATGATCATCTGGTTCCTGACCCTTGGCGTGATGGGATTGATGCACATCAGTGACGATCCGGGCATCGTGCACGCCATCAACCCCATATTTGCCGTCCAGTTCTTGCTGACGCACGGCATGATCGGGCTGGTGATTTTGGGTGCGGTGTTTCTGGCCGTGACCGGCGGTGAGGCGTTATACGCCGACCTTGGCCACTTCGGCCGCAAGCCAATTCAGGCCGCCTGGTTTTATTTCGTTCTACCTTGCCTGCTGCTGAATTATTTCGGCCAGGGCGCTTTGGTTCTGGCGCATCCGGAAGCCATCGAAAATCCATTCTATCGCATGGTGCCGGAAAACGTGCTGGTGCCCCTGATCTGTCTTGCGACAGCGGCGACCGTCATCGCCAGTCAGGCAGTAATCACCGGCGCATTCTCACTGGTGCGTCAGGCCATTCAGCTCGGACTGCTTCCCCGGTTTGAGGTTCGCTATACGTCCGAAACCCACGCCGGGCAGATCTATCTGCCGCGGGTCAATATGATGCTGTTGATCGGCGTGTTGCTGCTCGTCGGACTGTTCCGCACGTCAAGCAATCTGGCGTCGGCTTACGGCATCGCCGTATCCACCACCATGGTTTGCGACGGCTTGATGTGTTTCGTCGTGATCTGGAAGCTCTGGAACTGGCGGGCCGCGACTGCGGCCGCGCTGATCGTACCTCTGGTGATCGTCGATCTGACCTTCCTGACCGCCAATCTCCTTAAGCTGCTTCAGGGCGCTTGGGTGCCGGTGTTGTTCGGGATTTTGATGGCTGGTCTGGTCTGGACGTGGCGCCGCGGTACCGTGATCCTCATCAACAAGACCCGGCGCACCGAAGTGCCGTTAGGCGATCTCATCAAGAGTCTCGAAAAACGGCCGCCGCACATCGTGAAGGGCACCGCTATTTTCCTCACCAGCGATCCCGCATACGTGCCGACCGCCTTGCTGCACAACCTCAAGCACAACAAGGTTCTCCACGAACACAACGTCATATTGACCATCCACACCGCCGAGACACCGCGTGTCGACGTGGCCGACCGCGTGCGGATGGAGAAGATCAGCGACAAGTTCTCGACCGTCCGGCTCACCTTCGGCTTCATGGAGTCACCGAACGTGCCAAAGGCGCTGGCAATCGCGCGCAAGCTCGGCTGGCAGTTCGACATCATGTCGACGTCGTTTTTCGTGTCCCGACGCTCGCTAAAGCCTTCCGCCCAATCCGGTATGCCGCTGTGGCAGGACCATCTGTTCATTGCCATGAGCCGGTCCGCGAACGATGCCACCGACTATTTCCAAATTCCGACCGGGCGCGTGGTGGAAGTTGGCACTCAGGTAACTATCTGATTAGTCTTGTTAAATCCAGATCTGCCCTGGATGGTATATGCGTTTAGGACATGCCTGTGGCATGAAAACAGTTTAACGTGTGCGCGAAGCGCGGGGTATAGGCCTGCTGCGCTGCAATTGTGCAGTGAATTTCGAGGCAATTTTCCTGATGACCGATACGACATCAGCCGCGGCGGACACGCCGGCGGCAAACGGACATGGTGAGACGCATTCCACCGCGTCCTTCAAGGGACTGATGCTTGGGAGTATCGGCGTTGTCTACGGCGATATCGGCACCAGCCCGCTGTACGCGTTCCGGGAAGCTGTGACAGCAGCCGGCGCGACGGCCGCGACGGCCAGCACGCAAGCCGTGCTCGGCGTATTGTCGCTGATTCTATGGGCCCTTATTGTCGTGGTCACGCTCAAATACGTGGTGATCCTGCTGCGCGCCGATAACAACGGCGAGGGTGGAACGCTTGCATTGATGGCGCTGGCGCAGCGCGCGCTGGGCACCAGCGGCGGCGTTGTTGTTCTGCTCGGCATCATCAGCGGTGCGCTTTTCTACGGTGATGCGGTCATCACGCCGGCGCTGTCGGTGTTGTCTGCGGTCGAAGGCATCAAGCTCGTGACGTCCGCGCTCGACCACTACGTCGTTCCTATCACGATTGTCATTCTCGTCGCATTGTTTGCTGTCCAGTCGCGCGGCACGGCCCGCGTCGCCGCTTTCTTCGGCCCTATCATGTGTATCTGGTTCGCCGTTATGGCGATGGCGGCGCTTCCATTGATTGCACAACAGCCAAGCGTGCTACTCGCATTCAATCCCGTATATGCGGTTTCATTCCTGCTCAATCACGGGATCATTGGTCTGGTCACGCTCGGTGCGGTTTTCCTCGCCGTGACCGGCGCCGAAGCGCTCTATGCCGATCTTGGTCATTTCGGCAAACGTCCCATCCAGACGGCATGGCTGTTTCTGGTGTTACCCTCGCTGGCGCTGAACTATCTCGGGCAGGGCGCACTGGTCATCGGCAATCCTCACACGATCGAGAATCCGTTTTTTCTAATGTTTCCTGAATGGGCGCTGGTTCCGATGGTTGTGCTCGCCACGGTCGCGACCGTGATCGCGAGCCAGGCCGTCATTACGGGGGCTTATTCTTTGACGCGGCAGGCCATTCAGCTCGGTCTGATGCCACGTTTCGAGATCACTCACACATCCGAAGCGCATTCAGGCCAGATTTACATTCCGCGTATCAACACGCTGCTGCTTGTTGGCGTTCTGATGCTGGTCGTGATGTTTCGCTCTTCCAGTTCGCTGGCGTCGGCCTACGGCATCTCGGTCACTGGCACGATGGTGGTCACGGCGATGATGGGTTTCGTCGTCATCTGGAAAGTGTGGAGGTGGTCACCGTTCGCTGCGGCCGCTTTGATCTTGCCGTTTCTAGCGATCGACCTGACATTCCTGACGGCAAACCTGCTCAAGGTTTTCGAAGGCGGCTGGGTGCCGCTGGCGCTTGGCGGCGCGGTCATGCTTTTAATGTACACGTGGCGGCGCGGGAGCAGGCTGCTCTATGAAAAGTCGCATCGGCAGGAAATTCCTCTCACCGATCTGATTACGATGCTGGAGAAGAAGCCGCCGCAGCGCGTGCCCGGCACGGCTGTCTTTCTGACAAGCAATCCGGATTATGCTCCGACCGCATTGATGCACAGTCTGAAACACTACAAGGTGCTGCATCAGAAGAATGTCATTCTCACCATCGAGATCGCGTCGACACCGCGCGTGGATATCGCAGAGCGGGTACGGCTAGAGGATGTCGGGGAGATGTTCTCCAAGGTCACGCTTAGGTTCGGTTTTATGGAATCGCCGAACGTTCCGAAAGCGCTCGCCATTGCCCGTAAGCTCGGCTGGCAGTTCGACATCATGTCGACATCGTTCTTCCTGTCGCGCCGCGCGTTGAAGCCCGCTGCGCAGTCTGGAATGCCGCGCTGGCAGGATCATCTGTTCATCGGCATGAGCCGTTCGGCGAACGATGCCACGGACTACTTTCAGATCCCGACCGGTCGTGTGGTCGAAGTCGGCACGCAGGTCACGATTTAGGGATAACCGGCGGCCCGCCAAGCTTGATTTTCTTGTCACAAAAAGAGAGGTTGTGCGCCGTTCGCGCTTAATCTTGGGGGCCGATCTTTTGGATGACCCTCGTGGAGGTCGATGTGTCACAGGCTGAGAAAGTTCACGATTTGACGGCGGAAGAGGTGGCCGCCGGAATTGCACAGGGGCGCTATCTCCTGATCGATGTGCGTGAGCCGAATGAGGTCGCGGCCGAGGCCTATCCGGACGCGGTGGTCCTGCCGCTCTCGACGTTCGATCCGGCCGAAATTCCCGATCCTCAGGGCAAGACGGTGGTTTTTGCCTGCCGGTCGGGCAAGCGTTCGGTAACGGCATCATTGGCCGCTCAAGCGGGCGGCAAGCCGTACGACTCGCATCTCGCGGGGGGCATGCTGGCGTGGAAGGCTGCCGGACTGCCGTCCAAAACAGGCGGCTGATCCTCGTGAACCGGATTTTTGCGGACCTGCCAAACACCATTTTTGACGTCATGTCGCAGGCTGCACGCGACCTCAACGCGATAAATCTCGGCCAAGGCTTCCCAGAAGATCCCGGTCCGCTCGATGTCAGGGAGAAGGCCGCCGACGCCGTCCTGAACGGCTATAACCAGTACCCCTCGATGATGGGGATCCCGGAACTGCGCCAGGCCATCGCCACCCATTATTCGCACTGGCACGGCTTGCAACTCGATCCCATGAGCGAGGTGATGGTGACGTCGGGCGCCACCGAGGCGCTGACAGGATCGATCCTCGGCCTCGTGCAGCCGGGCGATGAAGTGCTGCTGTTCCAGCCGATGTACGATTCCTATGTGCCGATCATCCGGCTCGCGGGTGGCATTCCCAAATTTCTGCGTCTGGAGCCGCCACACTGGCGGTTACCGGAAGAGGCGATCCGCGCTGCCATTACTCCAAAGACGCGTTACGTCATTCTCAACAATCCGCTGAATCCGGCTGCCGTGGTCTATCCGCGCGAGGACCTCGAGATGCTCGGGCGGATTTGTCAGGAGCACAACCTGATCGCCATTTGCGATGAGGTCTGGGAACATGTGGTGTTCGACGGCCGCGAACACATTCCGCTGATCTCAATTCCGGGTATGCGTGATCGCACGGTGAAGATCGGATCGGCCGGGAAGATTTTTGGCCTGACCGGCTGGAAGATCGGTTTCGTCTGCGCCGCGCCGCATATCCTGCGTGTGCTTGCGAAGGCGCATCAGTTCATCACCTTCACGACGGCGCCCAGCCTCCAGGTTGCAGTCGCCTACGGCCTCGGCAAGCCGGATGATTATTTCCTGCAAATGCGGGCGGGTCTGGCGCGCAGCCGCGATCGTTTGAGCAAAGGTCTCGCCAGCCTTGGATTCCCGGTGCTGCAATCGCAGGGGACCTATTTTCTGAATGTCGATCTTGCGCCGCTTGGATTGAATGAAAGCGACGTGGCGTTCTGCAAGCGCATCGTGCATGAGCATAAGGTCGCGGCCATTCCCGTGTCGGCCTTCTACGAAGAGAACCATGTCACGTCGGTCGTGAGATTCTGCTTCTCGAAGAAAGATGAAACGCTCGACACGGCGCTTGAGCGGTTGACGCACGTTCTTCACGGTTGAGGAGAATACGGTGATTGCTGGTGGGAAAAGGGGGCTGACCCTTGCTGCAATCGTTGCAGGTGGTCTTTTGGCTTGGACGCCACTCGCGCAGGCGCAGCAGCGCACTGTGAATTTCTACAACTGGTCGAACTATATGGCGCCCGGTGTCCTAGAACAGTTCACCAAGGAAACCGGGATCAAGGTCACCTACGACACGTTCGATGCCAACGAGACCGTCGAGACGCGGCTCCTGGCGGGCAAGTCGGGTTACGACGTGGTCGTGCCGACGGCGTATTTCCTGCAGCGTCAGATCGCGGCCAACATTTTCCAGAAGCTCGACAAGACGAAACTGCCTAACCTTGCCAATGCATGGCCAGAAGTAACCAAACGCCTTGCGATTTATGATCCCGGCAACGCATTTGCCGCCAATTACATGTGGGGCACCACCGGCATCGGCTACAACGTCAAGAAGGTGCAGGACATTCTCGGCGCTGACGCCAAGATCGATTCATGGTCGGCTGTTTTCGTTCCCGAGAACCTTGCAAAGTTCAAGGATTGCGGCATCCACATGCTGGATTCCGCGGATGATATCCTACCGGCCGCGCTGAACTATCTGGGCCTCGATCCGAATTCGACCAAGCAGGCTGATCTTGAAAAGGCTGCCGATCTTGTCAGCAAGGTGCGGCCTTATGTGCGCAAGTTTCACTCATCAGAGTATCTGAACGCACTGGCCACCGGCGAAATCTGTTTCGTTGTCGGCTGGTCGGGCGATATCAAGCAGGCGCAGAGCCGCGCGGCGGAAGCCAAGAACGGCGTCGAAATCGGATATGCTATTCCGAAGGAGGGGGCGCAGATGTTCTTCGATAATTTTGCGATCCCTGCGGACGCGAAGAATGTCGCCGAGGCCCACGAGTTGATCAACTACCTTTACAGGCCGGATGTCGCTGCCAAGAACTCGGATTTCCTGTCTTATGCCAACGGCAATCTTGCCAGCCAGAAGCTGATCGATCCGAAGGTCATGAATGACAAGACGGTTTATCCGGACGAAGCGACTTTGAGCCGCTTGTTTGTGATCACGGCGCGCGATCCGGCGACCCAGCGCATCATCAACCGGCTATGGACGCGGGTGAAGACGGGTCGCTAATCACCGCCACCGGCGGTGGAGCCAGAGCCATTGTTCGGGATGTTCGCGGACCCATCCCTCGATCACGCTGTTGATGGCCTGCGTGGTGGCTTGAACGTCGATCTTGCCTTCGGCATCGCGTACCGGCGTCACCTCGTCTGACACCTCGATGCGAAAGCGATGGTTTGGGAGACGGATGATGCGCACGCCGTGGATCGGCACTTCGATCTGCCGCGCAAGGCGCGCGAGCAATGGATTGGCTTTCGTCTTTCGTCCAAAGAATGTGACATCGACGCCCCGGCCGAAGTGCTGGTCTACCAGCATGCCGACGTGGATGCCGTTCTGCAGGGCCTGCGCTAGCCGCAGCGGTGCGTCATGGGTGGTGGCGACCATCGTGCCCATGTTGACGGCACGAATGTCCTGGATCGCGCGATCGACAGCGGCGATGTTCGGGCGGCGGAACAGTACGGCGGATTCGAGACCGTAGGCCGGAGCGGCGAGGGCCGGCAATTCCCAATTGGCGAGGTGGGACGCGAAGATCAGCGCGCCCTTGCCGTCGTCGCGAAGCGCAAGAAATTTCTCTATGCTGCCCGGAGCAGGCTCGATGCGTCCACTCTCCCAGCTCTCTGGATTGAGATCCCAGAGGTGGTCGATATGCGCGAACTCCGCGCCGACGCGGCCGAGATTCTCCCAGACGCCCATCAGGATCGTATCGATCTCGGCCGGTGATTTTTCAGGGAAGGCCGCTGTCAGGTTGGCGCGGCCGATCTTGTGCTCTCGCAGCCAGGGACCGATTGTCCGCGTGACCGAGCCGAAGAAATTCGCGGTCTTGTCGGGATCGAAATAGCGGGTCGCGCGCAAAAGCCCGACCGCAATCGCGCCGACGATGGCCCCTGTCACAGGCTTGAGCGCGTCGCGCAGAATAGCCCTGGTGCGGAGGAACAGGCGGCGCATCACAGTGTGACGATGATCTTGCCGAATACCTGCCGGCTTTCCATTCGCTTCAACGCCGTCTCAACATCGTTGATCGGCACTTCGGTGTCGATGACGGGCTTCATGCCGGCGGCCATTTTGTCGAGGCTCTCGGCGATGTTCTTGATGGTCGCGCCGAACGATCCGAAGATGCGGTACTGCTGCTGGAACAACTGCATCAGGTTGATCGTGGTCGTCGGGCCGGAGGTCGAGCCGCAGGTGACCAGCCGCCCGCCGCGCTTCAGGACCAGCAGCGAGCCGTTGAAGGTATCTGCGCCGACATGCTCGAACACCACGTCGACACCTTTTTTCCTGGTGATCTTCCGCGTCTCGCCTTCGAAGCGGTCCTTGCGGTAGTTAATGACATGGTCCGCGCCGAGCACTTTCACGCCTTCAATCTTGGAGTCGTCGCCGACCGTAGTGATGACGGTGCAGCCGATGGCTTTTGCCATCATGATTGCGACGGTGCCGATGCCCGAGCCGCCGGCGTGTACCAGCACTGTCTCGCCTGGCAGCAGCTTGGCGTTGTCGAACAGCATGTGTTGCACGGTCGAGTAGGCGATCGGAGCGCAGGCGGCGTCGCGGTCCGAGACGCCATCCGGAACGGGAATGACCAACCGCTCGCTGAGGTTCATCAGCTCGCGCGCAAAGCCGTCGACATGAAATCCCATGATGCCGGCGACGTTCTCGCAGAGATTGTCACGGCCGGCCCGACATGCGGGGCAGGTGCCGCAGGTCAGCGCGCCGTACATCACGACTTTCTGTCCCGGCTTGAAGCGGGTTACGCCGTCGCCGATGGCTGCAATCTCGCCGGAGGCTTCCGCGCCGACCACAAGCGGCAGCCTGCGTTTGGCGAATGCCATGCCGCGATAGCCCCACACGTCGATGTGGTTGAGGGCGACAGCCTTGACGCGGATTTGCACTTCGCCCGCGCCGGGCGGCGGCGGCGGTGGTGCATCCGCGACCACGAGTTGGCGGTCGGCAACGAGGGTGAGCGCGCGCATTAATGCGTCCTGAAGGGCTGTTTTTGCTTGCAGATTTAGGCGTGGGTATCGCTGGTTCGGGGGAAGCCGTCAACCGCCGAACACCCCGGACCGGGAGCCTTTAGACGGGCTCGCGGGCCAGGATCAGGGACGCGTTCTGACCGCCAAAGCCGAATGAGTTCGACATCACTGCTGTCACGCGCGCATCGCGCGCCTTGTTCGGAACCACATCGAACGGGATTGCCGGATCGGGCACGTCGTAGTTGATGGTCGGCGGAATGCGCTGGTTTTCCAGCGTGAGCAGCGAGAACACGGCTTCCACCGCGCCCGCAGCCGAAAGCGTATGTCCGATCATCGATTTGTTGGACGAGACCGGAATCTGCTGTGCGCGATCGCCGAACACCGTGGAGATGCCAAGATATTCCATCTTGTCGTTCTCCGGAGTGCTGGTGCCGTGGGCATTGATGTAGTCGATCTGCTCGATACCCATTCCGGCATCGGACAGTGCATTCTTCACGCAGCCCACGATCGGTTTGCCGTCAGGGCTCGAACGCGTGCGATGGAATGAGTCGGCGAGCTCACCGCATCCAGCGACGATGCCGAGAATCTTCGCGCCGCGTGCAGTGGCGGCTTCAAGGCTTTCCAACACCAGCGCACCGGCGCCTTCCGCCATGACAAAGCCGTCCCGATTCTTCGAGAACGGGCGTGCCGCCGCATGTGGCGGTTCGTTGTTGGTGGACAGTGCGGACAGAAGTGAGAAGCGAATAAGCGCCTCGGCGTTAACTGACCCGTCGGTTGCGACGCACAGCGCCGCATCGGTTTCGCCGCGGCGGATCGCTTCGACACCGAGCTGGATCGCGGTCGCGCCGGAGGCACATGCCGTCGACAGCGAAATCGGAGATCCCTTGGTGCCGAAAGTCTCGATCAGATGATCGGCGACGGAGCCGAACAGAAAGCGGCGGTGCAAGCCGGTGAAACGGCCGTTACCACTGGCCTTGAGCAGCGCGTCGTAATCGATACCCGCGCTCATCCCCGTCGCGCGGGCGATGTCGTTGCGGGGTTCCCATTCGAGTTCGATAGGGGCGACCGCCAAAAAAAGCGGGCCGGGGAAGTCACCCTTGCTGCCGATGCTGGACTGCGCAACGGCTTCCTCGACAGCCACATCGGCCAGCCGCTCGGAGAGCGTTGTCGACGAAAAGGGTTCGACCGGGATGAAGTCGACGGTGCCGGCTATTGTCGTCTTGAGGCCGTTGGTCGGGAAACGGGTAATGGTCCGGATGCCGGATTCACCCGCGGTCAATTTGGCCCAGTTGTCGGCCTTGCCTGCGCCGAGGGATGTGACAACACCCATGCCGGTGACGACTACGATGGGTCGTCCGAACTTGTCGCGAGTCGTCGTCGTCATGGTTTTTCCCCGCTTAGACGGCCTCAACCAGCGCCATGCCTTCGCCGCGCCAGTGACCGGCCCCGATCACCACAATCTGGGATGGGGCCTTGGTCATTTCAATCTCGACGCCGGTTTTATCGTTCGGCGGAAACAGCGCACCGCGCGAGATCGACAGCGCCGCGAGCGCCAGACCGAGCGGGAACTGAGCCTCTACGACATGGCCGAAAGAAGTGGCGGTGCCGCGCGCAGGGATGTTGCGGTGCTTGTCGAGAAATGCACGCTCTTCCGCGGTCACGGGCGCCGCGCCGGTTGCGCCTGTGATAATCGCGCTGTTTTCGCCGATCGCTCCGATCTTTGACCACAGTCCCTCGAGGACTGCCGTCACGGCACCAGGGTTCTTTCGCCGTGCATGGTCGGAAACGACCTTGGTCAGCTTTGCATAAGGCTTTGCGCCGCGCGCCTGGGCGTGTTCCTTCGACTCGATGACGAGGAACACGCCGCCCGCCCCGAGTGCGAAGCCATTGTCGCGCTCCCAGACAGGCAAAAACTTGTTCTTCAGGTTGAAATCGCCGAACTCGTAGAGCATCAGCATTTCCTTGCGCTCGCTGTTCTGGGCAGCGCCGACAAGGGCAATGTCGCTTTGTCCGTCGAGGATGCGCGCCAGTGCGATACGTGCCGCATCAACGCCTGCGGCTTCCTCGCCCATGAAGGTCCGGGATGATCCGGTGACGCCGTGAACGATGGCTATGTTGCCGGCGAGGAGGTTCGAGAGTTGCGCCAGGAATAGGGTGGGGCGCAGATCGTTCATCAGCCGTTCGTTGAGCAGGGCCGGGTCGGCGTTGCCCTGGATGTTGGCGTTGACGATCGAGGAATCCACCGCGAGGTCGCGTTCGCCACCACCTGCGGCAACGATCATGTCCATGCGCGAGAGGATCTCGCTATTGCCCTTCACGCCGGCGGAGTCGAGCGCGAGACCTGCTGCATACGTACCGATGCGCTGCCACGCTTCCATCTGGCGCTGGTCACCCTTCTTGGGGATCTGCCCGTCGAAGCTCAGTTTGGTCATCGGATGGACGATGTAGGGCGCGAAGGTTGTCTCGTCGACGTTGATCGTCTTGGCGTTAAGCGCGTCCCAATGCGCATCCAGCCCTTCGCCGAGCGATGTGGCGAGGCCGATGCCCGTGATCCAGGCTTCGCGCGGTCCGCCTTTTGATGAAGGGATCTCAGTCATGAGCGATTGCCTGTTGAGGAAAGCCGATACGCTTCGCCATCGCTTCCATATGCACGCGCAAGTCCGGGTGTGGGAATGGCGTATGGCGGAAGGTTAGTGTCGCGTTGCATTTCAACTTGCCACCGATACGGACGTTGGCGTCGGTGACAGCGAAACCCGAGCCGTCATGAACGAGGCTCGCGTTGATCGTTAGCAGCTCGCCAGGCTTCACGAAGTCGCGCATCTTGGCTTCCTTGACGCTGGCAAGGAATGGCATGCGCTCGAACTTCAGGAGCGCGATCAGGAGCCACCCGGACGTCTGCGCCATCGTCTCGGTCAGCAGCACGCCCGGCATCAGCGGATAGCCGGGGAAGTGCCCCTCGAAGACGGTACTGGTTTCGGGGACCTGCGACTCGACCGTAATCGTCCGCTTACCGACGTCGAGATCGGTGATGCGGTCAACCATCTGGAAGTATTCGATCTGCATGGCAGGGGCGTCAGGCACCCTTGGCGGCGACCAGTTCGTCGATGCGCGCGCTGAGGTTCTTCAGGACAAAGTACTGCTCGGTCGTGGCCTTGCCGTCGTTGACCTCCTGCGTCCACTTCTCCAGCGGCAGCTTGATGCCGAAGGCCTTGTCGATGGCGAAGGCGATATCGAGAAAGTCGAGGCTGTCGATGCCCAGATCGTCGATCGCGTGGCTTTCCGGGGTGATCGTGTCGCGAGGAATGTCGCACGTTTCCGCAATGATCGTGGCGACCTGATCGAATGTAGACGACATGCTAAACCTTTGAGATTTTTGAGGTAAATGCCATTTCTGGCATGGGGCGCTGGGCTCGAAACCGTGCCACAAGCCCCTTTGGACGGGTTGAACCCCGTATATCGGAGCCATGATCCGAGTTCAATGGCGCAACGTGACAGCGAAATGACCCGTTTCCGACCCTAGTTGTGGCGAATCGGATCGGTTTTCTGTGCTGAAATGTGCGCGCAATCCCGTCGGCCCATCAGGACGCAGTCCTGCGTGTTCCGGAGATCGGCAAGGGTCATGGCGAGCCAGACGCCGACCCCCGTCAACGCTGCCGTAAAGGCAATGGCAGCGGCATTGGCGATCATGCGATGACGATAGTCGTCGGGACTTTCGTTCGCCCGTTCGTAGCGGGACAGGTCGGGCGCGAGTTTGCCGGCCGGATTTGCCGTCGGGGACCGTGCCCGTGTGCGCGGGCGGAATTTCAGCACGCGATGATCGCCGTCAGTCATGAAAGACAGTCCAAATCAGCAAAGGTATCCTAAGTCGGTCGCACAACTATATCTTCGGCGAAGTAAGGTATTCCTGTGATGCCGAAAAGAATAGGCTGGAATCGATCCAGCCGAGTATCGGCCCGAAGCACGGTCGTGGCCTGTAAAATAATGCCTCGAAAGTGATGTTATCGGGCCGCGCTTCTTTGCGCGGGGATGGCTAAGGTCTGGGAACCTCCACCGGAGTGCCGTCCAATGGCCAACAAACGCGAACCGATCCTTGTGCCCGTTTCAATTCTGTCCCTGCGGCCGACCCAGATGACTGTCGGCATGCGGGAGGTCGGCGAGAAGCGCAAGCGATGGCGCGCTCACAAATCGAAGAAGAAGGCCGAGCTTCTGGGGCGCCACATGATCCCGGTCGTAGTCGGGCCCGATAAGCGAAACTATGTGATCGACCATCACCACCTGGCACGCGCGCTTCATGAGGAAGGTGAAAAAGAAGTCCTCGTCTCGGTGGTCGCTGACCTGACGATGGTCGATCCGAAAGCGTTCTGGATCGTGCTCGACAATCACCGGTGGGTTTATCCCTATGACGCGAAAGGCGAGCGCCGTAACTACAGGGATTTGCCGAAAGATGTGACTGGGTTGAAGAATGATCCATTCCGGAGTCTTGCAGGTGAATTGCGCCGGGCCGGTGGCTTCGCAAAGGATACAACGCCATTCAGCGAGTTCCTGTGGGCGGACTTCCTGCGCCGGAGAATGTCGCGCAAGACGGTCGACAATGATTTTGCAAAGGCAATCGAGCAAGCGCTGTCGCTGGGCAAGAGCAAGGACGCGATCTATCTGCCGGGCTGGTGCGGGCCGGCGAGCGACGACTAGGCCGGCGCTCAATGAAATCGTGTTGTTAGTTCGGCGGCGGTTCGTCAGGGCTGCCGCGAAGAGCACGATGGAGCGCGCGCTCGAAGGGGCCGCCAAAGGCGAGGACGATAAGCGCAATTGCGAGGGCGATTGTCACCAGCCGCCATTGTCCGAGACCGCACACGATTCCAATACAGGCCGTGAACCACACGCAGGCTGCGCTGGTCAGGCCTCTTACCTTTGCCTGCTCGCTGTGAACGATGACCCCTGCGCCGAGAAAGCCGATGCCGGTGAGTAGTCCCTGGATGACGCGGCTGGTTGCATCGGATAGCCGGCCTGCTTCCAGAGCCACCGGATTGGCAAGCAGGACGACGGTTGCAGTGGCGAGACCCACCAAGCTCAGCGTGCGCAGGCCAATCGGCTTTCCATGCAGATCCCGGTTCAGGCCAATGACGCCGGAGGCGACCGTCGCGACCCCGAGCCGCAAAATGATGTCCCACCAGTCAAGCAACGCAGTCGCCTTTCTGAACAGGCTGATCAGGCCTTCGGCACGCGGCCCATCATATAGAATTCGTCGTTGGGCCGCATCTCTGTAACGCTGGCCATCCGGTTCGACAGGGCAAAGAACGCTGCAATCGCCGCAATGTCCCAGATATCGTCGTCGCTGAAACCGTGGCCCCGCAATACCTCGAAGTCCTGCGCCGATGTTTTTTGCGATTCCAGGCAAACCTTGACCGCGAAATCGAGCATGGCGCGCTGCCGGGGCGTGATGTCGGCTTTGCGGTAGTTGTTGGCGATCTGATCCGCGATCAATGGATTCTTCGCACGAATGCGCAGCACGGCGCCGTGCGAGACGACACAGTAATGGCACTGATTGGCGGCGCTGGTCGCAACCACAATCATTTCGCGCTCGGCCTTGCTCAGGCCGCCGTCCTTTTCCATCACCGCATCGTTGTAGGCGAAAAAGGCCCGGAATTCGTCCGGACGATAGGCCAGCGCGAGAAACACATTCGGCACAAAGCCCGACTTCTCCTGCACGCCGAGAATGCGCGTGCGGATGTCGTCGGGCAGCGAATTCAGGGCAGGAACGGGAAAGCGGCTGATGGCAGGCATGGTCATGTCAGGTCCGATGCAGAAAGTGGGAGCGTCACGGGACAACCATAGTCGAGGACAACCCTCGCGCAAAGCTGAGGCTGTGCACGGCTGTCCCGCGGAGGGCTGCGATCAGCGCAAGGGCTTTTTCAGTAACGAGAAGCGATCGGGATCGAGTCCGAGCGAGGGTTGCAGCATCGGCGCTTCCGGCACGCGGGGAACGGGACGCTCCGCGATGCCCCGGTCGAATATTGGATCGTTCGGCGTTTCGCGATGGGATGTCGCGCCGCGCCATCGCTCCAGCACCGAGCCGACAAAGGTGATGTCGTGGCCACTGAGCGCCGAAGGCGTGGTCGCAATGGTCGCTTCGCTGCGCGGCAATTGATGCGCCGGAACCTCCTTGAAGCGCAGCCGGGTCGGGAGAGCAACGCCTTCGCCGAACGCCAGCACTTCGCGCGTTCCGAGCGAGGGCACGAACGACAGAAGGTTTGCGGCGGCATCGGAAACTGCGGAGCGCAACAGCATCTGGTCACGCTCGTTTGCAAGCCGCATCGCAAACAGCGTGTTGCACTGGGAGATGATCGTTGCGTCGAGTTCGGCGGGGCGCTGCGTGACCAGCGCAAGATAGACGCCGTATTTGCGGCCTTCCTTGGCGATGCGCGACACGGCCTTGCGTGTCGGTCCGAAACCTACGCCGCGATCCGCGGATGCATAGCGATGTGCTTCCTCGCAGACGAACAGCATCGGTGACGCGCCATCGCTCCACAATCCGAAATCGAACGCCATCCGGCACAGCACGGACACGACGGAGTCCACGACTTCCGCCGGGAAGCCAGCGAGCTGCATGACCGTCATTGGCCGGCCATTCGCCGGCATGCGAAACAGGAGGCTGATAACCTCGGCCATCGTATCGCCGCCGACGTTGGCATTCTCGAACATGAAGGCGTAACGCGGATCGTTCTTGACGGTTTCGATACGCGTAATCAGCTTGTGATAGACGATACGGGAGGAGCGGTTTTCCAGTTTGCCCATGCGCTCGTCGATCAGCGAAATCAGATCGACCAAACGATATGGTACCGGCGTATCGGCCGTGTATCCGACGGTCTTGGCGTCGACGCGTTTCAGGCCAAGTCGATCCGTGTTTTGGTATTGCGTGTAGGTCGCCTTTGCCACTGGAATAAGTTCGATGAGAACCTCGAGTTCTTCTGGAACGCCGGGGCGCCCGCCGAAAATGACGTCGACGAATTCCTCGAAATTGAAAAGCCAGAACGGCAGCTTGAGATTCCGGGGATTGAGAACGAGCGCCTTGTCGCCGAAGCATCGGCCGTATTCGTTATGCACGTCGAGCAGGAACACGCGCAGATTCGGCCGTACGCGCAGGATCTCATTCAGCAGCAACGAGACACCGCTGGATTTACCGACGCCGGTGGAGCCCAGAACCGCAAAGTGCTTGCTCAGCATGTCCTCGACATCGACATAGGCGATAACGGATGGATCCTGTTGCAGCGTGCCGATGTTGATCTGTTCGGCCTTTGACGGCGCGTATACAGTCCGCAGTTGCTGGTTGGTCAGGACGTCCACCATGTCGCCGATTGTCGGGTAGCTGGTGACGCCCCGCTGGAAGCGACCGGAAGGGCCAGTCCCGATTTCCCCCAAAAGATCGACTGAGGCAATTGCGATGTAATTGTCGGTTGCCGGCAGGTTTTCGCGGCTGACCTCGGTGATCATCGCAACGATGATAGTGGTAGCGGTCCGGATACCGAAAAACTGGCCGACAGTGGCGCGGACGTTGGCATCATTGATCTGGCTCGTCGCCATAAGGCCGACGCGTGCCTGCGAGCCGCGTACCGAAATGATGCGCCCGAGCGAGGCTGGCTGCGGAGAAGTCAACATAGAGAGGTGTAGCCTGTCTGAATGGGCCGAATTTCTCCCGATTGTACAAAGGCTTGTTGCAGGAATGTTAAACGGTCCGGAAGAACTCTTCCGATTCCCAAAGGTGGTTGTCGGCAGACGCTGCAACCGCTGAAATCCCGTGATGGGGTAAGGTCCCGTAGTTCAAGGGGTATTTTCGTCCTGACAGACCGAGCCGTTCAGTTGTCTCTCGAATGCGATTAAGCCTTTGTTTACCTTGGATTAATGGATGGCACCCGGCACCCGGCCAGGGACCGGCGGTCATCTTCCGAGCGTCGCGATCAGGGGATAGGGCAAGGCAGGGGTAGACCGCGGCGCAGCACCGCTTTATATCCAGCGCGCGATATCGATTTGCTGATTTGGACAGCGATCCGCCGGTGCCACACCGTGTGTCAGATCAAGGTCCGCAATCGATTGGGGAATGGTGTAACGGTAGCACAACAGACTCTGACTCTGTTTGTCTAGGTTCGAATCCTAGTTCCCCAGCCAGCCAGTCCGATAATCAGAACGTCCTCCTTATGCGGTTGATAGGCCGGCCAACAGCGGGCTTTTTCGACGTCGCAGGGTCTCTGCGCGGGCAAGATTCGAAATTTTCGAGCGAAAATTCCCCACAGTCTCCGCTTAACCATTGAATAATTCCCGTTTTCTAGAGACGTCGTTTGGAGACCGGAGAATAATCCACTGCGCTGTGACCGGGCAGTGTAGAGCGCGCCATGGCCAGACCAGTCGGGCGCCGTCCTCGCAGTTCGAATCCCATTCCCTCCGCCACCCAATTTTCGCAAAATCTATTAGACGCCTCCAAAGAGTGAGAAATCCCCCTTATTTGCAGACTCACTCTTACCTTCAATTGTCAGTGGACTGGCGATTGCCCTACAAAAATGCCTTGAGACGCGAAATTCTCTGAAGCCTAGGACCGCGGTACGGTTTGTACGAAGACCAAAGACTGCTCTTACGGCCACTTTTCTCGTAAGCAGGTGTCAGCAGTTTTGAATTCAGTTGGGTATCGCACACCTTTCTTGGTGGAGTAGCTCGGACCCATACGGTTATCGCGGTCGTCGAACAGTTTGCCCATCAGCAGCGCGCCGCTCTCTGATCGTCGATTTTTTCGCGACACTGAGTTGGCGGCCAGTTTCGTCTGAACGGCATCAAACGTAGCTTTTGCAATGATCCGCGGATGTTCTCCCGGATGCCATTTGTCTTTGTGAGGAACCTCGCCAATATAAAGTCGGTTGTTCAATAGGTAGGCCAGGGGACCGTAGGTAAAGGGCGATGTCACGCGAGCGTCTGACTTTTTTGCTTTTTTTGTTCTTGACCGGATGCCCTTTGCATCGAGGTTCAAGCACCAGCAAGCCGAAACTGCCGAGTTCAGCGGAACGATGGTCCGCCAAGTTCGCCACCTTCTTCGGATTGCCGCAGCGCTGCAGCCAGGCTCTCAGGGTAACCCGCAGGCGGAATGAAGCCCATTCCGTTGCGGATCGCTGCCGAAACGGCGCGATCGGTCGCGACATGCGCATCGGAGAACACCCAAAGATGAAAGGTATCAGCCTCGCTGGAATGCGGGTGGAGATCAGGACTCATGCGCTGGGTTTCTTTCAGGCAAATTGGAATTATAGCGTCGGTTGACGAGCTGTTTTGCTTGACGATGCGCCATCGCAGCTGTGCGGAATTTGTATGCAGCGCAACGGCAAGAAGCAATTAATTTCCGACGCATGCACTACGGAAGCGGGACGTCCGTGCGTTCAGAAATAACGCGAAGGAGACCGGAGCATGGTCGCCACACACGCGAGGTGCAGTTTGTTCTCTGGTTCAGGCCTGGTGGAGGCTTATGTTCTCGAATTTTAGTTCGCGGCAGCCGGATGATTGTGTTTCTCGTTGTCAGAACAAATTCTGCAATTAATTGCTGCATCGCGCAGATGCCGAAGCCTATCCATGACTTGCTGATGCAAGAAAATGGAAGCCGCATATGCCGACACAAAATGCCACCGCATCTTCATTCGTGCCTTCGAACGACGCGAACTATTCGGTCCATGATGATGTCGCCTATCTTTCGGCCGTTGAGCTGGTGGAGCTTTACCGGACGAAGAAGCTTTCGCCGGTCGATCTTACCCGCTTGATTCTCGATCGCATCCACAAGATTGATCCGCACATAAATGCCTTCGCATTGCTTGATGCAGAGGCCGCACTTGCGTCGGCAAAGGAATCCGAGAAACGATGGTCGCGGGGCGAGCCGCTGGGCCTCGTGGATGGCGTCCCTGTCGCGCTGAAAGATCTTGTCCTGGCGAAGGGATGGCCAACGCTACGCGGCAGCCGGGCTGTCGATCCGGATCAGGACTGGACCGAGGACTCTCCGGCAACGGCCCGTTTGCGTGAGCACGGGGCTGTCTTGCTCGGCAAGACAACGACATCGGAGTTTGGCTGGAAAGGACTTGGCGACAGCCTTCTAACGGGCATCACACGTAATCCATGGAATGTGGCGCACACGCCGGGCGGCAGCAGCGGTGGTTCCGGTGCGGCGGCGGCCATCGGGTTCGGGCCGCTTCATGTCGCGACGGATGGCGGCGGCTCCACGCGGCTTCCTGCCGCGCACAGCGGCGCCTTTGGCTTTAAGCAGACGTTCGGGCGCGTGCCCGTCTATCCTCCATCGCAGAATGGAACGCTCTTTCACGTCACGCCGCTGACGCGTTCGGTGCGCGATGCGGCATTGCTGCTCGATGTGATCGCGCGTCAGGATCTGAGGGACTGGAATGCGTTGCCGCCCGCGGACATTTCATGGAGCAAGGGACTTGAGGACGGGATCAAAGGCCTTCGCATCGCCTACAGTCCCGCTCTCGGATATGCGCAGGTTGATCCCGAAATCGAGAAGATCGTTGCTGACGCGGTCAAGGTGTTCGCTGATCATGGAGCGATCGTCGAACTGGTCGATCCCGGAATCGAAGATCCGCTTCCGATCTTTCTGACGTTCTGGCAAGCCGGGGCTGCAAAGCTGCTTGCAAGCTTCGCCCCGGATCGGCGCGCGTTGACCGAGCCAGGCCTTCAGGCTGCCGCCGAGCAGGGGTGCGCGATCGATGCCGTAACCTATCTTCAGGCTGTAGATCGGCGTGAGGCGCTTGGCCGCCACTTCAGCCAGTTTCATCAGACATGGGATCTTCTTATCACGCCAACAACGGCGCACCCGGCATCTGCCATCAATGCGTCGCAGGCTGATCTTGCTGATCGGCCCATCCGTTCGCCGTTTACGTATCCTTTCAACCTGACCCAGCAACCGGCGGCTTCCATATCCGCCGGACTGACGAAGGCAGGTTTGCCTGTCGGACTCCAGATCATCGGAGCAAAGTTCGCGGATGCGACGGTGCTGCGCGCAGCTCGTGCCTTTGAAATCGCCCGTCCGCTGGCAAGGCCCACTAATCCATCATGAGCGGCAGGTCTTCAACTATAGAGCTCGACCTTCCACGCCTGACTAGGGCCTACAAGGATGGATCACTCGCGCCGTCAACTGTTGTCGAAGCGATCTTCGACGTCATCGCGCAACGGGGAGACGACGGTGTCTGGATCAGTCTGGTTGGCCGGGATGCTGCCCTGTCGCGAGCGCGGGAGCTCGAAGCTCTGAATGCACTGGAGCAGGGAGGTTTGCCGCTGTGGGGAGTTCCGTTCAGTGTCAAGGATTGTATTGATGTGGCCGGTTTGCCGACGACATCGGCCTGCCCGGACTATTCCTATGTGCCCGCTGAGAGCAGTCCATCGGTCGAGCGGCTTCTGGCCGCGGGCGCCATTCTTATCGGCAAGACCAACATGGATCAGTTCGCCACCGGCGTTGTGGGCGTAAGATCGCCCTATGGCGTGGCGCAGAATCCCTTCAACGCGGATTACATCCCGGGCGGATCAAGCTCGGGTGCGGCGGTGTCGGTCGCAGAAGGTCTCGTGAGCTTTGCATTGGGGACGGATACCGGGGGGTCGGGCCGTGTACCGGCGGCTTTCAACAATGTTGTGGGCTTGAAACCGACGCGGGGCCTGATCAGCCGCGTTGGGACGGTGTCGGCCTGCAGGTCCATCGAAACGATTTCGGTGTTCGCGCTGACGGTGACAGATGCACAGGCGGCGTTCGATGTCATCCGCGCCCATGACAGGCGGGACCCCTTTTCGCGGGCGGTGGCATTGCAGCCATCTGGCCATTTCCCCAGCCGCTTTCGCTTTGGCGTGCCTGCTGCGCGCCAGCTGGATTTCTTTGGAGATGTCGAAGCCGCGAAACAGTTCGATGGCGCAGTCCGTCGTCTTGAGCGGCTCGGCGGGACGCGTGTTGAGGTCGATTTTACGCCGTTCCTCGAAATCAATGACATGCTGTTTCGTGGCCCATGGCTTGCGGAGCGTTACGGCGCGCTGAAAGAATTTCTCGAACAGCGGGCAGACTCGGTTCTGCCGGTGACTCGCGAGATTCTTCTTGGCGGCGCGCGCATATCGGGTGCGGATGTGTTTGCCGGCCAGCAGCGGCTTAACACGCTCAAGCGCGGGGTCGACGATCTCTGGCACGATATCGACGTGTTTATCGTACCGACCACGGGGACCATTTATAAGATCTCCGAGCTTGAAGCCGATCCGGTCAATCTCAATACCCGCATCGGCAGATACACAACATTCGCAAATCTCGCAGATCTGTCCGCCCTGGCTGTGCCCAATGGTTTTTTGCCAAATGGTCTTCCGCAGGGCGTATCGCTCCTCGGCCCGGCTTTTGCTGACAACAAGATTGCCAGCCTCGCTGACAGGCTTCACCGCGACGGCGGCTTACCTCTCGGCGCGCGGGCTGTCCGGCACCTCGCAGAATCTCAATATCCAGAAACACAAACGGAGTTGGTGACTTGAAGAAGGCGTATGGAATGGGGCATTCGGCCAATCGGTTCGCAAAATCCACTGCGGTGTTGCTGGCAGCGCTGCTGGGCGCGGTCTCAACGCATGCACGTGCCCAGGATATCACAATCGGCGAAGGTCTGGCCGTTGGTTGGGGACAGTTCTTCGTTGCCGATCAATCCAAGGGTTGGGAGAAGCAAGGGCTGTCGCCCAAGGTCACGACGTTCCCCAGCGGCCGGCTTGTGCTGGATGCGCTGGTCGGAGGCGGGGTGGTGATCGGCACCGCTGCGGAAACGCCGGTGCTGTTTGCAAATCTCAATGGATTGCCCGTCCGCGTGATCGGGACGTTGAACCGGCAGGAGTCATTCGATCTCGTTGCCAAAACCGACATCAAAACCATCAAGGACATCAAGGGTCGCAAGATTGGCTACTCACAGGGCACGAATGCCCATTACTACCTTTCCAAGGTGCTGAAGGAAGCAAACCTGACATTTGCCGATATTACCGCCGTCAGTCTCAATCCCGGTGATTTCGTCGGCAGCCTGTCGAGCGGCGCCATTGATGGCTTCATCTGGACTGAGCCGCACATCTCGCTTGCGGTAAAGCAAGGCGGCGGCAAGTTTCATGTAATTCGATCGCCCGGACTTTATGTCGGCTTCTCAACCATTATCGCCCTGCAATCGACGATTGACAGCAAGCCGGAGCTTCTCGTGAAGGCGCTCAGGGCCCTGGTCGATGCCGATGAGGTCATCAAGAAAGATCCCAATGCAGCGGCAAACCTGATTGCCGAACGGATCAAGATCGACCCGGAAATCGTCCGCAACTTCCTGCCTCGGACGAAGTTCGATCTTGCAAACAACAAGCAGGATCTGGTCGCTGAATTCGAAGCGCAGGCGAAGTGGGCGATCGAAAACAAGCTGGTACGCCCGGATGTCAAGGTGCCTGACTTCAACACCATTGTGGTCACGACCCTGCTGGATCAGGCCCGCAAGAAATAGCTGCTGTCTAGCTGGAGTCACCGCATGAATGCACGAGTTGATATTCCGGCCACGGAGGCGGCAGAGCGCCCGCTGATTGCCTGCAACGATCTTGGCCACGTCTATGATTCAGGTCGTGGCAAGACCTTTGCCTTGGGCAACGTGTCGCTCACTATTGCGCCCGGAGAATTTGTCTGTGTACTCGGGCCGAGCGGATGCGGCAAGACCACGCTGCTGAATATCCTCGCGGGGTTCGTCGCTCCGTCTCATGGCGAGGTATTTGTCAATGATCGCCGCGTGACGGGGCCAAGTTCGGAGCGTGGCGTTGTCTTTCAGGATTATTCGCTGTTTCCATGGCTGACAGCGCAGGCCAATGTGGAGTTCGGGCTTCGCATGGCGGGCTATCCGGCTTCCAGGCGCCGGGGCGTGGCAGAAGAGTTGCTCCGGCAGGTTGGATTGCCCGATGCCGGAGCGAAATATCCGTTCGAACTGTCCGGAGGGATGAAGCAGCGAGTGGCGATCGCACGCGCACTGGCAACAAGGCCAGCTCTGCTGCTGATGGATGAACCTTTCGCTGCACTTGACGCGATGACGCGCAATTCACTGCAGTCAAAACTGATCGATATTCAGAAGCAGGGCGCGCAGACGATTCTGTTTGTTACGCACAACATTGCGGAAGCCCTTGTTCTCGGCAGCCGTCTCATTGTGATGTCCCCCAATCCCGGGCGCGTGGTGGAGGACATTCCAATCCAGCTCAAGCGGCCGCGGCGGCGGACCTCGGCGGCTTTCAATGAGCTTTATGATCGCGTGGCACGCGCCATCGGTCTCGACACCGCGGAGTGAGGAATGACATTCCAACCGAGCTACCGCGCAGCTGCCGGTATTGCCGGAACACTGGCTTTCTTCGGCGCATGGGAGGTGCTGAGCCATAGCGGCCTCGTCAATGAGGTGATGCTTCCTGCGCCGACCACCATCATCAAGGCGGGCTGGTCACTCCTGACGTCCGGTGAGCTGCAGCGGCATTTTGGGGCAAGCCTGTTCAGGTCGATTGCCGGATTTGTCAGCGGCTCGGTCTTTGCGATTCTGCTCGGTGTCGCAATGGCGCAGTTGCCGTGGCTGCATGCGACGATCAATCCGCTGGTGCAGATGTTCCGTGCGATCCCTGCGCTCGCGTTCGTGCCGCTTGCGGTTTTCTGGTTCGGCATTGGAGAGACATCCAAGATATTCCTGATCGCATGGGGCGTATTCTTTCCGGTCTGGGTGAACACATATATCGGCGTGCGCGACACGAATCCGCTGCTGGGGAGGGCGGCGGCCAGTCTCGGCGCGAGCGGGTGGCGGAACTTCACGTTTGTCGTCATCCCGGGAGCGCTGCCCTTCATTATCGCGGGATTGCGTGTAAGTCTCGCGGTTGCGCTGGTTCTGCTTGTGGCGTCCGAGCTGGCAGGCGCCGCCTTCGGTGTCGGCTACCTCATTCAGATGTCCCAGCAGGTCTTCCGTGTCGACTACATGTTCGTCGGCCTCATCGTTCTCGGACTGATGGGGGTCGTCGCGGACTTTCTCTTTGAAGGCGCGATCCGGCGTCTGTTGCCCTGGTATGGCGCTGAAAAAGCGCTTCGCGGACGACCGGGCCAGACAGATAGAAAGGCTGGGCAGGCCGGCTAGGCCGAAAGCAATTTATTGCGAGCCTGTCATGGCAACCGCGGAATACAACGCAGCGAAGCCCGCAAAGGAATCGACATGCAACCAGCAGAAATCGCGTTGATCGAGGATCAGACTGCTCTGACCATCACATGGCGGGATGGCGAAGTCAGCCGTCTCGATGCGGATGTGTTGCGGCGCGCAAGCCGTGCAGCCAGCGAAGTCCGCCGGCAGTCGGATGGAGTAGGATTGAATTTGCCGGACGGCGTTCGCGTCGATGCGGTTCAGCTTGTCGGATCGTATGCTCTACGCCTGTTTTTCTCTGATGGACACGACCGCGGCATCTATCCGTGGGCCTACCTGCGTGAGCTGTCCACGCCATCGGCGGCTTAGGAATCATACGATGGACGAAATCAGAAACGGCTTATCCGAGATCGAATGCGACGTGCTGGTGATAGGCGGCGGAACTGCCGGTCCGATGGCGGCGTACAAGGCGAAGCGGCGCAATCCAGGTGCGCGTGTAATTTTGCTCGAGAAAGCCAACGTAAAGCGTTCCGGCGCCATCGCCATGGGCATGGACGGGCTGAACAATGCAGTTGTGCCCGGCTTTGCGACACCGGAGCAATACACAAAGGAAATCACCATCGCCAACGATGGAATTTGCGATCAGGCGCCCGTTTATAAATATGCTTCACGATGCTTTGACGTGATTCAGGAACTGGATAGCTTTGGCATCAAGTTCCAGAAGACTGAGAACGGCGATTTTGACGTAAAGAAAGTTCACCACCTTGGCTCATATGTCTTGCCGATGCCGAACGGGGACACCGTCAAAAAAGCTCTATACCGGCAGCTTCGGCGCGAACGGGTGCTGATCTCCAATCGGTATATGGCCACCCGCCTGCTGACGGCGAAAGATGGACGAATCGCCGGTGCGATTGCCGTGAATACGCGAACGGCGGAATTTCTGGTGCTCAGGGCCAAGGCAGTCATTCTGTGCACAGGCGCTGCAGGTCGCCTTGGTCTTCCGCAGTCGGGCTATCTGTGGGGCACCTATGAGAATGCGACGAACTCCGGCGATGGATACGCCATGGCCTATCACGCGGGAGCAGGCCTTGCGAATATCGAATGCTATCAGATTAATCCGCTGATCAAGGACTACAACGGGCCGGCTTGCGCCTATGTGGCAGGCCCTTTCGGCGCCTACACAGCGAATAGCGAAGGTAATCGCTTCATCGAATGCGATTACTGGTCCGGTCAGATGATGCAGGAGTTCTACAACGAGTTGCAGTCAGGGAAGGGACCGGTCTTCCTGAAGCTCAATCATCTGCACAGCGATACGATCGGCCAGATTGAGGCTGTACTGCACAAGGTCGAGCGGCCGTCGCGCGGGCGTTTCCATGAGAGCCGTGGAACGGACTATCGCGACCGCATGATCGAAATGCATATTTCAGAAATCGGTTTGTGTTCGGGGCACAGCGCGTCGGGCGTGTTTGTCGACGAGTTCGCGCGGACCACGGTGACGGGTCTTTATGCCGCGGGCGACATGGCGAGCGTGCCGCACAACTACATGCTAGGTGCGTTCACCAATGGAGTGGTTGCCGGTGAGCATGCTATCGACTTTACCGCCGATGTCGATCTTCCGGAGTATGACCGTAGCGAGGTTGCGCGCGAGCAGGAGCGTGTCCTTGCGCCGACACATCGCGACGACGGAATTCCACCCAACCAGCTTGAATACAAGGCCAGGCGCCTTGTGAATGACTATCTGCAGCCGCCAAAGGTGACCGCGAAGATGCAGATCGGTCAGGCGCGGCTCGCGGAGGTGCGTGATGATCTCGAAAACAGGATGGTTGCGCGCGATTCGCATGAATTGATGCGGGCGCTGGAAGTCTCATCCATTCTGGATTGCTCGGACATGGCAGCCTTCGCGTCCCTGTTCAGGACTGAAAGCCGCTGGGGGCTTTATCATCAGCGCGTCGATTATCCCGAAAAAAATGATGATGAGTGGTTCTCCCACAGTATTCTTCGCAAACAGAACGAATGTATGACTGCCGAGAAACGCGCCGTCGCGCCATATATCGTGCCGATCGCGGAGACAGAACGCTCGGCCTACAGCCGTCAGCGCATTCGTCAGCACGCCTGATTTTGGAGTTGTCATGCCTCTTGCTCTTTCACCCACAACCGTTCCGGTCGTTGTCGACGACGCAAAGTGCATTGCCGACAAAGGCTGCACAGTCTGTGTTGACGTCTGTCCGCTGGATGTGTTGCGCATCAGTGATCTGACCGGAAAGGCCTACATGAAATATGATGAATGCTGGTACTGCATGCCATGCGAGACCGATTGCCCGACGGGCGCGGTGACGGTCAACATTCCATATCTGCTGCGCTGACATGTCTGCGTTCGAGCCGTTTGAGTCGTTCGGCGATCTCGAGGAGGTTGCCAAGGGTTTGACAAGTCCAGATTCGTCTGTCCGCCGGCTGGCCGTCATCGAGATTGCCGAGACGGCAAGTCCGGATGCGGTGGAGTATCTCGCGTCTGCGATCTCTGATGCTGCATCCGATGTCAGATTTCAGGCGGTTCGTGCACTGGGCGAGTTTGATGGACCGATCGTCGCGGAGGCTCTGGTGAAAGGGATCGTGGACTGCGATCCGGATGTCGCCGGTGCATCGGCCGAAAGCCTTGCGGAAATCCGTGATCCGGAAGCTGGCCCGGCGCTCCTGCCGCTTGTCTCGCACGATTCAGCCTTTGTGCGGGCGTCAATCTTTCGGTCGCTGAAGGCGCTTCGCATTCCGGAGTCGTTGGGGCCAGCCGTCGCGGCGCTGGGCGATCCGGACCCCGCTGTCCGAGTCCAGTCGGTCGGTGTAATCGGCTATTTGAAGCGTGTTGAATCCCTGCCGTCGCTGATCGGGGCTGCGCGCGATGCCAATCCGGATGTGCGACTCGCTGCGATCAATGCGTTGGCCTTTGCGCGCAACGCCGCCGCTGCTCAAGCTGCATCGGATGCGCTGAAGGATTCGGAATGGCAGGTGCGGGCTGCCGCGGCCGAGGCAATTGCGAAAATCGGACTGACATCTGCGGTATCTGCTGTACGCACCGTTCTAAGCGACGACTATTGGCAAGTCCGGCAGAAGGCCCTGCAGTCGCTGGGCAAACTGAAGGCACGGGATGCGGTTGCCGATATTGTGCCTCTACTCGATGCGCAATTGCCGTCGTTGCGCAAGGAAGCTGCGGCTGCGTTGGGCGACATCGCGGACCCGCGCGCACGCGAGGCATTGACAGCAAGGGTCACAGATCCAGATCCGGATGTGCGTAAAACGATCGTCTGGGCTCTCGGTCAATTGAACGCGGCGTAACCTAGGAAGCGCCGCCGCAGACTCTATTCCTTGAAAAGAATCTGTTCGAGTAGATCGATGCGCTCGATGCGTATGACGCTGCCCTCGATCGAAACGATTCGCTTGGCCTGGAACCGCTTCAGCATCATGGTAACCCATTGCCGCGTCGAGCCGACCATGGCTGCGATCTGGTCGTGCGTTACCTTGCGATTAATGACGGTCGCCTCTCCATCCTGTGAGCCGTACAATTTCGAGAGATTGAGCAGATATTGTGCAAGGCGCTCGATTACAGAGCGGGTACCCAGCATCTGCGCCATGGACGAATAGCATTTACCCTTGGCAACGAGACCGTCGATTAGAGCCATTGCAAAGCTGGGCATATTTGCCAGCAGCCTCTGAAGGGTCGCGCTGGAGAGAAGCATGATTTCGCAGTCATCTACAGCGACGCCAGACCACATGTGGACGCCGCCACCTGAAATCTCAGGGCCCCCAATGAAGTGTCCGGGTGTCCAGTAAGCCAAGGTAATCTCGCGGCCGGAAGGCGCGGTATAAAAAACCCGAACCTGGCCGCGTTCGATAATGAAGATGCCGTCGTGGTTTTCGCCTTGGTTGAAGACGCTTTCGCCGGGCTGGAACGCGATCTGACGACCCAGCTCGCGGATGTGTGCTTTCTCCTCTTTCGACAGGCGATCCTGAAAGTGCGCGCCGATATTCAGATCGTCTATCGATTCGCTCATGAACAGGGCGGATATTTCAGGCGTGTCCGCAGGTGTGCTCCGGCCTGGATTCCTATTGAGCGAGTCGTCGCGAAGCGTCCGGATTGACCCCGCCTCAGGCGTTAGATTCCGGGACCAGTCGGCGCGAAACGGTGCTTGCGCTGTGTTGAAATAGGGAGGTGCACTCGTTTTCTGAATTGATTTGAGCGTAGTCATGACCCGTTCATTCGTGATAGCGCGCCGTCGACAGGACACGAGCTAAGTGCGTTGCGAAAGCAAAGTCTACTCTTTTGATTCATTTTAATGATAGTTGGAAAAGGTCATGCGCGAACCACGTGCGGGCTGGAATGACTAATCTGCGCGGATGAAACAGGCGGTAAAAAATTCTCAACCTGATTTGCTGCCAATGCGTCTTTCGATGAGTGCTCAGCTCTTCTGCTTCAATGCGGGCAAGTAATTGCTTCTGCGCGACAAGCTGTTGATCCAGAGTTTTGCCGGACAATTCGCTTTGTGTTGGCCGCAATGTGCCGCCGACCATCCATGCAGGGGCCGAGCAATGAATCGTTTCAGGTTGTCAGGTATTATTGTCGCAATGGCCGTCGGGCTTTCCAGCGCGGCGGATGCAGACGTCATTCGTGTCGCAGTCGGAACCCAGGATACGACGATCAACTGTGCAACTGGTGGACTGCTCATTCGCGAGTTGAAACTGCTTGAAAAGCATCTTCCGCGTGACGGGAAATACACAGGCGTCACCTATGATATTCAATGGAAGAACTTCACCAGCGGAGCACCACTCACCAATGAAATGGTGGCGGGCAAGCTGGATTTCGGCGCGATGGCGGATTTTCCGGGCTCGCTGAACGGCGTCGCTTTTCAGAAAGCCGGACGCCGGAGCCTGTTTATCGCCACGCTGTCAGGCAGCACGAAAGGCAGCGGCAACGGTATCGTCGTCCCCACGAACTCGCCTGTGCAGTCGATCGCAGAGCTCAAGGGCAAGACCATCTCCGTGCCGTTTGCGTCGACGTCGCACGGCATGCTGCTGCGGGCGATCAAGGCGCAGGGCTGGAATCCTGAAACCGATGTCAACATTATCACGCAGGCGCCTGAGGTTGCCGGGCCGGCCCTGCAGGCCAGCAAGATCGAAGCGCATGCGGACTTCGTGCCCTTCGCCGAGCTATTCCCATGGCGCGGCTTTGCCCGGAAAATTTTCGACGGTTCACAGGCTAATGCGCCCACGTTTCACGGTGGTCTTGTCGATGCCGAATACGCTGAGAAGTATCCCGAGATCGTTGTTGCATACCTTCGCGCCGCGCTCGAAGCAGACAGCCTGATCGCTGCTGAGCCGGAGAAGTACAGCGAGCTGATTTCGCGGGTGACCGGGATTGAGCCCGAGGTGAACTACCTGTTTCACGGACCGCTGGGTCTGCAGACGCGTGACATGACATGGAAGCCGGAATATCGTCAGGCCGTGCAGACCTCGATTGAGACCTTCAAGTTCCTCAAGCGCGCGGACAGCGATCTCGATATCAACAAGTTCGTGACCGACAAGTATATCCGCACGGCGTTGTCACAGGCTGGACGCGACTATGATGCCGAGCTGAAGAATTATTCTCAGCTTCAGCTGAAGGCCAAGGACGCTGTGACCGGCGCTGATATCGTGGATGCAACTCGTCTCGCGCAGATCTGGGTCAAGGGCGAGCCTGTCGTCCGGCACTATGCATCGCCCGAGAATGCATTGAAGGCGCTTGCTGCAATCGAAAAAGAGGGCAAGAGCGTACGCGTTGTCTATGCACAGGATCGCGAAAGCGGCATCAAGCTGTTCGCGCAGCAAGCCTGGTTCGTACGCGCATCCAATGGAGAACTGAGTGCATTCCTATCGAAGGGCGTGGCGGAAGACTGGGCGAAAGCCAAGGGCGGACAGGTTGTTGATTATGCGGGTGCGAGGGAACCCCTCGTTGTGAGCCGCTGATGGTGGAGAAGTCTGGTGACGGCGGGTCGCGCGGCACCCGTCTTCTAATACGGATTGCATCGATCGCCGCCTGTATCGCGCTATGGCAGCTGGCTTCGTCGTTGCGGCTCAATCTGGGTGTTGTGACGTTCCGCAATGTCCCGCCGCCGACGGAGGTTTTCCAGGCCATATTCGCCTTGCTGCGCTCGCCAAAGCTGCTGTCCCATATTAGCAGTAGTCTTTGGCGCGTTTTTGCAGGCTACGGCGCAGCGGCATTGTCTGGCATCATGCTCGGATTCGCAATCGGTCAGTCGCGCTTTGCCAGTGATGTCTTGCTGCCTCCGCTGGAACTGCTTCGGCCGATTCCAGCCGTAGCGTGGATACCGCTGTCCATCCTGATGTTTCCTTCATCGGAACTGTCGATGATCTTTATCACGTTCATCGGAGCGCTGTTTCCGATTATTCTCAACACGGTTCATGGCGTGGCGAATGTCGATCGCCGTCTTGTGGCGTCGGCGCGAAGTCTTGGAGGGACTAGCAGAGCAATCCTGCGTGAGATCGTTCTGCCGGGGGCGGCGCCAAGTATCGTGACAGGTCTTGCCATAGGCATGGGTACATCGTGGTTTTGCCTTGTGACTGCTGAAATGATCTCCGGCCAGTTCGGTGTCGGCTACTACACCTGGGAAGCTTATACGCTGCAAAATTATGCCGACATTATCGTGGGCATGCTGGTTATCGGCTTGTTTGGTATGGGCAGCAGCTGGCTTTTGACAACATCCGGCCATGTTCTGATGCCCTGGCGGCAGCCTGCAGTCGCGCGATGAGCGTTGCGCACATCCTGACACAGGCCGCACCACCGGGCCGGATCGAGGTCGATCAGGTATCGATCTCACTTGGACATGGCGCGGATGCCTTTGAAGCGGTGCGAGAGCTCGATTTCTCCGTTGCTCCCGGAGAACTGATCTGCATTCTCGGGCCCTCCGGTTGCGGAAAGTCGACGCTTCTCGGAGCGCTGGCCGGACATCTGTCGATCAGCGCTGGGAGCCTGACTGTTGACGGTGAGACGGTCGCAGGTCCAAGTCCCCATCGTGGCATGGTCTTCCAGCAGCACACGTTGTTCCCGTGGAAGAAAGTCCGCGAGAATGTCGCGTTCGGTCCAAAGATGCGCGGGATCAGCAAGAACGAGCGGTTGCGATCAGCGGAGGAAATTCTTGCACTGGTCGGCCTGTCGGGTTTCGAGGGATTTTATCCTTCGCAACTGTCCGGTGGGATGCAGCAACGTGTCGAGATTGCGCGGGTTTTGATCAACCGGCCGTATGTGTTGCTGATGGATGAGCCGTTCGGTGCGCTTGATGCGCAAACGCGTTCCATGATGCACGGAATTCTGCTCGACATCTGGACCAAAATTCCGACCACCACGTTGTTCGTTACCCATGACATCGATGAGGCCTTGTTTCTGGCTGATCGGGTCATTGTGATGAGTGCACGGCCCGGCAGGGTGATCGAAGACATTCGTGTGCCGTTCGCGCGGCCACGGCGTCCGGAACTGGTGGCGGAAATCGAGTTTACTCGCTTGAAGCGTCACTTCATTGAGTTACTTAGAATTCCCAATGCGTCGGAGCCGTTGCCGCGGTTGAATCCGCTCGGCGAGGTCTGAGAATACCCTCGGTACAAGAGTGGAAACCATCCTCATTCATTGCGACGGATTCGCTCTGCCATCTCCATTTCTGAAGACATGCTGGATTGCGGGTTGAAACCGCCGCATCCATTGTGTTCTTTCTGTATGGATTGAAAGAACAGTGTTTGCGCCGGAAACCATAGTTAAGGCTTCGCGTAATGAGCCGTTATGGAATGAGGCGGAGTATCGTTTGAAGGTGCCGCCAGCCTATTCCGACCATCGAATATAGAAACGGTCAACCAGGAGTGTGTTTCGGAAAGCGTCGCGGGCGTTATCCATCACCGTTTCAGTTTCATTTGACGCGACGGCATTAACAGAGCCTGCCAATGGCGCCGCGCCTAAGACGGCGCATGCAGGAATCCGGTCTGAAAATCATGAAACAGCCGGTCTACCTGATTGCGCAGGTTTTCGAACGGTTGCCAGTCTGAGAATTTGGTGGCCTGAGCAACCGGAGTTTCATCGGTCTTAATGGGCAGCTTGTTAGCAGCTTCCGCCATGACAGATACTCCTCTGAGCTTGTTAAGTTCGAAAAGCATATGCCCGGCTGATGAGGCCTCTCCTTGATCTCAATCAAGCATCACTCGATAAAGAATAGTCGCATACAAAAGGACAGCGATAGAACTCGCGATGACAACTGTCCTGGGACCTCCGAAGGCCGGTGAACATGATGACACTTGGTGCAGACGAGGCTGTCACCAGTAGAAAGGTGGTCGCGGAGCAAGAAAGGGGCCGCGTGAGGCAGTCGCGCGGGGCGGCTCTGGATTGTCGTCCTATATATAGACGGATGGTTTTAAGCTCGACCGGATTGTGTGCTGTTGGGATGGCAGCCGCGCCGCAACGCGTGCAAAATTAAGGGCATGGCGTGCCACGAACAACGCCGTAATCGGAGCCGCGATATAGAGCAGTATGCGCAGGATCCAGATCATAATCGACATTCTTTTTTTGAGGACTGCCGATCACTCGATACAAAAGAACGAGGACTGTCGATTTTTTTGCGTCAAACTGGCCGTCTCATTGTCCGCCAACGCGTCTTTGTGATCGTCTGCTGATCGTTCAAATCCATCCGGAAATTTGCCACGTCGTCGCGGCAAGCCCCGTTGCAAGGGCAAGACCACTGATCGCGCCTACCAGCATTCCGATGTCTCGCCCTCCGGTCCACCCGGCAATCATGGCTTTCGAGATTGTGTTGACACTAACCGCAAGCATGATTGCCCGAGCAGCTATAATTAGATCGAGATCTCCCCCGCCCAAGCAAGGCCATCGAAATGGTCAAGGCATCGACGTCAGCCACACCGGACAGAGCGGCGACCATCAGGACGCCTGTGCCTCCGAATGTCTGGCGGGTGATTTCGGCGGTCAGCATCAGAGCGCCGATAAAGGCAGCCGATTTGAGTGCCGTTCCGAACGCCAGTGGATTCTGTATCAAGAGTCTTGGGGTGTGCCGCTCGCTGCTGCCCAAGAGGAGGATCAAAGCTCCCGCCGACAGGATTGCGGCGGCGCTGCCAAGCGGCAGGACAAGCGGACCCAACAGCGCTCGATTTAGCGCTACGGCGACGACCGCGACGCGTGCCATCATGACGGCACCGGCGATCAGGATGCCGGCACTCAGGAGTCTGAAAGCGCCGGGATGCTCGCGGTTGAGTCTGGCGAAGGTCAGAGTCGTGACGGTCGAGGATGCCAAGCCGCCGGCGATAGCCGTTGTAACAATGCCGAGGCGGTCTCCAAGGGTCCGGACCGCGACATACCCAACAAAGGATATCCCAGCGGTCAAAATGGCGAGAAGCCAGATTTCATAGAGGTTGACAGAATTCCAGGGATCAATGGTCTTGTTCGGCAGAATCGGCAGCAGCAGGAACGACATCGCGAGAAGAATGAGAACTGCACGAAGCTCATGCCACGTGAGCGAAGCGATCCCGCTGTGAATCCATTCGCGAAAGGCCAGAAGGCTGGTCATTGCAACGGCGCAGGCGATTGCAATGTGAGGATCGCCTGTAACCGACATTGTTCCAAGCAGGAATGTCAGCATTCCGGCGACGACAGAAGTCACACTCAGGTTACGTTCAGCTTTGGCCTCCAGCCAATGAAACGCAGCGAATGCCGCTGTATGACCAAGAAAAACAATTCCAATGACTAGGCCGTTGGTTTGAAGTGCAACGGCGCCGGTCACGCCACCCAGTAGGCCCGATAGCGCAAACGTCCGGAACCCTGCGGCTCGTTGATGATCTTGCTCGTCGCGCGTGCGCCAGCCGCGCTCCAGGCCCACGAGCAGACCGATGGCTAGCGAAATGGTAAGGCGGCTGAGAATTTGGCTCTGATCCATACAGCGTTCACCTTATCACCCTCGTCTCAATGGGGCCGATCGCATCAATGTTCGGCAGGTACTTGTCGGTCAAACGGCCTTCTTCGCGCTTTGATTGACTCAACTCCTCAGTTCCGTGCCCGTTCGTTACGCTCGGTGTTTAGAAAGTGCCCGAAAGCATGAGTCCATGTTTGAGATGGATCAATGGGTCTCTAACGCAGACAGGTACCTTTAGATTTCCAAATGGTGGAGGCATCCCATGTCTGACGCACAGAATGTCGAAAAGTCCGCGAACGGAAACGGGACCAGCAGGATTGCCGATCAGCTTGTCGGCATGAACACACGATCTATCAATCTGCTTTTTAATGTTCAGAAGGCGGTTCTTGAAGAACTGATCGATGTGGGAAACGATGCGCTTGAGCGCACCAGTGCTGAGTTCTCGATTGCGAATGAATTCGCGTCCAAGATTGCAGAGGCTCACTCGGCAAATGGCCTCAAACAGGTTTACGAGGAATGCGGCAAGCATCAGGCCGATTTTATCCGTCGCGACAGTGAACGGGCTTTCAAGCACTGGCAACGTCTTCTCGACCGAACCTCGAAGGTCCTTTTCAATCAGCCACCGGAATAGTTTTTGGCGCAGTGCAACTGTTGATCGTTTTTCGGTCGTTTCGCTCAAGGCGTAGACCAAGCTTTCGTCGGCTGGATATCTGAGGCGAACAGCGCAGCACTGCGGTCGAACGTCCGTTCGGGTGGCCCGGAAGCATCAACGATGGTCCAGTCTATTGCTCCCAAATCATATGTTTCCTGCCGTGCTGCAACTTCAGGTGTGGCGTCGGATGCGTCGCCAGACCGCTGACCAACCCGTTTAATCCGCGTTTCGAGGTCGGCCGTCAGAAAGATTCCGACAAAGTTGCAGTTCATGTTTCCAGCAGCGCTGCGGATTGCAGATCGTTCAGACTCGCGGGCAAATACAGCATCGACGATCACGGAGTAGCCCTGTTCGAGAATGCGAACGGCCTTGTTGGCCATCATTTGGTAAACCGCCTCTGCAGTTCCCGAGTGGTAGGCAGCAACAGGTAGTGGATCGATTTCGTTGACGTGAAACAGCATCTTTCGCATCACGTCCGAGCGCAGGAGGATGGCGCCTGCCGGTGGCCGGATCGCGCCGGCTAGCATACGCCCGAGAGTGGACTTGCCGGTCCCCGATAGACCTCCGATTGCAACAAGACAAGGCGGCGAGGGAGAGATGAGACGCCGCGCGAGGTCATAATAAGCCTGCGCTTGCTTCCTTATGTCCTTTGGATGGCCCTGATCATCGAGCCTGGTGAGCAGAACGTTCGCCCGGATGGCCGCGCGCATGGACATGAAGAGCGGTAGAAGTGAAAGCGCGTCAAAATTGTCTTCAGGCGTTCTGGCAAGATATTCATTGAGGACCCGATTCGCTGCGGCGTCTGATCCGTGTCGGATGAGGTCCATGAGCACGAATGCGAGGTCGTAAAGGACATCGACCGAGGCTATATCCGTATCGAACTCGATCGCATCGAAAAGAACCGGCCTGCCGTCGATTAGAACGATATTTGCCAGATGAAGATCCCCGTGGCATCGCCGAACAAATCCAAGCCGCCCGCGCTGTTCCAGCAACCCGCGGCGACGCTCAAAAATGCGGAGGCTTGCGTGTTCCAGTTCATCGATCTCGCTGGACGCGAGATGGCCGTGGTAGTGGAATGCGGCACTGTTGCGCGTGACAATCAACTGTATGGATTGGATCCATGGATCGTACGGAGCAAGGGTCGATTCTGAATGGGCGTTGGCGATGACGTCGGCGATCGCTGTGGCGGTGCCGGGATTGATCGGCCCGGCTTCTGCGACATGATCGAGCGTCAGACGCTCGTTGAAACGAACCATATCGACGGCCCATTCGACCGGAAACCCGTCGCCATCAATGTGAAGCCTTCCATTCTTGTCGCGTGTAATGGGAATAACGCGTCGATAGATCTGCGGCGCAAACTTCCGGTTAACGTTCATCTCTTCTTCGCAGGCTGTCTTCCGCTTGCTCAATGTCGAGTAGTCGAGGAAAGGAAAGCGGATGGCCCGCTTGATTTTCAGCGCGCGATTGCCCGACAGGAATACATAGGCGGCGTGGGTATCGAATCGTTTGACGGATGTGCCGCCGTGTGTCGCAGGGTTTGCCAGGAATTTCAGCACTTCGTCCTGCGAAGTCCGGTGCTGTATCGTCATACTGGGCATATCCTGTGATGCGACAATTTCGCCATCGTGCTCGATGCTCGGCATCGCCGTGTCAATCACAACCTAACCGGCCAATTCCTGCCGGGGATTGAGGCAGGTCAAGAGGTGTTGTCCGGAGTGGCCTAGGAAATATCCAGCCATGGCCTTGAACGGATATCCAACTTGAGCTCCGAACCTGTCCTGAATATCGCAAGTGAGGGTGATGCCCTTAATCTCCGCCCGGGCGGATCGTGGACAGCGACGCATGCCTCTGCCCTCGAGCATCTTTACGAGACCGTCTCGCCCAAAC
Organism: Afipia sp. OHSU_II-C1; assembly: GCF_000497575.1. Taxonomy (GTDB): domain Bacteria; phylum Pseudomonadota; class Alphaproteobacteria; order Rhizobiales; family Xanthobacteraceae; genus Afipia. Next base: position 306,163 of record NZ_APJI01000016.1, read on the forward strand.
TCAGTCGAGCAGGGGCGATAAGGGTCGATCTGAGCAATGTCGGCGAGCTCGACACGCTCGGAGCATGGCTGCTTGAGAAGATCGTGCGACACGCCCCGCGGTTGGGCCCCCCGCAGACGTGATTGGGATATCCGACCGTTATGCTGGATTGATTGCCGAAGTGAACCAGGTCAATCGCCGCAAGCCTGCGGCGGAAAAGCCCGAAAACCCGATCATTGTTCGGCTGGAACAGCTCGGCCGCTACGCCGCGGGTATCACCGAAGACGTAGCCATCTTTCTTCAGATGCTGGGGGCGTTGGGTCTTGCTTTGTTCGGTGTTCTACGCCGGCCGCGGTCTCTTCGGCTGACTTCACTTGCCTATCAGATCTATCGCGTCGGTTGGCAGGCCATACCGATCATCCTCCTCATCACTTTTCTCATCGGTGCGATCATTGCCCAGCAGGGCATCTTTCATTTCCGTAAATTCGGCGCGGAGTCCTATGTCGTGGACATGGTCGGCATCCTCGTGCTGCGGGAGCTTGGTGTCCTGATCGTCGCCATCATGGTGGCGGGCCGTTCCGGCAGCGCCTATACCGCCGAACTCGGTTCGATGAAAATGCGTGAAGAAATCGACGCGCTGTCCACCATGGGCCTCGATGCGGTCGAGGTGCTGGTTCTGCCGCGAATTCTGGCACTCATCTGCTCCCTTCCTATCCTCGCATTCATCGGCTCGATGGCGGCACTCTATGGTGGCGGTCTGGTCGCCTGGCTTTACGGCGGAATGAGCCCGGCAATATTCATGGCAAGGCTGCATGATGCTGTATCGGTTACCAGCTTTGAAGTCGGGATCATCAAGGCGCCATTCATGGCGCTGGCAATCGGTATTGTTGCCTGCAGCGAAGGTCTCAGGGTTAAAGGAAGCGCAGAATCGCTTGGGCGGCAAACGACGACATCCGTGGTCAAATCGATTTTCCTCGTCATTGTGCTCGACGGCATCTTCGCCGTGTTCTTCGCGTCGATCGGAATGTGAAGATGGCGGAAGAGGTCGACCAGTTTGCGATCCGTGTCAGCGAACTCGTTGTTGGCTTTGGCCGGCAGACGGTGCTCGATCACCTGACGCTAGATGTCCGCAAGGGAGAGATTCTCGGCCTTGTTGGTGCCTCGGGCGGCGGTAAATCCGTTCTGATGCGAACGATCATCGGTCTTATTCCCAGGCGGAGCGGCCGGATCGAGGTGATGGGCGCCGAAATAAGTGAGGCACGTCATGTCACGCACACGGCTGCCGGCAAGTGGGGTATCCTCTTCCAGCAAGGGGCGCTGTTTTCATCTCTGACCGTTCGCCAGAACGTTCAATTTCCGCTACGCGAGGAGTTGGATCTCTCCCAGGCATTAATGGATGAAGTTGCTACTGCGAAACTCGAGATGGTTGGGCTTGCGCCTGAGGATGGGGACAAATTTCCGTCGCAGCTTTCAGGCGGTATGACCAAGCGCGTCGCGTTGGCCCGCGCATTGGCGCTCGACCCCCCGATCGTTTTTCTCGATGAGCCGACATCGGGACTGGATCCAATCGCAGCGGGCGACTTCGATGTTCTGATCAAGACACTTCAGAAGACGCTGGGGCTGACTGTCTTCATGGTCACGCACGATCTCGCCAGTCTTAACACTGTATGCGATCGCGTCGCTGCGCTTGCGGAGGGAAAGATCGTAGCGATTGGCTCAATGAGCGAACTGCTCCGCTCCGAACATCCGTGGGTTAAGGCCTATTTTCACGGCAAGCGCTCCCAGATGCTCCAACCGAGAAAGATTTAGGATCATGGAAACGCGTGCTCCCTTCGTTATCGTAGGTGCCTTCATTCTGGCAGCTATCGGCGCTGTTTTTGGCTTTGTCTATTGGTTGCACAATACCGGGGGGATCGGAGCGCGAACGTCGTATAACTTGCAGTTCAACGGCTCGGTGCCGGGGCTGCTGGTTGGAGCAGCGGTGCTGTTCAATGGAATTCGCGTTGGGGAGGTGACCAGTCTTGGCCTCGCGGCCGACAGCCCGCGTCGCGTCAATGCTGTAATTTCGGTTATGCCGGACACGCCGGTGCGCGCGGACACCAAAGTTGGTCTGGACTTTCAGGGGCTGACCGGCGTTCCGGTGGTTGCTCTGGAGGGTGGGGTGCAACTCGCAGCCTCAGGGCCGGTGCCGACGCTTATCGCCGAGCCCGGTGCGGGCCAGAGCATGACTCAGGCCGCCCGTGATGCGCTCAAGCGTGTCGATGCCGTACTGGCTGAAAACGCGGAGCCCCTGAAGAGCACGATTTCCAATCTGCAGATATTCTCTGATGGGCTGGCGAGAAATGCCGGCCGGCTTGATGGTATCGTCGCGGGTCTTGAGCGAATGACGGGGGGAGGAGCTGCCGCCGCTCCCAAGGTCATTTATGATCTCGATGCTCCTCAGGATTTCGGGTCGTCCAGGAAGCGCATCAAGGCGCAGCTTGTCATTTCCGATCCTACATCGATCCTGATGTTCGATACGCAGCGTATCCTTTTCATGCCGCCTGGCGGGAGTCATCCCGAATTTTCCGACTTCCAGTGGAGCGACAGCCTGCCGAAACTTGTTCAGGCAAAGATCATTCAGAGTTTTGAGAACTATGATCCCGAACATGCACCGCTTCGCGCAATTGATGGCGTCGCAGCCGAATATCAGCTTCTGATCGACATTCGCGGCTTTCAGATCAGAACGAGTTCTGAGCCCGTCGCTGAGATTGACTTCTCGGCCAAGATTCTCGGTAAGGACGGCCGCGTCCTTGCATCAAGGCTCTTCGCTGAAAAAAGAAAGCTGGAAGAGCTGACCCCAGAATCGGCGTTGCGCGCCTTTAGCGGAGCATTCGGCAGCATTGCAAAGGACCTCATAAGCTGGACTCTGACCGTAATCGGATAGATAGGCGGTCGCCGGCCTAACCAAGGGAGGTTTCCTCGCATGAATTTGGGAATAGCAGATGTCGACATACCGATTGAGCAGTCTTCTTTCACCGCGATCTGTCGCGCTTATAGGGGCCAGTCCACGGCCTGGATCGGTCGGATTAGCGGTCCTCAAAAACTTTCGCGCTGCGAGATTCCGTGGCGAATTCGGCATCGTTAACCCGAACCACGCGGAAATTGGCGGGATGGCGACGGTCCCAACTGTCGCCGATCTGCCATTCGTCCCCGAACTGATCATCATAACCGCGCCTGCGCGAGCAGTGCCCGGCATTATCGCTGATGCGGGAGGACGAGGTGTTGCAGGGGCCGTCATCATCAGCGCTGGACTTGGTCACGGAATTGGCTCTCTTGCAGAGGCGGCCGATCAGGCGGCGCGAGTCCATGGGATGCGGCTCATCGGTCCAAACTGCCTCGGAAGCATGATGCCGAGGGCCAGTTTGAATGCGAGCTTCGCAGCAAGCATGCCGGCCCCGGGACATCTGGCGCTTGTCTCGCAGTCGGGCGCGATTGCTGCAGGCATGGTGGATTGGGCGGCCAGAGAAGACGTTGGATTTTCCGGCATCGTGTCGATTGGCGATCAGCTTGACGTGGACATCGCGGATTTGCTCGATTTCTTTGCACTCGACCCCGGGACGCACGCCATTCTCCTTTACGTCGAAGCAATCAAGGATGCCCGCAAGTTCATGTCGGCAGCTCGTGCTGCAGCGCGCGTTAAGCCGGTCGTCGTCCTCAAATCCGGTCGGATGGCCCAAGGAGCGAAAGCTGCTGCGACCCATACCGGAGCCCTTGCCGGTTCCGATGATGTCTACGATGCGGCCTTCCGTCGCGCCGGCATGCTGCGGGTATTCGATCTGCATGAACTGTTCGATTGCGCGGAAACACTCGGTCGCGCCATTCAGCCAGAGGGCAAGCGGCTCGCCATTTTGACGAATGGTGGCGGCATCGGCGTTCTTGCTGTTGATCGGCTGGTCGAGCTCGGCGGAATTCCGGCCGAGATCTCACCATCGGTGCAGGCGCAGCTTGATTCCGCTTTGCCCCCGACATGGTCCGGCGATAATCCGGTCGATATTGGCGGCGATGCTGATGCGGCCCGCTATGCAGCGGCGCTGAAAGTTTTGCTGGCTGATTTCGGCAACGATGCAATCCTCGTGATGAACGTGCAGACGGCAATCGCTTCTTCAAGCGACATTGCGAAGAGCGTTGTACGTGTCGTTGCCGCCGACCGTGAAAAGCGCTCGGTATCGAAGCCTGTTCTCGCGGCTTGGGTCGGGGCTGATGGCGATATTGCCAAGACATTCAATGACGCGTCGATTCCCAGCTACTCCACCGAGGATGACGCCGCACGGGGCTTCATGTATCTGGTGCATCATCGTGAAGTTCGCGAGGAACTCGCCCAGGTTCCACCAAGCTTGCCGGCCGAGTTCGTCCCGGATGCTGCTACGGCACGCAAGGTTGTCGAGGACGCCGTTGCGGCGGGGCGCTCCTGGCTCGACCCGATCGAGGTGAAACGGCTGTTCGATGCCTATCAAATTCCCATGGTGCCGACGCTTGCTGCCGCCGATGCCGATCAAGCAGCCGCGCTGGCTTCACCCTTCCTCGCGCAGCGAATGAAGGTCGTTGTGAAGGTCTTGTCTCGGGACATCACGCACAAGTCAGATGTTGGCGGTGTCGTGCTCAATCTCTCCGATGCAGATAGCGTACGTACCGCCGCCGGGGGTATTCTGGCGAGGGCGAGGGCGAAGCGTCCGGATGCGAAACTAGCAGGCGTTATCGTGCAGCCGATGATATTGCGGCCAAACGCGCGAGAATTGATCCTGGGAATCGCGGACGATCCGACCTTCGGGCCGGTTATCGTGTTCGGGCATGGCGGAACAGCGGTTGAGGTCATTAACGACAAGGCATTGGCTCTGCCACCTCTGGATCTGAGATTAGCTCACGATCTTATCGAACGGACACGCATCTCGCGGCTGCTTCATGCTTACCGAAATGTGCCGGCCGTCAATCGGGATGATGTCGCGCTCACGCTGGTCAAGCTGGCCCAGCTGGCAGCCGATCTACCGCAGGTGCGCGAACTTGATATCAATCCGCTGCTGGCTGACGACAGCGGCGTACTTGCGGTCGATGCACGGGTCGCTATTGGACCAACCCTGCGGAAGTTCGCCGGGCCGGGGAATGCGAGATTCGCAGTTCGGCCCTATCCGTCGGAATGGCAGCGGCACCTTGACCTCAAGGATGGCTCACAGGTTTTCGCTCGCCCGATCCAGCCAACCGATGAGCCGCTACTTCGCGAATTTCTCCAGAATGTCAGCAAACACGATCTGCGGTTGCGATTTTTCGGCGCAATAAAGGAATTCACTCATCCGTTCATCGCCAGGTTGACCCAGATCGACTATGCGCGCGCGATGGCGTTTGTAGCCTTCGATCAATCGGGCAAGGAAATTATCGGGGTCGTCCGGCTTCATTCCGATTCAGTTTACGACAATGGCGAATATGCAATCCTCCTGAAATCGTGCCTCAAGGGACACGGACTTGGATGGGCGCTGATGCAGCTAATCATTACGTACGCTCGTTCCGAAGGCCTTAAGCGGATTTCCGGTGAAGTTCTTCAGGAAAATACTGCCATGCTGGAGATGTGCCGCGAGTTGGGATTCAGCATAAGGACGGCAGCCGGTGATCCAGACCTTTGCGATGTCACGTTGACGCTGGACACCCGGTAATCCGATACAGGAACCGCTTCGTTTGGTCTCTGGTGCCTGTTTCGGTATTGATGTGGGTCAATCGGCTGCGCTTTCCACACGGTACCAGATAATCCAGCCACTCAATACGACGGGCCTGCTGATCCGCTCGCCGTTGCCACATTTCGGCGAAAGGCTGCGTTATGACCTACCGCACTGCGTCCTCGCGGACGCGCAGGCGTCTCTACGAAATTTTGGAAGCCTCGCCGCATGAGACGCGATCTGGAATGCTGGTAACCTGGCTCATCGCTTCCCTTGTTGTGGTGAGTCTATGTGGAACAGTGCTGGAGTCGGTGCCGCACTTGAACGACAAGTATGGAAGCTTATTTCACGCCATCGAGATCATCAGCCTCATTGCATTCAGTATCGAATACGCCGCCCGAATCTGGGTCGCCCCGGAGCATGTACCTTACCGGGAGCTGAGTGAGCGTACCGTGCGTCGCAACTACATCCTGAGCGGGCAGGGAATCGTTGATTTTCTAGCAATTGGTCCCCTTTGGGGCGCGATGCTGGAAACGGCAGATTTTCGTGTCCTGATCGTGCTCCGGGTGCTGCGCGTAATGAAATTCAGCCGATATTCGTCCGGGATGAACTCCCTGCTCGATGTACTCTGGAGCGAGCGGCGCGCCCTGATCGGCTGCCTCGTCATCCTGATTTGCGCCACGCTGGTGTCGGCGGGTGCCATGCATGCAATCGAGGGGACGATCCAGCCCGACAAGTTCGGGACCATACCGGACGCTATGTGGTGGTCGCTCGTCACACTCAGCACGATTGGATATGGCGATGTCGTTCCGGCAACCGCGACCGGAAAGATGGTGGCTGCGGTCATCATTGTTGGAGGTGTTGTCATGATCGCACTTCCGGTCGGCATCGTCGCTAATGCATTCTCGGACGTCATCCATCGGCGCGACTTCATCGTCACCTGGAGCATGGTCGCGCGCGTGCCGATCTTTTCTCATTTGACCGCTGGCGACATCGCCCATGTGATGCAACTGCTGCGCGCCCGGCAAGTCGAAAAGGGGGAGATCATCGCTCGCCGAGGTGACGTCGCACATGCGATGTACTTCGTCACGGAGGGCGAGGTCGAAATCGAGCTTCGACCCGGTCAGTCGGTGAAGCTCGGGGCAGGGCAGTTTTTCGGTGAGCGCGCTCTGCTCAGAAAGACCTCGCGATCGGCAACTGTCATCGCCTGCGCGCGTTCCAGGCTTCTGGTGCTCGACGCTTCGGACCTGAGATCGCTAATTTCCCGCGACCCCCATATTGCCGAACATATCGACAAGATTGCCTCCGGGCGGACTGGTCATGAGGCTAAGGCGCCAATACCAAGCTAGATCTTGATCGGTTTGCGATGAATCAAGAAGCGCGCCCGCGTTCGACGATAACGAAGGAGGAGATTTTTTGAAAAGGAGTTCGCTATGGCATTCGAGGACATTCTGGTTTCCCTGACCACTTATCCCGAGCGAACAAAGCCATCCGGGATCGATGATGCTGTCGCGCTCGCTGCCGCGCTCGAATCTCGTATTTCTGCCATCGCTTGCGAGGTGAAAGTGCCAGCACCAGCTAGTCCACTGGGAAGCGCGTTGCTGAATGTCCCGGCGCTCGTAAGCGCCGAGCTGAAGAAAAGTGTGGCCGCTGCCGCGCAAGAACTGGCTGAATTCCAGAAAGCCGCTGAGCAAAGGGGTGTGTTTCAGGAGGTCATTCTGGAAAAATGCACGACGCCGGAATTTCCCGATCTGGTCACCGACTATGCGCGTCTCCGGGATCTCACCGTTGTCCCGATGCCAGATGTCGATACCGTCGAGCGATGGCTCGCCGAAACCCTGATCTTCGGTTCTGGGCGGCCCACGGTTGTTCTGCCGCAACGACCGAGATGGAGCAAGGCGGTTGCCTTGAACACGGTGGTCGTCGCTTGGGATTTCAGCCGAAATTCCGCGCGCGCGGTGGCAGACGCCTTGCCGCTCCTTAAGAAAGCGAAGTTGGTCTGCATACTGACGGTGAACAATGAGAAGGTGTTTACCAGCGGACGCTCTGGCGCGGAACTTGCTAAATATTTGGCGCGTCACGGCATCAATGTGGTTCTCGACGAAGTCGATGCCGCGGGCCGCGACATCGCCACTGTGTTTGAGTCGCATTTGACGTTGCGCGATGCAGATCTCCTGGTGATGGGAGCCTATGGTCATTCGCGTTTTCGCGAATTTGTTCTCGGGGGCGCCACCAGAAGCATGCTCGTGCGTCCACCGGTTCCGGTGTTTCTCTCGCATTGATGCATGTGTGCGCGACGATTGAATCCAACGATTGTCGCTGCCTACGGTGCGTTTGCGGCGACCAAGCCGTTCTGGCAAGGGCACCATTGATGTGATGCCGGTTCCTAACCGGAACTAACCGCGCCTCTGATACAGATCAAAGGCTTTCTTGCAAGCCAAGGAATTCGCCCGGAGACGGGTGCTATCAGTATTGGGCCCCCAGCCAAAATAGAAAATAAATCAAATATTTATAGATGGTCGCGGCGTTGTTTCGCGAGCGTGATTGTCATTACTCAGCCTAGGGCCGCCTGCATCTGCGATGCGGTTCTCACCGCGCTCCCTCACAAGGTCGCACGGCGTGAGCAATCACAGGGTCGCTTACGCACACGCAGATTCTTTAGCCGTTACTCCGGCCTTGATGACATCGCCAAAGGGCTCGCATTTTTCGGCGCGAGGTTTCTCGATCCGCCCGTGCGATAACGGGATCGCTTGCACCCGCGATACTTCCTGCCGGTTGCAGCGATCGTTGTGCTTGTGCTGGGCCATGACGGAATTCGCGAGCAGCGCAGAGAAAGTGAACGCTTTAACACCTGCTGTGTCGCTTCCCAGCACCGCAGGCGGGCATCGTCGCCGCGGTCATCGGCCCGTCGACGTCCGCTTTTGTCAACATCTTGAAGCAAAGGTCCCCAAGGAGGGATTATGTTGCGACGCAACAACAAACCGGCTCGCTTCTTTGACGTGTTTGATGCATTCTATCTTGGAACTCACGTTTGAGCGGGGTTTGGGATGGCACATGTTGGCGAGAACTACGTCCGGTTGGTCGGAGGCGATCTTGTATCGTCGGTCATTACCGACACGCCGAGCATGCGCATCGAAGTGCTTCGCAGGGAAACAGTAGGACGAATGCATTGGCATTTTCGCCAGCCGGAGCTGTCACTGTTCTGGTTCGGCAAGGGAGCCGAACGCCTGAGAGCCACGATTGACGGACGGCCGGTGGAGCGCTGGTTTCCGGGCAAGTCGAAGCTCGCGATCTTCCCCGCCGCCATCGAGATCGAAGGTGAGTGGAATGTCGGGCCGACCCTCGACTACACGGTGGTGTTCCTGAACCCGTCTTTCGTGGGTGAGCGCCTTCAACAGGCAATTACGAATCCCACAGTGGCTTTTGAGCACGACGGATTGACCCGCGGCCTCGCCGAACTCTGCCGTGAGGCAGCCTCGCCGGATAACGTTTTCAACCTCATGGCGGAGGGATGGTCGATTCAGGCACTGGCCCATATTTCCCGGGTCAGCGAAAGAAGTCAGCAGGCGTCCAGCGAGTTGCGGGGCGGTTTGCCTGGCCGCAGTCTTCGGCGCCTTGAGGAATATGTTCGGGAGAATCTGACCCAGCCGATCTGTCTTGCGGAACTTTCGGAGATCGCGGGGCTGAGCAAGCGGCATTTCCTGCGGGCGTTTCAGGAAAGCGTCGGCGTGACGCCCTATAGCTACGTTCTTTCGCGCCGGATCGATGAAGCGAAGCGCCGACTGTCAGATACGGAAGACAGCATTGTCGATGTCGCCCTCGCGACCGGTTTCAGCCACGCCCAGCATTTCTCTACAAGTTTCAAGAAAGCGACCGGTGTGACGCCATCCGCGTTCCGTCAGCGCTGTCTGTCGTAGGCAGCAACCCTCTCTGACATGCGCCGACCGGTTTTTCCGGACTAAATGGCGTTTTTCCGGAAGTCCTGGCGCTATCCTGCAAGTCAGGATCAGCCTCCCGATCTAACACTATCCCACAAAAATCCACGCAGACCGCGGCCGCTCGGCCGTGGTCAAGCGGGAGTTTCGGGGCGGAACGCCCGGCATAGGGAGAGCGGGATGGTAGTTTCTTTCAAGGGATACACGCGCATTGGGTTTGCCGCAGCAATAGGCCTTGCGGCATCGGCCAGCGTAACGACGCATGCGCAGGAAAAGACACCGATCAAGATCGGGCTGATGCTGCCCTACAAGGGGGTCTATGCTGTCCCGGCGGAAAGCATCGACCGCGGCTTTCAAGTCGCGTTGGAGGAGTTCGGCAACAAGGCGAGCGGTCGTCCCATCGAGATTATCCGCGCCGATGATGAGCTGACCCCAAGCGTGGGAGTTCAGAAGTTCAACAAGTTCGTGCAGTCCGACAAGGTCGATCTCGTCGCGGGGGTCGTTGGCTCGAATGTCGGTATCGCGATCTCCGAACTGGCCGACAAGAACAAGATGCCGATGGTGTTTGCCAATGCATTCGCCGACGAGATCACGGGCAAGTTCTGCAGCCCATACATCGCTCGCACGTCTTTCAGCGCCAATGGCTTCGAGTACGCTTCCGGCAAGTATTGGGCCAGCAAGGGGATAAAGACTGCCGTCACAATGGGGCCTGATTACTCCGCGGGCCGTGCGTTCATCGGCGGATTCAGGCGCGGCTTCGAGGACAACGGCGGCAAGGTGATCGAGGAAATCTGGACACCCTTCCAGAAGACCAAGGACTACAGCGCCGCGCTGACGCAGGCTGCAAACTCTGGCGCGCAAATTATTTACGCCTTCTATGCAGGCGCGGAAGCAATCCAGGTCGTCAAGCAGCACGCCGATTTCGGACTACGGACCAAGATCCCCCTGATTGGCGACCACTGGGTTTATGACGAAGCGCTTTGGCCGGCCCTGGGCGATCTGGCTCTGAATGCGCAGCACGTTGCCACGCATTATCCGGGTATCCCCACCGAAGCGAACCAGAAGTTCGTGAAGGCCTATACCGCGAAGTACAAGCAGGAACCCGACGTCAGCGCGGAGCTTGGCTATGACAACGGCAAGGCGATCATGCTGACACTTGAGAAGCTCGGCGGCCAGATGCCGGAAGATCGCGCCAAGTTCATCTCCACGATGCGCGACCTGACGTTCGACGCTCCGCGTGGAAAGATCAAGTTCAATGCGCAGAACAGCGCGTTGCTTGAGAAGGTCTATGTGATCGAGATCGTCAAGGGACCCGACGGCAAGATGCAGCGTAAATCGCTGGATCAGTTTCCGGGAGCGGGCGATCTGCCGGGTTGCACGAAATCGTTCTGATCCGAGGCGAGCTTCGCTTCCGGCGAAGCTCGCGCTTTCTCGACGTTGTGTGAAACATGCAGCTTTTTCTGATTCAGCTTCTTAATGGCGTCCAGCTAAGCATGCTGGTGTTCCTGCTCGCGGTCGGCCTTACGCTGATCTTCGGGTTAATGAACATCCTCAATCTGGCCCACGGCGCGTTCTTCACGATGGGCGCTTACTTCGGGCTGGTTATTGCCAACAAGACCGGCTCGTTCTGGCTTGCGCTGCTGATAGGCCCGCTGCTGCCGTTCCTGGCGGGCTTTGTGCTGCAACTCTTCGTTCTGCAACCGCTGGCTCAGCGCGGACGCTCGACGCATCTCGATCTTGCCTTGCTAACGTTCGGCCTGCTGTTCGCAACCGCGGGTGCCGTCGAGTACATCTACGGATCGGCATTTCACAGCATTGCCACGCCCGATTTCCTCAAAGGCCGTGTTGCCTTGCTGGGCATCGAATATCCGCTCTATCGGCTTTTCATCATCGCGGTTGGCATTGCCATCGCTGTCGCGCTTGTCCTGGTCATCGACCGTACGTTGATCGGTGCCACGCTGCGGGCCGGTGTCGACAACCGTGAGATGGTCACGGCGCTCGGCATCAACATCAATGTTCTGTTTGCGCTGGTGTTCGGGTTCGGTTCCGCTCTCGCCGGCTTTGCGGGTGTCGTCGCCGCACCGGTCATGAGCATCTACTCCAACATGGGAATCGGAATCGTCGTGACGACGTTCGTGGTCGTGGTGGTGGGCGGTCTCGGCAATCTCAGGGGGTCGTTCTATGCATCGCTTATCGTGGGTATGACCGATACGTTTGCCCAGGCTTACCTTCCGGAGGCTGAGCTTTTTGCGATTTATGCCCTTCTGATTGCAGTGATGATCTTTCGTCCACAGGGCCTTTTTGGCGCGGTGGGGAGGGTCGCATGAGCGCAGATATCATTCTTGCACGGGACAACGGTTCCAGCGGGGTGAAGCGTCTGTCGCTTCCAATGTCGCGTCGCGCTTGCGCGGTGTTGTTCGCGCTCTTCGGCGTCGGCCTTTGCGCGCTGCCGTCGTTTTCCTCCGGCTATGTCATGACACTGGCGGTCGAAGTCATGATCGCGGGTGTATTTGCATCCGGCATCAACCTTCTGACCGGGTACACGGGCCTCGTATCGCTCGGACAGGCGATGTTTCTCGGGTTCGGTGGATACGGCATCGCGATCGGAACGGCGCTGCTGGGGTGGCCGCTGTGGGTTTCTGCGCCGGTCACGCTGGTGGTGGTAGCTGTAATTGCTGCTGCCATTGGCGCAATCTGCACGCGGACGCGCGGCGTCGAGTTCCTTCTGATCACGCTGGCATTTTCCCAGATGTTCTATGGCGCGATGATCAAATTGCGGTGGACCAACGGCTCTGACGGCATGACGGGAATTCCGCGCCCCGATCTGTCATGGCTCGCTGTGAGCGCGGACAATCCAACCAGCTTCTACTATTACGTCCTTGTTGTTGCTGCTGTTGCGTTGCTGGCGCTGTGGCGCATCGTAACGTCGCCTTTCGGAAGTGTCCTGGTCGGCATCCGCGAAAACGAGCGGCGCATGATATCGATGGGATATGCGGTCGCCAACTACAAGATTGGATCGTTTGCTCTTGCTGCCGTGATTTGCGCTGTCGCGGGGATCCTGCAGTCGCAGTACACCTATTTCATCAATCCCGATGCGATGAGCTGGCAGATGAGCGGTGAGGGCGTGCTGATGGTCATCATCGGTGGCGCTAATGTCATCCTTGGGCCGTTTGTCGGGGCCGCCGTCTTTGTCGTTGTCAAGCAGGCGCTGAGCATGATCACCGAGGAATACAACTTGTTCTTCGGCATCTTCTTCATGCTTGTGGTTGCGTTTTTCCGCGGCGGTGTTCTCGGCGCCATCACTGCGCTGATCGGAAAGCGGCAATGAGCGCGCTTGAGATCAGAAATCTACGCAAGGCCTTTGGCGGGCTTCAGGTTATCAGCGACCTCGACCTGAAGGTGCCGACGGGTCAGCGCCATGCCGTGATCGGGCCGAACGGCGCCGGCAAGACCACGCTGTTCAACATCATCACGGGATGGCAGCCGCCGACCAGCGGTGAAATTCTCATTCATGGCGTCCCGGTGCAGCAGGGGCGACCAGACCTTGTTACGCGAGGTGGGCTGTCTCGGTCTTTCCAAAAGAACATGCTGCTCGAGAGCGTTACGGTGCTCGAGAACCTACGCGTTGCCTGCCAGGCGTTTGATGCGTCGCGGCGCTCGGTATTTCGCTCTTGCGCGTCATTTTCGGATGTCGTCGGCAAAGCGCGTCTCGCCGCCGAGCAAATGCACCTTGACTCCGTGCTGCATCGGAATGTCAACGAGCTGTCCTACGGACAGAAGCGCCAGCTCGAGGTGGCGATCGCACTCTGTGCCGAACCGAAGATCCTGCTGATGGACGAGCCGGCGGCCGGAACGTCACCCGATGAGCGCGCCAGCTTGATCAAGCTGATCAATGGCCTGTCAAGTGAGCTGACTATCGTTCTGGTCGAACACGATATGGATGTCGTGTTTGCGATCTGTGATGTCATTACGGTGCTGAGTTACGGCAAGGTGCTTGCAACAGGAACGAAGCACGAGATTCAGTCCAATCCCCAGGTGATCGAAGCATATCTGGGGCAGCACCATGCTTAGGGTCGAACATCTTCACACCTACTATGGTGAAAGCCACATTCTGCAAGGCGTCGATCTCTCCGTGTCTGCCGCGCAGTGCGTGGCGCTGCTCGGACGTAACGGTGCCGGCAAGACAACGACGCTGCGTTCGATCCTCGGTTTGACGCCGGCGCGAGGTGGCCACGTTATTTTCAATGGAACCGATATTACGCGTTTGCCGACACATCGAATTGTGAAGTCCGGCATCGCTTTCGTGCCTGAGGACCGCGGCATTTTCCCGACAGTGACTGTTGAGGAACATCTTGCCATTGCTCTTGGTGCATCGAAGCATCGGCCGCGGCGCAAGCCAGTGGAGTATGTGTTCGAGATATTTCCGCGCCTTGCCGAACGGCGCAGGAGCCTTGGCGGGCAACTGTCCGGCGGCGAACAGCAGATGCTGGCAATCGGACGGGCGCTGGTCGCCGGGCCCGATCTGATGATCCTCGACGAACCCAGCGAAGGTCTGGCGCCGGTGATTATCGAGAAACTCGAAGCCGTACTCAAGGATATCAAGGCGTCAGGAACCCCCATTCTGCTGGTTGAACAGAACTATCATCTCGCCACTCAACTGGCTGACTATGTCTACGTACTTAGTCAGGGACGGGTTCAGTTCGCCGGCGACACGCAATTATTGATCGCAAATGAAGACGTCAGGCGGACGTATCTGAGTGTGTGACGTTCACGGATGGCGAAGGCCGAAGCGAGTTTTTCAGCACGGGAAGTGAAGATATGCCTGGTCCTTTAAGTGGAGTGCGGGTCCTTGATCTGACAGCGGTGGTGTCGGGTCCGTATGCGACGATGTTTCTGGCTGATCAGGGTGCGGATGTGCTCAAGATCGAGCCGATCGGCGGCGATGGCACCCGCCGCAGCCGGAACCTGATCGATGCGGCCGGTGAGTTCTCGGCTCTGTTCGTCTCGTGCAACCGCGGCAAGCGCTCGCTGTCGATCGATATCAAGAGTGATGCAGGGCGTGAGGTCTTGGCCAAACTGGCGTCGCAGGCGGATGTGCTGGTGCAGAACTTCCGTCCCGGCACCATGGAGCGCCTCGGGCTCGGTCACGAAGAGTTACGCGAAAAGTATCCGCGATTGATCTATGTCTCTATCAGCGGCGTCGGCGACAGCGGGCCTTATGTCAAGAAGCGGGTTTACGACCCCATCGTTCAGGCGCTGTCGGGCTTTGCCGACATTCAGGCGCAACCGATCACGAACCGTCCACAGATGATCCGCACCATCGTCTGTGACAAAACCACCTCGGTCTTCACGGCGCAGGCGGTGTCTTCCGCCCTTTATGCCCGCGAAAAGACGGGCAAGGGCGACCATATCCAGGTGGCCATGCTGGATGCCATGATTTCCTATCTGTGGCCGGAAGGCATGATGCAGTACACGGTGGTTGGCTCTGAAGCCTCGACAACAGATCCGAACGACCGGCCGGACCTCGTGTTCCAGACCCTGGATGGTTACATCACCTGTGGAACGATCTCGGATTCAGAGTGGCAGGGCTTCTGCAAGGCATCCGGCGATCCGGAGCTTGCGAAGGACGAGCGTTTTGCAACGCCGAGCGCGCGGTTCATCAACGCGACGGCCCGCATCAACACGATGCAGGAATACATTGCCAAGCATACCACAGCCGAATGGCTGGAGCGACTCGACGCTGCCGACGTGCCATGCTCGCCGATTCTTCGTCGCGCTGAAATCATCGATAACGAACAGGTGGTGGCGCGCGGGTTGATCGAGGAGTTCGAACAGCCGACGGTTGGCCGGGTGCGGCAGCCGAAGCCAGCGGCAATCTTCGAGGTCAATCGGGCTGCGATTGGCGGGCCGGCGCCGCGGGTGGGCGAGCACTCTCGCACGGTCCTACGCGAACTTGGGTACGCGGACGCAGCTATTGACGCAATGATCGCCGACAAAGCGGTCAGGGCGGCCGGATAAATGAGCGAACGGTTTCAGCTTCTGGAGAACGGACAGTGACGAATAAAACGAAGGTCGCACTTCTTGTCGGTGCAGGCGATGCTATCGGGGCTGCGGTTGCTCAGAGATTTGCAAAGGGCGGCTATACGGTCTGCGTCGCGCGGCGCGAGGCTGCCAAGTCGCAGGGGCTTGTCGATTCGATGAAAGCCGATGGACACGACGTCCGCGCCTACAGCGTCGATGCGCGCAAGGAAGAGGAAGTGCAGAAACTGTTCGCGGATGTCGAGAAGGAGGTGGGCCCAATCGAGGTCTGCCTGTTCAACGCTGGATCGAACGTCAACAAGCCGCTGCTGGAGACAACAGAGAAGCTGTTCTTCAAAGCCTGGGAACTCGCGTGCTATGCGGGCTTTCTTGTGGGGCGCGAGGCGGCCAAACACATGTCGGTACGGGGCCGCGGGACCATCCTATTTACCGGCGCAACCGCGAGCGTTCGCGGCGGAAAGGGTTTTGCGGCGTTTTCGGCAGCCAAGTTCGGCTTGCGCGCCGTCGCCCAGGCAATGGCCCGTGAGCTCGGACCGAAGAATATTCATGTCGTCCATCTCCTGATCGATGCAGGCGTCGACAGCGAAGCTATTCATCAGCGCATGAAGGCGGCAACCGGAATCAGCGCCAGCGAAATTCCGCCCGACAGCCTGACCAAAACCGCGTCCATTGCCGAGGCGTACTGGTTTGCTCACCATCAATCCAAAGACGGCTGGACTCACGAGCTCGATCTGCGCCCCTCGGTGGAGACTTGGTGAAAAATGGCAGGCGATCTTATCCTTTGGGGTGTCGGCACTACGCGCACGATACGCGCGCACTGGGCACTTCACGAATTGAATCTTCCGTACAGGTCGCGGCCCATCCTTCCGCGATCGGGTGAGACCAAGACGGAGGAGTATACGATCCTGAATCCAAGGCAGAAGATTCCGCTTTTGCAGGACGGCGATTTGACCATTGGGGAGAGCGCGGCCATCGTTGCATATCTCGCCAACAAGCATCGGACAGGAGACGGAGGGCTCGTCCCAGATTGTCCAAAACTCTATGCGAAGTGGCTGGAATGGTGCTTCTTCATCGTGACCGAGCTGGACTCAACCAGTCTCTATGTCATGAGGCGACATGGTACCAACAAGGGACTGGCGCATATCTATGGGGATGCGCCGCATGTTGTTGCGAAGGCAGGCGAATACTTCCGCGAACAGCTTCGGCATGTCGATGTGGCTTTGTCGGATGGTCGCGATTATCTCATGGGTGCCCAGTTCACCACGGCCGACATACTGCTGACGACTTGCCTGACGTGGGCCATCGATTACGGAGTTGGCATTTGCGACAGCGCTGCGCCATACCTTGAGCGTGTCACATCACGTGCGGGATACCGAGCCGGCGAAACAGCGAATTTCGCGGAAATTTAGCGGGCAGCGCAATCGAGCTTCAGGATTGATTGGCTGCGCTCGGCAGGGCCTTTCGGTTGCCCCCGAATCTCGTGCGTATCAACGCCATCCCGGCTTGCAGAAAATACCCCAGCGTTAATCCGGCGAAGACGCCTAGCACCTTGACGCCGGCGTCACGCAGGCGTGCGTGACGGCCTAGCGACGCGACCTGCGCAAACTCAATGATGAAAACGGCAAGCACAAGCGAAAGCCCGACGATTGAGATTCTGTTTGGGTAGGCGAGAGTGAACAGCATCGCGACTGTGAGAAGGGCGAAAAATCTTTCAACGCTGCCTGGCAAGTGAGTGACTGGCCGCAATCCGATCGGGCCATCCGTAACAATTACGATTGCGAGGATGGAGGCCCAGGCAAGCACTTGGAATATTGTTCTGAGCATGCGCCTTGCTTTGTACGTCTGAGCCGCGTTCTGACGCGCTTATAGAGCCAATTTTATAGATCCGATTATGCCTTGTTCAATAGGTTAACGAAACGTTAACCGAGGCGCTCATTTTGAGGCAAGGTAAGCCTAACAAGCGATGACATTCCGCTTTGTCTTCCTCTTTCGCCTCCGCCAGCCTACGACTTTAAAAAAAGACGAGGCTCAAATGAATTCATGGCTCGATAGCTCCGATCTGATCGAACTCGCACCGGGAAGCGCGCAGGCGGTTGCCGATCGCTTGCCGGTCATTGCTCCTATCATACCGAACAACTCCTCTCCACGCCGCATCAGCATCTTTGGCCTGGGCTACGTCGGAGCTGTATCGGCCGCGTGTTTCTCGCGTACGGGCCACACGGTTATTGGGCTGGATACCAATGACATCAAGCGGCAGTGCTTCCGCGAGGGAAAGCCGCCGGTTGTCGAGGCCGGTCTTGACGACTTCATGCAGCAGGGCGTCCGTTCGGGACGTCTGACTGCGACCGAC
The DNA here is from genome assembly GCF_000497575.1 of Afipia sp. OHSU_II-C1. Classification (GTDB taxonomy): domain Bacteria; phylum Pseudomonadota; class Alphaproteobacteria; order Rhizobiales; family Xanthobacteraceae; genus Afipia. The sequence goes on from NZ_APJI01000016.1 coordinate 324,150, forward strand.
GATGTCGTTCAGGCGATCCGCGACACCGATATTTCGCTGATTTGCGTCGGTACGCCGAGCCGCGATAACGGCAGCATCAACATCGATACCGTCTGCAGCGTCATTGCTGAAATCGGACGCGCGCTTCGGGAAAAGCAGGGCGACCACCTTGTCATCGTGCGTTCGACGATGATTCCGGGTTCGATGCGCAACACCATTATTCCAATTCTGGAGCGCGAATCCGGTCGCCGCTGCGGCGAGGGGCTCTCGGTAGCGTACAATCCCGAGTTTCTCAGGGAAAGCACGGCTGTCGCCGATTTCTTTGCACCGCCGAAGACCGTTGTCGGCGCGGATGATCCGGTTGCTGCGCTTGCGGTCGCGAACCTCTATGAAGGAATTCGCGCGCCGCTTTTCACGGTGTCGTTCGAAGCCAGCGAAATGATCAAGTATGCGGACAACACGTGGCACGCGCTCAAGGTTTGCTTCGGAAACGAGATCGGGAACATCTGCCAGGCACTGAACATTGACAGCTACGAGCTGATGAACGTGTTCTGCTCAGATACGAAGCTCAATATTTCGCCTTACTACCTCAAGCCTGGTTACGCGTTCGGTGGCTCCTGTCTGCCGAAGGACGCGCGCGCGCTGACGTATCTTGCACGTCAGCTCGACGTCGAGGTGCCGATCCTTTCCAATATCCTGCCCAGCAATCGCAATCAGATCGAAAGAGCGATCAACAAGGTCGTTGCGTTCGGTCAGCGGGATATCGCAGTGCTCGGATTCAGCTTCAAGCCAGGTACGGACGACTTGCGCGAAAGCCCGCAGGTCGAATTGATCGAACGCCTGATCGGAAAGGGTTTCAATCTCAAGCTCTACGATCCGAGCGTCAATCTCTCGGCGCTGACCGGCGTGAACAGGCAATACATCGAGAAGGCAATTCCTCACATCGGTTCGATCATGATGACGTCGCTGCGGAAAACCGTGGTTGCGGCTGACGTCATTATCATCGGAAACGCATCTCCTGAGTTTCGCAGCATCGAGCCGATGCTCAGCGAGGACCAGATTGTTCTCGACCTTGCCAGGTTGTGGGCATCTCCAGACATGAAGGCGCGTTATGTCGGAATCAACTGGTGATACGCGCCTTGTCAAGGACGGACGGCCGCTTCGTGTCCTGATCATTGTCGAGAACCTCTCGGTACCTTTCGACCGGCGTGTATGGTCGGAAGCCAAGACCATGGCCAAAGCCGGATGCGTGGTCTCTGTGATCTGCCCGAAAGGATTTAACGCGCAAAAGAGCTACGAATTCGTCGACGGCGTTCACATCCATCGCCACGGAATGCCCTTCGAAGCCAGGCGTGCTTCGGGTTATCCGCTCGAATATGGCTGGGCACTGGCCTGCGAATTCTTCCTGAGCTGGAAAGTTCTTTTCGCGCGGGGATTCGATGTGATCCATGCGTGCAACCCGCCGGATACGATCTTTTTGATCGGCGGCTTCTTCAAGTTGTTCCTTGGAAAGATGTTCGTATTCGATCACCACGACATCAATCCGGAGCTATACGTATCGAAATTTGGCCGGAAAGACTTCTTCTATCGGCTGCTTGTGCTGCTCGAGAAGATGACGTTCCTGACGGCGGATATTTCGCTGGCCACGAATGAATCGTATCGCGGGATTGCGCTGACGCGTGGCGGGATGCGCGATGATAAGGTCTTTGTCGTGCGCTCCGGTCCGGATCTCAATCGTATTCAAATTCTTCCGCCTAATCCGCAGTTGCGGAAGGGCCGGAATTTTTTGGTAGGCTATGTTGGCGTCATGGGTGCGCAGGAGGGGATTGATCTGCTGCTGAATGCCGTGAAGGTGATTGTGGAAGACTTCCGGCGATCGGACATTCATTTTGGGCTTGTCGGGGGAGGTCCCGCACTTGAGGAAATGAAGGCGCTGGCGAAAACGCTCGGTGTGCAGGATTTCGTCACATTCACCGGCCGCGCCAGTGACCACGACCTGTTCGAAATGCTGAACACGGCGGATGTCTGCGTTAATCCGGACAAGGCTGACGAAATGAACGACAAGTCCACCATGAACAAGATCATGGAGTACATGGCGCTGAGCAAGCCGATCGTTCAGTTCGATCTGACGGAAGGGCGGGTTTCCGCGGCCGATGCATCCCTTTACGCGCGGCACAACGATCCACGGGATATGGCGGGCAAGATTATCGAACTCCTTGACGATCCGGAGCGTCGCGCGGCGATGGGCGCCTTCGGTCGTGAGCGGATCGAACGGGATCTGTCCTGGGAGCACGAGGCGCCTAAGCTGCTCGGAGCTTACGCTGCTCTGATCAAGAACAAGACCAATCGGCCCAAGGCAAAAAACCCGGTCACTGCGACTCCGCAGGCAAGCTAGGATCGTCTGTCGATATGGCAGGTTCGTTCGGCAAACTTGGATGGTACGTCAATCGGCTCCGGGCCATGAGCATCCCGGAACTGGGACACCGGCTGCGTGAGGCTGGAAAGCGCCGCATATCAGCGACGCGATCTTATGGCTACTCTGCGTTTGCTGCGGAAGCGACTGATCTTCCGTTTCTCCCGGTCGATGCCGGCGGGCTCGGGTTGATCGATGCCGACACACGTTCGCTCTGGCGATCGGTTGCGCCGACCGCGACGCGGCCTGGTGTCTATCGCGCGCTCGCTCATGATTTCGGGTTGTCGAAGGAGATGGACTGGCATCTTGATCCCGCGTCGGGATTGCGCTGGCCGGATACCGCCTACTGTTTCGACATCGACTTCCGGCACGATCGTCTCCGCGGAGATGTGAAACTTGTCTGGGAACTGAATCGCCTCCAGTTCGTGCCGGTGATCGCGGCGCTGTCCAGACTGGAGAATGATGATGAGCTGGCTCAGTCTGCTCTTGATCTGATCGAGAGCTGGATCGATGCGAATCCGCCATTCAAGGGCATCAACTGGATTTCCGGGATTGAGCTGGCGCTGCGCGTTGTCTCGATCCTGCTGACAATCGGGCTGATCGGCCGAGATCGGGTAGGTGGGCGTCTTTCTCGCAAGATCGGCGCATGCCTGGCGGCGCATGAATACTGGCTTAAACGTTTTCCATCCCGCTATTCGTCCGCGAACAACCATCTGATCGCGGAGGAGGCGGCCCTCTTCATTCTGGGAACCCTTTGGCAGGGGACCGCGACCGATCCGCTACAAGCGCGAGATGTGCTGATTGCAGAGGCATTCCGTCAGATTTACGATGATGGCGTGGGTGCGGAACAGTCGCCGACTTACACTGCCTTCACGTGCGAATGGTATCTTCTGGCATTTCGCGTTGCGGAGGCCGCTGGCGCGCCGTTTCCCGATGACGTCGTTGCGCGCATCACCGCCGCCGGCGAACATCTTCGATGGGTGCTTGATGGTGCCGGAAATCACCCCCGTATCGGTGATGACGATGAAGGCCGCGTGATAGCGTCCGGAGCGGGTCATGAGCCGTTCTATGTCGCATCAATCGTGAGCGGGATCGCGGCCGTGACGGGCCGTTCCGATATTGCTGCCGTTTACGGTGCTCCACAATTGCGAAATCTTCTTGTCGGCCGGCCGGCCGGCGCACCCGCTTCATTTGTGGGGACGCGTACATTTGAGCGTGGCGGATATACGGTTTCACGAAGCCAGATGAGCGGACGCGAATCGCTCGTCGTGTTCGACCATGGTCCGCTCGGCTATCTGTCGATCGCGGCCCATGGACATGCTGATGCCCTGTCGCTGATGCTGCATCTCGATGCAAAGCCGGTACTCGTCGATGCGGGAACATATCTGTATCATTCCGGCGGCAGGGTCCGCGATCGCCTGCGCGGTACTGCGGCTCACAACACGATTTGCATCAATGGAGCAGATCAGAGCGAGATATCGGGTGCATTCAACTGGCGGCGGAAGGCTGTATCGAAGTATCTCGGTCTCCGCGAGGCTGGCAGTGACGTTCACGTGTCGGCCCAGCACGACGGATATGCCCGCGATCATGGACTGTTGTGTGAGCGCACGGTGACCATCGATCCCACCGGGTTGACGGTGACGGACAAGTTGCTTGCGACTGGAGACGAGGCATCAAAGCCACTGGTATCGATCGACATCGGATTCCTGTTGCACCCGGACTGCTCGGCGAGGATTGAGGGAGCAGCCATCGTTGTCACATGTGGCGATGAGGTGTTGATGCGCTTCACTTCGGCCAGAGGTGTAACGGCTACGCTTGAAAATGCGGAGTATTCACCGGCGTTCGGGGTTATGCAAAGCGCAACGCGCCTCGTGTTTCACGCGAATGACCTGCAAACGCGGGAATTCAGCACCCGGATCGAGGTTCAATCTGCTGCCATCAGAGAAAGGGTTTCGCCTGCCTTGCAGCCTGATCTGGCGCCAGTCCCGAACCTAGCGGCCGCAGGTCTTCGATGAAAAGCCTGAACGTCGTTCTCTATTTCGGGGCAAATCTCGTGCCCCGCCTGTCGACCTTCGTCCTGCTTCTGGTATTGACTCGGCTGTTGTCGATGGACGACTACGGAATGTTCGCTCTCATCGTCGTGACAGGCGAAATCCTCGATATGGCGACCGGCGGATGGGTGCGGTTGTTTGTATTGAGCAGTGAGAGCAAGGACCGCTTGCCGTCGGCGGGCAGGCTTGGCCGTGCTCTCGTTCTGACCGTTGTATCCTGCGTGCTGTCGTTGCTTGGCGCGCTGCTGCTGTCGATCGTCCAGCCAAGTCTGTCCGGGTGGTTCACGGTTGCCGTCGCGGTTTACGTCCTTGCCTTCGCAGTGCTGCGGCTCGGTTTGACACTGCTGCAGACGCAGCAATGTCACTTGCTATACGCCTGCACCGAGATTGCGCGCGGAGTCTTGTCACTTGCATGCGGAGTAGGCGCGGTCCTGGTCATCGAGCCGACTTTCTTTTCTGCCTCGCTTGGAATCTCCCTGGTGACGCTTGTTCTGGGATTGCTGGCCTGTGCGGTGGCTTTTCGGGATCTGCCATGGCCCTATTTCCCGCGTCAGGGTTATCGCGCGGCCCTGCTGTTCGGAGTTCCGATCGTATCGGTCACGCTGCTGGCGCAGACGGTCGGTTGGCTCGATCGCTTTATCCTCAATCATGCGCTTGGACCTGCGAGCGTCGGGCTTTATGCGGCCGCCTATGCGCTCGCGAGGCAACCGGTTGAGCTGTTCAGTGGGTCGCTGAATCCGTATTTGTTTCCGATGCTTGTCCGCAGCTACTCATCAGAAGGGCGAGAAGCAGCCGGCCGGGTCCAGAGCGGCAATGTTCTGACGCTGATTCTGCTGTGCGGCGCCGTTGCAGCCGGCATCGCGTTGCTTGCGCAGCCGTTTGCAGAACTGGTGCTGCCGGAGGCTTATCGTGCCGAGGCTGTGCGGATCATGCCCTGGATTGCATTTGCCACCCTGTTTGCGAGTTTGAAGAATTTCTGCTTCGACAACGCGTTTTACATCACGAAGAAGAACTGGCTGCAGTTTGTGAGCATGGCACCGCCTGCGGTGATTTCTCTGTTGCTGGGTTTACTCTTGATCCCGCAGGGCGGTCCGGTGGCCGCTGCCATGATCGCGGCTTTTGCCTCGCTCGTTTCACTTGCCGGCAGTGCATTTCTCTCCACGCGCCTGCTGCCATTTTCTGTTCCCTGGAAGGCCATCGCGGGATTGACGATCTCGTTCGGGCTTGCCTCCGCGGCAACCCTCGGCATGCGCGTACTTCTGGGCGGACAGCTGCCGCTGATTATATTGTTCGGCGGAACCGCAACGTTCATGGCGGTTTATGCGTCAACGCTCTCTGCGTCCGGATTTGCCCTGGTGCGGATGCTCGACCGGCCATGGGAAATCTGGCGGGGAGATTCCGTGCCGACGGCTACCGCCGAGTCAGTATCGTATTGAACAGGTCGAGATAGCTATTGATCGCGGTCTGGACGTCGAATGTGCGTGCCCGTGCGATCCGCGGCGCCGGATCCCCAGGGTCAGCCAGCGCCTGATTGATGGCCTGTGCGAGCGACTCGATGTCGCCGTTGTCCACGAGCGTGCCGACGCGTCCATGGTCCAGAATCTCATCCGGGCCTCCGCTTCGTGTCGAGACGACCGGAAGTCCGGAAGCCAGAGCTTCGACAACCACATTGCCGAAGGCCTCCCTGCGCGATGTTAAAGCGAAACAGCGGGCCTGCGCATAACAGGGCCATGGGTCATCGCGATAGCCGGGAAGTTCCAGTCTGTCTTGAACGCCCAGTTGTTTTGCGCGGGCCAGCAGATTGGCGCGTTCGGAGCCTTCGCCAAAGATTACGACACGCGCATCTGAGCGCAGACGGGGAAGGGCCTCGACCAGCGCAATAAATCCCTTCTCCGGATTGAGACGGCCGACGCCGAGCACGACGGGTGGACGCTGGAGAAGGTCGCTATGGCTGGCGGGAATGGCGTTTTCAACGGATACCGGATTGTGGATGCGCGTCAGCTTGCTTTCGGGGGCATTCCAGTCATCGCGGAGATGATCGAGCAAGCCGTCGGACACACAGACAATTGCAGCAGCGCGCCGCCCAAGCCATGGGGCGAACGAGTAAGACATGTGGCCGAGCCGGCCGCGCCCAACGTCGGAGCGTCCGTGATACGAAAGTACGATTCGGGACTGGCCGCCCGCGAACAGGCGCGCCAGAGAAAGCTTGACGTTTGCCGCGCCTCCGATCGCAAGGACCATGTCCGGCTTCTGCGAGCGCAGGAAGCCGGTAAGGGCGAATACGGAGCTGGCATGCGAATTTCCGAGCACGTGGATTGGCACGCCAGGATCGATGAGCGACCGATTCTCGGATGCTTCGAAATCAACGAGCAGGGTGGTCTGCCAGCCAGCCTTGAAGAAGCCGGATGCCAGCAGGGCTGCTACGCGTTCCGCTCCGCCCCTGTTCAGGGCAGGTACGTAAACCGCGACGTGTTTTGATTGAATAACCATCAATTTGACCATGCACGGTTAAGGTAAATGTCCGATTTACCGCGGGCGAAGCATTGGCTGCGGTACATAGTCGTGTTCGCCAAATCAGGGGGAAACCGATGACAGTTCTGGACGTCGCGCGCGGTGCATATGTCCGGTTGCCGCTATCGACGCGGGCCCAGCTCGGCCGCTTCCTTCGGTACGTGCCAACTTCAATCAAGTTCGGCAAGACCTATCGTCATTGGCGCAGCGTAATCGATCGCGCAAAAACGGATACAGATTTTGTCCGGTCCTATCGCCAGCAGGCGCTTGGCGAAGTGGTTCAACTGGCGATCCGGAATGCGCCTTATTACACCCGCACGCTCAAGCCAGTGGTCGGTCACATCGCGCCCGGCGAACTGTTGGGAAGCGAGGCCTGGTCCCGATTGCCTGTCCTTTCGCGGCAGACCGTACTCGACCACCGCGACGAGATGTGCACTGTCCCGCTCGATCGTCTTGATCGCGCATCGACCGATGGGTCGTCCGGTGAACCGCTGTCGATCATGCTCGATCGCAATCGCAGCCCGATCGAATACGCTTTCATTCACGATGCATGGTCAAGAACCGGGTTTACGGCGCATGACTGGCGCTGCGTTTTCCGCGGGTTTGATTTGATCGACGGCGAGAACTCCCACATGGAGGTCGAACCGGCGCTTAAAGAACTGCGGTTCTCGGTTTTTCATCTCGATGATACGACGATGGCATCATACTTGGCCGCCATTCGTGAAAAGAACATCCGCTTCATTCACGGCTATCCTTCCGCGATAGCGATTTTCGCACAGTATCTGCTCCGGACCGGAGCGGCGCCGTTGTCGCAGATTCGCGGAATCTTCCCGATTTCGGAAAAGCTGTTTCCACATCAGCGCGATCTTTTTGCACAGGTCTTCGATCAGGCGACCACTGTGCCCTTCTATGGATTGAGTGAGAAGGTTGCGTTTGCGGTCGAGCGGGCCAACGAGCCGGATACATATGAGTTCGATCCGATTTACGGCTATACGGAACTGGTCGATGACGACGACCGGCCGATCACCACGCCCGGCAAGATGGGCCGTGTGGTGTCGACCGGGTTGATGTTCAGAGGCATGCCTCTCATTCGGTATGACACACGCGATGCTGCGCAACTCGTCGAATTGCCGAGCGCGAGTAACAGATACCGACTCGTTCTGAACCACCTGGCGCCGCGGCGAAGCAGCGAATATCTGGTGAGCCGGTCGGGGTCCCTTATTCCCTTTAACGGGCTGTGTGTGCCGATCGACAGGCATGATCTGACGCGTGAAGTGCAATTCTGTCAGCGTGTTCCGGGGGAGGTCGAACTCATGGTGGTCACGGAAGGTGGCCAGGAGCCGGATTTTTCGGATTACCTTACCCGAATGACAGAACGTGCCGCGGGCGACCTCACAATTCACTTGAAGATCGTCGATGAACTGCCGATGACGGGCAGGGGAAAGCGCAAGTTTATCGATCAGCGGCTGACGATCCCGCACATGACTTGAACAGGATATCTGCCGCTACGGCGCTTTGGCGACCTGCAGATAAAGGTCGCGAAGTCGGTCGGCGAATGCCGACACCGTAAAATGCCGTTGGTAGATTTGACGAGAGGCAGATTGCATCTCACCCAAACGAGAGCGGTTGGTGGCGACTTCAAGCAACGCCGAGGCAATCGGCTCAGGCTCACGTTTGACAAGAAGTCCATTAACTCCACCTTCCACGATATCGCGGACGTTGCCGACATCGGTCGCAACAAGAGCTGCGCCGGCACAGGCACCCTCAATCAGGCTGAGCGGCAATGCTTCGGTTCGCGAGGGCAGGACCACCACGTCGGCTTTGCGCATGTGATCGAGCATTTCGCCGGCTTCGATCCACCCCGTGAACGTCACCTTCTCCTCAAGCCCTGCCTTTTGGGCCATATCCATGAAGTGCGGGACGTCGCCGTTGCCGGCGACCACGCAGTGCCAGTTATCGGTCGTCTGACGCAGGTGGGCGAGGGCCGGAATCAGGACGTGCATACCTTTATTTTCAGTCAGCAGGCCGGAGAAGAGAATCGCCAGCGATCCGGTGTCTGGTTTGGGCAGCACAAGGCCGGTCGCAAAGTCAGGAATTCCGTTCGGAACGATCGCAATCCGCTCGCGCTGAACGCCAATACGCTCGAAGGCGTCGGCATGAACCTTGCCGAGCGCGACGACGCAATCAGCCTGGTTGGCGATCGCGCTGAACAATCGACCCGGCACTGTACGCGCGGTGATCTGATCTTCGATAAACTGGCCGTGGAAATGGACAATGGTCCGCGCGCCAAATGCTTTCGCGAGCTTCAGTATGGCATACTTGCGCGGCAGGCTTCCGCCGGTGGCGAAGTTGATATGGACCACGTGGGGCCGGAATCGGCTCAGCTCAACTCCGATTTTCGCCAGGATGAGCGGAAATGTCGCAATCCAGCGGTTGCCTCGCGCATCGCCACGCGACTGCGCAAAGCGTAGATCAATGCCGGACACATTCTTGTCGGCAATGAACTCGCGGAAATAGTGGTAAAGCCGATCGATTCCGCCCTTTCCTGAAGGACCGAATGGCGTGACGCACAGAACGCGGACGGAGGACATTTTCGGAGTTTCTTGCATTCGTCGCATGCCGCGGCGTTGCACATGGCGGAAACCAGCACCCACCCATACGCACCGTTTGGTTAGCCAACTGTTAACGCGAATTGTCTACGGTTAATTTCACTGGCCACAATAGCGCAGCTTCCCATGATCCGTTCCGGTTACGCCGTCACCGAGCCGAGCGACAGCCGTATTCTGCTGCGAATGCTGTATCTGTCATTCGTCTTTTTTGTCTTGCTGAGAATTGGACTTAACGCGCTCATTCTCAACCAGTTTATAAATTATACGACACTGGAAGGGTCCACGATCGAGAAGATCCATCCAGCGTTCTACGGGATTGGCCTGGTCGCTCTTGGAATCCTGCTTAATTTTCGCATTGAACTGAGCGGGCAGGACGTTGGAATTCTCCGCGCAATTATCGTTTTCCTGGCAGGCATTTGCGGTCTGCTCCTGATGCTCTCGGTCAGCGGCCAGAGCACGTCATCCGGATACATTCTGGACACTTACATCGTTGCGTGCATGGCAATGTTCGTCATGATGACGCTGCCAAATCAATGGCGATCGAACCTCGGTGAATTGATCCTTCTGTTCCTCATTCTGAGCGCACTCGTCGGCATCGCCGAGTTTGCGCTCAGGACACGCTTGCTGCCTTATGCGGCGGGAGAAGATGTGTTCCGACCGACCGGGCTATCCGATCATCCGTTGCAACTGGGGCAATGGTGCGCCGTCGGCATCTGCTTTCTCAGCGTTGCGCGCTGGAGGCCGTCGTTTAAGCTGATGGGCGTTGTGATCCTGCTTGTCGGTGCTTTGGCGTCCGGAGCGCGTATTGCAAGCCTGGCGGCTTGCGTTTCGTGCGCGCTATTCCTTGTTCTGGAGCCCATGCCTGCGCGATCGCGGGTCGATGCGATCCAGCGGAAAATGATGCTCGGGATTGCAGGGTTGATCGTGCTGATCACAATCATCGCCGTCATGTTTGCCGTGGGAGCGTTGAGCCGCTTCGAAGGCGGTTTCGTTGATCAGAGTTCGCTGGCGCGCGTCAGCATTTACGGTGTATTTGACTATCTCACCTGGAAGGAGTTCCTGTTCGGTGCTGATATCGCCCGGGTTCAGCGGATCGCGCTCGACGTCTTCGGCCTGCCGTTCATCGAAAGTTCTTTCGTCGTCTTCACCGTCCAGTTTGGTTTGATCGGTGCAATTTTGTTCGCATTGCTGCTTGCCAATCTGTTCCGGGCGCTGCTGAAGGGGCGGTCGGCGATTGTCATGCTGGCCACAGTGATGTTTTTCGCTTTGGCGCTCACCAACAACGCACTGTCGGTCAAATCGGCAGATATCCTGATGATCACGCTGTTGACGATATGTGACTTTACCTCTCGATCCGGGCGCTGGATTTCGTGATGGTGTGGCTGCTGCGCATATTGGTGATGACATGCGCGGTGGTGACCATGACGACCGCGCGCGCGGCTGACGGCTCTGATAAGTTCCGGCGAGGCGTTGGTGTGCATCGGCCCCTTAACTGGGCGTCGGTGTCTCCGCTTGACAGCGCGTTGTATGCGTGGCCGCCGTTTGCAACGGCCGAGCATTATGTCTCGGACGAATTGATCGCGGCGGTTCAGGCGTCGGGATTTGATTTTGTCCGGTTGACCGTTGATCCGGGACCGTTTCTCCAGATGACAGGCGAGCGGCGCGATGCGCTCGACACCATTTTGCGGATGACGATTCAGCGATTTCGCGCGCGACAACTGAGTGTGATTGTCAATTTCCATTCCAATTCCCAGGTCGCTCAATATCGTCCTGAGACGATCTTCATTAGTGTGGATAGGCCGCTGTTTACGGCCTATGCGGCGGCGATTTCCCGGACGGCGCGACTGCTTGCGGACATGAACGATCCTCGCATCGCGCTGGAGCCTGTCAACGAGCCACCAGCAGGCTACGACACCACGACAGCAGCTCGCTGGCAGGCTATGATGGAGGTTTTGTATCGAGCCGTCCGCCGCGAGGCGCCGCGCTTGACCCTAGTGGTAACCGGCGCCCAGGGAGGCAGCTGGAGAGGGTTGACGCTTCTCGATCCTGCTCCGTTTCACGACGAGAATGTTCTTTTCTCTTTTCACTATTACGAGCCTCATCTCTTCACACATCAGGGTGTTGAGTCATCGGAGCCGAGGGAGCGGTTCTGGCGCGATATGCAGGCGTTGCCATATCCGGCGATCAGGGGAGAGGAGAGCGCAGCCATCCGGATTGTACAGGATCGGATATCGGCAGATTCGGCATTCTCGGTGGCCGACAAATCCCGGCAATCCATCGCGGCAAAGGCCGCGATCACTGCATACTTTCGCGAAGGATGGAACGCCAAGGTGATCGATGTCGCTTTCGATGCTGTCGCAGCATGGGCTTTGCGGAATGACATCGATACCCGTCGCATTCTGCTCGGTGAGTTTGGCGCGACGCGCAATAATCCGGCGTCGAACTCAGCGGGCGAGAGGGCGAGGGCGGCGTGGCTGCTGGATGTGCGGTGTGCTGCGGAGCGACGGAATTTCCGCTGGTCGATTTGGGAACTCAATGGAAGCGGCGGAATGGCGATCGTTGACCGCGCCGATGAACGCAGGCTGGATCGTACGACGCTGGATGCACTCGGCCTTCAAATTCCAAAGCCTGGCTGCCCGTCATGATCGAGGTAACAGGCAGGCGTAAGGTGACGATATGGCTTAACCGTGCGCGGTTGTGGCGGTGGCAGCATGAGCTGGTGACGCGTCTTGCGCGGCACCCCGATATCAATCCGGTTGTTCGGTTGGCCGACGGACCGTCGCCGCCTCGCGCGTTCACCCTGCTCCTGATGCTGGAGAAGTTCGCCTTTCGTCTTCACGACGACCATGCCTGCGATCTTCTTAGTGAGAATGCGTTCGAGCCTTATCTGGAAACGTGGGACGCGACGGACAGTGGTCGTGTGCTGGATTTGACCGGGCACGCCCAGAACGGTGCCTTGTCGGATCTCAAGATCTTGTACGATGGAACGGCATCGGATGATGCGGCTTTGCTGGCGGTGCTGGATGCTCGCAGTCCTGCCTTGACGATTATCGACGGTGAAGGGCGAGCACTCATCGCAGGGCTGCCTGCCGTTGAAGACAAGACGGTGGCGGTGCGGGCGCTTGATACGATTTTCTCGGCGCTTTTGCAGTTGTGTGTAAAGGCTGTGACTGTGCCGTTGACGGGTGGTGTGCAATCGTTGTCCAGACCGTCAACGGAAAACCCAATGCATTCTGGCCGAGTGCTGTCGTTTAGCGCAACAGCACTTGCCAGCAAATTGAATGTCCGTATTGCCCGGCTCTGTCATGAAGCGCCGCGGTGGTTTGTTGCGTGGCGGCAGATAGATGCAATGGAACCGAGAACATCTTTGCCAGGTGCGGGCGCCTACCATCGATTGGCTGATGACGGCGGGCGGTACTATGCCGATCCTTTTCTGTTCATTGCGGATGGGCGGACGCATCTCTTCGTCGAAGAGTTCGACCAGATGTCAGGAAAGGGACTGATCTCGGCATCGGTGTTGGGATCCGGCGGCTTCGAGCGGCCAAAACCTGTCCTGGAAACGCAATCCCATTTGTCATACCCGCATGTCTTCGCCCATGCCGGTGCAATATGGATGATCCCGGAATCCCTGCAGTCGAGAACGGTCGACCTCTATCGCGCCGAGCGCTTTCCGGATCGCTGGGTTCATGAAGCAACTCTGCTGCAAAATGTCGAAGTTTCGGATGCGACTGTCTGCCAGCACGGCGGGTTGTGGTGGATGTTCGCGGCGACACGAAGCTGGCGCGGTTCAAACTGGGATACGCTCAGCGTTTTTTGGGCGCCGGAACTGATCGGTCCGTGGCAACCGCACGCCGGCAATCCGATTCTCCTCGATCATCGTTGCGCCCGCCCGGCGGGCGATTTCTTTCACCACGACGGCGCGCTGTGGCGGCCCGCACAGGACTGTTCGGAAGGCTACGGCACGGGTCTGGCGTTCTGCCGTATCGATTTGCTGGACCTGGAGAATGTCCGGCAAAGCGTACAGAAAACCGTACGGGTGCGGGATGGAGGCGTGAGGCGCGGGCCGCACAGTCTGAATCGTACAAGCACGATCGAAACCATCGATCTTTATGGAGCCTCGGCCTAGCCGATACGTGCTCTGGGGCAGCGATCAGACGGCCAGCCGGACCCGGTCCTTCAAGCAATATTAACCATAACCGGGCCAAAGTGCTTACAAGCTCGATGTGTTGGTTCGGGTGACCTTGTTGCGTTCAGGCAGTCCCATGCGTATGCGGTCAAGTCCGTCGTTCTCGATGCGCTCAGCAGGTGCATGCGCATGGCAATGACAATCGACATGCGCGAGGCGCCGTCCGCGGTCATCGATTTCCGGGGCCTTGCGACTGCCTTTGGCCGCCGCAAGAAGCTTATCGCCGCCATCACCGGCATATGTACGTTGCTGGCGCTGGTGATCGCTCTTTTCATGACCCCCAGATATGTCTCGCAGATCAAGATCTTGATCGATCCGCGCGGGCTCCAAATTCTTCCAAATGATCTCAGTCCGGCTGCGGCGTCTGCCGATGCAACGTTCGCAGTGGTCGAGAGCCAGGTCCAGGTCATCACCTCGACCGAAGTGCTTGAGAAGGTCATTGCCAAACTCAACCTGATCAGCGATCCGGAGTTTGTTGCGGGTGATGGCGGGGACTCGGCAGTATCTTCGTCTGAGGGTGATGCGCGCACCAGAGCCGTACTCCGCACGCTGCGCAAACGGATCGATGTTCGCCGCCCGGATCGCACATTTGTTCTCGATGTTTCGGTGTGGACGTCGTCTTCGCCAGAGAAGTCGAAGCGAATCGCAGATGCAATTGCCCAGGCCTATCTCGAAGTGCAACTGCAGATGCAAACCGAGGCTGCGAGCCGCACGGCGAAAGCTCTGGAATCTCGTTTGAGCACGTTGCGTCAGAACCTGACGAATGCGGAGAAACAGGTCGAAACCTATCGCATTCAGAACAACCTGGTCGGCGGGCAGGGAAATCTCCTGAGCGAGCGCGAACTGACCGATCTGACCAACCAGCTTTCCGCGCAGAGGATTCGCGGCGCCGAACTGCTGGCCCGGATGGAGATTCTGCGCAAGCGCAACGCGAATAACCCGCCGATCGACACAATTGCCGAGGCGCTTCAGTCCCAGACCATGTTCGATTTGCGTGCGCGTTACGCTGAAGCCAAGAAGGCCGAAACTGACAGCGCTGTATCGCTTGGTCCGCTGCATCCTGCAGTTATCACGGCTCGTGCGCAGGTTAAGCAGATTCGCGAACTCATCGATGTCGAACTCGCGCGAATTCAGCGGAGTCTTGAAACCGAGTATCAGCGGACAAAATCGGTTGAAGGCGAACTCAACCGGCAGATTATCGCGGCACGGCAGGTTTCGGCGTCGGGACAACCGCCTGTTCAGAAATTGAAGGATCTTGAGAACGACGTCGCGGCGCAGCGCGTTGTGTATGAAACGTTGCAGCGCCGCGCCAAGGAAGTCCGCGAAGAGGGAATGCTGGATCGGACAAATTCCCGCGTTATTTCCCCGGCGGCCATCCAGCCGGCCCAATACGTTGTTCCCCGAACTCTGGTTGTCGGAGGCGGGCTTGTGATCGGACTGCTTGCGGGAGTTTTCGCCGCGGCGTTCCTCAACCAGTTTGAGGGCGGCAGGGATGAAGACAGGTCCCTGCACGAGCGCAGCGAGATATTCAATCTGGCGACCGTGTCCCGTAAGGCGGTTTTGGCGGCAAGCCGCGCTGCTTCGAATGAAAAGTCCATTCATGTCGATGGACTTGGCGAACTGCCGGGCATACTCACGCAGGCTTTGGAGAAGTCACCCGGCGCGATCTTGATCGTCGGAGCCGATGGTCCGGCTGCAAGCAGCGCATTCACATTGGCGCTGGCGAAACAGTTCGCCGAGCGCGGCATGCGTGCCCTGACTGTCGACGCAACCGAGACCAGGCAGATTTCAAAGCTGCTTGGCCTGGAAGGCAGGCCGGGTTTTTTCGACGCGATGCGAACCCCGGTTGCCTTGGATCAGCTTGAAGTTGAAGTCGGCGAGCTTCGCGTCCTTCCTGCCGGCGTGCGTGGCAGCCAGGAGGCTTTGCCCCAGACTGCGTTGTCGACGCAGAACGGCTGTGCCCTTGCCTACAACGGAACAACGCTGATCGACGGGGGAGCCATCGACGGTCAGGACTTCGCGTCCCTTCTTTCCGTGGTGGGAATTATTCTGGTTGTGGTCGACGCCGGCAAAACCTCGCACCGCAAGGTTTCGAGTGCCCTTCAAACAATGAACCCTTACCAGACGCGTCTGGTCGCCACAGTGATGCAAACCTAGCCGCAATTACGCGGTACCCAGCGGCCAATCGGACAGGACCGTAAAGTTGGACGTCGTATCGCTTTGGCGCAACAGCGCCAGGCGATCAACTGATACCGATTGAAAATCCAGCGCCACAAAACGCTTCTGCAAGGCAGTCAGAATTTTCGCGCGCGGCTCGGGGGAGAGAGAACCCGTCAGCGTCATATGAAAGCGAAAGTCCTCGAACACATAGGGATAGCCCCAGCGATCCAGGTGCATAACCTGCACGTCGGTTAGCGCGGACACGTTGCGCCGTTCGCGGTCCTCGGGTGTCAGCGGTGCGCGGAAGTCGTCGAAGGCCGTGACGCAATCAGCGGCAAGTTTTTGCAGGTCGGGGCAAGGGTCGCGCGGTACAATGGCGACGAAGCTCCCGATGGAGCGAACAACAGGCGTGATCCGGGGGATGACACGCGACTTGCGCGAAAATTCCTCCATGGCTCCGGCAAGCTCGTCTTCAGTCTTGCCGGAGCGGAGGTTTATGGGAGCCTTCAGCGTGGCGTGAAAGCCGTATTTGCGCGGATCGGCCGTGAGTTGTTTCCAGCCTTCGATTTCCGCTTCGATGCCGTCGGCGAAGGGCAGCGGCTTGCCTGTATACGCATCGTACCCGAGCAGGTCCGCGCCGAAGCGATAAAGTGCACCTTGCGCTGAAGGTACAAAGTAGATGGCGTAGCGGGGATATCGCGGCATGGAAGTCCTGAGTAACCGCTCGCTCAGGCCGGTTCAACCCTACGTAATGCGGGTATAGCCGACAAAATCCGCTCAGGTTCGGTGAGGTGAACCACGCGCCCGCCGGTCACTGCCGCGACCACGCGCGGCCTGAGCGGTTCCCGCGCATCGACGAGGATGACGTCGGCCCGCTTTCCGGCAGCGATCTGCCCGCGATCGTGCAAGCCTGTTGCGGCCGCAGGAGCACCGGAGATCAGCGCCCAAGCTTGCTGGAGTGGGAGGATGCTGTCCGCGGCCAGCAGGAAAGCCGCATGCAGGGGGGCCGGATAGTAATAGTCCGAGGCCAGAATAGAGCAGAGACCCTTGCTCACCATATCCGCTGCGCTGGTCCACCCTGTATGGCTGCCGCCACGCACAACATTCGGCGCACCAAACACCGTGAAATCGCCGCTCTCGATGGCCGAGCGCGCCGTCTCTTCGTTGATCGGGAATTCCGCGATATCGATGCCCAGCTCGCGGAAGCCATAGCGCTGCTCCGGTGATTCATCATCGTGCGACAGTAATGGAACGCCATGGTCCCGGGCGATCGAGGCGAGCCTTGCAATCGAGGCTGGAACGTCGCCCGCCCTGGCCATCACCCGCTCGACCAGTTTGTCGAATTCGCTTTCGCTGAGCCCGGAGCGCTCCACCATGCGAGCGCGCTTCTTCGGATTGCTCATCGACGCGGCGGTCATATGCATATGGTCATTGAAGGCAAGCAGGTCGACGCGTCCGGCGGCCAGCCATTCGGCGATGGTGGGCTCGGCGTCGAGGTTGAATGTCTCCTGCCGCAGATGAAAGCGCGTGTCGGCAGCAAGCCGAGGCTGCATGTCTTCGATGGCATTGAGCAGGCGGTGTGCGTTCTCGGTTCCGCGCAGGCCGGGCTCCCACGACCATGTGGTGGCATGGAAGACGGTGGTGATGCCGTTCGCAATCGCCTGACGGTCGCTGTCGACCAATGCCATATCGATCGGAAAATCGACGCCGGGACGGGGCATCATCTGGCGTTCAAAAGCGTCGCCGTGCATATCGACGATACCGGGCAGAGCGATCAGGCCATCGCTGTTGAGGCGGACGGAAGCCGATCCGCTGCGGGACGAGACTTCCGCAATCCTCCCATCTGCAACATGAATGGATGCATCGATGAGATCGCTTCCGATCAGTGCTTCGCCGCCTTCAATCAGTACATCCATCATGTGCCAACTGCCTTCAATGTTTGATCCACTGATGCGACGCATCGGTATTTCTCGACAAAGCCTTCAACCGGGAGATTTCTGAAATCGGGCAACGCGGTCCTCAACCGTTCGTGCGGCCAATCCCACCATGACAGCGCTATCAGTTCATCCGCGATACGTTCTGAAAATCGCCGCCGGATCGGCTTTGCCGGGTTTCCGCCAACGATCGTATAAGCCGGGACATCCTTGGTGACGACGGCTCCGGCCGCGATCACAGCTCCGGTGCCGATGTTCCGGCCCGGCAGTACAATGGCGCCGTGTCCGATCCAGACATCGTGACCGAACGCCACGTGATGACCGCGCCGCCAGGCAAAGAATTCTGACTCATCGGATTCGCCGGGGAAATAGGCGCTGGCGCGATAAGAAAAGTGCGCCTGCGATGCGCGATGCATTGGATGATTGCCGGGGTTGATCCTCGTCATCGCCGCGATAGAGCAAAACTTTCCAATGGTGGCGTACGCGATCTGACTGTCATTCACGACGTAGGAATAGTCGCCGAGCGTGACCTCGTGCAGAACGGTACGGGCGCCAATCTCGCAATAGGCTCCAGCGCTGCTGTCATGCAGCCGCGCAGTCGGATCGATGAGGGGGACAGCGGATAATATCTTGCCGGCCATGAATGAAGTTCTCGATACGGGTGTTGCGCGCGGCGATGTTCGGTGCACTTGGCGAGGACAACATCTCTTCATGACGTTTCGTGACGACATCGTGAAAGTTGGATGACATTGGCTTTTCGTCACAGCATTTTCTATTTCCGGGTAGAGCGTCTGCCACAGGCGTGAATGTCACACAACTGTAGGAAACCCACGCTAGCGAGGTGAGAGGATATTCAGACGGAGTCGGCGCATGCTTGAGGTGGACGGATTAACGTGCCGGTTTGGCGCGAAGACGGCCGTCGATAATGCCTCTTTCTCGATTGAACCGGGATGCTTCGTTGGCGTGATCGGTCGTTCAGGAGCCGGAAAATCGACGCTGCTGCGTATGATCAATCGGCTGGAGAAGCCGACCGGCGGGCGCATTCTGTTCGAGGGCGTTGATGTAACCGCCCTGCAGGGACGCGATTTGCGTCGCTGGCGTGCACGCTCGGCGATGATCTTCCAGCAGTTCAACCTGGTTGGGCGGCTGGATGTTCTGACCAATGTTCTGATGGGGCGGCTTGCGGGCGTGCCGCAGTGGCGGTCGCTGATCCAGCTCTGGCCGGAGGATGACAAGGCCATTGCGATTTCCGCGCTCGAGCAGTTTGACATGATGCCGATGGCCGCGCAGCGCGCCGATCAGCTTTCCGGCGGTCAGCAGCAGCGCGTGGCGATCGCCCGTGCACTGGTCCAGCAACCCGACATTATTCTGGCGGACGAGCCGATCGCGTCGCTTGATCCGCGCAACACGCGGATCGTGATGGACGCGCTGCTGCGCATCAACAAGCATTTCGGTATCACCGTAATATGTAATCTCCACTCGCTCGATCTGGCGCGGACATATTGTGATCGCCTGATTGGCATGTCTGCGGGCCGCGTGGTCTTTGATGGCGCTCCTGCCGCGCTCACAGATACGATCGCGCGCGAGCTCTACGACCTTGAGGCCGGCGAGGTGATGGATGAGGCTCCGAACTTTGCGCCTGGAACACTGGCGCCGGCTTTCCCGGCCGCCGCTGTTGCATGAGCGTGCCAGTGTCGTGAAGCAGTCTTCGGACTGCGTCATGATTTGAGTCACCGAATTCGACCCTGAACCCCTTCGATAATCGACCACACAGAGGATACCATGATCAATCGCCGTATCGTCATTGCGGGCGCCGCCGCGCTCGCCCTCAGCGCCACAGCAGCGTCTGCTCAGGACTGGAAGACCAAGTATCCTGAGCTGACGTTCGCCGTTGTGCCAGCCGAGAACGCATCGGGCGTGACGGAGCGCTGGGCGCCATTCATTTCCTATCTGAGCAAGGAACTCGGCGTTAAAGTGAATCTCCGTATCGCCAACGACTACGCGGCGGTGATTGAGGGGCAGCGAACCGGAACTATCCACATTGCGAGTTACGGCTCGGCATCGTTTGCTCGCGCGCGTCTGACCGGGGTGCATACCGATGCGTTCGCCCATGATCGCAACATCGACGGCACTACCGGCTATTACTCCATGTTCTTCGTTCTGGCTAAGGGCCCTTACAAGAGCATCGACGATCTGAAGGGAAAGAATCTCGGTCTGGTCGATCCGAATTCCACTTCCGGCAACAACGTTCCGCGCTTTGAGCTGAACAAGATGCAGATCACCGATGCGGAATCATATTTCGGCAAGGTGGTGTTCACCGGCAGTCACGAGAATGCGCTCCTGGCGCTCTCGCAAGGGACCGTCGATGTTGCCGCCAACCAGTGGACGGCCGATAACGACTCGACCCTTGCACAAATGCTGACCAAAGGCATGCTCAAGAATGCAGACGGTTCGGCGATGAAGAAGGAAGATTTCCGCATCGTTCACAAGTCGGCACCTATTCTGAACGGCCCATACGCCGTTCTGACCGACATGCCGGCCGATCTGAAGGCAGGCATCGAGAAGGCCTTCTTTGAAGCTCCCACCAAGGACAAGGTGGCTTTTGATCGGCTGTCCGACGGACAGAAGAAGGACTTTGCGCCGGCCACCACCAAGGATTGGGATGGCATGATCGAACTGATCAAGTTCGTCGACAGCCTTCGCAAAAAGAAGGCATCCTGACTGACGAAGGGCCGGGCGGACCTACCTGTTCGGCCCTTCCTCTTTCGCTCATAGAGCGGTTTTGTTTTGACAATCAGTCTTTCCAGCTATCCGCCCCAGCAGATCGCGGCGCTCCAGGCCGCGTATAATGCAGCTATTTCACGCAAGCGTCTGCGCTTCGCAGCGGGCCTTGTTGTATTCGTCGCATTGCTGATCGTCGCAGGATTTGGCGCCGAGGTGGCGCCGAAAGTTTTTGTGGAGAAGATCGGGAACTTTGTTGGTTACTTCGACCGCATTCTGAATCTTGACACGGGCAAACGCGTCTGGACCGATCCCGCCGAATGGTTCTGGGGCTGGCAGAAATGGCTGAAGCTGCTCGCGGAAACGCTGCTGCTGAGCTATGTCGGCACCACTATCGGCGCGTTCGGCGCATTTGGGCTCAACTTTTTCGCCGCCGCCAACCTGTCGCCGAATCCGGTTCTGAGGTTCGTCGTGCGGAGGTTGCTGGAGTTTTGCCGCACGGTTCCAAGTATCGTATTTGCGCTCATTTTCGTGATTGCCTTTGGCCTCGGCCCGATGGCGGGTGTGCTGGCCATTGCGATTCATTCGATCGGTGCGCTGGGCAAGCTTTATTCGGAGCAGGCTGAAAATATCGACATGAAACCGCTCGAAGGTGTCCGCTCCACCGGTGCGAGCTGGTTGTCTGCGGTCCGCTTCGCGGTCCTACCGCAGGTGATGCCAGGATTTGCGAGCTACACATTGCTGCGGTTCGAGATCAATGTACGCGAAGCGTCAGTGATGGGCTTCGTCGGCGCGGGCGGTATCGGCCAGGAACTGGTCGTGGCGGTGCGCAAGTTCTTCTACTCCGACGTCAGCGCGATTTTGATCATGATCATCATCACGGTGTTTATTATCGATATCTGCACCGGCTGGTTGCGCGGGAGGCTTTTCGGATCGGATCAGCGCGCATGACACCCGAAACCCGAGATCCGAAGGAGCTTGCGATTCAGTATCCGGACCTTTTCCGGGGATCGCACGCTGTCCGCCTGAAGACCCTCGCTGTCGCGCTGGCCGCGATTGCGCTGTTTTTCTTCGGCTGCTGGTATCTCGAATTTTCGGTTGACCGTCTCGTGACCGGTTTCAGGCAACTCGGCTGGTTCATCACCCTGATGATTCCACCCGATCCCGGCACATCGTTCCCGACCTATTTGGTGGCGATGGGGGAAACGCTCTCCATCGCTTTTCTGGGTACACTGCTGGCTGCGGTGCTGGCGCTTCCAGTGAGCCTGCTTGCGGCGCGAAACATCATTCCGTCGGTTTTCCTTCGTTTTCCCGTACGGCGTTTCCTGGATTCGATCCGGGGCGTAGATACACTGATCTGGGCGCTGGTATGGATCAATGTTGTGGGGCTCGGACCGTTTGCCGGTGTGTTGGCAATCGCGACCTCGGATTTCGGCGCGTTTGGAAAGCTTTTCTCCGAGGCTATTGAAGGGGCGGACCGCAAGCAGGTCGAAGGTATCCGCGCGGCAGGCGGAAATAAGCTTCAGGAGATTCGCTTCGGCCTGATGCCGCAGGTTCTTCCGGTGCTTGCGGGACAAATCCTCTACTTCATCGAATCCAACACGCGCTCGGCCACCATCATCGGCATCGTCGGTGCAGGTGGCATCGGACTGCAACTGGCCGAGCAGATCCGCGTACTGGAATGGCAGAAGGTTTCGACCCTGATCCTGATGATCCTGGTGGCGGTCGCGGTGATTGACTTGATTTCAAGCCGGCTGCGCTTTGCCATTATTGGCCGGGCAGGCGAAGTACGGGCCTGATTTCTTCAGCTATTGATTTTCGATGACGAACTGAACCCGCTCGGCGGCAAAGCGCGAACGTGAGGTAAGCAGCGGCCTTCCGTCCGGTTCTCCATCGAGGCTGTCTACCACCAGTACGGGACGACCTAGCGCGAGGTCGAGCCGCGCGGCATCGCCGGCCTCTGCGACCGCGGCAGTGATCTTGGTCCAGTCGCGCCGGTAGTCCCGCACACCGAAGTGAGCCACCAGCTTGGTGGTTGATCGCAGTTTCTCGTAGATTTCCGCGCCGCCGGGGAAGCGGTCCGCGCTCATCCACTTCGTCCCAACACAAATCGGAATCCGGTCCGCAGTACGCAGAGCATCGATGCGCAGCAGCGGGGCGCCGGTCTTGAGGCCGAGGCGCTTCGCCAAATCCTGCGATGCAGCTTCGATCGATGAATGCAGCAGCTTTCCGTCGGCTTCATGCCCGTCAGCGCCGACGATTTCCGAGAAGCGCGTTCGCGAGCGCAGCGGATAGGCGATGCGCGGGGCTTCCACATATGTGCCGCTGCCGCGCTCTGCGCGGACCAGGCCGCGTTCGGCTAGTGCTGCCAGCGCACGCCGCACCGTATGACGGTTGACGCGATGGATTTCCGCAATCTCCAGTTCACCGGGAAGGCGCGTATCGCGGGCATAGGTTCCGTCCGCAATGGCCTGCTCGATAGAATCCGCTACGCGGCGCCAGAGTGCGACACCTGTCGTTGGCTCTCCGGACAAACTCATGAACGTATCCGCGTCTTTCGACGGCTAGTTCCGGACGCTGTGAAAATCATGTCGATGTCACCAGTTTGTCATGGCGCTGCGTTACGAAGTTGTCTACTAACATAGACAACTTGGAGTCGGCAAGCCGGACATGACAGAACCGCCAGTCACATCAGAAACCAGTCGTCGCGCCGCGATGTCAGTGCTGGCGCATACGCCAACAGAGCGGATTTTGTCCTCTCTCGAAGCATTCGATGTCCCGCCGCACGAGGCTGTCCGGCAACCCGAGAGCGGTCTTGTCATGATCCGGGGGCGGATCGGCGGCGACGGTGCCCCGTTTAATCTCGGCGAGGCGAGCGTTTGCCGCGCCGCGGTGCGGCTGGCCTCGGGCGAACTTGGCTTTGGTTATGTGCTGGGACGGGATGGCGAAAAGGCGAGGCTGGTCGCTCTGTGCGATGCGCTGATCCAGAACCCTGGATTCAAGGCCGAGGTCGAACAGAATATCATCGCGCCGTTGCGTCGCGAACTCGAAGACGCCCGATCCCGTCAGGCGGCGGAGACAGCGGCGACGCGGGTCGATTTCTACACTCTGGTCAGAGGTGAGGGATGACGATGACACTTCATGCCAGTCTCGGATCGGGTGGTGGCTTTGCCGATCCGGTGCAGTCGTCGCAGTCGGTGTTTCGCGGTGTGATGGATGCGCTGGCGCGTCCCGGTTCAGTTCACACGATCGCCGAACCTGTCCATACGCCATCTCCAATGATGTCAGGTACGGCTGCTATTGCGCTGGCTTTGTTCGATCATGACACGCCGATCTGGATGGACGATCGCTTCTCTGCCGAGCTCGAAATTGATGCGTGGCTGCGGTTTCACACCGGTGCGCCACTGACACGTGATGCATCTTACGCAAGCTTTGCATTGATTCACGGTGGCGTAACATTGCCGGACTTTGAAACCTTTGCGCTCGGAACGCCGGAATACCCGGATCGCTCGACCACACTGGTGGTTCAGGTCGATTCGCTCACCGAAGGACCGGAACTGGTGCTGAATGGTCCCGGTATTCGTGGCTCGGCCACATTGCGCGCGGGGGCGCTGCCTTCGGGCTTTCCCGGACGGATGCGAGCCAACCGCGCACTGTTTCCGCGGGGTGTCGATCTGCTGCTGGTTTGCGGATCGGAACTGGTGGCGATGCCGCGTAGCACGATCGTTGCTGTGAAGGAGGTCTGATCCATGTACGTTGCTGTTAAAGGCGGCGAACGCGCGATTGAGAATGCTCATCGGCTGCTTGCGCATGAGCGGCGTGGCGATCCCGCTGTCCCTGATCTTTCGTTAGGACAGATTTCCGGACAGCTCACGCTGGCGGTCGATCGTGTCATGACCGAAGGTTCACTTTATGACCGCGAACTTGCCGCGCTGGCGATCAAGCAGGCGCGAGGCGACATGATCGAAGCGATCTTTCTGCTCCGTGCATTCCGCGCGACGTTGCCGCGCTTTGGTGCGACCGAACCGCTCGATACCGCAAACATGCAGGTGCGACGCCGTATTTCTTCGACATTCAAGGATGTGCCCGGCGGGCAGATTCTTGGGCCGACATTTGACTATACTCATCGGCTGCTCGATCCATCACTCACCGAAGGCGCGACCATCCCGGAACCAGCACTGGGTGACGTTGACGAGGCGCCAATGCCGCGCGTGACCGATATTCTCGGCGCAGACGGTCTGATCGAGCCTTCACCCGAGGCAAATACCGACCAACCTGTCGGAGACCTGACCCGTGAGCCGCTGAGCTTTCCAGCGGATCGCGACCTGCGCTTGCAAAACCTGGCGAGAGGCGACGAGGGCTTTCTGCTGGCCTTGGGCTATTCGACCCAGCGCGGTTTTGGCCGGACGCATCCATTCGCAGGCGAGATTCGCTTCGGTGAGGTTGAGGTCGAGTTCGTCGCGGAAGATGCCGGCTTCGCGGTGCCGCTCGGGTCGATCACGCTGACCGAATGCCAGATGGTCAATCAGTTCAAGGGCGCGGCCACGCAAGCACCGTGCTTCACCCGCGGCTACGGCCTTGCCTTTGGGCAGAGCGAACGCAAGACCATGTCGATGGCGCTGGTGGACCGTTCGTTGCGTGCGCGCGAGCTGGGCGAAGAATCGCGCTCGCCCGCGCAGGATGAGGAGTTCGTGATGTCGCATTCCGACAACGTGCAGGCGACGGGATTCGTCGAGCACTTGAAACTCCCGCACTATGTGGATTTCCAGTCCGAACTCGGCTTGCTGCGGAAGCTGCGCAAGGAATTCGAGGCCGCGCGGGGGAGTGACGTTTCGCTCGCGGAGGCCGCCGAATGAACGCGCCCGTTTACAACTTCGCTTATCTCGACGAGCAAACAAAACGGATGATCCGCCGCGCCATCCTTAAGGCCATTGCCATTCCGGGCTATCAGGTGCCGTTCGCCAGCCGCGAGATGCCGATGCCGTATGGCTGGGGCACCGGTGGCGTGCAGGTGACAGCTGCCATCCTCGGACAGGGCGATACGCTGAAAGTGATCGATCAGGGGTCCGACGACACGACCAATGCGATCTCGATCCGAAAATTCTTTGAGAAAACAGCGAACGTTAAGACCACCACGGTGACCTCGGACGCAACCGTGATCCAGACGCGTCACCGTATTCCGGAGACGGCGCTCAATGACAATCAGGTTCTGGTCTACCAGGTGCCGATTCCGGAACCGTTACGGTTTCTCGAACCGCGCGAGACCGAAACGCGGCGCATGCACGCGCTTGGGGAGTACGGCTTGATGCACGTCAAGCTGTATGAAGACATCGCGCGCCACGGCCACATCGCTACAACCTATGCCTATCCGGTGAAGGTCAACGAGCGATATGTGATGGATCCATCGCCGACGCCGAAGTTCGACAATCCGAAAATGGATGACTGTGAGGCTTTGCAATTGTTTGGTGCCGGACGCGAGAAGCGCATCTATGCGATTCCGCCGCATACCAAAGTCACATCGCTCGATTTCGAGGATCATCCGTTCGAAACCTACCGTTTCGACGCGCCTTGCGCATTGTGCGGATCGAAGACGTCCTATCTCGATGAAGTCGTGGTCGACGATAAGGGCGGCCGGATGTTCGTGTGTTCCGATACGGACTATTGCGAAACACGCCGCGCGGATGGCCATAAGGGTGCCGGTTTCGGCGCCGACCATCGGGGGATGTGATGCGCGACAACGATCAGCCGCTGCTTGTCTGTGAAGGCCTGAGCAAGTCCTACGGCCGGCATATTGGCTGCAAGGACGTTTCATTCCAGCTCTACCCCGGCGAAGTGCTCGCAATTGTCGGCGAGTCCGGTTCGGGGAAATCCACGTTGTTGCAGATGCTGTCGACGCAGCTTCAACCTAGCAAGGGCCGTGTGTCGTATCGCATGCGTGACGGGATCACCCGCGATCTCGCGACGCTGGGTGAGGCGGAGCGGCGCTTTCTGTTTCGCACCGACTGGGGCTATGTCCATCAGGACCCGGCGATGGGTTTGCGGATGGCTGTATCGGCAGGCGCCAATGTCGGCGAACGGCTCATGGCGGTAGGCTGGGGTCATTACGGTAAAATTCGTGAGACGTCGTCGTCTTGGCTGGAGCGTGTCGAAATCTCGACCGATCGGATCGATGACGCGCCCAAGACTTATTCCGGCGGCATGCGCCAGCGGCTTCAGATCGCGCGCAACCTGGTTACCGAGCCGCGCCTCGTCTTCATGGATGAGCCGACGGGAGGGCTTGATGTCTCAGTTCAGGCGCGCCTGCTCGATTTGGTGCGCGGACTGGTCAACGAACTGGGGCTCGCGGTCGTTATTGTGACGCATGATCTCGCGGTGGCTCGGCTGTTGTCGCATCGGGTCATGGTGATGAAGGGTGGCGAGGTGATCGAGACGGGCCTGACCGATCAGGTGCTTGACGATCCGCATGAGCCCTACACCCAGCTCCTTGTTTCCTCGATCCTGCCGGCATGAGGGTCCTATGTCTCCGATGATTGAGATATCAAACGCGAGCAAGACATTTACGATGCATCTGCAAAACGGTGTGCGGCTGCCGGTTGTGTCCGGCGTGTCCATGCAGGTTAGTGCCGGAGAGTGTGTCGTACTTTCTGGCCCATCGGGTGCCGGAAAATCGTCTATCCTGAAAATGATTTTCGGCAACTATCGTTGCGATCAAGGCCGCATCTCGGTACGCCATAATGAGACGATGATTGATGTCGCGACGGCTCAGCCGCGGGATATTCTGCGGGTCCGCAGGCAGACTATCGGCTATGTGAGTCAGTTCCTGCGCGCGGTGCCCCGGGTTGCAACCCTCGACGTTGTTGCCGAACCGCTCGTCGCGCATGGTGTCGCTCGTGACGAAGCCTGTGCGCGGGCGGGAAAGCTACTGCGTCGACTCAATATCGCGGAACGGCTCTGGACCCTGCCGCCGTCAACTTTCTCCGGCGGAGAACAGCAGCGCGTCAACATTGCACGCGGCTTCATCTCCGATATGCCGATCCTGTTGCTGGATGAGCCGACGGCTTCGCTCGACGGTGTCAATCGCAAGATTGTCGTCGATCTGGTTGCTGAAAAGAAAATACGCGGTGTGGCGCTGGTCGCCATCGTCCACGACGACGAAGTCCGAAATCTGATTGCCGATCGAATTATCGACGTCACGTCGTTCGCGGCGGCAGCGTAAGAGGAAAAGAATGGTCTCCGAACGGAATGAAGGTGTCCTTGGTAATGCGCGCGTGGTCCTGAAGGACCGGGTCATCGAACAGGGCTGGGTTGCGATTGTTGGTGGGAAAATCGCCGAGGTTGGCGAGGGTGACGCGCCCAGGGGTAGCGAGGACATGGGTGGCGATCTTTTGATGCCCGGGCTGATCGAATTGCATACCGATCACCTGGAGGCGCACTACGTCCCGCGGCCCAAGGTGTTCTGGGACCCGGTGGCGGCAGTGGTGTCTTATGATGGACAGCTAGCAACCAGCGGTATCACAACGGTTCTGGATTCCTTGCGCGTCTGGCGCGAGGAGGGCGCTGAGGACGTGGACGGTCAGGCCGGCGTTCTGGCCGGGGCTATTTCCTCGGCGCGAGAGGCGAAACTGCTGCGGGCCGAGCATTTCCTGCATCTGCGCTGTGAAATTCCGATGCCAAGCGTTGTCGAGGAAGCGAAGGAACTGGTTGGCCGGCCGGACGTGCGGCTCATGTCGCTGATGGATCACACGCCCGGCCAGCGCCAGTTCCGCGATGAGGGTAAACTGCGCGACTACTATCGCGGCAAGAGTGGCGGCCTGACGGATGCGGAACTCGATGTGATGTTTGAGCGCCGTTTTGTCTATCAAAAGACCTACGGCGAAACGAATATGCGCGCCATCGTCGCGCTCGCACAGAGCTACGGGATACCGCTCGCCAGCCATGACGACACCACCGAGGAAAATGTCATCGACGCCATCCGCGATCGGGTGTCGGTCGCCGAATTCCCAACCACCATGGAGGCGGCGAGGGGGCTTCATCAGGCGGGTATCGCCGTCTTAATGGGGGCGCCCAACGTCGTGCGCGGCGGTTCTCACTCGGGAAATATTGCCGCGATCGATCTCGCCCGCGAAGGACTGCTCGACATCATGTCGTCCGACTATATCCCCTCAAGCCTGCTGATGGCAGCGATGCAACTGCCGAAACATGTGCCGGCGATCGATCTGGCGGCGGCGGTGCGAACCGTTACCAAAACAGCAGCCGAAGCTGTTGGGCTTGCCGACCGGGGTGAAATCGTTGCCGGCAAACGCGCCGATCTGATCCGCGTGCATCTTGCACAGGATCTGCCGGTGGTGCGCAGCGTGTGGCGCGAAGGACATCGCGTAGCATGACCGACATCGCGACACTGTCCGTGCCAGGCACGGATTTGATCGGACCGGGCCGGCTGGTTCTGATCGTAGGGCCCAGCGGAGCGGGCAAGGATACGTTGATCGGGCTGGCGCAAGCTGCCTGTGCGGGCGACTCCAATGTCGTCTTTCCGCAACGGATTGTGACGCGCGAGGCGTCGTCCTTCGAAAACAACGAAGCAGTCAGCCCGATGCGGTTCGGCCAGATGCTTGCACACGGCGACTTCGCCTTCCAGTGGGAAGCGCATGGCTTGCGCTATGGCGTGCCGCGCTCGATCGTGGATGACATCCGGGCCGGACATGCCGTCGTCGTGAACGCGTCTCGCACCATTGTCGAGTTTGCGCGCAGATCGTATGCCAACGTCACGGTGGTCTCGGTGACGGCTCCACCGGAGATACTTGCACAACGTCTTGCCGCGCGCGCACGGTCCAGCGACGGCCAACTCGACGGCAGGCTCCGCAGGGCGGTTGCTGCCCCGGCGGCTGATGTCGTGATCAACAATATCGGCCGCGCGGAGGACCATGCAGCCGAACTGTTGAAAGCCATCGGCCGTACCTGAGACCGTGTTGCAGCGGCCGCAGAGCCCTAGGCCATCGTGCCGGCATAACGCGGTAATTCCGCGGACTTGTCCGGTTTAAGCACGCCCATCACGGCGCGCGCGTGTCCGAGGCTGATAACCGCTATGTCGCGGGTGGGCTGGCCGGCGCGCGGCTGCGCTTTCTCGATCAGCAACAGGCCGCCTTCCTCGTAAATTTTGACACTGCCCACACCGGTCCAGAGCGTTTCGCGGGCATCGAAGAAATCTTCAACGCTCTCCGTTGTGAATGCGATCTGTTCGATCGCGAGTTTGTAGCCGAGGCGTTCGAAACGGCTGACGATGTCTGCATCGGACATTTTGATGCGTGTGCGGGGCAGGCTCAACTTGGGTTTCCTCCCTACGGGTCAATGCGGGAGAGCGCCGTTGCTCGGTCCAAAGGTGCATCGATCAGGGTGCTTGTGCAAAGAATCGCGCCGTTCATGGCGTCGTTGTTGGCCCTAGGTTCAAGCGGACAGGTATCCAAGTAAAGCCCATTGTTTGGAAAATTATCCGGCGTCGTGCGGGCGGAACGGAAATTGTTGCGTTGCACACTCTCGAGGTGCGGTCACAAACTTGTGCCGGAGGCTCCAGAAAATGGATGACACCACCCCGAATGTCCGTGTTAGCCTCGGAGTCGGCGGTGGCGCAAAGTCCCGCCCGGAATGGGAAGGAGACCAAGAAAATGGCCTGGAAGACTCCAAAGATTGTCGAAGTCCCAGTTGGTATGGAAATCAACATGTACGCCTGCGCGGCGCGGAAGTAAGCCGCGTACCGCTATCAGTCCAGTAGCTGAGCTGTCCGGTTTGCGTCAGGAATTCTTCCCGTCGGGAGCGTTCCTGCGCGACGCCGGTTTTTCTTGCGTCTGTGACACCGAGTTCCGTGACGTGAGATATCGTCACGATGAAGTTCGGTCGCATTGATCGAGCGCGGAGCTTTTTTATGCGCGTCGTCGTTCTTGGGGCTGCGGCGGGCGGCGGTGTTCCTCAATGGAATTGTAATTGCGAGGTCTGCCGCGCGGCCCGCGGCCCCCAGCCTGAACTGCAGGCGACCCAGGCCTCGATTGCCATAAGCGCCGACGGAGAGCACTGGTTTCTGATAAACGCCTCGCCTGACTTGCGCCAGCAGGTGATCGCGACGCCACAGCTTCATCCCAAGCCTGGCCATCTCCGCCATAGCCCGATTTCCGGTGTTATCCTGACCAACGGCGAGGTCGATGCTGTGGCCGGGCTTTTGTCGCTCCGTGAGGGCTGGCCATTCACGATCTATGCCCATCAGCGCGTGCTTTCCGTTCTCAAGTCGAACAGCATTTTCAACGTGCTCGACGAGAAGCGGGTGCGGCGCCAGCCGATTGAGTTTGATACGGCGTTCGAACCCGTGCTTCCGGACGGGTCACCGTCGGGGCTCGAAATCCTGCCGTTTGCCGTGCCGGGTAAGCGCGCCTGGTATCTCGAAAGCGCGCCACAACCTGAGAGCGACGAGCCCGGCGATACGCTCGGGTTGCGGATCGCAGACAAAAGAAGTGGAGAATATCTTTATTTTCTGGCGGCCTGCGCAGCACTCACTCCCGATTTGCGGCAGCGCCTTCAAGACGCGCCCCTGATCTTTTTCGACGGCACACTCTGGCGCGACGATGAGTTGATCGCGGCCGGACTGGGGGCAAAGACCGGACAGCGCATGGGGCATATGGCGATGTCGGGGGAGAATGGCGCCCTCGCGGCGCTTGCGGACCTTGGCATCGCTCGCAAGATTTTTCTGCATATCAACAATTCGAATCCGGTTCTGTTTCCTGACTCAGCGGAGCGCAAAGCGGCGGAAAAATCAGGGTGGCAGATTCCTTCGGACGGAATGGAGATCACCATTTGATCGCAACGAGTGTGTTCGCATTGAAAGCAGGAACGCCGCTCGCTTCTGCGGAAGATCTTGAAGCGGCGCTGCGGCAGATTGGAGCAACGCGGTATCACAATCTGCATCCCTTTCACCGGCTGTTACATGGCGGCAAATTGAACAAGGGGCAGGTGCAGGCCTGGGCGCTAAATCGCTACTATTATCAAAGTTCCATTCCCATCAAGGACGCGGTGGTGATCTCGCGTTTCCGCGATCGCAACATCCGGCTCGAATGGCGGCACCGCATCGAAGATCACGACGGCGATATTGGCACCGAAGGTGGCATCGAGCGCTGGCTCAAGCTGACCGAAGGTCTCGGGCTGGACAGCGCTTATGTGGAATCCGCCGAAGGCATCCTTCCGGCGACGCGTTTCGCTGTCGATGCTTATGTTCATTTTGTTCGCGACAAGACGCCGCTGGAGGCGATTGCCTCGTCACTGACCGAACTGTTCGCGCCGAACCTGCACGAGGAGCGAATCTCGGGAATGCTCGCGCACTACGATTTCATCAATCCGAACATTATGAGCTACTTCAAGCGGCGAATGGAGCAGGCGCCGCGAGACGCGAACTTCGCGCTCGATTTCGTCAAGCGCCATGCCTCTACACCGGAGGAGCGGGAAGCCGTCTGCAATGCGCTGATTTTCAAGACCAACGTGCTCTGGGTCCAGCTCGACGCGCTCTATCATGCATATGTCGATGGCCACATCCCGCCGGGCGCTTTCGTGCCGGAGCAGGGCTGATGGCATTGCGAAGCCGCCGGATCGACATAACTGAAGAGAGCCGGCCTGTGCTGGCCCGGCATGCCAGACTCAAGTTTGATGAGGCCCGGCAGGTCTGGGTCATTTTGGTGCCGGAGCGGGTGCTAGCACCGGACGAGATTGCAGTTGAAATCCTGCAGCTTTGCGACGGCGTACGCAGCGTGAATCAGATCATCGATGTGCTCGCTGCCAAATATGCCGCCGATCGTGGTACGATTGGCACGGACGTTATCGCCATGCTGCGCGATCTCGCCGAGAAGGGTTTCCTTGCGGAGGCACGGGACACGAAACCATGAGTCCGACGCTCACCGATGTTTCTCCTGTTCACGCCCGGCCGGTGGACGGACTGGCGGTTCTGGAGCAGCGCAAATCGCAGGCGGAGACGTTTGGAATTCCCCTGGCTGTTCTGGCGGAGCTGACGCATCGCTGCCCACTGCAGTGTCCGTACTGCTCGAACCCTGTGGAACTGGAGCGCGGCGGTGCGGAACTCACCACTGTCGAGTGGAAGCGAGTGCTGAGCGAACTCGCGGCCATTGGAGTGCTTCAGATTCATTTTTCCGGTGGTGAACCCACGGCGCGGAAGGATCTGGTGGAACTG
Source organism: Afipia sp. OHSU_II-C1 (assembly GCF_000497575.1). GTDB lineage: Bacteria > Pseudomonadota > Alphaproteobacteria > Rhizobiales > Xanthobacteraceae > Afipia. The sequence continues at coordinate 356,931 of NZ_APJI01000016.1, forward strand.
GTTCAGCATGCGACCGATGTCGGCCTGTACACGAACCTCATCACCTCGGCTGTCCCGTTAACCAAGGACAAGCTTGCAGCTCTGGCCGATGCCGGACTTTGTCACGTGCAGATCAGCTTTCAGGGTAGCGAGCAGGGTGTGGCCGATCGCGTCGCCGGATTGAAGGATGCGCACGCCAGGAAGATCGATGTGGCAGGCTGGACGCGTGAACTCGGCTTGCCGCTGACGGTCAACGCCGTGATGCATCGCCAAAATTTGTTCCAGCTTGCTGATATCATCCAGATGGCGGTCGATCTCGATGCCGATCGGCTGGAAGTCGCCAATGTGCAGTATTACGGCTGGGCGCTGAAAAACCGCGCTGCGTTGATGCCGACGATGGAACAGATCGAAGAGACCTCCCGGATCGTCGAGGAAGCCGAGGCGCGGCTGAAGGGCATTCTGGCTATCGACTACGTCGTCCCGGATTACTACGCGCTGCGTCCAAAGAAATGCATGGGCGGCTGGGGGCGGCAGTTCTTCAATATCTCGCCGTCGGGCAAGATATTGCCATGTCATGCGGCGGAAACGATCACCGGTCTTGCGTTTGAATCTGTGCGGGACCATTCCATCGCGTGGATCTGGCAGAACTCGGAAGCGTTCAATCGCTATCGCGGCACAGGCTGGATGCCGGAGCCGTGCCAAAGCTGTGAATACAAGGAGATCGATTACGGCGGCTGCCGCTGTCAGGCATTCGCGCTGACTGGCAATGCCGGCAACACCGATCCGGCCTGCGCGTTGTCGCCGGCACACGAGCAAATTTTCAAGACTGCGATGAACGAAGCTGTCGGGGGTAACAGCCGCTTCGTCTATCGTAACTTTGCCGGCGGCACACCCGAGGCTGATACGCATGGGACCTGACTCTGCGGATGCACGCCCGTTGGGCAAGGCTGACAGGTTTGCGCCTCTGACTGCGCAGCATCTCGCGGCAGGTCAGGGCCATGAGCTTTATGTGGAGACTGTCGGCCGCGCTGACGGCATTCCGGCGGTCTATCTACATGGCGGCCCCGGCAGCGGTTGTCAGCCGGACCATCGCCGCTTGTTCGATCCTTTGCGGTTTCATGCGGTGCTGTTCGATCAACGAGGAGCAGGCAGGAGCCGTCCCAAGGGATCGCGCGAGGCCAATACGCTGCCGCATCTGATCGCAGATATGGAGCTTATTCGTAAAACGTTGGGCATCGAGCGATGGCTGGTTGTCGGTGGGTCGTGGGGCGCGACTTTGGCCCTTGCCTATGCACAAATGCATCCGTCGCGCGTCAGCGGCATAGTGCTACGCGCGACCTTTCTCGGCACGCGAGAAGAGCTGGAATGGACATTTGTCGGTGGCTTGCGGCGCTTCTACCCTGATCTGAACGATGACTTTCTCAGCGTGCTGCCGCCGGACGAACGCGACCAGCCGCTCGATGCGTACTGGCGGCGCATTCTCGATTCGGAGCCAGCCGTACACGGACCGGCGTCCCGCGCCTGGCACGACACCGAGCGCATTCTGTCGGAACACAAGCCTTCGAAAACAAGGCTCGATCTCGCCGCGGTAGCGAATGATGCACGCGGCCTTCCATCCTCGCCGTTCATGGAAGCGCATTACTTTCAAAACGGCTGCTTCATGAACCCCGGACAACTTTTGGAAAATGCCGGACGTCTGAAGGGCATTCCGGGAGTTGTCGTGCAAGGCCGCTACGACCTCCTGTGTCCGCCGTCGACTGCCCATGTGCTGCTAGCGGCATGGCCCGATGCCCAGCTACGAATGGTGGAGACCGCAGGGCACTCGCTGTACGATCCTGGGGTCAGGGGTGCCGTCGTTGCAGCCATCGAAGAGCTGTCACGCGCCTAGCGGATAACAGTTCGTCTCGCTCACACGCGTGATGGGTGCGCGTCGCGCACGCTTACTTTGGCAGCGTGACGTCGACCGTTATCCCGGAATACCAGGCAGCGAGATCTGCGATGTCGGCGTCCGATAGCGGTTTCGCTACAACATTCATATTCTCCTCCTTGCGCTCTTCGGAGCGGAAGGCTTTGAGTTGTTTTTCCAGATACATTGCAGGTGAACCCGCGATGTTGGGGGCCATAGGCATCTTGGAAACCCCGTCGATGCCGTGACAGGCCGCGCACATTTGCGCCTTCTTTCGTCCAGCCTTGGCGTCCCCCGCGGCCTGCGCTGTGACCACCCCGAGCAGAACCAGCAGGCCGGCCAGATATGGTCCGGTGTGTTTGTTTGGTTTTGATTGCATGAACTGCTTTTCTTGTTGCTGGATCGGCTCTGCCGTGAACCGGAGAGCTGGTTCACGGCAGGCGACGTGTCCCTTACTTCTCTTCGTAGGTGATACGATACAGCGCGCCGGCGAGATCGTCCGACACCAGAAGTGAGCCGTCGCGCAGCGTTGCGACGTCTACCGGGCGACCGGTGTATTCGCCATCCGGCGTCAACCAGCCAGAAGCAAAGACTTCGGTCTTGTCCGCGCTGCCGTCAGGTTTGAGCGACGTGAACATGATGCGTGCGCCGATCGGGTCCGTGCGATTCCACGACCCGTGCTGGGCGGAGAAGATGCCGCCACGGTACTTCGCCGGGAAAGATTTGCCGTTGTAGAAGATCATGCCGAGGTCAGCGGCATGGGCGTCCATCTCCACTTCAGGATAGACCACATTGGCGGGCGGAGTATCGGCCTTGTATTCAACGGTGCGAACCTTGCCGCCGCCGAAATAGGGGAAGCCGAAGTTCTGCCCGGCTTGGGTGATGCGGTTCAACTCGCCGGGAGGGATGTTGTCGCCCATTCCGTCGACCTGATTGTCCGTAAACCAGAGCTGGTTATTCTTTTGATTGAAATCCATGCCGACCGAGTTGCGGATGCCGGTGGCATAGACTTCGCGGTTCTTGCCGTCCTGATCCATTCTGATGATCCCGCCAATGCCATTCTTCGCGAAGCCATCGAGCTTGTTCTTCGCCGGCACGTTGAAAGGCTGTCCCAGCGAGATGTAAATCTTGTTGTCGGCCCCGACGCGGCAAACGCGCGCTGTGTGGTTGAAGCTTTCGTCCTCTTTCGGGATCAACTCGCCCTGAGGGACGATGACGGCCACTGCGATGTCGGGGCTTTCATAGAAGAATTCTGCCGCCGGGAAGTTGAGAACGCGATTCTGTTCGACAACGAAGAGGAAGCCATCCTTGGAGAAGCAGACGCCATTCGGAATGGTGAAATTCACTGAAGGCGCGAACTCCTTCACTTCTTCCGCAAAGCCAGCCTTGCCGCGGTCGGTCACCGCATAGACCTTGCTCTTCCGCGTCCCGACGAACGTCACGACGCCTTGCGGTCCTACGGCAATATGCCGCGCGTCTGGCACGAGCGCATACAGACTGATCTTGAAGCCGGGCGGTAGTTTGATCTTGGCAAGGTTCGCCTTGATCGCGTCGACCTTGCGGCCCGTCTGCGGAACAGTCGGAATTTCCGTAACGCCTGTTTTCTGAAAATTACCGAGCTTGTCGAGGTTGTTGTTTGGCGACTGAGCTGACGCCGAAATCGCCGAAGCGCAAAGAAACGCTGCGGCAGCAACCGAATTCAGGGCATGATGTTTGAAAGCGTAAAACATGATTTTGTCCTCCCGGCAGGGTGTCATTTTTGGCGTTTTACGGGGTGAGAGCCTATCGCAGGTTTGCGCCGGCGCAAGACGACCTGCGCGTAAAATCATTCTGGCGGCGCAGCATGGAAAATTCTATCGCGTGATTGTGATTTGCGATTGCAGCCCAGCGGCGGTGTCGGCGCGGCATGACCGGTCGTGAAGCAAAAAGGCCGCCCGGTGCGGGGCGGCCTTTCATTGCGTTTGTTAAAATTGAAATCAGCGGGCCTTCAGGAACTCCGCAACATTCAGCAGCACGAACTCGTTGTCGTCAGCCTTGTTGGGCTCACGGCTCGTGGAGAATGGCAGATTGTTATCGTTGCCGACGATGATGTGGGTCTGATCGACGATATCGACGTTTTCGATCGTCCAGAACGGGAAGGTAAGGGCGCCATTGTTCAGCGGCTTGCGCGCCTTCTTGTCAGGATCGGCGATCTTCATCAGGTCGATATAGCCGATCTTGCGAACCGGGCCGTTTGCATTGGCGTCTGTCATTTCGATCTTGTAGACGCGCTTGAACTTGGCGAGATCGTGGAAGCAGTCTGGCTTCTTCGGACCCTCGCAAGCCTTGTCGGCGGTGCCTTCGCCGTTATCGCGCTCGATGATCATCGCAGTGGTCGCATCGATCATGTTGAAATCGCCGATCGCGAGGCCATTGCTCTCGAGCACATACTTCCAGTGACGGCCGGTCCACTTGCCTGCGCCGACATCGAACTCGAGAATGCGCAGATATTCCTTGCCCTCAGCGGTCTTTTCCCAGTCCTTCTTCTCGGCGTCCCAGGCCGGGCCTTCGAGCAGCGGATAAAGGAACTTGCCGTCCGGAGAGGCGGCCATGCCCTCGTAACCCTTCGAGCGGCGGATGTTGAAGGCCACCGGGGTGGTCGGGGTCGCTGGCGACGTGATCGCATAGTGGTCGGGCGAGCGGGCGGGCTTGCCATCGATTTCGGTTTCGAACACGGCCTCGACCTTGCCGGTGCGATCGGCACGGATCAGGTAGGGACCGAATTCGTCGCCGATCCAGATCTTGTCGCCGATCGGCTGGAAGCTCTCGGTATCGAAGTCCGAGCCGGTCAGGTAGCGGGATTCCGTGCCTTCGTTGGCGATGCGGAAAGGCACCTTCTTGTCGGGATCGCGCAGGAAGACGGTGGAGACACGCTCAACCGCGCCTTTGGTCCAGTCGATGCGGTAGTTGTTCAGGAAGAGCATGGCGTCCGGCGAGTTCGCCTTGCTACCGAAGCCGTTGTCCGAGATCACCCAGAACGTGCCATCAGCGGCTTTCTTGATTCCGGAGTGGCCCTGCAAGGGCTGGCCCTTGAACGGCAACTTGACGCCAGTCGGGCGGTCGAAGGATTTACCCTCGACGCTGCCGATGGCATCGACGCGGGTGCCGGTGGTGAACTTGCCGGAAACCTTCAGGTCCGCGGGGGCATCCGCGGGGGCTTCGACAAAGGACTCGGCAGGCATCACGGCGTGGCCGGCAAGGGTGGCGGGGAAGGCTTGACCGGATGTTTGAGCCGCCGCGAGACCGGGCAGAGCGGTCAGTGCGAGCAACGACAATGTAGCAATGCGCATGTAATCCTCCTTGAAGACATGCGCTGCTTGTCGGTGTTCTGTGTGTCAGTGCCGTTACGTCGGCGTGACACTTCGATAACTGTAAACGTCTTTTCCGTGCCGTATTGTCGCGGGGGCTCAGCCAGGACCTTGCTTGTCGCCGACTGTCGATGCGGCGGACGGGAATGCTGAAGCCAGGTCAGCGACCTGCTCGGGCGTCAATGTACGGGGATTCATGCCGCGCAGCATCAGATAGAGCTTTGCGGTCTCTTCGAGCTCTTCCATGGCAAACACGGCGGCTTCTAGCGTGTCGCCGGCAACCACCGGTCCATGATTGGACAGCATCACGCACGAGTACTTGCCGGCAAGCCCCCGGATCGCATCGGCGACCGCCGCGTCGCCCGGGCGGTAATAGGGCAGCAGCGCGGTCGTACCGCAGCGCATCACGTAATAGGGCGTCAGTGGCGGCAGCGCTGCATGCGGATCGATATCGGGCAGCATGGACACGGCAACGCAGTGGGTGCAATGCAGATGGACGACGGCGCGCGCGTTGCGTCGCGTCTCATAGAGCGCGGCATGCAACGGGATTTCCTTGGTGGGCGCATCACCCGACAACAGACGTCCCGAACTGTTCAATCGTGAGATGCGAGCCGGGTCCAGAAACCCGAGGGAGGCGTTGGTCGGTGTCACCAGCCAGCCGCCGTCATCGAGGCGGACGCTGATGTTTCCTGAGGATCCCGGGGTCAGGCCGCGCTCGAACAACGAGCGGCCGAACTGGCAAATCTGATCGCGAAGCCGTGTTTCCGTCATTCCGTAGCCCTTCCGCATGCCTTTTCTCACGGTTTTCAGGAAGGCTCAAACGCCATTTTGGACGTGCCGTGGGCCGTGCTACCAAGCAGTCAACGCCCGCCACAAAATGCGCGGGCACACGACAATCCGGGAGATCGTATGCCCACTGGACGCATTGGAGTTGTCGGCCTCGGTTCGATGGGCCTGGGTATGGCGCTGTCGTTGAAGCGGGCCGGCTTCGACGTTGCGGGCTGCGACGTAGCGGCGGAAGCGGTTGCGCGGCTGGTTGCTGAGGGGGGCCGCGGCGCGGCGTCGCCGGCCGAAGCGGCGCGGGAGGCCGATGCGGTCGTCAGTGTTGTCGTGAACGCCGTGCAGACCGAGGCGATCCTGTTCGGCCCGCAAGGTGTTGCGGAGACCTTGCCCAAAGGGTCGGCTTTTATATCGTCCGCGACGATGGACCCGGATGTCGCGCGGCGCCTGGCAAAACAGCTCGAAGCAACCGGTCGGCACTATCTCGATGCACCGATCAGCGGCGGCGCCCAGCGCGCCGCGCAGGGCGAGCTCACAATCCTGGCGTCCGGCAGCAAGGCTGCGTTTGCCGGGGCGAGGGCGGCACTCGATGCGATGTCGGCGAAGTTGTATGAACTTGGCGATGAGCCCGGGCAGGGCGCGGCCTTCAAGATGATCAATCAGCTTCTGGCCGGCGTGCACATCGCGGCCGCGAGCGAAGCGATGGCGTTTGCGGCAAAGCAGGGTCTCGACATCGCCAAGGTTTATGAGGTCATCACAGCATCCGCCGGGAATTCCTGGATGTTCGAGAATCGGATGCCTCACGTGCTGGACGGCGACTACACGCCACGCAGCGCCGTCGATATTTTCGTCAAGGACCTCGGTATCATCCAGGACATGGCGCGAACCGCGAAATTTCCGGTTCCGGTCTCGGCGGCTGCATTGCAGATGTTTCTGATGACATCGGCCGCTGGCATGGGCCGCGACGACGATGCGTCAGTGGCGCGGATGTACGCGCGTGTCACCGGCACGAAATTGCCGGGTGAATAAAGCAAGTTACAACAACAAGAAACGGAATCATCCAATGCCTCGTTTTGCAGCAAATCTCAGCATGATGTTCAACGAAGTGCCGTTTCTCGATCGCTTCGACGCGGTGGCAAAAGCGGGCTTTTCGGCGGTTGAGTTTCTGTTCCCGTACGAACATTCGCCTGACGAGGTTGGTGAACGGCTTCACCGCAACGGCCTGACCCAGGCGCTGTTCAATCTGTTTCCCGGAGACTGGAACAAGGGAGAGCGCGGCTTCGCCGCGTTGCCAGACCGCCTCGCGGATGTACAGGCGAGCGTCCAGCGGGCGTTGCCTTATGCGGCCGCTACCGGCGTTAAACGACTGCATCTTATGGCAGGCATTGCCGACCGCCGCGATCCGAAAGCGGTCGACGCGTTCCGCCGCTCGGTGGCGTGGACTGCCGAGGCGCTCGCCAAGGAAGAGATCGATCTCATGCTGGAGCCGATCAATCCGCGCGATGTTCCGGGGTATTTCCTGAACGATTTTGATTTTGCGGCTAGCGTGATCAGTGACTTGAAAATGCCAAATCTGAAATTGCAGTTCGATATCTATCATCGGCAGATCGTGCATGGTGATGTTACCGTTGCGCTTCGGCAGATGATGCCGATGATAGGACATATCCAGATCGCAAGTGTTCCTTCACGTAACGAACCGGCAGGCGAGGAACTGAATTATCCTTTCCTGTTCGAGGAACTCGACCGGCTGGGGTATAGCGGCTTTGTCGGCTGCGAATACCGTCCAAAAGGCGAGACGTCCGAGGGGCTCGGCTGGTTCGCGCCTTATGCGAAGTCCAGGACTGGAGCGCGCGCGTGACGCTGGCTCTGGGCTGTATTGCGGACGACTACACCGGCGCATCCGATCTCGCCAACACGTTGACCCGCTGCGGGCTGCGCACGGTGCAGACCATCGGCGTTCCGAGTGACGCGCTGCCGCTGCCCGATGTCGATGCCGTTGTTGTATCGCTGAAGAGCCGCTCCATTGAGGCGTCGCAGGCGGTTGCGCGCTCCCGTGACGCGGACAAGTGGCTGCGGGCGCGGGGCGCGGCCCATGTCCTATTCAAGATCTGCTCGACATTCGATTCAACGGATGCCGGCAACATCGGGCCGGTGATGGATGCACTGCGCACCGATTCCGGCGATGCCATCGTGCTCGTGACGCCCGCGTTTCCCGGAACGGGACGAACGGTCTACCAGGGTAATCTGTTCGTGGGGAGCGTGCCGCTGAATGAAAGCCCGCTGAAGGATCATCCGCTCAATCCGATGCACGACTCCAATCTTGTGCGGGTGCTGGCGCGGCAGAGTAAATCCAAAGTCGGTTTGGTTGACCTCGCCACCGTCGCAAAAGGCGCCGAAGCGATCCGCGCAAAGCTGACCGATTTTGCCAAACAAGGCATCGGTGCTGCGATCATCGATGCCGTGTTCGATCCTGAGCTTGAGATCATTGGTCAGGTTGCGCTCGATCATCGTTTGTCGGTGGGTGCGTCGGGAATGGGCCTTGGGCTCGCCCGCGGTCTTGTCGCGTCGAGCAGGGTGAGGGCAGCCTCGGCGAGTGCCGATCAAAAGCCGATCGGTGGCCCGGTCGCTTGCCTTGCCGGAAGCTGCTCGCAGGCGACGCTGACGCAGATCGCCCATGCCGAGAAATCCATGCCGGTGCTGCGGCTCGATCCTGAAAAGATCGTCGCAGGGCCGTCCGAGGTTCAGCGCGCGCTTGGCTGGTCACGAGAACACCTCGGCAAGGGACCGGTTCTGATCGCGAGCAGTTCGACGCCCGATCAAGTTTCCGCGCTTCAGGCAAAGTACGGCCGCGATGCTGCAGGCCGTGCCATCGAGCAGGCGATGGCGGCCATCAGTGAAGGTTTGGTCGCCGCCGGCGTCAGGCGCCTCGTGATCGCTGGAGGCGAAACCTCAGGCGCCGTGGTCGACCGCCTTGGCATTCCGGGTTTTCTGGTGGGACCAGAAATCGCCGCAGGCGTACCGGTGCTGCGGTGCGTAGGCTGGAGCAAGGGCGAGGCGGTGACGGCGCTGAAATCCGGCAACTTCGGTGGCCCGGATTTCTTCAACGACGCCATCCGCCTGATGCCGTAATTTACGCTTCCTTGAAACCGTATTCTTGCTGGTTGCCGGTCGCGCCGTAATACTTGTACGGCAGGAATTTGCCCGACATGGTGATCTTGACGCGATCTCCCTTTGGATTGGCGAGGCGTTCCATGTCCATGTCGAAATCGATTGCGGACATGATGCCGTCACCGAATTCTTCCTCGATGAGCGCTTTCCACGCCGGTCCGTTTACCATCACCAGTTCGTAAAGCCGGTAGATCAGCGGGTCGGTGGGCGGCATCTGGATTCCTTCGCCGCGCATCGGCACCTCATTGATCATCGCTTGTTCGACCTTGGAGAGGCCGAACAGTTTGGCGGCATTCTCGGCTTGCGGTTTTGTCAGTTTCATCTGGCCGAGGATGGCGCCAACCACCAGCACTTCGGAGTGGCCGCCGATCTGTTCGCAGATATGCTTCCAGCTCCAGCCGTTCTCGCGCTTGATGTCGAGCAGTTTCTCGGTGAGATCGGATCGCTTCATTTCAATTCTCCAGTTTTGAAAGTTAATCAGGCGGCGCTGATCTGGCCGGCCGCTGGCTTATCGGCAGATGCGTTGGTGGTGACGATTGCTGGCTCCGTGAATCCGGGGCGGACAACGGGCACGTTGCGCGGGTCGTGATTCTTGTTGGTTTCCACAAACGTCTTGCTGCGTGTGACCAGGAAGTCGATGATGTGATTGCGCAATGCGTAATACTGCGGGTGCCGGTGGAGATCGATGCGGCCCCGATCCTTCGGCAGCGGATTTTCCAAGACCTCCGCGAGTACAGCGCCGGGGCCGTTGGTCATCAGGAAGATCTTGTCGGCGAGGTAGATCGCCTCATCGACGTCGTGCGTGATCATGAAGGCGGTCTGGCCGGTCTCCAGGCAGATGCGGCGAACCTCGTCCTGCAACGTTCCGCGCGTCAGCGCGTCGAGTGCGGAGAAGGGCTCATCCATCAGCATGATTTTCGGCGTGATCGACAGCGCGCGCGCGATACCGACGCGCTGTTTCATGCCGCCGGACAACTCTGAGGGCCTTTTGTGCTCGGACCCGGTGAGACCGACAATGTCGATGAACTTCTGGGCATGGGCACGAACGCGCGCCTTGTCCCACTTGCGCCATTTGGATGAAACCGCGTAGGCGACGTTGCCCATCACCGTGCGCCACGGCAACAAAGCATGACTCTGGAAAATCACGGCTCGATCGAGGCTGGTGCCCTCGATAGCCTGACCGTCCACGATCACGGTGCCTTCGGAGGGTTCGTCCAGCCCGGCAAGAATGTTAAGAACGGTGGTCTTGCCGCAGCCGGAATGGCCGATCACGCAACCGAACTCTCCGCGCGGCATCGACAGCCAGAGGTTCTCGAAGATGGTCGTCTTCCCGCCATCCGGTGCCGGATAGTGCTTGGCGATGCCTTCGATAGAGATAAATTTCTCGATCATTACATCACTCCGGGAACGTGACCATGCGCGTGAACCGCGCAAGGATCTGGTCGAACATCATTCCGACCAGACCGATGACCAGAATGGCGATGATGACGTTGGTGATCGATAGGTTGTTCCACTCGTTCCAGACGAAGTAACCGATGCCTGTACCACCGACGAGCATTTCAGCCGCGACGATGACAAGCCAGGCAATGCCGATGGAGATGCGCATGCCGGTCAGGATGGTCGGCGCAGCGGCGGGAAGGATCACCGTGAAGGCGCGGCGCATCGATCCGACCTCGAGCGTTCGTGCAACGTTGATCCATTCCTTGCGCACGGCGGAGACACCGAACGCCGTGTTGATCAGCATCGGCCAGATCGCGCAGATAAAGATCACGAAGATCGCGGAGGTGTTGGAATCCTTGATGGTGTAGAGCGCCAGCGGCATCCAGGCGAGGGGAGAGATAGGTTTCAGAACCTGAATGAAAGGATCGAGTGCCTTGCTGATCAGCGGCGACATGCCGATCAGGAATCCGAGCGGGATCGCCACAATCACGGCGAGGAAGTAACCCAGCAACACGCGGGCAATCGAATAGCCGAGCTGGATACCAAGGCCCTTGTCATTCGGGCCGTTGTCGTAGAAGGGGCTCTTGATATGCTGCCAGAGCTTAGCGCCGACATCGAGCGGTCCCGGCATTGCCGATTTGCCCTGGGTCGCGGTCACACCCATCAGCTTTGCGTATTCCGGGCTCATGGTCGCGACCGACCCGCTGCCGCGCGTGGCAAGATGCCACGCGCCGATTAAGGCGAGGAAGATCGCAATCGACAGCACGGCCGCGCGAAGTTTCAGCGACGAGGTCATGCTTAGCTCGCCTTGCTGATCTTGAAGCTCTTGAGGTAATCCTCAGGCTTTGCCGGATCGAAAGGCTTACCCATCACGCTGAACGATTTCGTGATAGTTGTCGGGGGCGTCAGACCAACTTCCTTCATGAGTTTTGCCGTATCGGTGGCGAGGTAGACCTGGCTCGCGACACCGGCGTAGTCGACGTCACCCTTGATCTGTCCCCAACGCTTCATCTGGGTCATGATCCAGACTGCGAACGACTGCCAAGGGAACGGATCGAAATCGACGCGGTTCGGCTGCGTCACGATGTTGCCGAGTCCATCGGCGAAGGTGCCGGTGAGAATCTGCTCGAGCACGATTGGCGGCTGGTTGAGATAATTCGCTGGCGAGATCGCCTCCGCGATCTGCTTGCGGTTCTCGGCCTTGTGGGCGAACGCCGTCGCATCGATGATCGATTTCAGCAGCGCGGCATAGGTGTTCGGCATCGTGGTGACGAATTCCTTGGACGCCGCAAACGCGCAGCAAGGATGGCCCTCCCAGATATCCTTCGTCAGAATGTGGATGAAGCCGACGCCATCATACACAGCACGCTGGTTCATCGGATCTGGACCGAGGAAGCCATCGATGTTGTCGGCGCGAAGATTGGCGACCATTTCCGGCGGCGGCACCGCGCGGATCTGAACGTCGGTATCGGGATCGATGCCGTGCTCCGCCAGGTAGTAGCGCAGCAGGTAGTTATGCATCGAGTAGTCGAAGGGCACTGCGAACTTGAAACCCTTCCAGCCCTTCGGGTTGCGCTTGTCCTTGTGCTTGATGGCGAGGGTGATGGCCTGACCGTTGATGTTTTCGACTGCGGGCATGGTATAGGGGATCGGATTGGAGCCGGCGCCCATTGAGATGGCGATGGGCATAGGCGAGAGCATGTGCGCCGCGTCGTATTCCTTGTTGATGGTCTTGTCGCGGATGACAGCCCAGCCGGCAGTCTTGATCACTTCGACGTTGAGGCCTTGCTTTTCATAGAAGCCCATCGGTTTTGCCATGATGATCGGCGTGGCGCATGTGATCGGAATGAATCCGACCTTGAGGTCCTTCTTTTCAAGCGGCGCGCCCTGCGCGAAAACCTCGGTGGCGGTCTTCAGGGGAAAAAACTGCGAGACAGCGGCGACGGCAGTCGCAGCGCCGACCGATTTCAGGAACGCGCGGCGTGCGACGTCTTGCGGAAACATCGCGCGCATGACGGCCGATGCGACGACGCCTTCATAGCGCTGCTCGTCGCCCAGTGAGGCAACGGTCTGGAGTTGGAGTGCTGCATCGTGCTCCGCGTCGTTCGCGTGCTGGCCGCAAGCGCAGCCGAAAGAGGAGAGGCGACGGTTTGGATCGAATGGATTGTCGAAGGTGGACATGAAACCTCCTGCATGGCGTTTCAGTCCACTACGCAAGCTGCGTGCCATTCCCGTTTCGCGCGATTTATCAATAAGCCTACGCTGCAGCGGTAATATTGTCGGTTACGAAATTTCGTGTTACATGATTATTCGTAGGTCAATTACGATATTTCGTAGTGAGGGTTTATGGACTTCTCCTTGTCCCCGATACCGGAGAGGGGCCCCGATCTGTGGGGCGCCGCGTTCGATTTTTCGGCCGAGCCGACGATGTTGCTGGATCCTCATGGCGACCGCATCGTGGAGGCCAATCCCGCCGTATGCGCGTTGCTTGGATACGACCGTGCACTGCTCCGGCAGATGAAGATCAGCGCCTTGCATGCCGGTCAGGTGCCGGCGCTGATTGTGTTCACCCAGGCAGTGTTCGACAGGGGCTCATTCTGGACCACGTCGCTGACACCGCGTCATGCCGCGGGTAACAAGCTGCGGCTGGAATATACCGGGTCGCTCATCCCGCAGGAGGGCACGCCGCTAGTGCTGCTGGCGATGAGTGACCTCGAACAGCGTCGCCGGCGGTTTGTCGACGTTACGGCGGAGGATCACATGCGCGGCGGTATTGCTGCCTGGCAACGCGTGGAGCGTGTCTTCCGTGATATCGAGCGCGAGAACCAGTTGATCCTGCGCGCGGCGGGCGAGGGCATCTATGGGGTCAACGCCGAAGGCAAGACCACATTCGTCAATCCGGTCGCCGAGCGCATTCTCGGCTGGTCGGCGGAGGAGCTAGTCGGCACCAATATTCACGCGACCGTGCATCATACACACCACGACGGCAGGCATTATCCGCACGAGGACTGTCCGATCTATGCCGCGTTCCGCGACGGCGCGGTACATCAGGTGGATGACGAGGTGTTCTGGCGCAAGGACGGCACGCCGGTCTGGGTCGAATACACGTCCACGCCGATCCGCGATCGCGGCGTGGTGGTTGGCGCGGTGATTGTGTTCCGCGATGTCAGTCAGCGCCGCGAAGCTGATGAAAAGCTTCGCGCGGCGCTCGCCGAGGTTGACCAGCTGCGCGAGCGTCTTGAGCAGGAAAACGCCTATTTGCAGGAAGAAATCCGCACCGAAACCAACCCGCGCGGCATCATCGGGCGTACCGCGGCAGTGCAGAAGACGCTGCGGCAGGTCAGCCTCGTTGCGCCGACTGACGCGACCGTAATGATCACCGGCGAATCCGGGACCGGCAAGGAACTGATCGCACGGGCTATCCACGAGGCGAGCCAGCGTAGCGACCGCCCGCTGATCCGGGTCAACTGTGCAGCCATTCCGCGCGAACTGTTCGAGAGTGAATTTTTTGGCCATGTCCGCGGCGCGTTCACCGGGGCGTTGCGCGATCGTGTCGGACGGTTTGAACTGGCCGACGGTGGGACGTTGTTTCTCGATGAAGTCGGTGAAATTCCGCTGGAGCTCCAAGGCAAGCTGCTGCGCGTGTTGCAGGAAGGGCATTTCGAGCGCGTTGGTGAGGAGCGGACACGCGCCGTCAATGTCCGCGTTATTGCGGCGACCAATCGCGAACTGAAGCAGGAAGTGAAGCAGGGGCGCTTTCGCGAGGATCTCTATTTCCGGCTCAACGTGTTTCCGGTTGAAACCGTGCCGCTGCGCGACCGTCGTGAGGACATCCCGTTACTCGCGCAGCATTTCCTGAGCAGCGAGAGCAAATCGCTCAAATCCAACCTTCGATTATCGGAAGGCGATGTGCGTCGCCTGATGCAGTACGACTGGCCGGGCAACGTCCGCGAGTTACAGAATGTGATCGAACGCGCCGCCATTCTGGCCCAGAACGGCCGGCTGCGGATCGATCTGCCCATTCAGCAAACCGGAACCGAACTCCCCGTAGCGTCACGGCGTCCCAGGAATGGCGCGCCTCAAGTTATCATGACGGACGATGAGATGCGGGAGCACGAACGCAACAATATCCTGGCCGCGCTGAAGGCATCCGGCGGCAAGGTTTTTGGCAAGGACGGCGCGGCGGAACTGCTTGCGATCAAGCCGACCACCTTGGCATCGCGCATCAAATCGCTCGGCATTTCGGCACGAAACCTCGATTCGCCAATGCGTTAGGCAGGGCTTGCCCGTTGTTAGCGCTTGATAGAGGCTTAGCCAGGTGTTCTGCTCAAAAAACAAGCCACTGAGGTTGTTGCGCAGTGTCCATCGCCGTCGCCCTGCATCACGTCACACATTATAGGTACGACCAGCCCGTCAGCCTCGGCCCGCAGGTCATCCGGTTGCGGCCGGCGCCACACTCGCGCACACGGGTTTCCAGCTATTCGCTGAAGGTTTTGCCCGAGAAGCATTTCGTCAACTGGCAGCAGGACCCGCAGGGGAACTGGCTCGCGCGCTTCGTGTTTCCCGAGCCGACGTTGGAATTCAAGATCGAGGTGGACTTCATCGCCGATATGGCGGTGGTCAATCCGTTCGATTTTTTTGTCGAGCCGTACGCGGAAACGTTTCCATTTCAATATCCGGCTGACCTTGCCGACGAGCTTACGCCGTATCTGAAGACCGAGCCGGTCACCCCGTTGCTCGCGGAATATCTTGCGAGCATTCCGCGCGGACCGACCAACACCGTAAACTTCCTTGTTGAGCTCAACGCGAAGCTGCGCGACAGGATCAACTACGTCATCCGTATGGAGCCGGGGATTCAGACGCCAGATGAGACGCTGCGGAGCGGCGCGGGCTCTTGTCGCGACTCCGCGTGGCTCTTGATTCAGGCGCTGCGTCATCTTGGGTTGGCGGCTCGCTTTGTCTCTGGTTATCTCATTCAGTTGCGTCCGGACATCGACCCGTTGCAAGGGCCTCGTGAAGTCGAGGCTGATTTCACCGATCTTCATGCATGGGCCGAGGTTTATCTGCCCGGCGCCGGATGGATCGGTTTCGACTTGACGTCGGGCATGCTGACAGGCGAGGGGCATATCCCCGTCGCGGCTTCGCCGCATTACCGGACTGCTGCGCCAATCAGCGGCAATGTCAGTTCGGCCAATGTCGATTTCGGATTTGAGATGAAGGTGACGCGCGTCAACGAAGCGCCGCGTATCACCAAACCATTCTCTGATGACTCATGGCGGCGTCTCGACGCGTTGGGCGAGAAGGTGGATGCCGACCTCGCAGCCGACGATGTGCGGCTGACCATGGGCGGCGAGCCGACATTCGTTTCCATGGACGATCTCGAATCCGCTGAGTGGAATATTGCCGCGGTTGGTCCGACCAAACGTGGCATTGCCGATGATCTCATCCGCCGCTTGCGCACCCGCTTCGCGCCGGGTGGTCTGCTGCATTACGGGCAGGGTAAGTGGTATCCCGGTGAAAGCCTGCCGCGCTGGGCTTTCGGGCTCTTCTGGCGCAAGGACGGCGTGCCGATTTGGCGCAATCCTGATCTGATCGCGCCGATGGACGGGCCACGCTCCGCGAAGATCGAGCAGGCGGAAAAATTCGCAGCGGGCATTGCAGAAAAACTCGGCATCGATGCAGGCAATGTGCTGCCGGCCTATGAGGATCAGGCGCACTGGCTTTTGAAGGAGAACAGCCTTCCGGGCAATGTCGATCCGAGCGATTCGAAGCTGGCCGATCCGGAAGAACGCTCGCGCATGGCGCAGGTGTTTCAGCAGGGACTGAACGTGCCGCGTGGCTTCGTGCTGCCGGTACAGCGCTGGAATGCGAAGGCGGCCAGCCGCTGGCGGAGCGAGAAATGGAATCTCCGGCGGGGAAATCTGTTCCTGATGCCCGGCGATTCGCCACTGGGTCTGCGGCTGCCGATGAATTCGCTGCAATGGATTCCGCCGGAGGATTATCCCTACATCGTCGAACAGGATCCGACGGAAGAACGCGAAGCGCTGCCGGTGTTCGATGCTACGGCTGATTCATCCGAGCCGGTCGCTCGGCCGCCCGTATTCGATGGTGGAGAATTGGCCGATGGCGGGCCGCGCCAGTTCATTCAGGAGCAGCAGGCTGGCGGAAAGGGCGGTGTCCGCACGGCGCTGTCGATCGAGATTCGCGACGGCATTCTCTGCGCGTTCATGCCGCCGGTGGAGAAGCTCGAAGACTATCTCGAATTGATCGCGGTGGTGGAGGCAACCGCAGAAGACATGAAGCTGCAGGTTCATGTCGAGGGTTATGCGCCGCCTTACGATCCGCGTGTCGAGGTCATTAAGGTCACTCCCGACCCCGGCGTGATCGAGATCAACATTCATCCGGCGAAGAACTGGCGCGAAATCGTCGATACGACCATCAGTCTCTATCAGGAGGCCGCGCATGTTCGCCTTGGTGCGAACCGTTTCCTGATCGATGGCCGTCACACTGGCACTGGCGGCGGCAACCACGTCGTTGTCGGCGGCCGCACGCCTGCGGACTCGCCATTTCTGCGGCGCCCCGATCTGCTCAAGAGCGTGGTGCTATACTGGCAACGCCATCCGTCGCTATCGTATTTGTTCTCCGGCATGTTCATCGGCCCGACCAGTCAGGCTCCGCGCATCGATGAAGCCCGGCATGACGCGCTCTATGAGTTGGAGATTGCGATCTCGAAGATTCCGCCGAAAGGCGAGAAGGTGCCGCTGTGGCTGGTCGATCGCACGTTCCGCCATTTGTTGGTCGATATTACCGGCAACACCCATCGCGCGGAAATCTGCATTGACAAGCTGTACTCGCCGGATAGCCCCACGGGCCGCCTAGGTCTTGTTGAATTCCGTGCATTGGAGATGCCACCCGATGCGCGCATGAGCCTCGCGCAGCAACTGGTTATCCGGGCCTTGATCGCGAAATTCTGGCGTGAGCCGCAGGATGGCCGCTTCGTGCGATGGGGAACGACGTTGCATGATCGCTTCATGCTGCCGCATTTTCTTTGGGAAGATTTCAGAAGCGTGCTCTCGGACCTGAAGCAGGCTGGCTACGATTTCGAGCCGGAATGGTTCGAAGCGCAACTTGAGTTTCGTTTTCCGCTTTTCGGCAGCGTCCAGCATAGCGGCGTAACGCTTGAGCTGCGGCAGGCCCTGGAGCCGTGGCATGTGCTCGGCGAGGAAAACTCCGGCGGCGGCACGGTGCGTTATGTTGACTCGTCTGTCGAGCGCTTGCAGGTCAAGGTTAGCGGCTTCATCGAAGGACGGCATGTGATCACCTGCAATGGCCGCCGATTGCCGATGACCAACACCGAGCGCGCAGGCGAGGCGGTCGCAGGCGTTCGTTTCAAGGCATGGCAGCCATCGTCGGGTCTCCATCCGACGGTTCCGGTTCATGCGCCGCTGACCTTTGACATCCTAGACGCATGGAATGGCCGTTCGCTGGGCGGCTGTGTTTACCATGTCGCCCATCCGGGTGGGCGCAGCTACGATACCAAGCCGGTCAACAGCTACGAGGCCGAGGCGCGGCGGCTTGCCCGCTTTCAGGACCATGGGCACACGCCGGGCCCAATAAATGTGCCACCCGAGGAAAGAACCCTCGAATTTCCCCTGACTCTGGACCTTCGGACACCGTTCCCGCATTGAGGCCGCCGCCATAATCGGCGAAGTTGTCGCGAAAGGCAGAAGGCGAGTCGGGATGGCGGACACAGATAGCGGAGAAAAGGCACAGCGAGCGGCACAGCGCGATCTTCTGGATTGCACCCGCGGCTACGCGCCGTTGCCCGGAATTCCGGACGAGTTTCTGGACGCCGAGGGCCAGCCCCGCGAGGTATGGACCCGTTTCTTTGACGCGTTCTCGGCGCTTTCGTCCGGCGAGATCGAGCGCCGCTTCGCATCCGCCGATCAGCATATGCGCGATGCCGGCGTCACATATCGCGCCCCCGGGGAAGCTGCGGACCGTTCCTGGCCGCTTAGCCATTTGCCACTGCTGATCGACGAGGTGGAATGGAAGCAAATATCGGAAGGGGTCGCCCAGCGCGCGGAGCTTTTCGAGCAGATCCTGCGCGATCTGTACGGTGAAGGCAGACTGATTGCCGAAGGCGCATTGCCCGCAGCGGCCATTGCCGGGAGCGCAGAGTATCTGCGCTCGGTTTGCGGTGTGACGCCGCCCGGCGGACAGTATCTCAATCTCTATGCCGCCGACATCGGCCGTGGACCCGACGGGCGCTGGTGGGTGCTGAACGATCGTACACAGGCGCCGTCCGGTGCGGGCTATGCACTCGAAAACCGGCTGGTGTTGTCGCGTGCACTGACAAATCTCTACACGTCGATGAACGTCGAACGCGTTGCGCCGTTTTTTGAAGCGTTCCGCGACAGCCTGCGTGCCATCGCGGATCGCGACGAGCCGCGCATCGGTTTGCTGACGCCGGGTAATTCCAGCGAAACCTATTCGGAACATGCCACGCTGGCGCGCTATCTCGGATTTCTGCTGGTGGAAGGCGATGACCTTGCGGTGAGCGAGGATCGGCTGCACGTACGCACCGTTGCCGGTCTGAAGCGCCTCGATGTGCTGCTGCGGCGGGTGGATTCGAATTTCCTCGATCCCCTCGAACTCGACGCACGTTCCATGCTCGGCGTTCCGGGGCTGATTGACGTCATCAGGAAGGGTGGTGTCGCCGTCGCCAACATGCCCGGCTCCGGCGTGATGGAAGCGCGGACGCTGCTCGGTTTCCTGCCGAGCCTGAGCCAGCGCTTCTTCGGCGAAGACCTGAAGATGCCGCATATCGCCACGTGGTGGTGCGGGCAGAAATCCGCCCGTGACGAGGTGCTTTCGCGCCTCGATGACATGGCGATCGAGGGTGCTTACGGGCCGTCTGTGCCTGGTTTCCCGGGCCGTGGTCCGATTGTCGGCAGTTCCCTGTCCACAGATGAGCGCGCGCGGTTGGTCGATGCTATCGGCAAGCGCGGCATCGACTATGTCGGGCAGGAGATGGTGCGCCTCTCCACGACGCCGGTTTGGGACAATGGGCATATCTCTCCACGCCCGTTCGTTCTCCGGGTTTTCGCCGCCGCCACGCCGAACGGCTGGACCATCCTGCCGGGCGGGTTTTGCCGCATCGCCGACAAGCCTGATGCGCGTGCGGTCTCAATGGGCGAGGGCGCTCGCGCCGCTGACGTCTGGGTTGTGTCGGAGAAGGAAGTCGCAACGTCCACGTTGCTACCGCCGAGTGACGCCGTACGCATCAGACGCATTGCCGGATGGGTGCCCAGCCGTGCTGCGGACAATCTATTCTGGCTAGGCCGCTACCTCGAACGCGCCGAGGCGACCTTGCGGCTGGTTCGCGCACTGGGTGGGGCCTTGCGCGAACCCGGCAAGGGGCCGTCGCCGATGCAGCCGGTGATCGAGCGCATTCAGCGCCTGCTTGTTGCCTGGGGCGCCACCTCGCCATCGTCCCGCGCCAAGCTTGCGACCACTGCAGCGCAGGCGCTGCAAGCCAAGGATAAGTTCGGGTCGGCACTGGCGCTTGTCAGGTCGGCGCAACGCACCGCGACGACATTGCGCGAGCGGCTTTCGCCGGATGCCTGGCATGTCATCACCGGAATGGTGGAACGCCTGTCGGAAAAGGCGGAGGACGACGAAGCCTTGCTCGAAGCCGCGGAATGGACTCTGCAATCGCTGGCGACGTTCGCAGGCCTTGCGCAGGAGAATATGAATCGCGCCGCGGGCTGGCGCTTTCTCGAGATGGGCCGCCGGGTCGAGCGCGCCATCAATACGGCACGTTTTGCACGCCAGTTTGCCGACGACAAGGCGACAGCCGAGGACCTCGATCTGCTGTTGACGCTGGTCGATTGCCAGATCACCTATCGTTCGCGTTATCTTGTCGGACCGGTACTCGCGCCGGTGCGCGATCTGGTTGTTCTCGATGCCTTCAATCCGCGCTCGGTGGCGTTTCAGATCGCTGCGCTTAATGAGCACATCGCCAGTCTCCCCAGCATGCGTGAAGGCGGCCTGATCGATCCTCCGCACCGTCTCGCTGTGACTCTTCAGGCCTCAATGATCGCGGGAGAGGCGGAGTCGTTCGATGCCAAGACCCTGTTCTCGCTCGAGCAGGATCTGCTGAACCTAGCCGACGCCATCGGATCGCACTACTTCCCGCACGGCAGTCTCGCCTTGAGACCGGAGAAGCTGACGGGGTTTGCGTGATTTACGACATTCGTCATGTCACCACGTACTCCTATGAGAGCCCGGTCAGCTTTGCGCGCTGCTCGCTGAGGCTTGAACCGAAAAGCGGCGATGGCCAGCAGTTGATTTCTCACCGCGTTGAGATCAAGCCGGTACCGCTCGATCGCACGGTGAGAACGGACTTCTTCGGAATCCGTACCGAAAGCATCGTGATCGAGACCGCCCATCGCGTTCTGCGCATCGATGCGCGATCACGCGTGGACGTTGCCCGCACGGCTCCGCAACGCGACATGGTCTCTCCCGGATGGGAGCAGGTCCGCGAGGCTGCCTTCGCATCCAATGGGCTCGCGGCGGTTTCGCCCGTCGGATATCTGTTCGCCAGCCCGCTCGTATCAATCCAGCCATCCGTTACGGATTATGCTGCGGCGTGTTTTCCGGCCGGTGGCGCGATATTTTCCTCGGTGGCCGACCTGATGCGACGGATCAATCGTGACTTCGTCTACGACTCGAAGGCAACGGAGATTTCGACGCCGCTGCTGGACGTTTTCAGGAAGCGGCGAGGGGTCTGTCAGGATTTCGCGCACATTATGATCGCTGGGTTGCGCGGCCTCGGGTTGCCGGCGGCTTATGTGAGCGGTTATCTGAGGACCACGCCTCCACCGGGGAGATCGCGGCTCCAGGGTGCGGACGCGACGCACGCATGGGTTTCTGTCTGGTGTGGTGACGAGATTGGATGGATGGGTTTCGATCCCACCAACGATCTGGTGATCGGCAACGATCATGTTGTTCTGGCGGTCGGACGCGACTACACCGACGTATCACCGGTCGATGGAATTATCGTCGGATCTCGCAAGCAGAAGCTTGCGGTGGCGGTAGACGTCATCCCCGTAGAATAAAAGTGCCCCGGATCACCCCCGGTGGCTGCCATCTGCACAGAAAGAAGCCCGGATGTTGCAATCTGACGGGCTGCGGCCTTCCTTGCGACAGCGCGCCGAGGCAGCATCGATGGCTTGGCCGAGCGTCGGACCTTCGGCGGTGAATGCACCCCAGTAACGGGTTCGGCGGATACGCGTGGTGTAGAACGCCATCGCACCGCATTTGGTTGTGGATGAAACCTTGCAGCCACGTCCGCCGTTGTTGACGCAAAGGGTCAGGGCTCGCGCTTCGGCCTCGTCCCGCGTCGCTTTCTGCCATACGGCGCCCCAGGCGCCGCGCGCCGCAAATCCGATGGCCGCCCATTGTTCGCCAGAGGGCTGGACGGCTTTCTGCTTCAGTGCGTCCAGCCGGATTCTGGCGAGCGCAGCGAATGTACCGTTCGGATATTTATCGAGGTAGGCCGAGATTTCAGCAGGGTTTCTCGAGTCCTTCACCGAATTCCAGAAGGTGATCTCAACACTGGTGTCGGATTGTGCGACTGCTGCTCCAAGCTGCACGAACAAGGCAACGGCAAGCGCCAGCGTACAACAGATCTTGGATCGCATCGCTCCGCCTGTCCCCGGGGTTCGGCGCGCAGACTAAAAGTCCGCCTTGGCCTTGTCGAGCGGGCAGGCTGGGGCCGGTGGAAAACCACATCAGCCATAGGCATTACGCGGTAATCCCGATACATCCCGTATCTGCGCATCTATGATTTCGACCGCTTCGCCTTCTTTGCCTTTTTCGTTTTTCGTGCCTTTGATGCGGACTTTTTCGCTGGCACCTTTTTCCCTTCTTGTCTGGCTTCGGACAGGCCAATCGCGATGGCTTGCTTCCGGCTCGTGACCTTTTTGCCCGATCGTCCGCTCTTCAATGTTCCTTTTTTCCGCTTGTGCATCGCACGCGCGACTTTTTTGGCTGCCCCCTTCGAGTACTTCCGCGCCATCATTGTCTCCGCAGTCGGTTGCAGGATACGAATAAAGCGGCGGGAAGGCTTATGTTCCGGTTGGGCGATGCGACGGAGATTCAGGTGTGACGTGAACTAGCGTGGGTTCGTCGCCGTAACGATCCAGATCGATCCGCCGAGAGGGATGGTGTCGCCCTTCTGATGCGAGGCAAGCATCGTGCGAATCGATTGCGTGGTTGCTTCGATCTTGTCCGGCGGCTGATTCTCGAGCGCGCGGCTGGTGGGACCGATGGCAAGGGTCGTCTCGATGGCCGCTTCAAGGCCGCGGCCGGTTGCGATGTCGAGCAATAAGTCGACTCGGTCCATTTCCACATTCGAGAAGCCGGCCTCGCCAAGAATTCTCCGGACCCGTTCCTCGCTCGCGAATGAGAATGGGCCGGGATCGTCCGGTTTCATTTCAGGAAGCTTCGGCACGTATTTGTAGGCCTCCTGAAGGCCGAGCATCATCCATGTATTGTCGCGCGGTGTCCGCCAGCAGGCGAAGGCGAGGCGACCGCCTGGCCGCAGCGCCTTGCGCATGTTCGCGAACGAATCCGAAGGTTGTGCGAAGAACATGACCCCGAAACGCGAGAACAGCATATCCGCACTTGCAGGAGGGAACGGATATACCGTTGCATCCGCCAGCACGAATTCGATCGGCATGTTTGGCGGAGCAAGCTCTCGGGCCCGGCCCAGCATTGGTTCGGAAATGTCGACACCGGTGACGTGGCCGCCGGGGCCAACCTGCGTCAAGAGATCAAAGGACGTGGCTCCACAGCCACAGCCGATATCGAAGACAGTTTCCCCTGCTTTTACGGCGGCGCGCTCAATGAGGATCTTGGATACCGGCGCAAGCACAACGTCCTGGAGCTGCTGCCGGTCTGTCCAGTGCCGGCCGCCTGGGCCGTTCCAGTAAGCAATCTGATCGGCGTTGCGGGCGTCGACAGCAGGTTGGGTCATGGGATACTCCGATGATGCCGATTGTTGTAGGCCAGTCCGGCCGCCCTGAACAGGGGAGCCCACCCATGCATCATCATCGAAGCGCCGATGAACGTTCGCTTCCGGTTTTGAAGCGATTTCTCAGCTGCCCTTGAACAGGATTTTGCCCGTGCCTTTGGCAGCGTGGGAAATCGCGGCCTTGGACTCACTGAGCGGGTAGGTCGCTTCCACCGGCGTATAGATTGTTCCGTCCGCGATCCAGCTCGCCACTTGCTTCTGAACCTCGAGAGCGCGTTCCGGCGAGTTTTTGTTAAACCAGTTCAACAGCCAGAATCCCTTGAGCGTCAGGTCGCGGAAAATATTCGGAGCCGTGAAGAAGGGGCCGGGTCCGCCGCTCATCACGCCGTATGCGACGAGCGTGCCGCCGTTGGCGAGACAATCGTTCAGCGGCATCAGGCCGGGTCCGCCGACGCTGTCGAGCGCGAGCATGATCCTGGCCTTGTCGGTCGCTTCCCTGACACGCTTGGCCAGATCCGGACCTTCGACCAGCACCACATCGGCGCCAAGCTTCCTGAGTTCCTCAATCAGTTCGGGGCGGCGTACGACGCTGACGGTATGAATGCCCATCTTCTTTGCGATGGCGATGACGGCGCGTCCGACGGCGGAATTTCCCGCGCTCTGGATCACCCAGTCACCTTTCTTGAGGGCGACATACTCGGTCAGCATGAGATACGCCGTCGGCGGATTGACCATCAGCATCGAAAGCTGCTGCGGGTCTGCGTTCGCCGGCAATGCAAAGAGACCGTCGGCCTTGACCTTGGCGCGTGTGAGCCAGGTCGATGCGCCCCGCGGAAACAGAACACGATCGCCTTCCTTGATTCCGGTCACGCCGGAGCCGATTTTGGCAACGCGCGCGACGCCTTCGGCGCCAACTGGCGCCGGCAAGTTCGGTTTCACGCCGTAAAGACCCCGGATGAGCACGAGGTCGGATGGATTGATCGGAGAAAATTCCATGTCGACGACGATCTCGCCGGCACCCGGTGCTCCGGGATCGGAGAGACTGACGGTCTCTACAACTTCCCATGGCTTGCCGAAAGCGTTGATCTGAACGCTGTGCATGCTGCTCTCCCATAATCACCGCTTGGCGGCTTGATGCGAAATGTTCTAGATAGTTCGATATTGCAACTAGTCTTAATTGGCAACTAAACGAGGAAAATGACTGGTATGCGGGAGCCTTCTTTCAGCCGTTTAAACTGCTCGATCGCCCGTTCGCTCGCCGTACTTGGCGATTCATGGTCGCTTTTGGTCCTGCGAGATGCGCTTGCCGGCGTCCGCACGTTCGAGGGCTTCACGCGCGGACTTGGCATTGCACGAAACACACTCGCCGATCGGCTCAGGCACCTCGTTGAGAAGGGGATGCTGACGCAGATCGACGTTGGCAAGCGGGGAACGCGGTTCGAGTATGTTCCGACGTTGAAGGCGAAGGAGTTTCAGGTCGCGCTGATGGCGATTCTGCAATGGGGCGACCGCTGGGTATCGGGACGCGGCAATGAACCGGTCGTGGCGTTCGATCGTGTCAGCGGATCGGCGATTGCACCACTCGTTATGCAAGCCACGTCCGGGCGCGCAGTTTCTTCGGACGAATTGATGTACAAGCCCGGACGAGGCGCAACAGCCGTTACGCGAGACTACCTCACCGCGAAGAACAAACGGCTGACGCGCAAGCCAGTTTAGCTTTCCGGGTCTGGCCGCGCCTTACCAAGCGCGGAACAGGACGCTTGCGTTGACGCCGCCGAAGCCGAATCCGTTCGACAGCACATGTTCCATGGCCATCGGCCGCGCAGCACCGCGGATGAGGTCCACACCTTCAGCCGCCGCGTCCGGATGATCCAGATTGAGCGTTGCAGGCGCAATCTGATCGCGCAGAGCCAGCACGGAGAAGATCGCCTCAAGTCCGCCGGCTGCACCGAGCAGGTGACCTGTTGCAGACTTCGTCGAGCTGACCGCTACCCGGCCTTCTGTTCCGAACACGGACTTGATCGCCGCAAGTTCGCCGTTGTCGCCGACAGGTGTCGAGGTCGCATGTGCATTGAGATGCTGAACCTCAATCGGCGAAATGCCGGCCTGCCGCAGCGCTATTTCAATCGATCGCCGCGCGCCATCACCGTCGTCCGGACCGGCAGTCATGTGATAGGCATCGGACGTCGTGCCGTAGCCGACGAGTTCGGCGATCGGCGTCGCTCCGCGGCTCAGCGCATGGTCGAGTGTTTCGATGACCACGATACCTGCGCCTTCACCCATGACGAAGCCGTCGCGGTCGCGGTCGAACGGGCGTGACGCCCGCTGTGGTTCATCGTTGAAGTTGGTCGAGAGCGCGCGTGCTGCAGCGAAGCCACCTAAACTGACACGATCAATGCAGGCTTCTGCGCCGCCGGCGATGGCGACATCCGCTTCTCCGGCGAGGAGAAGGCGCGCGGCATCGCCAATGGCCTGGACGCCTGCCGCACATGCGGTCACCGGCGCTCCAAGCGCTCCCTTGAAGCCATGCTTGATGGAAACCTGTCCCGCCGCAAGATTGACGAGGAACGACGGCACGGTGAAGGGCGAGAGGCGCCGCACGCCACGTTCGTCGGTGGTGCGGACCGCGTCGACGATCGCAGGAAATCCGCCGACGCCAGAGGCGATAATGGTTGCCGTGCGTTCACGTGACCGCGCATCTTCGGGCTTCCACCCGGCCTGCGCGATGGCCTCGTCCGCCGCCATCATGGCGAACTGGATGAAGCGGTCCATTTTCTTTTGATCTTTTTTGGGAATGGCGCGATCGGGATCGAACCCGAATTCCGGATCTTCGACGATATCGGGAACGATGCCGCAGGCTTTCACAGGCAGGTCGGCTGCGACATTATCGGACAGTGCCCGGATGCCGGATTGCCCGGCAATCAGCCGCGACCAGTTGGCCTCGACACCGGTGCCAAGCGGGGACACGGCGCCCATTCCAGTAACGACAATCCGTCGTATCGCGCTGCTTCGTTTCACGATCTCACCACAGGTTGCTTGCACAGGAACAACGCAGCCCGCTTGTCGGGTGTGCGGCACATGACACCGGCGGAAATCCCGCCGATGCACTACAAGTTTGCGCGACGCGCGATCAGTTCAGCTTGCGCTCGACTGCGATGGCGGTTGCTTCGCCGCCGCCGATGCACAGCGAGGCGATGCCACGCTGGACGTTGTTCTTTTCCATCGCATGCAGCAGCGTCACGATCAGCCGTGCGCCGGTTGCGCCGATGGGGTGGCCGAGCGCGCAAGCGCCGCCGTTGACGTTGAGCTTGTCGCGAGGAATCCCGAGATCGCGCGCGGCGGCCATCGGTACCACGGCAAAGGCTTCATTGATTTCGTAGAGATCGACGTCGCTCGCGGTCCAGCCGATCTTTTCCAGAAGCTTGCGAATTGCCGGGATAGGCGCAGTGGTGAACCAGTCCGGAGCCTGGCTGTGCGTCGAGTGTCCCTTGATTTCAGCGAGGATCGGCAGACCCTCACGTTCGGCGATCGAGCGGCGCGTCAGAACCAGCGCGGCTGCCCCATCGGCATTGGCCGAGGAAGCCGCTGGCGTAATGGTGCCGTTGGGGCGGAATGCCGGTTTCAGATTCGGAATTTTAGCCGGATCGACCTTCAACGGATGTTCGTCGTTCTCGACGACACGAACGCCGGCTTTCTCTTTCACGGAGATAGGCGCGATCTCCTTCTTGAACGCTCCGCTCTCGACGGCATTGCGTGCGCGGGTCAGCGTCTCCATTGCATATTCGTCCTGATCCTTGCGGCTGAACTGATAGGCTTCCGCGGCGGCTTCGCCGAAATCCCCCATCGAGCGGCCGGTCTCATAGGCGTCCTCAAGACCATCCATCATCATGTGGTCGATGATGCGGTCGTGGCCGACGCGATAACCGCCACGCGCCTTTTGAAGCAGATACGGTGCATTGGTCATGCTCTCCATGCCGCCGGAGATGACGATGTCTGCCGAGCCTGCGCTGATGATGTCGTGGGCGAGCATGGTGGCCTTCATGCCCGAACCGCACACTTTGTTGACGGTGGTGGCTCCGGTGGCATCGGGCAGCTTCGCGCCGCGTGCCGCCTGGCGGGCAGGGGCCTGCCCTTGTCCGGCGGGCAGAACGCAGCCCATGAAAACTTCGTCGATTCGCTCGGGCGAAAGTTTTGCGCGTTCCAGCGCCGCACCGATCGCGTGCGAGCCGAGGTTGTGCGCGCTGAACGAAGACAGGTCGCCCTGAAAGCGGCCAAGGGGAGTGCGGACTGCGGATACGATGACAACGGGATCGGACGTAGACATGCAACTCTCCTGGTTCACGGAGCACCGTGTTAGATGACATGCATCATATGAAAAGATGCGGAAATAGCAATCCGCGTGCTGACAATAAAAGCATGAATCAGGTGCGGACAAGCAGCCAGACGTTTAAAACATGCCTTGGCATGCCAATGGCATGAGATATTTTCGTGCGACAGATGAGTTATTTTCGTCTGTCGAGAAATGCCTGCATGTGGCGTTGGGGCTCGCCGGTCAGGAACGACTTGCCGAACACTCCGACACTGAGATTGACGGATTCGGTGAGGGGAAGTTCCTCCCATTGCTTCAGCAGCGCCTTTTGGCTTCGCATGGCTTCGGGTCCGCATTCCGCGATCGTCGCAGCGGTTGCTGCGATGGCTGAATCGAGTTCGGTCTCGGGCACGACCTGATCGACCAGTCCCCAGTTGAGCGCAGTGGGCGCATCGATGGTTGCCGCCGTCAGGATCAGCCAGCGGGCGCGTCCCCATCCGATCAGTCGCGGCAGCAATGCCGCATGGATGACTGACGGGATGCCGACCTTTACTTCGGGCATCGCGAACTTCGCGTCCAGCGACGCGATGCGAAGATCGCAGGCCGCGGCGAACTCCAGCCCGCCGCCGAGGCACCATCCGCGCAGGCGCGCGATGACGAGAGCAGGAAACTGCCGAACTGCCTCGCACAGGTCGCGCAAGCCGGTGATGAATTTTTCAGCCGAGGCCTGATCGAGCGTCGCCATCTCCTTGATGTCCGCGCCGCCGATCATGCTTTTCTCGCCCGAGCCCCTCACGACCAGCACGCGAATGCTGGTGTCTCCGGCGAGATGCTCCAGTCCCTCGCGAACGCCGCGGATGACAGCGGAGTTCAGGATGTTGAGCGGACCGGCGTTGCAAATTGTTAATTGTGCGATGCCGTTGTCGCCGCGTACGACGTTGCAATGGTCATTGATTGTTTGCATTTTGATGGACCTGACATTTGCGCGTTGCAGCGCGGGGGACGCAAATGGTGCGCGATCTCTCTCTCGTCGTCAAATCGCGCATGGCAGCTATTTTACGTTGCAAAGTAAGCGCTTCGGGCTGGGGAATGTGTTATTATATGACACGGGACATTTGATGAGGCAGCAATGCGCTATTCAAAAGATCACAAGGCTGAGACCCACGCGCGGATCGTGAAGAACGCTTCCGTACGGCTGCGCGAGCGCGGTGCGGCGAGCCTCGGTGTTGCCGAATTGATGAAGGAAGCCGGTCTTACCCACGGAGGGTTCTACGCGCACTTTCCGTCGCGCGATGCGCTGATCAGCGAGGCTTTCGCCCACGCGATGCAGCAGACCACCGGACGGTGGCGCAAACGCGCGGAACAGGAGCCCGAAGGCAAGCGTCTCGCCGCGATCGTAAATGGTTACCTCACGACCGAGCACCGCGACGATGCAGGGAACGGCTGTGCGTTGCCGTCGCTGGGCGTCGAGGTGTCCCGCGCGAGTCCGAAAACCCGCAAGGCTTTTGCCAGCAAGCTTGAAGACATGATTGCGATGCTGGTCGAGCAGTTCCCGGATCTGCCGGCGAAGACAGCGCGCCGCGAAGCCATTGGTGTCATCTCAACCATGATGGGGGCGATGATTCTGGCGCGTGCCGCGGGTACGAGTGAATTCTCCGACGAAATCCTCAGCGCTGGTCGCCAGGCGGCCCTGCGATCCGAGAATTCAGCAAAACCGAGCGCGAAGAAGCCCAAAGCGGCGAAAACCGAGAACTGAGCTACCCCGTCTCTTTGCATTGCGCGCCACCGTGCTGTGCGCAGAACCCGGTTCCAAACGCCGTCGTCGCGATGCTAAAAGCCTCCAAACACACGCTTTTGGAGGATACGCATGCGCACGATCGGTCATTTTATTGGCGGCAAAGAGGTCAAAGGCACGTCGGGGCGTTTTGGGGACGTGTTCGAGCCGATGACGGGCGAGGTGCAGGCGCAGGTTGCGCTGGCGACCAAGGCGGAGGTGCGCTCTGCGGTCGAGAATGCGAAGGCTGCGCAGGAAGCGTGGGCCAACACCAATCCGCAGCGCCGCGCGCGGGTGATGATGAAGTTCCTGGAGCTGGTGCAGCGCGACTACGACAAGCTGGCGGATTTGCTGGCCCGCGAGCACGGCAAGACGGTGCCCGACGCCAAGGGCGACATCCAGCGCGGCCTTGAAGTGGTCGAGTTCGCCTGCGGCATTCCGCACCTGATGAAGGGCGAGTACACCGAGGGCGCCGGCCCCGGCATCGACATCTATTCGATGCGCCAGCCGCTCGGCGTGGTCGCCGGCATCACCCCGTTCAACTTCCCGGCGATGATCCCGATGTGGAAGTTCGCCCCGGCGATCGCCTGCGGCAACGCCTTCATCCTCAAGCCCTCGGAGCGCGATCCAGGCGTGCCGATGGCTCTGGCGGCCCTGATGATGGAGGCGGGACTGCCCGCGGGCATCCTCAATGTGGTCAACGGCGACAAGGAAGCGGTAGACGCGATCCTCGACGATCCGGATATCCGCGCCGTCGGCTTTGTCGGCTCCTCGCCGATCGCGCAGTACATCTATGAGCGCGCCGCGGCCAGCAACAAGCGCGCGCAGTGCTTCGGCGGCGCCAAGAACCACGCCATCATCATGCCGGACGCCGACATGGACCAGACCGTCGATGCGCTGATCGGCGCGGGTTACGGTTCGGCGGGCGAACGCTGCATGGCGATCTCGGTGGCGGTGCCGGTGGGCAAGACCACCGCGGACCGGCTGATGGAGAAGCTGATCCCGCGGGTCGAGAGCCTGAAGATCGGCCCCTCGACCGATCCAAGCGCGGATTTCGGCCCGCTGGTGACCAAGGCGGCGCTGGAGCGCGTGAAGGACTACGTCGAGATCGGCGTCAAGGAAGGCGCGACGCTCGCGGTCGATGGCCGCGGCTTCAAGATGCAGGGCTATGAGAAGGGCTTCTACATGGGCGGCTGTCTGTTCGACAACGTCACGAAGGATATGCGGATCTACAAGGAAGAGATATTCGGCCCGGTGCTGTCGGTGGTGCGCGCGCATGACTATAGCGAGGCGCTGGCGCTGCCGTCGGATCACGACTACGGCAACGGCGTTGCGATCTTCACCCGCGACGGCGACGCGGCGCGCGACTTCGCGGCCAAGGTCAATGTCGGCATGGTGGGCGTCAACGTGCCGATCCCGGTGCCGATCGCCTACTATACCTTCGGCGGCTGGAAGAAGTCCGGGTTCGGCGATCTCAACCAGCACGGACCAGATTCGATCCGCTTCTATACCAAGACCAAGACCGTCACCTCGCGCTGGCCCTCCGGCGTCAAGGACGGCGCAGAGTTCACCATCCCAACGATGAACTGATAAAGAAGCGTGCTCCGGGCAGCCGCCTCGGCGGTTGCCCGGCATTATCAGATTTCCAAAGCGTGATGGGGGCGCAATGCAGTTCGCTCTAACCGAGGATCAAATCGCGGTTCGCGACATGGCGCGCGAATTCGCGGCCGAGAAAATCGCTCCATTTGCACAGAAATGGGACGAGGAAAAATTCTTCCCCGTCGATGTGATGCGCGAAGCGGCGGCGCTCGGCATGGGCGGCATCTACATTCGTGACGATGTCGGCGGCTCGGCGCTGACGCGGTTCGACGCCGCGCTGATATTCGAGGCGCTGGCGACGGGGTGCCCGACCGTTTCGTCGTTTATCTCGATCCACAACATGGCATCGTGGATGATCGATGCCTATGGCTCGGACACGCAGCGTCAGAAATGGCTGCCGCGTCTGTGCACCATGGAACTGATCGCGAGCTACGCTCTGACCGAGCCGGGCGCAGGCTCGGATGCCGCAGCACTTTCGACCCGCGCAGTGCGTGACGGCGATCACTACGTGCTCAACGGACAGAAGCAATTTATCTCTGGCGCCGGAACCAGCGACATTTACGTCGCAATGGTTCGTACCGGCGGCGAGGGCGCAGGCGGCGTCTCCACGCTTGTGATCGATCGCGATACGCCGGGCGTTTCGTTCGGCGCGAACGAGCGCAAGATGGGCTGGAATGCCCAGCCGACCCGTGCAGTGATTTTCGAGAACGCCCGCGTGCCGGTTGCAAATCGCCTTGGTGAGGAGGGTATCGGCTTCAAGATCGCGATGGCGGGCCTTGACGGCGGACGTCTCAATATTGCCGCATGCTCGCTTGGCGGCGCGCAGTCCGCGCTCGACAAATCGCTCGCCTACACGAAAGAGCGCAGGGCGTTCGGTCAACGCCTCGATGAGTTTCAAGCCTTGCAGTTCCGCATTGCCGACATGGCCACTGAACTGGAAGCCGCACGCACGTTCCTGTGGCGCGCTGCCGCATCGCTGGACCGCAAGGACCCCGACGCGAGTATGCTTTGCGCGATGGCCAAACGTTTCGGTACCGATGCCGGGTTTGAAATCGCCAATCAGGCGCTGCAATTGCACGGCGGATATGGCTATCTGGCGGAATACGGTATCGAGAAAATTGTCAGGGACCTGCGCGTGCATCAAATTCTCGAAGGGACCAACGAAATCATGCGTGTGATTGTGGCCCGCAAGTTGATAGAGGGCGCGCGATGAGCGCACATGCGGCGATGACGGAGACACCCGGGAAGGATGTGATCATTTGCCGGGAAGGTGCCGCTGGAATCATCCGGCTCAACCGTCCCAAGACGATCAACGCGCTGACGCTTGAGATGACTCGCGAGATCGTGACTGCGCTTGATGCATTCGAGGCCGATCCCGGTGTATCGCTGGTGCTGCTGGAAGGCGCGGGCGAACGTGGTTTGTGCGCGGGCGGCGACATCCGCGGTCTCTATGAAAGCGCGAAAGCGGGCGGCGATCTCGGCCCGGTGTTCTGGCGTGAGGAATACATCCTGAACGCGCGCATTCCGGAGTATCCGAAGCCGTATGTCGCTTACATGGACGGTCTTGTCATGGGCGGCGGCGTCGGGCTCTCGGCGCACAGCGCGCATCGGGTTGTGACCGAAAAGACGAAAATGGCGATGCCGGAGGTCGGCCTCGGTTTCTTCCCGGATGTCGGCGGAACGTGGCTGCTGTCACGCGCGCCGGGCGAGATCGGGACCTATTTCGCGCTGACCGGCCAGACGATGAGCGGTGCCGATGCGGTTTATGCGGGCGCCGCGGATGTATTGATCGCTACGAAAGACTGGCCTGCACTTCGCGACGCGCTGGCCAATGCGCCATTGCAGGCGAAAAGCAACGACGTTCGCGCCATACTGGCGCGCTTTGGCATTCAGGACGCTCAGACACCCATCGCGCAACACCGCGATCTGATTGACCGCGCGTTCGCACACGACACGATCGAAGAGAGCGTGACCGCGTTGCAAAGCGACGGCTCGGAATTTGCGCTCGCTACGCTCAAGGCGCTCCTGGAGAAGTCGCCGACGGCGCTCAAGGTGACGCTGGAGTTGCTTCGCCGTGCGCGAAACTCCAAGTCGCTCAAGGAATGTCTTATTCGCGAATACAATTCGGCGCTGGCTGTTTTTACGAGCGCTGAATTCGTCGAGGGCGTCCGCGCCGCGATCATCGACAAGGACCGAAATCCGAAGTGGTCGCCATCGCGGATCGAGGATGTGACGCCAGATATCGTCGGGAAGTACTTCGCACCGAACGGAAAATACACGCTGATCTTCCCGGCTTGATTCCGGAGCAGCAATAAAGAGGGCAGGAAATGGCAAACATTGCATTCATCGGTCTTGGCAACATGGGCGGACCCATGGCGGCCAACCTCGTCAAGGCCGGGCACAAGGTGCAGGGCTTCGATCTTGTGCAGGCGTCCAAGGATGCTGCCAAGGCGGACGGCGTAGGCATAGCGGCGACTGCCCTGGATGCGGTGAAGGGCGCCGAAATCGTTGTCACGATGCTGCCTGCGGGCAAGCATGTTTTGGGCGTATGGAAGGAAATCATCCCGGCAGTCGGCAAGAACACGCTGATGATCGACTGCTCGACCATCGACGTGGAAAGCGCGCGGCTGGCACATGCCCATGCCACCGAACACAATCTGCCGTCGATTGATGCGCCGGTGTCCGGCGGCACCGGTGGCGCAAAGGGCGCCACCCTGACGTTCATGTGCGGCGGGACCGATGCATCTTTCGCGGCTGCCAAACCTGTTCTGGAAAACATGGGCAAGAAGGTCGTTCACTGCGGTGAAGCCGGTGCAGGACAGGCGGCCAAGATCTGCAACAACATGATCCTCGGTATTTCGATGATCGGCGTTTCGGAGGCTTTCGCGCTGGGCGAGAAGCTCGGCCTGTCGCATCAGGCGCTGTTCGATGTCGCGTCCACGTCGTCAGGCCAGTGCTGGTCGCTGACCTCCTATTGCCCTGTGCCGGGTCCTGTTCCGGCGTCGCCTGCGAACAACGAGTACAAGCCCGGGTTCGCCGCGGCGCTGATGCTGAAGGATCTGCGTCTGTCGCAGGAAGCCGCAAAGGCCGCAGGAGCGGCGACACCGCTGGGCGCCCATGCCGAAAGTATCTATGACGCGTTCGAGAAGGCTGGCCACGGTGGAGTGGATTTTTCAGGGATCATCAAGCATCTTCGCGGGCTGGCGAAATAGGATCTCTTGATGACAACATTCCGGGACGCGCGCGCTTTCCTGCTCAAGCATCGGACCGACTACGACAAGGCCATCGCGGAGTTCCGCTGGCCGGATGAAAAGCAGTTCAACTGGGCGCTCGACTGGTTCGATGCAGGACTCGCGCGCGACCCCGAAAGCCGCGACCGCACGGCGCTGTGGATCGTTGATGCCGCCACTGGCACTGAGACGAAACTGTCGTTTGCGGAGCTGTCGCGGCGCTCCAACCAGACGGCGAACTTTCTGCGCGATCTTGGGCTCAAGCGCGGTGACCACCTGCTGATGCTTCTCGGCAACGTGGTCCCGCTGTGGGAAACCATGCTCGCCGCCATGAAGCTTGGCGTTATTGTCATCCCGGCGACCACATTGCTGACGGCGGATGAACTGCGCGACCGTCTCAACCGCGGCAAAGCGAAGGTTGTCGTCGCCACGCAGGACCAAGTGGCGAAATTCGAGGGCCTTGGCGAGGACGATTTCACCAGGATTGTGGTGGCCGCTACGTCAGAGCACAAAGGCTGGCGCAAGTTCGAGGATGCGGCGAACTATCCCGAGACGTTCGCGCCGGATGGCGTCACGAACGCCAGCGATCCGATGTTGCTCTACTTCACGTCGGGGACGACGGCAAAGCCGAAACTCGTCCTGCACAGCCATCGCAGCTATCCGGTTGGATCGCTGTCCACGATGTACTGGCTCGGCCTCCAGCCGGGTGACGTCCATCTCAACATTTCATCGCCGGGCTGGGCCAAGCATGCGTGGAGCTGCTTTTTCTCGCCGTGGAATGCCGGCGCGACGATCTTCATTGTCAACCAGCCGCGTTTCGACGCGAAGGGTCTGCTTACAACGGTTGCACGTTGCGGCGTGACCACGTTGTGCGCGCCGCCGACCGTGTGGCGGCTGTTCATTCAGGAGCGGCTGGCGGACTACAAGGTATCGGTGCGCGAGGTTTGCGGCGCCGGCGAGCCGCTCAATCCAGAGGTCATCGATCAGGTCAAGGCGGCGTGGGGGCTGACCATCCGCGACGGCTATGGCCAGACCGAGACCACGGCGCTTGCAGGTAACTCGCCCGGCCAGCCGGTGAAGATCGGATCGATGGGCCGGCCGATGCCGGGCTATACGGTGCGGGTTGCAGATGCCGACGGAAACCCGGCGAAAGAGGGTGAGGTTCGCCTCGTCCTTGGTGCCGATCGTCCGGCGGGCTTGATGCTCGGCTATCAGGGTGACGACGGCAAGCCAAAGGGCGCGGACGGGGATGTCTACCAGACCGGCGACGTGGCGTTCCTCGATGACGACGGCTACCTGACCTTCGTTGGCCGCTCCGACGATGTGTTCAAGTCCTCGGATTACCGCATCAGCCCGTTCGAGCTGGAGAGCGTGCTGCTGGAGCACGAACTGGTGGCCGAGGCCGCAGTCGTGCCGACGCCGGACCCGATCCGTCTTGCGCTTCCGAAGGCCTATGTCTCGGTGGTTCCCGGCACCGCCATGTCCCGCGATACCGCGCTGTCAATCTTTCAGTACGTCCATTCGCGCCTCGCGCCATTCAAGCGCATCCGCCGGATCGAACTGGTGACGGAATTGCCGAAAACGATCTCCGGCAAGATTCGCCGCGTGCAGCTTCGCCGCCTGGAGCACGAGAACGACCGCAGGGATCCGCTGCGTGGTCAGGAATTCCGGGAAGAGGATTTTCCGGAATTGCAAAGCAGTCAGGGAGCGGCCCGGTAACGCGCTGGAGACTATTTCCAGGCGTATTTACCTTGCACAGTTTGTTTGAAACGGCATACGGACGCCGCACTCGACGAGGGCTAATGCCGTTCGTGCAACCGTGCCGGCCAGCAGATTTTGCTTGGCCGGACGGCTGATCTGTGGAATGTGCCAACCCAGTTCGAATTTCAGCCGGGAGATGGTTCGTGGGCGCTGCGATGAATCTTGATGATTACCTGAAGCTCGTGGGCACAGAGCTTGGCGTTTCGGAATGGCATACGATCGATCAGAAGCAGATCGACGCGTTCGCCGATGCGACCGAAGACTTTCAGTTCATTCACATCGACCCGGAACGCGCAAAGCGCGAGACGCCGTTTGGCGGAACCATCGCGCACGGATTCCTGTCGCTGTCGGTGCTGCCGAAGCTCGCCTATGCGACCATGCCGACTCTGAATGGCGCAGCGATGTCGATCAACTACGGCTTCGACAAGATAAGGTTTCTCACGCCCGTGCGTGCGGGCAAGCGCGTGCGCGCGCGTTTCGTGCTTTCCGAGGCGACCATGAAGTCGCCCAAGGAGTTGCTGGCGCGCACCAACACGACGTTGGAAATCGAGGGAGAGCCCAAGCCTGCGCTGGTTGCGGACTGGCTCGGAATGCACTTCTTCGCATAACGTATTTCTTTCCCCGAACGTTAAGGGACGATCATGGCAATCAGATTCGATGGACGCGTTGCGGTGGTAACCGGCGCAGGTGCAGGTCTCGGTCGCGCGCATGCGCTGGGATTGGCGAAGCTTGGTGCGAAGGTTGTCGTCAATGACATGGGTGCGGCGCGCGATGGCAGCGGTGGTTCGGTCAGCCCGGCAGAAGCGGTGGTCGAAGAAATCCGCCAGGCCGGCGGCGAGGCGATGGCCGACGGTGCGGATGTCTCGAACTTCGAGCAGGTCAAGGAGATGGTCGCCCGCGCCTCGATGAAATGGGGAAGCGTCGATCTCATGGTGGCGAACGCCGGAATCCTGCGCGACAAGTCCTTCGCCAAGATGGAGCCGGAGGATTTCGCAAAGGTTATCGCCGTGCATCTGACCGGCACGTTCAACTGCTGCCGCGCAGTGTGGGAAGGCATGCGTGAGCGCAACTATGGCCGCATCGTCGTCACGACCTCATCGTCGGGTCTGTTCGGTAACTTCGGGCAGGCGAATTACGCTGCTGCAAAGGCCGGCATGGTCGGACTGATGAATGTCCTCGCCGAGGAAGGCCGCAAGACCAACATTCGCGTCAACACGATCTCACCGACGGCAGCGACGCGCATGACCGAAGGCCTGATCGGACCGGAAATCCTGGCGCTGATGAAGCCTGAAGCGATCACCCCGGCGGTGCTTTATCTTTTGAGCGAAGATGCGCCGACCCGAACCATCATGGGTGCAGGCGCGGGCTCTTTCGCGGTCATCAAGGTCGTTGAGACCGAGGGTCTCAACCTGCCGCAGGATCAGTGGACGCCGGACGCCATCGCGGCGAACTTCGCGAAGATCGGCGACATGTCGACCGCGCGTGATCTTGGCGGCGCGTTCTTCCAGACCTTCAAATATGTGGAGCAGGCCGCGAAGGCAGCGGGTATCAAGCTGCCGTCGATGGGCGGCTAAACTTGAATATTGCCGTCATCGGTGCCGGTCCTGCGGGACTGATGGCGGCTGAAGTTTTAGCGACAGGCGGCGCGCGGGTCACGATCTACGATCGTATGCCGTCGGTCGGGCGCAAGTTTCTGATGGCCGGACGCGGCGGGCTCAATCTCACCCACAGCGAACCGCTGGATGCGTTCCTTCCGCGCTATCGCGAAGCCGCCCCGCATCTGCGTGCCGCGATAGAAGCGTTTCCGCCCGATGCGTTGCGCGCATGGAGCGAAGCCCTCGGCCAGCCGACCTTCGTGGGTACAAGCGGGCGGGTCTTTCCGCAAGCCATGAAAGCATCGCCCTTGCTGCGCGCATGGCTGCGGCGCCTCGATCACTCCGGCGTGCAGTTGGCGCTTCGCCATCGCTGGTTGGGATGGGATGCAAGTAACGCGTTGCAGTTCGAGGCACCCGAAGGCCTCAAGTCACTGAAACCTGATGCGACGGTCATTGCGCTCGGCGGCGCAAGCTGGCCCAAGTTAGGCGCAGACGGTGGCTGGATCGATTCGTTCGAGGCTAAGGGCATCGACATCGCACGGCTGCGGTCTGCGAATTCTGGATTCCATGTCCGATGGTCGGATTTGTTCCGCAACCGCTTTGAGGGGCAGCCCCTGAAAGGCGTTGCCTTGTCCTTCGGCGGAGAGACTGTGCGCGGCGAAGCGACGATTACACGCGACGGCATTGAAGGCGGCGCAATCTATGCGCTGTCGGCACCGTTGCGCGAGGCCGTGCTCGCGCATGGTGAGGCCGCTCTCCATGTCGCACTGCGGCCCGACCTTGCCATGTCCGATCTGACCGCGCGCGTCAGCACGCCGCGGCAAAAGCAGTCGATGTCGACTTACTTGCGAAAAGCTGCGGGTCTTTCACCCGTTGCCATCGGGTTGCTGCAGGAAGCGGCGATTGGGGGCGGACTGAACCTGTCGGCGATGGATTCCGAAGCGCTCGCCGCTTTCATCGATGCCGTTCCCATCAAGCTCACCGGTGTCGCACCGCTTGATCGCGCGATTTCAACCGCGGGCGGAATTGCCTTCAGTGAGATCGATGCGCAGTTCATGCTGCGAAAAATGCCCAGCGTCTTTGTCGCCGGCGAAATGCTGGACTGGGAGGCCCCGACCGGGGGCTATTTGTTGCAGGCCTGCTTCGCGACAGGCGTTGCGGCGGGGCATGGCGCGCTGAATTATCTGAAGGGTTAGACCCCGCTTTCGATTTCCTCGCGCAGCATTTCAAGCTCCAGCCATTTTTCTTCCGCAGCATCCAATTCGCCGTGCGCCTTGGCAATCGCAGCGGAAGCAGCGTCAAATTTCTTGCGATCCTTCGCATAAAGCTCAGGGTCGTCGAGCAGTTTCTGCTGTTTCGCGATCTCGGCCTGTAGCTTGGCTATCGTCTTCGGCAATGTTTCCAGCGCGTGCTTGTCATTGAAGCTGAGGCGGCGCTTCGATGACGTCGCCGGTGCGTTGGCAGTGCTTTTTGCGGATTTTGAAGTTTCGGTGGTCACCGCCTTGATGTTCTTTTCCTGCAAGTCCGCGCCGCGCTGCGCCAGCATGTCCGAATAGCCGCCGGCGTATTCGATCCATTTGCCGTTGCCTTCCGGCGCGATGACGGACGTGACGACGCGGTCGAGAAAATCGCGATCGTGGCTGACGAGAATGACCGTGCCCTGATAGTCGCTGAGCATTTCCTCCAACACATCTAGCGTTTCAAGATCGAGATCGTTGGTGGGTTCGTCGAGCACCAGCAGATTCGAAGGCTTCGCCAGCGCACGTGCCAGCATCAGCCGTCCGCGCTCACCGCCCGACAGGACTTCAAGCGGGGTGCGCGCCTGCTCGCTGGCGAAAAGAAAGTCTTTCATATAGCCGATGACATGCTTGGGCGTGCCATTGACCATGATGCTGTCGCCGCGTCCGCCGGTGAGCGCATCCGCCAGCGTGGTTTTCGGATCGAGGCTTTCGCGGTGCTGGTCGAGCGTCGCCATTTCGATATTGGCGCCGAGGCGGATGGTGCCGGTGTCGGGGGCATCGCCACCCGTCAGCAACCCAATCAGCGTCGTCTTGCCTGCGCCGTTGGGGCCGATGATGCCGATACGGTCGCCGCGCGTCACGCGCGTTGAGAAATCATCGACGATCTTGCGCTCGCCGTATGATTTCCCGATGTGCTTGGCTTCAATCACCAGCTTGCCGGATGTCTCGGCTTCCGCGGCGGCAAGGTTCGCCTTGCCGGCGGTTCCACGATAGTCGCGACGCTGCTGCCGGAGTTCGAACAGGTTGCCGAGGCGCTTGACGTTGCGCTTGCGGCGGCCGGAGACGCCGTAACGCAGCCAGTGTTCTTCCGCGACAATCTTGCGATCCAGCTTGTGCTGGTCGCGCTCTTCTTCCGCCAGCACCTCGTCGCGCCATTCCTCGAACGCGCTGAAGCCCTTCTCGATGCGGCGTGTCTCGCCCCGGTCGAGCCAGACGGTCGAGCGGGAGAGGTTGGAGAGGAAACGGCGGTCGTGGCTGATGATCACCAGCGCGCTGCGGCGGCTGGCGAGTTCGCCCTCTAACCACTCGATGGTGGTGAGGTCGAGGTGGTTGGTCGGCTCATCGAGCAGCAAGATGTCGGGCGAGGGCGCCAGCACGCGCGCCAGCGCCGCGCGGCGCGCTTCGCCGCCGGAGAGATTGGCCGGATCTTCCGTGCCGGTCAGACCCAGTTGCTCAAGGAGATACTGCGCCTGGTAGTGATCGTCGCCCGGATTCATTCCGGCTTCGACATAGGCCAGCGTAGTCTTGAAGCCGTCGAAATCCGGTTCCTGAGGCAGATATCGGATGGTCGCGCCGGGCTGCACAAAGCGGCTGCCTTTATCTGCTTCCACCAATCCCGCGACGATCTTCAGCAGCGTCGATTTGCCGGAGCCGTTGCGGCCGATCAGGCAGACGCGCTCGCCTGCCGAGACCGCAAGCTCGACGCCGGACAACAGCGGCGTACCGCCAAAGGTCAGTGCGATATCTTTCAACTGGATGAGGGGAGGCGCCATGTCGTCGCGGTGCTCTTACTTCTGTTGCGCGCGCTGGGTGCGGCGGATGGTCTGGTCGAGGGCCGACAGGAACGCGGAGCGGTCTCGCGGCGAAAACGAGCGCGGCCCGCCGGTGACTTCGCCGCTGGAGCGCAGGTCGGTCATCAGGTTGCGCACCGCCAGCGTCATGCCGATCGATTCCTCGGAGAATGGCTTGCCGTTGGGCGCGATCACATCGGCTCCGGCTTTGACGCATCGCGCTGCCAGCGGAATGTCCGATGTGACGACGATATCGCCTTTTTGCGCGCGTTCCGCAATCCAGTCGTCGGCGGCATCCATCCCCGAGCCTGCGGCGATCCGCTCGATCAGCGGATGGTTCGGCACGCGGATGAAATTTCCTGCGACCACGCTGACGGGCAGCCGATGCCGCTCCGCGACGCGGTAAATCTCGTCCTTCACCGGGCAGGCATCGGCATCGACATAGATGCGGGTCATGGGATCAGGTCTTACCCTTTGGATTGGCAAAAGTTCGGCAGGCGGATGCTGGTAGCCCAGACTGGCCGAAATGGCGAGTGGAACGCGCGGCGGTCGTGCAAGGCATGCACGGGCACGACTTGCCTTGGACTGGCCATTGCGTACCATCTCTCCAATTAACGCAGAAAATCCGAGGAAACTGATGACCGCGCTCAAGCCCTACAGCGTCCACGCCTACAATCTCGCCAAGAATTCCGAAAACAAGATGCACGACGACCAGGTCGCGCGCCGCTTCGGATTTCAGGGCGGCCTGGTGCCCGGCGTCGATGTGTTCGCCTACATGACCCACATGCCGGTGGCGAAATGGGGCCGGCCGTTTCTGGAACGCGGGTTGATGGACGGCCGCTTCTTCAAGCCGGTCTACGACGGCGAGACTGCGGTTGTGACGGCGGAAGAGACCGGTGACGGTCTTGCCATCAAGGTGGAGAGCCGCGGCGAACTGTGCGCGTCCGGCACGGCCTCAATGCCGTCCGATACGCCGAAAATTTCGCTCAGCGATTTCCAGATCGCCGCTGTCGCCGGCAAAACTGCTCCCGCCAGCGAGCAAACCTATCGAACCGGTCAGTGGCTTTCGATTCCGCCGTTCACGCTGGGCGCGCAAGGCTCTGCGGAGTATCTGCGCGATGCTCGCGAAACCGATCCGATCTATGCGAATGAGAAGATCGTTCATACCGGGATGCTGCTGCGGACCATGAACTGGGCGCTGATGGAAAACGCCATCCTCGGTCCGTGGATTCATGTCGGCAGCACGATCCGTTATCTGGCGACGGCGGCGGTTGAGGACGAACTTACCGTGCGTGCGAAAGTTACCGGCAACTACGACCGCAAGGGCCACAAGTTCGTCGAGCTGGATGGCGTGATCGTCGCCAACGGCTCAAAGCCCATCGCGCATTGCCAGCATGTGGCGATCTATCAGCCGCGCGAGACAATGGCAGCGTAGGTTCGTTCATTCTTGCGTGGGTTTGCGAGGCATCGCGTAGTCTCTCTCCACGTCGTCCCCGCGCAGGCGGGGACCCATACTCCTTAAGTCATCGACTTGAGGGAGATGATGGAGCAATCTTCTCGCTGTCACCACGGCCTGTGGTGGTTATGGGTCCCCGCCTTCGCGGGGGCGACGACTGAGTGTGATGCGACAGCGTGCGGCGCTCGGCTCTTCCAGATTCAATTTTCAAACAGCCACGCGCAATCGCTCTCGCGCTGAACCGCGCGAGGTGAAATTTGGCTTTGCCCCTGTAAAGCGAGGGGCATGGAGCGCCGCGAGGCGCAC